>DAIDKP010000012.1 GCA_027449965.1 Acidobacteriaceae bacterium
TTCCGAATGACCTCGGCCACTGGAACTCCCACCTGCGCCTGCTTCAACACCCCTACAATCTGCTCCACACTGAAACGCTTCTTCTTCATCTGCCAATCCTCCGCCCTATAAGGCTCGGTTCTGGCCGAAGACTAACATCCAACTTGGATCAGAAATAACGAGGCCGATCATCGCCGGCAAAATTTCCCATCCCTTACACGGACGACTTCGAACACACTCCGCTGCATCGCGCAGCCAGATACCTCGCCGACCAGGATGGAGCTTTTGAAGCGACTCCATGTCTTGCTCGCAGGGGCATCTGCCTGGAGCAGGTCATCACGCAGGCACCTGTCCCGTGGGGGCCGCTGCCAGATCCGTTCACTATCGCCGGAGATGCTGCGTCACAGGACTATGCTGTCGCCGCAGATGTGCGCATGAGCAGCGCTGCTCCTGCCATGCTGATGGCTCGCATTGACTCGGCTGATGTCTTTCAGGATCAAAAAGCCGAATTCCCCAGCGGATACATTCTGCGCATCACTCCCAGCGGTCGCTGGGAGTTGCTGAGCGCTACCTACAAATCTCCCACGCTTACACTGGCCAGTGGTTCGCTCATCCTCAATGCGGCGGCATGGCACCATCTGACGCTGTCAACGCGCGGAAGATCGATTACAGCCACATGCGATGGAAGATCGCTTGCCTCCGTCCGCGACTCTTCCCATGCGCATGGCATGTTTGGCATCGGCAGTGGCTGGAACCACGTGCAATTTTACAACCTGCGGGTTACTCCAGAGCAGGCTCGATAAACGGCATATGGCACTGCCTGCGACTGCATTGGCGTGTGATGTCTCGTATACAGAGAGTTGAGCAGGATGCTCACGGAGCCGAAGCAGAACGCGGAGGCGCGCTTTGCGGCGAGTCGCGAATCAGGATGGCGAAGCGCGGAAAAGCGAAGCTCCCTGCTGCATCATCGATGACGTTCAGTTGACCGACATATTCGCCGGGAGCGAGCGTGGCCAGTGGCAGTTCGAGCTGTATGACGACGGCGTCACGACCGGCTACATTGGTCGAGTCGGCGATGAAGACTGGAGTCTGGTAGGCAATGGCGGTGCCGGAGATCAGCTCAAGACTGGCCATGACATGGACTGCGTTGCGAGAAGCTCTGGTGCTGGCGGCTGCGCTGGGAAGATGACCGGGCGAGTAAAGTTCACAAAGCAGATGAAGGTGCTGATCGCGGCGAAAGACGTGGGTGAGATTAGGCACGTACCGACCGGCAGAGGTCAGCAGCGGATCAGATTCTGCGTTTGATTTGCCAGGCTTTCCGGTGGCTGGAGTGAGCGCGGAGGCAAGGACCACGGCGCTGAGGCGAATCGGCTGCTTCTTACCATCAGTCAGGTGGATTGTTGCCTCAAAGGAACCCATGCGACCGGTGATATTTTCACGCACAACGAACTTGAGAGTGTAGTTGCCCGACGGCAGGAAAAAGCGAGTGGTGTATTCAATGTTTTTCTGCATCAGATGCTGACGACTGTCGAGAGCGAGTCTGACAGTCTGACGGACCTGGCCGATGGAGTGATGATTGGAGTCGAGCACTTCGCCGAGGATGTCGAGAGCGGCTTTTTCGCGGCTCGCGCTTGGTTTGAAGGGTATCTCTGAGCCGGGGATGAGGATCGAAACCGGCACGGCAAAGCGGTTGTCTGCGAGCTGAAAATCGTAGGCGTCGAGATAGACCGGCAGATCGGTGGCGGGCAGATCGCTGGCGAGCTGTTCGTTCAACTGGCGCTCGCGATCGTCGCGGTTGGAGTGGCGAAAATCGGCTGGCGCGTAGTAGCCGTGCCGATAATCAAGGCGCAGACCGGAGCGGCGAACTCGAACGGTGATGTGACGGTAGCGGCCATCGCGATTCGGGTTTGTCGAGTGATACCCGAGGACGTAATAGGCTGAGGTATCCTGTTGCACCTGCGTGAATGCGGGAGAGAAATCGTTGGAGTTGAGGAATGCCTTGCCTCCCGTGTCGGCGGCGAGGGTGGTGAGCGTCTCCTGTGTGTCGAAATTGGAGTTGAAGTTGTTCTGCAGCGCCATGCCGGAGAAAGCCCCGTTGCCGCGCAGGCTGCCGGTAGAGGCGTCGCCGAGCGGAGAGATGGCCTGAAGTCCGCGTGTATCGATGCTGTAGACGGCGAGGTTAGCGCGGACAGCGGCGTTGATAGCTGCGCGGAGCGAGGCCTGATTTTCAATGCCGTCGCGCTGCAGTCCGCCAGAGAAGTAGAGCATGGATTTGTGCTGGTCGATGCGTTCCAGCGAGCGGGAGATTGAGCGAATGGCGAACAGTTCTCGGTCAGTATTAATGTCGTTGTACTCTTCTTCGTCGGGGGTGTAGCCGGTAGCGTCTTCGACCTGGTTGGTATCGGCGTTCGCGCCTTGGGCAAAGGCATCGCCTGTAGTGTCGTTGTAGCGGCTGAGTTTGGCGAGCAGAATAGTTTTGTCTGTGGTGAAGTCCTGATCGACGCTGAGCGAGGTGTCGAGTGAGGCAAGAGCGACGAGGTCTGCGGGCTGCATCTGATGCGAAATAAAATTGCGCGCCGAGCTGACGGCGCGCTCCACATCCTCCGGCTGCATGGAGGTCAGATCGAAGAAGAGCACAATCAGTCGATGATCATGAAGCTGCTGAGGCGCAGCGACGACGGAAGCAGCATTGCCGCGGACGGCAGCGGCAAGGCCGGAGATCGTGGATTCGTTCAGGGGCTGGGCGCGATCCATCCTCTCATAGTCGAAGCTGACGATGCTCTGACGTTTGCCGTCTTCGAGTATCGTGAAGTCCTGAGCAGTGAGGCCAGTGACAAGTGCGCCGGTGCGGGCGTCGCGCACGACCGCGTTCACAAGTACGGTGTCGGATTCAGCATGGAGTGTGAGCGTGCTGTTGGCCAACGATGATGCTGTCGGAATTGCAATAGATGAAGCCGGAGACTGGGACTGTGCGAAGATGACAACGTCAAAAAACAGTGCAACAAAGATGCAGGCAAGACGCACGGCAGTGCGGCTGGCAGGGCGATGAGGGAACGGCGATGGACAAAGAGATGGCATGGATCAGCTCGTGGGATCAGAAGCGAAGACGCGCGAGAAAGTTGAACTGACGCATCGTGGCAGTGGATGTAACCTGACCAACGGTGGGCGAGATGAGATTGGTATCGACACCGGAGAACTGGACGGTGTTGAAAACATTGCTGGCCGTGGCGCGCAGCTCTAGGCTGCGCGTGTCACCAAGCTGCGCGGTTTTGGACAGGGACATGTTGTTGGAGATCGTTCCTGGCCCAGGGATGGAGTTGCGCGATGCATTGCCATAGGGACCGGATGGCGCGATGTAGGCGAAGGGATTGAACCAGCGGGATTGACTGCCTGCGCCAGCCGTGATGGAGATGCCCGGAACGCGGTCAGGGCGAAGAGTTCCCGCAGTGGCGCGTGCAACGTCGATGATGGCTGAGCCGTAGTCGGGAGTGAGCGGCGTTCCGGTGGCAAAGATGAAGCTGCCCGAGATGGACCATCCTTCGAAAGCCCGTGAGAGCGCGCTGCCGGAGTTCAGAAAATATTTGTCAGGACCGAACGGAAGTTCAAAAAGATAGTTTCCGCTGACTCGATGGCGAATGTCGAACGAGGAGTTGCCTTCTTCGGCAAGAAGATTCTGCCAGTTTTGTGCGACCACAGTGGAGCTGCCACCGATGGAACCGGCGTTGTCAATAGAGTGGGAGTACTGGTAGTACGCACCGAGAGAGACGCCGTGTTCAAGGCGGCGACGGACGCGGATGGTGCCGGCGTTGAAGCTGGAGAACGCTGCGGACTGCTCATAGTTGAAGAGGACATCGGGCAGATTGTAGGTGTTGGTCTGAAGGGTGGGGCGCGGAGCGCTGGTGATGTCCAGGTGTGTGCCTTTCGATCCGTTGTAGCCGATGTTCAGCAGCAGCGCCCAGGGAAGAGTCTTCTGGATGTCCAGATTCCATGCCTGGACGTAGGGTAGATGGTAGTGGAGGTCGAGGGAATAGTTGGCCGGTTGAGCGGATGCAGGCGTGTCGAACGGATGCGCGAGCGGAATGGGCGCGGAGCGCGTCGCTTCGTTGGTTTGCACGTTGGCGTAGGGCGGCTGGTGGGCGAGATTGGTAGCAAAGCTGGCGTATTGGCCATTGGCAAAGTTGATGCCGTAGCCAAGGCGCAAGACAAACGCATGAGGCAGGCGCTGGGCAATGCCGACGCGCGGCGCAACGCCGACGCGGAAGGGATCAACAAGACTCGCGGGCAGACCAGCGCAGAAGGAACCAACGCAGCCGGGATAAACGGGGCTGACGATGGAGAAATCAGAGTTGCCGGTGATGGCGGCAAGGTGATTGTGAAGCTCCGTGTAAGGCGAGAAGTATTCGTAACGGAGACCGTAGTTCAGTGTGAGCGATGCCGTGGCGCGATAGTCGTCCTGTGCAAAAAAATCCCAGGCATCCTGACGGAGATAGCTTTTGGCGGGCACGGATTTGATGGACGATTCCTGGGCCTCACCGCTGAGCAGATCGGTGAGCGCGTCTCCGGTGAAGAGTCCGGTGAAGTAGAGCGTTCCGGTGGCGTTGGAGCTGCCGAGGACATCAAGATAGACGTGACGAATATCCCCGCCAGCGCGGATATTGTGGCTACCGCGGATAATGCTGAGCGTGTCGGTAAGAGAGACGACCTGCTGAAGATGGAGAGCGGGTTGCTGCTCGGTCAGCGCGGTGAATCCGGTGACGATGACGCTGGGCACACCCCAGTTGAGCGAGTACGAGTTCAGCGGAGCATTGTTTGGCCCCAGAATTCCGATGGCGCTGGCGGCATCGGAGCGGTTGGTAAAGAAGTTGGTAGTTTGCAGATTGGAGCGATTCCAGCCGAAGCTCACGGTGTTGTTTAGGTGATGGTAGCCCAGGGAGTAACCGCCAGTGAACGAGTACTGATCGGTGCTTTGCTGGCCGCCAAGGCCAGGGAAGAGATTGAGTAGGTCGGCGGCGGTGTGGCTCCAGTTGAAGTTGAAAAAAATACTGTGACGCAGGCCTCCTGACTGGCTGCTGCGGGCGGCCAGCAGAGCCGCTAGCGGTGCAGGTATGCCAGCCGGTGAGGATGGGCCGCCGAGCGTTCGGTTGTAACGGAAGCCAAGCTGGGTAGAGTTGTTCTGTGCAGTGGAAGCGAGGAAGTAGTTGTAGTTTTGTGTATTGCTGCCTGCGTCGAGGTTGGGCTGAGGATAGTAGGCGAGCAGCTTACACACGGGCGTTGAGGAAGCTGAGCCGGGTGCCGAACAGTTGCCGCGCTGCGCAGCGGTGGGTACAGTGCCGTATGCGTTGTAAGGAGTGGAGCTCCGCTGGCCAGAGACCGTGAGGAAGACGGTGTCTTTGCCGGAGGGATGGGTGAGCCCGGGCAGAAACGGCTCGCCGATCAGAGTCACGCCAAAGCGGTTGGAGCCGTATGCAGGCTGGTTTTCCTGCTGCCCGTTCAAAGTGAACGGCAGAGCGTTCAGGGTGGAGTTGCTTCCGGTCCAGAAGACAGCTCCGTGAGGCTGGTCCGGGCGAAATTTACGGAAATTGAGCAGACCCCCGCCGCCGAAGTTGCCGCCGAAGCCACGCCTGCCGCGTCCGCCCGGCCCCCCATTTTGTGCGCGTAGATCGCGGATGGCGTCACGGATTTCGCTAAGGTTCATGCCCGCAAAAGGATCGACGGAGCCGGTCTGTCCGTTGATGGCGACGGAGTCTGCCGAGGCAGACTCTGACTGGGCGGCTGACGGCAGGGCTACGCCAGCGAGCGCAGAGTCGCCGGTTGCGGATTCTGCGTTGAGAGCGTTGAAGATGCCGATCACGGCAGCGTTTGTCCCACGGCGCTGAGTGAACCGCGCTACGCGGTCAGAGGTGCCTTTCTGTGCCGCGCGGGATGCAAGCGTAAGGGTCAGGCGGAGCGTTGTTTCTTCTACGCCGGGATGCAGCCACACTCTCTGCGTCTCGGATGCAAAGCCGGTCAACGAGGCGCTCAGGATATAACGACCGTCGATCGGAATGCGCATCGACCAGTCGCCACGGATATCCGAGACGGTGGCGTAACGCTTGCCTGTGCTCGTGTTCGTGGCCAGTACCGCCACACCGGGAAGAGGGGTTTTGCCGGTGGCAAGTGTGCCGCGGATACTGACCCCGCTCACGCTGGACAAGTTTGCTGGCTTCGGAGATTGCTGAGTATGCGCAAAAGCAATGAGCTGCAAGAGAAGGACCAGCGGGATGCAGCGAAGCAGAATGAGATCCGAAGGGCGCTTCATGCATCTCCCCGTGCGGATAGAAATGTCCGTTGGATTCCTCGTCCAGGCTGTTGGCGTGCAGCAACCTCTCGATTCTGTGCCAAAAATGGGAACCGCTTGGTATGGATAGACGTGCAAGACGCCGAGCAAGTTTACGTGTGGCTTTGAGTTTCATGCATCCGTTGCAATTCAGAGGATTCCGCGGAAGATTGCGTGCGGGCTTTCGTGGTCCACACTGTGACAGAACAGCCGGAGAACTCTACCCCGGATATGCCAATGAGAGATCGGGTGCAATGCCCCGAAACGGGCAGTATGCCGACGGAGCCTGTGCGTTACGCTACGCTGGATTCAGGCGCACAGTGTGTGCGAGCAGGCTCATTCTCTCAACCCTGTCATGCTTCAGGCTTTGCGGCAGCTTTGATCGTTGTATCGGCGGACGCATCAGGTGAAGCCGGAGTGCCGCCGCTCCAGTCCGTCAGCGAGCTGATGAACTTGGCTCCGATAAAGTAGCTCAGGAAACCAATCGTCATTGCGCCCCAGGCATCGAGCACGCTGATGCGAATGGGCAGCGACGGATTGGATATCCGCGAAGATACGACGGTCACCGCCGCACTCAAAATCGCAGTTGCAATCATTCGGATGATGAACCTGGCCGCAGCGCGAGCTCCGCTGGACGTCATCAGCTTCTGCAGAAATCGCCCGATTGGATTCTTGGAAGTCTCCTCCGGGGACAACTCCGTCAGAGATGCGTTGAAATCGTGCAGAATGCTGCCTGGCTGCGACGCCTTGCTGAAGATCACATACAGCAGCGCCAGCCACCCTCCCAGGACGGCAAAGATCACAATCGTTGTCTGGTCAATTCCTACGGAAAAGCTGGCCGAAGCCGAAAAATTCCTCCAGGGTTCGCTACATGCCGGATTTCCATCCGGATGTTGCGGATCCGTGCAAAGCGTAAAGTTGCCCTGAAGATAATAGCCATAGTTTCCCGGCGAAAAATCCAGCACGCGTTGCACGGGACCGCTCCAGCCCATACTGCACGATTGCTGGAAGCTCCGGTAATTTGCTTGCGCTGCTTCAAACGCGCTATCGCTTTCGCCGTCCGCACGCACAGGCACTGCATAACGCGGCGGTTGGGAGAGATTGAAGAGGACCGTCAAAGAATCCTGCGGTTGCAGTGTCACCTCAGGTGTCGTCGCCATGTTCAGATTGGCAACAGGAATATCCACAACACACTTCGACGCTCGCCCACCCACAATCGCTGGAGTCGTCAGTTGCAGCGTCGAGGTGATGATCGACACGGGAGTGTTGGAGATGTTCTCGATCATCGCAGCCATATTTGATGTCGAGCCAATCTTCAGCGGCGTCTCGGAAGGGGTAAGCGTAATCTTCAACGGCACGGCCGTCGTCGTCTCGCCGCCGCTCAGGTGGGGCCGACTGTCGACGGTTGTCGTCGATGCCGGCATCGCGCTGGCTGGGACTCCACTGCGATGCTGGATGAAGGCTCCTGAAACCGGCGGTTCACTCATCGGCTTGGCGCTTTTGTCCGGCGCACTCTGCACGGAAGCATGTGACATGCAACCCACGCACATCAGCAGCCATGCCACCAACCACCAGCGGACAGGAATCCCATACCGTGACTGCCGCGTCATCGTCCGTCGGTGGAACGTACTCGTCCCGATTTGGTGTGCAGACATTGCTACGCCCTCCTTGCTCCGCTGTGAGACACAGGAAGCTTCACCCACAAGCTGCTCAAAAATGATTCCCCGAAGAGTCCAGCCCATCCTACATGGCTTCCATTCTTTCTCCAACAAAATTCGACATTTCTGTCACAGCCACGGCCAGCTCAGTCCATCCCGGCAAACCTGCTATCTTCGTAGAGGACCATGAACTCATCTCAGGAACCCGGATCATGTGGAAGCGCTGGCGCACCCGAATCATGCTCTTTCTGGCCGTCCTCGGTCCGGGATTCATCACGGCCAATGTAGACAACGACTCCGGCGGCATCCTCACCTACTCCCAGGCCGGCGCGCAATACGGCCACGCCCTGCTCTGGACCATGATTCCCATTACTCTGGCGCTCATCGTCGTTCAGGAGATGTGCGCGCGCATGGGCGTCGTCACCGGCAAAGGTCTCAGCGACCTCATTCGCGAAGAGTTCGGCCTGCGGATCACCGTCATCGTCATGCTTCTGCTGGTGGTGGTCAACTACGCCAACGTCGTCACGGAGTTCATCGGGATTACTGGCAGCCTGCACCTCTTTCATCTCTCCAAATTCATCTCGGTTCCTGCCTGCGCCCTGCTGGTCTGGTTTCTGGTCGTCCGCGGTGACTATCAGCGCGTGGAAAAAATCTTCCTCGTCGCCTCCGTCGTTTACATCGCCTACATCTTCGCCGGTGTGCTGTCGCAGCCAAGCTGGCATGACGCGCTCGTGGCCACCGTCCGTCTTCCGCATCGCTCCGTCTGGAGCAATCGCTCATACATCTACATGGCCATCGGCGTCGTCGGCACGACAATCGCGCCATGGATGCAGTTCTATCTGCAATCTTCCATCGTGGAAAAAGGCATACGCGTGCGGGATTATGCTGCTTCGCGGCTGGACGTCATCATCGGCAGTTTCTTCACGGATGTGGTCGCCTGGTTCATCATCGTCGCCTGTGCGGCCACGCTCTATGTGCATGGCATGGGTGCGATTCAGGTTGCTTCCGATGCTGCGGAGGCGATGCGTCCGCTGGCCGGTGACTACGCGTTCCTGCTCTTTGCCTTTGGCCTCTTCAACGCCTCGCTCTTTGCCGCTTCCATCCTGCCGCTTTCCACGGCATACACCGTCTGCGAAGGTCTGGGACTTGAATCCGGCGTCGACAAGAGTTTTCAGGAAGCGCCGTTTTTCTACTGGCTCTACACACTGCTGATTGGCGGCGGAGCCATCACCGTGCTCTTTCTGCCCGATGCGCAGCTCATCAATGTCGCGATTCTCTCTCAGGTTCTCAACGGAGTGCTGCTGCCGGTCGTCATCATTCTGATGCTGGTGCTCATCAACCGCCGCGACATCATGGGCGATCATGTCAACTCACGACTCTTCAACGTCATCGCCTGGGCCACCAGCCTCATCGTCATCGGCCTCAACGTCGCGATGATCTTTGCCCACCCCTGAAGAAGCATCCGGACGGACAATTCGGTACAGACCCTAAAGCAGCTTGCCGGCAGCCAGTTCGGTAATCAGTCCGCGATCTGCGGCCAGAAAATCGTATCCCGGCAAATCTTCAAGTGGCACCCATCGCAGGTCGTGAAAGATGTGTTCGCGAATCTCGCCCTCAAACCGATGCACGGCAAAGAACTGCAAATCTACCGCACCACCGTGGCGATAGTTGTGACGAATACGCGTCACCAGCGGGCCAATCTCCGCTTCGATGCCCAGCTCTTCCATCAGCTCACGACGCAGCGCCTGCTCCGCGCTTTCGCCTGGCTCAATCTTGCCACCGGGAAACTCCCACTGCAACGCCATCGGCTGATCTGGCCTGCGCTGGCAGATCAGCACCGTGTGGCTGCGCAGCAACAGTCCGGCAGCGACCAGCCGCACCGTCCCCACTTTTCCCGCACTCGGTTTGCTTTCCCCGATTCTCTCGTTCTTCCCGATCTCTTCCACAGAAACAGTGTAGCCTCTTGCCCAGCCATCCTTCGGGAAATCCCTCCGGTCAAAGCGTCCAGGCAGATCCGACACGCTCCGTCAAAACCACGACAGCCAAGAACAAGGACGCCTCAATCACAAGACGAATCATCCAGCGCCGCCGCCATCACCACGTCTTCGCCTCCATCGGCACCCTCTGGCTCCAGCCTGCGCCATCCTCGCTCTGCGCAGGCCCTGCGCAGTCCAGAAGATGCATTCACCGGCACCGGCATCCTTGCCATCTCCAGCATCGCCAGATCATGCACAGAGTTGCCAAAGACCGCATCCGGAGCGTCGATTCCCACGCGTCGCAGGGCCGCAGCCTTGGCCTCATCCGTTGGAACGTCCACCAGTTCCTCCGTCAGACGCCCGTCCCCGACGCGCACCGCGGCCGCCAGCACATTCTCAGCGGAGATTCCAAATGCTGCGACACCGGCTTCAATCACCCAGC
Organism: Acidobacteriaceae bacterium; assembly: GCA_027449965.1. Taxonomy (GTDB): domain Bacteria; phylum Acidobacteriota; class Terriglobia; order Terriglobales; family Acidobacteriaceae; genus Acidicapsa. The sequence goes on from DAIDKP010000012.1 coordinate 10,372, forward strand.
GATGCGTGGAACTCACGGCCCACATCTCCGCCCCGTGTTCTCGAAGCCGCTCCACCATCGTTTCCATCTCACGAAAATGACGTTTTCGCACAAACCGCTGTACAAACACTTCCGATGCGCTGCGAATCTCCTCTTCGCGCAGGCCCGCGTACACCTGCACCATTTCGCCGCATATCTGCGCCTCATTCACTTCGCCTGCTTCATACGCTCGGTGTCGCGCATCCATCCACTCGCTCATCTCGCGAGAAATCAGCCCTTGCTCCATCGACCACTGCATGAATCCGTAACCGGAATCCCCGCTCCACAGCGTTCCATCGCAATCGAAGACCGCCGTGCGCACGCCAACGGTCTCCAGCCTTTCCATCCACTCATCCATGGTCCAAACCATCTTGACTGCCTCGATTCCCATCCATTCTCCGCCAGGTTGCTTTTCCACTGTTCATGGTTCGTCTTCCGTATTTTAGGCTCTCCGCTTTTGATCCATGTGAAAGTTGGTTCACATTTTCGATCCCGCCGCACCCCGGATCTTCCGTGTTTCTTCGCATGACAAGTGCTGAAGTTGATTCCGTGCCGATTCTGGTTCGGCTGCTCCACATCCTGCCCATCTCCACCCGGGAATCGCGGAATAATGAAGGCGTGAATCCTGCCTCCAATGCGGAACTTTTGCGCGATTATCAGCTTTATCTTCAGGTCGAAAAAGGCTTGCGCCCGCTCAGTTGTGAGGCCTACGGCTCTGATCTGCGCACCTTTGCCGAGTTTCTGGAGTCCCGGCACGCTGTTCTGCTCACCGCCACGCAGCAGGATGTTTCCGGATTCCTCGAGCATCTGCGCACCCACGGCATCGATGCTCGCTCCGCGGCACGCAAACTGAGCTGCCTGCGCGGATTCTACAAGTGGCTCCTGCTCGACAAGCGCATTCACCACGACCCGACCGTCAATATTGAATCCCCCAAAGCCTGGAAAGTCCTGCCCAAATCGCTGGCAGAGTCTGAGATATCGGCGGCTCTCGATGCCGCCGCATCCCGCGCTGTCACCACTGAATCCCGCGCCCAGGCACTGCGCGACCGCGCCATCCTCGAACTTCTCTACGCCGGCGGCCTGCGCGTCTCCGAACTCACCGCCCTCGTTCTCAGCGACCTTGCCGCCGACTCTGGCCAGCTTCACGTCCGCGGCAAGGGCGATAAGGAGCGGCTCGTTCCACTCGGCCACACCGCGCTTTCCTCGCTTGCCGAATATCTCACCCATGCGCGTCCGCATTTGCTTGCCTCTGCATCGGCCCGCTCTCAGCGCCAGCCCGCATGGCTCTTTCTGTCCACGCGCGGGCTGCCCATGACTCGTCAGTCCGTCTGGCGTCTGGTGCGCGCCGCCACCTCCGCCAGTCCCCATGCTTTGCGTCACAGTTGCGCCACACACATGGTCGAGCATGGTGCCGATCTGCGCAGCGTCCAGACGATGCTTGGTCATGCCGACATCTCCACCACACAGGTCTACACACATCTTGCGCTCAGCCATCTCAAACAGGTGCATCGCGCGCATCATCCCCGCGCCGCTCGCACGTGCACCTCGAAGGCAGTCGCCGCCGCGCCCCTTGCAGCGCCGTTGGCCACTGCGCCAACTCGATCCCTCTTTCTGGTTCCTGCTTCGGAAAAACAATCATGAACTCTGCCGTTCCGCAGACAGACCAACACACTGCGCCAGCGCCCGGCCAATCCGGCACGCTCAGCCGTCTCGTCCTCGACTATCTTGCCGTTTTGCGCAACGAGCGTGGTGCCTCCGCGCATACCCTGCGTGCCTATGAGCGTGAACTGTTGTCCTTCGCCCACGCCATGCACACGCAGCTTGGCATCGAGGCCAGGCCTGACGCCATCGAGCACACCGCCATCCGCGCCTATCTCGGCGAACTGTATCAGCGCGGTCTTTCACGTGCTTCCATCGCGCGGGCTTTGGCTGCCATTCGAAGCTGGTTTCGCTGGCTCGCGCGCACAGGACACGTGCAGCAGAATGTCGCTTCGCTTGTCTCCACGCCGCGCCTGCCTCGTCATCTGCCGCGTGTCCCGTCCATCGAGCAGTTGAACTCCGTTGTCGACTCCATTGCCGACTCGGAGGCAAGCTGGCCCGCTCGCGACGTCGTTCTTTTTGAACTGCTCTACGGTTGCGGTTTGCGCAATGCCGAACTCACCGGCCTCAATCTCGACGATATCCACTGGGCCAACGATGTCATTCTCGTTCGCGGCAAAGGTCAGAAGCAGCGCTACGTGCCGCTTGGCGATGCTGCCGCACAGACCCTGCGAGCCTACCTCACCGAGCGCGAAGCGAGGCTCCGCGCACACGCCAAACCCCACACGCCGCAAAAGCCAACGGAAGCGCTGCTGCTCAATCTCCACCTGCGCGGCTCCGGACGCCTGTCCACGCGCAGCGTCGCGCGCATCGTCAAGCGCATCGCCATCGAGCGCGGCCTGCCCTCCGACATTCACCCCCACACGCTGCGCCACGCCTTCGGCACCCACCTGCTCGCCGAAGGAGCCGACCTGCGCGCCATTCAGGAACTGCTCGGCCACGAACGGCTCTCGACCACCCAGCGTTACACCCAGCTCACCACGGCGCAGCTCACCGTCGTCTACGACCGCACGCACCCCCGCGCCCGCTGACGTGCTCCGCTGACGCGCCCCGCTTGCGCACCCACGCCCATCCCTGCTCGATTCCATAACGAGGAACGCGCATTCGTGCGCGAATCTGCCCGACAGTTACACTGAAGAAGACATGTCCGCGAACGAAGCCATCGAAAACACCGTGCAGCCAGCAAACGCCATCGAGTCCCAGCCAGACCCCGAGCGATACGACCCCGCCGCCATCGAATCCGCCTGGCAGCAGCGCTGGTCCGCCGATACGGCGCTCTACGCCTCTGACCCGGCCACCAGCGGCAAGCCCAAATACTACGTCCTCGAAATGCTGCCCTATCCCAGCGGCCAGCTTCACATGGGCCACGTCCGCAACTACTCCATCGGCGACGCGCTTGCCCGCTTCAAGTGGATGCAGGGCTGCAACGTCCTTCACCCCATGGGCTGGGACGCCTTCGGCCTTCCCGCCGAAAACGCCGCGCTCAAAAACAACACGCCGCCGCGCCAGTGGACCCTCCAGAACATCGCCGCCATGAAGCGCCAGATGCAGCGGCTCGGCTTCGCCTACGACTGGTCCCGCGAGGTCACCACCTGCCTGCCCGATTACTACCGCTGGAACCAGTGGTTCTTCCTGCGCATGCATGAGCGCGGCCTCGTCTATCGCAAGCAGTCCCGCGTCAACTGGTGCCGCGAGTGTGCCACCGTCCTCGCCAACGAACAGGTTGTCAACGGCTGCTGCTGGCGTCACGAAGAGACGCTCGTCGAGCAGCGCAATCTCGAACAGTGGTTCCTGCGCATCACCGCCTACGCTCAGGAACTCCTCGACGGACTCGACTCGCTCGACGGCTGGCCGGAAAAAGTCCGCACCATGCAGCGCAACTGGATCGGACGCAGCGAAGGCACGGAGATCGACTTCGCGCTCGACGCGCCCGGCACAGCGCTTGACCGCGCACCCATCCGCGTCTTCACCACGCGCGTCGATACCATCTTCGGAGCGACCAGCGTCCAGCTTTCGCCCGAACATCCGCTCGTTGCGCGGCTTGCAGAAGCCAATCCCGCGCTCGCCGAGGGCGTCCGGACACTCATCGACCAGCAGAAAAAAGCACGCGAGGCCGGCGAACTCGGAGCCATCGAAAAACACGGCGTCCCCACCGGCTTCTTCGCGCAGAATCCCTTCAGCGGCGAGCGCGTCCCGGTCTGGATCGGCAACTACATCCTCGCCGACTACGGCACCGGCGCCATCATGAGCGTCCCCGGCCACGACGAGCGCGACTACGAATTCGCCAGCAAATACGGCCTCGAAATCCGCCGCGTCATCGCGCCGGAAAACCCGGAGCAGGGAAGCGAAGCCGCATTGCCCTTCGTCAGCGAATCCGGCCGCCTCGTTTCCTCCGGCGAATACACCGGCCTGACCTGCGCCGAAGCGCAAAAGCGTCTCCAGCAGGTCGCTGAAGCCGGAGGATTCGGCCAAGCCACCATCACCTGGCGGCTCAAGGACTGGGGCGTCAGCCGCCAGCGTTACTGGGGCACACCCATCCCGATGGTCCACTGCGACCAGCACGGCATCGTCCCCGTTCCTGACGAGCAGCTTCCCGTGCTCCTGCCCGACCAGATCGAGATCACGCAGCAGGGCGGCTCGCCGCTTTCGCGCGTTCCAGAGTTTCTCCAGACCCCCTGTCCACGCTGCGGTGGCCCGGCGCGCCGCGAAACCGACACCATGGACACCTTCGTCGATTCCAGCTGGTACTTTTACCGCTACACCGACGCCGTCAACTCTGCAGCGCCCTTCGATCCCGCCATCGCCCGCTACTGGTTCCCCATCGACCAGTACATCGGCGGCGTCGAGCATGCCATCCTTCACCTCATCTACTCGCGCTTCTGGACCCGCGTCATGCGCGACCTCGGCCTCATTGCCAACTCTGAGCCGGCCGAGCGCCTCTTCACCCAGGGCATGGTCATCAAGGACGGCGCAAAGATGTCCAAATCGCGCGGCAACGTCGTCTCGCCCGACGAGATGGTTGCCCGCTACGGTGCCGACTCCACGCGCATGTACGCGCTCTTCGCCGCGCCGCCGGACCGCGACCTCGACTGGCAGGAGGATGGCGTCGCCGGCATCAGCCGATTCCTGGCGCGTGTCTATCGGTTGCTCGCGCGTCTCACTCCCATTGCCACGTCCGTTCCTGCATCTTCTGGTCCCGGCGAACTCACAGGCACCGCTCAGCAACTGCTGCGCAAGCTCCACCAGACCATCGCCAAAATCACGCAGGACTTCTCCGGACGCTGGCACTTCAACACCTCCATCGCCGCCATCATGGAGCTGGTTAACGCGATCACCGCTGCCGAAGCCGATCTGGACTCCGTCGCGCCAGTTGTCATCCGTGAGCTGGCGCGGTCACTGGTCCTTTTGCTGGGTCCGTTTGCACCCTATCTCGCCGCCGAACTCTGGCATCGACTCGGAGAAACCACTCCATTGCTCCGTGCGCCGTGGCCTGTCTCCGATCCCACGCTGGCACGCGAAGACGAGATGGAGATTCCCGTTCAGGTCAACGGAAAACTGCGTTCGCTGGTGCGCGTTCCTGCAGACAGTTCACGCGAATCCATGGAAGCCGCAGCGCTTGCCGATCCTAAAATTCAGGACTGGCTCGCGGGCAAAACACCGGCCAAAGTAATTTCAGTCCCCGGAAAGTTCGTCAATCTGGTAGTCAAGTGAGGTTTGCCCCATCGAGCCCTCGATCAAGGGAGTGAAATGACCCATCGCAGTGCATCGTCTGGTTTCATGCAACCTGAGGATCAGCAGGAACTCCGCGCCATCCTCGCCGGAAAACCCGTCCGCGCCACGCAGTCCATGGTCGGCCAGATGTCCCGAGTCTGGCATCAGCCCTCGCTCACCGCCATTGAAATCGCCTGGCGCTGGCTCTTCGGCATCCCGTTGTACTTTGTCCTGAGCGCGCGCTATCAAGCGATGATGGCCACGCTCACGCCCCAGGCTTCGGGCCTCAGCAAATTCGACTTCCAGGACCCCTGGACCGCGGCCACTCTGCTCGATCACGCCATCCATCTTTATCATCCCTTGTTCATGGCCGCCTTCTGGCATATCGCGCCGCTCGCCGTTCTCCTCTGGGCCATCGTCTCCGGAACAGGCCGCACGCTGCTTTTTGTTCGGATGCGTCAGGCTTTGCCGGGTTGGCCGCGCCGCATTCCTGTTGTCATCGTCCTTCAGGCCATCTGGGCCGCTGCGCTTCTGCTCGTCTGGGCACTTTGGTACAACGTGCTGGCCGCCATCGCTTCCTCCATGATCGAGCGCACCTCCGTCGAGCCGGATGTCGTCACCTATCTCATCTGGGTCATCTTTCTTTCGCTGGGATTCTACGCCGGCTGGTCTACTGTCAGTTGGGTTCTGCGCCTGGCTCCCATCCTCGTCCTCCGAGAAGGTCGCAGCCCGATCTCGGCGCTCGGTCAGAGTCTCAGCGCGGGCAGGGAACTGGCCAGCAAGCTTGCCGAGGTCAACCTGGTTCTCTGCATCGTTCGCCTCATGCTCATCGTGCTGGCCATGGTCTTCTGCGCTGCGCCGCTACCCTTCAGCGACCAGCTTGGCGCGGACCAGATGCAGGTTCTCTACAAGATTGTTGCTGTCCTGTATCTCCTCGGCAGCGACTACTTCCACGTCGTCCGCCAGCAATCCTACGCCGCGCTCGTCGGTCGCTACCGTCCGCCCGCTGCCTGATTGGCCTTTTGCATCGCAGGCGTCGTGGTCGGTTCCTGATTGCGATAGACATTCCAGCCCGCGATCAGTTGCTCCACCACTGCATGGCCCACGGTATACGCGCTCGCAATCGACGGCAGATACGCACCAAAGCGGCTCACCCGTTGATACCGCAGACTCGTCGCCGCATCCATTCCCCGGGGTGGACGATCAAAGTTGCTCACCGTTCGCAGCACCAGAATCCGCTTCCAGTCCACGCGTCCGTTCTCGGCCAGTTGATGCAGCGATGCCAGGGTTCCAGTATCCTCCATCGCGGTCGTTACAAACGTGCCTGCGCCATGCGTGTAATAGCGCATCCACTCCGTCGCCCAGGCATCCATGCGCGCGCCATGCCAATACGTCGAGGACGATACCTCATCGCCAAGCCGAACAAACGGCGGTCTTTGTGCCATCGTCCCGTCAAAGTGGCTGCGAATCTCGGCCAGCTTCGGTGAGTCCGCCAGTTGAATGCTCACCGTTTTTTGCAGCGCCCACTGCGCCAGCGAAGGATTCAGGGCAAACACCTGCCCCGGCAGCGCGTCCACTGGCTGCTCAAACGGCTCTGCGCGACGCAGCGGAACCATCCCTGTCGTCCAGGTCGGCGGAATCTCGCGCGCATCAATCTCGTAGCCCAGATCGCCATCCACCACCCACCGCGCCCACACCGCCGAGCCAAGCGACGCCTGCTCCGGACTTGCACCCGCAATGCCTGCAATCAGCCAGTAGGCATGGCTCAGATCAAACTCCGGGTCCAGTCCCAGCGCCATGATCGTCGCCGCCGCGTGCGCCGTGCCTTGTCCGGTCACAATCGCCAGTTCGCCGGCATCATTCATGCGCGCTGCGTGATACGCACCCGGCACCGCATAGACGCGATCCAGATGATCCCGTTCCACCCAGGTCTGCAACTCGCCCGGAGCGTCACCCGTGTCCGCACCCGGCTCAAACATCGCCACCACGACCACCTTCACCGGAATCGGCTGCATCACGCCGGAAGTTCCGGCCTGCGCGCGGCCAACTGCCAGGCTGGCCAACAGCAGGCTCACGGCTACGGTAGTGCGGCGGGTGTCTGCCTTTGACAGTCGCATCGTCAGTCGCAAAGGGCACAGGGTCGCAAGCAGGCAGTTTCGCACAGCCAGATTTCCCAGCCAGGCCTGTTCAGTTCGAGGCATGCAGATGCGCCGCAGCCTTTTGAGCGTCTGCCTTCTGCGCCGTCTCCACCAGCGCCTGCGCCTGGGGCAGATACGTGATCGCTTTCTGAATCATCGGATCCCAGTCCGCTTCCACGCGCAGTCCCTGCGCCTGGCCCACCAGAATCGTGACGATCTTCGCCTTCACATTTGCCTTCACCCACTCCAGGTTGGTGGCAAAGTCCGCTTCGGTCCACGGAACCTTTTCGGTCGTCAGATATTTCTTGAACGCCGCAAGCACATCGTCGTTCATCTCGAACTTCTTCACCGTCGGATGGTTTGCGACATACTCCGGAGCAAAATGAAAGAAGACATCGTGCCCCAGCAACTCGTCTGTAAAGTGATTTGCCTTGGGCGTCTCAATCTTTACATCCGGCGTAATGCCGCCGCCCCCATACACGGTCCGCCCGGAGTCAGTCAGCTTCACCTCACGGTTCGTCTTGTTCGCGGGCAGCGCATTGGCATGGTTGTAGTAGTAGTCGTAGAGCGAAACCCCTTTGTAATCCCGTTGAATCAACCGGCCCGAAGGCGTGTAGTAGTGATACGTCGTCAGCGCCAGAGCGGTTGCGTCCGACATGTTGTAGACCGTCTGCACCAGCCCTTTGCCAAACGTCGTTTCGCCGGCAATCAGCGCCCGGTCATGATCCTGCAACGCGCCCGAGACAATCTCCGCCGCCGACGCTGTATTCCGGTTCACCAGCACCACAATCGGATACAGCTTTCCGCCATTGCCATGCGTCACCGTATACACCTGGTCAGGATAGGCGCGCCCGCGTTGCGAGACGATAATCTGTCCCTTGGTCAGCAGGTGATCACAAATCTCCACCGCCTGGCTCAGCAACCCGCCCGGATTTCCGCGCAGGTCCAGCACCAGCCCCTTCAGATTGCCGAAGCTGTCCGCGGCATCATCCACTTCCTTGCCTGCCGTCTCTGAGGAAAAGTTGGCCAGGTGGATATAGCCCACACCCGGCTGAATCTCAAACGCCAGATCGACCGACGGATGCGGAATCTCGTCGCGCACCAGCGTGAAGCTGAGCGGCTGCGGACTGCCGTAGCGCACCGTCGTCAGCGTCACGCTGGTTCCGCGCGGCCCTTTCAGCAGCTTGGACACCTGCACCGAGTCCATTCCGGTTGTGCTTTTGCCGTCGATCGAAGCAATGATATCGCCCGGATGAATTCCCGCCTTGTAGCTGGGCGTTCCTTCGTACGGTGTCACCACATAGATCTTGTCCTTCTGCTGCTGGATCAGCATTCCCACGCCAAAGTAGCGTCCCTGCTGGTCTTCGCGCATCTTCGCGTAAGCCTTCGGGTCATAAAAGTTTGAGTGCGGGTCCAGCACGTGCAGCATCGACGGAATCGCTCCGTCAAAGATCACATCGTCAGCCTTGTCGCCGACAATCGGCTCGGCATAGTTCTGTTCCACCAGCGCATACACATCCGTAAACTGCTTCAGATTGTCGCGAAACTGGGACTGATCCGTCGCCGATTGAGCGCCGACTCTGCTTTGCAATACCGTGCCAGCCAGTGCGCAGACGCAAAAAAAAGTAATCAGGAAAAATGTGGCGCGACGGGCGCGGGAACTCATGCGGCGCGAAACCTCCCGGCGGCTTTGGCATGCGCTTTCCAAGCGGTTTCCGTTAGCTGCCTTTGGCCAGAGTATAGCATCGCAGCGGCCGATTCCATCCATCCCTCCGCGGCTGTCCTTTCCCGCATATCGTCGTCCAACAGGACATCCACGCGCAGAGTGCGGTTGCATCGTTCCCAGCGTTTACAATTACGTCAAGGGACTGTCAGCCTCGGCTGCTCTCCCTCTTGAGATCACGAATGCCTTTGAATCCTTTCGCTCCACCCTTCCGCGTCCGTTTCGCATCCGCTGCGCTTTGTGGCGCTTCGCTGCTCGTTGTCCACGCTGCTCTGGCTCAGAGCCATCCCGCTGCATCCTCATCGACCACCAACCTCGCGGAGCAAAGTCCTTTCGGCGGCCAGGTCGTCGAAGATGTCATCGCGCGCGTCAACGATCAGGTGATCACCAGCTCCGACTATGATCGCGCCCTCAAGGAGATGGATCAGGAAGCTCGGCAGCGTGGTGAAACCATGCAGCAGATGGAAGACGACCACAAAGACCTTCTGCGCAACCTGATCGACCAGCAGCTTTGGGTCTCCAAGGGCAAGGAACTCGGCATAACCGGCGAAACTGAACTCGTCAAGCAGCTCGACGAGATTCGCAAGAAATATAACCTCGCCAGCATGGAAGACCTCGAAAAGGCAGCTCAGCAGCAAGGCGTCTCCTTTGAGGATTTCAAAGCCAATCTCCGCAACCAGATCATCACTCAGGACGTCATGCGTCAGGAGGTTGGTCGCCATCTCAACGTCACTCCCGGCGAAGCCTACCGCTATTTCCTGCAACATCAGAAAGAGTACGCTCAGCCGGAGAGTGTGCATCTGGCAGAGATTCTCATCTCGACCAATCCACCTGCCAATGCGCAGGGCTCCCAGTCATCCGAGTCCGCGCGCCTTGCACTCGCCAGGGCCAAAGCCGACGACATCGAAGCGAAGCTGAAGGCGGGGGGCAACTTCGATCAGATCGCGCGCGCCAGCAGCGACGGTCCCACGGCGGCTCAGGGCGGCGACCTGGGCAAGTTCCAGCGCGGCAATCTGGCCAAAGTACTCGAAGACGCGACCTTCCCGCTCAAGCCGGGCCAGTTCACGCAGCCCATCCGCACTCGTCAGGGCTACGTCATTCTCAAGGTACTGGAGCACAATCCCGGTGGAGTGCCACCTTTCAAGGAAGTTGAGCCGCAGGTCGAGCAGGCTTACTACATGAGTCAGATGGAGCCTGCTATCCGCAGCTACCTCACGCAGATGCGCGAAGAGGCCTACATCGACATTCGTCCCGGTTATACGGATTCCGCCGCAAGCCCGCTTGAAACCAAGCCGATTTACAGCGCCTACACGCCTCCATCTCCCAAGAAGAAGCACAAGGAGCAGCGTGCCCGTTATCGCGAAACGGATCGTGGTTTCCGCAAAAAGGCTGGCGAGCCGAAGGGCTTGCAACTCACCCCTGCGTCGCTCGATACTTCCAAGCCAGCGCCTGCGCAGACGGCGGTCGCTAGTGGGAAGAAAAGCAAGAAGCACAAGAAGCAGAAGCCGCAACGGGCGCGCGTCGAGCGCTCGGGCAAGAAGGAAAAAATCCGTTACGGTCAGGCTCCCATCGAGACACTGTCCGACACATCGAAAGCTACTCCGGTCGAGGATGCCGGCGCAGTCGGCCAGACAGCCGATGCAGCGAATGAGCCGCCGAATCCGCTGGAGCCAGCGCCTGCGCGTCGCGAGAAAACTCGCTTCAGCGACCGTGCCGAGACAGAGAAAAAGTCGAAAAAGAAGAAGAACTCCATCTTCAACTCCAGCGACGCCTATACTCCGCTGCCGCCTGATCCTTCAGAGGTTGCCAACCAGCAACTGCAGTCGGCTCCGCTGGGACTGAACGGCGATACCTCACCCAAGAAAAAGAAGAAGCGCAAGACCAAGGTGGAAGTCACCAACGACAAGAAAACCCGGCTCCAGGACGAGAAGCAGCTCAAAGCGCCCAAACAGCCGCTGCAATATACGCCAGCCGGTCCGGTACAGGGCGCGCCAGCTCCGGCTCAGCCCACATCCACGGCACCGGCGGCAGCCAGCCCGGCTTCCGGCTCGCCCCAGTAGATTCGTGTGAGTCTGTCGCACATCCGGACGGCAGGCTCACATCGCTCTCCTCGCACCCGAGGATCGACACTCAGCCCGCGGTGGTGATCGAATGAAGGGAATCTCAATCGCCGATCTGGCGGCTTTGCCGGAGAATCAGCTCTTCGACGGCATCTTTCTCGTGCTTAGCCGGCAGCAGCGCACCACCAAAACCGGCAAGCCCTATCTCAGCCTCACCCTTGGCGACAATACAGGCCAGATCGAATCACGTATCTGGGATCCTTCGGACCCGCGCGTCGCCACTCCCTTTCAGCGTGGAGATGTACTCAAGGTGCGCGGCAGCGTGGCGCGATTCGAGTCTGCGCTTCAACTCAAGATCGAGATGCTTCGCCTCGCCACCGATCAGGAGTACGAGCGCGGCGAACTGCTTCCCTCCACCACGCATGATGTTCCCACCATGTGGCAATCGCTGCTCGCCATCGTGGACAGCATGGAGAACCAGGATCTGCGCCGTCTGCTGCATCGCCTTCTGGACGACCCCGTTGTGCGAGACGCCTATCAGCAGGCTCCAGCTGCGCGCCAGTTGCATCATGCCTGGCTGGGTGGCCTGCTGGAGCATGTGGTCAGTTTGCTGGGCCTTGCGCAGCGCGTCGTGCCCCATTATCCAATGGTGATTCCGGATCTCGTCTACACCGGCATTCTGCTCCACGACCTGGGCAAAATTTATGAGCTGAGCTGGCAGACCGACTTTGGTTACACCATTGAAGGCCAGCTTCTTGGCCACATCTCCATCGGCGCCAGCATCGTCGAACGCGCTATCGATGCGCTACCGGATTTTCCACCGCGACTGCGCACCATCGTTCTGCATCTCATTCTTTCTCATCACGGTCGGCTGGAGTTTGGCTCTCCCATGCTTCCCATGACTCCGGAAGCGCTGATGCTCAACTTCCTCGACGATCTCGATGCCAAGATGCAGATTGTGGCCAGCGAATTCCAAAAGGCAGCCCGACAGGGCCGCGCGGCCCACGAGATGACTGACCGCATCTGGGCGCTCGACCAGCGCACCATGCTCGACACCCGCGCCTTTCTAGCCCAAAACGACTGAAGGCCACCCGCGCATATGCGCCAGCGGCCTTCGTCTATCCCTTTCGCTGCGCTTGCGGCAGCGTTCGCACCTCAGGGCAGGCTCTGCACCTTGCTGTGACGGATCGAGTACGTGAAGTAGATCACCAGACCCAGCAGCAGCCATCCCAACATGACGATCCAGGTAATCCGCGGCAGTTGCACCATCAGAAACAGGGACATCACGATTCCCAGGATCGGCACCAGCGGCACCAGCGGCGTCTTGAAGGGGCGATGCATCTCCGGATGGCGCATACGCAGAATCCACACCCCGGCGCAGACGATCATGAACGCCAGCAGAGTCCCGATATTGACCAGTTCGCTCAGCCGGTCAATCGGCAGAAAAGCCGGCATCACCGCCACCACCAGTCCGACGATGATCGTCGACTTCCACGGTGTGCGAAATTTCGGATGAATCTCCGAGGCCCACTTCGGCAGCAGGCCGTCGCGCGACATCGAGAAGAAGACCCGCGACTGCCCCAGCAGCATCACCAGCATCACCGTACCCAATCCAAAGATCGCGCCAATCTTCACCAGCAGCGACCCCCAGGTTACGCCGGTTGCGTCGATGCCCAGCGCCACAGGATCGGCCACATTCAATGCGCGATAGTTCACCAGCCCCGTCAGCACGGTTGAAACCACGATATACAGCAGCGTGCAGAAAACCAGTGAGCCAAGAATGCCGATCGGCATATCCCGTTGGGGATTTTTCGCCTCCTGTGCGGCCGTCGAGACGGCGTCGAATCCGATGTAGGAAAAGAAGATCGAAGCCGCCGCTGCTGCAATTCCCATCATCCCGAAGTTTCCCTGGGCATCGCGCGGCGGAATGAACGGATGCCAGTTTGCTCGCGCCACCTCCGGGTGGTGAATCAAAAACGCGATGCCCAGCACCAGAAAGATGCCCACAATCGCCAGCTTCACCACCACAATCGCCGTATTCAGATTCGCCGACTCCTGAATGCCGACCACCAGCACGGCCGTCACCACCAGGATCACCAGCAGCGCGATCAGGTTGAACAGTCCGGTCACATGCGGCAGCCCGGCATCGCTCACGCCCGGCGGCAAGGACATCACCGGCATCCACTGCTGGTGATAGAAGACCAGTGGCGTGCCGGTCGTCGCCGTCAGTTGCGGCGGAATATAGATATGCAGTTGCTGCAGAAAGCTGTTGAAGTAGCCCGCCCATCCCGAGGCTACCGTCGCCGCGCCAAAGGCATACTCCAGCACCAGATCCCAACCGATGATCCACGCCACCAGCTCGCCCAGCGTCGCATAGCCATAGGTGTAGGCCGAGCCGGCAATGGGAATGATCGAAGCAAACTCCGCGTAGCAAAGCCCGGCAAAAGCGCAGGTGATGCCAGCCAGGATGAAGCTCAGCGCAACGGCCGGACCGGCGTGCCGAGCTGCTGCCTGGCCGGTGAGCACAAAGATGCCCGCGCCGATAATCGCGCCAATTCCAAGCGTAATCAGGTTCAGCGCGCCCAGCGATCGCTTCAGTGTGTGTTCGCCCTCTTCCTGCGATTCCTGATGCAGCAGCGCAAGCGGCTTGATCTTCAACAGATTTGGCATATGAGTTCGGCGAGTTCCTCTCTCAACAGTTTCCCCTACGTTGTGCAGCTTGATTTCGAAGTACGCCTCTGACCGTATGTCCACAAGAAATACACGGGAATCCCCAGCAGCACGATCCCCAGCCCCGGCCATGTGTATTGCGGCTTGTATCGCAATAATACGACACATATCCACGTCGCCATCGCGATATAGATCACCGGCAGCACCGGATACCCGAGCGCTCGATACGGACGCTCGGCTTCAGGCCGCTTTCGCCGCAGCACGATCAGTCCGGCAATCGTCAGAATGTAAAAGACCAGCACCGCGAAGATCACATAATCCAGCAGTTGTCCAAACGATCCGGAGACGCACAGCAGCACGGTCCACGCTGCCTGCACGGCCAGCGCCGCCACCGGCGTCCGATATCTGGGATGCAGGCGACCTGCTGCCTTGAAAAACAATCCATCCTTGCTCATTGCATAATAAACACGCGCTCCTGCGAGCGTCATGCCGTTGGCGCAGCCAAAGCCGGAGATCAGAATTGCCGCCGCCATCAGCCCGGTTCCCAGACCCGGGAAGATGGCCTCCAGCACGGCCGTTCCCACACGATCATCGGTTGCAAACTGGATTCCACGCGCCATCACTGTCGCCCCATGCGGATCGCCCTTCAGCGGCAGGACGAGCAGATAGGCCAGCGAGATCAGAAAATAGATCGTCAGCACCGATCCTGTTCCCAGCAACAGTGAAAGCGGCAGGTTACGTTGCGGATTCCTGACCTCACCCGCCGTGAACGTCACGTTGTTCCACGCATCGGCCGAGAACAACGACCCCACCTGCACCACGGCCAGCACTACCACCGCCGAGACCATCGTCGTTCCGCCCGCAGCCGTCGTCAGCGAATGCAGATGGGTCCAGCCCGCGCTTTGCCACAGTCCGCTCAGGCCGCCTTGAAAATTGGCGTCCATCGCCTGCACGTGTCGCCCCACGGTCAGCCCCAGCGCCACCATCGCCGCCAGCGAAAGTCCCTTCGCCGTGGTGAAGACATTCTGGACCATCGCGCCCAGCCGCACGCCAAAGACGTTCACCACCGCCAGCAGAATCACCAGCACCAGTCCTGCCAGATTGGCCGTATTCACGCCAATCTCCATATTGCCCAGCGCCACCGGCCCCACTCGAACTATCGGCACATGCGCAATGTGCCACAGCCAGTGCTCGCTGGAAATGGTGGGGAAAAACACGCCTAGAAACTTGCCAAATCCCACACACACGGCAGCAATTGTCCCTGTCTGAATCACCAGAAACAGCGTCCACCCGTATAGAAATCCCCACAGCGGTCCCAGCGCCTCGCGCAGATACACATACTGGCCGCCGGCTGTCGGCATCATCGCCGCCAGCTCGCCGTAGCACAGCGCGCCGATGATCGTCATCGCTGCCGTCACCACCCAAGCCGCCAGAAACAGCCCTGCTGACTGCGTGATCCGCGCAATCTCTGCCGCCACCAGAAAGATGCCCGATCCAATCATCGATCCGGCCACAATCGTCGTCGAGCTGAAGAGTCCCAGCGTCTGCGCCAGCCGCACTTCGCCGGTAATCTCACTTGTTTCGCTTTTCGTCACTTCTACTGGTTGTAACGGAACGACAATGCTTTTGTCTTCTCTTTTTTTTCGGAGGTGTTGTGGTTTCGATGGTAGCTTCGACCTCGCCCAGCAGCGTCTCTTCTCGAGCGGCCTTCAACGCGCGATCCCTTGACCGCACATCGCGATGGCAAGGCCTCACGGCTCCTTGCGTCTCGCTGTAGTGGCAAGCAGCGCCCTGCTACAATTCCGTTACGGTTGGCTGTGCAGTTCCTTGTGCAAGGATGCTTCCGCAGCCCGGAGGAATTTCTCGAAATGGCCAGCGTCTCCACCGTTGCTCCCACGTCCATCGCCACGCTCAACGACATCTTTCTCAGCCTTGTGCAATCCAACCGCGAGGGTGTCTTCCAGTGGGAATCTGCCGACGGCGCCTGGTGCAATCTTTCTTCTCAGCAAGTCGATCGCCGCGTCCGTGCTGTCGCCCACGCTTTGCAATCCTGGGGCATCCAGCGTGGCGACCGAGTAGCCATCCTCAGCGAAAACCGTTGGGAGTGGGCCATCACGGACTTCGCCATTCTCGCGCTCGGCGCCGTGGTCGTGCCCATCTATCCCACCCTCACAGCCGAGCAGGCCACTGCTCAGCTTGCTGACTCCGGCAGCCGCTTCCTTTTTACCTCCTCCGTCGCACATGCCCGCAGCATCACGTCGTTGGAGCAGGCGACCGTGATCGAGCGCATCGTCCTCTTCGATGCTTTCGATGCTCAGCCCCAGGGGATTTCCACTCGCTGGGAAGCCTTCGCTGCCATTGTCGACAACGCGGACAGCCTGCCCGGCGATTCTGCGTTTGTGGAAGAACTCACCCGCACGCAACCTGACGACCTGGCCACGCTTGTCTACACCAGCGGCACCACCGGCGAATCCAAAGGCGCGATGCTCACACACGGCAACATCGTTGCCAACATCCATGGTTCCACGCCTCGACTCCAGACTCAGGCACACCCGCGCTGCATCAGTTATCTGCCGCTTCCGCACATCTTCGAGCGCATGTTTGACTACCTGCTGCTCGCCAACCACTGCCAGGTCGCGTATTGCTCCCAGATGGACAAACTGCCTGCTTTGATGCTCAGCTTTCGCCCCACCGAGTTCATCGGAGTCCCGCGCGTCTACGAGAAGATCCGCGCCGGCGTTGAACTGAAGTCGTCCGCCTCGCCGTTGAAGGCGCGCATCTTTCGCTGGGCTTTGAAAGTGGGCGAGCGGCATCGTGAAACCGTCCTTGCCGGCCAGCGACCGTCTTCACTGCGCTGGAAACTCGCCGATCGGCTGGTCTACAGCAAAGTACGCGCGGCCTTTGGCGGATGCGTCCAGAATTTTGTCTCCGGCGGCGCGCCGCTTGGCATGGAAACCGGACTCTGGTTCGCTTCCGTCGGCATTGCCATTCAGGAGGGATACGGACTCACCGAAACCTCACCTGTCATCTCCGTCAACTATCCCGGAGCCAGCCGCATGGGCACGGTCGGCCTGCCTCTGGCCAATGTCGAGTGTCGCCTGGCGGCGGACGGCGAACTGATCGTGCGCGGCCCATCCGTCTTTCGGGGTTACTGGAACAAGCCGGAAGCCACGCGCGAATGTCTCGACGAGGAGGGATGGTTTGCGACGGGCGACATTGCATCCATCGATGCCGACGGCTTCATTTCCATCACCGACCGCAAGAAAGAGCTGCTCAAAACCTCCGGCGGCAAGCTTATTGCCCCGCAGCCCATCGAAGCCAAACTCAAGGCCGATCCACTGGTGGCAAACGCAGCGCTCATCGGCGACAAACACAAGTTTCTGGTCGCCCTGCTCAGTCCCAACTTTGCTGCGCTCAGCGCATGGGCCGCCGGGCAGGGAATCGACGTTTCTGACCGTGCCCGACTGGTTGCCCATCCGCGCGTTGTCGCTCGCTATGAGCACAGGGTGGCCGAAGTCAATCACACGCTCGCAAAATTCGAGTCGATCAAACGCTTCCTTCTCGTCGCTGATGAGTGGTCGCTGGATACCGGCGAGTTGACTCCCAGCCTCAAGCTCAAACGCCGTGTGGTCACGGCGCGCTATGCTCCGCAGATCGCCCAGCTTTACTCCGACGAGTCCACTTCAAGCTCCGTCTAGGCTGCCCGATCCGACGACGCATGGAACTGCCGCCGCGCCGCCACAGCCGCTGCAATCCCTGAAAAAACGGCGCTCCCCACGCGCCCACCATCAGCAGCGAACCAAAGAGCACGACCGCGTCAATGCTCAGTCGCCCCTGCTTCAGCCAGTAGGCATTCGGGTCAAGGTCCAGCCACAGCGCAAACTCATCGAGCGTGAGCGCCGCGCCCACACCATAGGCAATGGAGAGAATTCTGCTCATCAGGATGCCCGTCGGCGTATGCGCGCGCCCCAGGTCCATCAGCCATCCGTAGCCCACCAGCAGCAGAATCAGAATGCCCCATACCAGGTGGTGAATATGCCGCCCGCGCACCATCACCCAGGCAAACGGTCCCGTGCCCACCACCACCAGATGCACCAGCAGACGCACGCCGGCAAAGGTGAGGAAAAACGCCACCGACGCCAGAAACATCCGCCGCCGAGGACGATCGGGAATCGAGGCGCGCAACAGATAGCCCAGCCTCGTCAGCTCCAGCAGCATCAGCAGCATCCCCGCCACAACGATGGCAAAGATCAGCAACAGATAGGCACCTGTATGTGGCATTATCCCTATTCAAACACTCTCTGCCCGTTCTGTCGCCGCGATCCGCGGATTCGGCGCGGTCAGGCCTCGGCAGAACCCGCTCCAAGCGCAGGGACGATCCGCGCGGGAGCGACTGGTGCAATTGCGGCGGCGCAGAGCCCCCCGGGGGGGGGCTGTTTTCTGCGTAAGTCATTGATATATCACGATATGCATGGATTTCGCGAAATTTCATTTTTGGTATCCTGTTGAAACAAAGCATGTTATACGAATTTCAAAAACACTCCGAATCGTGACCGCGTTCAGCCGGAAGCACTCCCCAGAGACGGAGAAACGGGGCGTGCGAGCGCAAAAAACGCAGCGACAGACCCCGGTGCAAGCAGGATGACACACATGAGGGGAATTGCCTGCACGGGGATTGCGCACGCAGGATGAGCCGAGATGGTCGAGGTATTGCGAGGGTCCATTCGGCTACGCATCCGGTTGCCGATGGATGGATGAGCGGGCCGCGGATCAACTTGTCCGAGACGTTTTGGGAGACGGCTTCAGGGATGCAACTCACGCAGCAGAATGCTGGCCTTGTCGGCGAGCATGGCTGCGCCGTCGCTGTCGCCGCTGACCAGCGCCTGCCGCGCTTCTTTGAGGAACTCTCGAATCTGAGCGACGGTGTGCTGTTCCTTTCGTGTCAGTTCGCGGTGAATTCCGTTGAGCGTGTTCTCCGTGGCGGCGATCGAGGTGCGGATGCGGTCTGGCGCGGCGGCACTGGTGTCGCTGGTGGAGAGTTGACCGATGGCGCTGACCTCGGGTTGGAGATTGCCGGCCTGAAGCTGCGCCGGATCATCGGTCGCGTGGAGCTGCTTGTGGATGTGATGATGGATCTTTCTGGGTGCAGGTTCCGAGGTCGCCAGGGCTACATTGGGCGTCATGGTGCTGTCGATGACCTCGCGAGCAGGCAGGCTGAAGACGACCGGCAGCGACGCGGCGGGTGGACGCGACTGCTCCAGTTCCGGGGGCAGAAAGCCATTCTTCAGCGGAGGGCGTGGCTGGCGACAGCCGACTGCCAGCGCCACCACAAGCAGGCTCCCGATTTTCAGGGAATGTTTCATGCCTAAGCCCTTGAACGCATCAAGTTTCAGATTCGCCCGATTAACTCGCGTGCCAGCGCGTCCAGCACGCCATTTAAAAAACTAATCGATTCAGTCCCCGAATATCGCCGCGCGATCTCCAGCGCTTCATTGATGACAATGGGAAACGGTGTCGAGCGGTAGGCCAGCATCTCTGCCACCGCCATGCGCAGCACATTTCTGTCCACGGCCGGCATTCGTTCCAGTCTCCAGTTTCGCGCATGAGCTTCAATCAGTCGATCAATTTCTTTGGCATGGAGCGTGGCGGCGCGATATAAATCCTCGGCAAAACCGCGCGTCTCCATCTCGGATTCTTCACGTGCCATCCAGAATGTCTTGCGAACTTCTTCGGGCGTCTGCTTGCCCATCTCGCCCTGGAACAGCATCTGCATGGCCATCTCGCGGCCTTTTCTGCGCCCCGTCGCGGTTGTCATGCGTTCTCACTCAGCTTTCTGCGCAGAGAAACCATCTCGATGGCCGCAACGGCAGCCTCAAATCCTTTGTTGCCTGCTTTGATTCCCGCGCGATGGAGCGCCTGTTCCAACGTCTCGCAGGTGAGCACGCCAAAGGCGTGGGGCACGCCGGTTTCCTGCTGGCTTTGCCCGATTCCACGCGCGACTTCGTTGTAGATCGCCTCATAGTGGGCTGTTTCGCCGCGCAGCAGACATCCCAGCGCAATGACGGCATCAACGGCCTTCTCACTGCCTGCGGGCTGCTCGGCGATCATGCGTGCCGCCGCGGGAACCTCCCACGCTCCGGGTACGCGGACAAGCTGCACGTGCCTGCGGCTGGCTCCGCTCCGCAACAAGGCATCCAGAGCGCCCTCGAGCAGGCGATCCGTAATGACCGCATTCCAGCGCGCAGCGACGATGGCAAAACGCATCCCTGAGGCGGAGAGATCACCTTCGACGGCGACTGGCTTGCCCCGCAGCGGATCGGACCACTCCCAGAAGCTGTAACGCTCGCCGGAAACCGGCTCGACATGAAAGATGCGCGACTTCCAGCTTGTCTCCTCGACCTCGGTCAGATGGATGGCCGCAGCATCCAGCCCGCTGCTGGCTGCCCATCGCGCGGCAGCTTCACGCACGGCATCAAGCTGCCGCACCTCAACCAGCACGGAGGCCGCAGCGGGGAATGCGCCGCGCACGATCTCCAGATTGCCCAGCGGGGCCAGGAAGGGCGATCCCTCGCTGCCGTTTTCGTTCCATCCGCGCCCTGGCTCGAAGCCGAGAGAGGTCAGAAAGGCCGTCAGCCGCTCATATTCTGCCGCGGACTTTGCTGCACGCAGTACTGTGATCCCTTTGATCATAATCTCGATTCTATCGTGTGGCTCGCGCGGGTTTGCTTTCTGCAAGGGCAGAATGCATACGCGTGCGGCAAACGGAAGTGCGTCTGCCTGACAGGGCAGGTCTGGGAGCAGGTGCTTCGGCTAGTTCTTCGATTCGTCCTGCGGATGTGTTCCAGAAAACAGCCCGCGCTGGTGGTCCAGAGCGGGCTGTCAGTTCACTGCTACCGCCAGCGATTACGTTGTCGGCCTTGGCTTCACGGCCAGCAGCGTTGCGGGAATGATGTTGCCATTCGCATCGACCAGCCCCGGCGTAATCTGCTTGGTGTCCTGCAGGGTGGAGGTGTTGATGTAATGCACGGCATTATCGCCCGACGTGGAGACGAAGAACAATGTGTTGTCCAGGCTGAAGACGCCTGCCAGTGGAGCGGTTGCGCCCCCGGCAAGCGCCACGGAGCCGATGGTTCCCAGGGATCCATTGGCATTGGGCTGATAGTAGGGCAGGGAAGCTCCGCTGGCTGCGCCCTGAATCGCATCATAGGTGATGAACGAAAGGTTGGTCGCAGGCGAAGGATCGACCCCCGTGATGGCGCTTGCCTGGAACGGCAATGGCGCCTGCTTGAACGGCGTTGCAATGGTGATTCCAGTCTCGGCTGCCGGACATGCGCCGGTTACCAGGCTTGAGCTGAGATGGATGTTGATGTCGCTCAGGGTGGGCGTGGAACCGCCGTTGAGTCCTACACCCAGAATATGCTGGCCGTCGTTGGTCGCAGCCAACTGATCCGTCTCCACATTGACCTGCGCTGCCTGCGGATAGGCCTGTCCCTGCGGATAGCCCGGCGAGGGTGTAAGGTTCGGGCACCAGGCATGCGCCAGAGTCGGGTATCCACTCAGGAATGCGCCGACGCTGGGCACC
This sequence comes from Acidobacteriaceae bacterium, assembly GCA_027449965.1. Lineage (GTDB taxonomy): Bacteria > Acidobacteriota > Terriglobia > Terriglobales > Acidobacteriaceae > Acidicapsa. The sequence goes on from DAIDKP010000012.1 coordinate 31,873, forward strand.
GTGATGGCCAGGCTTTGCGAGGGCGTCGTCTGGTTGAGCGGATAGGTCGTCCAGCCGGTATTCACGTTGTAGACAAAGAGCGTCGGGGTTCCGGCATTGTTGGTGGAGTAGTCCGTGCCGACGGCATAGAGAGTCTTGGCGTCGGGCGTCCAATATGCTGAGTTCCCCACGCCTGCAAAAGTTGTGGATTTTCCTCCGCTGACGCGATACAGATAGAAAAGTTTGCGGACAGGATCGCTGATCAAGACCTGTTGATTATCCGGCGAGACGGCCAGCACCACGCCCTGCACGGATGGGTCTTCTTTGGTGATGGCATTTGTCGTTGTGCTGTAGATCATCAGCTCATGCGTCGAGCCGAAGTATAGATTGTTCCCATCGCGATCCATGACCATGGAATTCGGATAGTAGGGCAGCTTCACGGTTGATCCCAGCGTTCCCGTCAGCAGTTCCACCGGCACAAAGTACTGCGACTGCGGACTGGCCAGCCAGAGGAATGTGCTTGCAATGCCCGGCGTGGTGATCGTGACCTTGTTGCTGGTGATCGGTGTACCTGTCTGGTTCAGACCGATGACGTCGATGGGAGCCGTGTTGCAGGTGGTGGGCTGACAGACGGCGTAGATATCGGCTTGCCCCGCATAGTTGGCCGTCACGCTGCCGCCCGCGCCAGCCGAGATATTCAGCGGGTTGGTGGACTGGTAATCGAGCGACAGGCCGGTGAGTTTGGTGCCCTTGGTGTCATAGACGGTGGTCACCAGGTTCTGCGTCACGCCCTGGGTCACAGTGCCCGTTGTCTGGCCATTGAGCGTGATGTTGATGGAGGCTGGAGGGCAGGTGGAGAACTCGCCCGCCGAAGAGCCGGAGCCGGCAACAGACGCGGTGATGTAGGTGGTTCCCGGTTGTTGCGCGGTGATGACGCCATACTCGTCAATCGTGGCGATGGTCGGGTTTTGCGAAGCGTAGGTCAGGTTTCCGATCGCCTGCGAACATGCGGGTACGGTTTTCGAATTTGGACCGCAGAGTTGAGTCTGCGTTCCGTTCAGGCTGTAGTAGGCCTGCGAATCCAGTTGCGCTGTCTGGGTCTGCGAGAGACATCCACTGATCGGCGTTGTCGTTCCCTGTTGCTCCAGCACAAGCGAGACAGAGGTGACCTGCGCATGTACCCATACCGTAACCGTGTTGGAGGCCACGGACTCCGCCGTTGCCGTTACCGTCACCGATCCATACGGCAGCCCGTTGGTTGTTGGCGCGGGCGTGGGATAGTTGCAGATGGTGTAATCGGGAATGCCACCGCCGGTACGACGGTTCCAGGTGCCCGCGCAGAGATTTCCCTGCGGCGAAATATCCAGCAACTGGTTGTTCGACGTGCCATAGGTGAAGTTGGTCACGCTCGCCTTGGCCCCTTTGCACGTGTAAGCCGTTGGGGTTGCAAGTTGCTGCGTCTGGCCAAAAGCCAGCGAGATGCCCGTCGTCCTCGGCTCGAGGTCGATTGAGGCAACGTCGGTCAGCTTCAGGCCAAAACCTTCACCGTTGCAGTAAGCGCCCTGGGGATTACGAGAGCAACTCGTCAGAACCATGCCAGCAGGGAGTGTCAGGCACATCAGAAAAACTAGCGTCAGCAACCGCCGCATGCATCCTCCCCGTTCCGTGCGCGCAGCACAAAACGGTCAACATCAGAACGTTTGGATTCCTGTCTGGACTCCGTAACTCAAGTGTAACAGGCAGGGCCGCATTTCCTGACAGTCGTTCTGTTGATGGTTGCCTGCATCCATCTGAAGCATCCTGAATGGACGCATGGAGCCAGAAAACGAAAGCGAAAGATGATGTGAGGCAGCACCCGGCGAAGCGTGAAGAGCCGCTGTGCCGGGTGCTGTCGCGCAATTTATGAAGCGGGCATATATTGGGCAAACCACGCCGCCGCACGCATCAACACGTCGAGGCGGTGTTCGGGATTGACGAACCCATGCCCTTCGTTGGGATACACGACGAGCTGCGTTGTCACGTGCTCGTCGCGCAGCGCGTGCCAGAACTCAAACGACTGCGGCGCGGGACACTCTCCGTCCCGGTCGCCTACCACCACCAGCGTGGGCGTCTTCACGTTGCGAATGTAGTTGATCGCCGAACTCTTCGCATACACGGCCGGATCGTCATAGACGCTTGCGCCGAAGTAGGGAATCATCCACTGGTCGATCGAGTTTTCGCCGTAGTAGCTTTGCCAGTTGGACAGCCCGGCACCGGCCACTGCGGCGCGGAAACGCGTTGTCTGGGTGACGGCAAACATGGTCATGAATCCGCCATAGCTCCAGCCCGTGATGCCGACGCGCTTTCCATCGACCGGATAGCGGGCAATCACAGTATCCACGCCCTTCAGTATGTCGCGCAGATCGCCATAGCCAAAGTCCTTGCGGTTGGCCGCGGCAAACTGCTCGCCCTGGCCAAAGCTGCCACGCGGATTCGGCTCCAGCACAAAGTAGCCCAGGGCGGAGAAGCTGGCGGCATTCAAGCTGCCGCCCACACCCCAGCGCGACATGGTGGCTGCTGCCGGCCCGCCATGCACCAGCACGATCATCGGATATTTGTGTGTTCCATCGGCTTGCTGCGCGGGATCAAAACCCTTGGGCAGATGGAGCCAGCCCTGCACGTGAAATCCTTCATTGGTCCAGCTCACAGAGATGGTCTTGCCCCACAGTGCGCCAGCTTCTTCGGCGACGCCCGCGTTGGCCTGTGTAAGCGGCGTGAGCGCAGCAAAGCCCATCCCCATCGTGCCCATGGTTCGCGCCAGATAGACCTCAGGCGGATGAGCGAATGAGCTGGCGGTGAAGACAAAAGCCTTGTGGTTGCTGGCCGCGGAGATGCTCAGGTGCAGTCGTCCATCGCCCACCGTGCCCGCCAGCGCATAGACAGGTGCGCTGAAGCTTGTGGTGATCGCTGTTCCATCGCCGGCAAGCGTCATCTTTACCAGCTCACTTTGGCCGCCGCGCAGCTCGCTCACAAACATCGATTGATCGTCGGCCCAGGTCATCCATGCCGGAGTCGCCATCCGCCCCGGGGTCAGGTCCACGGCACCCGATTCCGCATTGTCTCCGGACGAAGCGACCATCCACACATCGCCGCCTGTCGATCCCTGATCGCTCATCAGGCCGCCGATGAAGGCGATTCGCTTGCCATCGGGCGACCAGCGCGGAACGGCGATCTGCAATCCATGCATCGCGCCGGATGTCTTCGTCGGATTGAAGACCACCTGCGGCTCGCCACCCAGCGGCTGGACATACAGATTCGCTACCCACCAGTTGTCTTCGCCCGGAGGATTGGCGGCCACATAGGCCAGCTTCTTCGAATCCGGCGACCAATCGAATTCATAGACATGCAGCGTGGACGGCGTGGCAAACTCAGGCTTCATCGGCTTCAGCGCGCGCGCGTCCACTGTGGCAACGCGCTGCACTTCAATGCCATCTTCACCGATCACGCCCGACCATGGCTTCATCGCGGCCAATGCTCCGGCAGCGCGCGTTGCGCCCTCCACGTACAAAAACGCGATGCGCTCGCCATCCGGAGAATAAGTCGGATAACCCACTTCGCCCTTTGCGGTGGAGATCTGCGCGACCCTCGCTTTTCCATGTCCGGATGCGAGATCGCCGCTGAGCGCGGCCACGAATACATCTTCCTGCGAGTGGCCGTCGGAGGCGCAGTTGCTCAGAAAAGCCAGGTGACTGGAGTCCGGCGCCCAGGCCACGCGTCCTTCACCGCAGCGCTCTTTGTCGTCGGTTCGGGCGGTTACCGTCAGCGTCTTTTGCGGATCGCTGATGGCCGCGACCATCACGCGCGAACCCATGGCACCCCAACCGGAGTAGGCCACAAGCTTTCCATCCGGCGAGATCGTCGCCGAGCTGAATCCGTGCGACTTTTGCGCCGCTTTTTCCAGCGTCATCACTTGTGCTTTCACGTCGTTGGGCGCAGTCTGTGACCACGCGCTCGAGGCCACAGCCATCAGGACCAGCCCTGTCAGAATTTTTTCCGCTTTCATTGCTCTCCTCGTTTCGGACAAAAACTACATACGTGCGTGTTGCAAACTTATTCCGCTGCTGCGGCATGAATCGCCAGCAACCGCTCCAGCAGCGGTTGCAGCAGCTTCAGGTCCAGCGCATTGGCTCCATCCGACTTTGCTTCGGCCGGGTTGTCGTGTACCTCCAGAAACATCCCGTCGACGCCGGCGGCTACGGCGGCGCGCGCCAGCAGCGGAATAAACTCCGGCTGCCCGCCGCTGACGCCGTTGGCCGCTGACGGCTGCTGCACGGAGTGGGTTCCGTCAAAGACCACCGGAGCCAGCTTGCGCATCACGGCCAGCGAGCGCATATCCACGACCAGCGCGTTGTAGCCGAAGCTTGCGCCGCGTTCGGTCAGGAAGACTCGCTCATTGCCGGTTGAGCGCGCTTTTTCGACCGAGTACTTCATATCCCACGGAGCGACGAACTGGCCCTTCTTGATGTTCACCGCGCGCCCGGTCATGGCCGCCGCTACCACCAGGTCGGTCTGCCGACAAAGGAAAGCCGGAATCTGCAGGATATCCACCGCTTCGGCTACCGCTTCACACTGCGAGGCTTCATGCACGTCGGTCAGCACGGGCAGGCCGGTTGAGCGTGCAATCGCGCTGAGGATGCGCACCCCCTCGCGCAATCCTGGCCCGCGAAAGCTGCTGACGCTGGTGCGATTGGCTTTGTCGAAGCTCGCCTTGAAGATGTAGGGAATGCCGAGGTCGCTGGTGATTCGCTGAAGCGCGTCGGCCATTCCGCGCGCATGGGTTTCGCTTTCAATCACGCACGGCCCGGCGATCAGAAACAACTTGCCATTGCCGATCTGTACGGGGCCAACTTCAAAACTCTGACTCATCCATGATCCTTTTCACGCTGGTGCAAGCCTCTCGATACTGACTTGCAGGAAGACTTAAACGCCCACAGGGAACGGCTTGGGGCTGGACTCGTCGGGGTTGGCCATCGTGCCGCTGCGCCATCGCTCAAAGCGCCCCTGCAACAGGCTCATCAGTCCCGTATACCAGTAGCCGACCACAAACAGAATGAGAAACGGCGCAGTAAAAAAGTTGTTGTTGGTGAAGGTGTAGGCGATGGCCAGCGCAAAGTAGGTTCCCACAGCCAGCTCAATCCACGGCGCCCACACCAGCCGCTTCCGATATTTGGCCGCCTTTGGCTTCTCGCCTTTTTTCGCCACGGAGTACTTCGGCGTCCGCGCAAATGCGCTTTTGATGCCGAGCAGCGCCTCCATCACGGCCTTGGTATTGGTGATCGTCAACCCAATGCCCAGCGCCATCAGCATGGGCAGATAGAGAAACGTCCGCTTCCACGTCTTTGGATACAGCTCGCGCTGGCTGAGCACGTAAAAGATGGCGATCGACAAGGTAGACGCGCCGAAGAGTGGCACGTCGATCAGCAACATCTGTAACCAGCCCTGATAGAAGCGTACGATCATGGCCGGAATCAGCAGCGCCGTCATGAGCACCATCAGCGGATAACTCAGGTTGGCCGTCAAATGATAGACCGCTTCCACTTTGATCTGTCGCGGCACGTCCGAGCGAAACATCTTCGGCAAAATCTTGATCGAGGTCTGGATCAAGCCCTTGGCCCAGCGCGCCTGCTGGGTTTTGAAGGCGACCATCTCGATCGGCAACTCCGCCGGACACTCCACGGCGGGCAGATATTTGAACTTCCAGCCGGCCATCTGCGAGCGATAGCTGAGGTCTGTGTCTTCGGTCAACGTATCGTGCTGCCACCCGCCGGCATCGGTGATGGCCTGCCTGCGCCACATGCCCGCGGTGCCGTTGAAGTTGAAGAAATCACCTGTGCGCGCTCGCGCTCCGTGCTCCAGCACAAAGTGGCCGTCGAGCAGGATGGCCTCAATCCGGGTCAGCAGGTTGTAGTCCTTGTTGAGGTGCGTCCAGCGGGTTTGCACCATGCCGATGGATTCGTCGGTGAAGTGGTGGACGACCTGCATCAGCCAGTCTGCGGGCGGCACAAAATCCGCATCGAAGATGGCAATCAGATTTCCTTTGGCAATCTTCAGCCCCGCGTCCAGAGCGCCTGCCTTGAATCCGTGCCGGTTGGTGCGGTGAATGTACACGACCGGCTCACCGGCTGCCGCGTAGCGCTCCACAATGGCGGCGGCCACCTGCTGCGTCTCGTCGGTTGAGTCGTCGAGCAGTTGAATCTCCAGCTTCTCGCGGGGGTAATCCAGACCGCAGATCGCCTCCAGCAGGCGCTCGATCACAAACTGCTCGTTGAAGATGGGCAACTGCACGGTGACAAACGGCAGCTCTGCAAAGTGCGACTTCGGATGGGGGTCGTAGTTCTTCCTGAACTTGAAGTAGAGATAGGCCATCTTGTAGCGGTGCAGTCCATAGACGGAGAGCATCAGCATGACGGCAAAGTAGGGCAACATCAGCGAAGCGTCAAACCAGTTCCACTCATACAGCCCGCGAAAGGTCTGGTCCGCATACTGCATCTTCAGGTAGTGGACCAGACCGGTCTGGGGCACGAACGAGGCCAGCTGGGGCTGGCGCGCCGCGAGGCCGACCCATCCCTTTACGGTCGATCCAATCCCGGTGAATCCAATTCCGGTGAATCCAATCCCGGTCAGTCCTGGGACGCTCAGCAAGTTCTCGCCTCCGTTACCACTCGTACTCCTGATTTCAAAGTGATTGTAAGCGATTGCCGCCCATGTGCGGCGACTGCCTTGCTTGCGGCTCACGCGCTGGAGTATCGTTTGTCTCGTCAGAGGCTGTTCTTTCGAGGTGCTTCATGTCCGTTTCCACGCCCGATTCCGCTGCTTCCATTCTTGCCGCACCCGGTGGCAGCTTCCTGCTCGACGATCGACGTCCGGAGGAAGTCTTTACACCGGAAGACCTGAGCGAAGAGCAGCGCCAGATCGCCGAGACCGCCGACCGTTTTGCCCGCGAACAGCTTCTGGCCATGGCGGACCGCGTGGAGGCCAAGGAACCCGGCGTGTTGCGCTCGCTGCTGGTTCAGGCCGCCGAACTGGGTTTCACCGCGGTCGATATCCCGGAGGAGTACGGCGGACTGGGCCTCGACAAGGTGACTTCTGCGCTGGTGGCCGACCATCTCTCCGCGCTGGCCAGTTTTTCCACATCCTTCGGGGCGCACACCGGCATTGGAACGCTGCCGATCCTCTGGTATGGCACGGAAGAGCAGAAGCAGCGCTACCTGCCGCGACTTGCCTCTGCGGAGTGGGTGGCCGCCTATGCGCTCTCCGAGTCCACCTCCGGCTCCGACGCCATGAACATCCGCACCCGCGCCACGCTCTCGCCCGATGGTTCCGAGTACATCCTGAACGGCGAAAAGATGTGGATCACCAACGCCGGCTTCGCGGATATCTTTACCGTCTTTGCCAAGCTCGATGGCGACAAATTCTCCGCCTTCCTGATTGAGCGCACGACACCCGGCCTGACGATCGGCAAGGAGGAACACAAGCTGGGCATTCGCGGCTCATCCACCTGTCCGCTGATCCTTGCGGACTGCCGTATTCCTGTGGCGAATCTGCTGGGCGAGGTGGGCAAAGGCCACCATATCGCGTTCAACATCCTCAATGTTGGCCGCTTCAAGCTGGGCGCTGCCTGCGTGGGCGGCGCGCGGCTGGCCATTGAAGAGTCGATTCGCTACGCCAAAGATCGCGTGGCCTTTGGCAAGCCCATCGCCAGCTTTGGCCTGATCCAGCGCAAGATCGCCCGCTCGGTCGTGCATCTTTATGCCGCCGAATCGATGGCCTATCGCACGATTGGCATGATGGACGCGGCGCTGGCCACGCTGCCCGGTGATGCTGCGCCGCGCGAGATCCAGAAGCGCATTGAGGAGTATGCCGTCGAGTGCTCGATCCTCAAGGTTTTCGGCTCGGAGATGTTGAGCCTGGTGGCAGACGAACTGGTGCAGATCATGGGCGGCTATGGCTACGTCGAGGATTATCCGGCGGAGCGCTTCTATCGCGACGCTCGCATCAACCGCATCTTTGAGGGCACCAACGAGATCAACCGCATGATCATCACCGGATGGCTGATGAAGCGAGCGATGAGCGGGCAGCTGCCGCTGCTGGCCGCCATCCGCAAGCTGATGGACGAACTGATGCAGCCGCCATCCTTCGATGCGACTGCGGGCGAAGAGGCGCCGCTGGCTCGCGAGACGGCGTTGCTGGCCAACCTGCGCAGGATTACGCTGGTGGCCGCTGGAGCGGCTTCGGAGCGCTTCATGACCGCGCTGGCCGACCAGCAGGAGGTAATGGCGGATCTCTCCGACTGCATCACGGCGATCTTTGCGCTGGAGTCCTCGCTGCTGCGCGCGCGCAAACTCAGCGCGGCACACGCGCCGACGGCCGCGCTGGCGCAGCAGGCCTGCGCGGTCTTTGCCGAGGAAGCGCTGGCCACGGTCGAGTGCAGCGCACGCCGCGTGCTGGCCGCCGCCAACGATGGGGACGCGCTCACGACGCGCATGGCCGTGCTGCGGCGCTTCGCAAAATCGACACCGATCGATACCGTGGCGCTGAACCGACAGATTGCCCAAATCTGCATCGACGCAGGAAAGTACCGTTTCTGAACTGAGGCAAAATTTCCCTAAGAGAATTCTCACCTCCGCGCTGCCGGTCGCTTTCATACTCAATTTGCGACCGGCATTTTTCTGCCTTGCGGAGTCTTCATGTGCAACGGTTTTTCTTCGTCCTGCCTGCGGTTCGCCCTGGGAGGCGGCGCTTTCGTCGTGATGGCCGGGATCACTTCCGGCCTGTTGGCGGCTCAGCCTGTAACCGAAGCCGCGGCACAGTTTCATCGCGTTCCGCGTGTCACGCAATCGGTCGATCCGGATCAGTTGGTTCCGCTGGCTGGCTCGCACCCAAACCTGCCTGCGCAGGCGCTGGACCTGGGACCGGCTGCGCCGTCCGATGCTGCGCCGCGCATGCTGCTGCTGCTGCGCCGCAGCCCGGAGGATGAGCAGACACTGGAGATTCTGCTGCAATCGCAGCAGAATCCTGCTTCGCAGCACTTTCATCGCTGGCTGACACCGGAGCAGTTTGCCGCGCGATTTGGCGTGCTGGACTCTGACCTAGCCGCGGTGACGGCCTGGCTTCAGTCGCAGGGCCTGGTGGTGGCGGGCCGACGAGGCGGCGGCAATCTGCTGGAGTTTTCCGGCTCCATTGCGCAGCTTGAGAGCGCGTTTCACCTGGTTGTGCACAGGGTTTCGCTGGATGGTGAAGCGCGTCTGGTCGCCGTGCGGGATGCGCAGGTTCCCTCCGCGCTGGCTCCGGTGATCTCCGGTCTGGTTTCGCTGAGCGCGTTGCCGCCCCATGCGGCAGTCCAGCGTGGTCCTTCGGCGATGTTTCATCCGGGATCGCGTCGTTTTCAGCCGGATTCGTCGCCCGCGCATCTTCACCCGCAGTACACAACGGCGACGGCGACCGGCAGCTTTCTGTTCGTTGGACCTGCGGACGCGGCAACGCTCTATGATCTGCCCAATCACGCGCTGAATGCGGCCTACTCCGGCACGACGCTGGATGGTACCGGGGCGACGATCGCGATCGCCGCCGACTCCAATATCGATCCGACGCAGGTGGCCAACTATCGCTCGCTTTTTGGCCTGGCGGCGAACGCGCCGACGGTGGTGCTGGATGGTGCGACGGACCCGGGCATCACAAGCGACGCGGTCGAGTCCTATCTGGACACCGAGATCGCCGGTGGTCTGGCGCCGGCGGCGCGCATTCTGCTCTACACGGCTGCGGATACGAATACGGATTCCGGCTTGAATCTGGCGCTGGTCCGGGCGATCGACGACAACCTGGCCGACGTGCTGGTGGTCAGCTACTCGGCCTGCGAATCGACGCTGGGAGCGGTGGGCAATGCGTTCTACAACGAGCTTTGGGAGCAGGCCGCGGCGCAGGGCATCTCCGTGGTGGTGGCCAGCGGCAACTCCGGCTCGGCGGCCTGTGACGATCCAGCGCTGGAAACCACGGCTTCGGCGGGTCTGGCCGTCAACGGGCTGGCTTCGACGCCGTACAACCTGGCGGTGGGCGGCACAGACTTTGCCGTGCTGGCCGGGCCGGACGGCGGTGGCGCCAACTTCGGCAACTATGTCAACTCCACCAACGCCAGCGGCACGCTGCTTTCGGTTCAGGGATACATTCCGGAAGTGCCATGGAACGAGTCTTCGACGGCGTATCCGCCGACGACTCTGGCGCAGAATATCGCGTTGCCCGCGCCGTATGCGTCTATTGAGGCGACGGGCGGCGGAGCAAGCTCCTGCGCGCAATCGGCCACGAGCGCGACGGGTGCAACCGTCTGCAACGCCGGCTATGCCAAGCCTTCATGGCAATCGGCTCCCGGCGTGCCGTCGGACGGAGTGCGCGACCTGCCCGATCTGGCGCTGTTTGCTTCGACGGGATTTGACTATGCGGCGTGGGGCATCTGCACCGATCAGGATACGGACGCCGCGGGCAATCCGGTCGTCGATTGCCAGCCCAACTCCAGCGGTCCGTTCCACGTGATGTCGGCGGGTGGAACTTCAGCGGCGGCGGCGACGACGGCGGCGATTCTGGCGCTGGTGCGCGAATCGACGGGCCAGCGCCAGGGGCAGGCTGCGGCTGTGCTCTATAACCTGGCGCGCACGACGCCGACGGTCTTTCACGATGTGACGACGGGCAACAACTCGGTGGCCTGCGCCGCAGCCACTCCCAACTGCCAGTTGAACGCGCTGGGCTTTGATTACCTGACCGGATTCAATGCGACCGCAGGCTGGGACGCGGCGACGGGGCTGGGCAGCGTGGATGCAGCGGCGCTGGTGGCCGCATGGACGGCTGCTCCACTGACTGCGACCGCGACGCAGCTTGCGGTTTCTCCGGCAAGCATTCAGCATGGCCAGATCGTGAGCGTGACGGTTTCGGTGACGAGCGCCTCGGGAACGCCGACCGGACAGGTGGCGCTCCATGCCGACAATGCCAATCCTGTGTTTACGCCGGAAGGCGTGGGTGTGGGCGTCTATCCGCTGGTGGCCAACGGCTCGACGGGAACGCTGACGCTGAACAATCTCCCCGGCGGAAGCTATCCGCTGGTGGCAAGCTATGGCGGTGCGGCGACGCTGTCGGGCAGCGTTTCGCCGCCGGTGACGGTTTCAGTGGCGCCGGAGTCCAGCAGCACGCTGGTTAGCTGGGCGGTGACGGATCCGGCGACGGGAGCGATAACGCGCAATGCGGGGATTCCCTACGGATCGCTGGTGCAGTTCGTAGCGCAGCCCTATGGCAACCGCTCGACGACGACCAACGGAGTTTTGCAGCCGGATGGCGCGGCGACGGGAACCGTAGCCTTTACACTGGGCGCCAACCTGCTGAGCACGCAGCCGCTGGGCATTGCGGGAACAGCGGCCACAACGCCGGAGCTTCTGCCCAGCGGCGGGGCGACGTTGACGGCGGCGTATTCGGGCGATGCCAGCTTCAATGCGAGCACGGGAACGGCTGCGGTGACGGTGACGCCGGCTGTGACGACGCTGGCGCTGAGCGGCACGACGACAACCTACTCCGGGTCGCCGGTCACGTTTTCCGTTGTGCTGAGCGCAGATAGCCTGGGCGTGGCTCCAACCGGCACGGTGACGCTGACGAACGGCACAACGACGCTGGCAACCGCGCAGTTGGTGGGCGTGGCGGCATCCTCGACGGCGCTGGCATCGGGCACGGCGAGCTTCACGGTCAGCAATCCGCCGCCGGGCACGTATACGCTGACGGCGGTCTACTCCGGCGATGCAAACTACGGCGGTTCCACCTCGGCAGGAGTGGTCTTTCATGGCAGTGCCAACTTTTCGCTGAGCGCGCTGCCGGTGAGCCTGAACTCGATCCATGCCACGGCTTCCGATACGCTGACGCTGACTTCGCTGAACGGTTACGCAGGGACGGTGAAGTTGAGCTGCGCGCTTGCCGGGTCCACGTCGGCGGCCAATCCGCCGGAGTGTGGACTGGACCCGGCGACTGAGACGCTGACGGCAAATGGAACGGCGCAGCCGCTGCTGCTGATCTTTGGTGCGGGCACCAACCTGCCGTCCGGCGTGACGGCGGGCGGAGCCACTGCACCCCTGCTTACGCTGCTTGGCCTGGCGCTGCTTGGCTTTGCTTCTGCAAGGCAGGGACTGGTGCCGGCGCGGAAAGCTCGCTGGCGTTCGCTGGCCGTGCTGCTGATGCTGGCTGCCTGCGTACTGCCGTTTGCCGCCTGCGGCGGCCAGTCGTCGCTGATTACAGCTGGCTCTTATCACTTCACGGTGACGGCAACGGATGCGCAGAATGCGGCGATTACCACCTCCGTGACCGTCGCTGTGACGGTGCAGTGACCGCAAAGTGACGGCACAGCCAGTGGATGGAAGCGGAGCGGGATCGAGCGCGGCCCGCGCCTCCGGCTCTGCCTTTGGCAACGGAAGCTACGCCTGAGGCATCCTATCGAACAGGTAGTCAAACCGCCCTTGCTGGGCTACACTCAAGAGCACTGGCATCCGAAGCAGAGTCGTCTCCGTGTGGCATTCGGAGCTGTGCGACATTCTGGTTTCACTTGTGGGCAATCGAAAGGAGATTTTTTATGGCTTCTGACAATCAAAATGCATCTCTCGGCTGGTTTTTGGCTGGTATCGGGTTGGGCGCACTGGTTGGCGTTCTGTATGCGCCGAAGAGCGGGCGCGAAACGCGCGAAACTCTGGTTTCTTCCGCCAAAGAAGGCTCCGATCGGCTGCGCGTGCGAGCGCGTGAGGCGGCCGATCAGGTGGGAACCTTTGTGGAGCGTGGTAAATCGCAGGCAACCGAGTTTACCCAGCGCGGGAAGGAAGCTGTGGTGCAGGGCCGTGCGCAGTGGGAAGAGTTTGTGGACAAAAGCAAGTCCTTTGTCGCGGACCAGACGACGCGGGTTTCGGCTGCGGTGGAAGCAGGGAAACATGCGTATCAGGCCGGCGGAGAAGCGTCGGAGTCCTGAAGCGCTGGTGCTGGCAGGAATGCCAGCGCGGAGTTTGTGGAGCCGCGATGCAAAAGATGGTTGCGGCTCTGCTCCCAGTTTTGCAGTACTCACACAACCACATTTGAGCACGACTTATGTCATGGAATAACGAAACTCTGCTGATCGTCTTTGTCGCTTTCACCGGCTTTGCTGTCTTCATGCAGGCCTGCGTCCTGCTGGGCATTCTGATTTCGATGCGGCGCGCGGCCAAGTCCGCACTGGTGGTGACGGAGGACTTTCGCGCCACCGTGGTTCCGCTGATCCAGTCGACGCGCGAGCTGATCGAGCGCACGACGCCGCAGTTTTTGACGGCGACGAGCAATCTGCTGGAGCTGACCGACGGCATTCGGAACGAGACGGCGGAGCTGCGCCGGAATCTGGCGGATATTCTGGACCGCGTCCATCGACAGACCGTGCGTCTGGATGGAATGCTGGCTTCCGGTCTGGACTCGGTGCAGCACGCGGCGGAAGCGGTGGAGTCGGCGGTGCTTCGTCCGGCGCGTATTGTGAATCGCGTGGTGCGGACGGCGAACGCGATGCTGGATGCTTACCGCTCGCCCAGTCGTAACCAAACAGAGAGATCTTCCTCTCGGTAAGCCAGCGCACTGCTGGAAGTAGATGCTGTAAGCGACAGATTGCATTCTATTTCTTGTATTTTTCTTCAGTTGTTTTATGCGATGGACTCAAGGGGGAGGTATTGTTTCTGGTTCACTCCATCTGACCTTGCTGTGTGTGAGTCCGTTATCCTTTGCGGTTTGCCGTTTGTCTTGCGGGTGAGATTCTGGCTGAAGAAGCAGATTCCCTGCGGGAATGACAACCAAAAAACAAAAGCAAGGGCGAGGACACAAACCGCAGGAGCTGAAGTGGATGGGACAAGATATGGCAGGTTGCGCGAAATATCCTGCCATTCCAGATGGATTTATTATCTTTTTGAAATGATGGGTTTATGGTGTTTTTGACGGGAGCCGGGGTGGACAGAATGTCTGTCGCACCGATCAGTGCACCGATCAGTGAAGAAAAAGGCTGACGATGGAGGCCGACATCAGGTTGGCCATGGTGCCAGCCAGCATCGCCCGAAAGCCAAGGCGAGCGAGTTCGTTGCGCCGCTCCGGGATGAGCGCGCCGATGCCGCCGATCTGCATTCCGATGGAGCCGAGGTTGGCGAAGCCGCAAAGGGCAAAGGTGGCGATGGTGAACGAGCGTGGCAGCAGGGAGGCTTTCTGGGTGCCGAGCGCGACGTAGGCGATGACTTCGTTGAGGACCATGCGTGTGCCAAGCAGGTTGCCGATGGCCGGAGCGTCGCGCCAGGGGACGCCGATGACCCAGGCGACGGGTGAGAAGAGCCATCCCATGACCTGATTGAGGCTGGAAGGGAAGAAGCCGATGCCGGAGTGAATCCAGGCCATCAGGCTGTTGGCCAGAGCGACAAGAGCCAGAAAGCTGATGAGCATGATGCCGACGTTGAAGGCAAGTTTGCCGCCGTCGATGGTGCCGCGCGCGATGGCTCCCAGCAGATTTTCGTCGCGATGCTCTTCGCTGGTGGGCAGGGTGACGCGTCCGGCGGTGATGGGAGTTTCCGTCTCGGGGACGAGCATCTTGGCCATGACGATGGTGCCGGGCGAGGTCATGATGACGGCGGCAAGCAGATGTTTTGCCTCGACGCCGTTGAGGATGTAGGCGGCCATGATGCCGCCGGAGACGTGGGCCATGCCGCTGGTCATGATGGTCATCAGTTCCGAGCGCGTGGCCGAGGCGAGAAATGGGCGGATGGTGAGTGGAGCTTCGGTCTGGCCCATGAAGATGGAGGCTGCGACGTTGAGGCTTTCCGCGCCGGAGATGCGCATGGTGCGCTGCATGACCCAGGCAAAGCCGCGGATGATCCACTGCATGAGGCCGATGTGATAGAGCACGGCGAAGAAGGCCGAGATGAAGATGATGGTGGGCAGAACCTGAAAGGCGAAGATCGTTCCCAGCGATGAGTTCTGTTTGCCCAGTTCGCCAAAGAGCAAAGTGGTGCCGGCATAGGTGCTGGCGAGCATGTTGTTGATGACGCCTCCTGCCCAGGCAAGGGCGCGCTGGCCAAACTGGAAGCGCAGCACGCCGTAGGCAAAGAGGAACTGGAGTCCGATGCCCCAGAGAACGGTTCGCCAGCGGATGGAGCGGCGCTGGGTGGAGCCAAGCCATGCGGCAAAGAGAATGAGCAACAGGCCGAGGATTCCGGTGAATCGCGCCAAACGGGTCTCCGAGAAGGTGCAGGGATGGAGTTAGATTATCGCATTGCGTGGGGAGCGCGAGCGTGGATGGTCGGAGGTTGAGCGATCACGGCTTAGCTGTTGAGGATGGCAGAGGCGCGCGCGGCGTCGATGATCTGCTGGACGATGGGCGCGGGAGCGATGGAGCTGCTGGCGGTGGCTGATTCAGACCCGGTGAGATCAGACCCGGTGAGCGCGGATTCGACAATCGGTATCGCCTCAGCAAGCTGGACGGAGCTGGAGGCGTAGAGCGTGGCCAGCGGCTGGCCTTGCGCGATGAGGTCGCCGGTGCGGAAATGGAAGTGGATGCCGGCGTGTGGATCGACGGCCTGATCGGCCACTTCGCGTCCTGCGCCGAGACGCTGGACGGCCCAGCCGAGCGCTGTGGTGTCCTGCGCGGTGATGCGTCCGGAGCGTGAGGCGATGAGCGAGTGGGTGACGGCAGGGCGATGGAAAGCTTGCGGGTGATCGAAGACGGCGGGATCGCCGCCCTGCGCGGCAATCATGACGAGGAAGCGGTCCAGCGCGGAGCCGTTGGCGAGAGCGGCTTCGGCGCGGGAGTAGCCGGAGGCGGGTGAGTCGGCGACGCCGCCGAGATGGAGCATCCAGGCGGCAAGGTGCAGCGAGAGCGAGCGCAGATCTTCGGTGAGCCGAGAGCGTTGGTTGCGCAGCAGGTTGTGCGCTTCCGCGAGTTCGATCCAGTTGCCGGCGGCGGAGCCAAGAGGCTGGCTCATGTCGGTGAGTAGCGCGATGGCGCGTGTGCCGGCGGCGTTGGCGGTGGAGACAAGCAGGGCGGCGAGGTATTCGGCTTCCGCGGGATCGCGAAGAAAAGCTCCGGAGCCGGTCTTGACGTCGAGGACAAGCGCATCCAGCCCGGCGGCGAGTTTTTTGCTGAGGATGGAGGCGCAGATGAGCGCGGGAGACTCGACGGTGGCGGTGCGGTCGCGAAGAGCGTATAGAACGCGGTCGGCGGGGACGAGATCGGGTGTCTGGCTGACGATCGCGGCTCCGGCGTTGCGAAGCGCGGCGGCGAGCTGGTCGAGCGTGAGCGCAGTCTGAAAGCCGGGGACCGATTCGAGCTTGTCGAGCGTGCCGCCGGTGTGGCCGAGCGCGCGGCCGCTGATCATGGGCACGTGGAGGCCGCAGGCGGCGGCGATGGGCGCGACGAGGAAGCTGGTCTTGTCGCCGACGCCACCCGTGGAGTGCTTGTCGACGGCGGTTTTGCCGAGCGGATGAGGATCGAAGCGAACGCCGGAGTCACGCATGGCCAGGGTGAGGGAGCGGATTTCGTCGAGGGTGAGTCCGTTGAGACGAACGGCCATCAGCCAGGCGGCAAGCTGCTCGGCAGGGATGGATTGAGCGGCGGCTCCGGCGACGAGGAAGTGGATTTCCGCATCGGTGAGCGGCTGGCGGTCGCGGGTTTTGCGGATCAGATCGATGGGGTGCATGGCTTTTGGCGCAGTCACGGCTTTAGGTGAAAGGTGAACGGCATCAGATCGCTGAATCGCCGGGTGAGCTGGATCAGCTTGCCCTCGACAAACTCGCCCGGGTCAAGGGCGGGAAAGTGGATCAGCGTCTCCGGTGAGCAGAATTCGGCGAGCACCTGGCGGCAGGCACCGCAGGGCGGGCTGGCGGCGTGGTTGAGATTGGCGACGGCCACGGCGGTGATGCGGAGGGTGGGTCCGAATTCGGCGACGGCGCGGACGAGAGCGGAGCGTTCGGCGCAAAGGGTGAGTCCGAAGCTGACATTTTCGACATTGGCTCCGGTGACAAGCTGGCCGGAGGCGAGCCGAAGTGCGGCTCCCACGCGAAATCCGGAGTAAGGCGCATAGGCGTGGGCGGCGGCGGCGATGGCCGCAGCCATCAGCGCTTCGTCGAAGAGGTTTGCGTCAGAGTTCGGCGTGGATGGAATGGGCATGGCCTTCGATACCAGCTTTTCGATTTCGTAGCTTCCATATCGGGATTCGATATCGGGTTATCTCTGGAAAACCCAGCGTAAACGCGGACAAGCGCATACGGCAAGCAAGCCGATGCTGAGGATCTGTTCCGGATTCAAGTTTGTATCCGAAGCAACCGATAAGAGCAGCAGGGACGATCAACGCGTACAAGCAGATTTCGCTGACTGAGGCAACGAGCCTGGCTTTGTGCAGCGAAGGAGAACCATCCCAGGAAAGGCCAGCCATGGATGATCTTACACGAGAGTTTCTGATTGAAAGCCAGGAGGGTCTGGACAGGATGGAACGGTGCCTGACGGACCTGGAAGAACGCCCGCAGGATAAGGATTTGCTGAGCGATATCTTCCGCTCGGTACACACGATCAAAGGCACGACGGGCTTTCTGGGTTTCAAACGGCTGGAGAAGCTGGCGCATACGGGTGAAAATCTGCTGGGTTTGCTGCGCGATGGCAAGCTGGTGGCGACGCCGCCGATCATCACGGGATTGCTGGAACTGCTGGATGGGCTGCGGGGCATTTTGAAGACCGTCGAGGAGAGCGGCGGCGAAGGCGAGGACGACGACCGGGCGCTGCGCGAGAAGCTGACAGCACTGCAGACGCCGGAAGGACAAGCGGCGGCTCAGGAGACGGTGACGACACATCGTGTTGCGCAGGAGAAGCAGACAACGCCGGAGCCGGTGTCGGCAGCCGTGACAGGAACGCATGACGCAGCGCCGGAGCCGGTGGATACGATGGCGAAAGCGCTGGCAAGCCCGGCAGCAAGCCCGACGGCAGGCGCGCCGCAGGAGGTGTCTGAGGCGCAAAAACCGAAGGCTGGCGCGACGGCGGCGACGGACAGTACGCTGCGCGTGGATGTGGCGCTGCTGAACCGAATGATGAATCTGGTGGGAGAGCTGGTGCTGACCCGGAACCAGATTTTGCAGGCGACGGCGCATCAGCCGAACTTTACGCTATTGTCGCGTCGGCTGGATATGGTGACGGCGGACCTGCGCGAGTCTGTGATGAAGGCGCGCATGCAGCCGGTGTCGAATGTGTTTTCGAAGTTTCCACGAATTATCCGGGATCTTTCTCAGATGCTGAACCGCAAGGTGAAGCTGGTGATGGAGGGTCAGGAGACGGAACTGGACAAGACGCTGCTGGAGGCGATCAAGGATCCTCTGACCCATGCCGTGCGGAACTCGATGGATCACGGGATTGAGCCGCCGGAGGTGCGCGTTGCCGCGGGCAAGGATGCGGAAGGCACGCTGCGGCTGCGGGCGTATCAGGAGAGCAGCCATGTGATGATTGACGTCTCTGACGACGGCGCGGGCATCAGCGTGGACAAGGTGCGCAGCAAGGCGATCGAGCGGGGACTGATTACGGCCGAGCGCGCCGCGCAGTTGAGCGAGCGGGAGCTGTTGCAGTTGATCTTTCTGCCGGGGTTTTCGACGGCGGCGGCGGTGACGAATGTGAGCGGTCGCGGCGTGGGCATGGATGTGGTGCGCACGAACGTGGAGAAGATTGGCGGCAAGGTGGAGCTGGAGTCGAAGCCGGGGCAGGGAACGACGCTTCGACTGCGCATTCCGCTGACGCTGGCGATTGTGCCGGCGCTGATTGTGAAAAGTCGTGGGCAGAGCTTTGCTCTGCCGCAGGGGGCGCTTTCCGAGCTGGTGCATCTGGCGGCGGAGAGCTATGAAAAGGAGATCGAGTGGATGGAGGGCGCGCCGCTCTATCGGCTGCGCGGAAACCTGCTGCCACTGGTGTTTCTGGAGCGGATGCTGGAGCAGAGCCTGGACGCGCGTCCGGGGCGGGATCGCGACAACTACATTGCCGTGCTGGATGTGGATGGTCGGCGATTTGGCCTGGTGGTGGATGGATTGGCGGATCCGGAAGAGATTGTGGTGAAGCCGCTGAGCACGGTGTTGAAGTCGATTGGCCTGTATACCGGCGCGACGGTGCTGGGCAGCGGAAATCTGGCGCTGATTCTGGATCCTGGATCGATTGCGGCGCGAGCCGGTGTGCAGATGAATGCTCAGGAAGACGCGAACGAAGAAGAGCAGAGCGACGAGCAGGATCGGGGTGGGGAATATCTGGTGGTGGAAGCGGGCGGTCGGCAGGCGGCAGTGGTGCTGGGCGATGTGCTGCGGATCGAACGGATTCCCGTCTCGCGCGTGGAGTACATCGGCTATCGACCGGTGTTGAACTTTGAAGGACAACTCTTGCCGGTCGAGGATGCAGGCGGAATCCTGCGTGAGGCGGGCAACGAGCACGAGAGCGAAGAGCGCCAGGTGACGGTGGTGGTCTGTCGCGATGGCAGCCGACATGTGGGGCTGGCGGTGAGCGCGGTGCTGGATGTGGCGGCGGGCAGCGAATTGAAGGAAGCGGGCACGAATCGGCTGGCCGACGGCGTGACGCTGCTGAAGAATTCGGTGACCAGCGTGGTGAGCCTGAGCAGCGTGGAAGCGCTGCCGGAAGCGATGGCCGAGGGAATGCCGCCGATGATGGGCGAATGGTCGAGTGAGTCGGCAGCCGAAGCAATGGGAGTGGGGGAGGGTGTGCGATGAGCGAAGCGGGAACCAGAGAAGCAGGCACGGCGGCGACGCCGGCGAAAAAGCGAACGACGGCGCGAGCCAAACGCGACCGGGGCGAAGTGCTGACCGAGGTCTGTTCGGTGCAGCTTGGCGAGACGCTGTTTGGGGTTCCGATTGCGCACATTCTGGAGATTGTGGGTGGAGCGCGTCCGGAGCAGGTGCCGCTGGCGCCAAAGTTTGTGGGCGGGCTGGTGCATTATCGCGGAGATGTGCTGACGACGGTGGCGATGCGCCGGTTGCTGGAGATGGAAGAGCATGAGGTGGCGCAGGACATTCTGGTGCTTGAGGGCGAGCATGGATGTTTTGGGTTGCTGGTGGACGCGGTGGGCGAGGTGTTGACGGTTTCCTCGAAAGACTATGAGAAGAATCCGTCCATTCTTGACGAGCGTCGGCAGGAGTTGTTTGCCGGTGCGTACAAGCTGGATGGCAAGCTGCTGGTGATGCTGAATCCGGAACGGCTGGACCCGATGCGTCTGGATGCAGCCTGAGGGTGAGCGAAGAAAGGGGAGGGAATGCGAGCGTTGATTGTGGATGATTCGCGGTTTGTGCGAACGGTGCTGCGCGACCTGCTGGAGGAGCGCGGAATTGAGTGTGTGGAAGCGGCGGACGGTCAGGCGGGCCTGGATTCGGTGCATGAAGGCGAGCCGTTTGACCTGGCGCTGGTGGACTGGAATATGCCGGTGATGGATGGCTTTGAGCTGTTGCAGCATCTGCGGGCCGAGGGTCGCCGAGAGATGAAGGTGATGATGGTGACGACAGAGGCCGAGACGGACTTTATTACGCGAGCGCTGGATGCGGGTGCGGACGAGTATCTGATGAAGCCGTTTGATGGCGAAGCGCTGGCCGACAAGCTGGCAATGCTTGGCCTGGCGGAGGCATAAGTGAGTGCGGAGAGCGGCCGGCCGATCCGGATCCTGATCGTGGACGACTCGGCGGTGATGCGAACGCTGCTGCGCGCTGTGGTGATGACCGATGCGCGGCTGGAGGTGGTGGGCACGGCGATCCACGGCGAAGCGGGCCTGCGCGCGATGGAGAGCCTGAAGCCGGACCTTGTTCTGCTGGATGTGGAGATGCCGCAGATGGATGGGCTGGCCACGCTGCGAGCCATGCGCTCGCGCGGACTGCACCTGCCGGTGATTATGTGCAGCACGCTGACGCAGCGCGGCGCACAGGTGACGATTGAGGCGCTGGCGACGGGCGCGGCGGATTATGTAGCCAAACCGTCCGGCCAGCAGTCCCGCGAAGCGGCCATGGATGCGCTGGCGCACGATCTGGTGCCGAAGATTCTGGCGCTGACGACACGGCAGACGTCTGGATCGGCGGCGACGCCGAGGGCAGCGGCGCAGCCTGCGGCGCGGGATGCAAGGGGGCCATCCGGTGCGGTGCATACTCCGACGTGGATGGGCGTGCCGCCGAGTCTGGAGCCTGCGCCATCGGCGCTGCCATCGCGCCTGCCCGATTGGCGCGTTCCGGATTCGCGCGTTCCGGGCCAGCGCGTTCAAGACCCGCGCGTGGTGGTCATCGGAGTTTCAACCGGCGGGCCGGCGGCGCTTGAAACGCTTTTACCTGCGCTGTCAGCGGATTTTCCGTTGCCCGTGCTTTTGGTGCAGCACATGCCGGAGATGTTTACGAAGTTGCTGGCCGAGCGGCTGGACGGGCGTTGCGCATTGCATGTGTGCGAGGCCGAAGAAGGGATGGCTGTGGAGCGCGGACACGTCTATGTGGCCAAGGGAAACTGGCATCTGGAGGTACGCGGCGATGGACTGCGCGGTCGGGCTGCGTTGCGGCTGACCCAGGCGGCGCAGGAGAACCATTGCCGACCGGCGGCCGATGTACTGTTTCGCACCGCGGTGGAGAGTTACGGTGGCGCGGTGCTGGGAGTGGTGTTGACCGGGATGGGAGCGGATGGACTGGAAGGTTGCAGGCTGATTTGCGCGCGAGGCGGAGCGGTGATCGCGCAGGATCAGGCAACCAGCGCGGTGTGGGGCATGCCGGGTGCGGTGGCACAGGCGGGCCTGGCGCAGAAGATTTTGCCGCTGAGCGCGATTGCCGGCGAGATCACGCAGCGAACGTATCGTCATGCGGACGAGACGGGCAGAAGCGAAGCAGCGTATTCACAGAAACGAGTGGGGTGAGGAATGGCAATCGAGAGCATGGCGGGGTTGGCCGGAACAGGACTGACGGGGACAGGGTTGGCTGGATGGAGTGGAACGGCTGCGCGCACAGAGTCGGCCTCCGCAGCCGACTATGACTATCTGCGACAACTGGTGATGGAGCACTCGCGCAATGTGCTGGATGCATCGCGGGACTATCTGTTTGAGACGCGACTGGCGCGGCTGTTGCGTGCGCGTGGGCTGACGAATATTGAAGAGCTGGTGCAACTGCTTCGACTGCGGCGCGACAGCCAACTGGAACATGCTGTGGCGGAAGCGATGACGATCAATGAAACGAGCTTCTTTCGCGACAACAGACCGTTTGAGCTGCTGAGGACGGAACTGTTGCCGAAGCTGATGGAAGCGCGGACGCGCACGCGAAGGCTTCGATTCTGGAGCGCTGCCTGCTCGACCGGGCAGGAAGCCTACAGCGTAGCGATGCTGATTCGAGAGCATTTTCCGACGCTGGCCGGCTGGGATGTGATGATCGAGGGAACGGACCTGAACACGGAGGTGGTGGCGCGCGCGCAAAGCGGGCGATATCCGCGCATCGAGATCAATCGCGGGCTGCCGGCACGGCATATTGTGAAGTATTTTGACCACGCCGGCGAGGACTGGACGGTGAAGCCGGAGTTGCAGCGGATGTGCCGTTTTCGCCAGGCCAATCTGTGTGCGCCAGCGCTGCCGTTTACGGAGAGCTTTGATGTGGTGATGCTGCGGAATGTGATGCTCTACTTCAACCAGGAGACGCGCAAACGGCTGTTGGCACAGGTACACAAGCTGTTGCCGCAGGATGGAATTCTTTTTCTGGGATCCAGCGAGCAGCCGGCGGATCTGTCCCTTTGGAATTCGACGCTGGCCGGCGGCACCTCCTACTATCGGCCACGGCAAAGCTGAAGCAGCCGGACGGCGCTGATGGGATGGAAACGGGTTGCGCCAGGCGAGGCGAAATCAACCTTGCGGCGGCTATGCTGGTAAGGAATGCCGCGCCGAAATCAAAGATCGCAGGACGAAGTACGACCTGCCGAACGCACCTTTCCCGAGCCAACCACGACGGATTCGTCGGATCCTGGCGCGCGTGTGCTGGAGTGTTTTCATCCGGTGACGGCGACATGGTTTGGTGAGGTCTTTGCCGAGCCAACTTTGCCGCAGCGACTGGGCTGGCCGGTGATTGCGCGAGGCGAGAGCACGCTGATTCTGGCGCCGACGGGCACGGGCAAGACGCTGACGGCGTTTTTGTGGTGTCTGGATCGGCTGATGCTGCGGGAACCGGAGCCAGAGCAGGGCTGCCGCGTGGTGTATATCTCTCCGCTGAAAGCGCTGGCCGTGGATGTGGAGCGCAATCTGCGTTCGCCGCTGGCTGGCATCGAGATGGTGGCGCGGCGGATGGGCGTGGCGGCGCGCGTGCCGGAGATCAGCATTCGTACAGGCGACACATCGCAGCGTGAGCGCGCGCGATTTCGACGCCATCCAGCGGAGATTCTGATTACCACGCCGGAGTCGCTGTATCTGCTGCTCACTTCGCAGTCTGCCGAGGCGCTGCTGACGGTGGATACGGTGATTGTGGACGAGATTCACGCGCTGGCGCCAACCAAGCGCGGGGCGCACCTTTCGCTGAGTCTGGAACGGCTGGAAGCGCTGACGAATCGGCGAATTCAGCGGATTGGGTTGAGCGCGACGCAACGACCGCTGGAGGAGATTGCGCGCTATCTGGGTGGCGCAGAGACAAGTGCTGAGACCAGCGCTGAGACGGGTGCGGAGGCGGAGCCGGCAGTCGAGCATCAGGAGGCAAGCGCGCCTCGATGGCGGCCCGTGACGGTGGTGAATGCAAGCGCACCGAAGCAATTGCGTTTGCGTGTGGAAGTGCCGGTGGAAGATATGGCGCGGCTGGGCGAGATGGAGGCGATTCCAACGGGCGCAGCATCGCAGACGCCGAAGCGTGTGTCGATCTGGAATGCGATTCATCCGCGGCTGCTGGAGCTGATTCGCGAGCGTACATCGACGATTCTGTTTGTGAACAGCCGACAGGTGGCCGAGCGGCTGGCCGGTGCGCTGAACGAGCTGGCGGGCGAGCCGATTGTGCGAGCGCATCATGGTTCGCTGGCGGCTGAGCAGCGAGCGGTGATTGAGGAGCAGTTGAAGGCAGGCAAACTGCGCGGACTGTGCGCGACTTCCACGCTGGAGTTGGGCATCGATATGGGCGCGGTGGACCTGGTGGTGCAGATTGAGTCTCCGCCCTCGGTGGCCAGCGGAATGCAGCGGATTGGACGTGCGGGACACAGTGTCGGCGTGGTGAGCGAAGGCGTGCTGTTTCCCAAATTTCGCGCAGACCTGGTGGCGTGCGCTGCGATGACCGATGCGATGCGCGAAGGAAGGATTGAGGCGACGCGGTATCCGCGGAATCCGCTGGACGTGCTGGCGCAGCAGGTGGTGGCGACGGTGACGCGTCCTCCGATGGCTGTGGAGCGCGCAAGGAATGAAGCGGCGAAGCAGGCGGAGTTCAGGCAGGACGCTGCGGAATGGCCAGCCGAAGCGTCGTTGGCGGATGGGAGCACTGAGAGCGCGGAAGCTGCCGGGATGCGGCTGGACGAGCTGTTTCGGCTGGTGCGTGGTGCGGCTCCGTTTGCCGAGCTGACGCGGAGCGCATTTGAGGGTGTGGTGGATTTGCTGGCGGGGCGGTATCCGTCGGATGAGTTTGCTGAGCTGCGCGCGCGGCTGACGTGGGATCGGAATCGGAATGTGGTGACGGCGCGTCAGGGTGCGGCACGGCTGGCGATTCTGAATGCGGGAACGATTCCGGACCGCGGGCTGTATGGGGTGTTTCTGGCAGGGGCTGAAGGCAAGGCGCATCGCGTGGGCGAGCTGGACGAAGAGATGGTCTTTGAAAGCCGGGAAGGCGAGACGTTTCTTCTGGGTGCGAGCACTTGGCGGATTGAGGAGATTACGCATGATCGAGTGATGGTGTCTCCTGCACCGGGCGAGCCGGGGAAGATGCCGTTCTGGAAGGGAGATGGTCCGGGGCGTCCGCTTGAGTTTGGACAGGCGATCGGGGCGATGGTGCGCGAACTGCTGGCTGCTCCGCAGGCAGCGGCGCTGACGCGACTGGTCGCGCAGCACGATCTGGATCCTGGCGCGGCGGAGAATCTGCTGCGGTTTCTGGAGGATCAGCGCGCGGCGACGGGCGTGGTGCCGGATGATCGAACGATTGTGATCGAGCGATGCCGGGATGAGCTGGGCGATTGGCGCATCTGTGTGCTGACGCCGTTTGGCAGCCGGATTCACACACCGTGGGCGATGGCGGCGATGGGCAGGATTCGCGCGGCGGGTGGGCCGGATGTGGAGGCGCTGTGGAGCGATGACGGATTTGTGCTCCGTTTTCCGGATATGGACGAGCCGCCGAGCGAGGAGTGGCTGCTGGTGGAGTCCGCGGAGGCTAACGATCTGGTGCTGCGACAACTGGGAGCGACGGCGTTGTTTGCCGGGCGATTTCGTGAGGCGGCGGCTCGCGCGCTGCTGTTGCCAAGGCGCAGGGCGGATGGTCGCACACCGCTGTGGCAGCAGCGAAAACGCGCCTATGACCTGCTGAGCGTGGCGTCACGCTATCCTGCGTTTCCCATGCTGCTGGAGGCGTATCGGGAGTGTATGCGCGATGTCTTTGACATGCCGGCGCTGGCCGAGACGCTGCGCCGCGTGGAGCAGCGTGAGATTCGCGTGCATGTGGTGGATACGCAAAAACCCTCGCCGTTTGCGGCTTCGCTGCTCTTCAGCTATGTGGCGAATTTTCTTTATGACGGAGACGCTCCACTGGCCGAGCGACGCGCGCAGGCGTTGACGGTGGATCAGGATCAGCTTCGGGAGCTGATGGGCGATGGCGACCTGCGCGAGCTGCTGGATGCCGAGGCGATTGCCGAAGTGGAGGAGCAGCAGCAGGGACTGGTGTCGCCGTTTCGCGCGCGCAATCTGGATGGGATGCACGATCTGCTGTTGCGCGTGGGCGACCTGAGCCGTGAGGAGATGGCGGCTCGCGTGGAGCATGTCGAGTGGGAGCGTGATCTGGAGCGGCTGCTGCGAACGCGACGCGCGCTCGAACTGCGGATTGGCGGAGAAAAACGAGTGATTGCCGTCGAGGATGCGGCGCGCTATCGGGATGGGCTGGGAGTTCCGCTGCCGCCCGGAGTTCCCGCGGCGCTGCTGGAGCCGGTTACGCAGCCGGTGCTGGAACTGGTGCGGCGGTTTGCGCGCACGCATGGTCCGTTTGAGCAAAACGCGGTGACGCGACGATTTGGACTGGACGGCGCAAGCGTGGAGGCGGCTCTGCGCCAGTTGAGCGCAGAGAATCGCGTGATGGAGGGCGGCTTTCGGCCAGGCGGTGTGCATCGCGAGTGGTGTGATACGGAGGTGCTGCGGCTGATTCGCCGCAAGTCACTGGCGCGGCTGCGCAGGGAAGTGGAGCCGGTGGAGCAGCGGACGCTGGCGCGGTTTGCCACGCACTGGCATGGGCTGATGACGCCGCGACGCGGGATGGATGCATTGCTTGACGCGATTGAAGGATTGCAGGGCGCGCCGCTGGTGGCTTCGCTGCTGGAGACGCGGATTCTTCCGGCGCGTGTGGCCGGATACCAGCCAGGCGATCTGGATCGTTTGATTGCAGCGGGTGAGGTGACATGGGCGGGATGGGAGCCGCTGGGCGAACGCGATGGACGTGTGCGACTCTTCCTGGCCGACAGCATGGCGGCGCTGACGGCGCTTGAAAACGATGCCGGAGAGTGGAGTGAAGCGGAGCGGCGTTTGCTGGAGATTCTGCGCACGCGCGGAGCGAGCTTCTATGAAGAGCTGCATCAGGCGCTGGGGGGTGGTTATCCGGGTGACACGGTCGAGGCGCTGTGGTCGCTGGTGTGGCGCGGGCGAGTGACGAACGATTCGCTGCACCCGCTGCGCGCGTATGTGACGCGGACGGAGACGCGCCGTTCAGGGCAGCGCCGGAGCCATCATGCACAGCAGGGAAGTGCAGCCTATCGTTCGCGCAGAACTGCGCCTGCCACGGCGACGGGCAGATGGTCACTGATTGCCGAGGCCCGAGGGACAGAGACAACGACGGCGGCACTGCACGCAACGGCGCGCCAACTGCTGCGGCGCTATGGCGTGCTGTTGCGGGAAAATGTGACGGCGGAAAATATTCCTGGCGGATTCAGCGCTGTGTATCCGGTGCTGAAGGCGATGGAAGAGAGCGGCCAAGTGCGGCGCGGATACTTTGTGGCAGGATTGGGCGCGACGCAGTTTGCTCTGCCGGCGGCGGTGGACTTGCTGCGGTCGCTGCGCACAGCGGGCGAGAGTTCCGGGGCCGAGACGGACAGGCAGGAGTTTGTGTTGCTGGCGGCGACGGACCCGGCCAATCCGTATGGGAGCGCGGTGAAATGGCCGGATCTGCCCGCCGAGGCGGACGAGACAGAGTTTGCGCCGCGCACGTTGACGCGCGCCGGATATGCGCAGGTGGTGCTTTGCCGGGGATGGCTGGCGGCATGGTTACGGCGCGGGAATCCGCATGTGGTGGTGTTTCTGCCGGAGGATGAGCCGGAACGGTCAGCGATGGCGCGTGGACTGGCTCGATTTCTGGCCGAGACCGGGCGCGTGCGCATGGAGCTTGAGGATGGCGAGGGCAGGTTGATTACGACGGTGAACGGCGTGCCGGTGGTCGAGCATCCGTGGGTTCATGCGCTGGCGGAAGCAGGCTTTGTGGCCGGGCCGCTGGGCATGCATCTGCGGCGCGGCGTGGGCGCCGCGCCGAGAGGGTCTGCTGAAGAAGTGGCGCGAAATCGGCCTGCTTTTTCGCGAGCGGATGGGCCGAATTCCGGTGCGCGGAGGAACTGACGATGCCTGAAGGCGATACGATCTTTCGCACAGCGCGGGCGCTTGGTCGCGCGCTGACTCAAAGCAGGCCAGGTGGCCCGGTAGACGGCAGCGTGGTACGGCAGTTTGTGACGACGATGGCGCCGCTTGCGCAGGCCGAGGACGAGCGGAGCTTTGTGGGCGAGCGCGTGGTGCGTGTCGAGTCGCGCGGCAAGTGGGTGCTGATGGTCTTTGCGCCCGTGGATGCGGTGGAGCATGAGGCGGCGCAGCGCGTGGTGGCAACGCACATGCTGATGAGCGGGAGCTGGCACATCTATCGACAGGGAGATGCGTGGCAAAAGCCGCGGGAGCAGGCGCGGATTATGGTGGCCACCGATACGTTTGTGGCTGCGGCGTTTCGTGTGCCGATTGCGAGGGTGTACACGTGGTCGCAACTGCGGCGCGAAAGAAAGATTCCGCGCGTGGAGATGGATCTGCTGCGCGAGGAATTTGATGCGGAGGCAGCGGTGAAGCGGCTGATGGAGCGCGGAGAAGAGGCGATTGGCGAGGTGCTGCTGAATCAGCGCGTGATGGCCGGTGTGGGGAATGTCTTCAAAAGCGAGGTCTGTTTTGCGGAGCGTGTGAATCCGTTTGCCCAGGTGAACCGGCTGAGCGAGCAACAGGCGCAGGGGCTGGTGAAACGGTCGCGGCAACTGCTGGCGGCCAATGTGATGGAGGATTCCGGCGACCGGATTGTGACCTATCGCGGATGGCAGCGCAGGACGACACGAAGCGCGGATCCGAGTGCGAGCCTGTGGGTATACGGTCGCGGAGGCGAGCCGTGCCGGCGATGTGCAACGGCGATTGAGCGCCTGCTGCAGGGCGAGGGTGCGCGAGTGACCTACTGGTGCCCGGCGTGCCAGAGGCGACCGGAGAGCTGAATCCGCCGGGGCGACGCGACAGAACTTCCATCGCGCTATTGTGGCTTGTTGCCAAGGCCAAAGATCTTCTGCAGGAAGTTGCGATGATCGGGGTTGGGATGGCTGCATGTGGCCTGAGGCACGGTGCCGTTGAGGAAAGCCGCTGTGTAGGTGTCGGTGGAGCAGGTGCTGTCGGCGGGGAGATTGGTGGCGGAGTCGATCTGCACGAGTTGAACGCCCTCGGGCGGAGTGAACTCGGCTGTATCCGAGTACTGGGGCAGGGCGACGGCGCGCTTCATGAAATCGGCCCAGATGGGAGCAGCGGCGTGTGCGCCTTCAATCTTGAGATCGGTGTAGTCGTCGTTGCCGACCCAGACGATGCACAGCAGATTGCTGGTGTATCCGGCGAACCAGGCGTCGTGCTCGGTGCCGGTTTTGCCCGCGGCAGGCGCAGTGAAACCCATATTGCGAACGCCCGCGCCGGTGCCCTTGCCCTGCAGAACGGCCTCCATCATGCTGGTGGTGAGATAGGCGACGCGCGGATCGAGAATCTGCTTGCTGGTGGGCGTGTAGTCGGTGAGGACATCGCCGGAGGGGGTGCGGACGCTGGCCACCATCCAGGGATCGATCTTGAGGCCGCCGTTGGCAAAGGCGGTGTAGACGCCGGCCATATCGAGCGGCGTGGCGTCATAGGCTCCGATGGCAACGGCTGGCGTGGCGCGCGCGCTGGCGATGCCGAGTTGCTGGGCAAGGGTGGCCACGGTGTCAAAGCCGACGAGCGAGGCCAGGCTGATGGTGGCGTTGTTCAACGAGCGCATCAGGGCAAAACGGGCGTTGACCTGACCGTGATACTCGCCTTCAAAGTTGCGCGGCGTGTAGTCCTGCCCGTTGACCTCGTAGGTGGTTTGCTCGTCGCTGAGCTGTGTGAGAGGCGAGAAGAGCGCATCCTGACCGGGCAGCGTGGAGCCGGCAACGGCTGTGTTGAATGCCGCGGCATAGACAATGGGTTTGAAGATGGATCCAGTGGGGCGCGAGGCGACGGCGTGATCCAACTGACTGAAGCCGTAGCTGCGTCCGCCGACCAGGGCCAGCACCTGCCCGGTGTGCGGATTGAGCGCGACGAGCGCGACCTGCGGATGAGGCAGCGATCCAATGCGATGCAGGCGCGCGGCTCGTTGATCCACCTGCTTGTCAATGGCGGGAATCGCCTGCGCCACAGCGGCGGTGGCTGCGGATTGAAGATCGGGATCAAGCGAAGTGTAGATGCGCAGGCCCTCGCGGTTGAAGTCGTGCTCGCCGAGCTTTTGGTTGAGCTGGTCGCGAACCAGATCGACAAAGTAGGGAGCATCGCTGGCATCCACGCTTTCCTGCGAAAGATGCAACGACTCCAGCTTGGTTTGCTCGGCGCTTTCCTTGGTGATGGCGCCGGTTTCGACCATCGCATCGAGCACGAGATTGCGCCGCTCCAGTGCGCGGTCAGGATGACGGTACGGCGAAAAGTAGTTGGGCCGCTGGATCATGCCGGCCAGCAGCGCGGATTCTGCCAGGTTGAGCTGTCGTACATCCTTGCCAAAATAGACGCGCGAGGCTTCGCCAAAGCCGTCGATGGAGAAACTGCCGCGCTGGCCCAGGTTGATCTCGTTGGCGTACATCTCAAAGATCTGCTGCTTGGTGAAGCGATGTTCAAGCTGAAAGGTGATGACGATCTCGATGATCTTGCGTTTGAACTTTTTCTCCGGCGAGAGAAAAAAGCCGCGCGCAAGCTGCATGGTGAGCGTGGAGCCACCCTCGACTTTGCGCCCGCTGAGAATGTCGCGCAAGGCAGCAGAAAAAAGGCGGGAGTAGTTGACGCCGTCGTGCTCGAAGAAGCGCCGATCCTCAATGGCCATGACGGCCTGAACGAGGTTGGGCGGAAGCTCGCTGTAGGTGACAAGGCGACGCTTGGTGCGGTTGGCGTCATCGCTAAGTCCGGTGATGAGCAACGGCTCCAGTTCATAGCTGGCAAGCGGCTGGCCATGATCGTCGGAGATGGCGGAGACGACTCCACCAGAGAAGCGAATGAGCGCGCCGTCCTGTGAGTGGTAGCTTTGCGGGCCGGGATGGACAGCAACGCTTTGATCGGTGGCGGCAAAGGTGCCAAGCGGTGAGGGAGTGGGCGCGGAAGGGTCAGTGTATCCGGCGGTGCGCAACTCGCGAACCACCAGGGCAAGCGAGAGATGCTGCCCCGGGCGGACTTCGCGGGGAGCCGCGTAAATCTTGGCGGTGGTGGCGAAGAGTGGCTGTTGAAGGCGGGCATCGACAACGCCGCGATAGCGCAGGTAGTAGTAGCCGCCGGTGGCCAGCAGCGCAAGACCCGCAAAGGCGCAGCACGCAAGCAGAACCATGACCAGACGGAAGGTCAGATTGTGCTGCGAACGGCTGCTGGGAATGCGGATGCGCAGAGCCATCAAGGTCAACTCACAGGGTGGTGGCGGCGAGAACCTGAGAACGTAGCGCAGAGACTACGTCGGCAAGCGCGACGACGGTGGTTGTGGAGGTGGAGCGAGTGAATAACTCGACCTGTTGATCGACGATCTTTTTGCCGACAGTCACGCGGAAGGGAATGCCGATCAGTTCAGCATCCTTGAACTTGACTCCGGCGCGTTCGTCGCGGTCATCGAGCAGGATATCGAAACCGGCGCGATCAAGTTCCGCGGCAAGCGCTTCCCCGGCGGCCAGCAGCGTGGCGTCGCTGGTGTTGGTGATGGTGACCACCACCTGAAACGGCGCAATGGCGGGAGCAAGCCAGAAGCCTGCGTTGTCATGGGATTGTTCGATGGCCGCGGTGAGGATGCGCTCGACGCCGATGCCATAGCTGCCCATGATCGGCGTGACTTCCTTGCCGTTGGGATCTAGCACTGTTGCTCCCATGGCCTGCGTGTATTTGTAGCCAAGCTTGAAGATGTGGCCGATCTCGACGGCCTTGCCGACGACGAGCTTGCCGGCGCAGTTTTCCGTTGGGCAGGACTCTCCTTCAAGCACGGTGCGGATGTCTCCGGCAATCGTCCACTGGAAGTCGCGCCCGGCAGTGACGTTGCGCAGGTGGTAGTCGAGCTTGTTGGCTCCTGCGACCATGTTTTTGCGCTGGGTGAGCGAGCCATCGACGACGACGGTGAGTTTGTCGGCGAGCGGAGCGGACGCGGGAACCAGACCGACCGGGCCGAGGAATCCGGCTGGCGCGTGGAGGAATGCTTCGAGTTCTTCGGCTACCATCGGACGAAGCTCCGCAGCGCCTACAAGGCTCATCAGCTTGGTTTCATTCACCTGATGGTCGCCGCGCAGAAACGCTGCAACGCCGTGCCAGGTATCCGCCATTGCGCCACTGCCGCGGTGAAGCGCCATGTAGGCGACGCACTTGATGTCGGAGGCGGGCGAAATCTGGAAGAACTTTGCCACATCGGCGATGGCGCCGAGGCCGGGTGTGAAGACCAGCTCAGGAGTGCCGTCGCCGGTCGACTCCATTTCGACGACAGCGTCCAGGCGCGAGGTGGCCTTCTCCACGTTGGCCGCGTAGCCGCAGGCAGGGCAGCTTGCGATCAGGTCTTCGCCCGCGTCGGTGTAGACCATGAACTCCTGCGACTGCGAGCCGCCCATGGCTCCGGAGTCCGCATCGACGGCGACAAAGCGCAGACCGCAGCGCGTGAAGATGCGTCGATAGACCTGGTCGTGAAGATCGAAGCTGCGATCCAGTCCGGCTGCGTCGATGTCAAAGGAGTAGCTGTCCTTCATGGTGAACTGGCGCACGCGCAGCAGGCCGGATTTGGGGCGTGGCTCGTCGCGAAATTTGGTCTGAATCTGATACCAGATCTGCGGCAGTTGCTTGTAGCTTCGCAGTTCCTTGCGCGCGATCTCCGTCATGATCTCTTCGTGCGTCATGGCGAGGCAAAGCTCGGCGCCTTTGCGATCCTTGAGGCGAAACATGTTGTCGCCCATGCCGCTCCAGCGGCCGCTTGGCTCCCAGACTTCACGCGGGTTCAGCGCGGGCAGGAAAAACTCCTGACCGATGGTGTCCATCTCTTCACGGATGATGGCGATGATCTTGTTCAGCGAGCGCTGGCCGAGAAAAAGATAGTTGTAGATGCCGGCGCCAAGCTGGCGAATGTAGCCGGCGCGCAGCAGAAATTTGTGGCTGGCGACCTCGGCGTCCGAGGGTGCTTCACGAAGTGTGGGCAGAAAGAGTGTGGACCAGCGGTGCATTCCAGATATCGACTTTCAATTCAGGATTCAGACTGCTTTGATTTTACCTGCTGAGTATCTGCCTGGCAGTTGCGCGCGGACGAGCCTGGCAGTGAGGGAGGCGTTTCAGATCATCTCCAGTCCCCAGAGATCGTGCAGGTGCAGGATGCCCTCGACTCGCTGAGCGGCATCGGTGATGACCAGAAACGTGATGCGGCGCTCCTCCAGAATGGCCAGGCCGCGCGTGGCCAGTTCCTCGGCAGACAGCGTGACGGGATGCGCATTCATGGCTTCGCGCGCGGAGTGTTCCAGTGCGCTGCCGCGATATTGTTCGAGCAGGCGGCGAAGGTCGCCGTCGCTGAGTACGCCAAGCAGTTTTCCATTGAGCTGGACGGTGGTCATGCCCAGTTTTTTGCGGCTCATCTCATAGATGACGTCGATCATGGCGGCATCGGGCGCAACCACAGGAATGGCGTCGCCGGTGTGCATCAGGTCGCGGACGCGAGCAAGCTGGCGCCCCAGTTTGCCGCCGGGATGGAGCGCGGCGAAGTCCTCCGCGCGAAAGCCTTTGCGCAGACTGACGGCGATGGCGAGCGCGTCGCCAAGCGCCAGCATCGCTGTCGTTGAAGCCGTGGGTGCAAGATTCAGTCCGCAGGCTTCGCGCGCCACGGAGCAGTCCAGCGCAACATCGCTTGCGCTGGCGAGCGTGGAAGCCGTCTGGCAGGTGAAGCTGATGAGCGCGTCGCCTTTGCGCTTGAGCGCAGGCAGCAGGCGAAGGATCTCCTCAGTCTCTCCGCTGGCAGAGAGCGCAAGGACAAGGTCGCCGTGCATGAGCGCGCCCAGGTCGCCGTGAACCGCCTCTGCCGGGTGAAGAAAATGCGCAGGCGTTCCGGTGGAGGTGAGCGTGGCGGCGATCTTTTGCGCGATGATGCCGCTTTTGCCCATGCCGGTGAGCAGGACACGTCCGCGCGCATGGGTGCAGGCAGCCACAAGATCCACGGCGCGGGCAAAAGTCGACTGCATGGCGCCGTCGAGGCGCGCAGCCAGTGCGGAAAGCGCATCCGCCTGAATGCGCACCAGCGAGGCAGGCGTGAGTGGAGAGTTCGAGTCAGAGGAAGCTGCGGCCATGCGCCTTTGATGGTAGCAGTTGGACGGGATGAAACGAAACGAGCACGCGACACGGACCGGGAAGACGGAGCCATGGTTGCGGCGCTAGAATCGTGGAAGCGAGGGCGTATGCGAGACAAGAACTTTTTAGTGGCCGGGCTGGCGATGGTGGTCTTTGTGATGCTGGCTGCTGCAGGCTGGGCCAACTGGATGAACCGGAAGCATATGGCGGAGATGCAGGCACAGCGAGCGATGGATCCGATGGTGATGGGCAATATGCCGGGCATGCAGATGGGCGGTGACGCCGGCACCGGCGAGATGGCTTCGCCGATGGTTGGCAAGCAGGCCGCGGATTTTACGCTGACTGATCTCAGCGGCAAAAAGGTTTCGCTGGCCGACTACAAGGGCAAGGCTGTGCAGTTGAACTTCTGGGCGACGTGGTGCGCGCCGTGCAAGATTGAGACGCCGTGGCTGGCGGAGCTGGAGAAGCAGTACAAACCCAGGGGATTTGAAATTCTGGGTGTCTCGTTTGACGATCTTGATCTGAACGACGCGGCCAAGCTGAAGACCGAGACGGCCGACATTGCCAAAACCGCCAAACAGCTTGGCATCAACTATCCCGTTTTGCTGGATGGGGACGCGATCAGCAAGAAATATGGCGACCCGGAGGTCTTTCCGACTTCGTTCTTTGTGGATCGTCAGGGGAAGATTGTCGCAGCGACGATGGGACTGACTTCCAAGGACGACCTTGAAAGCAACATCAAAAAAGCGCTGGGCGAGTGAGCCGTGCGCCGGTAACGAAGGAGTGACGACGTGAGTGGATGGGTGAGCACACTGCTGGCTTTGATGCTGTTGGCCGGGCAGCAAAATCCCTTTGGCAGCCTGTTGCAGAACTCCGGGAAGAAGGATGCGCCAACCGAAGCGGTGCGGTATCTATATCCCGAGCAGGTGGCCGTGACGGCAGGACAGGCGACGCCGGTCGAACTGCACTTCAGCGTCAAGCAGGGGCTGCACATCAACTCGCACGTGCCCAGAACAAAGGATATGATCCCGACGACGATTCTCTTTCCTTCCGACGCTGGCGTGCGAATGAGCGAGGTGGAGTTTCCGGCAGGCAAGGATTTTGTGCTGCCGGTTCCCGGAGCCGCGGGCGATCATCTCAGCGTATATTCGGGTGATTTCGCCGTGCGTGGCATGATGACGGCAACGCGCGGAGAGCATCTGGTGCAGGCAAAGCTGCGTTATCAGGCTTGTGATAACCGCGCCTGTATGCCGCCGCATACAATTCCGGTGGTGGTGAATGTGGAGTCGCGCTGAGTGTGCGGCTGTGAGTGAGAGAGATGAATCGCAGAGCGTTTGTGCAGGGATTGGCCGGAGTGGTGGCGGCCTCGAAGTGGACGGAGGCGCGCACTGTGGAGACGCGTCTGGCCGAGCGTCTGGCGGCGGATCCGCTGCGACCGCAGTATCACCTGCTGCCGGTGGCCAACTGGATGAACGACCCGAATGGGCCAATCTTCTGGCGCGGCCAATACCACATGTTCTACCAGTACAATCCTGACGGCGCGTACTGGGGCGATATGCACTGGGGCCACGCGGTGAGCGCGGATATGGTGCATTGGCGGCAGTTGCCGGTGGCACTTGCGCCCACGCCGGGTGGGCCGGATAGCGCGGGCGTCTTCAGCGGAACGGCGGCGGTGGTGGATGGGCGCGTGCAGATGATCTACACCGGCGTGCGTTCCGTTCCGGAGGCTGCGGCGACCATCAAAAACGGAGATCAAAGCCTGCTGGAAACGCAGTGCGTGGCCATCAGCGAAGACGAAAGTCTGAGCCGGTGGCGCAAGCGTACGCAGCCGGTGATTGCCGCGCCGCCCGCAGGAATGCAGGTGAACGGCTTTCGCGATCCTTCGCCTTGGCGACAAGGGGAATGGTGGTATCTGACGCTGGCGGCTGGGTCCGGAGAGCGCGGCGGCGCCGTGCTGCTCTATCGGTCACGCGATTTGCAGCAGTGGGAATTTGTGCATCTTCTGGCCGAGCGCAAGGGCAGCATCGCGGTTCCGCTGGAGAAGCCGGATGCGAACGAGGTGTGGGAGTGTCCGGAGTTTTTTGCGCTGGGCGAGGGCGCGGCGCGACGCCATGTGCTGATCTACTCGACCAACGGCAAGGCGTATTGGCTGAGCGGACGGCTGGATGAGAGAACGATGCAGTTTGCGCCGGAGCAGGCCGGTGTGCTCGATTACGGATCGTACTACGCACCGAAGACGCAGGTGGACGCGGCGGGACGGCGGATTCTGTGGGGATGGATCCCGGAGACGCGGCCGCTGGCTGAGTACAAGGCAGCGGGCTGGGCAGGGCTGATGTCGCTGCCGCGCGTGCTCACACTGAGCGCGGAGGGTCGGCTGCGGATGCAGGTGGCGCCGGAACTGGAGAGATTGCAGACAGCCGAGCAGCGCCTGACGCCGATGAGCGATGCGGAGGCGCTGCGCGTTTCGATGAAGGCGATGCGCATTGCGGACTACTGTGGCGAACTGCGCTGTGTGGCCGCGCGCGGCGAAAGAGCGTGGGAGATGGCGCTGGTGGGGGACGAGGCAAAGCCCTGGTTGCGGGTCGCCTATGCGCCGATGAATCCACTTGAGGTGTGTGTGAACGGGATCCCGGTGCCGGTTGCGGGTGGGGGCGCGTGCGAGATGCGTGTGTGGGTCGATGGCTCGTCGATGGAAGTGGTGTTGAACGGCGAATCGGCTTGTACGATACGGTTTTACCCCGAAGGCAGAGAAGCGCAGGAGCTGCATCCGCAATGGACCGGCGAAGCGACAGCGCTGCGCGAGCTGAGCGTGTGGGCGTTGACGCCGATCTCTCCGGACCGCCTGACGACTCTGGCATGAAGCTCTCCATTGCGAGGGTCGACTGTGATGCAAAAGATCAGAAACGTCTTGAAGTAAATCGATCCACGTGAATCCCCGAAAAATCGTTAACTGCTTGACAGAAGCAGGCAGGGTGGATAGATTGAGGGCGCGGAAAAAAGGCCTGAAAGACTGCGCGCAATCGAGCGCAATGTCGTCGCAAAGGGTGTGACAACGGCCGCGCCGCGGGGAGATGATGGCAATGAATCAGTGGAGTTGGCGAGGAGCGGCGCTGGGCTGCTTGAGCGCGTTGGTGTTGATGGCGGGCAGCAGCGCAAAGGCGCAGGAGCCTGCATACATGAATCCGCATCTGTCGCCGGAGCAGCGGGCAGCGGACTTGGTGCAGCGGATGACGCTGGAAGAAAAGGCGAGTCAGCTGGTAAACCAGGCGCGAGCGATTCCGCGGCTGCATGTGCCCTCGTATGACTGGTGGAGCGAAGCGCTGCATGGCGTGGCGGTGAACGGGACGACGGAGTTCCCGGAGCCGATCGGTCTGGGTGCGACCTTTGATCCGACGCTGATTCATGCGATGGGCGTGGACATCAGCACGGAGGCGCGCGTGAAGCACGAGCAGGCGATGCGCGCCAATGGCGGACACAGCAATATCTTTGAGGGGCTGGATTTCTGGGCGCCGAATCTGAATATCTTTCGCGATCCGCGCTGGGGCCGCGGTCAGGAAACGTATGGCGAAGACCCGTTTCTGACCGGGAGAATGGGCGTTGCATTTGTGACCGGCATGCAGGGCGACGATCCGCGCTACTACCGCGTGATTGCCACGCCGAAGCACTTTGACGTGCACAGCGGACCGGAGCCGACACGGCACAAGGCCAACGTGGACGTGAGCAAGCATGACGAGATGGATACGTATCTGCCGGCCTTTCGCGCGGCCGTGGTTGAGGGCAAGGCGGATTCCGTCATGTGCGCCTACAACAGCATCAACGGCGAGCCTGCCTGCGCGAATCAGTTCCTGTTGCAGGATCAGCTTCGTGACAAGTGGGGCTTCAAGGGCTACGTGGTCTCAGACTGCGGCGCGGTGATCGATATCTTCAGCGGTCATCACTTCAAGCCGACCCAGGCGCAGGCCTCGGCAATCAGCCTGCAACGCGGCATGGATAACGAGTGCGCGGATTTCTTCTCCAAGGTGAAAGACGATCACGACTACAAGCCTTATGTGGATGCGGTGAAGGAAGGCTATCTGAAGGAGAGCGACATCGACACGGCGGTGGAGCGGCTGTTTACGGCGCGCATCAAGCTGGGCATGTTCGATCCGCCGTCGATGGATCCGTACTCGAAGATTCCGGAGAGCGAGCTGAACAGCCCGGCGCACAAGGCTCTGGCGTTGCGCGCGGCCGATGAGTCGATGGTGCTGCTGAAGAACGACGGAACGCTGCCGTTGAAGGACAAGAATATCCGCATCGCAGTGGTGGGTCCGCTGGCCAATCAGACGCGGTTCCTGCTGGGCAACTACACCGGAGTGCCGGATCACATGGAGTCGATTCTGGACGGGATGAAGCAGCAGTTCGCCAACGACCAGATCGATTATGTGGAGGGGACGCAGTTCCTGAGCAAGGATGCGCAGCCGGTTCCGGCCAGCGCGCTGACAACCAACGGCAAGCCCGGCGTGACGGTGAATATCGACAAGGCT
The DNA here is from genome assembly GCA_027449965.1 of Acidobacteriaceae bacterium. Classification (GTDB taxonomy): domain Bacteria; phylum Acidobacteriota; class Terriglobia; order Terriglobales; family Acidobacteriaceae; genus Acidicapsa. Next base: position 70,433 of record DAIDKP010000012.1, read on the forward strand.
CCGCCGATGGACCTGTCAGCGCAGACAGCGAAACCGACTGTGCTTGCGACCGCGCACCAGACAACCGTGGATGCATCGAAGGTGGAGATTCCCGACGGCGTGACGGTACCGGTGGCGCTGCACTGGACGGCGACGCTGAAGGTCGAGGAGACTGGCGATTACAACCTGGGTATGACGGCAAGCGGATACTTCCGCGTCCAGGTCGATGGCAAGGATGTAACGTCGGATTTCGGATCGCGGCGCGCGGGCACGAAACTGGGCCGGGTACATCTGGAAAAGGGCAAGGCCTATGCGCTGGCGGTGGATTATGCGCAGGGTGAGAATCCTCATGCCCTGGCACGCCTGATGTGGTCAAAGGTGGATATGACGCCGCAGCCGGATGCGATTGCGACGGCCAGCAAGGACGACGTAATCGTGGCCGTGGTGGGCATCACCAGCGAACTGGAAGGCGAAGAGATGAAGGTGAACGAGCCGGGCTTCCTGGGCGGCGACCGCACCCGCATCGATCTGCCCAAGCCGGAAGAGGATCTGCTGGAGGCGTTGTCGGCTACCGGCAAGCCGCTGGTGGTGGTGCTAGTGAACGGCAGCGCGCTGGCCGTGAACTGGGCCAAAGAACATGCCAACGCGATTCTGGAAGCGTGGTATCCGGGCGAAAAGGGCGGACTGGCTGTGGCGCAGACGCTCTCCGGCTGGAACAATCCCGCAGGACGTCTGCCGGTGACCTTCTACACGGGTGTGGACCAGTTGCCGAAGTTTGAGGACTACTCGATGCAGAACCGGACGTACCGCTACTTTACGGGTACGCCGCTTTATCCATTCGGCTATGGGCTGAGTTACACGAGCTTTGCCTACAGCCATCTGGAGACGCCGACGACGCCGGTCAAGGCAGGCGATCCGGTGCTGGTGAAGGTTTCAGTGACCAACACGGGCAAGCGCGACGGCGATGAAGTGGCCCAGCTCTATCTGAGCTTCCCGCAGGTTCCGGGCGCTCCGCTGAAAGCGCTGCGATCGTTCCGCAGGGTGCATCTGGCCGCAGGCGAGACGAAGCAGGTGGAGTTTGCCCTGGAAGGCCGGGATATGAGCATGGTTTCGGCGGAGGGTGAGCCGGAGATTCCAGCCGGAGCGTACAGGATCAGCGTAGGCGGCGGCCAGCCAGGTACGGGGGCGCAGACGCTTGATGCAACGGTGACGGTCGAAGGCTCGAAGACTCTGCCGGAGTAAAGCGGAAGCAGTCAACCCGACGGGACGAAGCGCGCAGTCTGGCGATTTGTCCCGTTGGCATTTCAGTCGCGCAGCAGCGTGTCGCAGATGGCGATGCCCGCAGCGGCAATGGGCGCGGCCAGAGCCACGCCGATCGGCCCGGCAACGGCTGCCAGCAGAAGCTGAAGCAGCAGCGTGAGCGCCGGAGGTAGACGCACCAGATTTCGCTCCAGCAACGGCGTGACAAAGTAGCCCTCCAGCACAAACACGACGGCAAAGACAGCGAGCGTCAGCAGGCCGGTCATTGGAGAGTTGGCCAGGCCCAGCAGGAATGCGGGAACCAGCGCAATGAGCGGGCCGACGTTGGGAATGAAGGTGAGCAGCGCCGCGATGAGCGCCAGCAGCCCGGGCAGCGGAACGCCGACCAGCCACAGTCCTAGGCCGACCAACAGGCCGACAAAAGTCATTGAAAGCAGCTTGGCCAGAATCCACCAAAGCAGCGCCTTGCGGACACGGGAGACGCACTCATCCAGCACAGGACGAAAAAGCTGAGGCACCAGACGACGCAGCCCGCGGTAGTAAATCAGCGGCTCGGCGGCCAGATAAAGGCTCAGCAGCAAGGTGATGGCAAGCCCGGCGACTACTGTGGCCGAGGTGAGCACAATGCCGCCAATCCGCGTGAGCGCAAAGCGTGCGCCGTTGGCAATCTGGTCCGGATCGGGCGATTGCGTCAGCAGCCAACGCCCCCATGCGGTTTCATGCACTTCGCCCAGGATGCGATGGAAAGCGAAGGGCAGGTCATTTTGCAGTTGCGCGAACTGGGAGAGAATGCTCGGGCCTTCCACCCGGAAAAACAGGGTCACGCTGCCAAGCAGCAACGCGAGAAAGAGCAGCAAAGCCAGCCCGCGATGAAGCCGCAGCCGCTCGCTCAAAGCGCGGGAAACGGCAAAGAGCAGAATGGCGCCGATCATCGCGGCGAAGAGAAGCAGAAAGATGACGCGGCCCATCCACAACAGCAGCGCAGCCACGGCAAAGCCAAAGACCGAGAGCAGCACGGTGAAGAGACGTTTTGCAAAGGAGTCCGACATGGCGTACATCTCCGGAAGGCAATTCGGCCCGGCGAGCAGTTTCAGCCTGCTGCGCGCCGGGCGGTGTGTGACTTCGGTGAGCGATCAGACCGCGAAGGTGCGTACCCATTCCGCGATGGTGCGGACGGCGACGCCGCTTGGGCCTTTGGCAATGGAAGGACGGCTGTCTTCGATCCAGGCCATGCCCGCGATGTCGAGGTGAATCCACGGCGTATCCGCGACAAAGACCTTGAGAAACTCTGCCGCGGTAACAGCTCCGCCCCAGCGCCCTCCCGTGTTCTTGATATCGGCGATGTCGCTGCGGATCAGGTCGAAGTATTCGTCGCCCAGTGGCAGTCGCCAGAACTTTTCGCCGGTCTTTTCATAGGCCGCTTCAAACTGGCGGAAGGTGGCGTCGTCGTTGCTGAAGGCTCCGGCGTTGACCATGCCCAGGGCCACGACACAGGCTCCGGTGAGCGTGGCGGCGTCGATCAGATGGGTGCAGCCAAGCTGTCGAGCGTAGGTGAGTCCGTCGGCCAGCACCAGTCTGCCCTCGGCGTCGGTGTTGATGATCTCGATCGATTTGCCGGGTTTGGTTCCGTCCGGCATGGAGGTTGCAATGTCGCCGGGCTTGTAGGCTTTGCCGTCCGGCATGTTCTCCGCGGAGCAGACGACGCAGATGACCTTGACCCTGGGCTTGAGTCCGGCGATGGCCTGCATCGCACCCAGCATCGCTGCAGCGCCAGCCATGTCGTACTTCATCTTTTCCATGCCGTCGGCGGGCTTGATGGAGATGCCGCCGGTGTCAAAGGTGATTCCCTTGCCCACAAGTCCGACAACCGGGCCGTTATAGGTGGCGGCGTTGTAGCCCTCCGGCTCATAGGTCAGCACGATCAGCGCGGGCGGCTCTTCCGAGCCTTTGGCCACCGACCAGAAAGCGCCCATCTTGAGTTCGTGGAGCTTCTCGCTGGAGTAGACTTCCCACTTCAGCCCCACGGCCTGAGCCATCTGCGCAGCACGCTGGCCAAGCACCGTGGGCGTCAGCACATTGGGCGGCTCGTTGACCTGCACCCGCGCAAAGTTCTGCGCCTCGGCAAGCACGATGCCTTCCTGGAAGCCGGACTGCGCGGTGGCGAGTGAGTCTGCGACGGTGACGAGCGTGGCGGCGTGTAGCCCCTGATCCTTGCGGTCCGAGCGATAGGTGTCCGGATCAAAGTCCGCCAGCAGCACGCCCTCCGCAGCGGCGCGAGCCGCGGCAAAGGCATCCAGACCGGTTGGCAGCGTGAAGGCCAGATTGCGCAGCGTTCGCGGCTTGCAGAAGCGCACGGCTGTTCCGGCGGCGGCGCGCACGGAGTGCGGCGTGGCTTTGGCGCGCTTGCCCAGGCCCACAATCAGCAGACGCCGGGCGCTGAGGCCGGCAGGCGCGTGCAGCAGCAGAGTTTCATTGGCGCCTGCCTTGAACTCGCCTGAGGCCAGCACCGAAGCGGCGGCGGCTTGAACAGCGGCGTCCGCGGTCAACAGGACCGGCTGCGGAAGAGCATTCTTGTCTTTGGATGTCTGGTCATCGACGGCGCAGATCGCCAGCAGATCGACCGCCATCCCGGAGAGCGGGGCAGAGACGAGTTCCGTTTTCATAGACGCATTATCGCACTCGGAGCCTGTCTTGCTTTGTGCCGACACAACCACTGGGGATGACCGCGCGCAAAGCGGGGCAGGATGAGAGCAGGATGAGATTTGTCTTATGCGCGGCTGGCGCGATGCTTGCTGGCGTTGATGGCCGCTCGTGACTCCCGATCGGCTTCGCGGCGCTTCTCCGTCTCGCGCTTGTCCCAGTCCTGTTTGCCTTTGGCCACGGCCAGCTCACATTTCACGCGTCCGTTGCGGAAATAAAGTCGCGTCGGGATGAGCGTATGGCCTTTGATCTGCGTCTTTCCGTGTAGACGCCGCACTTCCTCTTTATGCAGCAGCAGTTTGCGTGTGCGCAGGGCGTCATGGTTGGCAATGTTGCCGTGGGAGTAAGGGCCGATATGCACGTTGAGCAGAAAGGCTTCGCCGTCCTTGATGAGGCCGTAGGCATCTTTCAGATTGGCCTGTCCCTGACGGATCGATTTGACCTCCGTGCCGCGCAAAGCGATGCCTGCCTCCACCTTGTCCAGCAGGAAATAGTGGAACGATGCGCTGCGGTTGTGCGCCGCATCGCGCTCACCGCTGGCCACCGGGTCACGCGGACGCTGCGGCTTGGCTGCCGAACGAACCGGTGGCGCGATTGTGTGGCTGGATTGGCGTGGCATCCGCGTCGGTCTCCCCTCTTTGATGGTATCGCAAATGGGATTGTGCCGAGACTGCCAAGGATGCAAAGCTCCAGGCGACGGCGGATGCGGGAAGGATTTTGTTAGAATGGGGCATCTGCAGAACAGTGGGAGATGGATGAATCGCAATGGGTTTTTTTGTCGCAGGCGCGCCGCCGCAGGTGTGAACTTTGCCGCCTGGGCTTTGGCAGGCGCGATGAGTCTGGTCTTTCTGGTGGATGGCGGGCCTGCGGCGTATGCGCGCCACTCCGACTCGGTCCATGCGCTGATGAACAAGGGTGAAGCGGCTGAGGCACGCGAGGACTACGACGCAGCGTATGACTTCTTCAAGCGAGCCTATGAAAAAGCCCCGGAGAATCTGCGCACCCGCACAGCCTACTATCGGCTGAAAGAGACCGATGCGACGTGGCACGTGACGCGCGGCAATAAGCTGATGGCGCAGGGCGACTCTCAGGCCGCTCTGGTGGAGTATCTGCGCGCAACCGCCGTCGATCCCGGCAATGAAGCTGCGCTTCAGCAGATTGGAGCGATCCGCGCCAAGGAGACGCATCAGCCCATCCGCTCGGAGACCAGCATTCCGACGCAGACCGCCGAAGAGATTGAAGGAGCCGAAGCGCCGGCGGAGCTGCATCCGATGAGCAATCAACCGCTGACGCTGCGCTACAGCGAAGACTCAAAGATCATCTATCAGGCGATTGGCAAGGCAGCGGGCATCAATGTGCTCTTTGATCCAAGCTATGTGGGCAAGCGGATTCAGGTGGACCTGACCAATGTCTCGCTGCTCGACGCACTGCGGATTCTGGGCGAGCTTTCCGACACCTTCTGGCGGCCCGTGACGAGCAATACGATTTTTGTGGCGCAGAATACGCGGGCCAAGCGGACCGAGCTGGATGAGCAGGCGGTGCAGACGTTCTATCTGACCAACGCCTGGCAACAGAACGACCTGAACGATATCCAGACCGCGATTCGCAACGTGCTGCCGAATACAAAGGTGTATGGCGTGCCCAGCCAGAACGCGATTGTGATGCGCGCAACGCCGGACGAACTGCTGCTGGCGCAAAAGGTGATCAACGATCTGGACAAGGCGCGCCCGGAGGTGGTGGTGGATGTGGGCGTGCTTGAGGTCAATCGCGATGTGCTGCGCAATATCGGTCTCAGTTGGCCGGGCAGCATCGGCTTTGCCTTGCAGCCGCCGCAGTCGGTTTTGAACCAGACGACGACCACCAATCCGACGACGGGTACCGTCAACACGCCCAACCTGACGCTGGACAATCTGGCGAACCTGAACGCGACCAACTTTGCAATCACGGTCAGTTCCGCCACCGCCAACCTGCTGCTGACGGACTCGAACACCAAGATTCTCCAGAATCCGCGCATTCGCGCCACCGATGGACAGAAGGCGACGATGAAGATCGGCTCGCGCATCCCCATCGCTACGGGTTCTTACCAGACCGGCGCTGCGGTCACGGCCATCGCCAGTCCGCTCGTCGATACGCAGTTCCAGTACATCGATGTGGGCGTGCAGATTGAGATGACGCCGACGGTCCATTTTGACCACGACGTAACGCTGAAGATGAAGATCGAGGTCAGCTCGGAGAGCGGCACTTCGACCATCAGCGGTGTCACCGAGCCAATCATCAGCCAGCGCACCATCGAGCAGGTGATACGCCTGCGCGAGGGCGAAGCCAATATCCTCGGCGGCATTGTGAACAAGCAGGATCTGGTCAGCATCACCGGCATTCCCGGCCTGGGTGAGCTGCCCATTCTGCGTTACATCTTTGGGTCCAAGTCACGCGAAGTGATCGATGATGAGATCGTCTTTGTGCTGGTGCCGCATGTGGTGCGTAGCCAGCAGCTCAGCCCGCTCAACCTGCGGGAGATCGACACCGGCGCGGGGCAGGCGATTGATCTGCGACGCGCGGACCTGAATACCACACCGGCCTTCCGTCGCGCGGCTGAGGCCGCAGCGCTGGGTATGCAGCAGTCGCAGGGCGGCGTGATTGCCGAGGCCAACTCGCTGCGCGGCGAGACGGTGGCAGCGGCAGCGCCCAATGCATTGGCCGAGTTGAGGCAAAGCGCGGACCCGACGGCGCCCGGATCTGTGCGGGCGCAGACAGCGCAGGCGGCGGCCAGCGCCCCGGCAACGGCTGCCTTGCGGCCCGGCGTGGTGGGGTTGAGTCTGACTCCACCGGCCACTCCGCCTATTGTCGGACAGACTTTTTCGGTGGCCGTAAACATCGCCGACGCCGCGGGGATCGATTCCGTGCCGCTGCAAATCCACTATGACGCGACAAAGATGTCGCTCGTCAATATCGATGCCGGTGGATTCCTGAAGCAGGATGGGCAGGCGGTGGCGCTGGTCCATCGGGATGACGGGCCGGGGCTGATTACGCTGGCGGCCTCGCGTCCGCCGGGCGTAGCCGGAGTGAATGGCAAGGGAACGGTGTGCATGCTCACCTTCCAGGCGAAGCAGGCCGGCACAACCCAGCTCACGTTTGTGCGTCCCGGCGCGCTCGACTCCGAGCAGCATCCGGTGATTGTTTCGGCGCAGGATACGCCTGTGATCATTCGCTAGGGAGGTTCACCGCGCGTGATCGGGATGAAAGCACATTGCGGAGGTCGATCGTTGCGTGGGAGCGGCAGAGAGCGCGGGCTCACTCTGGTCGAGCTGATTGTGACGTCGGCGATCCTCGGTATTCTGGCGATGGCTGCGATTCCTGTGGCGCGTTTTGAGGTGCAGCGCGAAAAAGAGCGGGAGTTGCGGAGCGATCTGTGGATGATGCGGAACGCGATTGACAAGTATAAGGATGCAGCGGATAAAGGCGCATTCCAGACCAAGGTCGACAGTCAGGGATATCCGCCGGATCTCGATACGCTGGTCAAAGGCGTGGATGTGCAAGGCAAAAAGGTGCGGTTTCTGCGCAAGATTCCCACGGATCCGATGACGGGCAATACGGATTGGGGGATGCGCTCGATGCAGGATGATCCGGACAGCGACTCCTATGGCGGGCAAAGCGTCTTCGATGTCTACTCGAAATCGACGGGAACGGCGCTGGATGGAACGAAGTATTCGGACTGGTAGCAGGACAGGACGGGCGAGAAGTGACCAAGAGGCTGCACAAATCGGGCGAAGCGGGATTCACGCTGATCGAGCTGATGGTGGTGATGCTCATCATCGGCGTCCTCATGGCCATTGCCGTGCCAAACTATGTAGCGGCGGTCAAGGCGGCCAAGGAATCCGTCCTGCGCGAAGACCTGCACGTGATGCGGCAGGCCATTCAAGCCTACACGATGGACAAGCAGAAGGCGCCGCAGTCGCTTCAGGATCTGGTAGACGCCGGTTATCTGCGCGAGATTCCCGTGGACCCCATGACGCGGTCGGCGGATACATGGAATACCGACCAGAGCGATGCCATGAGTTCGGTGGACCAGACGGAGCCGGGCATTGACGACGTCCACTCCGGTGATGATGATAATGGAAGCAATGGCCAGCCCTATTCGAGCTGGTGAAAATGAACTTCGCTTCAGGCTCAAAGGAGTGGTTCCTGACCGGCCATGCACGATACATTCAAAGCAGAAGAGATGCAGAGCGATGCATCCCAGGCAATGCACTCAGGGCAGGACCGATTCAGAGTATGACCAGCAAGACACCTACAAGCTGCGCACCGGAATCCGAGCGCACCGCAGCGCTCTGGACTGAGAGTGTCTATCGCAGCTATGAAGCGCTGCTCGAACTTCTTCCGGTGGACTCGGAACAGTGGCTGGGCGGACGTCTGATCTTTGCCGGTGAGTTGCAGCCGGAAAGCTCTGCCGCCGATGCGCTGGTGACGGCGGCGAATATTGCCGGAGCCGCAACTCTGGTGGCCGCGCCGGACGTGCTTGCGCAGCGGCGGGCCATGCGCGACGCGCTGGCAGACTTTGTGGTCAATACCGTGGAAGAGGCGCTGCGCATTCTGAAGAACGAGGTCCGGCAACGACGTGCGGTTTCAGTCGCTGTGGCCGTCTCCGCGGTATATCTGATGGAAGAGATGCTGCGGCGAGGTGTGCGGCCGGATGCTCTGGCCGCGCCGAACGCAACCCCCGCTCATGAGAACGCGCAAAGTGCTTTTCAGCGCGAAGCCTTTCTGCGTCAGGGCGCGCGGCTGCTCGATGCCACGAAGCCCGGCCATTTCGTCACCTGGCGTCAGGAGAAGTGTTGTGGATCGAGTGCCACTCCCGCCGAGACGGCTGCGCGTGAGATTGCCACCGATGCCGCTCGTCAGCGCTGGCTGCGGCTGGCTCCGCGCTATCTGGGCCGCGCGGCGCAGCGCGCCATGGGTGTCGGCATTCGTGCCGAGGAGCAGGCAGCCTGGGAAGCAGCCCTGCGCCGTGCTTCAGCTTTTGTGGGCGGCAAGCGCCTCGAAGCGAGTGTTGAGGTGATTCAGGCCTAGCCCTGTTTTCGAAGAAACCAGCAGCAACTCATCCACGCCCAGCCCCTGCTGCAACTGAGCCTGATTGCGTGTCCGCTCGTTTCCGCTCAGCTTATCTGCCTTGGTGCCAACGACCAGCACCGGACGATCATGCGCACGCAACCACTCCAGCAGTTGCAAATCACTTCTCTGCACTGGAATATTGGAGTCCACCAACGAGATGCAAAGCGCAAGCTGGGGTCGCTCGGCAAGATACGGGTCAATGAAGGACGGCCACTCGGCGGAGATGGATTTGGAGATTTTGGCGTAGCCGTATCCTGGCAGGTCGGCCAGCACCAGCCGGACGCGCCCTGGAGATGTGGGCGAAGCCAGCGAAAAGAAGTTGATGGCGCGGGTGCGGCCCGGCGTGCTCGAAACACGCGCCACCTGGCTGCCCACCAGCGCGTTCAACAGGCTCGATTTGCCCACATTCGATCGGCCCAGCAGGGCAATCTCCGGCGCATGGGTCGTGGGGAATTGCTCGGCCTTCATCGCCGAAAGCAGGAACTGGGTCTGGAATTTCAAATGCTGGATTCACTTTCCGTCGGATTTCTCTTGCATCGGATGCACCTTCCATCCGCGGCTCTGGACTCACCGTGGCCGGTGTCTGTGCCCACCTCGATCATAGCGTGTTTCCTGCTTCGCCAGCCTGATCCTGCTTGTATCGCGGCTGAGACTTCGCGCGAGTCAGGGTGTACTCGGTGGCAATCCTGTTCAAAAACGCAGCAGCTCGCGGAGCGGGATTGGGCGAGTTTGCCGACGGCAGAATCTGCGCGTCCAGATCCGGCGTCTCCGGCAAAGTGCGCGAGTAGCTGCTGCTCCAGTTCGCGCCACACGACGAGGGAATGGTGAGCTGATAGGTCCACGTATGTGGGCCATGCACCAGCGCGTCCGAGACAGGCAGATTGCGATCACGCATCTTGGCGCGAATGGCATTGAAGGAGTCGATGCCCAGTTCAATATCGTCGAGAGTCTGCACCACGTGGCCGGTTTCGAGCGTCAGCCGCAGCCGGTCTGCCGCCGGTTCGGTGAGCGTGAATGCGTTCTGGGACCAGATCAGCGAATGGGATTTATGGGTCGGCCTGCCGTAGAGACGAGTGGCCGTTGCAAGCGCCTCAGGTGTCGCGGACGGCGTGATCTCTGGCTCCACCAGCTCACCCACCTTGACCAGAAAGCTGCGTTCACAACCCGGGACAAGAAGGATGCGCGTCCTGGGCGCAACGGCTTGTCGAGTCGGCGGCGCAGTCAGCGAACGCACATGGATATAGGCGTGCGCCCGGTGCAGCCAATAGAGATAGCCGCCGAGCGCGCCGGCCAGAATCGCGACGGTAATCAGCAGCGCGCGCAGCATCAGGGTTTACTGACGCGCCGCCGGAGACTCGCCGCGATCCGCAGGCGAAGGAATGGGCAGCATGGAGGCGGATTCGTCGAGCGGTTGCAGCGGAGCCGCAAGTGCAATCCGCAACACCTCATCCATCTGATCCACAAAGTGCAGCTTCATCGCATTGCGCAGCGCTTCAGGCAGGTCGGCAATGTCCTTTTCGTTCGCGGCGGGCAGGATGACCTCGAAGATGCCGGCGCGCTGTGCCGCGAGCAGCTTTTCCTTGAGTCCGCCAATTGGCAACACCTTGCCGCGCAGAGTGATCTCGCCCGTCATGGCAATGTCGCGCCGAACGGCAATGCCGGAGAGCGCGCTGGCAAGCGCCGTGGCCATGGTGATGCCGGCCGAGGGTCCGTCCTTGGGGATCGCGCCCTCCGGCACATGCAGGTGCAGATCGAGGTTGCGATAGAACTCGCGCGAGAGGCCCAGCGCAGCGGCCTTGCCGCGAATGTAGCTGAGCGCGGCCTGCGCCGACTCCTGCATTACGTCGCCAAGCTGGCCGGTGATCGTGAGCTTGCCTTTGCCGTCAAGCACCTGCACCTCGGTGGAAAGAATGCTGCCGCCGACCTCCGTCCAGGCCAGGCCCGTCACCAGGCCGACTTCGTTGCGCTCATGCACCTCGGAGTCGCGGAATTTGGCCACGCCGAGGAACTCGGCAAGATTGGCCGCCGTGATCGTCTCCTTGTGCTTGGGGCCATTTTTCACCACACGCCGCGCCACTTTTCTGCACACGTTGCCGATCTCACGCTCCAGATTGCGCACGCCCGCTTCGCGAGTATACGCGCGGATGATGGCCAGGATGGCGTCATCCTGGAAGACGATGTTTTTCAGCGTCAGGCCGGTGGCTTCCCGCTGCTTTTTCAGCAGGTAATTGCGCGCGATCTCCAGCTTCTCCACCTCCGTGTAGCCGTGCAGCCGCAGAATCTCCATGCGATCCTGAAGCGGCGCCGGGATCGTGTGCAGAACGTTGGCCGTGGCCACAAACAGCACGTCAGAGAGGTCGTAATCGACATCAAGGTAGTGATCCTGAAAGGTCGTGTTCTGCTCCGGGTCCAGCACTTCCAGCAGCGCCGAGGCCGGATCGCCGCGGAAGTCCGAGGCCATCTTGTCCACCTCATCCAGCAGGAAGACAGGATTGCGCGTTCCGGCTTTCTTCATGGACTGGATAATCTGCCCCGGCAGTGCTCCAATATACGTGCGTCGATGGCCGCGAATCTCCGCCTCGTCGCGCACGCCGCCCAGCGAAAGCCGCACGAACTTGCGCCCGGTCGCCTTCGCAATCGACATGCCCAGAGAGGTTTTGCCGACGCCCGGAGGTCCGGCAAAGCACAGAATGGAGCCTTTGGGATTTTTCACAAGCTGACGGACAGCCAGAAACTCCAGGATTCGCTCTTTGACCTTTTCCAGTCCGTAGTGATCCTCATTCAACACCTTTTCCGCCTGATCGACCGAGCGCGTCTCTCGCGAGCGCTTCTTCCACGGCACAGCCAGCAGCCAGTCCAGATAGTTGCGGCTCACCGTCGATTCAGCCGACATCGGAGGCATCGCTTCCAGCTTCTTCAGCTCCTGCATGGCCTTTTCCATCACGTCCTTGGGCATGCCGGCGGCTTCAATCTTCTTGCGCAGCTCGTCAAATTCGCTCTTCTCGCCGCGCCCCAGCTCCTTCTGAATCGCCTTGATCTTTTCGTTGAGGTAATACTCTTTCTGCGCGCGCTCCATCTGCCGTTTCACGCGCGATTGCACCGTGCGATCAAGATCGAGTTTTTCAATCTCCACATCCAGAATGTCCGCCACGCGGCTCAGCCGAGCAATCGGATCGAAGATGCCGAGCAACTCCTGCTTCTCCTCAATCCCAAGCTGAAGATTGGCCGCAATCACGTCGCTCAGCTTGGTTGGATCATCGAGACGCACGCCGGCGATCATCGTCTCGTAGTTCAGCGATTGCTGCAGCTTGACGTAGTTCTCAAACAGCGTGGTCACGCGCTGCATCAGCTGCTCCACCGCCGGAGTGACCTCAGCCGCGGCGCGCGAACGGCGCAGCGTCGCCACAAAGAATCCGTCGGTATCCACAATCTCCGTGGCCTTGGCCCGCTCGATGCCCTCGACCAGCACCTTGATATTTCCATCCGGCATCCGCACGCTTTGCACGATGTTGCAGATGGTGCCCACCTGATAGATATCCTTCGCCGAAGGCTCATCGACACCGGCGTCATGCTGCGTGGCCAGAAAGATCTTGCGATCGCCGCTCAGAGCTTCCTCCAGCGCTCGCACGCTCGATTCGCGGCCCACCACAAACGGCGTCACCATGAATGGAAAGATGACCATGTCGCGTATCGGCATCATGGGTAGCTTGCGCTGTTCGTTTTTTTCGCGTGCCGATGTCGACATAGTGTTCTTTACCCCTTTGTGAGTGTTGGATGCAGGAAACGGTGTCGGGTCGCATCCTCACCTCTGGCTCGTAACACGATTGTAAATCCTGCTGCGATTTTCCTCTGGAGTTGCGCTGTGGAGATTTCGATGAGAGCAAGCTCATGGGTTGCAGCGTGGGAATAAGCGAATGCTGAGGGAATGCTTGCGTGCTCTTCAACCATGCCGCAAAGAGGCAGCGCAGGCATGGGCGAGCAGCGAGCATGATTTATCCTGAATGGTTGTGAGAAGCAGCGAAAGCGGGGAACAGTGAGCACAAAAACCTATCAGAATTTGATTGGCGGCGAATGGGTCGCGCCGCGCAGTGGAAAAACATTTCGGAATGTAAACCCAGCCGACCATCGCGATGTGGTGGGCGAGTTTCCAGCGTCCCAGGCCGAGGACGTCGCGCTGGCCGTGGCCGCGGCCAGGAAAGCCTTTGCCACCTGGCGGCTGGTGCCTGCGCCCAAGCGCGCGGAGATCCTCTATCGCACCGGACAACTGCTCGCCGAGCGCAAGGAGCAGTATGCCCAGCAGATGACGCGCGAGATGGGCAAGGTGCTGGCCGAGACGCGCGGCGACGTGCAGGAGGCCATCGACGAAGCTTACTACGTGGCCGGTGAAGGGCGTCGGCTCTTTGGCCAGACCACGCCATCCGAACTGGCCAACAAATTTGCCATGTCCGTGCGTATGCCGGTCGGAGTGATCGGCATGATTGCGCCGTGGAATTTTCCCATGGCCATTCCTTCGTGGAAGCTCTTTCCGGCACTCGTCGCCGGCAACACCTGCGTCATCAAGCCCGCCGAAGATACTCCGCTCTCCACGTATAACCTGGTGCAGACGCTCATGGATGCGGGCTTGCCGCCGGGCGTGGTGAATATTGTCAGCGGCTTTGGGCCGGAGGCTGGCGCGCCGCTGGTCGAGCACCCGGATGTGCGCGCGATCAGCTTCACCGGATCAAGCGCTGTGGGCGCAATGGTGGCGCAGCGGGCAGCGGCAACCTTCAAGCCCGTGTCGCTCGAAATGGGCGGCAAAAACGCCATGATCGTCATGGAGGACGCCAACCTGGAACTGGCGCTCGAAGGCGCGTTGTGGGGAGCCTTTGGCACCACCGGACAGCGCTGCACGGCCACCAGCCGCATCCTGCTGCACCGCAGCATCGCCGCCGAATTCACCGAAAAACTGGTCGCGCGCGCGGCTGCATTGAAAGTGGGCAACGGTCTTCATCCCGGGGTCGAAGTGGGTCCGCAGGTGAACGAGCAGCAGATTGCCACCTCTGCCGAGTATGTGGCCATTGCGCTGGCCGAGGGAGCCAAACTGCTGACCGGTGGCAAGGCGCTCACCGAAGGCGATTACGCGCATGGCACCTTCTTCGCTCCAACGATCTTTGGCGCGGTCAGGCCGGAGATGCGCATCGCGCGGGAAGAGGTCTTCGGCCCGGTGGTTGCGCTGCTTGAGTTCGACACGCTCGAAGAGGCCTTTGCCATCGCCAACTCCATCGAATATGGCCTCTCTACCTCGCTCTATTCGCGCGACGTCAATCGCGCCTTTGCGGCTATTCGTGATCTCGAAGCCGGCATCACCTACATCAACGCGCCGACGATCGGAGCCGAGGTTCATCTTCCCTTCGGCGGCGTCAAAAAAACCGGCAACGGTCATCGCGAGGGGTTGGGCGCGCTGGATTTCTACACCACATGGAAGAGCGTCTATGTCGATTTCAGCGATCGCCTGCAACGTGCGCAGATTGACAACGCGGAGTAGCGCCTGCGCGCCTGCAAGCTTTCGTCGGCATACGTTTCAGCCCCGCATCGATGGCGGGGCTGATTCGTTTTCCTTCTGCTTTCTGCAAATTGAATTCCGCTTTAACGGTCTGGCCACTCGTCCACGACAATGCCCAGGTCGCTGAGCTTGCGAATCGTGGTTTCCATCTCCCGTCGAATCGCCGGACGCGAGGCTTTGTCTGCCAGCGGATACTCTTCGATAGCCACCACGCGACCATACGGCCACGCGTTTGCCGGCAGATCGATGAGCGCTGTGGGCAGGTCCTGAAAGCGAATCTGAAGCTCCTGACGGCGCGCTGAAGTGGGACGCAACAGGCCGCCTGCGCCCAGCGAACTTGGATTGGCATCGGCCTGCGTGATGCGCAGGTTGATCATCTTCGTGTCCACGCTCAGAAACGGATTCTGCCACGCGCCCGGATCATGCACATCGATATAGCGACTTTTGGTGGGCAGCGGAATCGCAGCCAGTTGCGCGCGCTGCTGCTCGACGAGCGCGGAATTGGCTGCCGAACGTTGCTCGGCATTGGAGGCCGACGCGGCTACCCGCGCCAGCGCGGCAGGCTCATGATGACAGCCCGTGGCAAGGAAAGCCAGAGTCAGCGTGGATGCGATGGCAGCGCTTCGGGAAAGTGGTTTCACACCTTCAGAATACCAGCCCCGGAAGTGGTTCATCGCTCTGTGGTGAACGGCGAAGCAGGCAGCCCGGCTGCGTTGTACAGATGACACTCCGGGCTGTTGGACCAGCCGTAACGCGCCGTGACCGGCACAGGAACCGCAGCGCTTTGCAGCAGGAGGGTTGCGCCATCGATGGCAGCAACTGCGGGATGAAAGACGCCATCCGCGCCGGCCAATTCAAAGCCCGTCAAGCCGCCGTGTTCGGTGTGCAAGCCCTCAGCGTGTGTGAACCAGAGCCGCAGCGCGTGGTCCTCCGTGGTTGCCTGGCGAAAGAGCGGTCCGGAGTCTTCAACCGGCTCGCCATAGCTGATGTGCCGTGCGGCGAGTGCCAGACGATGGCCGACCGTTGCCTTGTCGGTCGGGTGCACGTTGTCCGGATTACCGATATCGATGGTGACAGCCATGCCGGTGGCGCGCAGCGTCAGGGCGTCCAGTTGCGCCTGTCGGATCGTCGCCCAATCCTCGGCGGGCGTCGATTTGAAGTTGGCAATCTGCACAAAGAGAAACGGAAAATCGCCCTCGCCCCACTGCGCGCGCCAGTCGGTGATGAGCGTCTGGAAGAGTCGCGCATAGATCGGCGCGCGCGCCAGTGCGCTGTTGCTCTCGCCCTGATACCAGATCACGCCGCGAATGGGAAACGGGGTCAATGGCGCGATCATGCCGTTCCACAGCATTGACGGCGCCCACATGTTCAGTTGCGGATGCCACGGAAACTGCGGCTCCGGCTGGCCCGCTGCCTTGGCCTCCGCGCGCATGCGGTCATGGAGTTTGTCTTCCAGTTGCGCTGTCGCTTCGTCATCGGTCATCTGGCCGCGCACCGCAAAGACCGGGGCCAGCGCCGCATTCTGCCCAAGAGCCGTCAACCGCGTCCAGGCCTCCGCCACCGTTCCGCCCCAGGTCGAATCGATGATGCCGACCGGGACATCTTCGCGCGCGGAAATCTCCCGCGCAAAGTACCACGCGACAGCCGAAAAATTGTGCGCGGAATCTGGCGTGGAGGCAACCCAACCCGTGCCGCTGAAGTCTGGCTGCGCATAGTCGGCAGCCACCTTGTTGACGGTAAGCAGTCGCACACGGGGCAGGGAAGCCGCGGCCAGGTCTGTCGTCGCCGTGGCGGCTTTGTACATCTCAAATTCCATATTCGACTGGCCGCTGGCCAGCCAGACATCGCCCACCAGCACATCGGTGCAATGGAGCGGCGTCTCTCCGGATGCCGATCCCTGAACCGTCAGCTCAAATGGCCCGCCCGCGGCGCCCGGTGACAGATACAGGCTCCACCGTCCCAGTTCACTGGCCGTGGTGGAGACCGTCTGGCCGCGAAAGCTTGCACGGACCGTCTCTGCCGGAGTCGCCCAGCCCCAGAGGTGCACAGGCATCCCACGCTGCACCACCATGTGATCGCTGAAGATACGGGGCAGCCGAACCTGAGCCTGCGCAGCGCACAGACCCATTGATAGACCCATCGATGCGGCAACCAGCCCCATCCGTACGGCAGCCCGGAGGCCAGGCAGTGGCAGTGAGCGGCGAACGTGCGTCAAAGTGGAATGTGATGCGGCGAACAGTCTTCTCATGAATCTCTCCCGAAGGGTTGCTTCCGAGCTGCAATTTCAAAAATCGAAATCCTTCTAACCCATAAGGGCACGGGGAAATTGCAGGCTAACCCGATAACGATATCACGATGAATTGCTAGCTCGCTCGGTCAAAGCCAGAGCGGGAAAGCCTGCCCGACTGTGGCTTTTTTGCCATATATTGTGTGAAATCTGAATCGGCCAAGCAGCTTCGCTCTGCAATCGTGCATCCCAACCGGAAAGCAGTTTTTATTGGATTGAATTTGATTGAAGACTCAAGCTCCATGCGGGATGCTGAACGCTGATGCTAAAACATACCTTCCCCATCACGGTTCCGGTGTATGCAGCGGTTCGCTCGCTGTGCCTGGTCTTGCTCCTGCTCTTTGTGCTGCGACCCTCGGTTCCGGCACAGGCGCAGGCAGCGCTGCTTCTGGAAGAGCCATACGGCGTCTTTGGTCACATCAATCCCACCGGCCATGCCGCGCTCTACCTCAGCCACGTCTGCGCGGAGACGCCCGTCAAGCTGCGCATGTGCGCACCGGGTGAGAATGGCGTGGTACTCAGCCGATACGAGGGCATTGGCCATTACGACTGGGTGGCGATGCCGCTCCTTCCGTATCTCTACTCGGTCAACTCCGCCTCTCAGGTGCCAGCCCGCGTCAGTGTTCCCATGGTGGAGCAGCTTCGCAACCAATATCGCGAACGCTTTCTGGGTGAGTTCACCGACGGCATCCAACGTGGAGGATTCTTCTCCGGCGGCTGGACGGAGCTGCTGGGCGCTGCCTACGAGCGCCGCATCTATGCCCTCAGCTTTCAGACCACGCGCGCCCAGGATGAGGCGCTGGTCCGCACACTCAACGATCAATCCAACATCTCCCACTTTCATCTGCTCACCAACAACTGCTCGGACTTTGACCGCTACGTGCTCAATCTGTACTTCCCGCGCAAGTTCCGTCGCAGCGTATTTCCGGATGCCGGCATCACCACGCCGCGTCACATCGCGCATCGTCTGGTGGTTTACGCGCACCGCCATCCGCAGCTTCATCTCGCCTTCTATCAGATTCCTCAGGTTCCCGGATATCGCAAACCCAGCCACAGAAATCATGGCGTCGCCGAGTCGCTCATCAAATCCGGCTACGTCGTCCCCATCGTCATCCTCAGCCCTTACGTCGCCGGTGGTCTGCTTGCCGACTATCTGATCACCGGGCGCGACCGCATCCTGCCACATACGGTCCCGCGACTGACCCCGCAGCACCTCGCGGCCCTGACCGGCGATGGCTCTCGCTTCGATGCAGTCCCCGCGGTGCAGGCATCATCCCACGTACCCGCTCCACTGGCCTACCCCGCTCACCCGGCCCATCCGGTCCGCTCCGTCGTCGTCTCGGCTCGTGTCTCCTCGCCTTCCTCTCCAGAGCCTGAGGGCGACTCCGCGGAGGATTCAGCGGATTTGTCCAGCACTTTGCCTCAGTAAGTGCGTTGTCCAGAACAGGCCCGGGATAGACCGGCTCAGCGGCTGCGCCTCAGCGGTAAAATAGCCATGAAGGTTGGTGAACGAAGATGAGTGAACCGCGCCCGCAACACCTGAAAAATCACGCCAGCATTGACCCGATGTTTCACTACGTCGCTATGGGCCTGCTGCTGTTTGGACTGATTCTCGGCATCACGGCCTTTGTGCAAAGCCTGCGCGGTCATCAGGACTTTCTGGTCGGCCTCTGGATGCTCATCATCTCCGTCGCGTTGGTCGTGATTGCCGGCAAAGCGCGCATGTATCCGCTCAAGGTGCAGGATCGCGTCATTCGCCTGGAAGAGCGCCTGCGCCTCGCCATGCTGCTGCCGGAGCCGCTTCGGCAGCGCATCCATGAGCTGACCGAAGAGCAGTTGATCGGGTTGCGTTTTGCCTCGGATGAAGAGGTTCCCGAACTGGTTCGCGAGTCGCTGGATAAGAAGCTCACGCGCCAGCAGATCAAGCAGCGCATTCAGAACTGGCGCGCGGATCACTTCCGCGTCTGAAGCGATCGTCTGCGGGTGAGGTTGTCGAAGCGAGCCAGCAGATTTTTGTGCCCGTGGGCCTGTCCTCTGTCGTAGGATGTCTCCATGCGAAAATCCACTTCGATCCTTTTCCTGATTGCCTTGCTCGCGGCACGGGTGCCTGGCTCTGTTGCGCAAACGGCTTCCGGTTCAGCCTCCAGTTCCAGCGTTGTGCTCTCGCCGTCCGCTCAGGCAGACCTGATCCGCCTCGGTGGTCAGATGATGCTGGCAGGGAAGGCCTACGAGTATGATCGCGAACTGGCTGACGAGATCGGCCCCCGCCTCACCGGCTCGGCCAACTACGTCAAGGCCACCGACTGGGCTGTGGCCGAGTTCAAGCGACTGGGCCTGAGCAACATTCACAAGGAAGGCTGGAAGATTCCCGCCACCTGGGAGCCGGAGACGCTGGCGACCGCGCGCATGATTGCGCCCCACGAACAGCGGCTTCATCTTGAAAGCGAAGGCTGGAGTCCGTCCACGCCGGAAGGTGGAGTGCGGGGCAACGTGTACTACCTTAGTGAATTGAAGGTGGCCAGTGTCCAGGCGCAGGCCAGCAGGATTCAAGGCTCGATTGTGCTGGTCGATGGCGAGGCCATCGACAGCGCTATTTCCGATGGATTTGGCAAGCTCTTTGACGCGCTTGACGCGATTGGCAAGGCCGGAGCCAAAGGTCTGATCCTCGGCATTGGAACCACGAATAATGCACCCAGTTTCGTCGGCGTCACCGCGTTTGATGGCTCGCTGTTCAATCTGCCCACCGGCAACCTGGGCCGGGAAGACACGCTGCTGCTGAAGCGTCTGCTTGCGCGCGGTGCGGTTGAAGTCGAGTTCAGCTTCACCAATCGCATCCGCAGAAACGTCACCGTGAACAATGTGGTGGCTGAGATTCCTGGCACCGACGGCACAGGCGATTACGTGCTCATCGGCGGCCATCTCGACTCCTGGCATCCCGGCACCGGCGCTCAGGATAACGGCACCGGCGCGGCGACGGTTGTCGCCGTTGCGCAGGCCGTCATGGCCTCCGGGCTGAAGCCGAAGCGGACGATGCGATTTGTGCTCTTCGGCGGCGAAGAAGAAGGCACCATCGGCTCGATTCGCTATGTCCAGCAGCACGCCGCCGAACTGAGCCACTGCGCGGGTGTCTTTGTCACAGATACCGGTGCTGAAGCACCCAAAGGCTGGTATGCCTTTGGGCGCGCGGACGAGAGCGCCGCGCTGAAGACGATCCAGCCCATGCTGGACTCACTCGGAGCCGGCGGAGTCAGCAACAATGGCGAGTTCACCTTTGAGACCGACGAGTCCGCATTTCTCGTCAAGGGCGTTCCGGCCTTTGTGCTTTGGACGCCCGTCGACAAGTACTTCCTGATTCACCACAAGCCCAGCGACACCTTTGACAAGGTCAACCAGCGTGACCTCAACCTTGGCGCGGCAACAGTTGGAGTCACGGCGTATGCCTTTGCCGACTCCACCGGCGAGCTGCCCCATCTCACTGCGGCACAGGTCATCGACCAACTGAAATCCGTCAACGCCTACACCGAGTATCAGGATCTGCTCGCGCACAAAGTCATGTAGTTCGCGCTTCGCGATTCCGGAACAAAAGGGCCGCTGCGATCTCGGATCGCAGCGGCCCCAGTCGTCGTTGACCAGCCTTCCCGCGCGCGTCAGCTTTTGCTGACCCACTCCTCATACGGTCCTTTGTGGTCTTCAATCGCGCCATGTTCAAAGTTCCACAGCCGCGTGCCCACCTCTTCAATCAGATCCTGGTCATGCGTCACCAGAAACGCGGTCCCTTCATAACGTTGCAGCGCAATGTTCAGCGCATTGATCGATTCCAGATCGAGATGGTTGGTCGGCTCGTCCAACACAAGAATGTTGGGCTTGAGCAGCATCAACCGGCAGAAAAGCAGCCGAGCCGACTCGCCGCCGGAAAGCGCCTTGGTCGGCTTCAACCCTTCTTCGCCGCTGAAGAGCATCTGCCCCAGCAGTCCGCGAATCTCCTCGCGTGTCACCTTCGGATCCCACTGGTGCAGCCAGTCCGAGACGGTCATTCCGTGTTCGATCACCCCGCTCACATCCTGCGGAAAGTAGCCAATCTGCGCCTCATGGCCCCACTTCACCGTGCCTGCGTCCAGCGTGAACTCCTTGTCGGCAACATCGGGAACTCCGGCCAGCAGCGACTTCAGCAGCGTCGTCTTGCCCACGCCGTTGCGGCCCATCAGGCAGACTTTTTCGCCGCGCATGACGGCTGCGGAGAAATCCTTCAGCACCGTCTGCTCGCCATACGACTTTGTGATGCCTTCAAACTCCAGCACATGCTTGCCGCTGGGCCGCAACTGCTCAAACTTGATGAACGGGCGCTGAATGTTGGAACGCGCCAGTTCGTTCGTCTGCAACCGTTCCACTTCCTTCTTGCGGCTGGTCACCTGCGTCGATCGCGTACCGGCGGCAAAGCGCGAGATGAACTCATTGAGCTGTGCAATCTTCTTTTCGCGCTGCTCATTCTGCGATTCCAGGCGGCTCCGAATCTGCGTCTTGGCCACCACCATCTCGTCATATCCGCCGGTGTAGAGGATGATCGTCTGGTAGTCGATATCGGCCGTGTGCGTCGTCACGGCATTCAGAAAATGGCGGTCATGCGAGATGGTGATGAGCGTGCCCTGAAAGCCCAGCAGAAACTCGCGCAGCCAGTGAATCGACTCCAGATCAAGATGGTTCGTCGGCTCATCCAGCAGCAGCGCCTCCGGCTTGCCAAACAGCGCCTGCGCCAGCAGCACGCGGACCTTCTGGCCGCCCTGCAGTTCGCTCATTTTGCGTTCGTGCAGCTCGTCGGGAATATCCAGGCCCTGCAGCAGGACTGCGGCATCGCTCTCCGCCGTGTATCCGTCCTCGTCGCCGACAATGCCCTCCAGTTCGCCCAGGCGCATGCCGTCCTCATCGGTCAGCTCCGCCTTTTCATAGATGCGGTCACGCTCCTCCATGGCCGTCCACAGCGCACTGTTGCCCATGATGACGGTATCGATTACACGATAGGCATCAAAGGCAAACTGGTCCTGGCGCAGGATGCCGAGTTTGCGGGGACGCACGACGGAGCCTTTTTGTGCCTCCAGTTCGCCGGTAAGAATCTTCATGAAGGTGGATTTTCCGGCACCGTTTGGCCCGGTCAAGCCATAGCGGCGGCCTGGGGTAAAGGTGACGCTTACGTCCTCGAAGAGGAGCTTCGAGCCGTAGCGCATGGTCACATTGCTGACGCTGATCATGGGTCCTTTGTCTTTCGCATCCGGCACACATTCCGCTTCGCGGGCCGCACTCTGCGGCGACCGGCGCTATCCGGGAGGAATGCCTGATTGGAATCTGGTGGAGCGTGTCGGAACACTCTGCATCGACGCAGAAGCCTGCTCATTACCAGTTTCTCACAGCTTTTGCTAATGCGCTGGCTGCCAGGGCAGCTAGAACCGGAAGAGATGGCTGACCTTGATGTAGACAATCCGCTGATCGTTCAGGCTGGGCGTGGTGATCGTGGGTAGGATGGGATCATTGGTGTTGCAATAGCCGTCTGCGAGCCGGGTGCAGAGATTCCCGTTCAGGTTGATGTAATCGGTGGTGTAGCCGAGATAAAAAGCTGTTCCGGGATGGGGCAGATAGGTGAGCAGAATATCCCCGAAGGCATCCTTGGTGTTGGGCGTGCTGGTGTAGGTCGTGTTGGGCTGTTCCTCGATATATTCCCCGATGAAGTTGACGGACCAGGCCTTGGTCATCTGCAGATTCCAGCGTGCGACAGCCTGATGGCTGTCATAGACCAGATCTCCATTGGAGGGATGCGTATAGTGATCGAATTCATAGAATCCGGAGATGTCCAGCGCACCTGTCGGCTTGAATTCGTAATTGATCTTCTGGGATGAGCTATGCATGGGGTTCGGTCCAAGGCCGTTGACCGGCGCATAGTTCACATCCTGTCCGCCGTAGTAGCGATAGCGCAGGTAGACTTGCGGGTTGGGAGAGGTGCTGATGGCGCCACCTGCGATCCGGGTCTGGTACTCCACGTTGGCAGCCAATGCCGGATAGTCACTGGGCCGCAGCCGGTCCTGACCGAGATCGGCAAAGAAGGACACCGATGTCTTGCGGACAAAGTTCAGCGAATAGTAGGGATTGAGATAAAAATCCAGGGGCAGGCCCGTGTGGTCCCAGATGCGCTCCGCATAGGTGCCCAGCGTGTGGGAGAGCAGAATGCTGTGCTGCGGTCGGAAGGTGTACGACGCTGATCCATAGGGTTGACGCACGTCCGGACGGGTAAAGAATCCACTTTTGGTCAGATAGCCTGCCGCAACGTCGCGGTATTTCCAGATGAAATTGCGATGCAGATCGGAGTAGTAGAGCGCCTGATAGTAGGCCTGTCCACTTTGCCAGGAATTGTCGGGGTTTCTGGTCTCCGACGTGATGGCCTGCCCAATCCAGGTCCAGCGCTTGCCAATCCTTGCCCGATAGTCCACGCCCCCGTTGCGATTGAAGGAGTTGAGATACTCGTAATCCGAATAGATGGCCCCAAGATTGGACTGCGGGCCAATATCGCGGTTGATGCGGCCAATGTAGTAGTGGGACCGGGATCCGTAGTCGGGATTGGTCGGAGGCACCTGCAGGCCGGGATTGCGATCATCGACGTTCAGCAGGCCAATCGCCCATGGGCCCACTTTGCCGGTCAGTCGCTGGCCAAACTGCGGCATGACGATATTCGGCGTGTAGTAGATGTTGAACGGGGTTTGAAAATAGCTGGCATTCTCGATAAAGAACGGACGCAGCTCCGGAAAGTAGAAGGGAAATCGCTGGTTGGGTGGGGCTGGATTGTTGATGCCAATCTGGCTGAAGTCCGGATTGAAGGTCATGTCCAGCACCAGACTGTTGTGCAGAATGAATTTGGTGTCCAGACCGGTATAGCCCTGCAGATTGAGATTGCTGAAATAGGGATTGGTCGGATCGACAGTGTTCAACTGGCGCTGGCTGTGGGCCAGTGCGTAGGGAATGAACTGCCAGTTCTTGCCGCTTTCGATGTTCTCAAAGCCCTCGGCCAGCGCCTCCTGGGTAAGCTGGCCGGCAATATTATGCCGAACGGCAGGCCAGTTGGCGAACTCGTTTTTGCGGGAAATGGTGCGGGAAAACAACAGTCCCCAGGTTCGTTGCGAGCCGTTGGCTGCCTTGTCAAAGTAAAGACTGGCAAAGGGGATGCGCATGAGCGTAACCCAGCCGGTGGAGGTTTTCTGCCCCCAGCTGTCCCAGACCGTATCAAAGGAAAAGTCTGTCCCTGTCAGCTCCGTATAGAGCGCATCGGCCTGAATGCCAAGGGGGTTTACGCGAAACAGGAATGCCCTTCGCTGGTCGGCAAAGGTATCGATCATGATCTGGACAAAGTCGTCATCGCTGAGATTGTCCCGCTGCAGCATGTGGCCGCGGATGGCTGACGGCTGGTCATCCTTGCACACGAAGGCGACATACAGGTTTTCATGCGTATAGCCGACGTAGGCGGTCGTTGGCTCGGTGGGAGGGGAACCGTCTTCGGGATAGCGCTGCACAAACTTGCGGATGCGCAGCATGGCGCGTGCCGCCTTGGAGGTAGGCGTGGAGGCCAGAAAGTCGGCCAGATGGGGCTCGCCCGGCAGGACGGGAACCAGAATATGCGGAAGTTCCTGAGCGTGGGGAAGAATCGTTGCCTTGGCCTGAATAGCTGGGGCTGGAGATTTTGCCTTTCCCGAAGAGCCCACGTCGGATGCGCCGGGGACAGCCGTGTGTGTTGTATTGGGACATGCACGGGCAACAGAAGGCCCAAAACCGAGGAGATGGAGAGCGAATGCCGCAATCAGAGGGGCAATGCACTGAAAAGTCCGTTGGGGACGCATGGATCGGCTGCGTTGGCGAAGTAAGGATTTCCACGCAAAGCCGAAGGCTGCCAACGCCGTCTCCTGTCGTGCGCAGATTGAGGAAGTGCCCTGCGCAACGTTTTCCTGCCGGTTACTTGTTTGGACTGGAGGGACGCTGCAGCGTCACCCGTTGACCTGTGGATTCAGTATATCGTTTCGAGCAGAATGGATTTACGACTGCGAAAGGATGATTGCAAGGGGTGCTTGCTTCGTCACAGGCTGGTCGATTCAAAGCAGATGGACTGCCCAGTTGGCGACGAAAGCTGCTCCGTAGGCCAGGATCAGCATGTAGGTGAACTGCAGTGCCGGCCATCGCCAGCTGTTGGTTTCGCGTTTGACCACCGCCATGGTGGAGGTGCACTGCATGGCAAAGGCGAAAAAGACCATCAGGGCAATGGCTCCGCCCAGGGAAAGATCATGGTGCAGCGCCGTCTGCAGGCTGAGGGATTGCGTTTGCGGGTCGGCTCCATAGAGCGTTCCCATGGTGCCCACCATCACTTCGCGCGCCAGAACGCTCGAGATCAGACCGATGCCAATCTTCCAGTTGAAGCCAAGCGGCGCAATGGCCGGTTCCATCCAGTGGCCCAGCCGTCCGATCACGCTCTCGGACAGCAGCGGAGCCACACCGTTGTGGCGGGGAAAATTCGCCAATACCCAGAGTGCCAGTGTCACTGCCAGAATGATGCTTCCAGCCTGGCGCAAAAAGACCCAGGCGCGATCCCAGACGCGCAGTCCAAGCGAGCGCAGGGTGGGCATGCGATATTGCGGCAGCTCAAGAATGAACGGGGTCTGGCTGGATTTAAGGATGGAGCTTTTCAACAGCCGAGCCGTGGCCAGTGCGGCCAGGAACCCGAGCACGTACAGTCCCAGCATGACCAGCGTCTGCAGCCCGACCAGCCCATGAAGATAGGCAATGGGCGGAATGAACGCCGCTATGAAAAGCATGTACACCGGCAGCCGTGCCGAACAGGTCATGAACGGGGTGACCAGGATGGTTGCCAGCCGGTCGCGCTTGTTTTCAATGGTGCGCGTGGCCATGATGGCTGGAACAGCGCAGGCATACGCGGAAAGCAGCGGAATGAAGGCCTTGCCATTCAGCCCGATGGTGCGCATGACGCGATCGGCAATCAGCGCGGCGCGGGCCAGATAGCCGGAGTCCTCCAGAATGCCAATAAACAGGAAGAGAAGCAGAATCTGCGGCAGGAAGACCAGAACCGAGCTGACGCCCTTCCAGGCTCCATCCAAAACAAGGGAGCGAATCCAGCCATCGGGCAGGAATCCGGTGGCCAGCAGTCCGGCGCGGGCCAGCAGATCACCCAG
>DAIDKP010000013.1 GCA_027449965.1 Acidobacteriaceae bacterium
TGCGGTTGCGATAACCAGTGGGTTTCTACTCACCAGGCCCGGAAGCGGGCGGAAAGAGCGATATGAACATCAGTTTTGCAGACATTCATGCGGCGGCCGATTACATCGGACCTGGAGCGATTGAAGTTCCCATGTACCAGACGGAGATCTTCGACATCTGTCGGCGATCGAGTCCGTTTGGACAGCGGATCAAGCAGGTTCCGGCGACGGGTCATCCTTCACGGTACTTCGAGGAGACGGCGATTCCGAATGCGGGCACGGCGGCGTTTGTGAATCCGCGCGCGATTACGCCGACGGTGGTGAGTCCGACACGCGTGGAGCGGGCTGTGCCGCTGAAGGCGCTGGTGGCGCAGATGAACTACAACCTCTTCGACGTGGAGCTGGGCAATCAGCAGCAGCAGTTTGCGTATCTGCAGGCCAAGGACCTGGCGGATACCGTGAGCGGGCTGATGGTGGCGCACGACGTGGCGTTGTGGAACGGCAACGACACCAGCCTGACGGCACCGACGACGACCCAGTATATGGGCGCGACGGCGCAGATTGTGGCGGGCGGCAATACGACGACGGTCTCGACGACGCAGTCGATTGTGAACGGGCTGAAGACGACGGTGGCGCAGATGGTGGCCAGCAATGGCTATCGCGTGCGACCGACGGCGATCTATGCCAACCCAGTCTTGCTGGACCTGATTGACCAGGAGATGAAGACCGAGTTCAACGTGGTGCTGCGGACGGATAACATTACCGGCGGCGTGACGGTGAAGATGCTTTCGACGCAGGCGGGCGACCTGCCGCTGATTCCGGACTGGAGCCTCGGTTACACAGGCACTCCTGGCTCGGGCACAGCGGTGCTGCCGGCCTACATTGTGACCGAAGACCTGATCGAGTACCACTGGCTGGGCGATCCGGCTCCACGCATCTTCGAGCTGGGTCTGCCGAACTCGCTCACTCTCCAGTACGTTGCCGTGAAGTTTGGCGGCGTGGTGGTGAAGGGCGCCAACTACGCGCACTATCAGGTGCTCGTCGACCGATAACCACTGCGTGGAGCAGCCGCGACCACTGCGTGGGGCAGCCGCGACCTTCGGTCGCCACGGACAACCGTGGCGCTCCCGGGGGGCGCGGTTGGCTGCGGTTTGCGGGTGGAAGGACAGAAGCAGATTCCCTGCGGGAATGACAACAAGAAAAGCAGAAGCAAAAGCAGAAGCAGAAGCAAGGGCAGAAGTAACCGTGAAAGCAAGGCGAGTGAGCGAAGGGGGATGAGCGATGGCGTATCTGTTGCCACAGGACTATACGAATTACGGTTTGCCGGCGGGGACGAGCGCGGACTGGGTGACATCGGCGACGGCGCTGATCAACTCCTATTGCCGCAGGCCGGATATCAACATTACGCAGTACACGGAGCGGTCGCGGATTGTGAGCGGTTCGCAGACGGTGATGATGAGTTATCTGCCGCTGGCGCCGCTGGCACCGGCGACGAGTCCGCTGATCTCGATGCAGGGCAAGTATGCGTGGCCACGGCGAGGTGACTTGCCGGTGGTGCCGCTGCTGGATGCGGCGCTGGCGTTTTCGCTGCCGGGGGAGTGGTCGGCGCTGGATCCGACGACGGTGGATTTTGACCCGAATACGGGGATTCTGACGCTGCCTTGGAACCTGATGGGGCTGCCGTACAACGAGGTTGAGGTGACGTATACGGCGGGACTGGCGGTGATTGGCGACGATATCAAGACGGCGTGCGCGCAGATTGTGAAGAATGCGCAGGCGCAACCCTCGCTGAATGTGCAGCGGTCGAGGGTGGACACGATGTGGTTGCAATATTTTGGGACGACACTGATTGACCAGACGGTGCAGGCGCTGCTGCGGCCCTACATTGCGAACAGGCTGGGGTGACGACGATGAGCGATACGGCATCACGAGAGGGAACTGCGATACCGCAGATGCTGACGGACGCGATTCTGCGGACGGTGGCGGGGACGACGGCGTATTTGCAGGTGACGGGCGCAAATCCTGACACCGAACAAAGCGAAGTGGGATTGGTGGCGAACAACTTTCAACAGGTGGCGATTTCACCGGTGCTGATGCGGAAGCTGCCGCCGACGTGGCGTGAGGGCGATATGCCGCGGTGGGAGATGCTGATGTCGGCCACGAGCGTCGAGGCAGAGGTGGCGTCGATGAATCTGACTTCGGCACAGAGCCTGTTTTCGATGACGATGTCGGTGACGATGGCCGGACAAAGCTATGTGATCGAGTCCGTAGCAGCCAACGAGGCGATGGGCACGGTGTATCTGTATCGGCTGCTGGTACGCGAAGCGGGAACCGAAGCACTCTGACCATTGCATGGAGCGGCTGCGCGTTCGCGCGGTGGCGCTCCCGGTGGTCGCGGGATGGCCTGGGTGGACGGTTACGGGCGCAAAAGCGGATTCGCAGTGGGAATGGCGAGCTGGGGAAGCACTGGGAACAACGAAACGTAAAGGTTGAGGGCGACGAGATGCAGAATGCGAAGGACTCTTTTTATCTGGCGTTGCGGACGCGGCTGCAGGGGATCAATCCGCAGCGGACGATTCTGCTGCGGTCGGCGGTGCGGCCTGGGATTCTGGTGGAAGAAGCGGAAGCGCCGTTTGCACAGGCGGCTGGAGGGACGGCGTTTCCGCTGGTTCCGACGGATGTGTTTGTGCTGCGATGGCTGGGGTTGGCGGTGGATATGGATCAGGCGCTGCCGCTGGTGGCGGCCGAGTGTGAGGTGATCTATTCGACGCTGGGGACGCAGGCGTTTGGCGGGTTGGATCG
Source organism: Acidobacteriaceae bacterium (assembly GCA_027449965.1). Taxonomy (GTDB): domain Bacteria; phylum Acidobacteriota; class Terriglobia; order Terriglobales; family Acidobacteriaceae; genus Acidicapsa. Next base: position 2,782 of record DAIDKP010000013.1, read on the forward strand.
CGGGCGGTCGATGACGGAGATGGATCTGGAGTTGATGGAGATGATGACGCCGTTTCAGACGCCGAAGGTGAACTATGCGGTCTCGCCGCCGCAGGCGATGCTGACGCAGGTGTTCTGGGATGAGCCGGTGTATACGCCGATGGTGGTGCAGCGGGACAGGCTGACGCGTTCGGCGCGGGTGATGGTGTACAGCTACCAGGAAGCGGGTGAGTGAGATGGGAACAGCGAGTACATACTGGGCGGCAGCGCCGGTGGTGCGGAGGGTACGCGCGTATTTTGCGCCAGTGAATCGGACGGCAGGGACACCGATGCTGTTCGACGCGTCGGAGGAGGGGGAGTTCAATCTGGACTCCCCGCCGGCGCCGTGGATTTCGCTGGGGTGGGTGCGGGATTTTGTGAGGAAGCCGATGGGCAAGCTGGTGCCGGTGGTGACGGGGATGCCGCCGACGGTGCTGGAACAAAGCTGGGAGCTGCTGGATACGCAGGTTTCGTTTCACTTTTTGAGCTGGACGAAGCTGACGATGGCGCTGGCGGCAGGCAGCCAGCATATGAATCTGCTGGCTCCGATGTCCGACGCTGCGGCTTCGCCGGATGGCGGGACGGCGATTCCGGCGGTGACGGTGCAGACGGGCGGGACGGCGACGTTTCTGCCCATGACGCAGGCTGACGCGGCCAGTTTTGCTGCTGGGCAGATGGTGGCGGTGGATGTGGATTACACGGGGCAGACGGGGTATGTGGGCACGGGCGTGAGCGGGTCATATGTGAAGACGGCGCTGACGGATGTGAATTACATACGGCGCGTGACGTACAACGTGGCACGCGTGGGGGCGGTGACGACGGCGGGACTGACGCTGGCCGAGCCGCTGATTGCCGGCGCGCCGACGACGGGAATGAAGGCGCAGGCGATGGTGGGATTTGTGGACCGCGAGGGCGGAAGTTTCTTTCCGGAGTGGTCGGCGCTGTTTGTGCTGGAGGGCAGCCAGGGTGAGCGGATTTTTTATCACTATCCGCGGTTGCAGCCGGTGGTGGGATCGGTGGAGAAACCGTTGGTGCCGTCGAAGCCGACTCCGCTGGAAGTGGAGGAACGGCTGAAGCCGCTGGTGGTGACGCCGAAGTACCAGGGAACACTGGAACAGATGCCGCTGACGGCGCTGTGCCGGGCGTTGCCGGTGACGGATCCGCTGGATGGGGAGCTGGTGCTGTGTTATCGGAGCTTCCTGCCGGCGAGCCATGCGCTGATTTAACCTTTGCATGGAGCGGCTGTGCGGGCGCTGGTGGTGGTGGAACATGCTAAAAAAAAGCGGATTCCCTGCGGGAATGACAAGCAAAAGGGCGGGGCTGAGGTGAAGGTTGATTCCATTTCGTTGTGGGGGTGGAGATATTCTGGAGGGGAATGTGCGATGGAGTGGATGGGCTGAGGAGCGGGGAGAACGATGCCGGTGTATTATCTGAGGCGGTTGACGGGAGCGAGGCGGACGAAGCGCGGAAATCGGCATCTGGCGCGGTATCTGGCGCTGATTGCCGGAGCGGTGAATGCGGGTGGTTTTCTGGCGCTGGGTCACTATACGTCGCACATGTCGGGCGTGGTGGCGGCGATGTCGGATGATCTGGCGACGGGTCGTTTGCGTCTGTTTGCGATTGGCGTGGTTTCGGTGGTTTCGTTTTTCAGCGGAGCGGTGCTGACGACGCTTTTGATTCGAGTGGCGCGGGCGCGTCGGATGACGAGCGAGTACGCGCTGCCGCTGCTGATGGAGGCGCTGCTGCTGGCCGGTTTCGCACTGGTCGGTGCGCGGGTGTTGGAGTGGAATCTGCTGCTGGCGATCGGGTATGTGTGTTTTGCGATGGGGCTGCAGAATGCGGTGATTACGAAGCTGTCTCATGCGATTATTCGCACGACGCATGTGACGGGGATGGTGACGGACACGGGGATTCTGGTGGGGCGGTGGATCTTTGGAAGGCTGGTTCGCAGCCAGCCGATGAGCGCTGCCGACGTGTTGAGCCTGCGGTTACTGTCTTCGCTGGTGCTGCTGTTTTTTGTGGGTGGATTGGCGGGCGCGGTGGGGTTCGAGCGTGTGGGGTGGATATTTCTGTTGCCGCTGGCGGTGGTGCTGGGCGCGCTGGCGGTGGTGCCGGTGATGGATGACCTGAAAACGACGCGGGAGCGGCAAGCGGCATAGGACGAAAAAGAGATGGAAGCGGGAGGTGAGCGTGAGGCGCTCACCTCCTTTTTTTGTTTGCAGACGGTTGAGCGGATGGACAGGAACGGAGTGCGCGGCGATGAAGGTGACGATCAACAATGTGGATTATTCGGCGGCGTTGGACAGTGTGCACCCGCTGACGGTGGAGCGGAAGCTGAATGAGCCGACGGTGTGTTTGCTTTGGGTGACGCTGGGACAGGCGAGCGCGTTGCCGACGCCTGAGCGGAACCAGCCGGTGTTGGTGGAGGGCGATGACGGGACGGTGTTTTTCACCGGTTATCTGGCGGTGGCGCCGTTGCCGGAATTTGCCGGAGTGGGTACGGCGGGACCGATCTATCGCTGGGCGCTGCAGGCGGTGAGTGATGAGCTGTTGCTGAATATGCAGCCGATGACGCCGTCGTCGGGAGTGACGGGTTTGACGGCGGGCGAAGCGATGCAGACGCTGACGGCTCATGCGGGCCAGACGGGGCCAGGTCAGACGGGTTTGGGCGCGGCGATTCCGCTGGGAAGTGGTTTGGCGGGATTGGATGTGAGCGGGCTGAACACGGCAGCGATGGCCTTGCCGGTGGGCAATTTTATGCCGGATCCGGGTTGGCGGTGGAGCGAGTCTGTGGGTCTGGTGGCGGCGCAGGCGCGGGCGAGCTATCGCGCGGTGGGCGGGCGTGTGACGGCGGCTCCTGTGGGCACGACGTTGCATACGCTGAATGAAGCCAACGGGACGCTGGTGCTGAGCAACCTGACGATGACGGCGAGCGTGGAGCGGGCGCTGGCCAACGATGTGACGGTGTGTGGGGCGAGCGAGCCGTGGGCGTATGTGACGGAGTATTTGCTGGGCGATGGGGTGACGGTGACGTTTCCGCTGAATGAAGACCCGTTTTTTGAGACGACGCCGGAGGCGCGGATTATCAACAACGAGCTGTTCAACGAGCCGGTGATCGATACGCGGAACTGGATGTTTACGGGAGCGAGCGAGTATTTTTCGCTGACTGGGGCGGGGTTGACGATGAACGGCGGCACGGGCGCGGATGGGCAGACGGCGCTGGTGTGGCGCGATCCGGTGGAGGCGGGCGGTTCGCTGTTTCTGGAGTTGAACGGGGTGCAGCTTGCGCCGGGAAGCACGGGGATTGTGGGCGGGTTGTATGGGAGCGGGGTGAATCTGGCGGGTTGTGTGGCGGGGTTTGAGGTGATGTCGGCGCAGGGGACAGGCGCGGTGAGCGTGGCGCCGGTGGTGAGCGGGGTGGTGGCCGGGCCGTCGTATGCGATTGATTCGACGCAGCAGTATACGCTGCGGGCGCGGGTGCATTGTCCGCTGACGGAGCGTGTGACGCAGGTGTATCGGGTGGTGGGGGATGCGGGCGCGGTGAGCTTTGGCGGGGAGGATCAACTGGCCGGGGCGCAGATGATGCTGGAGTTGGTGCCGGTGGTGAATGGGATTGCGGGGACGCCGGTGGTGCTGTATGACGGGGGCATAGCGAATGCGCCGGTGAGCTATCAGGTGTGTGTGGCGAATAGCTGGAATCTGATTGGTTCGATCCGGAGCGTGTATATGACGAATCTGGGATCGGGCTGGGTGAGGAGCACGCCGCCGGGCGAGGGAACACGGACGCGAAGGACGGGCACGATTGCCGAGGGGGGTGAGTGTCATCTGCTGCGGACGGGAACGATGACGTTTTACAAGGGGTATATTCCGGTGCTGGGCGAGCTGGTGGAGGCGCACTATCGGACGGTGGGCACGGCGGTGGGGCGGTGGGTGAATACGGCGAGCCAGGCGGCGCTGGAGTCGGTGGGGATGCCGGCGACGGCGCAGTGGATTGGGAGCGTGACGAATCCCAAGGCGAGGTCGAGCGCGGATTGCCGGAATGCGGCGCAGGCGCTGGTGGCGGCGGCATCGAGCGTGAGCGCGGCGTGGCAGGGGACGTACAAGGTGGCGAGCGCGAACTGGTCGACGGGGTTGACGGAGGATGTGTGGCCGGGCGATGCGCTGCTGCTGACGGCGCCGAGCGCGAATCTGAACGAGCAGGTGGCGGTGAGGATGGTGAAGCTGACGTACAAGCCGGGAACGCCGGATGTGGTGAACTATCAGATCAGTTTTGCCAACGACTGGGCGAACGATCTGGCGGTGAAGACATCGAAGACGGTGCCGGTGACGACGTGGCTGCCGGCGGTGATTGGGCCGACGTATCTGGCGGATCTGACGGGGCTGACGGTGACGGCGATTGGAGCCTCGACGCTGACGGTGAATGCGGGAGTCACAGCGCCGACGGGGGGTGGATTTGAGGTGCGACGGAGGGATTTCAGCTTTCAGGCAGGAGTGGATGCGGATCTGGTGATCCGGTCGACGGTGGAGACGTTTGAGATTCCACGGGCTACGGAGGCGGATGCGTTTTACATACGGATGTATGACGGATCGACGCCGCCGAATTATTCCGAGCACTCGGTGGCGCTGTATGTGAATTTGCCGCTGGTGGCGCAGGCGCTGTGAGGGAAAAGGAGTGGGCGAGATGCGAATGATGAATGAGTTTGAGGCGCAGGTGTTGAGCGACCTGAGCGTGCTGAAGGCGCAGATGGTGGGACTGGTGGGAGATGGGAGTTCGGGACGGATCTGCGAGCTGGAACGGAGGATGGAGCGGCATGAACAGAACTGGCAGCGGGCGCGTGGGTTTATGGCGGCGATGAGCGTGCTGACGGCGGTGGTGGAAGTGGCGTTTGAGCGCTGGCGGCATTGAAGGGTGAGCGCAGAGGCGGATTTGCTGCGGGAATGAAGGATGGAATGCGTGTGGTGGGGGGTTAATAGACGCGGATGCGCAGGCCGGAGCTGATGCCGAAGGAACTCATGTTGCCGAAGGTGAACTGGGGCCAGTCCTGATATTCGACGTCGGCGAGTCGGAAGGAGATGCGACGGTTGAGGTGGTAATCGACGCCGCCGCCGGGGGCGACGACGAAGTAGCTGCCGTGAGCGTAGTTGTAGGGGAAGTTGAAGAGGCCGTCGCCGACGAGGACTTTGACGTAAGGCTGGAAGCGGTGGAAGTCGTGGAAGCCGTAACGCGGTCCGATGAGCCATGTGGAGAGATGGACGTTGGCGGTTTGGCGCCAGAGCAGGTTGCGGTATTCGGCTTCGATGCCGGGTCGTCCTTTGGGTTCGGCGTCGACGAAGGCTGCGAAGCCGGCGAGCTGGCGTGGGCCGTAGCCGACTGAGTAGTAGGAAGCCTCGGCGCCGACGGAGACGACGATGCCGCCGGCATCGGCGGATTCGGTGACCTGCGCGTGTGCCGCGAGGCCGGTGAGGGTGGTGACGAAAAAGCAAAGCAGAAGTAAAGGCCTACGCATGTCCTCTCCGAAGTGTAGCGGGTGCGGGTTTTCCGGGTCAGGTTCTATTGGGTGATGGTCAACGTGAGGTTGACGTAGTGGGTCTGGTTGCTTTGCGTGCCGATGCCGGTGACCTGGATGGTGTAGGTGCCGGGTGAGGCGGTGTTTTGGGAGAATCCTCCGCAGCCGGAGAGCGCGAGGCCACCGAGGGAGACGGCGAGGAGCAGGACAAGCACGAGCCAGCGCTGGGCGCGGCGGCGTGCGCGCCAGAGCAGCCAGCCGAGTAGCGCGGTGAGGGGCAGGCCGACCAGAGGCAGCAAGGCGGGCAGTCCGGCGAGCTGGCTGGCAAGTCTGGGTGAGTGAATGGCGCCGGGTGAGCGGGGCAAGCCGGATGGGCGGAGAGCGACGCTGGCGCCGCCGCTGAGCGGGTTATTGGTGTCGACGGTGAGCTGGGTGGTGACGGCTCCGCCGGCGATGAGTTTGAGGTCGTTGGTGGCGAAGTGGCAGTTGACGGCGGCGGGCAGGTTGGCGCAGCCGAGTGTGATGGTGTCGGAGGCCTGGTTGACGGAGGCGATGTTGACGGTGAGGGTGCCGTTCTGGCCGGTTTTGAGTGTGAGCGCGGGTGGGGTGAGCGTGAGGCTGAAGGTGGATGGGGCTGTGGAGAGCGAAGCGGGCTGCGAGGTGGATGGGCTGTGGATGGCGTCTCCGCTGTACTGGCCGACGATGGAGTAGGTGCCGGTGGGAAGATTGGGCACGAGGGTGGCGACGCCGGTGGAGTCGAGGGCGCTGGAGCCGATGACCGAGGAGCCGTTGAGGAACTGGACGGTGCCGGTGGGTGTGGGACCGCTGACGCCGACGACGGTAGCAATGAGGATCGACTGCTGGTTGGCGGTGTTGGTCCCGGTGGTGGTAACGCCAAGCGCGGTGGCGGTGGGGATGGGCTGGATGACCTCATTGAGCGCGGTGGAAGCGCTTGCGGCGTCGTTGGCGTCGCCGACGTAGCTGGCGCTGATGGTGTGTGTGCCGACGGGGAGCGTGGAGATGGGCAGGGTGGCGGTGCCGGTGGCGTCGAGGTTGGCGGTGGCGGTGGATTTGCCATCGACGATGAGGGTGACGGCTCCAGTGGGTGTGCCGCCGTTGCCGGTGACCTTGACGGTGAACAGGACCTGGGCGAGGACGAGCGCGGGATTGGGTGCGGCGGTGAGAGCGACCTGCGTGGTGGCCAGTTGGACGGTGAACGGATAGGCGAGCGAGTTGCTGGAGCCATCGTTGGCGCTGCCGGAGTAAGCGGCGGTGATGGAGTGCTGGCCGGCGGCGAGGTTGACCTGAAGGGCGGCTGTGCCGGAGCTGTTGACGGTGGCGGTGCCGAGCGGTGTGGCACCGTCGGTGAAGGTGACGGTGCCGGTGGGAATGGTGGATCCCTGAAGGACATGGATGGCGGCCGCAAGCATGACGGGTCGCCCGGCGATGCCGGGATTGGGCGCGGCGCTGACGGTGGTGGTGGTTTGCACGGGCGAGACGGTGAGGCTGTAAGGCGCCGAGTTGCTGGCACCGTTGCCGGAGCTACCGAGATACTGTGCAGTGATGGAGTGCTGGCCGGCGGGGAGCGTGGAGGTGGTGAACGAGGCGGTGGCGGGTGAGCCGCTGAGCGTGCCGCTGCCGATCTGCGCGCCGTTATCGAGGAAGTTGACGGTGCCGGTGGGGGTGACGCTGCCGCTGGGCGAGACGGTGGCGGTGAAGGTGACGGCGACGCCGTAGCCGGAGGGATTGGGCGCGGCGACGACGGCGGTGGTGGTGGGCGCGGTGACGTTTTGGGTGAGGACGGTGGAGGAGCTGCCGAGGATGTAGTTGGCGCTGTCGCCGCCGTAGACGGCGGTGATGGAGTGTTGTCCGTTGGCGAGCGTGGAGGTGGTGAAAGTGGCGGTGCCGGCAGGGTTGAGCGTGGCGGTGCCGATCACGGTTCCGTTGTCGAGGAAGTTGACGGAGCCGTCGGGAACGAGGCCGCCGCCGTTGGGCGCGGTGACGGTGGCGGTGAAGGTGACGGCGGCGCCGACGCTGGAGGGATTGGCGCTGGTGGCGAGGGTGGTGGCTGTGGCTTCGTTGACGGTTTCCGACGTGGGCGGAGTGGAAGTGCTGGCGAAGTGGCCGGAGTCTCCGCTGTAGCTGGCGGTGAGGGAGTGAAGGCCGACAGTGAGATTGTTGACGGCGTAACTGGCTGTGCCGGAGGAGCTGATGGGAAGGCCGGAGATGATGGTCTTGCTGCCGTCGCTGAAGCTGATGGTGCCGGTGAGCGCGCCGGTGCCGGAGCCGGTGGTGACGGTGGCCTGAAGAGCGATGGATTGTCCGAAGCTGGCGGCGGGGCTGGGTGTGACGAGGAGTACGGTGGTGGTGGAGTTGACGGCGGTGGCGTCGCCGGTGATCTGGATGAGGAGCGGGGAGTTGTCGGAGTTGGCGGCGGTGTTGATGGTGGCGGTGAGCGGGTTACCGGAGGTGTTGGGGGCGAATTGAACGCCGAGGACGCAGTCGTTGTTGAGGGCGAGCGGCGTGGTGGTGGAGCAGGTGGTGACGGTGGGATCGAGGGCGGAGTTGGAGTCGGGCGTGATGGATGTGAGGTCGAGGGCAGCGGTGCCGTCGTCTTCGAGCGTCTGAGGCAGTGTGGGGGATTTACTGCCCTGACGGACGGGGTTTCGGACGATATTGAAGGTGGCGAGATTGACCTGAATGCGGCGGATGCGGTGGTCGAAGTAATCGGCGATGAGGAGGTTGCCCTGGGGATCGAGGGTGAGTCCGTAGGGGCCGTAGATGCCGGCGGCGTAGGCGCTGGCGTTGTCGCCGGTGTAAGAGCCGATGCCGTTGCCGGCGAGGGTGGAGATGATGCCGGTGGCGGCGCTGACTTTGCGGATGCGGTTGTTCTGGGTGTCGGCGATGTAGAGATTGCCGGCGGGATCGAAGGTGATGCCGGAGGGTGAGTAAAGCTGGGCCTGTGTGGCCGGGCCACCATCGCCGGAGTAGCCGAGGACACCGTTGCCGGCGAAGGTGGTGATGACCTGCGTAGCGGCGTTGACGACGCGGATGCGGTTGTTGGCCGAGTCGGGAATGTAGAGGTTGCCGGCGGGGTCAAAGGCGACGGCGTAGGGGTAGTTGAGTCCGGCGGCGGTGGCCGGACCGCCGTCGCCGCTGTAGCTGCCGGAGCCGTTGCCCTGCGTGGTGCCGTTGCCGACGAGGGTGGCGATGGTGCCGGTGGAGTTGACTTCACGGATTTTGTGGTTGTAGCTGTCGGCGATGTAGAGATTGCCGGCGCTGTCGACGGAGACGCCGAGAGGATTGTTGAGCGTGGCCGAGATGGCCGGGCCGCCGTCGCCGCCGGAGCCAGCGGTGCCGTTGCCGGCGACGGTGGTGATGATGCCGGTGGCAAGGACAATGCGGCGGATGGCGTTGTTGCGGGAATCGGCGATGTAGAGATCGCCTGCGCCGTCGAGGGCGACGCTGGTGGGGGTGTTGAGGGTGGCGTTGACGGCGAGTCCGCCGTCGCCGGTGTAGGTGGAGTTGCCGTTGCCGGCGAGGGTGGAAATGATGCCGGTGGAGGCGCTGACTTCGCGGATACGGTTGTGCGCGCTGTCGGCGATGTAGAGATTGCCAGCGCCGTCGAGGACTTCGCCTTCGGGCAGGTCAAGATCGGCCTGCGTGGCGAGATTGCCGTCGAGGACGGAGGTCCATGAGCCGTCGCCAGCGATGGTTTGCATGGTGCCGGGGAGAAAGACGCCGAGTCCGCCGGAGCCGGAGCCGGTGAGGAAGGTGACGCCGAGGCGGTTTCCGGAGCTGTCGAGCAGCAGGACGGCTCCCGGGCGCAGGCCGGGCGCGGCGGGCGTGAAGGTGACGGGGACGGTGCAGGTGTTGCCGACGGAGAGATTGGCGCTGGCGCAGGTACCGCTGGCGGAGGCTGCGTAGTCGAGGCCGGTTTGGCCGAGGGTGAGGACATCGACGGTCGCGACGGTTCCGGCGGATTGTGCGGTGACGGTGACGTTCTGGCTGGCCGACGGGGTGCCGACGGCGATGGAGCCGAAGGTGGATTGCGCGAGCAGAGGTGCACCGAGGCAGAAGGCGGCAGCGACGAGAACAAGCGCGGACAAGGTGCGGGAACGTCGCGGTCGGGGCTGCGAATCGGGCTGTGCAGTCAGGTTGGAAGAGGCGAGAGGCGATACGGGATCACTGACGACGGAAACCATTGAGGGGGGGAATGGCACGGGCATGCTGGACTCTCCGGAAAAGTTCTGCTGAAGCGCACGCACAACGGGAAAAAGGACGGCAGGAATAAGGACAGCAAAAAACACAACAGAAAACGTTCAACGGGTTATGAGCAAGGGGAACAACGAAAACGTAACACACTGGGCGAAGACTCGGCATGAGTTGTGAAGGACGATTTGCGTGGCGGTATCCGAATCCGTAACGGCACAGACAAGGGCGGGAAAGTGCGAGTTGGGCAGGCGGGCAGGGAATGTGGCGGGGGAATGCGGCTTTGATACCGTAGGACTATGACTGCTGGCGCGCGTTCTACCTCTTCTGCTGTATCTTCCTCCGCATCGTTGACGGCGAGTGCCGATGAACTTTCCATGCTGGCTGTGGATGTGGTGCGGCAGGCGTTGCGCGCGGGGGCGAGCGATGCGGCGGTGGGAGTTTCCGAAAGCGACGAGTTCAGCGTGACGGTGCGGATGGGTGAGGTGGAGACGCTGGAAGAGTCTGGGTCGCGGAGCGTGGGACTGCGTGTGTTTGTGGGGCAGTCGTCGGCGTCGGCTTCGACGAGCGATCTGACGCGCGAAGGGCTGGCGGAGCTGGTGAGCGGAGCGATGGCGCTGGTGCGAATGACCGAGCCGGACCCTTGCGCGGGGCTGGCCGAAGCGGCGGAGATGGGCGTTTGCGGGGTGGAGCTGCCGCTGTGGTTTGAGGATGTGTATGCGCTGCCGGTCGCGGAGCGGATTGCGATGGCGCGACGCGCGGAGGATGCGGCGCGGGGAGCGGATGCGCGGATTCGCAACTCGGCCGGAGGGTCGTTCAGCGCGGCGACGGCGCGTCGGATTCTGGCCAATTCACGGGGATTTGTGGGCGAGTATCGATCGAGCCATTGCGGGATTTCGGCGGTGCCGATTGCGATGGACGAGGCGGGCGCGATGCAGCGGGAGAGCTGGTGGACAAGCGCGCGAAGGCTGAAGGAGATGGAGACACCGGAGGCTGTGGGCGAAGAAGCGGCGCGACGCGCGCTGCGGAAGCTGGGAGCGCGACGCGTGGCGACGCAGCAGGCGACGATTGTCTTTGCGCCGGAGGCGGCGCGCACGCTGCTGGGACATCTGTGGGAAGCGGCGAGCGGGGATGCGATCTGGCGGTCGGCGTCGTTTTTGAAGGGACGGCTGGGTGAGCCGGTTGCCGCGCCGGAGGTGACGATTGTGGATGACGGCGCGATGGTGTTGCCCAACGGAACGGCAGGATTTGGCTCGCGGCCCTTTGACGGCGACGCGCTGCCGACGCGAGCGACGACGGTGGTGAAGGATGGCGTGCTGGAGACGTGGCTTCTGAATACCTATGCCGCGCGCAAGCTGGGGCTGCGCTCGACGGGCAACGGGTCGGGCGGCGGGGTGGGCGCGGGGAATCTGTATCTGCGTCCCGGGAAGGTTTCTCCGGAGGCGATGGTGCGGTCGGTTACGCGCGGGCTGTATGTGACGAGCCTGATGGGATTTGGCGTGAACCAGGTGACGGGAGATTATTCACGCGGCGCGGAGGGAGTCTGGATTGAAGATGGGGAGCTGACCCATGCCGTGGAAGAGATCACGATTGCAGGCAACCTGAAGGAGATGTTTCGCAATATTGTGGCGATTGGCGACGATCTGGAGTTTCGCGGATCGGTGGCTTCGCCGACGCTGTGTGTGGAAGGGATGACGATCGCGGGGGCGTGATGAGTGCTTTGCTGCCAGAGTCGGCTGCGTTCTCTTCGGCAGAGCCGGAGGCACTGTTGCAGGCGTTGCCGGCGCGGCGGATGGCGGTGTTTGCGCTGCGCGGCGAGGCCGGGACGCAACCGTATGTGGGCGTGGCGGCGGACCTTCGGCGAAGGCTGGGGCGGCTGCTGGTGGCCGATCCGGCGCGTCCGCGACGGTTGCAATTGGCGGCGCGTGTGCGCGAGGTCGAGTGGCGGGTGGTGGGTTCGGCGCTGGAGGCGCAGGCGACGCAGTTTCAACTGCTGGTGGAGCTGTATGGCGAGCGAGCGCTGGAGCGGATGCATCTGCGAATGCCGGCGCTGGTGCGGTTTCATGGGGCGAACGCGTATCCGCGGCTGAGCGTGACGACGCGTGTGCCGACGCGCGTGCCGCGCGAACAGGAGGCGTGGCTGTATGGTCCGTTTCCGTCGCGTGCGGCGGCCGAGCGCTATGGCGAAGAGGTGCTGAAGCTGTTTCTGTTGCGGCGGTGTGAGGAGAATCTGAGTCCCGACCCATCGCATCCGGGCTGTGTGTATTCGGAGATGAAGAAGTGCCTGGCGCCGTGCTTTGGCGGCTGCACGGATGCGCGCTATGGCGAAGAGGCCGCGGCGGTGGAGGCGTTTCTGGCGACGCGCGGCGAGAGCCGGTTGCGCGTGCTGAGCGCGGCGCGCGACGAAGCCTCGGCAGAACTGGAGTTTGAGCAGGCGGCGGCGCTGCATGGACAGGCGAAACAGGTGGAAGCGGTGAGCGGACTGGCTGCGGAGCTGGTGCGTCCGCTGGCGAAGCTGCGCGCGTGCGTGGCGCTGCCGGCGGCAGAAGCGGATGCGGTGGCGCTGTATCTGTTTGCCGAAGGTGCGCTGCATGGGCCGGAGTTGTTTTCAACACTGGGGATGCGGATGCAGAATGAAGGGTCGGGATCGAGTTCGCTGTATGCGCAGCCGGTTTTGCTGGAGCCTGTGCCGCTGGAGTTGGCCAGTGCGGGACGTGAGACGCTGAGCCTGCGGCTGGAAGAGACGCTGCAGCGGCTGGAGGCGCGAAGCGGAGCGGCAACCGATGGGCTGCGCCGTGTGGGCGACCTGGCGTTGCTGACGCGCTGGTACTATCGCCCGGCGCAGAAGCGTGTGGGCGAGATCTTCTTTGCGGATGAGGCTGGGCAGTGGCCCAGGAAGGCGATGCTGCGGGGGATTGGACGCGTGGCCGCGGCGGGGTTTGCGGCGGGAGTCTGAATCGAGGGCGCGGCTTGGGTTGGGTCATCCGGCGAAAACAGCAAAAGCAGATTCCCTGCGGGAATGACAAGCGGGGATCTGTGGGGTTGTGGCGCTAGATGAGGCTGGTGTGGCCTTCGGCGGCCAGTTCTTTGACGATTTTGCCAACATCCTGGGATTGGGATCGGCGGGCGACGAGGATGGCGTCGTCGGTTTCGACGATGACGAGGTCGCTGACGCCGACGAGCGCGACGTGTTTGCGGGGGCTGTAGACGTAGTTGTTTTCCGCATCGAGGGTCATGACGCCGGAGGTGTCGGAGACGTTGCCGTTTTCGTCGCCGCGGAGGCGCGTGTCGCGCTGAAACTCATAGAGCGATTCCCAGGAGCCGAGATCGTTCCAGCCGAATTCCGATGGCAGACAGAAGAGTCCGGAGAGATGCTGGCCTTTGGCGGAACGCGGTTCGAGGATGGCGTAATCGACGGAGATGTTTTCGCAGCGAGGGTAGAGCGAGGCGAAGACCTGGGCGAAGCGCGGTGTGTCCCAGGCGGCGGCGATCTCTTCGAGCAGCGGCGCCATCTCGGGCAGGTGTTCGCGGACGGCGTTGGCGAGGGTTCGAGCCGACCAGAGGAACATGCCGGAGTTCCAGAAATAGTTGCCGGAGGCGACGAACTCTTCGGCGCGATGGGGGCTGGGTTTTTCGGTGAATCGGCGGACGTGGAGAGCGTCTTCGGCGCCATCGACGGGTTCGCCGGTTTCGATGTAGCCGTAGCCGGTTTCAGCGCGGGAAGGCTGGATGCCCATGACGACGATGACGTCGCCGGAGGCTGCGAGTTGAATGCCCTGCTCGATGCGCTTGAGGAATTGCGGCTCGTCGCCGATGACGTGGTCGGAAGGAAAGATGCCGAGAATGGCGTGCGGGTTTTCGCGCTCGATGAGAAAGGCAGCAAGGCCACAGGCGGGCGCGGTATTGCGTGCGGCGGGTTCTTCGACGATCTGACGCATGGGAACGCCGTCGAGCTGGGACTGAATCTCGGCCGAGAGCAGTTCGTTGGTGATGACCCAGATGGACTGGGGCGCGGCAAGCTGGGCAAGGCGCTCGACGGTTTGCTGGAGCATGGAGCGGTCGCCGTCGAGGGCGAGCACCTGCTTGGCGTGAGCGCGACGAGAACGAGGCCAGAAGCGCGTACCGCTGCCTCCGGCCAGAATCACAGGGCGGAAATCCACTGTCTTCGGCATGGGAAACTCATCTTAGCCTGTGTGGCGCGTGGTTGCCTAGCTGCAACGACGCACTATGCGAGCGTGGCGAGAAATGCCTTGATGCGGCGTACGCCTTCGTCGATGGTTTCGCGGGTGACGGGATAGGAGAAGCGCAGGTGGTGAGGGGTGCCGAAGGCCTCACCGGGAACGGCGACGACGTGGCCCTCGTGAAGCAGGCGGGTGGCCAGTTCGGTGGCCGAACGGACGCCGCTGCGACCGATGTAGTGGGAGAAGTTGGGGTAGACGTAGAAGGCTCCGCCGGGGGTGGTGCAGGTGACGTGGGGGATGGTGCGGACCTGGGCGAGGATGTAGTCGCGAAGCTCGAGGAACTCGGCGCGGAAGTCGGCGACACACTGCTGGGAACCGGCGAGGGCGGCGATGGCGCCTTTCTGGACGAAGCTGGTGGCGTTGGAGGTGGACTGCGACTGGAGCTTGGAGAGATTGGCGATGACGGCTTTGGGACCGAGCGCGTAGCCGGCGCGCCAGCCTGTCATCGAGTAGGTTTTGGAAAGCGAGCCGAGGACGATGAGGTGATCCTTGGCGAAGGTGAAGCTGCCGCCGGAGACGGGCTGGCCCTCGTAGTTGAGATAGACGTAGCACTCGTCGAGGAGCAGGTAGATGCCGCGCTCGTGAGCGAGGCGTACGATGCGCTCGAGGTCAGTGGCGGAGACGACGGAGCCGGCGGGGTTGGAAGGCGAGTTGAGGATGATGGCCTTGGTGCGCGGGGTGATGGCGGCCTCGATGGCGTCGGCGGTGATGCGGAAACCTTCCGACTCCTCGGTCTGGAGGAAGACAACTTTGCCGCCCGCGTACTGAATGATGTCCTTGAAGCTGACCCAGTAGGGGACGGGCAGGATGACCTCATCGCCGTGATCAACGAGGACCTGAATGGCGTTGAAGAGGGCGAGCTTGCCGCCGGCGGTGAAGATGGCTTCGTCGATGGAGTAGTCAGAGCCGAAGTCGGCGGCGTGGCGCTCGACGATGGCTTTGCGGACGTCGGCGATGCCGGGGACGACGGTGTAGCGGGTGAAGTTGGCCTGGATGGCCTGGATGGCCGCGTCCTTGATGTGCTGGGGCGTGGGGAAGTGCGGCTCGCCTGCGCCGAAGTCGATGAGACTGGCGCCCTGGGCGCGGAGTTTGGTGGCCTCGGCGGCGACGGCCATGGTGGCGGAAACTTCGATGCGTCCGATGCGATCGGCAAAAACCTGGGAGGTTGCGGTGGTGGACATGATGCTTCCAGTGTAACGATTTTCGGGATTCCGAGCCACCTTTGCTTGGCATTACATGCAGCCACTGCGCGTACGCGCGGCGGCGCTCCCGGTGGTCGCGGGTGGGAGTGGTGGGGAGTTGAAAAGCGGATTCCCGGCGGGAATGACAAGCACGGTATTGAATGACCGAGCTGATGGTCGGCTGGGGGTGGTTGTGGGGATGGAGTGGTGGAGGTGGGTTACACTGGATAGCGGCAGGCGGACTATGCGGTCGCTGCCGGATGCGTGGGTGACTGCGCAGCCGGGAGAGGAAAGTCCGAACTCCACAGGACAGTGTGCCGGATAACGTCCGGGATGCGCGCTGGAAGGCGTGTAGACGGCAAGTGCCACAGAAAACAAACCGCCCCGGGAAACGGATGCGCCCTTTTGGGTGCGCCGCTACCCGTCGAGATCAGTATCGGCCTCGGGGTAAGGGTGAAATGGTGCGGTAAGAGCGCACCGCTCCGACTGTGAAGCCGGAGGCAGGGTAAACCCCACACGGAGCAAGACCAAATAGGGAGGGACGTGCCGGATGCCTGTGGAGCCAGGCGGCGCGGCGTATCGGTCCGGTACGCGACAGGCGGTTCCAGCAATTGCCGCAACCTCCGGGTAGGTCGCTGATGAGCGTTTGCAGCAATGCAGCGCCTAGAGGAATGATCGCACACGACAGAATTCGGCTTATCGGTTCGCCTGCCAGGGTTTTGAGCCGGAGTTTGAGGGCGCGCGAGGCAATCGCGAGGCGGTGGCGCGGGCTGCGGCGTCTCGGCTATCATCAGACGGTTATGACGACCGTGAATGCTCACCTGACTGCTACGCCGTTTGTGAATGAACCGTTTACCGACTTTGCCGATCCGCGACAGGCGGAGGCGATGCGCGAGGCGCTGGCGCGCGTGGGTGAGCAACTGGGCCGGGAGTATGACCTGGTGATGGGTGGGGAGCGAGTGCGGACGGCGGGCAAGATTCGCTCGATGAACCCGGCGCGCCCGGAGCAGGTGGTGGGTGTGCACCAGAAGGCGGGCGCCGAGCATGTGGAGCAGGCGATGGCGGCGGCGCTGAAGGCGTTTGAAGGCTGGAGCCGGACAACAGTTGAGGAGCGCGCTGCGGTGCTGTTTCGTGCAGCGGAGCGGATTCGCAGCCGGAAGCATGAGTTTTCCGCGTGGCTGGTGTATGAGGTGGGCAAGAACTGGGCCGAGGCAGACGCGGATACGGCGGAGACGATCGACTTTCTGGAGTTTTATGGACGCGAGGCGCTGCGTCTGGATCAGGCGACGACGCCGATTCAGTTGCCGGGCGAGCGGAATCTGCTGCGGTATATTCCGCTGGGCGTGGGTGCGGTGATTCCGCCGTGGAATTTTCCGTTTGCGATTATGGCGGGGATGACGGCGGCGGCGGTGGTGACGGGCAATACGGTAATTCTGAAGCCGTCGAGTGACTCGCCGACGATTGCGGCGCTGTATGTGACGGTGCTGGAGGAAGCCGGATTGCCGGCGGGAGTGGTGAACTTCTGCCCGGGTTCGGGAGCGACGTTCGGGAATGCGATTGTGGAGCACGCGAAGACGCGCTTCATTGCGTTTACCGGATCGCGGTCGGTGGGTCTGGAGATTCACGAGCGTGCGGCGCGGACGCAGACGGGGCAGATCTGGATCAAGCGGACGGTGCTGGAGATGGGCGGGAAGGATTCGATTCTGGTGTGCGCGGATGCGGATCTGGATGCGGCGGCGGATGGGATTGTGGCGTCGGCGTTTGGATTCAGCGGGCAGAAGTGCTCGGCGTGCTCGAGGGCGATCCTGGAAGCGCCGGTGTATGAGGCGATGGTGGAGAAGATTCGCGAGCGGGTGGCGCGGCTGACGGTGGGCGATCCGGCGAAGAACTACAACCTGGGCCCGGTGGTGAATCAGGCGGCGATGGAGAGCATTCTGGGCTATATGGAGATTGGCAGGAGGGAAGGGCGGCTGATTGCCGGCGGCAAGGCAGTGACGACGCCGGAGGGTGGATATTATCTGGAGCCGACGGTCTTTGCTGACGTTGCGCCGGATGCGGTGCTGGCGCAGGAGGAGATCTTTGGCCCGGTGCTGGCGCTGATTCACGTGGAGAGCTTTGAGGAAGGGTTGGCGGTGGCCAACAATACGGAATATGGTTTGACGGGAGCGATCTACTCGGCGAGCCGGGAACGACTGGAGCGCGCAAGCCAGGAGTTTCATGTGGGGAATCTGTATCTGAACCGGAAGTGTACGGGAGCGATGGTGGGCGCGCATCCGTTTGGCGGATTCAATATGAGCGGGACGGACTCGAAGGCGGGCGGTCCGGATTATCTGCTGCTGTTTACACAGGCAAAGTCGATTGCCGAGCGGTTGCAGTAGACGGGGCGTAAGGCGTGTCAACGCAGGATCGTAGCAGACGCGGCGCGGGTTGCGTGCCGGGCCAGAGAAAACAGTCTGATTCAGGCGCGTGCGCGGATGTCGTGTTCGACCGGCGATTGGAGCACGGTGTAGCGGCGCTCGATGTAGACGACGCTGAGCGCGATGCCGACGATGAACAGACCCAACGCGCCATACTCGACATCCCTGAGTGCATGGTCTTCTTCGGTGGTCTGGAAGACGGTGACGCCGTGAATGTCGCGCGGAACGATGCGCATGGTGGACGGATCGGGGACGCGCGGAAGCGTGTCTGCGTAGTTGGTGGTGATGATCGCACTCACGACCAATCCGAAGACGCCTGGGATCAGAAAAAGCAACGCAAAAAACTGAAGCAAAGGCAAGTTACGCCGAGTGGTGGACTGCATATTTTCGACTCCAGCCTGACCTGGTACGTGGCGCGCTCCGTTGGAACAAGAAGCGTATGGGAAAACGTAGCGTGCTCAAGGGCAGGGAACGGATTCTTTGCGGGATAACGTGAGAAAACCTGGATTTTCCGCTTGGGGGTGCGGCGTATCCCTGCAATTGCTATTTGACTTTGCCGGGATTGAATAAGTCAAGCTATTTCAGGGGAATTTATGCGAATCAAGGTAACTTAATAAGTGGTTACTTTAGGTAATTACCGCAGTGGTTCTGGACGGGCGGTATCGCAGGTAGTTATCTGTTGAGTTATGGAAAAAGCTATCAAGCGAGTTATTCGGGTTCGCGTTGTGGGGCGTTGGTGACGCGGCTGGCTTCAAAGCTGGCAATGGTCCAGTGGCCGTCGGGAGCGTGAACGTAGACGTGTGTGTAGCGATATCGACCGTTGAGTGAGACGTGATCGCTGGTGCCATGAAGCTCGGCGACGGAGGTGACGACGGCGGTCTGACGGAAGATACGCACCTTCTGGTCAGAGAGTGTGAGCTGGGTGATGTGAAGCGATCCGGAGCGAAGGGCTGTGAGGGTGTCGTCGCGTGTTTGGAGCGCGCCATTTGCATTGATGCCGACGTAGTCCGGGTTGAGCAGAGAACTGAGGGCGGCGACGTCCTGACGGAGAAGTGCGGCGCGCCACTGCTGCTCCAGCGCGAGGACGGCGTGACGAAGATGATGGCGCTGGGCGCGCGGCATGGGCTGCGCGGCGAAGAGCACAGGCATGGACATTGCAGGCATGGACAAGCTGGCAAGCAGCATGAGACGGAGACTGCCTGCAATGATTGCGCGGAGCGATGAGCCGAAAGCCGTGCGACGCATGGTACCGAGAATGCTAGAGCATTTTCCGGAATACTGTAAAACTTCCGGCTAAGGTGAAAGCGGATTCTCTTGGGGAAAATCCGCACGGCAAGGGTGGCTCCGGTCTGCACCAAATCAGGAAAATGCTGGTATGTCGAGACGATGCAGGTAAAGGACAAAGTCCTGCAATGCCTTTTTCCACAGATTTGCATATACTGGAACAATGCCGAAGTATTCCATCGTCGTCCCTTTCCACAACGAAGAAGAAAACATCACGCAGATGTACGCCCGCCTGAAGTCCGTCATGGAGCATGTTGGCGACCCTTTTGAGCTGGTGCTCGTGGATGACGGTTCGAGCGACCGGAGCTACAAGCTGCTTGCCGAGATAGCTGCCGTGGATAGCCGCGTGCTCGTCGTGAAACTGCGACGCAACTTCGGCCAGACCTCGGCGCTTGCTGCCGGTTTTGACAATGCTTCCGGCGACTTCATTCTTGCCATGGACGGCGACCTCCAGCATGACCCGGCCGAGATTCCCAACTTCCTCTCCAAGCTGGAAGAGGGTTATGACGTCGTTTCCGGCTGGCGCAAGGAGCGCATCGACAACTTTGTCATGCGTCGCATCCCTTCGCGCTGTGCCAACTGGCTCATGGCCAAGCTCTCTGGCGTCGATATCCACGACTTCGGAACCACCTTCAAGGCCTATCGCCGCGAGGTTATCCACAACATCCCGCTCTACGGCGAGATGCACCGGTTCATCCCCGCGCTTGCCGCATGGTACGGCGCCAGCATCTGCGAGATTCCCATCAAGAATGTCCACCGCGAGCGAGGCAAAAGCCACTACGGCATTGGGCGCACCTTCCGCGTCTTCTTTGATCTGCTCACCATCCGCTTTCTGCTCAAATACATGAGCCGCCCACTGCACTTCTTCGGGCCGGTGGGCGCGCTGGGCATTCTGGCCGGTGGCTTCACCTCGATCGCGCTCCTGGTGCTCAAGCTGCTTAACTGGCATGAGAGCGTCATGGACCAGCACGGTCCGCTCTTCGTCATCGCCGGCGTGCTCATCCTCGCCGGCATACAGATGCTGGCCATCGGGCTGCTGGGCGAACTTCAGGTTCGCCACTACTACACCGGTTCCCAGCGCACCCCCTACGCCATCGACCGCATCCTGCGCTTGCGAAGCCCGGGCGAACCCAGCCTGCTCTCCGGCAACTAGCCCGGCAAACTGGCGCGCCAGGACAGGTCGTCGAACCGGCAGACAAAAAGGCGACTCAACAGACCCTCCCTCCGCAACGGCTCTCACACGATTGTGAGAGTCGTTGCCATTTTGGGCTGCCATCGGAATATGCGCTCAAACCGTTTATGGCCTGATCTCGCTCTCACTCTCCCGCGTGCCTGACCCTGCTTGCACCATTTCGCTCGCACGCAGGCAAAGGAAGAGGCTGCCCGCAGGCAGCCTCTTCCTTCATGCACCAGCGCTGGCGCAGCGCAGATCAGTCGCCCGCCACCAGTTCGTTTGAGGTTTCCGCCACCGGCTTCGCCGGTGCAATCGCATCCAGCCGCACCAGTCCTTCCACCGGCTTTTCGCCCAGCACGTGCTCGCGATAGAGCTTGGCCATCCGCGCATTTTCCGCATCCTGCTTCAGCTTCTCGTCTCTCGCGCGCATCTTCTCCTCGCGCGCGTTCTTGGCAATGCCCAGCTCGTCCAGCGTATGGTTGGCCTCGGCGTTCACATGCTCCATGTTCAGCTCCAGCTTGTGGCCCTTGCTGCTCATGCCCACGTTTTTGCCACCGGCAAAGATCTCATGCCGACCATGCTCCTCGTACCACTTGGTCAGCGTGGCCGTCATGTGCATCTTCTCGATGATGTTCCGCCAGCCGATGCCCGTGTTGTAGGCGCAGAAGCTGATCTCGCCTTCCTGCGTCGCATAGGGAATGATGCACTGCTCGGTGCGGCGGAAGTCGTAGTTGAACAGATCCTGGAACCACATGCCGGCGATGAACAGGAAGTTCCACCGGTCGGCGCGACGCCGTTTGATATCCTCGGCCGTCCGGTCGCCGGTCACCTTGCCGTAGTCCTTGCCCGTCGCGCCAAAGGTCTTGTCCATCTTCTTCAGCATGTCGGTAATCTTGAAGTGCGTTGGTGCCTGGAACGGATCGTAATTGCGAATCAGCGCCAGCGCAATGCCCAGGATCGACAGGAACTTCCCGCGCGCCGCGTCATTGACCTTGGCCACGTCCTTCGCCAGTTGGTTGGCGTTGATAAACGCCGTGACCGGCACCGCTTCCTTGGTTTCCTTGTCGATCATCACGGCCATGCCAATGCCGCAGTTCGGATGGCAGCCGCAGCTCAACTGGCCCCAGTCCGCGTTCGGCCCGTGAACATGATCGGCCCAATCGGAGAACGTGCTCATGAAGCTGATGGGGAACCAGTCGCGCGTCGGCTCGCCCATGCCTGTCTGGTTTTTCACGTCATGTGCCATGTGGCTCAGCGTATACCGCTGCGCAAACCGACGCTCGTCGCTGATGTCCTCGTCGCGGCCCGTGAACGAAACCGGCTGGAAGCTCAGAAAGTTGATTGTCTTCGGGTTGTCCAGCGCAAACTCGATGATGCGTCCCACCTGCTCGTTGTTGATGCCGTTGATGATCGTCGTCACCGGCACAATGTCCACGCCCGCTTCGTGCAGGTTGTGAATCGCCTGCAGCTTCACATCAAACAGGTTGCCCACCTTACGATGCGAGTTGGCGGCGTTGCCGATGCCGTCAAACTGCAAATACACATAGCGCAGCCCCGCCTCAGCCGCCGCGCGGCAAAGCTCCTTGCTCTTGGCAAACTCAATTCCGTTCGAGGCCGCCTGCACGCTGTTGTAGCCCACCTTGCGCGCATAGGCAACGGCATCGAGGAAGTACGGCGACAGCGTCGGCTCACCGCCGGAGAACTGAACACTCATCTGACGACGCGGCTTGATGGTGATCGCGTTGTCCAGCATTGTCTTGATCTCGTCCCAGGTCAGCTCGTGGACAAAACCCACCTGATTGGCGTCCATGAAGCACGGATCGCACATCATGTTGCAGCGGTTCGTCAGGTCAATCGTAAGCACCGAACCTCGCCCATGCGTCACCGTCGAGGTGCCATGGTTGTGCAGTTTCTCGTCGTTGTGCGCCCGGATATCTCGCCCCGGAAAGCTCTCTTCCAGATGCTTGAAGAACTCCGCGTCAATCGACATCACATCCTCGAAGTGGCCATGCTTCGGGCAATCCTTCACCATCAGAATCTGCCCGTCGCGCTCGATGATCGTCGCCTTGATCTCTCCCACCTTTTCGTTCAGCAGAACCTCGTGCGGCAGCTTGCCGTCCAGAATCTGCTGGCGAATCTCCGGCACGCACTTTGGGCAGAGAGAATCGGTCGAACGCGGCCAGCCAAGGGGCGGTTTTTCTTTTTCCCAGCTTTTCAACAGCGGCTTGTCGCTCCACTTCGGCGTAATCGACGGGTTCGGGCTGATCCGATTGATGCGCTCAAAGACGCTCCACATTCCTTTTGCTGCGTACACAACTGCCTGCTCTGCATATTTCGTTGCTTTGGCCATGGCCGCGTATCTCTCCTCGCGTCGGGGGTTGTTTGCTCAGGCAATTCCTGGAAGATCGAACCGGGAATTCCGATTCCAAAAGCTCAGATGTTCATTCCATCGAAAATGATTCTGATGCTCCATGTTCAAGACTACAGGGATCATGAGAAGAATCCAAAATCGCAACAGCAAACGGTCGTTCCAGCCGCTGAACGGCGCATTCTCCACGGGGAACGGCGCATGGCGCGCTCGCTTCAGTTCGCCGGCGGAGCCGTCCGCGAGACCTGGTTGATAATGTCCTGCACCAGCACAATCTGCACATGAATATGCCGCGCAATATCCGGCAGAAACTCCGTAATGTAGTTGTCGATCGGTGCCGTTGCCAACCCGACAAAGTACTCCGAAAGTGCCGCCGTCAGGTGCGTCTGCTGCCCGGGAACATACAGGTTTCCAATCGCAATATCCACGCCGCTCCCCACCAGATTTGCATAGTTCAGCATCCCCTGCCCGTTGTCGCCCAGCGTCCAGAAGATCTGCATCGTCGCATGAACAAAGCGCCGCTTCAGGCTCGCCCCCGGCATCCGATGGTAGTGCGGGTCCTGATGGGCGATGGACGGAATCAGAAACACGTTGAAAAACTCGCTCGTAATGTCCTGCGAATAGCTCACGCCCACATTCCGTTCAAAGCCGGGCATCCCCGGCCCATACGGCGAGTGCGCATTGAACCCAACATAGAATCCTGACTGCGCCAGAATCGTCAGCGCGTTAAATGGATCGATGATATTTCGCGCTGCCAGGTGGAGCTTCTCGCGCGGCGTCAGCGGCTTGACCTGCGGCCCATCCATGAACCGCTTGTACCAGTCAATCGCCTCCGTCTTCAGTGGACACGGCTTCACCTCGCAGTGCGGCTCGGCCTTGGTGGTCGCAGCTTTTGTCGGCGTGGTCGCAGTTTTGGACGTCGTTGCAGCCGTTGTCTGCGCGGGCGTCGCCGATGTCTGTCCGGGCGCAGCCGTTGAACTTGCCGCCTGCCCGGCCCAAAGCAAAGTCTCGGACGGTTCCGGCGCATCCGGCAGCTCCGGCGCCACACTCCCGCCGCCGCCCGCATCCGCGCAACTGGCCGTCTCCGCCGCCGTAGCGGCTCCACAATCCGCCACACTGCTGGCGCGCAGCCAGCCCACATGCAGCAGCACGACAACCAGCACCAGCCAGCGGCCACCACCGCGCCACTTGCCCACACCCCACAGCCCACACTCTGCGGTACGAATCAGTTTCCACTCCTCTCATCACGCTCCGCCGCATCGCGCTTTCGCCATCCGGAGCAACGCTGAAAAAGCCAGGGAGTATCCCACAAACCAGAGGCAATTCAAGTCCCGCAGTACTTCCATTGTGCACGATCTGGAGCCGCGCCGCAGCAACGCTCGCATTGACGTTTCATGCTCACCGCAGCCAAAAGTCGCCCCCAGACCATTGCCCGCGCACCCCCTCCAAACGCAAACTCAAAGCATGGAGCAACTCTACGCTGGAATCTCAAAACCCGCTCATCGCTGGAGAACGCTGACGAAAGCCTTTGCGCCGCCTTTGGCTCGCGTCACGCGCCGCGCCGATTCTCGCAGCCTGCTCCCCGCTTTGCTGGCTACAGCGCTGCTCACGCTTCTCAGCGCCTGCTCCCATCGCCATCCAGCGCCGCCGCCAGCCACAGCGCCAGCGCTCACAGAATCCGCTCCGCCCTCCGGCAGCGTCTCAGAAGCCGATCGCCGCTTCGCCGCCGACCACGCGCCCATCGAAACGCTCCACGGCATGGCAAGCTGGTATGGGCCGCAGTACAACCATCATCGCGCCGCCAACGGGCAGGTCTACGACCAGAACGCCGTCACAGCCGCCCATCGCACCCTGCCGCTCAACACCCTCGTCCGCGTCACCAACGAAAAAACCGGCCAGTCGGCCCTCCTGTACATCACCGACCGCGGCCCATTCGTCCCCGGACGCATCCTTGATCTCTCTCGCGCCGCCGCTCGAAAAACCGGCGTCTATCTTGCCGGCGTCGCCCCCGTCCGCATCGATGTGCTCCGCGCTCCGGAGTCGCTCACCGAGGGTGGCCGCTGGGCCGTCCAGATCGGAGCTTTCGCTCACACCGGCAAAGCCCTGCGCCTCAAGCGCAATCTTCTCCACCGCTACCCCGACGCGCAGGTCATCGACTTCGCCGGACCCACCGGCCACTGGGTGCGCATCCGTCCCGCAGGCGAAGGCCGCCAGGCAGCCGAGTCCATCCTGCGCCACACCCATCCCGCCGAAGGCAACGCCTACCTCGTCCGCCTCAACTGAAGACCGGCACGGCCCATCAGCTCGTCAGTTCTTCTTCCGCCGTCTGCGCCACCGCCACCTGCTCCACCGGCTGCAACGCCGCGTAGTGACCCGCCGCCACCGCCGCAAGCCCCAGCGTCGAAGACAGCACCACATACGCCAGCGCGCGGCCCCAGTGTCCGGAGCGCAGCAGGTCAAATGTCTGCAGGCTGAACGACGAGAACGTCGTAAACCCGCCGCACACGCCCACCATCACAAACAGCCGCAGATTGTCCGAGGCCGGATGCCGTCCGCCGTGCAGCGTATACGTGCCAAAGAAACCGATCACAAACGACCCGAGCACGTTGATGATGAGCGTTCCAGTCGGAAATCCACCGCTGACCGGAACCGTCCACAGACCCACCAGATAACGCAGTAGCCCGCCGATAGCACTGCCAATCAAAACCCATAAATACGCCATGATCTCCCTCACGGTGATTCCATTGGATTGTGGCAGAAGTCATCAGCCCATCAAGCCTTTCACACGGCTCGCTCTGGCGGTTTCGGGAGACTTCATTCCCGTTGACGATATCCTAACATCTGCGATGAAGCCGTCTTACCCCAGATCTCGCTCCGCCACCTGCCTTGCTGCTCTCGCGCTCGCCTGCCCTCACCCGGCATCTGCCGCGCCGCTGTACACGCTCGCCCCACCTCAGGCCGCGCTCGCGCATCATCTCGCCCTGTTGCGCCTTGCGCTTCATTTCGGCGTCGAACTTGCCGCGCTCGCCGTGCTCATCCTCCTGCTGGAAAGCGGCCTTGCCCAGCGCGTGGCGCACGCAATTACCCAGCGACTCTCGCGCCCGTGGCTTCAGACCGCCCTGTTTGCCGCCGCTCTTCTGCTCCTGCTCAACCTCTGCGTACTGCTCCCGGCAGACGCCACCAGCCACAGCGCTCTGCTCCGCGCTGGCATCAGCATTCAAAGCTGGCCCGGCTGGCTGCGCGACCAATCCATCACCACCCTGCTCATGCTCCTCGTCGGCACGCCCATCCTCGTCTTCGCGCGCTGGCTGCTTGTGCGCTCGCCGCGTCGCGCCTGGCTCTGGTTCTGGCTTGCTTCCATCCCGGTCATCCTTGCCGCTGCGCTGGTACTGCCCCAGATCGTCGAGCCGCTCTTTGATCACTTCTCGCCGCTCGCCGCCACTCATCCCGAACTCGTCCGGCAGTTTGAGCGGGTCGTCGCGCGCACCGGCACACACATCCCGCCCCAGCGCATGTTCCTCATGCAGGCCAGTGTCAAGGTCAACGGCCTCAACGCCTACGTCAGCGGCCTCGGCCCCACCCAGCGCATCGTCGTCTGGGACACCACCGCCGACCGCATGCCCACCGACGAAATCCTCTTCATCCTCGCCCACGAGAGCGGCCACTACGTCCTCCACCATCTCCTCTGGGGACTCACCCTCGGCATCTTCGGAACGCTCGCTCTGCTCTGGCTCACCATGAAGCTTGCCGCTTCTCTGCTGCGCTGGCGCGGTCGCAGGTGGCGCGTCGCTTCGCTCACCTCGCTGCCCGGCATGGTCGTCGTCCTGCTCGCGCTCGTCCTGCTTGAAATCGTCAGCGAACCCATCGGCAACTCCATCAGCCGCGCCTTTGAGCATCAGGCCGACGTCTACGCGCAGGAAGCGCTCCACGGCATCGTCCCCGACCCGCAGGCGACCGCCGTCGCCGCCTTCCAGCAGCTGGGCCAGGCATGGCTGGAAGACCCGCATCCAGCCCCATGCGTCGTCTTCTGGACCTATGATCACCCCTCCATCCAAAGCCGTGCGTCGTTCGCGGCGCACTATGATCCGTGGACCAAAGGAAACCATCCCCGCTATTTTGCTCCCGCGCCGGGAGCGGATCCAGCAGCTACACTGTGGGTGCCATGACTTGTCTTTTCTGTCGTATTCTTCAGGGCGAGATTCCATCGAAACCGGTGTATTCGGATGATCTCTGCTACGCATTCTCCGATATTCAGCCTCAGGCACCCACGCATGTGCTCCTGATCCCGCGCAAGCATATTCCATCGCTTGCATTTGCCACGCAGGAGGATACAAACCTGCTGGGCCACCTGATGAGCAAGGCTGCGGAGATTGCCCGCGAGCATTCGCTCGAAGGTGGCTATCGCGTCGTGCTCAACACCGGCGACGATGGTGGACAAACCGTCCACCATCTCCATCTTCACCTGCTCGGCGGACGCAGCCTCGCATGGCCGCCCGGCTAGCCCAACGCGCTCACCCTGTCGCAGACAAGGGCACCCGGAAAATTTCGTGAAAATTGTGAAGAATCCTACAGCGCGCGGAGATTTTCCACGGCGCGTTCGCGCATCCGCTGATACAGCCCGCCAATGGCGTATCTCTGGAAGTGCTCCGAGGCGCGATGTGCCGCCAGCGCTGCCTCATCGGCATATTGCTCAAAGATCAGCACCGTATCCGGATCATCCTCGAGCGTCAGCGGAATATAGGAGACGCAGCCTGCTTCCGCCCGTGATGCCTCAGTAATCAGCCGAAGATGCTCGGCAATCTCTTCGCGATCCTCAGCGGCAAACCGAAGCCGTACGATAAAGCTGACCATCGTCTCTCCCATTTCTTCCTGCCCATCGCTTCGCTCGCGCGCCGCACAGGCCATTTCGATTCAAACCGTCTTCAACCCTGCCGCCATGCGCTTCAGTTCCTCGGCAAACTCCGGCAAAATCATCGTCTGGTCGCGCTCCGGACCGGTCGAAACCATCCCGATCCGAGCCTGACTTTCGCGCTCCTGAAAGCGCAGATACTCCTGCGCAGCCCGGGGCAAACGGTCAAAGTCGGCAATGCCCTCCGTCGACTCGCGCCACCCCTTCAGCCGCGTGTACTGCGGCTCAATCGACTCCAGCCCGCGCACATCCGCCGGCACCGAATCCGTCATCTTTCCGTCGATCTTGTACCCGATGCAGACCGGAATCTCATCCAGTTCATCCAGAACGTCCATCTTCGTCACCACCAGCCACTCCGTTCCATTCACCTGGTTGGAGTAGCGCAGCATCGGTATATCCAGCCATCCGCATCGTCGCGGCCTTCCCGTCACCGCGCCAAATTCATTGCCGCGGCTCCGCAGCGACTCCGCCGAAGCATCATGAATCTCCGTCGGAAACGGCCCTTCGCCCACGCGCGTCACATACGCCTTCGTCACGCCAATCACCGTGCCAATCGCTGTCGGCCCCACGCCCGTCCCCGTCGCCGCCCCGCCCGCCGTCGCCGACGATGAGGTCACAAACGGATACGTTCCATGGTCGATATCGAGCATCGTTCCCTGCGCGCCTTCAAACATCACGCTGCCGCCGGCACCAATCAGCTCGTGCAGCATCCGCCCCGTATCCGCCACCAGCGGCCTCACCCGCTCAGCCGCCGCCGCATACTCGTCAAACATCCTCGCCGGATCGATCGGCGCGCTGCCAAACAGCGCCTGCGCAATCGCATTCTTTTCCTGGCATGCGTTCTCAATGTGCGTCTTCAGAATCTTCTCGTTCAGCAGATCGACCACGCGCAGTCCGCTCCGCGCCATCTTGTCCTCATACGCCGGTCCAATTCCACGGCTGGTTGTGCCAATCTTCTGCCGCCCCGGCGCGCTCTCCGCCGCCAGTTCAATCATCCGGTGATACGGCAGAATCACCTGCGCGCGGTTCGAGACAAAAAGCTGCCCATCCACCTCAATCCCCAGCGCGGCCAGCTTGTCCACTTCGCGCAGAAACGCAATCGGGTCCAGCACCACACCGTTGCCGATAATCGCCTTGCAACCCGGCCTCAGCACCCCGCATGGAATCAGTTGCAACACAAATTTCTGGTCGCCGATAATCACCGTATGGCCTGCATTGTGGCCACCGGCATAACGCGCCACAGCCGAGAATCCGCCGCTCAATACATCGACAATCTTGCCTTTGCCTTCATCGCCCCACTGGGCACCCAGAATAACTGCTGTCTTCGCTCGCATGACTTCACACCTATTTTTTCTGAACCCCGTCGGTCACTCCGGGAACGTCGCGCACCCGCGCCAAACTCATCATATACTGCATCGCCTTCCGGCCGTGCCCACGCATGACCGCGCGTGCGTCCTACAATCAACCTGTGCCTGAATTGCCCGAAGTTGAAACCATCGCCCGCGGCGTCCACCAGCGCGTCCGCCACGCT
This sequence comes from Acidobacteriaceae bacterium, assembly GCA_027449965.1. GTDB lineage: Bacteria > Acidobacteriota > Terriglobia > Terriglobales > Acidobacteriaceae > Acidicapsa. The sequence goes on from DAIDKP010000013.1 coordinate 31,624, forward strand.
CAAATCCTCAGCGCGTGGTTCAGCCGCTATCGCGAACCCATGAAAACTCCGCCCCGCCAGCAGCAGAATGCACTCACCGGCGCGTGGTTTCTCTCTGTCCGCAGAGTGGGCAAACACATCGTCTGCGACCTCGCCACGCAGCCGCCCACACCTGACACCACACACCACGCCCCCACACACCAATGGATCGTCCACCTCGGCATGACCGGACGTCTCGTCGTCACCCACGCCGACCAACCCATCGTCCCGCACACTCACGCCCGACTCACCCTCCACGATGGCCGCGAGATTCGTTTTGTCGACGCCCGCCGCTTCGGTTGCCTCGAACTCCTCGACCTGCGCAAACAGCCTGCCTTCCACGGCCCCGGCAGCGAGCCTATGACCATCTCCGCCGAAGACTTCGCGCGTCTCTTCCAATCCCGCAAAGTCGCCATCAAAGCCGCCCTGCTCAACCAGTCTCTGCTCCACGGCGTCGGCAACATCTACGCCGACGAAAGCCTCTTTCGCGCCGGCATCCGACCTCGCCGCCTCGCTGCCTCACTGACGCGCGCTCAGCTCGAACGCCTCCGCGTCTCGCTCCAACAGGTCCTCACCCACGCCATCGCCCTCGGCGGCTCCTCCGTCTCCGATTACGTCGATGCCAACGGCGTCCGAGGCTTTTTCCAGTTGGAGCATTGCGTCTATGCCCGCCAGGGAATGCCCTGTCGCGTCTGCGGTCAACCCATCCAGCGCATCGTCCTCGCCGGACGCGGCACACACTTCTGTTGCCAGTGCCAGCGATAGCGCATCCTGGCGCACCCTTTGAAAAAAATCCCGCCTCGCCGGTTGTCAGCCGCCGGGGTTCGCTGTACTATCGGAAGTGGCAGCATTGCTGGCCGCTCCTCACACAATCAGTACACGGAATCCAGACTGGATGTGCAGGAGTGGCTTGGGCAGCAAAAATTCTTGCGCCACAAAGGCAAACTGCTCAGCGGGAACAGGCGTTGCGCAAAAGATTTTTTTAGAAATCTGCAACTCCTGATCCAGGAATCCACACGCGCGCCAAGCCCAATCCCCACCCGGATGGATTGTGCGCATGAACGAGAACAAGCAAGAATCGCCTCCTCGATGAGGCGGTGGATGCTCACTCTGGTTGAAGAGAAACGAACCTCGGGATGCCGTTCCACGCAGCGAAGCAGCGGTCCATTGCATCGCGCTGACTGAGTATGCGGCACACCGCAAAGCAGGGGACCAAGGTCTGTCACGACTCTACCCATCTCAGATTCACCCGCACAGAGACCTGGAACCATTCAGGCGCGCAGCCATCGCTGACCGCCAGGCCCCGACAGCCAATTCAAGCACGCAACAGGAAGTGGATGCATGACAACCGAACCAACTCAGCCAACCTCAGCCCCCGTCCCAACTTCAGCCCCCGCTGTCGATTCACCTGAATTCTCAGCCGGAGCAGCCTCCCAGGGACATCGGCGGCGACGGCGACGGCGCAAGAACAAGTCCGCCAATCCTGTTCCGCTTGCCACCGGCGGAGACGCCTCGTTGCCTGAGTTCCCCCCGCAGCAGCCGGTGGCCATCTCGACTTCGCAGCCGCCGCAGCAGCGTCCCGATGGCGCACCCTTCAAAACCAGCCGACGCAAAAAGCGTCGCAACAAGCAGCAGCAGAATGGCGGATTCAAGCCCGAGCCGGGCAACAGTATCCTGCCCGTCAACGGTTACAACGGCAAACGGAAAGCCGCACGCCAGAAAGGTCCGCGCGAGTTTGTCGGACCCATGGATCACAGCTATCGCGTTGCCAACGGCAACGTCGCCGACGGTCCGCCGGCCACTATTTCACAGGCCGGCAATGGCAACTTCTACGCCGATCCCGGCGCGCGCAGCCATCGCACGCCCGCCGTCGCAGCCGACGCGCCTTCGCGCATCTTCTTCGTGATTGAAGATCTTTTCTTCATCGCCAAAATCAACGAAGTCAGCCGCAAGCTCGCCGTCAAAGTCGAGTTTGTCAAAGCCGACAAGGAAAAGAGCGACAAGGATATCGTCACCCGTCTCGCCGAGACCGCCGATCCCGAACATCCTTCGCTCGTCGTCTTTGACCTCAACAACGCAGCCGTCAAGTCCCTGACGCTGATCCCCAAGGTCAAAAGCAAACTCAAAAAATCCGTCTCCATCATCGGATTTCTCTCGCACATCCAGGGCGACCTCAAGATCAAGGCCATCGAAGCCGGCTGCGATACCGTCATGCCGCGCTCAGCCTTCTCCCAAAGCCTGCCCAATCTGCTTCGCCGCTATGGCATCGACGACGACGACGAATACTACCCCCAGCCTGTGTAATCGCTGTTCAACTCATTGCCGCTTCACAACAAGGTTGCTCGTTCCCCGGCAGCCTTGTTGTGCATTTGCCGTTGCTTCCTGAGGGCAGTCATTCACTGCGGGAATGACAAGCAAAAAGGGGGAAGGCAGATATGTAGGCGCTAGTGGGTGCGGTGTGCGGCGAGTTCCCAGGCGGAGCGGTCGGCGAGCAGGCGTCGAACGAGGGCGGTGTGCATGGCGTGGCCAGCGCGCTCGGCGACGACGCGGCCTTCAATGCGGCGTCCGGCGAGGGCGAGGTCGCCGATGAGGTCCAGCACCTTGTGACGAACGAATTCGTTGGGGAAGCGGAGCGGACCGTTTTCGATGCCGGTGGCGGTGACGAGGATGGCGCATTCGGGTCCTGCGCCGCGGATGAGTCCCATGTCGCGCAGGCGCTGTTCGTCGGCTTTGTAGCCGAAGGTGCGCGCGGGGGCGATCTCGGCGCCGTAGGTCTCCGTAGCGAGGTCGAGGGTGAAGCGGTCGCGACCGATGGGAGGCGGGAAGTCGATGGCGTAATCGATGCTGTAGCCGGTACCGGGGTAGACGCCAATGAATTTGTCGCCTTCGCGGACTTCGACGGGGTGGAGGATGCGAAGGTATTCGCGACGTCGGCGCTGAGGACGGAGGCCGACAGAGCGGATGGCGCAGACGTAGGGCAGGGCGCTGCCGTCGAGGATTGGTAGTTCGAGGTTGTCGACTTCAATGATGAGGTTGTCGATGGCGAGGCCGATGAGAGCTGAGAGCAGATGTTCTGTGGTGGAGATGAGCACGCCCTGACGCATGAGGCTGGTGGCGTAGCTGACGCGGGCGACGTTGCGACCGGTGGCGGCGATCTCAAAGTTGTCGAGGTCGGTGCGGCGGAAGACGATGCCGGAGCCGGCGGGAGCGGGGACAAGTCTCATGCGGACGGGAGCGCCGGAGTGGAGTCCGATGCCGGTGAACTCAATCGGCTGCTCGATGGTCTGCTCGGTGTGGATGGGATTGCCTCCACGAGCAGGCGAGGGATGCGGCTGCTCGAAAGATAGAGTGACGCTAGATAGAGTAACGCGTGGGAAGGGGGACGAGTGTGTCTTTTTTGCCACAGATGGCGTGTCCGAACGGGTGAGGAGGCGCTGCGAAATGTGGGTGAAATGTGCGACATTGTTGGGATGAAGCCGAGAGATGGAAGGGACGGTGTGGGGATGAGCGGAGTGCCGATGCGAGCGTGGCTGGCGGGTGCGCGCAGGCTGGAGCCGGAGTGGCTGGCGATGACGCGGCGGCTGGTGGAGGCGGAGTCTCCGTCGGAGGACAAGGCGGCCGTGGATGGGTGTATGGCGCTGGCGGCGGAGGCTGCTCGGACGATGGGCGGACGGTTGAAGGTGCATCGGCAGCGGGTGTACGGCGATGTGCTGGAGATGCGGTTTGGGCAGGCGCGAACGGCTGGGCAGGAAGCGCAGGCTGTGGCGCGGACGCTTGTGCTGGGGCATCTGGATACGGTGTGGCCGTTGGGAACGCTGCGGAAGATGCCGTGGCGGGTGGCGGAGGGTCGGCTGTATGGACCGGGCACGCTGGATATGAAAGCGGGCGTGGCAATGACGTTGACGGCGGTGAGGATGCTGCTGGAGGCGGAGGTGTTGACGCGGCGGTGTGGGCACGAGGTGGTGGTGCTGCTGGTGAGTGAAGAGGAGATTGGCAGCCCGGTGTCGCGAGCTGTGACGGAGGCGGTGGCCAGGGAGTGTGGCGCGGCGCTGGTGATGGAGCCAGCGCAGGGGCTGGCGCTGAAGACGGCGCGCAAGGGAACGGGGAATTTTCGCCTGGAAGTGACGGGTCGCGCGGCGCACTCGGGGGTGGACTTTGCGGCGGGTCGGTCGGCGATTCGCGAGCTGGCGAGGCTGATTGAGCAGGTGAGCGGGTGGAGCGATGAAGCGCGGGGAACGACGGTGAATGTGGGGCAGATGGGTGGCGGGACGCGGACGAATATTGTGCCGGAGCAGGCCTGGGCCGAGGTGGACTTGAGGATTGCCCGGCGCGCGGATGGGCCGCGGATGGAACGACGCTTTCTGGCGCTGAAGCCGACGCGGTTGGGTGAGGACTGTCGGGTGAAGGTGACGGGCGGGATCAATCGTCCGCCAATGGAGCGGGCGCGTGGGACGGTGCGGCTGCTGAGGCGAGCGCAGGAGCTGGGCGCGGAGCTGGGCTGGCGGGTGGAGGAAGCCGCGACGGGCGGCGCATCGGATGGGAACTTTACCGCAGCGCTGGGCGTTCCGACGCTGGATGGGCTGGGTGCTGTGGGGGCGGGCGCACATGCGGGGCATGAACAGGTGGAGCTGGATTCGATTGCGCCTCGGACGGCGCTGCTGGCCGGGTTGCTGGCGAGCCGGATTACGAGCGGGATCACGAATCTGACGCGTGGGTAACGGGCCAGATGGAGCGATGGAGCTGGGCCACAATGCCGGGCGTTGGGCGCGACGGCGGAGTCTGAAGTGTAAGAGTCCGGATGAGCGGAGATCACGGCAGGCGCAGCGTTGGACGCCTGCCGCGAGTGTGGATTCTGGCCTGCGTCAGTGGCGGATGTGGAAGTTGTAGGCGACGCCGAAGGAGACGATGGGGTAGGTGTGGAGCGGCTGGACGTCGTTCTGGTAGCTGGCAACCTGAGCGGCGAGGTTGGACTGCACGGTGGGGTCGGTGGCGACGTTGACGCAGTTCTGACCCTGGGCGTCGCAGACTTCGCCGGTGAGGTTGATGGCGACGGTGGGGTTCTGGATGAAGGCTACGCCGATATCGAAGGGGAAGGTCCAGTGGCGTCCGGAAGCGGGGAAGAGATTGCCGACGCCTGCGGTGAGGGTGGGCGCGACCGAGCCGTTGCCGAAGCCGAAGGTTCCGAGGCCGGTGACGGCATTGGTGCCGGAGGCGGAGTAGTAGGTGGTGTTGTTGAGCGTGAAGCTGGTGCCGGCGGCAGCGACAAAGACAGCGGTTGCCTTGTTCTGGTTATAGAAGAGCACGCCAGGGCTGATGCGGAGCCAGTTGTGGAAGGGATAGACGTCGATGGCCGCGCCGGCAGTGGCAAGATTCAACTGGGCGTTGACGTTGAAGCCGTTGGTGTTGATGTTGTTGATGGAGTAGTTGAGGAAGCTGCCGGTGCCGCGCAGGTCAAGGTAGCGGTTGAGGTTGACGGCGGCAAGAAAGCCGATGCCAAGCGGGGAGACGCCCGCGCCCAGCGAGACGCGCGAGAGAGGCCTGGATTGATTGCGCCGGAGTTTGGGCGCGGTGGACAGCGTGCTGGTGCCGGGCTGGGCTTGCGTCATGGCTTGGGACTGGGCCTTGGTCCGGGGCTGCGCCGGGGCATACGGATTGGGGTTGGTCATGGTCTGGGCCGGGGCCGCGACGGGTGCGGTGAGGGCCAGGAGAGCCAGCGCGAGCAGCAGTAGAGGCGTGAGCGTGTGGCAGCAGCGCATGGAGCCAGTGTGTGCGAGACGAGCGTAAACCAAGGCAGTCCTCCGAGAAGGGTAGATTGTGATTCATCGGCAGAGGGGAGAAACCAGATATTGTTGCGAAGGCCTGAGACTGTTGCAGGGGCCAAAGCGGATGTGAATGCCGAATTTGTTGCGAATGCTTGAATCAACGTAGCATCGGTTGGAATCGAGTGCGCAAAGAATGTTTCAAAATAAGTCAGTGGAATCCGGAGAGGCAAGAGGGAGCGCGGGTTTGACCAGATTGGGAAGTGACGAGGCGGTGTTGCGGCGTCGTCTGCGGGAGTGGTACACGGGCCATCGTCGCAGCCTGCCGTGGCGGGAGACGAGCGATCCGTATGCGATCTGGGTGTCGGAGATTCTGTTGCAGCAGACGCGTGTGGCGACGGTGATCGAGCGGTATGGGGAGTTTCTGGAGCGATTTCCGACGGTATGCGCGCTGGCCGAGGCGACCGAGGCCGAGGTGCTGACGGCGTGGAGTGGGCTGGGCTATTATCGGCGGGCGCGGATGCTGCATCGGGCTGCGCGGGAGGTTTGCGCGCGGCATGGGGGCGTGGTGCCGGGCAGCGCTGCGGCGCTGCGTGAGCTGCCAGGAATTGGGCGGTATACGGCGGCGGCGATTGCCAGTATTGCGTTTGGCGAGGCGGTGGCGGCGGTGGATGGGAATGTGGAGCGGGTGGTGTTGCGGCTGGCTGGGGCTGGGTTGAGCACGGCGTCGGAAGTTGGCAGGCGGGCGCAGGCGGAAGCAGATCGCCTGCTGGACTGCGCGGCGCCGGGAGAGTGGAACCAGGCGATGATGGAGCTGGGCGCGACGGTGTGCCTGCCGCGGGGGCCGCGCTGTGAGGCTTGTCCGTGGGTGGAGGTGTGCCGGACGCGCGGTGAGCATCCGGTGAGAAAGCGCGCGGCGATGCGCGCCGAGGCGCTGAGCCTTGCGTGGGTGGTGCGGCGAAGACCGACGCGAGAGCCGGTGGAGCGCGTGTGGCTGGTGCAGAGGGATGAGCGGGAAAGCGTGATGCCGTTGATGTGGGAGCTGCCGGAGACGGATGGCGCGAGTGGCGAGCCGGTGTTGCGGCTGCGACACGCGATCATGCAGGTGAACTATGAGGTGGCAATCTTCGCTGTGGAAGCGACGGCGATGGCAAGACGAAGCAGGCAGCGACGCGAGCAGTGGGTGACGGCCGAAGAGGCAGGCCGGATGCCGCTGACCGGGCTGACGCGGAAGGTGATGCAGCGGCTGGGCTGGCTGCCTGCGGGTGGCGGTCGGCGAGCGAAGCCGGATGGCGTCCCACGATGAGCGAAAACTTCTGGAATAATAAGGGAAACCATCCCAGAGGAGCCAACGTGTCTGTCAAAGAGTTTTTGAAGCACCACTATCGTCACTTCAATGCGGCGTCGCTGATCGATGCGGCCGAGGGGTATGTGAAGCTGCTGGAGTCGGGCGGGAAGATGTTCCTGACGATGGGCGGAGCGATGAGCACGGCGGAGCTGGGGCTGTCGCTGGCGGAGATGATTCGGCAGGGCAAGGTCCATGCGATTACCTGCACGGGCGCGAATCTGGAAGAGGATGTCTTCAACCTGGTGGCGCATGACTTCTATGAGCGTGTGCCGAACTATCGCGACCTGACGCCAGACGATGAGCAGAAGCTGCTGGACCGGCACATGAATCGGGTGACGGATACGTGCATTCCGGAGATGGAAGCGATGCGGCGGATTGAGGCCGTGGTGCTGAAGGAGTGGATGCGTGCGGATGCGGCGGGCGAGCGACTGTTTCCGCATCAGTTCATGTATCGGATTCTGTTGAGTGGGGAGCTGAGGGGTTCGTATCAGATTGACCCGAAGAACAGCTGGCTGCTGGCGGCGGCGGAGCGGAATCTACCGATGTTTGTTCCGGGGTGGGAGGATTCGACGCTGGGCAATATGTATGCCGGGCACTGCATTGCCGGGGATGTGAAGAACGTGCATACGGTGCGGACGGGCATTGAGTACATGATGGAGCTGGCGGAGTTTTATACGAAGACGACCGCCGAAACACCGCTTGGATTTTTCCAGATTGCAGGCGGGATTGCCGGAGATTTTCCGATCTGCGTGGTGCCGATGCTGCATCAGGATCTGCAGCGGGAGCATGTGCCGCTGTGGGCGTATTTCTGCCAGATTTCCGACTCGACGACGAGCTATGGGTCGTATTCCGGCGCGGTGCCGAACGAGAAGATTACGTGGGGCAAGCTGGGGATCGATACGCCGAAGTACATCATCGAGTCAGACGCGACGATCGTGGCGCCGCTGATCTTTGCGTGGGTTCTGGGCTGGTGAAACGGCGGGCACGGCGGGCGAAAAAACGCCTTTGCGAAAAGTCGGATTCGCATTACAATCAGATTAGCTTGCAGACAGATTTTGACGGATAAATGGCCGAATTTCTGGCCGTCAGGGCGAAATTCTCTGAATCTTCATCATCCTTTTCAGAGGGATCTCTATCCTGAAATCAATCACATTCGCCGACTCAATTTTTCTGGCGGAAGACTCATTTTGTCCCAATCGAGCGCAGCTCATGCGCCTGTTCTGAATTTTCCCCCTTAGCCGTTTTGGATTTGTAGTTTATGAGGAGACTATGACAGCGAAGTTCTGTTTGACGATGAGGTGCGCCTTGATTGTCCTGCTGGCCCTGGTGGCAGCGATGGGCATGAGGGCGGTGGCGCAGACTACACTGGGCGCGATTAACGGCACGGTAGAGGACGTGAGCGGCGCGGTGGTTGGAGGAGCGACGATCACGGTGACGAACGTGGCAACGAGCGTGACGCGCACGGTGAAGAGCCAGAACAATGGCTACTATCAGATTTTGAACCTGCCGGTCGGCACCTATCAGATGACGGTGGAGCACGATGGATTTGACAAGACGATCCAGGAGCGCGTGCGGGTGCAGGAGGCCAGCGCTACGACGGTGAACCCGGCGCTGAAGGTGGGCAAAGCGGTCGAGGTTGTGACGGTGACGGCGAATCCGATGCTGAATGCGACGGATGCGACGAACGGATATACGCTGGACAAGGCGCAGATTGCCGAGACGCCGCTGGCGACGGGGAGCTTTACGCAGCTTGCGATTTTGTCGCCGGGCGTGAATGCGGAGTTTCTGAGCGGCATCGGGGCGAATGCGGGATTGGGGAATCAGCCGATCTGGGCGAATGGTCAGCGCGATACGTCGAACACGTTTCAGGTGGACGGCGTGGACGTGACGAACCTGTTCAATGGCAAGAGTTCGAGCCAGGATGTTTCGCAGCGGTACAACTTCAACATCGGCCAAGGTTCGACGGTGGGTGGAGCGATTCAGAACGGGGCCTCGGTGTATGGTTCGAACGGCAACGGAATGCCGACGCCGCCGCCGGATTTTCTGCAGGAATTGCGCGTGAACACATCGCAGTACGATTCGCAGCAGGGAGCGACGAGCGGAGCGCAGATTGACGCCAATACGCAGTCGGGAACGAATGCGTATCACGGATCGGCGTGGGGTACGCGCGCGACGAATGCGATGAATGCGGCGCCGTTTTTCTTCAAGCAGGCAAATTTGATTTCTCCGACGTCGTTTCCGTCTTCGATTGTGAATCCGCAGCTGCACAAGGATTATGTGGGCGGGACGGTTGGCGGGCCGATTCTTCGTAACCGGCTATTCTTCTTCCTGGGCTATCAGCAGATGCATACTGCGGACCAATCGACGGGATTGTCGCAGACGATTGTGCCGTATGGGCTGACGGATGATCGCTCGAATGCAGGCTTGCTGAGCGCGTTGAACTCGTACTACACGGCGAGCGGACAGAACACGGTTTCGTCGGTGACGGTGGACCCGATTGTGGATGCGCTGTTCAATGCCAAGCTGCCGAATGGCCAGTACCTGATTCCTTCGGCGCAGAATACGGACCCGAATCTGGTGGCATCGTTTACGCCGAACGTGACGCTGATTGGCAGCACACTGTTCAACTCCAAGCAGGCGACGGTGGCGATGGATTACAACATCACGCCGAATGACCAGCTTTCGGCCAAGTACTACTATCAGCTTGATCCGTACCTGTCTCCGTATGGAGTTTCGACGGCAGGCGGATTTCCGCAGAAAGAAGACTCTGGCTCGCAGGTGGCTGCGCTGACCAACAGCATGACGATTGGCCCGCGGCTGAACTGGGTGCAGACGCTGGGCTTTGCGCGCATCAAGGTGTACAGCAACTTTAACCAGCAGGTGACAAGCGCGAACGGACCGACGTTCGGGATTGGTTTTCCCAACTCGGTGGGCTTGCCGGGAATGACCTTCAGCAAGTTTGCGGTGAACAACAGCCAGTCTTCGATGACGGCGGGTCCGGCGAGCGCGTTTGTGGATGACGGGTATTTTCAGAACCGCCTGAACCCTTCGTCGAGCCTGATTTATACGATTGGCCAGCATACCCTGATCGTCGGCGGCGGCTACAGCTATACGCAGTTGAACATTCGCAATCTGCGCAGCGGCATTGGCGAGTTGACGACGAAGGATTTTCCCGGCCTGCTGGCGGGCAATGTTTCGAAGTCGAACTATTTTGACTCGATCAGCGCGCAGGGGCAGAACCTGGCGAACCGCTACTATCGGACGAATGAAGCGGACGGTTATGTGCAGGACAAGTTCCAGGCGACGAGCAATCTGAGCCTGACGGCGGGTGTGCGCTATGACTACCACGGCGCGTTCACGGAAAAGTATGGCAACATCTTCAACTTTGACCCGACGCGCTATAACGTGAACGGCAGCACGGTGACCAACGGCGCAAGCGCATCGGGCACGAGCACGGGCTTTACGGTGAACAACGCCGGATTCATTGTGGCGGGGAACAACAAATACTTTCCGACGGCTGGCGTGAGCAACTCGACGCAGACGGGTCGACAGTGGGGCATTTCGCCGCGTGTGGGGTTTGCGTGGTCGCCGAAGCGGGATGAAGGCAAGGTAGTGATCTCGGGCGGCGCGGGCATCTATTACGATCGTGGCGAGTTGTTCAGCTATCTTTCGCAGCCTGCGGGTGGCTCGATTGGCGGACCGTTTGGCGTGACGGAAGCGCCGCCGCTGTCGAACTACTACACAGGAAGCGGATCGTTTGAGAATCCGCTGCAGGGTGTGGTGATTACGCCGCCGAATGCGAATCCGCAGTTTTTCAATACGCAGTTGCAGCAGATTCTGACTTCCAACCTGCAGAACTGCACGGCGCAGAACAATCAGGCGACGTTTGGCAGCGGGTGCGTATCTCCATTCAGTTTTGGCGCGTATGCACGCGACAACAAGCTGCCGTATACGACGAACTTTTCGCTGAAGTTCCAGTGGCAGGCGTCGGCGGACTTTGCGTTTTCGATTGGCTACACGGGCAATCGCGGATTCCATGGCGTGGTGCCGATTCCATTTAACCAGCCGACGATTGCGACGCCGTCGAAGCCGGTCAACGGCGAGAAGTACAGCTATGGGTATCAGGTGCTGAATGCGTCGGCTCCGCCGGTGGATGCGTATGGCGATCTGGCTCCGATTTCGACCGAGCCGTGGGATGGCTATGACGGCGGCAACGTGGATTTCCGCACGCCGTATGTGGGCTACAGCCCGAATGCCGCGCTGTTCAAGGCGGCGGGAACTTCGGCGTATGACGGTCTGGAGACGCATCTGGAAAAGCGGCTCTCGCATCACTATCAGGCGGGCATCAGCTATACGTTCAGCCGGTCGCACGACGAGCAAAGCGACATCGGTTTGTTCTTTACGGGCAGCAATCCGAACAACCTGCGCAGTTCCTATGCGCTGTCGGATTTTGACCGGACGAACGTGTTTACGATGAACTTCCTGATTGAGTTGCCGAACCTGGTGAAGAGCCATTCGTGGCTCTCGTATGTGACGAACGACTGGAGGCTGTCGGGCATTACGACGCTGCAAAGCGGCGAGCCGTACAGCTTGTATGAGTTCTATGGCGCGGTGGCGAGCCTGTACTACGGCAATTTTCCGACGCTGCTGAACCCGGTGCTGGGCATCAAGAATCCATCGAATCCGCGCAGTGCGCTGACGGGCCACAGCGGCGCATTCCGTCAGGGAACGAACTATATTCCGGCGATTGATCCAAGCCAGATCGCGATCAATTACATTACGCCGGGACAAGAGGGTGTTCCGACCTGTACAAACAACGAGCCGTGCGACTTCTATGAGACGGATTATGCGCCGGGCAACCAGCGCAACATCTTCCGGCAGGCATTCCAGAAGCGCGCCGACGTCTCGTTGCGGAAGGACTTCCACATCAAGCAGTCGATCATTGCGCAGTACGAGTTCAATGTGTACAACGTGACGAACACGACGAGCCTGGATATCCCGCAGGATCAGACGCAGATCGGTCAGGCATTTGTGGGCGGCACGGCGAACTATGGACAGGTGACTGCGCCGATCAACACCAACTTCAACAGCCCGACGATTCAGAATGTGGTGAACCAGCTTTATGTTTCACCGGCTTTGAGTGCGACGGGCACGGGACGGAATACGGTGGTCTCCGGTTCGCCGTTTGGATCGGTGACGGGAACGATCGGCAGCGCGCGCATTATTGATATGGGATTGCATCTGAACTTCTGATGGCACTTCCGAGGGCAAGCGGAACGGGGCTGGGGACAGCCCCGTTTCTGTTTCTGAACTGGAATCTCTCGACCCGCTTGGCGCGAGCCTGATAGGCTATGGAAAGCGCTGATCTTCGTATGAAAATCGGAGTTTCCTGTCGGGTTTTAGCCAACAAGGCATGCGAACGAACGAGGGTCTGGCGCGGGTTGCGCAACAGCCGGCGAAGAAGGCTGAAATTCTGATGAGCACGTGGAAGGATTTTTGTGGATTCACAGACAAGACATGCACTGAAACAAGACAAGTTTGTGCTGGCGACGCAGGAGAGCGTGAGCTGGGTGACGAAGAATCGCGCGGCGCTGCTGCGGTATTCGATTCCGGCGGTGATACTGGTTGCGCTGGCCATTGCTGCGGGAGTGATCTATCAGCAGCGATCGAGCGCGGCTGAGACGGCGCTGGGTCAGGCGATCGATGCGTATAGCGCTCCGCTGGCTCAGCCGGGAATGCCGGCAGAGGCAGGAGTCTATGCCAATGCCTCGGATCGCGCTCGTGCGGCCCAGAAGATGTTTCAGCAGATCGTGGACCAGTACAAGGCGCTGCCGGAGGCTTCGAAAGCGCACTATTTTCTGGGCCTGACAGATGAAGAGTTGGGCAACAATGCCGCAGCCGAGAGCGAGTTGAAGCAGGCGGCGGGCGCGTGGGACAGCAATCTGGCCAGCCTGGCCAACTTTGCTTTGGCGGGGCTGTACCACCAGACCGGTCGCGATGCGCAGGCGGTTGCGGTCTATCAGCAACTGAGCGCGGGCAAGGGAACGACGGCAGTACCGGCGTTCAACGCGGAACTGGCACTGGCGGACCTCTACAATGCGGAGGGGAAGAAGGATCAGGCGAAGGCGCTTTGGGCCAAGGTGAAGGATGGCGACAAGGACGGCGCTGCGGGAGCGATTGCCGCGCAGAGGTTGCCGGCGCAGAACTGAATGGACGAGGAAAACGGATCAAAGCCAGCCCGCAGATGAGCGGGCTGTGCTGTTTTTGAGCGAAAGACAGGCAGGTTGCGTCCAGTGTGTGATGAGCACTGCGACTGTAGCGATGCCGGGAATGCCGGATCGGATGAAGGGGACAAAGCGAGAAGCGACGGCGGCTGCGGATGCGACGGTGGAAGAGCTGGTGATGGCTTATTCCGGGGCGATGTATCGTGTGGCGAACTCCGTGCTGCGAAATGCGGCAGAGGCGGAGGATGCGGTGCAGGAGGCGTTTCTGCGCGTGCTGAAGAAGCGCGAGCAACTGGCCGAGATTCGCGATGCGCGCGTATGGCTGGTGCGGATTGTGTGGAATATTGTGCTGGACCGCAAACGGCGCATGAAGACTCGACCGGAGAACGAAGATATTGCGGATTTTGAGCGGATTCTGACGGCGGAAGGACTGAGCGCCGAAGAACTGGCGGTATCGGCGCAGCGACATGCGAGGATGTTGCGCTGGTTGGACGAGTTGCCGACCAAGGAGCGCGAGGTGATGATGCTCTCCGCGCTGGATGAGCTGAACAGTGTGGAGATTGCCGCGGTGCTTCAGACGACGGAATCGGCGGTGCGCTCAAGGCTGTTTCGCGCGCGTGGGCTGATGGCGGAAAAGATGGGGCGAGGTTTGCGATGAAACAGGAAGTGAACCAATCGAATGTGGGAGGCTCCGGAGCGGACGCGACAGCGAGATCCGGAGCGGATGCGACGACGAGTGAATGCCCGGAGTGCGAGACGCTGAAGCTGCTGGCACGCGAGCAGCTGCCTGCGGGCCTGGAGCAGCGGGTGCTGGCGCGTCTGAGGGCCGAGGCGAGGATGCCACGACGGACGTGGTGGCAGATGCGCACGGTGTGGGCGAGCGGAGTGGCAGTGGTGATGGCGTCAGCATGGGTGGGTGTCTTGCACACGAGCGCGGGAGTGAGCCGGAACGGAGGAGCCAAGGCGCAGATGACGCAGCCGGCTTCTGGACGGCTTTCCGGACAGCCCTCGGCGTCAGGACCGAATGTGGCGGGCAGCTTCGGGACTGCCGGATCGATGCGCGTGCCGCCGACGGTGAAGCCGATGTATGTGCCTGCGCCGCCACGCCGTAAGCTGCAGTCTGCGAAAGCCGCAGCGAAAAGCCAGCAGCCAAAGTCTTCTGTGCGACAGACGTCGAGCAACGCAGACTCGCCCAGGCCGTAACGAGGCTTATCGAGCCACATGCCGCAGTCTTCAGTCGCCACGCGGCATGTGTGGCAGCTGGGGTGGTTGCCGGTTTGCGTTTGTGTTGGACGAAGCGAAAAGCAGATTCCCTTCGGGAATGACAACAAGAAATCAGGAGCAGCGGGCGCAGGGGTGGTTGTGGCTGACGGCTGATGATTACTGCCAGGGCGACGGCTCTGGCGATGTTAGTCCGCAGTGAGCATGCGCAGCACGACCTGGAGCAGGGCGAAGACGGCAGCGCCCCAGAACGCTGCGCCGAAGCTGCGAAGGTGAAATCCGCGGACAAAGCTCGAGGCCATCTCAAGCAGAATGGCGTTGACGACAAGCAGGAAGAGGCCAAGGGTGAGGATGGTGAGCGGAAGCGTGACCAGCTTGAGGACGAGGCCGAGCGTGGCGTTGAGCAGGCCGAAGACAAGCGCAACAACCAGGGCTGTGGAGATGGAGTCGATCTCAAAGCCGCGCACCAGGCGCGAGACAACGAGCAGAGCGAGCGCGCTGAGACACCAGTTGCCAAGCAGACGAAACATAGTCCAACCCTCTGGCCTATTGTAATGCGGAGTGGATGATAGTCTGAGCGCAGGATGAGGGATGGATTGAAACGCGGCGTGGCGATGCTGAGAGTGATGCTGATGAGCGTGATCGTTGCGTGCGTGATCTGCGGAGCGCAGGGGCGGCAGACGCACGCGCCTGCTGTTGCAAAGAAGGATGCGGCGAAGGCGGTGGCGGAGAAGCCGATTCCGGATCTGAAGACACTGATGGAGCAGGTGGAGGCGCATCAGAAGGAACTGGAAGCGATTCGAGAGAACTACACGTATCGCGAAGAGACGGTGACGGAGACGCTGAATGCGCATGGGAAAGTGTTGAAGACGGAGTCGGAACAGGACGAGGTCTTTTTTGTAAATGGGCATGAGATCGATCGGGTGGTGGAGAAGAACGGCAAGCCGCTGAGCGACCACGACGCGGGCAAGGAACAGGCGCGTGTGACGAAGCTGGTGGAGAAAGCGCAGCAGACACCGCCCGGGCAGTCGATGCAGAATCCGAACCAGACGATCACCGTGGGGAAGATGCTGGAAGTGATGGAGGTGTCGAATCCGCGGAGGGTGATGTATGACGGGCGGAGCACGCTGGAGTTTGACGTGGCAGGCAGGCGTGACGCGAAGACACACGGGATGGCAGAGGGCGCGCTGAAGAAGATTGCCGGGTCGATCTGGATCGATGAGCAGGACAGGCAGGTGGCTCATCTGAATGTTCGGTTTATGGATAACTTCCACGTGGGCGGCGGGCTGCTGGCCAACATTGCCAAAGGCTCGGAGTTTCGATTCGATCAGGGGCTGGTGAATGGGGAGATCTGGCTTCCCCTGTCGTCGGAGGGTCATCTGGAGGGTCGCGCGTTGATGCTGATGGGATTCCGGCTGCACATCACGGTGCGGGACTGGGATTACAAGCGATTCCATGTGGATGCGGAACAGGAAAAGACGATGGCCTCGCAGTCGGATCAAAAGCACTGAGGGCAGCGGATTGCCGAGCGCTGAATTGTCCTAAACTGAAGACATGTTTGCGCGAAAGATTTCCGTTCAGCGACGTAACAGCAATGGCGAACTGGTGCCGTGCCCGATGCACTGGATTGACAACTTTGCCATGCGGAACTTTACCAACGATGCGATCTTTGACGATACGCTGCCGGTGGCCGATGGGTTGCTGGAGGCGGGCCATCTGGTTCCGCTGGATCGGTTGCAGATGGCGATGGAGGATTGGTTTCGGCGCAAGGGATATCTGAAGCCGGGCGAGATGCTGGTGATCGAAGAGCGATAGTGACGGCGCAGTCGCTCACTGCTGCGGAGTGACTTGTTGCGGAGTGGTCACTCGCTGTAATGGAGCAGGCTGAAGACATCGAGTCCGGAAAATCGCTCGCGCCCACGAAGGAAATCGAGTTCGACGGCAAAGCCAAGGCCGACCGGCTCGCCACCAAGCCTGCGCACGAGCTTGAGCGTGGCTTCCATGGTGCCGCCGGTGGCGAGCAGATCATCGACAAGCAGAACGCGCTGGCCCGGCTGGATGGCGTCGAGGTGGATTTCTAGGGTGTCGGAGCCGTATTCGAGATCGTAGGCGACGCTGACGACCGGCGCTGGCAGCTTGCGCGGCTTGCGCACGGGGACAAAGCCTGCGTTGAGGCGGTAAGCGAGCGCAGGGCCGAAGATGAAGCCGCGTGCTTCAATGCCGAGGACGAGATCAATCTTGCGTTCGAGCCAGTGAGCGGCCATGGCATCGGTGAGCGTGGCGAATCCGGTGGGGTCTTTGAGCAGGGTGGTGATGTCGTAAAAGAGAATGCCCGGTTTGGGGTAATCGGGCACGGTGCGGACAAGCGCTTTGAGTGCTTCGGTTTGCGTGAATTCCTGGCTCATGGTTGAAACTGGCTCCGGGATGGGGATGGTGGATAGAGGGTTGAAGTGCTCGAAGGACAGGATGCTACCAGGCGCCCTCGATCTGAAATGGAGTGAGCGCGGCGGCTTCCTCGTCGGCGAGTGTGTGTTCGATGACCTGATCGACGCGGCTGCCGCGCGGACCGCGCCCGATGGCGGCGCGAAGATCGACGAGATCGTCTTCAGTGCCTGAGGCGAGGATCTCGACCGCGCCTTCGTCGGTGTTGCGAACCCAGCCGCGCAGGCCAAGTTCACAGGCTTCACGATGGACGAACCAGCGAAAGCCAACGCCCTGAACACGCCCCAGAACAAGATAATGACGGACCAACGGATGCAACTCCTGGACTCATTTTAGGGCATGGCACGCGGGGCGGGATTGAAAAGAGGACAGCCCTCATCACGGATAACGTGACGAGGGCTGTGTGACCTGGCGGTAATCGGGATGGGGCAGATGATGTTGCGGACTACTTCGCAGTTGCAGTGACCTGCGCGGCGACCTGCTGGGCGATCCAGGCATAGGTTTTTTCCATGCCCGCGAGCAGGGTCTGCGTGGGCTGCCAGCCTAATTTCTGCTGAATCAGACGGTTGTCCGAGGTTCGTCCGCGCACACCCTGAGGGCCGGGGATGTGCTTTTTCTGGAGGGTTTTGCCGGCGATCTTCATGGCCATGGCTGCCAGCCCGTTAATGGTGACCATCTCTTCGGAGCCGATGTTGACCGGTCCGGCGAAGTCGGATTCCATGAGACGACGCACGCCCTCGACGCACTCGTCGACGTAGAGGAAGGTGCGCGTCTGTTCGCCGTCGCCCCAGATCTCCATCGCGGAGCCGTCAGCGGCCTCGGCGACCTTGCGGCAGATGGCTGCGGGAGCTTTTTCGCGACCACCGCGCCAGGTTCCCTCGGGACCGAAGATGTTGTGGAAGCGCGCGACATGCACCTCGATGCCGTAGTTGCGGGCATAGGCAAAGTAGAGTCGCTCGCTGAAGAGTTTTTCCCAACCGTATTCGCTGTCCGGCGCTGCGGGATAGGCGGATTCCTCGCTGCAGATCGGGTTGTTGGGGTCGAGCTGGTTGCGCTCCGGATAGATGCAGGCTGAAGAAGAGTAAAAGAATTTTTTGACTCCGGCGATGCGGCCCGCTTCCAGAATGTTGAGGTTGATGGTTGCCGAGTTATGCAGCACGGCTGCATCGTGCTCACCGGTGAAAATGTATCCGGCGCCGCCCATGTCTGCGGCAAGTTGATAGACCTCGTCGATGCCCTCGACGACACGCACCGCGACGGACTGGTCGCGCAGGTCGCCCACGACAAAATCATGACAGGCGGACGGAGAAAACTCCGGCAGTTTCAGGTCCGCTCCGCGTACCCAGTTGCCTTCCTCTGCCAGACGCCGGGCCAAGTGGGAACCGATAAATCCGCCAGCGCCGGCTACGAGAACTCTCTTTTTTGTTGTCATGATACAAGTTTAGCAGCGGATTTTTACAAAACAAGGAAAACTGTCACACTCGTCGATGCCTGGCCATAATCTTGCCGAAGTACTTTCGAATTTGGGCTTTTCGACTTTCAGCACCCTATTTTCATTTGGCATGGGTCCATTCCGATGAGATCAGGTTCGCCTGATCTGGCTGCGCGCTGATCTCAGTTGACGACTGTTTACTCGTCAGCCTAGACTCGAATCGTTTGGCCTGGAGCAGCCGGTTCCCAGCCAGACCGCCCGGCGAAGTTTTGCACGTTCGCACAGCGGGCGTTGGCAGGTATTCGAACCGGATCGACCGTTCGTGCTGTGGCAACTCTCGTGCGCACCAGTTTTTGGCCGATAGGCTGCACAGTAGCGGGCGTGCGTGGGCCGCGAGTCAACCTCCCGCCCGGCGCTGCATCTGGAGAATTTTGTATGGCCTCGACCATCAGCCTGGAACAGGAAATCAATCCCTGGGAAGCACAATCGGCGCGGTTTGACTTTGCCGCGCGTAAGCTCAACCTCGACCCCGGCATCTGGAAAGTGCTGAATTCGCCTTCACGCGAGATCATTGTGCACTTTCCCGTGACCATGGATGACGGGCATATTGAATTGTTTACCGGCTATCGCGTGCAGCACTCGATAGCGCGCGGACCGGGCAAAGGCGGCATTCGCTATGCACCCGATGTGACGCTGGATGAGGTGCGCGCGCTGGCTAGCTGGATGACGTGGAAGTGCGCGGTGGTCAATATTCCGTTTGGCGGAGCGAAGGGCGGAGTGATCTGCGATCCGCGCAAGATGAGCCAGGGCGAGCTGGAACGCCTGACGCGCCGCTACACGTCGGAGATCATCGAGTTCATTGGGCCGGAAAAAGATGTGCCCGCGCCAGACGTGAACACGAACGAGCAGACGATGGCCTGGATCATGGATACGTATTCGATGCACATGCGCCAGACGGTGACAAGCGTGGTGACGGGCAAGCCGCTGAATATCGGCGGCTCGCGCGGGCGGCGCGAAGCGACCGGGCGCGGCGTGATGGTTATGTGCAACAAGAGTCTGGCGTATCTGAAGATGGCAGCGGAGAACTGCCGGGTGATCGTGCAGGGATTTGGAAATGTCGGCTCGAACTCCGCGCGGCTGCTGGCGTTAAAAGGGTACAGGATTATCGGGATCGCTGAATTTGACGGCGGCCTGTATAACCCGGCCGGAATCGATATTGGCAAGCTGCTGGAGCATCGGGAGCGGAATGGATCGATTCACGGGTTCAAGGGCGCGGAAGCGATGGACTCGGCGACGCTGCTCGAAACCGAAACGGATATTCTGATTCCCGCGGCGACGGAGAACGTGATTACCAGTCGCAACGCCGAGCGGATTCGCACACGTATTCTGATTGAAGGCGCGAACGGTCCGACGACGGCGGTGGCCGATGAGATTCTGGCGGAGAAAGGCGTCTTTGTGATTCCGGATATTCTGGCCAACTCTGGCGGCGTGACCGCAAGCTATTTTGAGTGGGTGCAGGATCGCATGGGCTACTTCTGGAACGAAGCGACCGTGATTGAGCGGCTGGAAGAGATTCTGAGCGAGAGCTTTGACGATGTGCTTCGCTATGCGGAAACGCACGGCGTGAACAACCGCATTGCGGCCTATATGCTGGCGATTGATCGGGTAGCGTTCACGATCAAGCAGCGCGGCATCTACGCCTGAGGGCTGCAAGAGCTGTAACTCACTCCGGCGCAGTGCGATGCGCCGGAGTGGCTTTACGCCTCTGCTGCTTTCTCTGGCTCCTCTTGGGCAAACCCCGTGAGCAGCCAGCGATAGACGCGCCCGGTCGGCGTGCGATCCTGCAAAAAGATCAGCACGGAGGTGAGCAGGATGCTGAAGAGCACCACGGCGTAGGTTGTGTTCTGGATGAAGTCTCCATGGGCCAGCCCGTGCTGCAATGGCAGAGAGGCCAGGACGGCGGCCGCCAGTCCCTTGGGAGCCATCGCCGCCATGCGGCTAGCGTCCATCGTGGTCGTCGTTCGCGTCACTCCATAGCGCACCACAGGAATCCGCGCGACGAAGAGCATCGCCGTTACGCCCAGCCCAAAGAGGATGGTGGAAAGATTCCGAAACTGGATTGACAGCCCGATGTAGACGAAGAAAAACGTCTTCAGCAGAAAGACGATCTCGGCAAAAAATCCCTTCTCCCGACTGTTTAGCCCGACGGGCGCAAGCGACGGAAAACGCTTGGACAGAATGGCTCCGTGCCAGGCGACATTGCCCAGCCCGATGCCAAAGACCAGCGCGGCAATGGCACCGCTGTAGCCAAGCAGCTCGGCCAGGCCGAAGATGAGAAAGAGAAATGCGGCGGTGGTAAACATGCCGTTTTGCAGCGTCCTTACGCGGCTCAGGAGATTGGACCAGAAGATCGCTCCCAACGCGCCGAGCACGGCGGCGAGCAAAAACGATCCGAGGAGTGTGCCAATGATCTTGCCGACTTCGAGATTTCCGGCATGGAGGCCGTCGAGCAGCGCGAGCGCAAGCACGATCGAGACGACATCGCTGATGGCCGACTCCAGAAAGAGGATTGCTCCGGCATGTTCGTTCATCTTCAACTGTGCGGCGATGGGTATCACGACGGCCGGCGAGGTTCCGCCGAGAATGGTGCCCAGCAGAATTGCCGTGCCCACGCCGAGATGCGCAACCTTCCATGCTGCCAGCGCCACGACTGCCGTGGTCACGGCAAAGTTGAGCACCGAGAGCAGAAACGACCCGTGAAGCACCTTGCGGATGGTGCCCACCTGAAGCTCTGTGCCGCTTTCAAAGAGCAGAAAGACCAGCGTCACAGTGGTGAAGACCGGACCCACGCTGCCAAACTGCTCTGGCCGCACCAGATGGGTGACCGGCCCGAGCAACAGCCCGATCACAATCAACAGCAGCACATCGGGCACGCGCGTCCGGGCAAAGAGCGCCACAAACAGATGTGCGCCAAAGACCAGCGCGCCGATAAACGCAATCACCAGGGCTGGCATTTCACCTCCTGCAACGTTTCCATTGTGTCCTCCATGTTCGCCCCGGCTTTTCCCCTGTCACCAGCTTACCTTCATCGCTGCTGCACCTGTATTGCTCAACTCTGGTCTGTGTTCAAGACGGCCATGACGCCCGCAACACTTTTCCAGTTTCATCGTGAGACGCAGGCTTACCTCAGGTGTCAGGACAATCTTGACTTTATGCGGCCACTGCCATCCTATTCGATGCAGTTGATCGTCGCATCGCCGACGTTCGAGGCAAGCCAGCGTGGGTTGGAGAAAGGAGTCGGTGTTCAGATTTGCCGGGTGCGAAGGGCGGCCAGCGTCTTCTGGTCCTCGTCGGTGAGCGTGGCCGTTTCGAGCAGTTCCGGGCGGTTGCGCAGTGTCGTGGCCAGTTGCTGCTGACGACGCCAGCGCCGAACGGCTTTATGGTCGCCGCTGAGCAGGGCATCGGGCACGCGCATTCCGCGAAACTCGGCAGGGCGTGTGAAGTGGGGATAATCCAGCAATCCGCCTGAGCCGTGCTGGCTGCGCGGCACGCCGTCTTCGTCGGCCGCGATGGCGCCATCCGCCGCACCGAAGCTTTCAAAGGCCGCTGAAGCCGCGTTGCCTAGGACGCCGGGCACCAGGCGTAGCGTGGCGTCGGCGACGACGGCGGCTGCGAGTTCGCCACCGCTCAGCACGTAGTCGCCGATGGAGATTTCGCGGTCGCAGTAGAGCTGGCGAATGCGTTCGTCGATGCCTTCATAGCGCCCACAGAGCATGACGACGCGCTCCTTCGCAGACAATTCTCGCGCTACGGCCTGGGTCAGCGTCCGTCCCTGCGCGGCAAGGAGGATGACCGTCTCGCGGCTCTCACTGCCGCGCTCAGCCAGTGGACGGACGCCAAGCGATTCCAGAGCCTCGGCGAGTGGTTCCGGCTTGAGGACCATGCCTTCGCCGCCACCGAAGGGGCGGTCATCGACGGTGCGATGCGCGTCGTGCGTGAAGTGGCGCAGATCATGGACACCGACATGAACGAGCTTGCGCTCGATGGCGCGCGCAACGACGCCGTGATGGAGAAAGCCGTCGAAGAATGCGGGAAAGATGGTAAGAATGTCAATCTGTAACGGATGCAGGTACGGCGAAGCGGGAGCCATTTCAGACGGCAGGTCAGGAGGCATGGTCGGCTTCCGATGCGTTGGGCGGATTCAGATCGAGCAGGCCTTCGGGCAGGGCCATCACCATCTGTTTTCCGTCGATGTCCACGCGGCGCAGATAGCTTTTGGCAAGCGGAATCAGGTACTCCTGATCGCGCTCGCCACGGACGATGAGCAGCGCAACTGGCCCGGCCTGGCGGTCGACGTCTTCAATTACACCGACGATGCGCGAGCCTTCCGGCTGCTGATCGATGAGGGTGCAGCCGATGAGGTCGCCAACGTAGTAGGCATCCGGGTCGAGCTGTGCGCGTTGTTCGCGGGGAATGGCCACGACCTGATCGCGCAGCGCCTCGGCTTCGGTGATCGACGTTACGCCGTCAAAGTGCAGCACCACGGAGCCTTTGTGCAGCCAGAAATGCTCCAGGGTAACAGGACGCGAGCGCTCCTGCGGGGTTCCGGCCTTTTCCAGCAGCCAAACCTGGCGTCGCTCGGCAAACTTCTCCGGGAAGTCGGTGAGAATGGTCGCGAGCACTTCGCCTTTGCGGCCTTGGGAGCGGCGAATCTGCGCCAGCCAGACCCATGCCGGATGCTCAGTCATGGCAGAGAACCTGACGCCGCAGGCTTTTCGCTTGAGACGGACAGTTTGGCAGGTAGAGTCGCAAAAGCTCGATCCTCGGAAGGCAGTGCGACCTCAGTCGTCGCCTTCTTCCAGAATGTCCAGCGTGTAGCGGTGATGCAGTTTCATGCTGACGGCGCTGAGGATGGTGCGCATGGATCGCGCCGTCCGCCCCTGCTTCCCGATCACCTTGCCCACATCCGTTGGCGCCACACGCAGGCGGACCACAGTGCTCTCTTCGTGGTCCACACATTCCACTTCCACCGCGTCTGGCGCATCCACCAGTGCCCGAGCCATCTCAAGCACCAAATCCACGACTTCTGTTGTATCGATCTGGGTCATTCACGTGCCCCATCTATCCGGTCTTGCAGTTTCGCGGTTGCACGGCTCCGGTGTTGCTTTGCGATGCTGAGTTCCATTCGCTGGACGCGCCGTGAACCGGAGAGCATATGCGCGTCCTACCCAGAGTCTCTTGAACCGTTCGCACGATAGTATCAATCGCAGCGAAGTTACGCCAGTGGAGGGGAATTCAGGAAATCAACTTCCTGTGGACACTCTTTGGCTGCGAAGTAGTCTGGAGCAGCAATCAGGCAGCGACGGCAGCCGGGAACTTCGCGACGAGCTTGGCCACGCGATCCGACATCTGTGCGCCGACGCTGATCCAGTGCTGAATGCGCTCATGCTGGAGCTTGACGGAAGCAGGGTTGGTGCGAGGGTCATAGGTGCCGACGACTTCGATCGAGCGGCCATTGCGGGCGCGATCCTTCTCAATGACGACAATGCGATAAAACGGCTTCTTGGTGGCGCCAACGCGCGCCAGACGGATCATAACCACGGGTCTCATTTCCTTTCCATCCGAGCGATGCCTGCATCTTGTGATTTGCCAAGACGATCTTCGCCAGATCAGCGAATTCGTCGTCATGCGCTCGTTACGGTGCTGTGGTCCAGCGACTTTGCCGGTTACCACGAGGCACACTGTATCTCAGTATCTCTGAAAACCACCATTCAGAGCAACTCCGACGGCGCTGGGCCGATCTTTTGAAGCGGATTTGCTTCGGCGGCGGGTTAGAATCGCCGCATGAGGAAGGCTGAGGGAAATCCGCTGCGCGGAATGCGTGTTCTGGATGGTGGGCTGGCCACGGAGCTGGAGTTTCTGGGCGCGGACATCTCTGGTCCGCTGTGGTCGGCGCATGTGCTGGAGCGGCAGCCTGGACTGGTGGCCGCTGTGCATGAGGCGTATCTGGCGGCGGGTGCGGAGTGCATTGCGACGGCCAGCTATCAGGTCTCTCGTCGCGGCTTTGCTGAGCTGGGCCTGCCGGCGGAGCACGCCGATGCTGCGTTACTTCACGCCGTGGAGCTGGCGGTTGGCGCGCGGGATGCGCATCTGGGTTCGGGTGCTGCGAGCCTATCGAGTGCCAGCCTGCGTCCACTGGTGGCTGCCTCGCTTGGCCCCTTTGGCGCGGCGCTGCACAACGGAGCCGAGTATCACGGAAACTATGGCTGTTCGTGGGATGAGCTGGTGGAGTTTCATCGGGAGCGCATCGCTGTGCTGGCGGTGAGCAGCGGGGCGGCGCGTGCCGATCTGATCGCGTTTGAGACCGTTCCGTCGCTGAGTGAAGCGCGGGCGATCCTCGCTGCCTTGAGCGAGTGGCCGGAGATGCGCGCCTGGATCAGTTTCACGACCGGCCCCATTGCAAGCATCCGTGCGAGTGAGGTTGGGCGTGTGGCGCACGGCGAGCTGCTCGGCGACTGCGCGGAGGTTCTGGCCGCGCATCCGCAGATCGTCGGCATTGGCCTGAACTGCCTTGCGCCGCGTCTTGTGCTGTCGCTCATCCGAGAGTTGCGCGCCGCCTGCGAGCTGCCCATTCTGGTCTATCCAAACTCCGGTGAAAACTGGGATGCCAGCGCGCGCCGCTGGACGGGATCGACCGATCCGCAGGCGTTTCACACGCTCGCGCTGGAGTGGTTTGAGGCAGGAGCGCAGATGGTGGGTGGCTGCTGCAGGACGCGCCCGGAGCATATTCGGCAGATCGCTGCGGCTGCGTCATCCCGGCGCGGCTGACTGCCCTAGATCACAATGGGATCGGCGAGCAGCTGGCGCGCGATGGTGGCAAGCTGCATGTTGGAGGTGCCTTCGTAGATCTTGCCGATCTTGGAGTCGCGAAAGTATTTTTCCGCCGGATAGTCGCGCACAAATCCGTTGCCGCCGAAGATTTCGACGCATCGGCTGGCGACACACTCGGCGACCTGCGAGACGAAGTATTTGGTCATGGCGGCTTCGGTGACAAAGGGCAGTCCGGCGTCCTTGAGACGGGCCGCGTTGTAGACCATGAGCCGTGCGGCCTCAATCTGGGTGGCCATCTCGGCGAGGTCAAACTGTACGGACTGAAAATCCGCAATGGCGCGGCCAAACTGTTTGCGCTGCTGGGCGTAGCGCGCGGCATGTTTCCACGCTCCGGCGGCCAAACCGAGCAGTTGCGCGCCGATGCCGATGCGACCCTCGTTGAGGACTTCGATGGCGATGCGATAGCCTTTGCCTTCTTCCCCGAGCAGCGCGTCGGCGGGGATGTGGCAGTCGTCGAGCAGGACTTCACAGGTGCTGCTGGCGCAGATGCCCAGCTTGTGCTCGAGCCGACCGACGGTCAGGCCAGGCGTTCCGGCAGGGACCAGAAAGGCCGAGATGCCACGATACCCGGCAGCGGGATTGAGGTTGGCGAAGACGAGAAAGAGTCCGGCTTCACGCGCGTTGCTGATCCAGAGCTTGCGCCCCTGAAGCCGAAAGCCCTGAGCGGTGCGCTCTGCACGTGTCTCCAAAGCGAAGGCATCGGAGCCGGAACTGGCCTCGCTCAACGCGTAGCTGCACAACATGCCTGCGGCAAGCTGCGGCAGCCAGCGCTGGTGCTGCGAGGGAGTGCCCCAGCGCAGGAGAGCGTTGACGCTGAGTGTGTTCTGAATATCGACGATGAGCGCGACGGATGGGTCCACCTCGGCGAGCGCTTCGACGGCAAGGATGGAATCGAAAAAGCTGCCGCCGGAGCCGCCAAAATCTTCGGGAACTTCGATGGCGAGCAGGCCGAGTTCGGCAAGTTTCTGGATGAGTCCGGGCGCGTACTGCGCAGCCTCTTCCATCGACCGAACGAGCGGCGCGACGGTCTCCGCAGCGAAGCGGCGGACGGTGGATTGCAGCAATTGTTCTTCTTCGCTGAGCACAGTGATGGGCTTGGGATGGGTCATCGAAAAGCAGCTCCAGTGACAGATGGGCAACGAACCAGCGTAGCAGAGCCGAGGCGCGAACCGACAGAGGCGCGCCGACGAACGAAGACGCACAGAGGTGCTTCGGTGCCGGTTGCTTCAGCTCTTCAGCGCTACGCGTAGATGCAGTTCCTTCATCTGTTGGTCGCTGACGGTGGTTGGCGCGTCAACCATGACGTCGATCGCGCGCGCTGTCTTCGGGAATGCAATTACCTCGCGCAGGCTGGGCGCGCCGGCCAGCAGCATGGCGATGCGGTCAAGGCCGAGCGCGATGCCGCCATGCGGCGGCGTGCCATACTCGAGCGCGTCGAGGAAGAATCCGAAGCGCGTGCGGGCCTCTTCGGGCGTGATGCCAAGCGACTCGAAGATCTGCCGCTGCACATCCTGCCGGTGAATACGAATCGATCCCGATCCAAGCTCCAGGCCGTTCATGGCGAGGTCATAGCAGCGTGCGCGCACGGTGGCCGGATCGGTGAAGAGCCGCTCGACATCCGCATCGTGCGGCGAGGTGAAAGGATGATGCGCGGGCATCCATTTTCCCGTCTCCGCATCGTGCTCGAACATGGGAAAATCCGTGACCCAGATGGGCTGAAACGCGGCTGCGCCGTCGATGAGTTTTCCGCTGACGGGGTCAGCGTCGGCCACCACGGTCTGCGTGACGGCAAAAGCTCCATGCCGCTCGGCGTACTTCTTCGCCAGCTCCACGCGAAACGCGCCGGCAGCGGAGTATACGGCAATCTCGCGCTCGGAAAGCCGTCCGGGAATCTTTGTGTCGGAGGCTTTGATGGGGTGGGCCGGGTCGCCGGCGACGATGACGACAAAGTCTTCGTCGGAGGCTCCTGTTTGCTGGCGCAGGGCTGAGACGATGTGGGGAAAACCTTTTTCCAGCCGCTTGAGGTCGTCGATGAATTTGGCGCCTTTTTTCGCGTCGAAAAGCGGATGGTTATCCTCGCGCTCCTTGCGGCTCAGCGCGCCTACGCGCGGAATCCGCAGCGCGACAATGGGAAGCTCTGGATCAAGCTGGAGCGCAGCGATGTCGGCATCGCTGAAGGCCGCTCGCAGGTTAGTCAATCCGGGCAGACGCATATCCGGCTTGTCCACACCAAAGCGCCGCATCGACTCGTCCCAGGTGATGCGCGGAAACGGCGCAGGCAACTGAACGCCGGCAGCGGCAAAACCGGCGGAGAGAAATTGCTCGACGACGGCGAAGACATCCTCTTCGCGCGGAAAGCTCATCTCGAGGTCGATCTGAGTGAACTCAAGCTGGCGGTCAGCGCGCAGGTCCTCATCGCGGAAGCAGCGGGCGATTTGAAAATAGCGGTCGAAGCCGGAGATCATCAGGATCTGTTTGAATATTTGCGGCGACTGCGGCAGCGCGTAGAATTCACCAGGGTGGACCCGACTGGGCACGAGAAAATCGCGCGCGCCCTCGGGCGTGGATTTGGTCAGAATCGGCGTTTCGATTTCGAGAAAGCCGAGATCGGAAAGGCTCTGGCGAATGGCCAGCGTGATGCGATGGCGCAGCCAGAAGTTGCGCTGCATCTCGGCGCGGCGCAGATCGACGTAGCGATACTTGAGGCGGACTTCCTCGTTGGCGATGGCTTCTTCCGCAGGAGAAAATGGAGCCAGCTTCGCATCGTTCAAAACCAGAATCTGTGAGGCCACAATTTCAATCTCGCCGGTGGGCATCTTCGGATTGATGGCCGCAGCATCGCGCAGGCGGACTTTGCCGACAGCGGCGACGACATACTCCGGACGAATGGCCTCGCCTTTGGCGTGGCCGTCGGGCGTCAGATCGCGGTCGAGCACAATCTGCGCAATGCCGCTGCGGTCGCGCAGATCGAGGAAGATGAGGTTGCCGTGATCGCGCCGCCGATTGACCCATCCCATCAAGACAACATCTTCGCCCGCCTGGGCTGCGCGCAGTTCGCCGCAGCGATGTGTTCGTTTCATCTCACCGAGAAAATCCAGCACGTTGTTATCCTCTTCTGTTTGGCTTCTTACAGCGTCCGGTTATGTAGTTCTTTTGCGCGCCGCCAGCAGATGCGCGGCCAGATCAGCGCGTGAAATTTTTGTCTGTACGCCGGTGGAAAAATCTTTCACCGTGAGCAGGTCCGAGGCAAGTTCATCCTCGCCCAGCAGGACAATCTGCCACGCCAGCTTGTCGGCCAGCTCCATCGACTTGCGCACGCGAAAACTGCCGTCGCCCAGCTCGATGCGCAGCCCGGAGCGGCGAAGCTCTCGCGCGAGCCGCAGCGCAGCCGCGTTCTGAGCCTCGCCCACGGGTGCGATGCAGGCATCTGCGCGCTCGGCTGCTGTCTGCTGCTGTGCCTGGAGCGTGAGCACGAGCCGATCCTGCCCGATGGCAAATCCAATTCCGGGAGCCTTGGGGCCGCCGATTGCTTCGCTCAGCCCGTCATAGCGGCCGCCGCCAAGCAGCGCATTCTGCGCGCCCAGACCGCCGTGCGTAAACTCAAAGGTCGTGCGCGTGTAGTAGTCCAGGCCGCGCACCAGCCGGTGGTCGAGCGTGTATTCGACACCAGCGGCATCGAGCGCGGCGCACACGGCGGCAAAGTGCTCACGACTGGCCGCATCGAGCGAGTCGGCGATGCGCGGCAGGCCTTCGATGATTGGCTGATCCTCCGGCACTTTGCAGTCGAGCACACGCAGCGGATTGGTCTCTGCGCGGCGCTGGCAGTCGGCGCACATCTGGCTGACAACGGGCGCGAGCGCCTCCCGCAGTCTGGCCAGATAGGCCGGGCGATCGGCTGCTGAGCCGACGGAATTCAGCTTCAACGTCCAGCCTTCGATGCCCAGTGCATCCAGCAGCGAGGCAAGCATCTCCAGCACCTCGGCATCGCGCAGAGGCGACTCCGAACCGGCGTGAGTCGGCCCGATGACCTCGGCGCCGATCTGAAAAAACTGGCGGTAGCGGCCCTTCTGCGGGCGTTCGCGCCGAAACTGCGGACCGATATAAAACAGCTTCTGCAACTGGCCGCTTTCGCCCAGCTTGTGCTCGATGTAGGCGCGCACCACGCCTGCCGTATTCTCCGGACGCAGGGTCAGGCTTTGCGTCTTTTCCGACTGCGCCCGTGCGCGATCCTCCCAGGTATACATCTCCTTGGATACGATGTCGGTTTCTTCGCCGACGCCGCGGGAAAAGAGCGCCGTCTCTTCGAAGATCGGCGTGCGAATTTCACCAAAGTTGTAGCGCGCAAAGACTTCGCGCGCGGTGGCCTCAATGCGGCTCCATAGCGCCGTCTCCGGCGGCAACAGGTCGCGCGTGCCGCGCACAGCTTTCACAGGGGTAGTCACCCTATCAGTCTAAATGTTTCTGCGCGTCGCGTGCTTGCTCCGGCTGCGCTTCGGCTTTGCCTGGCGTTGCTTTCCTTGCAGCTTCTGCGCAGTCTGATACCGTGAAGATCGAGATCGTTGGAGCCGCATTGCCACATCGAAAAAAATATCAGCGACGCAAATTCTGCTTTGCCGCAATGGCGCTGGCCTTTGTCGCCGTGGTCACGGTCGCTCGGGCGCAGACGCTGCATACGCGCCCGGCACAGCAGCCGCCTGCTCCTGTCCCTGTCCGGCCCATTGCTACTGCGCCTGTATTGCCTGCGCCGCCCGCTGTACTGGCTCAGGGCACGTATCTGAGCGTGGCCTCCACGCGAGTCTTTCCAATGAAGCAGGGCGCGGCGATTGAAGCGCGGCTGCTTGCACCGATTTACGTTAACAACCAGCTTGTGCTGCCGACGGGCACGCTGCTGCGCGGGCGCGTGGATGCCCTGACGCCGGACAAGTCCGCGCGACTCTGGGCCAGACTGAACGGCGACTTTACACCGATCCATCACCCGATGGTGCGCTTTGACGCGGTGGAGACCAGCGGCGGTCCGGTTTCGATCGAGGCTCCCGCAGCCCAGGCCGGACTGCCCATGGTCAATCTCCAGGCAAGTTCGGGCGGCAAGCGGCATCGCCTGATCGTGCAGGCATGGGATGGAATGAAACAGCGCGTCGCCGACACCAAAACGTTCTTCACGTCTCCGGGGCTGGGCAATCGGCTCAAGGTTGCGCTGTATGAACAGCTTCCGTATCACCCGCAGCAGATCAATGCCGGCACGACGTGGAGTTTCCCGCTGAGCAGCGCCCTGGCGGTGAGCGAGATCCGTGCTGTCGGGCAGCCTACGGTCTACACGCCGCCGCAGAAAAAGAATGCCAAACCGCCCCGGCACAAGTCGCCCGTTCCGGCTACTGGTACTCTCAGCGCTTCCGCAGACCCCAAACCGCACTGGCTCATTCATGCCGAGTTAGAGACGCCGCTCGATTCGCGATCGGCAAAGGCGGGTGATCCGATCCAGGCGCGTGTGGTCGAGCCGGTCTATGACGGGCAGCGTCACCTTGCCATCCCGCAGGGATCGATGCTGATCGGACGTGTGACGACGAGCAAAGCGGCGCGCTCCTTTGGCCGTAACGGGCATCTTCGCTTCAGTTTTCAGCAGTTGAAGCTGCCTGCGGCTCCGGTGCAACAGGTGCAAGGCTCTGTGACCGGAGCCTTGGCTGGCGGCGGCAAAGCGATGGCAATGGATGCCGAGGGTAACGTCTCCGGCAAGAACAACGGCAGCGTGCTTGCGCCGATCGCTCTGGGACTGCTTGCCGGCCACGCGCTTGATACGGATGGCAATATGACGGCGCAGACCGGCGTTGCCTCGAACGGCTTTGGAGCTATCGGCCGCATCGTCGGATTGACAGCTGGATCCCGTTCGCTCGCTGCGGGCATCGGGTTTTACGCGGTTGGGCTTACCATTACACAAACCTGGCTTCGCGACGGTCACCAGATCGTTTTTCCGCAGGGTACACGGATCGACATTGACACAGCCCCACTGACGGAGCCGATCTTGAAACCGCAGAGCGTGAAGCCGCAAAGCTAAAGTGGCATTTTAGCGTGGTGGCTGTCCGTTCCCGATCGTCGAACGCACCGCCGTCAAGACGCGCTGTTGATATCCGGCCCACGACAACGCACGCGTCTGCTGCAATGCCGCGTCGCTCATTGACTTCAGCAACTCGCGATCCTGATGCAGTCGAAGCAGCCGTTCGGTAATAGTCTGGGGCGAGCGAATGGGCACCAGGAAGCTATCGACGCCATCGCGCAGAATATCTTCTCCGCCGGAGTTTGGCGTAGTAATGACAGGCAGCCCCTGGGAGATCGCTTCGCCCAGCACCAGCGCCAACCCCTCAAACAGCGACGGGAAGACGAAAACATCGTGCGCACGCATCTCTTTGAGCACCTGCGCGTGCGGCAGCGAGGCAATCCAGCGATATCGTGCGCAAGCTGCATCGAGGGCCGCGCACTCCTCGGTCGATCTTCGTCCGATCACCGTCAGCGTCACCGCGTCGCCCAGCATCTCGACCGCTTCGAACAGATCGGCGATGCCTTTGCGCTGGGAGAGTCCGCCCACAAAGAGCACACGTAGGGGCTGCTCACGCCGCGTGAGCGCGCGCGGGGCAGCCACGGTTGCTGGAACGCCGAACGGTGCGACTATCGTTTGTTTCGGCTCGCCCGGAAACTGCTCGAGCGTGCGGCGAACAAAGCTGCTGGGCACGAGTACGATGTCGGCCAGCGCAAGCTCCTCGTCCTTGCGTGCGCACTTGGCCGGGCTGTCGGTCAGCGCCTGCAGCGTAGCGGCCCACTGTGGACGGCGCTCGGCCTCTTCGACGGCCATGGCGCGGCTGGCTCGCCAGTAGCCAATGGGAAGATCGTAGATGCA
Source organism: Acidobacteriaceae bacterium (assembly GCA_027449965.1). Lineage (GTDB taxonomy): Bacteria > Acidobacteriota > Terriglobia > Terriglobales > Acidobacteriaceae > Acidicapsa. Next base: position 63,845 of record DAIDKP010000013.1, read on the forward strand.
GCGAAGGCCGAGTTGCCTGGCCGAGCGAAACTGCTCCAGCGCACCATCCTCATAGGCATATACGGCGCGCGCTTCCGGAAACTTTTGTAGCCGCCGCGCCACGAAGCGGTCCAGATCGCGATAGACAGTGTCGATTGAAAACGGCTGCGTTTCGCCGGCAGTTAGTCCATGCAAACCCATGCGCGGAAGCAGATGGCGCATCATCTCGCGCGCCGGACGCGTTCTCACTTTTTCTGCAGGAATCTGTACGCGCGCACGACGCTCGAGTGTCCTACGCAGCGGACCGGGAACCAGTCGCGCAAGGGGCGCATCCGCGCGCCAGTGAATGCAGGTGTAGAAGGCGGAGAGCAACAGGTGCTCGTCCAGTGCAGCGGCCACCGCAGCCACGTTTGCGTTGCCGGTGGGATGGCTGAGCAGGACCACCGCTACTCCCACTCGATGGTGCCGGGCGGCTTTGAGGTGATGTCATAGACGACGCGGTTGATGCCGCGCACCTCATTGACGATGCGGTTGGAGATGCGCTTCAGCAGTTCGTGCGGCAGGGGCGTCCAGTCGGCGGTCATGCCGTCTTCGGAGTGTACGGCGCGGACGGCACAGGTGTAAGCGTAGGTGCGCTGGTCACCCATGACGCCGACGCTGCGGACCGGTAGCAAGACAGCAAAACTTTGCCAAATCTGCGAGTACAACCCTGCGGCCTTGATCTCTGCGACGACGATTTCGTCGGCGTTCTGGAGGATCTCAACACGCTCGGCTGTCACCTCGCCGACGATGCGCACCGCCAGTCCGGGGCCAGGGAATGGCTGACGACCGAGGATGTCTTCCGGCATGCCCAGATCACGGCCAATGCGTCGCACTTCGTCCTTGAAGAGGTCGCGCAGCGGCTCGATCAGCTTCATCTTCATCCGCTCCGGCAGGCCGCCCACGTTGTGGTGGCTTTTGATCGTCTGCGAGGGTCCGCGCACGCTGGACGACTCGATGACGTCGGGATAAAGCGTACCCTGGACGAGCCAGTCGATGGAGCCGGACTGAGTGGCGATGCGCTCGGCCTCGGCGTCAAAGACGGCGATGAATTCGCGCCCGATGATCTTGCGCTTGGTTTCAGGATCGGTGACCGTGGCCAGCTCGCTGAGGAAGCGGGTGGACGCATCGACGGGAACAAGATTCAGTCCCAGTTTTTCACGCAGATTTTTCGTCACCTGTTCGAATTCGTTTTTGCGCAGAACGCCGTTGTTGACAAAGACGCAGGTAAGCTGCGCGCCGATAGCCCGGTGGACCAGCACGGCGGCCACGGACGAATCCACGCCGCCCGAGAGTGCGCACAGTACATGTCCGCTGCCTACTTTTTCGCGAATGGAAGCGACGGTCGATTCGATAAAGCGGGCCGGGGTCCAGTCGGCCTGCGCGCCGCAGATGCCAAAGACGAAGTTGCGCAGAAGCTGCCCGCCGAGCGGTGTGTGATGCACCTCTGGATGGAACTGCACGGCCCAGATGCGCCGCTCGTCGTCGGCAATGCCGGCGAGGGCATTCGAGGTCTGGGCGATGAGGCGAAAGCCCTGCGGCAACTGCTGCGCTTCGTCGCCGTGGCTCATCCACGCTTCGATGGAAGCGGGTAATCCGGCAAAGATGGCCGCATTGGCATCGAGAATCGAGACTTCTGCGTGACCGTACTCCCGCCGCGCTGCCGGGGCGACACGCCCGCCCAGGTGATGGACGATGAATTGCAGGCCATAGCAGATGCCGAGGACCGGCACGCCGAGCGCGAGCATCGCTGCGTCAGCGGCAGGTGCGTCGGCGTCATAGACGGACGATGGCCCGCCGGAGAGGATCAGGCCGATGGGTGCATGAGCGCGAATCTCCGCCAGCGAAGCGGTGCATGGCAGGACGACGGAAAAGACGTTCTGCTCGCGAATGCGACGGGCAATCAGTTGGGTATACTGGGACCCGAAGTCGAGGATGACAATAGTTTGTGCAGACACACTTCCAGTGTGGCACGAAGCATGGGGCAGGGCGCAAGTGCGCCCGGGCAGCGTGGATCGATCAGGAAAACCGAGTGGACGGAGGAGGGAATTTCGGATGAGAGTTTGCGTGAGGATCTCCGGAGCGTTTCTGCTGGCAGGGCTGGGGATGGTGGCGTGGCTTGCCGCCGAGCCGTGTGCGGCAGCGCAGGCGAAGAAAGCCGTCGCCGAGCACGTCGAAGTAGGCACACTGGACCACGCCTCGTTTCGCATCGATATACCGACGCAGTGGAACGGTACGCTGATTGTTTACTACCACGGATATTCGGAGACGCCGGTCACCTTTGACGCATCGCGACCGAACGAAATTGGCTCCGGATTTGCACGGAAGGGATTTGCCGTCGTCCAGTCTGGCTACTCGGTCAACGGATTTGCTGTGGAGCAGGCGATGAGCGAGACTGAAGACCTGCGCCGGTACTTCATTGCGCACTATGGCCAGCCGCGAGAGACGTATGTGACCGGCCACTCGATGGGCGGCGAACTCACGATGGCCACCATCGAAAGCTATCCCGGCCGCTACAACGGCGCGCTGGCGCTCTGCGGCCTGCTGGAGCCGAGCACATGGGCGATTGAGCACGGCGGAGCCATGCTTGCCGCATTCAATTTCTACTATCCTGGGCTGATGCCTGGGCCGGAACACATTCCCGCATCGGTCGATCTTGGGCCGGCGCTGGTGAAGAAGATGTTGCCGCATCTGCATGACAACCCCACGGGCTACGCGGAGATGAAAGCGCTGGGGCACTTCAAGACGGATGAGGACATGGCGGGCGTGCTTGCGTTTCTGGCTTTCATCGAGCGTGACTTTGAGCAGAAGCTGGGCGCGCCGGTGCTGAACAATGCCAACTTCATCTACTTCGGCGGACCCGACGACAACGCGCTCAACGCGGGCGTGCATCGCTACACGGCCTCGAACGCGGTGCTTGATTACCTGAAGACCTGGTACACGCCGACCGGAGTGCTGGACCGCCCGATGCTCGCTGTCCACACGACCTATGATCCGATCATTCCGCCGGACACGGTAAGCCAGTATGCGGACCAGGTGCAGCGCATGGGCAGCAGCCGATTCTTTGTGCAGCAGTTTGTCGAGGCCGACGGACATTGCAACATCAACGGCAAGCAGACGATGATTGCCTTCGACGAGCTGTTGACGTGGGTACATTCGGGGCATCGACCTGCGCCGGGCCTGGTGCCGGCAGCTTCAGTCCAATAGTCCGAATCGAGACAGTGTGCAGCGGGGCAGCATGGAGCCGTGGACATAGCTGTTAGGGTTTTGCCGCGGCAAATGCGGGAGCCGGTGCGAGATCAGAAGTGGAAGCGGTAACGCAGCTCGCCGTAGATCATGCGTGGATCGTTGAAATGAAATCCGCCGACGGTGATGGAGTTGTCGAGCAGGACGCGATGATTGGTGACATTGACGATGGTGGCTGAAGCGCGCCATTGTTGTCCGAAGCTTTTACCCCCGGAGATGTCAAAGGTGGTGTGAGCTGGAAGATAGTTGGCGTTGTATGGGCCTTCGTTCGCTCCGGCCAGTCCATTGTGGAGTCCTGAGCCGTAGTAGACATTAGATGAGAACCAGGAGCGAAGCGGCAACTGAAGCGTGAAGCCGGTGTTGAGGGTATCGCGTTGGTCGTGGTCGACAGGGACATAGGCAGGCCCGATGTTGCAAGAGGGATCGGTGGGAATGGAGCAGGCGAATCCACCGATGATTGCTCCGCGTTCCTCGGCAATCTGGTTGGAGTAGGTGAGATAAAACTGACCGCGGCGTGCGACCTGGGGTGAGTGAAGGGTCATCTCCCAGCCGCGAATGAGTGCGCCATCGACGGCGATGGGAAAGTAGAGATTGGACTCGCCGACGTTGGAGTGGTCGAGGAAGTTGTTGACGCGGGTTTGGAAGTTGTCGATGTCGAGCAGCCATCCGCGCTCGGGAATCTGGATGCCGAACTGATGCTCTTCATCGCGCTCGGAGGGCAGTGGGACAAAGGTGTTTTCGCCGCTTTGGTGCGTGACGTAATCGAGTAGCCCGGTCGACACGGTCTCGACGGGCGCGGGCTGAAAGTAGTGACCGTAAAAGCCACGGAGCACCCAGTTGAGGCGAGGAATCCTGGCGGTCGCGCCGATGCGCGGATAGTTTGCTTCTTCATTGAGCTGACTGCGAAAGATGGAGAAGCGCATGCCGCCGAGCAGGGTGATCCACTGGTTCACACGCCAGTGGTCTTCCAGATAGAACTCGACCAGTCCGGCACTCGTGGCAGAGGTTTGATTGGGCACACTGGCGGAGGCCCCATCGTTGATCTGCAAGCCGAAGAGATCGTTCTCGGCCTGATAGAAGCTGTACATTCCGCCGGATAGACTATTCTGCGGGAACTCGGCGTGAACGTCGGCCTGCATACCGGCGTAGTTGGAGCGCTGATGCCAGGTGGTGGCGACGGGCACGTCCGTGGGCAGGGAGTTGTAGTTGGCAGTGTTGAAGTGATAGAACGGCGCCACTTGCCAGGTGAGCTTTGGGCTTACGGTGTGAACCCAGTTGGAGATCAGAAAAGCATCCTGCTCCTTTTGCGCGTCCCGGAGTCCATAGGAGGCGTAGTAGCCGGAGGCAGTCTCGTAGTCTGTCGTGCTGGGATCGTATGGAATGTCGAAATAGTCCTGCCGGTACTGGCCGACAAATCGGAGTTGATCCGCTTCTGTCTGATTGCGAATGACGGACGCGAAAAGGCTCTGGGAGTTGGTGCTGTCATGGTAGATGGCAGTCACGGGTGTTTGCAGTCCGTAGTTGGCGCGAGAGCCGGTCAGGCTGGTGTACCAGGCAGTCTGACGGGTGTGATTGCCCAGCGAGAGCTGCATCTCGCCTTCGCCGAGGTTGCCGCCGATAACGCGCAAATCTCCCTGGCGGTCCCGCTCGAATCCATTTCTCGGTAGCACGTCAAAGACGCCGTATGTTCTGTCGCCCAGCTCGGCCGAGTAGCTGCCACGGTCCACTTCGAGTTGCTCGATATCGCCGGGATCGATCTGCGGCCCGACGTTGGATGCAATCTTGGTGTTGGGTATGGCTACGCCATCCAGCATCCACGTGGTCTGGTGGCCGCCACGGATGTGAAGCATGTCGTGCGCCATCAGAGCGCCGGGCACATAATCAGTAATCATGGCCACGCCGAGTGTACGGTCAGCACCGGGCGTCTCGGCAATCTGTTCGCGGTTGACGGTAGTTGTGGGAGTGACGGTGTCTGGCTCGGTTGCGGTGGCTGTGACGGTTTGCTGAACAGTGCCAAGGCTGAGAGGAAAGTGAAGCACGGCGCGCACGCCGGCCTCAATGGTGACGGTGGTGTGGAGCGGCGCAAAACCAGGCGAAGCGATCGAGACGCGATAGATGCCGATGGGCACATTGGCCAGATCGAATTCGCCAAGGCGATTGGTGGTTCTTTGAAAGCTCAGCTCTGAGCTGACAGCATGCAGCTGAACGCGCGCACCGGCAACCGGAAAATGCTGAGGATCATGGACGATGCCGTGTACTGTAGCCAGATCGTTGGCCAAGGCAGGCCTGACTCCCAGCATCCCCCCAAGCCACAACACAGATAGCATGATCGCTACGCACCGCTTGTGCATTTTCGTTCCTCTTCCTACTGTTTTCAAAGGAGTATTCGCGCATCGGACGCACCGGTGCGCATGGTTGCTTTCTGCGCCGGAACCTGTAATGGAGTCACAGCGGCAGAGGCAGGCCGGGGAATGCACCCATGCGAGGTGTGCCGGTCCGCTATCGCTGGCTGAAGGGCCGACCAGGACGAAGGAAAGCAGGCTATGCCGCAATGGAATCCTGATCCGGAGGAGGGCTTTCGCGCAGTGACTTATGCTTGTGCGCGATTCTCAGGTGGACCGCGGTCGCACCACAGCTTGCGCGAGAGGGATTGGATGTCGCATCGAACGAGGCGGCTTAGCCTGGCTTCGCACCGAATTGGTGTCCAAAGGGGAGATTCATCGGGCATCCACGCGGTTGCCGATGTTGCGGCCCGGGGCGAATCCGGTTGGCAGTTGCACACGGCATGGACGCCGGGTTGGTGAGGATCTGCCGCCATGAGCGCTCGCAACTGTGCGTTGCTAGTGCCGGTACCGTCCATCATCGGGCAGTGATGCCTGCCATGTCGTTGGCAACAGCTCGGCAAACTTGAATCTGATGACGCTCCGAAGCTCCAGGTGGCTGCAACGGCTCCCCATGCGAGGATATCGGTTCCTGTGGCCAGCAGCAAAGCCAGTACAAGAGCCATTCCGGCCTGTTTCCATTTCCGCATCTGCTTACAGTGTTACATCCAATGAGTGGCAGATACAACCGCAGCGTGGATACTCTGACGGTTTGGTTCACACGATGAAGATTCGGATGGCTGCGTTGTCTCCGCGCGATTTTGCAGGGTGAGCGAGTGCCGCGAAACTGTGCGGATTCCGTGTGCATTTATGATGGAAGGAATCCATTTTCGATAAGGAATTTTCCAGTGGCCAAAGCAACGCCCGCCCCTCTTTCTCCGGCTTCTCCCCTTCGAATCGGCCTGATCGGTTTCGGTACGGTCGGCAGCGCGGTGGCGCGGATTCTGACCGAGTCTGCACCGAGTGGACTGGAGTTGACGATGATCGCGAATCGGGGCGTGGCTCGCAAGCGCGTGGAGTGGGTTTCTTCGACTGTGCATTGGACGGAAGATGTGGACGAAGTGCTGACGCCGAATGCTCCTGTGGACCTGGTGGTGGAACTGGTGGGCGGGCTGGAACCGGCCGGGGAGTGGGTGAGGCGCGCGTTGACCGCAGGCAAAAGCGTGGTGACAGCGAATAAAAAGCTGATCGCATTTCACGGGCCGGAACTGGAAGCACTGGCGCGGGAACATAGCTGCCAGTTACTGTTTGGTGCTGCGGTGGCGGGTGGAATTCCGGTGATTCCGGGCATTGAACATGGCCTGTCCGGTGACCGGATCACCCGGGTCGAGGGGATTCTGAACGGGACTTGCAACTTTATTCTTTCGGCGATGGAGTCTGGCGCGGAGTATGCGACGGTGCTGGCCGACGCGCAGCGTCGCGGCTATGCCGAGGCCGATCCGTCAGAGGATGTGTGTGGATGGGATGCACGGGCCAAGCTGGCGATTCTGATGCGGCTGGCGATGCGCATCCATGTGGCTCCAGAGACGATTGATGCGCGGCCGATTACCGCAGTCTCCGCCGTGGATTTTTCCTATGCCGCTGAGCTGAATTGCACGATTCGACAGATTGCGCGCGCCGAGCAGACTGCGGTGGGAGTGGCAGCCGTGGTGGGGCCGATGCTGGTGCCGCGCCGCTCGCCGCTGGCCTGGTCCACAGGAACCGAAAACATGGTGGTCACAACGGGCGCCTATGGTGGGGAAGTGGTCTTTTCCGGGCATGGCGCGGGCGGGCATCCGACAGCCGTGGCTGTGTTGAGCGACCTGGCAAATCTGGCGCACGGACTGGGGCGGGCACCGGTTGCCTTCCGCGCAGAGCAGGTGAGTGTGGAGCCGGAGGTACCGCACTATATTCGATTTCTGGTTCGGGATCGGCCGGGGATTGTGGCGGCGATTGCGCAGGCGCTTGCTGCTGAAGGGATCAACCTGAACGCGATTCTGCAAAAGCCGGGCTGTTGCGCAGAGAGTCTGCCATTTGTGGTGACGGTGGAGCCGTGTCGCGCCGGGCTGCTGCGCCGCGCATTGGAGGCGATTGCGCAGATGGATTTTCTGCTGGAGCCTCCGCTGGAGATGCAGATTGTGGAGAAGTAGCTGGGTGGCATTCCAGGGAGCCGATGGCAGGCAAAGAAGAGGGTCCGGGGTTAAACCCGGACCCTCTTGTTTGCCTGCGGAGCCTGCTGCTGTGGAGATTACTTTGCAGGAGCGGCGAGAGCGGCTTTGGCCTGCTCGATGAGGCGAGTGAAGCCGGCGGCGTCCTGCACGGCGATGTCGGCGAGCATCTTGCGGTCGAGTTCGATACCAGCTTTCTTGAGGCCGTTGATGAGCTGGGAGTAGCTGTAACCATTCTGTTTGGCAGCAGCAGAGATGCGGACGATCCAGAGAGAGCGGAACTGGCGCTTCTTCTGGCGGCGACCGATGTAGGCGAACTTCAGTCCGCGCTCGACGGCTTCCTGAGCTGCCTGATAGAGCTTGGATTTGGTGAGGAAGTAGCCGCTGGCTCGCTTGAGAATTTTCTTGCGGCGGTCGTGCCGCTTGGTACCGCGTTTGACGCGTGGCATAGTCGAAGCTCCTTTTCGTGTTTCGTTGTGCGGCTGGAGGCAGGATGTGCCTTTTCACTCGCTTGTGGTGCCTGAATCGATGGTTTGCGGCATGGGTGAGCCGCAGAGCCGATCAGGCGTAGGGAATCATACGCGCGACTTTTTCAAAGTCGGCGTCGGAGACCATGAGGGTCTTGCCCAGCTTGGCTTTGGTCTTGGGCAGCTTGGAGGTGAGGATGTGGCGCGTCTTGGTCTGGCGGCGCTTGATTTTGCCGCTGCCGGTCTTCGAGAAGCGCTTGGCCGCTCCAGTGTGTGTCTTGAGTTTCGGCATTTTGTTCTCTTGTCTCCGGTGAGTTTCGCTGCTCGATGTGTGTCGGCAACAGCGCGCCCGCCCGGGGGATTCCGCAGTGGAAACAGGGACGTCCCTGTAGTCCGGCGGACTGAGTCAGTATATCGCACCTTGGATTTCTGCGCCACAGGCGACAGTTCGTCGACCTGTGGCACAGTTGGGTGCTACTGGCTGAGGTTTTGCTGGAGAAACTGGACGATGCGCTGGCGGGCTTGCCATCCGTGCCAGGGTTCCGGGGACGGATAGCCGAAGATGCCGCGCGCCAGCGGCCCGTGGTCTTCGCGCGGGAAGAGCATCATCTGTACGGGTACGTTCATTTGACGGAGAGCGCGGTACATCTCTTCGCTCTGGCCCATGGGGTCTGTCGTGTCGGACTGGCCCTGAAGGAGCAGAAATGGGGTGCGGGCGGCATCGACGCGGGAAAGCGGACTTTGCCGCCAGGCGTCTGTGAAGTGTTGCCAGGGCAGTCCGTAGTACCAGCGATCGTACCAGGAGCCGCCTTCGGTGCCGTATTCGCTGAACTGATCGATGACCGGCGCGCCGGAGATGATGGCGCGGAAGCGGTTGGTTTTGCCTTCGGCAAAGCCGGCCATCTCTCCGCCGTAACTGTAGCCCATGAGGGCGAGGCGCTCGCCGTTCAGCTCAGGATGGGCTTTGAGCACCGCATCGAGGCCGGCCATGATGTCGGCGAAGTCTTCTCCGCCGAGGTCGTTTTTGTTGGCGGCAGCAAAGCGCCAGCCGTAACCACTGGAGCCACGCGGATTGGGACGGAGAACGGCCCATCCGTGGCCGAGCAGAAAGCTGACCCAGGGATCGTACCGGTCTTCCCAGGCGCGGAGCGGTCCGCCATGAACCTCGACGATGAGAGGAACGGGGTTGTGCTCATCGGCCTGCGGCGGCACGCTCAGCAGTCCCTGGATGGAAAGTCCGCCCTGCTGCCATTGGACGAGGGTGGAGTGTACGGCTTTGACGGGGTGGAGGGATGGAGTCTGGAGCGCAGTGCAATCGTCGCCCAGGCGCGCGGCAAAGCAGAGGGTGGGCGGGTGGTCGCTGGATTCTGCGAACCAGACCCAGCCGGATTGGTTGTGGTTGGTGGCGAGGCCGGTGAGAACGGCAAGCGACTGCGGCACGGGCTGGGGTGTTTGTGCCGAGTCTGCGCGAAGGATGACGGCTCCGAGGCGAACACCCTGGGCGACGGCGACGAGGATGCGTCCGTCGGTGAGCGGGACGGGTTCGCCGTAGCCGAGGCCACCGTCGAAGTCAGGCATCAGACGTTGGGGTGAGGCCAGCGGTTCGGTGGCCATGGCATAGAGTTCTTCGACTCCAGGCGGTGCGTCTTCCGGGGTTTGAGCTGCGAAGAAGAGATGGCTGCCGTCGCGACTCCAGGCGATGGGGCCGCGCAGGGTAGCGGGAGCGTGGACAAGCCGAACGGGTTTGTCGGTACTGGTGGGAACGATCCAGGCTTCGCCGGAGGGCTTGAGATCGCTGGCGCCGTTGGGCGGCTGGATGACGGCGACAAGTTGACGGCTGTCGGGTGACCAGGATGCGGCGCGGACGTTTCCATCGAGGGCGACAGGCGTCAGAGGCGCGTCGGAGGCAAGGGATCCGTCAGCCTTGAGGTGGGCGAGATACAGCCGTGTTCGATGGGTCTGATGATCGACCCAGGTGGCGTCGGCTTTGTCGTCATGGGCAACTTTTTCGCCGGGGGTCTGCGGGTCGAGCGCCCAGATGGCCAGCCCTGTGCCGTCAGGTGAAAGGGAGTAGCCGCTGACGCCTAGGTCGAGCGGTTTGGCAGCCTTCGCACTGGCTTTGCGGGCTTCCGGGATGGCGTCAGGAAGTTTGGCGTCATCCACCGATGGGAGAGTCTTGAGCGCGTAGGGGATGGCTTCACCGCCGAGCAGGGAGAGACGAAAAAGCTGGGTCCGCTGGCCGCGATGTGCGAGAAAGAGAATGAATTTGCCGTCGGGCGACCAGGCGGCGCGGCTTTCGCCGGATTTTTCTTTGCCGGGCATGAACGTGATCTGACGTGGGGCGGCGCTCGAGTCCGTGGGGGTAAGCCAGAGGTGGCTAAGTCCGCCATCGGCTGTGGCGTCGGAGACGCTGAAGAGCACTGTGCGACCGTCCGGACTCAACTCGGCGGCACTCATGGTACGGAGGTGCAGCAGGTCGTCGGTGGTGGGAAAAGTGAGGGCGCTGGTAGTTGCCGAATTGGTTTGGATGGAATGGGGTCGGGCCGCGGCGACCAGCGAAGCGAGGAAGCACAGGCAGACAGCAGATGTTCTCATGGGGTCAGCATACACGCGGGCAGCAAAAATCCGAGCGATCTTTCCACGGTGATAGCGCGGAAAGATCGCTCGGATCCTTGGTAGTGAGAGCCGCAGGGCGGGGAATCAGACGCTGGTGGTCTGATTGGCGTCTGCCGATGCGGTAGCCTGCCCCGGAGTGGCCGCAGGCTTCGGCTTGGGCTGTTCGACTTTCTTCGACGGAGCGAGGATGGCGTGGAGTGTGGTGCCCTCCATGCGAGGCATGAACTCGACGATGCCAGCTTCGCCGATGTCCGTGATCAGGCGATTGATGATGTTATAGCCAAGCTCGCGATGCGACATCTGGCGGCCACGGAAACGCAGGCTGGCCTTGACCTTGTCGCCTTCGTTGAGAAATCGCACACATTGATTTTTCTTGGTCTGGTAGTCATGCTCATCCACGGTAACGGAGAACTTGACTTCTTTGACGACGATGACCTTCTGCTTTTTGCGCGCGGCGTTTTCGCTCTTGTCTTTCTCATAGAGGAAGCGGCCATAGTCCTGAATGCGGCAGACGGGCGGGACTGCGTTTGGGGAAACCTCAACCAGGTCCAGTCCGCGATCCCGGGCCATCTTGAGCGCTTCAAAAGGCGGGAGAATACCGAGTTGCTCTCCATGTTCGTCAATTACGCGAATCTCGCGCGCCCGAATGCGCTCGTTGATCCGGATCATCTGTTTTGCAGAACGCTTATCGAATGCTATGGTGCTCCTCCAGAGTGTGCCCACGTTTGCGAAGTGCCTGCGTTTGTCTCGCTCATGTGCCGCAGGCTCGCACTACGAGTATACCATTCTGTCGAATTTTCGATTACATCGATTACATCCTGCCAAGCAGCCGCAGGAAGCGCGCCCAGGCGTCGTCGCGTGCTTTCCTGTTGGCCGGGCTGGCATCCGGAGCTTCACCTGCTCGCATGAATCCGTGGCCGGCGCCGGCATAGACGACGGGACGATAGACCTTGCCCGCGGCCTGCATGTCGGCGGTGGTGGAAGGCACGGTGGAGCTGACGCGCGCATCGTCGCCGGCGTAAAAGCCGTAAACGGGAGCGGAGATGGCGGGCATGGCTTCTTTGACAGGCGGTGTCCCATAGAAGACAAAGGCTGCGTTGAGATGCTTGTGGAGCGTGGCGTATTCAAAGGCTTTGCCGCCACCCCAGCAGAATCCTGCGACGGCGAGCTTGCCGTTGGCGGCAGGCTGCTTGAGAGCATAATCGGCCGTGACGCTGAGGTCGGACATCACCTGACGGGGATCAAGCTGAAAGACGGCCTTCACGGTTGAATCCATGTCCGGAAAGTCGCTGCTGCCGCCGCCGTGTGGGCCGTGCTCGCTGAGTAGGTCGGGAACGATGGCGATGTAGCCCTGGGCGGCAAGATCGTCGGCCATGCTGCGCGCCCAGTCCGAGAGGCCAAAGATTTCATGGACGATGAGAACGACGGAGGCTTTGTGGCTGACTTCGGGATAGACGATGTAGGCCTGAAGCTTGCGATGGTCGTAAGGGATGGTGACCCATTCCTGATGGCGAGGACTTTTGTTGAGCTTGGCTTTGGCCCAGTCCTGAGCGTGGGCGGAGCGGACGCCGAGAGACAGGACTGCAAACAGGATGGCGATACAGATGGCCAAAACCTTTGCCGTGGAATGCTTTTGCCCGTGGTTCATGCCGGTGGTCCTCCTGAAGAGTAACGGATGCGTGGTGGGAAGGAACTGATCCTGCGAAGAATTCTACGCATCGTGGAGCGCTCCGCCAAGTGTGAGTGAGCGGTGCGAGGTCTGACAGAGATCCAAGCGTGGGTGAAGCTCAGTCCATAGGCGGCTTCAGCCGGTGGTTTGTGTGGCTCCGTGATCCAAACCGTCTATTCTTGAACCTTGCCCTGGCAAACCATCATCCAACGTTCGTGCGACGAGTTTTTCATCGAACCGAAATCATTCAATCCGGTTGCTGGTGGAAGAAGATACGAGAAATAATGCAGCCGACTGAGTTCGATTGCACAAAATTGAAGTTGTGCGAACGATAGCGAATCCCCCTCGGGTGTGTAAAGAATGAAGCTGACAACATATGTGTCGGCGACCTTCTATGAAGAAATTGTCATTCAATCCGCTTCCTGCCCGGTGCTATCCAACCCGCAGCGATTTCGTCTTACAGGGTATCCGTTGTGTTGAAGATACCCAGTCTGTTTCCTTCAGTCGGCGACTGTTATCGAGTAGTCGTCTTTTTGTGGTCCGGAAATCTCCAGACACACGCAACATGCAATGCTTGTTCACGGGGCTTAAGGACTACTGCTCATGACTATGTCTTATCTGAATCGCATTGCCACGGCCGTACCCGAGCATGATGTGCATGATCTCTTTGTGGTCTTTGCAGAGGAGATGCTTGCAGACCCAAGGCTGCGCGCGGTGTTTCGCCGGATGGCGAGCCGCGCGGAAATCGATCATCGATATTCATTTCTCAATACGCAGAAAGGCCGGGGATCTTTTTCGTCACAGGATGCGACGGAACTGTATCGGCTGGGCAGCTTTCCGAATACTTCGCGGCGCATGGAGTTGTTTGAGCAGTACGCTCCGGTGCTGATGCGAAAGGCAGTCGACAACCTGGCGCTCAACGAGCAGGAGCGCGCTGGAATTACGCATGTGCTGGTGACCTGCTGCACGGGTCTGTATGCGCCGGGTCTGGATTTTGAGATTGTCGACCACCTTGGACTTTCACCGAGCGTGGAGCGCACGATGATTGGATTTATGGGATGCTATGCCGCGATCAATGCGCTGAAGCTGGCGCGGCATATTGTGCGTTCCGATCCGAAAGCCAGCGTACTGATGGTCAACCTGGAACTGTGCACGCTGCACTTTCAGGAGACGCAGGATCTGGAACAGGTGCTTTCCTTCCTGGTCTTTGCCGATGGCGCGGCAGCAAGCCTGATTACCGCTCGCGAGCAGGGTCTGGCGCTGGACAGCTTTCGAGCCGTGATGGTGCCGGGTACCAGAGAATTGATTACGTGGAAGATCCGTGGGCTGGGGTTTGACATGCTGCTCTCCGGGCAAGTGCCGACGGAGTTGAGCCGAGCCTTGCAAGAGGACGAACTGATGCGTGAGCGAGACAGGATCGATCTGTGGGCGGTGCATCCGGGCGGGCGGTCGATTCTGGATGCGGTCGAGCGAGGGCTGGAACTGCCGGATAGCGCACTGACGGCATCGCGGGAGGTGCTGTCGCGCTTTGGCAATATGTCGTCGGCGACGGTAATGTTTGTGCTGCAACGGATGATGCAGCAGGCGAGGCCGGGCCAGAGCGGGTGTGCGATGTCGTTTGGCCCCGGACTGACAGCGGAGACGATGCGCTTCCATGTGGTCTAGCATAGAGATCGATTTCAGTCAGCGGGTTTCTCCGCGCGAGTTGCCTGAGCTGATGGATGGCGAGTGCAGCTATGAGGATTTTCGTGAGTGCCTGCGCAGCCTGGAAGAGATCAACCGATGGCTGTGGGGATATCGACCAACGTTGGCCTGGCTGAATCGGCTGCCACTGGATAGGAACGGGCCGGTGCATATTCTCGATGTGGGTTGTGGTGGTGGTGATCTGCTGCGGAAGATTGCCGACTGGGCGCGGAAACGCGATGTCGCTGTGAAACTGACGGGCATTGACCTGAATCCCTATGCAGCGAAAGCGGCAGCGGAGGCGACCCCGAAGGCTTTAGGAATCGAGTGGGTGACGGGGAATGCGCTGGAGTTTTGCCCGAAGACGCCTGTGGATATTGTCGTCAGCTCGCTGATGGCGCATCATCTGGAGGAGGAGCAGATCATAGCGCTGCTCCGGTGGATGGAGGTGACGGCGCGTGTGGGTTGGTTTATCAATGACCTGGAGCGCTCCGAGCGGAACTGCCGCCTCTTTCAGTGGGTGGAAAAGATGGCAGGCTGGCATCGGTTTGTGCGTCACGATGGCCCCGTGTCATTTCGACGCGCTTTTGTGGATGAGGATTGGGTGCGACTGCTGACTGCGGCGGAAGTGCCGCGAATCGCAACATCGGTGGAGCACTGGCGTCCGGGAAGATTGTGTGTGGGGCGCTGGAAGTGAGAGCTGCAATTTTGACCGAGATGCATCGACAGGCAAAGTTTGTTGTTCCCGTTCGAGCACGGATGCAACGAATATCGTCTAACTACCGAGGAAACCGATAATGCCGACTTCCACAATGCTCGCGTCCAAATCTGCGGGTTCCAGATTCAAGATCATGCTGTGGGCGGGCATTGGCCTCACGACGCTCTTTGTCTTCATCACTTCAGAAGTCCTCCTTGTCACCGACTACCCGATGTATCACGCTTATCGCTTGCAGGTGATCGCTGATCGTCATCTGCTGATCCCGCATACGCTCGCCGGATTATTTGCCCTTTTGATCGGCCCTGTCAATTTCTCCTCGCGGATTCGCCAGCGTCATCTCACGCTTCATCGCATACTTGGTCGCGTCTATGTGGTTTCTGTTTTTGTCGGTTCGTTGACCGGTATCGCTCTCGCCTGGGGACGTCCGGGGCTTCCGGGGACATCGATGCAGGCTGCGGCGTGGATGGTCTGCACAGTTGCTGCTTTTATCACTGCGCGCAATCGTCACATCGCTGTGCACCAACAGTGGATGGCTCGCTCCTACGCAGTCACGTTTACTTTTGTCTCCAGCCGCGTATTCAATCTGGTGCCCGCTTACTGGAGCCATCTTGGCGATGTGCTGTCCGCAGTTGGCGTGATTGCCTTCACTCTCGCATCCCTGCTGGTAGTTGACCTGGGCTTCAACTGGCACGAACTCACAACGCGTCGCAACTGATTTTTGATTCGTCGATGCAGAGCGGGCAAAGTCGCGCACGATCAATCGGCACGCAACCACCATAGAAAGACCAGCACTCAGATGACGATTCATTCAGGATGATCTTCCAATTGGCTTTTTGAGCGTCTATTACAAATAAGAATTCGCACGATTCGCTGATTGTGCACACAATGGATTAGGAGCAATATCTTGCACGACGAAGTTCTGATGATTGGTGGTGGCGTGGCAGGCTGCGCAGCTTCCATTGCCCTGGCTCGTAAGGGGCGCAGAGTCACGATGATTGAACGCGAACCAACGCCCCGCCATAAAGTTTGTGGTGAGTTTTTGAGCGGCGAGGCCCTGGAGGATCTGCATCTGCTTGGCATTGATCCCGCGTCGCTGGGAGCCGTGCCGATCGATTACGTTCGACTCGCCACGACAAGGCGCGCTGCAACGGCCCCGCTCCCGTTTCCTGCAAAGTCGCTTACGCGCAAGACTCTCGACACCGCTCTGATCGCCGAGGCGATAGCAGCGGGAGTCCGAGTTAAGTGTGGCCGCAGTGTCGAATCGCTGAGCCGGACAGCGGATAATCAATGGCAGGCAACGCTCGATGACGGCACTACGTACAAGGCCCCAACGGCATTTCTAGCGACAGGCAAACACGATCTGCGAGGCCACCGACGTCCCAAAGATCGCCATCAATGGGTTGGCTTCAAGATGTACTTCCGACTGTCTGCCGCTCAAACCGCTGATCTGGCGGACGCTTCAGAGCTAACGCTTTATGCTGGTGGCTATGGCGGAATCCAGCCGGTGGAAGACGGCATGGCGAATTTTTGTTGTGTAGTGCAACGGCGGTATTTCGCGCGCGCGGGTCTTCGGTGGGAGAGTCTTCTGGCAAAGATGAAACAGGACTGCCCTCACCTCGCAATGCGGCTGGAAGGTGCCGAGCCGCTGCTCGATAAGCCCATTACCATCGCGCATATTCCCTACGGCTACATCCGCCGCGAAACCGAAGAAGGACTCTACTGCATCGGGGATCAGGCTGCCGTAATTCCCTCCTTTACGGGGGATGGCATCTCGATCGCGCTGCACACGGCTCGCCGTGCTGCGGCAGCCTATCTTGCCGGAGAATCGGCACCAGTATTTCAGGCAAAGCTGCGCACCGCCATGTTGCCGCAGATGCGCCTGGCGGAACTGGCTGCCAATGGGATGAACAATGCCATCGCGCGCGCTGTGCTGCCGTTCTGCCTGCGGATATGGCCCGGAGCCATGCGCGTAACGGCAAAACTCACGCGAGTCACACAGCCCGCAGCGCAGGCATACGCGGGCTGAAATAAGCCTGCCAGCAACTCGGTCAAAGATTCATTTTGGGTAGTCAACATCTTCCATCTGGAGACGCAATGAAATCGTTCGCTGTATTCGCGCTCGCCGCCATCCTCGGCCCAGTCGCCCTCGCTCAATCTCAAACTTTTGCGCTCAATCCCAATACAAGTGAAGTCAGGATGACTTTGAATACCACGCACGAGGTTGTTCATGGAGTCTTTCATATTCAATCAGGATCGATTCTTTTTGACCGCAGCAACTCGAAGATATCTGGCTCCGTGATCGTGCTGGCTGGAAGCGGAAAGACCGGCAATGAACTTCGCGATAAGAAGATGGATAAGGAGATTCTCAAGGTAGAACGATATACTTCGATCTCTTTTGCTCCGCAAAGCTATACCGGCACGATTGCGCCTGAAGGTGATTCAACCCTTCAGGTGAGTGGAGTATTCACGCTGCTTGGCAATCCTCATAACCTGACGATACCGATGCAGATTCACCTCGATGGATCTAAGGCAACGGTCAGCGCGCACTTCATTGTTCCCTACGTCGAGTGGGGCCTCAAAAACCCGAGCTTCATGTTCTGGAAGGCTGAGAACGATGTTGCGATCGATCTGAATCTTACAGGTCAAATCTCCAACTAACGCGTGCTCCCACAACCTAGCGGAAGCGAGGTGCGACTCGTTTCAACTCCTTGATCCAAGAGGGGCTAAGGGGTTCTGCCGAAATCGCAAAGTAGTTTAAAAAGAGGAAGGCTCGCAGGGCGCTACGATTCTGTGGCACCAGAAGCAGGCGTGCGCGGGTACGAACTGTGTCTGGAAGTCGAAGCGCGAAGCCGTTGCAGCACTTTGTGCTCTTCGAGTACGATGATCCCGACTTGCAGAGTCCGGGAAATAGGCATGAACCCCAAACTTGTTGCGCTCTTTCTGTTTTCGTTCTTCGCCGGTCACGCCTGTGCGTTTTCCTCGCCCTGCTCCATTCCTCAGCCCAGGCTGCGCGTCAACCGTGCTGACATCTTTTCCGATCAGCAGGAGCAGTGGCTCGGCGATGCGCAGGCCGATATGGTTGAGCCGCGGTACATTCTGTTGCCAGCCGACCAGAGTCAGTATCTGGACGAACTCGGGCAGCGCCTGCTCCGGCAGCTCCCGCCCACGCCCATCCACTACACTTTCCGCATCTTTGAGTCGCCGTATCTACGGGCTTTTTCACTGGCTGGCGGTCATGTTTACATCAGCCGCAAGCTGATTATGGACGCGCAAAGCGAAGACGAACTGGCTGCCATGCTGGCGCAGGAGATCGGCAGAATCTATATTCATCACGCTGCCTCTGCGGTAACGCGCTTCATGGAAAGCACGATGGATGTGAAGCATCTGAGCGACCGCGCAGATGTGGAAAACAAATTGGAGCGCATGTTGAATATGCCCTCCGATGAGTATGCGTATCTCTCGTTCGATGAGCAGCGCGATGACGATGTGCTGGCAGACCGGGTTGGCCTGTACGCGATGATTCAGGCTCGCTTCAATCCCCGGGTCTTCCCGGAGTTTCTGGATCGCATCAACGACAATGGCGGTTACACCGGCAATTTCCTCACCGACTTGTTTGAGCTGACACCCATCATCAGCGAGCGGGTGCGCATGGCGAAGAAAGTTGTCGCTTCGCTGCCGAAGGGATGCAACCCGGATTACCATTCTGACGCGCAGGCTTTTCAGCGCTTTCAGCAGGCCATTGGAGAACAGCGAATCGATCCCTTTGTTGCGCCGACGCCGGGCCTCGAATCCGTCGCTTTGCAGCCGATTGCGCCGGTGCTGAAGCGTGTGATGCTTAGCCCGAACGGTAAATATGCGCTGGCCCAGGATGGCTTTCAGATTCATGTGCTTTCGACCAATCCTGCCAAGGTTTTGTTTTCCATCGACGCTTTTCAGGCCGAGAAAGCTCAGTTCACGCCAGACTCGCAGAGCGTCGTCTTCCACTACAACGATATGCACGTGGAAAAGTGGAAGATCGCTACCGGCCAGCCCACCAGCGTTCAGGACTTTGTGGATTACGCCGGATGCTTACAGACCAGCTTGTCCCCGGACGGCACGGCGATGGCCTGTGTCAGCCCTTACTTTACTCTGACCGGGAAGACGGTCTGGTTGAAGCTGGCCGACATCGTCAACGGGAAGATGCTTTACCAGAAGCACGATTTCTTTGATAACTTCTCGAATACTCCCATTCAGGCCACCATGCGTTGGTCTCGGGATGGAAGATATTTCGTCGCTACCTCTGGATTGGCTGCGATGAGCTATGACCTGACGAAAAAGCAAACTGTGCATCTGGATGGCGTGCTTGGTGATCTACGTCAGCAGCGTTTTGTTTTTGTTGGTTCGAAGATGCTCTCCACCTGTGACTGGTCATTTATAAACGGAGCCAGGAATCAGCTGTTTCAGATGTGTTACACAACCTTTCCCGATGGGCAGAAGCTGAGCCAATTCCAGTTACCTTACGGTGGGCTTCGCTCAGTGGCAGACAGCAATCATCTGCTCTTTGGTCCGCTTGCGCACTCCGCCGCCGCGCTCATCGATCCAACCAGCGAAAAGATTCAGGTTGAATTTCCTGACAGTGCAGTCGATCTGCTTGGCACAAAGGTTGCGTATGAGCTGCCTTCGGGCGGGGTTGGCATCGGTTCTCTGCACGGAGAGATTGGGAAGGTTGCCCTGCCGCAGAATCCGCTGACTGCGGTGGAAACGAGTGTCTTCAGTCCGGACGGACATTACGTGACGGTCTCCAATCCAGCGCGCGCTGCTGTGTGGGACAGCATCAGCGGAGCACGGCTTGCAGTTCGGCAACCGTTTTACACCGCGACCATCGACAACAACGGAGATCTCCATGCCAACACCACGGACCACGAGATCACCCGCACCTCAAATCCGTTTTTGTATCCCTTGCAGGTTGGAGATGTCGCTCTTTCCTTCGTGCCAACCGATGTCTATCAGGATTATGGCCAGTTCGTGCGCCTGGATGTGCAGGATGTGAAAACTCACGCGAAACTCTGGTCGAAGACCTTTATTCAGGGGGCGCCGCAGTTTGTTGCCGTCGATGCAGACTACTCGCTGCTCGTTACCAGTTTCAAGGGCTGGAGCGGCAACGGCAAATTGACCTACACCTCGGATCAGCGAAAGATGGCCCACATCTATCCATTTGGGACCGTCGTTGCTGTGATCTCCAATCGCACGGGCAAGATTGAGCATCAGCTTTTCAGTCCACAGCTCACAGCGCCAGACTGCCTGTGCGAATATCACTCCGCGGATCTCTTCGGAACCATGCTGGCGGTCTATGGCATCCATAACGAAACCACGGTCTATCAAGTGGCGACAGGTGAGCGCCTGTTTGCATTCTTTGGGCGCGCGCTGGCCGGTGACAATTCGCTGAGCCTTTTGGCTTCGACTGACCGGCTTCAGCAATTGAATATTTATGACGCGGCGAGTGGTCGTCGCGTGGCCCACTATATGCTCGATCAGGCTGTCATCGCAGCTCATTTCGTTCCTGATCGACAGGAACTGCTTGCCTTGACCGCCTCGCAACATCTCTATCGCATCCATCTGGCCAGCCTGCTTTCACGCCAGCCCACGGAGAGCGCAGGGAAGGAAAGATCAGCATCGCATCCGCGCTGAGCAGCGGTGTCTTTCACGGAGAGCGCGTTGCATCCAGAGCTTGTTTCATCGACTCCTTTGCGGTTTCAGCAGGACAAGCCAGCGCAGCTTTTTCCGGGGTGAATGAAATCTCGTCAACTGTCTCGAAACGATGCAGAGATAAGAGCTGTGCGCCATTCTGTCGAAATGAAGGATGACGGATGAACTCGTCTTTGCCGACATTCTCCATGCGGAGGACATGGCTAGACCTATCCGAGTTGCAGCGCAGTGAGCGGCAGATGGAAGGCGGAGGACGATTGCGTGGATTCATTTCGATTCCAATTTCGCTCGGTCTGCTCTTCAGGTTGCGTGAGCCGCCCTTTACGGGGAGAGCCATGATGCGACTGCTGATTACGATGGCAGCGCGTACGATGCGAGCTCTTCTGCTGATGCTTTTTGCTGCGGTGGGAACGATTCTGCTGGTGCGGTTCGCTCCTGGATTTTTTTCGGATGCGCGGGAGATGGATGCGCGATATGCGCAGGTGGCGCAGGCGGAGATGCAGATGGAAAGCGCTCGACAACAGCGGGTCAGCGTGACTGCAGCGAAGGCGCTGGAAGGATGGCTGCACGGCGACCTCGGCACGTCCCGCCAATACCAGACGCCTGTTGTCGATCTTCTGACTGCGCGAATTCCAGTCTCGGCGCTGCTGTTGGGCAAGGGCATTGTCTGCGGCTGGTTGCTGGCGATTTGCGCTGCACTGCCCATCAGTGGGCTGCGCGGAAAGAACATTTTGTGGGGTGCTCCGTTCACGGTGTTGCTGGCGATTCCAGTAGCCGCGATGGCGACGGCGTGCATTGTTTCCGATGCAGGTGGCCCTGTGCTGGTGCTTTCTCTGCTGATTGCCGCCAGAGAGTTCAAGTTTCTGCAGAGTCTGCTGGAGAGCGCCTGGCGCTCACCGCATCTGTTGCTGGGTCGTGCGCAGGGAATGCGCGCGCGCGCATTGTTGACGTTGCACATTCTTCCCAATCTTGCTCCGCAGTTATGCGCACTGGCGACGCTCTCGCTGGTGACGGCGCTGGGCGCACTGATTCCTGTCGAAGTAGTCTTTACGGTGCCGGGAGTGGGCGAGCTTGCGTGGTCGGCAGTGATGAACCGTGATCTTCCCGTGCTGGCTACCATCAGCCTGCTGATGGCCTGCGCCGTGGGTCTGGCGGGATGGATCGCGCCGCGTCCGGCGATGCTGGAGGTGGCATGAAGAAGCTGCTCACTGCCGTCTTTCTGTTGCTGCTTGTGCTGGTTGCGGTGTTCACGCTGAGCTGGTCGCGCTGGAGCTATGCGGCGCAGGATCGCGAAGCTATTCTGGCGCCCACGACGGCCGTGCATCCGGCTGGCACCGATGAGCTGGGCCGCGATCGTCTGGTGCGGACGGCAGCGGCACTTCTGATTGGACTGACTGGGGCGACGCTGGCAGCGGCGATCAGCATTGTGGTAGCTGCAGGAGTTGGCTTGCTTGCCGGATTCAGTCCGCGTTGGATTGCCGCAGCGCTGATGTTTTTCAGCGATGGATTCCTGTCTTTGCCATGGCTGTTTTTTCTGATGATGGTCCGGTCGCTGCTGCCGCTGACGGCCTCTCCGCTGATGACGGCTGTGACAACCTTTGTTGTCCTTGCGTTTCTGGGCTGGCCAGCGTTTGCGCGGGCAATCTATCGCGGAGCACTGGGGATGCGTGGCTCGGAGTGGATGATTCAGGGACGCGCTTCCGGCCTGACAACGTGGCAACTGATGCGGCTGCATGTGGTTCCTCAGCTTCGCTCGTTGATCTGGCCGCAGTTTCTGATCTGTGTGCCGGCCTTCATCATGGCGGAAGCGAACCTGGGCGCGCTGGGGCTGGGAGTGGGGGAGCCAATACCGTCCTGGGGCGCGATGCTGATGGAGCTGGATAACACGGCGCTGCTGGTCAGTTCGCATTGGGTCTATCTGCCCATTGCGTTGCTGGTGGTGGTGCTGATGATTCTGGAATCCTTTGCCAGCGAGGTGAAAGTCTATGCGTAGCCAATACCGCTGTCGGTGTGCGCTATTTCTGTTGTGTCTCGCTGTCTGCGCGTCCTCGCCGGCGGCGTCGCGGCAGCCAGGTGAGCTGGTGTGGGCGATTCACTACGATCCATCCACCTTCGATCCGGCGAAGGTGGACGATCAGGCGTCGGAACTGGTGCGCTACCTGACAGGCGGCGTGCTTCTGCGCGTGAACCGGCTGACTCGAAAGCCCGAGCCGCAGCTTGCGGCAAGCTATGAGATCGCGTCTACGGGAAGACTGCTTGTCTTTCATCTGCGCAGCGGTTTGCGCTTTTCCGACGGTGCAGCCCTTACCTCAACGGATGTTGCGTGGTCGGTGCGGCGCGTGCTGGCGCCGCAGATACAATCAGTGGTGGCTGAAGAGTTTCTGTCGCCAGCCGCCGTCACCGTTGATACGCCGGATACGCTGACGGTGCGTGTGCATCTGCCCAGGCGCATTCCGGGTGTGGAGAGAATTTTTGACGAGATTGCGATTGAGCCAGCCAATCGCCCAAGTCAGGGACGCGTGACTTCCGGGCCGTTCGCGGTGGCAGAAGTCAAAAGCGGGCAGTATGTGGAGCTGCGGCGAAATGCGTATTATTGGCGTCGCGACGTGAGGGGCGTGCAACTGCCGTATACGACGGAAATCCGTCTTGAAATTCTGAACAATCGCGAGCAGGAGACAGCGGACTTCCTGCGCGGAGAAGTGGACCTGATCGACGGCTTGTCTCCGGAATACTTTGCCGTGGTTGCGCGGCGAGAAGCGCAGGCCGTTCACGATCTGGGTGCTTCGCTGAATACCGAGCAACTCTGGTTCAATCAATCGTCGTCTGCTCCGCTGCCCGATTTTGAGAAAGCATGGTTTCGGAATCGAGGCTTTCGCGTAGCCGTTTCACAGGCGATTCATCGCTCGGATCTGGCGCGCATCGCCTACAACGGTCATGCGACGCCTGCCTTTGACTTTATCTCGCCCGCGAACCATCTTTGGCATGATGATGACCTGAAGTATCCGCGCGAGAATCTTGCTGATGCCGAGCGAATGCTGGCTGCGTCGGGATTTCATCGCAGCGGGAAGCAGCTTTATGACGTAGCCGGTCACCCGGTGCGATTCTCGATCCTCACCAATGCGGGCAACGGCGCACGACAGAAGATGGCTTCGCTGATCCAGCAGGATCTTGCTGCTGCTGGAATGCAGGTGACCGTGGTGGAGCTGGATTTTCCGTCGCTGATTGAAAGTCTGATGCACAAGCAGGATTACGAAGCCTGTCTGCTGGGCGTATCGAATGCGGAGCCTGATCCAAGCTCGATGATGAACATGTGGCTTAGCTCGTCGCCGAATCATCAGTGGAATCCATCCCAAAAGACCCCGGCAACGCAGTGGGAGGCGGAGATTGATCGCCAGATGCAGTTGCAGGCGTCGAGTGCGTCGCAGAGGGAACGCAAGATGGCGATGGATCGTGTGCAGCAGATTGTGGCGGACCAGCAGCCGTTCATTTATCTGGTCTATCCGAATATGCTCGAAGCCGTCTCGCCGCAGTTGAGTGGTGTGGATGGAGCCATTCTGTCGCCGGGACCGGTCTGGAAGATTGATTTGATGCGGCGTCTGGATTTCCGTCCGCAGGCAGGTGGACGATGAGCGCGCCGGTGTTGCGAGTTCGACTGACGGCGGAGTATGGCAAACGAAGCGTGCTTCGAGATATCTGCTTGGATCTTTGTGCCGGGGATGCGCTGGGCATGGTTGGCTCAAGCGGCGCAGGAAAAACTACGCTGGTGATGGCGCTGCTGGGACTGCTCGCCTGGCGCGGCGGCAAAGCTTCGGGAGAGGTTCTCATTCACGGAAGAAATCTGCTGAGCATGACAGAGCGTGAGGTGCGGCGGATCCGTGGCAGGCTCATCAGCCTGATTCCGCAAAGCCCGATGACAGCGCTGAACCCCGCGGTCACGTTGCGAGCACATTTTGAAGCTGCTTGGCGCGCGCATGACAGCCAGGGGCGCGATGCGCTGGCCAGCCGCATGCGGGATGTTCTGGAAGAGGTACAGTTGCCCGCTGGAGACGAGGGATTTCTGCGTCGAAAGCCCGGCCAGATCAGCGTGGGGCAAGCCCAGCGAGTCCTGATTGCGCTGGCACTGCTGCATCGCCCTTCGATTCTGATCGCCGATGAGCCGACGAGCGCGCTTGATCCGGTGACGCAGGCGGAGATCGTGAAACTGTTGCAGCAGTTGACTCGTCGCCACGGTGTGGCGCTGCTGTATATCTCTCATGATCTGGTGTCGGTTGTGCAGTTGTGCGACCGTCTGGCGGTGCTGCACGCAGGTACCATCGCGGAGTGCGTAACAATTGCGCAGATCGAGCAGGCTCGACATCCTGCAACCCTGGCGCTGTTTGGCTCGCTGCCGGTGCCGGTGCGGGTCTTGCTGGCGCACACCGCATCCAGGGAAACAGCAAAGGAAGATCGATGGGGTCGAGATCTTGTGTCTCCCCAGCAACGTTGCTGAACATTCTGGATGTGGCAAGAAGTTAATGCTTTGAAGGTACTGTCCGTAAATGGTTCATGCGCATACCACCTTCGTGATGAGAGGATTCTAAATTTCGCCTGTTGAAAATGGATTTTGCTCCGAAGAAAGGATTATTGGCAGCGCCTGCATTAGAAACTTCCAAGACATCATGGCGGCGCGGAAAGAGCAAAACATGAAACAACGAACAACAGGCAGCACGTTGTGGGGAAAAGCATTCGTGATCCTGTCTGCTTTTCTTCTATGCTCGAGTCTGGCTTTCGCAGGCTCGCGCAAGATATCGAAGGATCTGCAAGGGAAAGATCCCTCCAGCCGGGTGGACGTGATTGTGCAGTTCTATCAGGTGCCAACCGCGAAGTACCATCAAAAGATCATGGATCGCGGCGGCAAGCTCAAGCGGGAGCTTGGACATTTCAAGGGTGCCGCGTATTCGATGCCGGCTTCAGAACTGGAAGATCTGGCGAAGGACCCAGCAGTCAAATACATCTCGATGGATCGTCCGCTTCGTGGCTCAGGTACGACAGCAACGACCTGGGTGCTTGACTATCACAATGAGACGATCAACTCATCGAATGCCTGGTCACAAGGTCTGACGGGTGCAGGCATTGGCGTTGCCGTCATCGATAGTGGCATTGCCAACGTCTCTGATCTCAATGTTGCAAACGTCGTCTACAGTGAAGACTTCACAAACTCCGGAAGTCCGCTCGACCAGTATGGGCATGGCACGCACGTGAGCGGAATCATTGCCGGAAACGGGAGCAACTCGACCGGCCCGACTGACAGTTACACCTTCAAGGGTATTGCTCAGGGGGTGAATCTGATCAACCTGCGTGTACTGGACCAGAGCGGAGCTGGCACGGACAGTGAAGTAATTGCAGCCATCCAGACTGCCATTCAGTTGAAGAGCACATATAACATCCGCGTCATCAACCTTTCGCTCGGGCGACCGGTGCTGGAAAGCTACATGACTGATCCTCTTTGTCAGGCAGTAGAACAGGCCTGGAAGGCGGGCATTGTTGTCGTGGTTGCAGCGGGTAACTACGGACGCGATAACGATGCCGGAACCTATGGCTACGGCACGATCACGGCGCCCGGCAATGATCCGTATGTGATTACGGTGGGAGCAATGAACACGATGGGAACGCCGGATCGCACGGACGATGTGCCGGCTTCCTACAGTTCAAAAGGGCCTTCAATTGCCGATCAGGTGGTGAAGCCGGATCTCGTTGCGCCAGGCAATCTGATTGTCTCTCTGTATACTCCACCGGATACGCTTGCCGTGGAGAATCCCACACATGAAATTCCCACTTCGCTCTACCAGACGAATGGAACGGCATCTGTTTCGCCCGCCTACTTCATTCTGAGTGGAACGAGCATGGCGACTCCGATGGTGAGTGCAACGGCTGCTTTGATGTTGCAGCAGAACGCTGCGCTGACTCCGGATCAGATCAAGGCGCGGCTGATGCTGACTGCGTTCAAGGATCTTGTCCAGGCGGCTACCGTAACGGATCCAACCACAGGCCAGACATTTAACGAGCAGGCAGATATCTTTACGGTTGGAGCAGGTTATCTGGACATTCGGGCCGCGTTGGGAAGCACAGTGCTGGCTCCGCCGACGGTAGGCAGCGCGATGTCTCCGACTGCGAGCATCTCGTCGTCCGGCAACGTGGTTCTGGTGAATGGCTCTTCTGTTCTGGGCAGCAGTGCGGCCACATGGAACGTGCCCTCAGTGTGGGGGGACTCGATCTTTGGTGGGACGGACGCGCTGACGGGGGATGCCATTCTGTGGGGCACCGGAACTTTGACGGGGGATGCCATTCTGTGGGGAACGGACTCGCTCACTGGCGAAGCTATCCTCTGGGGAACGGGATCTTCGGTAAGCGATCTGAATCAGCTCTGGGGTCACCCAAAGACACAGGTAGATGCAAACAGCGTCTTGTGGGGCACCAAAAAGTAACTGGAATTGAGAAATACCCTTCGATGGCCTTTGCCGGAAATGGATGTTATTCGGCAAAGGCCACTCGGAGAGGTAGGGAGATGTTCCTCTTGTAACGCAATCTCGCGGAAGTACTGAATTCCTGAATTCCTGGTTTGGAGGGCAACGATGAGCGACACTGTACCGATTCAGGCAAGAATCTTTGTCGCCACAACCGCGATTGTGGGAGCGACCGTGCTGGGAATGGCTTTCCTGCACTGGCACTCCAGCGATCCGTTGAAGTTTGGATGCTATCTACTAATCTCGATTCTTGCTTCCACGATGAAGGTCAGAATACCTGGTATCGAGAGCACGCATTCCGTAACGTTTCTCTTTGTGCTTCTTGGCGTCCTTGAGCTTTCACTTCCGGAGACATTGGTCATCGCCTGCTCTGCGGCGTTGGTGCAAAGCTTGTGGAAGACAAAGCAACGACCCGAAGCTATGAAGGTTATCTTCAATGTTTTCAGCCTGAGTTGCAACGGCGTCTATCTCACCTACATGGCGTATCACGTCACGGCGCAGTATCTCAAAGAGAGTATGCCGCTGCTGCTGCTGGCTGCCGGATGCACTTATTATCTGAGCAACACGATGCCGTTGGCCATTGTGATTGCGCTGGCGGAGCGTCGACCACTGCGCGGGCTTTGGGAGGAAACCTACTTCTGGTCGTTGCCCTATAACCTGGCGGGCGCTGCGCTGGTGGGTGTGATGAGCTATTGCAATCGCTATGCTGGGTGGCAAAATTCACTGCTGATTGTGCCGATCATGTATGTGATCTATCGCTCCTATCTGCTGTATCTGAGTCGGCTGGAGGAGCAGAAAAAGCGCGTCGAAGTCGAAGAGCAACAGGTGCTGGCGGAAAAGCTTCATGTTGAGCAGGTCTGCTCGCTTCATATGCGCACCATCGAAGGCCTGGCCCTGGCCATTGACGCCAAGGATCACACCACGCACGAGCATCTGCATCGGGTGCGCGTTTACGCGGCGGAAATCGCCAAAGAGCTGAACCTGGATTCGCTGGAGCAGGACGCGTTGAACGCTGCTGCGCTGTTGCACGACATCGGCAAGCTGGCGGTGCCGGATCACATTATCAACAAGCCGGGCCGACTGACTCCGGAAGAGTTTGAAAAGATGAAGATTCATCCGATTGTGGGAGCCGACATTCTGGAGCGAGTGTCGTTCCCATATCCGGTTGCGCCAATCGTACGTTCGCATCATGAAAAGTGGGATGGCACCGGTTATCCGGATGGCTTGAAAGGCGAAGAGATTCCAATCGGCGCGCGCATTTTGGCGGCGGTGGATTGCCTGGACGCGGTGGCCTCGGACCGTCAATATCGGAAAGCTCTGCCGTTGGATGAAGCCATCCAGCTGGTTTTGGCTGAGTCTGGTAAATCCTATGATCCCAGGGTGGTTGAGATCCTTGCTCGCCGCTATCGTGAACTGGAAGCGGCTGCGATTCAAAGCCTGGAATCGACAGGAATGAGCCAGAACAGCGTTGGCTTCAAGGTGGAACGCGGAGAAAGACCAGCCGCCGGATTTGCCGTAGACAGTAATCCAGCGACTCGAGGCCAGGTGGACTTCCTGTCTTCGATTGCATCCGCACGTCAGGAGGCCCACACGCTTTTTGAGCTGAGTCAGGATCTGGGTGACTCGCTGAGCCTGGACGAAACGCTCTCACTTGTGGCGATGCGACTGCGGAAGCTGGTGCCATACGATTCCATCGTGGTCTTTGTGAAGAAGGGCGATCTTCTTGAACCAGAATTTGTCAGTGGTGATTGCTTCCGGCTGCTCTCCTCGCTGGAGATTCCCGTGGGCACAGGGTTGTGCGGATGGGTGGCGGAAAATGCGCTTCCCATTGTGAACGGCAACCCGGATGTCGAGCTGGGCTTTGTCCGTGAACGAAAGGCGACGACCGGACTGCGATCCGCGCTGGCTGTGCCGCTCGAGGGTTTCTCTGGATTGGTGGGTGTGCTGGCGCTCTATCAGTCCGAGCCGGACGCCTTCACCAGCGACCACCTTCGCGTTCTGCAGGTGATCACATCGAAAGTGGCGCACTTCATCGAAAATGCACTGAAGTATCGTCAGGCAGAGAAATCAGCAACCAATGACTTCCTGACCGGAATGCCGAATGCGCGCGCGTTGTCGATCCACCTGGAGCGTGAACTGGCACGCTGCAAACGTGAAAGCTCGAGTCTCGCCGTAATGGTATGCGATTTGAATGAGTTCAAGCAGATCAATGATCGCTATGGCCATCTGGCCGGCGACCGGGTGTTGCAACGTTTCTCAGCAAGTCTTCGAGAGGTCTGCCGTGACTACGACTATGCCGCGCGGATGGGAGGAGACGAGTTTGTGATTGTGGCTCCGGGCATGACGCAGAACTGCGTGGAAGAGAGAGCAATCCTGCTGAGTTCTCTGGCGCAAAGGGCTGGCCGCGAGGTCTGTGGGGAAAATATTCTTTCGCTGAGCCTGGGAGCGGCGTTCTATCCGCAGGATGGACGCCAGCCGGAACAACTCCTCTCCGAAGCGGACAAGAAGATGTACGCCGCCAAACGGTTTCATTATCTTGACAACGAAAAAATGCCGCGCTACACATCAGCTCGTCACGCACACGTCACCGCAGGAGAGGTGATGTAATACGGATGATGGCGGCCGTTGTGGGATGGTCGTGAATGAGCTGAGCCGGTCCCGATAGTTCGGACAGTTTTTGCGGGTTTTTAAGTGAAAAGATTGCTCGTGGTCGTCGAGGCGGTGGAAATGTGAAAATCGTTTTGGTCGATTTTCAAGGTCTTGTGGGAAGAGCGGGAAGCGGCATTTTCGTTTTCCGCTCTTCTCATGAGACCGGCATTTCCACGACCTGCTTCCTTGCGCGTCAAGCCGCCAATGCCTCTGGCGGACGGCGGAAGTGTACCTGTTCCGGCGTCTGCGCTCCCAGGCTGGAATGTGGGCGTCGGGCGTTGAAGAACTCGAAGTAGCGGCCGATCTTGTCTCTGGCTTCGCCGACCGACTCATATGCGCGCAGGTAAACGTGCTCGTACTTGAGCGAGCGCCACAGCCACTCGACGAAAACGTTGTCGCACCATCGTCCCTTGCCGTCCATGCTGATCTGGATGCCTTCCGCCTTGAGCCGCCCGGTGAAGGCCTCGCTGGTGAACTGACTGCCCTGATCGGTGTTGAAGATTTCCGGCTTGCCGTGCTGCTCGATAGCCTCTTCCAGCGCCTCGATGCAGAAGCTGGTATCCATGGAGATCGACAGCCGCCAGGCGAGTACGCGACGGCTGAACCAGTCGATGACCGCGGCCAGATAGACAAAGCCGCGCGCCATGGGGATATACGTGATGTCCATGGCCCAGACGTGATTGGGCCGCGTGATTTCAATGCCGCGCAGCAGGTAGGGATAAATCCTGTGTCCCGGCGCGGGCCTTGAGGTGTTCGGTTTGCGATAAAGCGTCTCGACGCCCATGCGCCGCATCAGCGTGCGCACATGGCGGCGGCCCACTTCCAGGCCTTCGCGCGAGAGCATGTCGCGCAACATGCGGCTGCCCGCGAACGGATAGTTCCTGTGCAACTCGTCGATGCGCCGCATCCGCATCAGGTCTGCTTCTGCGATTGGGCGCGGACGATAGTAGGCGGTCGAGCGGATCACTCCCAACTCTTCCGCCTGGCGGCAAACCGGTAGCTTGTGCTCGGGATCGATCATCGCTTTGCGCTCTGCAAACCCGCCTTGACGAGCGCAGTTTCTAGAAAATCGTTGGCTAGCGCCAGCTCGCCGATCTTGGCTTGCATCCGGGTCACATCAACCCTGGCCTCCGGCTCGGCCTTGTCCTCGCCGAAAACACCGGCCGCACCTTCCTGCAGCCGCGTTTTCCAATCTGTGACCTGGTTAGGATGGACATCGAACTGTTGAGCCAGCTCGGCCAGGGTCTTGTCTCCCTTCAGAGCGACCAAGGCCACTTTCGCTTTGAAGGTTGCTGAATCGGTCCGGCGTGAGCGGCGTGTCATCGTTGCTCCTCTTTTCTGCCATCTTAATGGCCGTAAGGGAACAACCTTTCCACTCATACCGCTGTCCGAATTTCCGAGACCGGCTCACTACCGAAGCCTCCGACACCTGAAAGCATCCACTTGGTAGAAGGCATCACGGGCAAATTTTACAGAACGCAACGAAAGCTCATGTGAGACGTTGAGCTGTCTGGCGTGTTGGACGTGCGTGCAGCCACGCGGTAACGATTGCAATACGACTTGTGACAAAGGAAGGATCCACCCTTCACGACGCGAGCCTTGCCGGTCGCCGGGCCTGTAGGGTTGTCTGCGGCAGACAGCCTATGCGATTCAGGCGAGAACCAATCCGCGCACCATTCCCACGTGTTGCCGGTCATGGAGTACAAGCCATAGTCGTTGGGAGGAAATGCGTCCACGGGACAGGTGCCGGCGTAGCCATCTTCCGCTGTATCGTGGTGCGGGAAATCGCCCTGCCAGATGTTGCAACGATGTTGGCCGCTCGGACGCAATTTGTCTCCCCATGGATAGAGCTTCTGAACGAGGCCGCCGCGAGCGGCGAACTCCCACTCTGCTTCAGTGGGCAGGCGTCGGCCAGACCACCTCGCAAAGGCCACCGCATCGTTCCATGAGACGTGAACGACAGGATGTTCCTCGCGGCCTTTCAGGCTGGAGCCAGGGCCTTCGGGTGCATCCCAGGTCGCTCCGCGAACCTTACACCACCATGGCGCGGCGGAGACAGTCTCTTCAACAAAGGTAGCGCGCTTTGATGTGGGGATGTGCGCCCAGAAGACGAAAGACCAGCCGAAGCGTTCTGCCTCTGTGCGATAGCCCGTTGCCTTGACAAACTCGCGGAACCAACGATTGGTGACAGGGAATCTATCGATCGCGAACGGCTTCAGATTCACCGCATGCACGGGGCCTTCTCCATCGTCCGGAAAGCCAAACTCATAGTCCGTGCCCATCAGAAATGTGCCTCCCGGAAGGTCAACCATCTCGGCACGAAGGTCCGTGGGGCACACACGCGCAGTCGTATCCATCGTTGCGGCGACGCTAGCGTCAGCGTGCTCGGCAGAAGGGGTGCAGCAGCCCTTTGAAGGCTCACCGCAGTTAGATTGGGAAGTACTGAAGCTCATCCGATCATAGTAGCTTTTAGATGGGGAAATGTCTCCGTCGTCCACGCGTACCGGCGCGGCTCGATCGCGACATCCTCTGGCCTGTCCTGGCCGATTTCTGTCCAGCAGCGAGTACGACTTTCGTATTCCGAAGTGGAGCGGGCTGGCCTGCTTGGAAATCGGTAACGCATTCTCGGAGTCGATCATCGCGTTGCGCGCAGCAAGCCCGCCCCCGTCAGCCCCAGTGTAGCGGTACATACATATCGCCTTGCGCCGGTAGATGAGTGTCGCCATGGAGCCCACAGAATAGCCCCGCCGAGGAGAGGTTCAAATGAGCACAGTCGTCTGCGCTCACGTGCTGGACGAATGACAATCTGAATACCTTCAGCGTTAGCACAATTACGAAACGAATCGGGAGAAATTGTGATGCGGCGCCGCGTCGGGCATCAACGCGCCAGGGGCTGCCGTAGCTGTATGATTGGACCAAAGAATAGGGCTACCGATGTGAAGTGGCGCTGTAATGTGCTGTGGTAACCCGATTTCAGACCGGGGAAGGAACAACATGGGGATGGAGCGACTGCGCAGGGTGACCACGGGAGGAACGTGGATGCCGGAGGTGGATGGGCTGCGCTTTGTTGCGATTGTGAGTGTGGCGTTGTTCCATCTGATGGGCGAAGTGCTGACGCGGGCACACCACGTGGTTGCGGTGCAGCCACGATATGACCTGCTGGTGCAACTGGTGGGCAATGGTGATCGCGGTGTGCGCCTGTTCTTCGTGCTCAGTGGATATATCCTGGCGCGCCCATTTTTTTGCCAGTATCGACAGGGTGGCCCGCGAGTTTCGCTGCAGAAGTATTATTTGCGAAGGCTGACGCGGCTGGAGCCGCCGTACATACTTTCCCTGGGGTTGTATGCGATTGCCATGCAGATATACTTTCACCCCGGCTGGGGATATTTGTTGCCCCATCTGCTGGCAAGTCTCTTCTATGTGCATTCCTTGGTCTATCACCAGATCAGCACGATTAACTATGTTGCGTGGAGCCTGGAGGTGGAGATTCAGTTTTATCTGCTTGTTCCCGCACTCGCGCTCTTGTTTGCCATTACCCATGCGAGTGTGCGCAGAGCTGTGTTGTTGGTATGCATTTGCGTGGCCGGGTTTGTACAGATGCAGCCATGGTTTCCGCAGGAGGCATGGTTGACGATCCTCGGGCATATCCAGTTCTTTCTTGCTGGATTTTTGCTGGCGGATTTGCTGGCTGCCCGAGGCGACGCTTCGCAAAAGCACTGGTTGTGGGATGTAGCGAGCCTGGTGCTTTGGCCGATGGTGTACTGGATGCCGCATAACTGGCCTCTTTCTAATGTGCTGTTGCCGCTGATCTTCTGCGCGATCTACATGGCAGCATTTCTGGGGCCAGGATCCAACCGCTGCTTCCGCACGCAATGGGTCGCGGTGGCGGGTGGCATGTGTTACTCGACTTATTTGCTGCACCCGTTGGTGATCGATACAGGGTTCAAGTTTACGTCCCGTCTGCTGATCTTTCAGGATTTTCTGATTAACTATGGGCTGCAAGTGCTTCTGTTGGGGGTAGCGATTGCTCTGGTGAGCGCGGCGTTTTATATATGGGTGGAGCGACCCTGCATGGATCCCAACTGGCCACAAGCCTTACTGCGGAGGCTGCGGCGCGCGAAGACTATGAAGACGGCGTAGCGCTGTTGGTTGCAACGGAGCTGCGCGCAACGAGTGTCGGTGTCCATGGGAAGCTTCACGTACTCCATATGGCGCAGTCATTTGCCATCCTACCCGTGATCTGGCTATTAATCCGGCCCGATAATACTGTCATGCGGCATGGCAGCCTGTAGTGAAAGTAGCGATTTTCCGGCGGGGACTTGAGTGTGGGAAGAGTGAGGGCGGCACGGCGCACCTGGTTCTGGATGGCGCGGCCAGGCTTCGCCAGGGCTGCCAGCGACGTTTCCAGCGGATCAACAATGCCCAAAACAACAAATGAGCACCTGACAGCAGTTCTTCCACTCCCGGGGCGTGCCTGCGCCCAGCAGCTTGCGGAAGATCAAGCTCAGATTGAACCCGGCCACATGGATCAGTTCCGCTTGAGGATGTTGTTGTGATTGCGTACAAAGTCACCGCCACGATTGCGCCTGTGTCCAGATCCACCGCGTGTTCGGCCTTGTGCGTAAGATGCGTGCGACCGTCCTTCCTCTTCGCGATGCGCGCATCGGTGTCGGTCAGGCTCATCCACTCCTTGTTCGACGTGCGCTTCCTGCGCTTGCGGTCCAGCCGCGTCAGCACCTCGCGCGTCGGCGTCCTGATCCCCGACGCGCTGGCCAGATCCGTCAGAAACTCCTCGCAACTCTCGCCCGTATCCCGCCGCACAATCGAGCGCATCGCCGCTGATGCTTCCAGCGTCGTCGCATCCGCGCCCACTTGCTTGCCCTTCACCAGGCCGCGATCCGCCAGCCGTTCCAGAACCCAGGTGCATACTTCACGGTGCGTCTCCACGTCGATCAGCCGCCGCGTGCGCGAGATCGTCGAATGGTTCGGCGTTAACTCGGTAATCCCGACGCCCACGAACTCCCGCAGCGCCAGCGAATCGACCAACCGCCACGCGATGCCGCGCTCGCTGTCAATGCCCTCGAAGTAGCCAATCAGCAGCGAACGAAAATGCAGCCCGGGAACCAGACCGGGACGGCCCATCGTCGCCGCGTAGAACTTCCGGCAAAGGCCTTCCACAAACTCGTCGAGCTACTCCCCGTCCAAAAGCTCGTTCAGCCGCTGATAAAACGATGCCCCGGCGAAGGCGCCACATCTGCGTTGGCGATCCAGATCTCCTCCTGCTGCGCTTGTGACTTCCGCGTCCCCATACCCATGAATGAAAACTATCCGCAAATCAATTCCCGCTACACTGCTTTTCCCATCCCCGCATCTGGACTTGCACCACAGGCTGCTAGGCTCCGCGACGATTGCCGCCCTAATTTGGCACAGCAATTTTGCATCAAAAGCAGGGTGTGGAACTCCTCTCGAACTCCTTTGCTTCGCCACTTTATCTTTTGGCTCTTTGCATTCTTTGGGGTGTGTTTTTCTGCCTTCTGTGGCGCTGAACTACGAGACTTATCGGCACGGGACAAAGGAATATACCCACAGAAGTATTCGATCAATTTATCCCTGAGTTATAGCTGCCTATCCTGCTTCGTAGCAGGATATTTTGGACTGATACACACTGTGATTGCGTGGACAGCGTTGTCTTCAAAGTAGGAACTGGCAAACTTGCCACGCTGTCGGCTTCCGATTCGGTGATACTGCGATTTCGGTTTGTTCCTCGATTTCTGTCGTCGCGTCGTATACTCCCGTCATGCCAAAAACTGTTCTGCAAAAGACATTTGCTTCGTTGCTTGCCATAGCTGTTGTAGGCCTCGCGTCGTCTGCCGCGCTTTCGGCGCAGAGTTTCCGTGTGCGCATCCCCGCTGATGCGCGGCCGCTGACGAGCGGTGGCGAGCGCGCAGCCGCGCCGGGGCCAATCGACGGGCGCCTGCTGCTGCTCCTCTCGAACAATCCGAGCGACGAGCCGCGCATGCAGATCGACGACACGCCGCGCTCGCAGAATATTTTTGGGCTGACGCTGGACGGGGCGAAGCCGGGCAGCGTGATCACAGTGGATAACAGCGCAGCCGGTTATCCTCACCTGCATCTGAGCCAGTTGCCGCCGGGAAATTATCGCGTGCAGGCCGTGCTGAATCTTTACGAGACCTTTCACATGGCCGATGGCCGTGTGCTCAAGCTGGCTCCGGATCGCGGCGAAGGCCAGCACTGGAATCTTGCGCCGGGCAATCTCTACTCCAAGCCCCTCGCCGTGACCATCGGCGCGAACGGTAAGCCTGCGCAGGATGTCACCGTTGACCTGACTGAAGTGATTCCGCCGATCCCACCAACCCCGGATTCGGAGTTCGTGCGCCGCATCCGCATCCAGTCCGCGCTGCTGACGAAGTTCTGGGGAAGGCCCGTCTATCTGGCTGCAACGGTGCTGGTGCCGTCTGGTTTTGACGTGCACCCGGACGCGCGCTTTCCGCTCATGCTCTTTGAAGATCACTTCAACGATGGATTCGATGAGTTTCGCACGACGCCGCCGGATCCGAATCTGAAACCCGATTACTCCGAGCGCTTTCATCTCGCCGGTTACAACCGCATCCAGCAGCAGGAGGCGTACAAGTTCTATCAGACATGGATTGCGCCGAAGTTCCCGCGATTTCTCGTGGTAAAAATTCAGACGGCGAATCCGTTTTACGACGACAGTTACGCGGTGGACTCAGCCAATCTCGGCCCCTACGGCGAGGCGATCGAGACGGAGTTGATTCCGGCTGTCGAGAAGAAATTTCGCGCCATCGGCCAGGGATGGGCGCGATTCCTTTACGGCGGCTCGACCGGCGGATGGGAGGCGATTGCGGCGCAGGTTTTTTATCCGGATCACTACAACGGAGCGTTCATTGCGTGTCCTGACCCGGTTGATTTTCACGCCTACACCAACATTGATCTCTACCACGATGCCAATGCGTACTTCATCCAGGGCGCGAACAAGCGCATCGAGCAGCCGTCGATGCGGGATTATCTCGGCCACGTGCTCATCACCCAGCGCGGCGTCAACCAGTACGAAGCTGCGCTCGGCGATCACGGGCGCTCCGGCGAGCAGTACGACATCTGGCAGGCGGTCTTCTCGCCCGTCGGCGCGGACGGCTATCCGGCGCTCATCTTTGACAAGCAGACGGGCGTCATCGACCACAAGGTGGCGCAGTACTGGCGCGACCACTACGACCTGACGGCGAAGCTTGAGCGCGAGTGGCCGCAACTGCAACCGAAGCTCGACGGCAAGCTGCACGTCTACGTCGGTTCCGACGACACCTACATGCTGAACGACGCGGTCTATCGGCTTCAGGATTTTCTTGACTCGGCCAACCCTCCGGCACATGCCGAGGTGGCCTACGGCCCGCGCGCCGAGCACTGCTGGAACGGCGACCCCACGCTGCCGAACGCCTACAGCCGCCTGCACTACGAGACGCAGTATCTGCCGAAGATCATGGAGCGCATCGAAAAAACAGCACCCGCTGGAGCCGACCTGACAAGCTGGCGCTACTGACGGCCTATGGTCTGCTTGCAGTCGGTTCGCTTCCGAGCGTCACAGCGGGCTGCGCCATCGCCTGTGCGGCTGGTTGAGCCTGCACGCGCAGCGTCGGCAGCGCCCACGGATACTGGTCGCGGATGAAGGCAATCATCTTCTCGCGCACCAGGCAGCGCAGGTCAAAGTTCTGGCTGGAGCCGGGCGAACTGACCAGGCAGCGCAGCTCCATCGTATGCTCGCTCAGGTTGGTCACCTGCAAGCCGCACACGCGCCCATCCCATAGCGGAGATTCGGCGGCGATGCGCTGGAGTTCCTCGCGCAGAGGCTCGACGGGAATCGCATAATCGACGTAGAGAAACGCCGTGCCCATCAGGTCGCTCGTGTGCCGTGTCCAGTTCTGGAAAGGGTTTTCGATGAAGTAGCTGAGTGGCACGATCAGCCGCCGCTGGTCCCAGATGCGCACCACAACGTAGGTGCTGGTGATCTCTTCGATGCGTCCCCACTCGCCTTCGACGATCACCACGTCATCCATGCGAATTGGCTCGCTGAGCGCGATCTGAAGACCGGCTATGAGGTTGGAGGCGGTGGATTTGGCCGCTGCTGCCAGCAGCAGGGAAGCGAGTCCGGCCGAGGCCAGCAGCCCCGTGCCATACTTCCACAGATCGTGATTGTGCAGGCTCCAGAGCAGCACCCCGCCATCCAGCAGAGCGATGATTGCAATCAGGATGCGCCGGAAAAATTGCATCTGCGTGTGCACCCGGCGCGCACGCAGATTATTGATCGCTGTGATGTCAAAGCGGCCGAGCAAAATGGCCTGAAAGACATAGACGCCACCGATGCCCAGCCAGCCGACGGCGAGAATCAGCACAATGCGCGCTATCTGCTCCATCTGTGCTTGCAGCAGTCCGGTGAGACCGGGAATCATCGGAAGGACGAACTCGGCGGCGACGGCGAGCAGCAACAGGCGCGCAGGACGCGCCAGATACTTGCGTACGCCAAATTGCTTGCGCTGCATCTCCGTCTGCTTGCGACGCAGCAGGCGAAACAGCAAAAAGTGTGCTCCGTTGCCCAGTACCAGGCCGGCGCTGATCAGCGTGATGGCAAACAGGACGTTCATTTCAGAGAGTGAGAGCATGAACCTCGATCTGGTTTTCGTACGATGTGAAAGCTGCTTCTCGTTCATAGGAAGCTGGAAATTGCGATTGTGATGCCTGAGCGACGAGCGCATACAGCCTTCCAGAGCACTTTTGCATCCATATCATGACGGCAAGTGCAATCTGGATCGTCGCGCGCAGCGGCGGATATGATGCAGTGTGCGGATTCCAACGAAAGTGTTTGCGGAGAGCGAAGGATGACGATTTTTGGATCGACGAGCGCAGAGTTACTGGATACGGTGCTTCTGGCAACCGATTTTTCCGAGTCTTCCAGCAAAGCCGGTCAGTACGCCAGCGCGCTGGCGCGCAAAATGGAAGCTGCGTTGGTGATTACACATGCTTTTGTGTTGGATCAGGCTGCGCTGGAGGCTGAGACCTTTCGCGATCTGATGAGCCAGCAGCGTATTCATTTACAGAAGGAACTGAATACGATTGCCAAAGAGCTTACGTCGGGCCGTGGTGCGGTCGAGACGGTTCTGCTCGAGCATGATCCCAGAGTTGCTGTGGCAGAGCTTGCCGAGCGTCGCAAGCCCTCGATCATCGTGATGGGCACCCATGGCGGTGGTTTGCTGGAGCACTTTGTCATTGGCTCGACAGCGGAAGGCATTCTGCGGCACACCAGGCTGCCGGCGTTGACCGTGGGACCGAAAGCGCCGCCGCTGCTGACGGACGACCTTGCATTCAAGCGCATCCTTTTTGTGACGAACAACACAGCCGGAGCAGCGGACACGGCACAACTGGCTGTGGATGTGGCAAAAGCGTTTGGAGCCGCGCTGGATGTGCTGAACGTGATTCATCCAGACTCTGTGAAGAACACGCTCAACGAACCGCATGAGCTTCTTGCGAATCATGACAAGATTGAGGCCGCGCTTCCTGTATCCTTCCACGATCACCCGGAATCACGCACCTTTGTGAGCGTGGGCCAGCCAAGGACGGAGATTCTGAAGCATATTCGGGAGCGTGAAATTGACTTGCTGGTGATGTGTTTGAACGCTGATTCGCAACTGGAGATGCAGGGTAATCTTTCGGGGGCATTTCCGATTATTGCCGAGGCGACTTGTCCGGTG
Organism: Acidobacteriaceae bacterium; assembly: GCA_027449965.1. Taxonomy (GTDB): domain Bacteria; phylum Acidobacteriota; class Terriglobia; order Terriglobales; family Acidobacteriaceae; genus Acidicapsa. Next base: position 103,403 of record DAIDKP010000013.1, read on the forward strand.
CTCACGCAGGTGAAAGTCGCTCCAGCGCCAGAAACAGCAGCCCATTGAAACGTCGGTTGCGCGCGGATAAACTGGAGAAATGAAGACTTTTACGCTGGACGAAGCACAATCGCTGTTGCCGCTGCTCGATTCACTGCTGACGAGGGCGATGGAGAGTCGAGAGGCAGCGCAGGCCATGGAGAATGAACTATCGGAGCTTTCGCATCGTATCTTCCTGATGGGCGGAATGCAGGTGGATCTGGGCCGCGTGACCAGGCTCAAAGTCGATGCCGAGGCTCAGTTGAAGCGCGCCCGTGAGACGGTGGCGGAGATCGACGCGATCGGCGTTCAGGTGAAGGATATCGCCACAGGGCTGTTGGATTTTCCCTGCCGTATGGATGGAGAAACAGTGTTGCTCTGCTGGAAGCGCGGCGAGGCGCAGATTGAGTACTGGCACACGATCGAGGCCGGTTTCCGCGGTCGGCAGGCAATTGATGACCGATTCCGCCGTCGCTCGACGATGGGTGGCCGTCCGAACTGACAGAGGACTGTGATTCCCGGGTCGAAGCTTCCGTTTGCTGTGTTACTCTTCGCTCAGTTCAGCAGATGAATCTGCGCGGCTCGATCGTGGCCCGCGCCACTGGAGCGCACTCTTTGACCGATCTTCCGGCCGTGGTCCCCGCTTCGCAGCCTGATGCCTCACCGTCTCTTGCCGCGGAGACTTTGGCCGCGACCGAGATCGGCAAACGGACGTCGCGCAAATTGGTCTGGAGATTGATTCCGCTCTTGTCTGTGGGCTACGCCATCGCCTACATTGACCGCATCAACATCAGCTTTGCCGCGTTACAGATGAATCGCGACCTGCGCTTCAGCGCAACGACTTATGGACTCGGCGCGGGGCTGTTTTTTCTAAGTTACTCAGCCTGTGAAATCCCATCCAATCTGATGCTGCATCGCATCGGCGCGCGACGATGGATGGCGCGGATTCTGCTGACCTGGGGCATACTTGCGATGCTGATGGCGCGGGTGCGCACGCCGATGGAGTTCTATGGACTCCGGCTGCTGCTGGGTGCCGCGGAAGCAGGATTTTTCCCCGGCGTCCTCTATTACCTGACGCTTTGGTTTCCAGCCGGAATGCGTGCGCGGGCGATCAGCCGATTCTATGTAGCGCTGCCGCTGAGCACGGCGATTATGGGATCGCTTGCCGGTGTGCTCCTGGGCATGCAGGGCAGACTGGGCCTTGCCGGCTGGCAGTGGCTTTTTCTGGTGGAAGGATTCCCGGCAATCCTGCTGAGTGGAGTCTTTCTGCGCCTGTTGCCGGATCGTCCCGCCGATGCCGCGTGGCTGGAACCACGGGAGCGCAGCGAGATGGAAGCTGTGCTGGCGCGTGAGGCAGCCGAAGCAGGCAAACTCCACTCGCCATCGCCGCTGCGCGATCCACGCGTGTGGCTCTTTGGACTGGCGAATACGGTGATGCTTGCCGTGCTGTATGCGTTCACTTTCTCCGCGCCGATTCTCTTCACGGGATTGACGCACTGGAGCGTGATGGCGGTGGGCAACTTCATCTCTGCAATGGGATTGGTCGGTGTGGTGGCGATGGTGGCCAACGGTTGGCATTCGGATCGTAGCGGGGAACGATTCTGGCACGCGGTGGTTCCGGGATTTCTGCAGGCAGTGGCGTTTCTGGTGGCTGCGTTCGCGCATCGCGCCGTGGTTTCCGTACCGCTGCTGGCTCTGACGTTTGTGCTGTTTGCGGCAATTCAGGGTCCGCTGCTGATGTTGCCGACGACATTTCTGCATGGTCGCAACGCGGCTGTCGGGCTGGCCACGATCAACATGGTCGGCATGGTGGGCGGCTTTGTAGGACCGTCGCTGATGGGCATTCTGCGCGACTGGACCGGCAGCTACGAGCTAGGGATCGCGTTGCTGGCGCTGCCCATGCTGATCTTCTGCGCCATTCTGATGGTGTTGCGCAGGTTGCTCGGCAGTCGCCGTCTACGGGATCAGGCTTTCGGATAACGAAGCGCATCCGAGTATGATGCTGCACAGAATCATGCTGCAATCTCAATAGCCAGACCACTATTTGCGAGGCTGCGGCTGGCCGCCAACGTTCCACTGCGGCCTCCACTGCGTGTCTGCCAGCCAGCGCACGGGCGCAATCATGGAGTTGATGCTGTGCGTCAGAAAATCAAAGTCGATGCGGGAAATTTCGTCCGATGGCTGGTGATAATCCTTGTGCAGGCCAAAGCTGGACACGGTTTGTGCGACGATGCCTCGAACGGCCAGATTGTAGTTGTCGGAACGACGGAAGAAGTGCTCCTCCGGATGAGGGTCTGCGCTGATGGCCGCTCCGTGGCTGGCCAGCATGGGGCCAAGGTTCGAGCGGTTGTAGCCCGTCAGCCAGAGGGTTCGCTGCGGCAGTTTCGGGTCAGGCCGCCCGATCATCTCAAACTCCAGATTCGTTACGATATTGGTGAGTGGAACGGGAGAATGATCCAGGAACCAGCGGTCGCCGTAGCCGCCCAGTTCTTCCGACCCGAAGAGCACAAAGAGAATAGACCGACGCGGTCGCGGCCCTTTGCTCAGCGCGCGCGCCAGCTCCAGCACGGCGATGGTGCCGGAGGCGTCGTCATCGGCACCGTTGTAGATGCCGTCTCCGTTGACAGGCGTACCCATGCCCAGATGATCGAGGTGAGCTGTCAGCAGGATCACCGGGTTGTGCGCGCCGTCTTTCCAGTCGCTGCCGCGCAACAGAGCCATGGCGTTCCAGGTGTAGGGCCGCGCCTGGCCGTCTGTACCCAGATGCTTCAGGTAGCGGAGGACTCCATTGGGCAGGCTGGCGGGCATCTGGCCGCGCTGCACATAGCCGTCATCTTCCTGTGCCACGCTTGGCAGCGGATCCAGGCCAAAGGAGCGAAGAAGCGAAGCCGCATAGAGCGCAGCCAAATGCTCATCGCGTGTGGCCGAGCCACGCCCGTGCAGCGCATCCGAGGCAAGGAAGCTCATCTCAGCGTGAACGCACTCGGCGCAAACGGTCTGCGCTGATTTGCCTTTGGCCGACGCCACCGGAGCGCAAAGGCTGAGAGCGAGCGAAAGAGCGAGGAAGTACGCGGAGCTGCGAGTGGAATGGCGTGTCATGACGGGATTGTATCGCTGTGAGCGAGGCAGGATCGAGCGGATAAGCTGCCCGGTGCGTCGGTCATACGAGTGATGTGGCGGAGTGAATATGCCTGGCTGGTGGTCGTGTGGCAGGTTGAGACGCGATAATGCAGTCAGAACCGTGGGTGAAAACAGCCCGGATAAGAGCACAGCCAGCGGATGCAAGTCCGCAATCAGGAACGGTTATCTTTGAGCATGAGCGAGACAAACAACGCATGAAGACTGCACACAGCCTCTCCTCCATCGCTGGATTTGCCCGGTTTGCCTCGCGCAAGGCAGTTTTGCCTGGATTGTTGAGGCCGCTCCTGCTTGTGTCACTGCTGCTGACGGGCTGCAACAATGAGTTCTTTACGCCGGTCAACAACACGACGACGGCAGCCGGATCGTCGACGTACATGTACGTGGTGAATGTGAGCAGCACGGGTAGTGGCGGAACGCTTTCGGAGTATTCCCTGACCAGCGGTGTTGCGGCTCCGCTTTCGGGTTCGCCGATCACGCTGCCTGCCACGCCGACCTCGGTTGTGGTTTCACCGAACAATCTCTTTGTATACGTAGGCACGTCGGTGGGAATCCTGATGTATACAATCGGCGTCGGCGGCGTGCTGACGCAGGGCAACAACGGGACGGTGATCTACTCCGGTCCGAATGCGGTGCAGAATCTGGCTGTCGATGCGACTTCATCGTGGCTGATTGTCTCGTATAAAAACTCCACGGAGCTGGATGCGCTGGCGATTTCACCACTCTCCGGGCTGACGCAGACGGGCACGCCGGTCCCGGCCACCCTCGATGCGTTGACGCCGGTTCAGTTGGCCATTTCACCGGCCAACAACAATGTATTCGTTGCGCTGGGCAGCGGCGGCACCGATGCGATCGGCTTCACGGCTTCGGCGGCTTCACCCTGGGGCGCAGGGACGTATCACATCAACCTGGCGCCGCACAGCACCGCTGCCAATGCGGTTGCAGTCGATCCAAGCTCGACCTATCTGTTCATCGGCGAGGCAACGTCCAACATCCTGCGCAAGTTTGCCATCAGCAACCTGAGCGCGGCGCAGAACACGTACAGCACCGGACAAACGCCTTCGGCGATTCTGTCCGACCCGACAGGCCAGTATGTCTACGCGACCAACTATACGGACAACACGATCACGGGCTTTTCGCTGAGCGCGGGAGCGCTGACGACGCTGACGGATTCGCCGTTTGCCACGGCCAAGGGGCCGATCGCCATTGCCGAGGACAGCACCAAGAGCTATGTCGTGGTGGCTGGCTTTGGCAACAATCCTGATCTTTGGGTCTATAGCTACGACACCACGAGCCCGGGAACGCTGGATGTGGCAACGACATTTTCGACGGCAACAACGGACCCCTCGTATGCGATTGGCCTGGCGTTGACACACTGAGGCCCTCAGAGCCTTCTCATGCTTCGGCCATACAGTCAGTCGGCGGTTCGTTTGGCCTTTCATGAAGGAAATGCCAGGTCAAAAAGTTTCGATCGTAAACGCCGGAAGCAAATAGGTTCAGATCGCGCGGGTCGACGTTTTGAGTCGCGTGTAGAGCCATGCGCGTGCCATGGACCACTCGCGTTCGACGGTGCGCGTGGAGATGCCGAGAACTTCGGCTGTCTCTTCGGAGGTCAGCCCGCCAAAGAAGCGCATCTCGACCACTTTTTCCTGGCGGGCATCGAGAGTGGAAAGCTCGCTCAAAGCGTCGTTGATGGCGAGTAATCCCTCGGGATGATCGGTGCGTAGCTGGAGGCGTCCTTCCGCGAGTGTTTCCATGGCAGCCTGATCGAGCAGAGCTGAAGCGCGCTTGGCCGTGAGCCGTGCTCGCGCGTGGTCGATGAGGATACGTCGCATAAGCTGCGCAGAGATGGCGTAGAAGTGTGCGCGGTTGCGGAAAGTGGGTTCGCGCTGCTGCACCAGCTTCAGATAGACCTCGTGGACGAGCGCTGTGGGCTGGAGAGTGTGGTCTGGCCGCTCCTGCTGCATGTAGCGATTGGCGCGGCGATGGAGTTCGGCATAGACAAGCGGCATCAGGCGTTCGATGACGCTTTTGTCACCGCTCGACAGGCGCTGCAACAGAGCGGTGACCTCGTTCGGTGCGGACTCCATGGAAGAAAACTCCTGCCGGGCTTGAGCGGGCTTGAGAAGGATGAGAACATTCTAGCCTGCGAGGGTTACTGTGTCAGGACGAAGGGGTGCATGACGTTTGTGTCATTGTATGGAGCGATACTCGGCCATCGCTCGTCGTCGCAGCAGAAAGGAATCATCGGCGTCTTTCCACAGCGCCAGCACATCCTGATACGCGGTTCGGCTGGCGGCCAGGTCGCCGGATTGCCGAAGCGCTCGCGCAAGTCCAAGCTGAGCCAGCGCAGAGGTTGGGCAGTTCAAAACCAGTCCGCGATGCAGAAGAATGCTGCGGAATGCTGCGGCTGCGGCGACGGGCTGATGCTCGGCCAGCAACACCTGGCCAAGAGTGAAGGCGGCGTCCATGCACTGGCCCGGCGTGAAGATGCCGAGATCGTAGTCATGGGTTCCCTCCAGCGCGGAGATGGCCTGCGGATACAAGCCCTGAGCATAGGCGATGCGAGCGCGGAGAATGGGGAGCCAGTATGACTGGATGAGTGTATCGAGCGGGTGCGCGGCGGAGAGCGAATGCAGGAGCGACTGCGCACGTGCAGTATCCCCGGTGTATGTGGCAGCGAGTGCAAGTAGTAGCTGAAGGTCGCTGCCCTGCGTGGCGCTGGGAGTGGCAAGCGCAAGGGCGGCAAGATGGCGCGAACGGTCAAGCGCTCCCAACTCCGCCTGTCGCAGAGCTTCGCCGGCCAGCCAGTTGGCGCGGGTCTCCGCGTCTCCGGCGCGAAGAGCGATGCTGGCTGCCTGCTGCGCGTCACGATTGCCCTCGAGAAGCTGTCCGGCTCGATCCTCAGTGGCTGCCTGCTGCGCGAGCAGCGTATCTTCGACGCCAGGAAAGCGCGACGCGGAGACCAGCAACTGATTCATCGTGGCCTTGTCGTCGGTATAGAAGGCAAGATCGTACTCATCGAGCTGAATGTTGAGATCGTGTAGGTTGAGCTGGTGAGCCTGATCCAGCACGGAGCGAGCTTCATCGGGTCGTTCGACGGCCAGATAAAGTTGAGCCAGATTGCCGTAGCTGGGCGAGAGGCCGGGTATCTCGGCGATCGCGCGGCGCTGAAGTTCGATGGCTCTTTCGTATTGGCCGGTGAAGGCGTAATCGACGCTGAGATTGATGGTCCATGCCATGTCGTGTGGATAGGCGGAGGCCCATTTTTGATAGGTTTCCATCTCCTTGTCCACCTCGCCGGTGACAAATCCGTAGTAGTGAGAGACGATGTAGAAGCGCTCCCACTCGGTGACGCGATCTCGGCGGTCAAATGCCTGTTGCATGGCCTGGTTCGCGCGGAGCGTCTCGCCCATGTTGCCGTAAACAGTGCCAAGCCTGGCGTAAGCCATCGCAAAGTTGGGATCGATCTCGGTAGCGTGAAGGAAGTATGGCAATGCGGCAGCTTCGCCCTGTGTATTCCACACTTGCGTGCCCTGGGCAAAAGCGGTCAGAGCCTCCATCGAAGGGGTGGTGGCCTCGACCAGCGGAACATCGTATTTGAGAATGGAGGCGCTCGGTTCTCCGAGGTTAGGGCGCAGCGCTTCGGCCACTCGATCCAACGCATCGAGCACGGAGTCGCGAAACTCCACCGGTGCCTGTTGAACGGCGATCTGCTTGCCGGTGCTGCACTGGAAGGCGCGAATGCCAATGATGTAGCCGGTGCTGGTGCTGGCAAGAAATCCCTGGAGGACATCTTGTCCGTCTTCGCGCTGGCAGACCTGGAGCGCGATTTTGAGGGTGAGCCGCTCCTGCTCCGGAAGGCGCATGTAGCGTAGAGCCAGGTGGATCTTCTGCTCCGGCAGGAGTGTGAGATAGGGCGTCTGCTGGAGTTTGGCGGCGAGTGCGGTGTCCAGGCCATGATCGAAGGTGGATAGGCCGGTAGTATTCACAAAGTCAGCGAGCACGAGGGTGAGATTTTCTGGTGCTGCTCCGGGCAGATGGCGGCGGCGAACGAAGAATGTCGCCCAAGCCGCAAGCAGCAGGCCGACCGCGATGGTGAGGAGTGAGCGCCAACCAGGATTGGCCCACAGCGCGCCTCGACGCAACAAGGGCTGAGAGCCCAAGAACGGTCGAATGCCGGAGATCGCCGGCTTGCTGCGAGTGTCTCTTCCGTGGGAAAGATGATCGAGAAGCTCGGCAACTTCAGCGGCTGAGGATGGGCGCAGCGTCGGATCGCGCTGCAGACAGCGAGCGATGAGATGGTCCCACTCGGGATGAAGGTCTTGGACGACGCGGGAGGGCAGCGGCGGCGGCTCGATCAGTCGCCGAAGCGCGGAAAAAAGCTGCGAGTCGGCATCGAAGGCGCGAACCCCTGTGATGGCCATGTAGGCTATGAGTCCGAGGCAGTAGAGATCGGAAGCCGGTGTCAGTGTTTTGCCCTCAATCTGCTCCGGAGACATGAATTCGGGCGTGCCGAAGGCAAGCTGACGGCTGGCGGTAAGGGTGGTCATTGCGGAGGAGTCGCAGCTCCAGGCCATGCCAAAGTCAGTGATGACGGCGCGCAAAGCTCCATCTCTGTCGGTTTCGATGAGGATATTGCCGGGCTTGAGGTCGCGATGGAGGATGCCCGCGGCGTGCGCTGCGCCCAAAGCGGAAGCCGTCTGTGTGAGTAGCAGGATCGCTTCCGGCTCCGGCAGCCTGCCCCGCTCGCGAATGCGCTCGGCGAGCGTTGGCCCGGACAAAAGCTCCATGCTGAGAAACAGGACATCTCCGGTAGCGGGGTCGTGGTGGCGAAAGAGGTCGAAGATGCGGCAGGCGTTGGGATGGGTGACCTGTTTGGCCAGATGGACCTCGCGCCGAAAACGAGCAAGCATCCCGGGATAATCGGCAATCTCCGGGCGAATAACCTTGATGGCGACGGGCATACGAAGTTCGATGTCCTCGGCCTCGTAGACCTCGCCCATGCCCCCGCGAGCGCAAAAACGGACAATCCGGAAGCGTTCCGCGAGCAGGGTCCCCAGCTGGATGCGCCCCGAGTGGGCAACGACACCCATGCTGGCGGCAAAAAGCTCACGAGCACCAAGAAAGGATCCAGCTTCTTCATTGGCCTGGAGCAGATCGTCGAGCATGCCGCGCAAATTTGGATTGAGTTGCTGACGATTGAGGAATTCGAGTCGAGCGGACGGCTCCATGTCCAGCATGGAGTGAAAAAGCGCCTTGACCTGATCCCATTCCGAGGAGCTGATCTCCATCTTGCGATTCCGGCCTGACTGATTTCCCAACGAGAAAGATGAAATCACTACACTGCAACAACTTTGCTTTGTCAAGTGAAGTGTCTTGAAACGACCAATTGCTGCTGGTTGGCTGCTGGATGGCCCGGTTCCGGGCAGGCTGAGATTGCCTGCTGGAAGTGTTTGGCGGGTTTTGCCGAGTGATTGCGCGTTATCTGCAGATGCGCAAATGCGGATGTGAGCAATTTCCGTGATGCGCCAGCCGGGATACGGGGACAAGTCACCGTTTTGGGGAGGAATCGGTATGCAAAGGGCAGCGGTTCGGCGGATGGTGGGACGCGTAATTTCTCTTCTGTTGAGCGTGGGAACGTGTGCGGGAATCTTGAGCACGATGGTGTCTATGACGGGCTGTGTAGGAAGTTCCAAGCCGATTGGTGTGACGATCAGCGCGGCGACAACCACAGTGGACGGCACGGATTCGGTCAGTTTGACGGCAACTGTCTCCCACGACAAGAACAGCGCAGGAGTGAAGTGGGCATTGACCGGCGCAGGAGCCTTGTCCGGCCAGACGACCAGTGCGGTCAGCTATACGGCGCCTGCAGCCACCACCTCCGCGCAGACGGCGACGATTACCGCGACCTCGGTGGCGGACGCGACGAAAAGCGCAACGACGACGATCACCATTCCCGCGATGGTGGGCATCACCACCAGCTCGCTGGGAGCTGGCTCGGTGGGCATGGCTTACAGCACGGCGCTGATGGCCAGTGGCGGAATTCCACCCTATAGCTGGACCCTTAGCAGCGGAACCTTGCCGCCAAGCCTTAGCTTGTCCACCGCGGGTGTGCTTTCAGGTACCCCGATGGCTGGTGATGTGGGGACCTATAACCTGACCTTCCTGGTGACCGACTCCGGCAAGGCAACGGCACTGACTGCGACCCAGGCGCTGAGCCTTTCCGTGACTCCGGCTCCGGCGATTACCTTTGCTGCGACGTCGCTGGCCACAGCCGATTACAAAGTAGCCTACAGCGCATCGGTGATGGCAAGCGGCGGCGCGGGCACGCTCACGTATTCACTGGCAAGCGGTACGCTGCCTGCTGGGTTGGCACTGTCGGCGAGCGGCATGATTACGGGAACGCCGACGGCGACGGGCAGCTTTCCGTTTGCTGTAGCGGCAGCGGATGCTTTTGGTGACAAGCAGATGCAGAGCTTCACGCTGAAGGTGGTGTATCCGACTTTGACGATCAGCCCGGCTTCGCTGCCCAACGCATATGTGGGCGTGAGTTATATGCAGGCGTTGACGGCAAGCGGAGGGTCCGGTGCTGGCTTTGTGTGGAGCGTGTCGAGCGGATCGACATTGCCCGCGGGTCTGTCCCTGTCAGCGGCTGGAGTTCTCTCGGGATCGCCGACCACATCGGGTTCTTCCAGTTTCGGCGTAACGGTTTCCGACTCTGCGGCCAACACGGCCAATCAGACGTATACGCTTGTCATCAAGCCAGCACTGGCTGTGACGACGGCAACCACGCTGCCCACTGGCTTTGTGGGGACGAGCTATAGCCAGCAATTGATGGCAACCGGCGGCTCCGGCACTGGCTATGCGTGGTCAGTGGCAACCGGTGCGCTGCCGGCAGGGTTGACACTGTCCTCCGGAGGACTGATCACCGGTTCGCCAACCGCCGCTGGCGCGTTCAGCTTCAGCGCGAAGGTATTGGACTCCGTGGGGAACGCGGCTACGGCGAACTTTACCATCCAGGTGTATGCCGCCTTCACGCTTTCCGCTCCGAGCGCAACCGTGCCCGGACCTGGAACGACGGGTGGTGTATACAACGGGACAATCACGGCGACCGGCGGAAGCGGAAGCTATGCCTGGTCAATCACCGGATTGCCTTCCGACGGGATCAGCGCTTCGCCCAACGGCGGCATGGTCAATCTGAGCGGAACGCCAACGTCTGCGACGACGGTGACTTTCACCGCATCGGTGAAAGACACGGTGACAAACCAGACGCTTGGCCCGAATACCTACAGCATCGTGGTCAGTAACCCGGCGCCGCTGACGCTGCCGAGCACAACGCCGAGCACCCTGGGAGCGGCAACGGTGGGCCAGGCCTACAATGGGTCGGTGATGGTCGCCGGCGGAGCAGGGCCGTATACCTGGACGATCAATGGGACCACGGTTTCCGGCGCGGGCCTTGCATTGTCCAATGGATTGAGCGCAAGCAACGCCGGAGGAAATGCGCTGATGATCTCCGGTACGCCGACTGCAACCACCAGCGTTTCACTGGCCAATGTCGCGGTGAAAGACAATACGGGAGCAACAACGGGACCGGATACCTATTCGATCGCCGTGAATGCTGCCGGGTCGCAGGTCAGCGGGCAGATTACGCTGAACTCGAATTGCGGCGGCAGTGTTACATCCGTACCGACGATTACGGTGAGCATCAATACCTCGCCGGTGCAAACCGTAACAACGGACAGCCAGGGGAATTACTCCTTTGCCAGTGTGCCGAATGGGAGTTACGTTATTACGCCATCGATAACTGGGCCAAGCTCCGTCTTTTTCCCTGCGACGGCGACCGTGACGGTGAACAACAATACCATTACTGGCCAGAACTTTGGCGCATCGCTGGGCTACACAGTCTCTGGGGCGGTGAGTTACAGCGGCTCCAACCGTGGCCAGGTCTATGTCACGCTCAGCAATAACAATTGCAGCAGCAGCACACTGGGCACAAGCATTACGGAGGCCGAACTCGGCTCCGGAGGCAGCTTCACAATTCAAGGAGTTCCTCCGGGTAATTACACAGTGAGCGCAGGCATGGATATTCTAGGCCAGGGTGTACCCAATACTGCCGATCCGACATCGAGCCTGGTGAGCGAAAGCGTGACCAACGCGAACGTGACCGGGGTCAGCTTGGCATTGACCGACGCGTCGCTGACTACGCCAACCTCCGCGCCGGGCATTCAGGCGATTACGCCAACCGATCAAGGAGTGATCGTCAGCTACAAGCCCATCACGAACAGCAACAACAGGGAGGAGGTGACATCTTATACCGTTGAATGGAGCACCAGCTCTTCCTTCAGCAGTCCATCAACCGCAACCTTCCCTGCGATTGGGACCAAGGCCACGGTCTGGATTCTGAATAACAGCACGTCGGGAATCAGCGGGAGCTTTACCAACGGCACCCAGTACTACTTCCGCGCGCGCGGCAATGTTTCGGCAGGATCCGGCCCCTGGACCGTCTGGGGTGGAAGTTCGCCCACTACGGTGACGGCTGGAGCACTCTCCGGGTCGAGTTACTACTCGGTGAGCGGAACGGTCACGCTGCCGTCGGGGATAACTCCGACCGGACCTCTCTATGTCGGATACTTTGATATGTCGCATGGCGCCGCTTATGCGACAGAGATCGCGAGTCCATCGAATTCATCGTCAAATGCGTTCACGGTATCGGTTCCAAGCGGAAGTAACTACTACTTCTTTGGCATCCTCGATCAGAACAAGAATGGCGTAGTGGATATAGGCGATGTGACCAATGTGACTCAGGGAAATGGAGCCAACTCAACGGTTTCGATCACGAGCAGTATGACAGGCCAGAATCTTACCCTGTCAGCCACTAACAGTACGGCCACGGTGAGTACACAGAACCAGATGTTCACCTCTTCCGGAGGTACTTCGCAGTCCTATGGGCTGAACCTCAGCGTGCGCGCTGGCTATAAACTGCCTGTCGCTGTCACTGTGGTCTCCGGTCCGAATATGATTCATCCTGTCGACTTGCCATCCTGTTTCAGTTGCGGACATGTTCAGTTCAACTACTCGCCGAATCTGGGTGGAACGGTGCCCAAAGTCGGAGATGCGTATAGCTTCATGGTCACATACAGCGACGGGACAACAGAGACTGTGACCAGTTCCGTTACGGCAGTTCTGACTTCGTTTGCCACAGCGTTGTCCCCTTCGGGCAGTGTTCCCGGAGACACAATGCCCACGTTTACCTGGACAGACCCATCGAGCGCGAGCAGCTATACCTACCAGTTCAATCTGACGGATAACAGCGGCAACACGATCTGGCAGATTCCAGGGAATAACAGTAGCTCTGGAAACTTCAGCAGTTCGATCACTTCCATTACATGGGGGACGGATCCAACCGGCTCCAATAACTCACCCAGCGTCTCTTCGCTTACGTCAGGAGCATCCTATAACTGGCAGATAGCCGTGCAGGATGCAAACGGAAATCAAGCGTTGACGCAAGTCAATTTCATCCCATAGCTGCGTGAAACAGGCAAGATGAGCACAGCGCGATCAGCCATTAGGTTGTTCGCGCTGTGCTTTGTTTCAAGCTATGTCGGGAACCACGCATGAGTGATGCGATCCGGGGAGAATCGTGCGTGCTTCCTGCTTGAAACGGGGGAAGCGGTTATGCCGATGGCGCGCTGCCGCTACATGCCAACTGAATGGATGCTGCGCCCATGAGTGCAGTCTGAAAGCTGTACGCCGTGGTGCCGCTGCCCTGTGTGAGGAACGGTCCAAGTGCAGCCGCTGCCGAAGCCGATCCGTTATAGACCGAGGTAAGCGTGTCAGTTGATTCATAGCAGTCATTGTCAGCGGGCAGAATGGAAGTACCGGCAAAGGTGCTTCCGCTGGGAATGGCGCGAGCGAGAGAACGGTGTTCGGCCTCAACGCCCAGGATAGCCGCGCTGATCTTGGCAAACTCCGAAAGCTGTGCCGAGCTATATGCCGAGCCGCTGGCCGACATCTGCGTCGAACTGTAGGGTGAGACACCGCCGATCATCAGGCTGAACTCTTCCACAGCCGTCATGTACGCGGCGATGAAGGCCGTCTCCAACGCGACGAGAACAGGGAAGAAGTTGGTGAGCGTATCGAAGGTGCCGGTAGGAAAGTAGAAGGTCTGTACCGGATCACTGGTGGCTGCGCTGATGTTGAGCTGCGTACGGAAAAGATCGGCGTGCTGGATTTCTTCCGACAAAGCGCCACGCAGATAGCCCACGTTGGCCACGCTGCCAGTGGAGCTGACCGTGGTTGCTGTGCCACCAGTGCCGGCCAGGTTCGGGTCCTGGATGACGCCACCAACCAATGCGTTGTAGTACATCGTTGTGGCCAGGTCCTCGGCGATGAGTGCGGCGGTGAAGATTTGCTGCGCGGTGTCTGCCGTGACGGTGGCCTGAGCCATGGCGGTGGTTCCAGTGGAGCCGCATCCGGCGAGTGCAGCCGTACCGGCGACAGCACCGGCAATGCCGACTCCGGCCAGGAAACGTCTTCGGTTCATGGCCTGGATGGCCTGATCCATGCGGCGAATGGAGTCGATGCCAAAGGACGCAGCATCTTCGGACTGGGAGGCGTGAATGGGTGACTGGTTGCGAAAACGTAGCAAGTGCATGAAACCCTCCTGCAATGGGAACGAAGCAGTCTGCAAATTGGATTGGGTCGAGGAAAAAGTTTTTTCACTGGTATTCTTGGGGTGCGGGTGCGATCGTCTTCCGGCACAATTTCGAGGTGAACAGGATGCAAGCGGGGTCAGGCAGGGCCACAAGCGGGAAGCGTATTCCGCGCTTGTTGTGTTGCTCACTTCTGTCGATGGCCGGTTGGGTTGGCTGTGGTCATTTTCAGCCTCATGCGCACAGCTATGTGTATGTCTCGGCGCGCGAGGTGTATCTGCGGGATCGCGTTGCCGCAGTCTCCAATCGTGTGGCGCTGGTGAAAAACGGCGCGCGGCTGGAGGTGCTCGAGCAGGGCCATCGTTTTGATCGGGTCAGGACGCAGGACGGAAAAGTGGGCTGGCTGATGGATCATCTGGTCATCAATGAGCAGCAGTATGACGCCTATCAACATCTGGCAATGCAGCACGCGCAGGATCCGGTTGTGGCTACGGCGCAGCTTCGCGATGATCTCTACCTGCATCGCACGCCGGGCAGGCAGACGGATCATTTCTATCTGGTTGCGGGCAACTCCCATGTTGCGCTGCTCGAGCGAGCGTCGATTCCGCATATGGTGCCCGGCGCTGTTCCAGCTCCGGCTGCTGCCGCAGGACAAAAGACACAGCAGGCAGCCGAGATTCCGATGGAAGACTGGTGGCTGGTGCGGGATAGCAACGGCGACACGGGGTGGCTGCTGGGTAGTCGCGTGGATGTCGATATTCCCGACGCAATCGGAGAATATGCCGAAGGACAGCGCATGGTGGCGGATTATCCGCTGGCGACGGTGACCGACGATGGGCGCACTCCACGCGAGGAAGCGCAGACGAGCCGTCACGGTCACCACGCTGGACGAAAAGCAGGCCGCGCGGGCAATAAGTCCGAAGCCGGAACTGCGGTCGGCGCAGATGTCGGCGCTGCAAATTCCAACACGCAGGTCACGGCTCCAACCCCGCGACAGATGACCGAATATCTGGTGTTGCTGGCGCAGCCGAAGAGCGGACTTCCGTACGATTTTGACCAGATTCGCGTCTTTACCTGGAGCCTGAATCATCATCGTTACGAGACAGCGTATCGGCTGCGAGGATTTGAGGGCTTTTTGCCGGTGACGATTACGCACGAATCGGTCAATGGCTTGCAGTATCCCGCCTTTGCTTTTCGCATCGCGGGCGAGGGCGGATCCGTGATGGATCCTTCGACTGGGATCGCACATCCGGTTGCGCCGCGAACTGTCAGCTTCCGGATGGAAGGAAATATCATCCGGCGAACCGGGGCAGATCAGGCTCCGATCGAAACGCGCAAGGACGGACAGGGAGACCCTGCGGCTGCCGGAAAGACGGCGAAGGCGCACAAGCATCGCCGATAGCTGACCTATGCGGGTGTGCTCAGGAATGAGCCGATGGCATCGACGACGGCCTGTTGCTCAGCCTCAGTGATCTCCGGGAAGATGGGCAGCGCAAGCACTTCCCGTGCGGCGCGCTCGGCCTCAGGAAAGCTGCCTTCAGAGTAGCCCAACGCGGCAAGCGCTTTTTGCTGGTGCAACGGAATGGGATAGTAAATCTCTGAACCGATCTGCCGCGTGGCGAGAAAGCTGCGTAAAGCATCGCGGCGAGTGCAGCGCACTACGTACTGGTGCCATACGTGATGCTGGCCTGCTGTCTCTGTGGGCAGCACAACGCCGTGCGTGGGATGGCTTGCGGCTTCGGCAAGTCCAGCCGCGCAAAACAGGGAGTGGTAGCGCGCAGCCGCAGCTCGCCGCTGTTCGTTCCAGCGCTGAATATGGCGCAGCTTCACGTTGAGAATGGCTCCCTGGAAGCCGTCCATCCGAGCGTTCCATCCCATTTCGTCGTGGTGATAGCGGATGCGCATACCGTGCTGGCGAAGGATGCGCGCGCGCTCGGCAAACTCCGGGTTGTTGGTCGTGACCAGTCCGGCGTCGCCGGCTGCGCTCAGGTTTTTGGTGGGATAAAAGCTGAAGGCGGCCATATCGCCGAGTCCTCCAGCATGAGTTTGCTGCCAGCGGGCACCCCAGGCCTGTGCCGCGTCTTCGATCAGCAACAGATGGCGTTCCCGGGTCAACTGCGCAAAGCCCTGCCAATCGACGCATTGGCCATAAAGATGCACCGGCAGCAGTGCGCGGATGGAATCCGCACCGGGCGCTTGCAGGACAGATTCCACGGCCTGGGGCGAGAGATTGAAGCTGACCGGATCGATATCGGCAAGCACGGGTCGCGCACCGGCGCGAAGAATGGAACTGACCGAGGCAAAAAAGCTGAAGGGCGTGGTGACCACAGCGTCTCCCGGGCCGATGCCTGCCGCAGCCAGAGCCAGCCAAAGGGCATCTGTGCCGGAAGAACAGCCAATCGCTGCTGCAACGCCCAGATGCTCGGCTGCCGCTGCTTCGAACTGCTGCACAGGCTCGCCGAGGATGAACTGCCGACGATCGATCACCGTGCCAAGCGCGGCCAGCAATTCATCGCGCAGGGGCGCGTACTGGCGCTCCAGGTCGATCATGGGAACGGCGGCGACGGCGGAGGAGCGTACAGCGGAAGCGGTAGAGCTTTGGGCAGCGGTGGACATGGATGGAGAGTTCCTCGGATATGCGGCAGCGACGCGGCGGACAAGGCTGCTTGGGTGCATCTTTATCTTAAATAATGGCAAACGGCTGCGTTGGGATGGGATGAAAGTGCTCGAGCGCATTGCATGAGACAGGAAAGCCGGGTGCGCCCCTTTCTCTCGCGCCGTCCAGGCGGAGCTGACGCATTCCGTTGAAATCGCGAAGGCATACAGGAAACACGATAGGGTGGTTGCTGCCACACGCCAGGATTCCCGGCTCGAAACCATGGTCAATTTGAGTCTGCCTTGTTTCTCGCAGGGCTGAGCGCCTATAGTGATGGTGTTGACGGACGCTGGCTCGTTCAGGCGTTCGATGTAGCCCGTGTTATCGCTTGCGTCTTTTGCGCCGGCGACAAATTCACCTGAATCAGGTCAACCTTTTGCTTCCAGGCAAAGGCAAAAAATCTTCCCAGGAGATCGGCACATGGACAACAAGCCGGCACAGAACATTCAGGACACATTCCTGAATACGGTTCGCAAAGACAAAACCCCCATCACGATTTATCTGGTCAGTGGCGTGAAGCTGACAGGACGCATCCGCTCGTTTGACAAGTATTCCGTGCTGCTTGAGAACAACAGCCAGGAGCAGTTGATCTTCAAGCACGCCATCTCGACCGTGGTCAGTAACCGCTCCGTGATGCACGGTGGAGAGCATCGCCCGGCATCGCCCGCAGGAGCAGCGCCGACTGCCCCTGTCACGCCGGCAGGCAACTCCTGATGTTTCGACAGGTCACGTCGCGGCGGTCACTGGATTGCGCATGAGTCGCGAGGCGTCATGGCGGTGACGGAGCGCGCGGTACTGGTTGGTATCGAGCTGACTGGTCGGGACTCCGCATCCCAGCGAGCGACGGCTCGGCAGGCTCGCGCTGCAGCGGATGTAACGTCCCAGGCGCACGGCGGTGGTCAGGAGGCTGGCAGCGAGGTGATTCTGCCGGATGCATCGACCGCTCAGTTTGCAGCAGATCATCCGCCAGCGACCCAGCGGGCGGGGGCAAATGCTGCCGGCGCAGAAGATACGTTGGCCGAGTTTCGCGAACTGGTAAAAAGCGCCGGCGCCGAGATTGTGGCAGAGATCGTCCAGCGGCGGCAGAGACTGGACGCAGCGACGTTGGTCGGCGCAGGCAAGCTGGAGGAGATTCGCGGGATCGTGCTGATGCACGAGGCCAATCTTGTGCTGGTCGATCATGAACTGTCGCCCACGCAGCTGCGCAATCTGGAGGATCGCCTGGAGTGTCGCGTGCTGGATCGTACCCAGCTGATTCTGGATATCTTTGCCAGCCACGCACGCACGCGCGAGGGTCAGCTTCAGGTGGAGTGCGCGCAGTTGGAATACATGCTGCCGCGGCTGGCCGGGCGGGGTCGTGCGATGTCGCAGCTGGGAGGCGGAATCGGAACGCGTGGACCGGGTGAGACGCAGTTGGAGACGGATCGCCGCAAGATTCAACGCCGGCTGGTGCATCTGCGAGAACAGCTGGATGCAGTGCGGCGAGTCAGGCGACAGCAGCGGCAGCGTCGAGAGGCTGTTCCTGTGCCGACGGTGGCGCTGGTCGGGTATACCAATGCAGGCAAAAGCTCGCTGTTCAACCGGCTGACCGGTGCGCAGGTGCTTTCTTCTTCGCGCATGTTTGCCACCCTCGATCCCAAGCTGCGCGCAGTGGAGTTGCCGAGCCGTCGGCGGATTCTGCTTTCCGACACAGTCGGTTTCATTCGCAATCTGCCGCATATGCTGGTCTCCAGCTTTCGCGCCACGCTGGAGGAGGTGGAGCGGGCCGAGATTCTGCTGCATGTCCGGGACGCAGCGTCGGAATCGTTTCACGAGCAGAAGGAACAGGTCGAGCGTGTGCTTGCGGAACTGGATGCTGCGGGAATTCCTCGCATCGAGGTGTTGAACAAGGCGGACCTGCTGGATGTGGACGAAGTGGAGTCGGGCGCGGCGGCGGGACGGGTGTATGTTTCCGCACACACGGGCTATGGCATGAAGAATCTGTTGCAGGCAATCGACGATGCGCTGACCAGCGACCCGATGGTGGAGTCGGAACTGAGCGTAAGCCAGTCGGATGGAGCGATGCTGGCTGCTCTCGAAGCGAGCACCGTGATTCTGCATCGGGAGTATCTCGGGGATCAGGTCAGGATTCGTTTGCGTGCTCCGGCTTCGCTGCTGGGCCGGATGGCCAAGACGCGCGCGGAAGAAAAAGCTCTGGATTCCACCCCGAACGAAGCCGCCTGAAACGCGATAGCCCAAAAGAAGGTGGGCCGCAGAAGGTGGGAGTGGAGATGCTTTCCCGAAATTCTGCGGCCCGCTGGACCCTGAAGCGGGTCTAGGTGATACTCTAAGCATAAGCCGATTTCAAGGAAACGCAACAAGTATTTGCGAGCGCAGGGCAGGCCCGCGAATTCGCTGTGTGTGCACTACGGGAACTTCGCTCCGTTGACAGGCCTGAAATGCCCTGTTACAAAGGCTCTGGCTTGAAGTCGCGCTGAATTGGGAAGGGTTTGAGACGTTCGTCATGCAGGAAATTATTCTCCAGGTCGGCGCACTTCTGCTTGGTTCTGTACCGACCCTGATTCTGTTCGTCTTCCTGGTCATCGCCTATCAGTTTCTGGTTCAGACCCCACTGACAAAGATGCTGGCCGAGCGTCGCGCACGGACGCTGGGTGCGGTGGAGGCGGCGCAGAAGTCCATCACTGCCGCTGAAGTTCGCGCGGCCGAGTATGCCGAGCAGCTTCGGCTGGCGCGCACCGAGGTCTTCCGCACCCGCGAGCTCAAGATGCAGGAGTGGGCTGCGGATCGCGAAGCCGCGATTGCAGTCGCCCGAGCACGAGCGGCAGAACAGGTGCATAAGGCACATGCGGCGCTGACGACGGAAGTGGTAGTGGCGCGGCAGAGCCTGCTTGCCAGCGCGGACGAGCTGGCGATGCAGGTGGTGCGAGCCATTTTGCCCCAAGGCACCGAGCAGACCACCGGGCAGGCAACAGGGGGGATTCGATGAAATCACCCACGACCGTCTTTCGTTCGACCGTCTTCCGTTCAGGATTGCGTACTTTCGCGCTGGCTTTGCTGGTGGCCATTGCCGCGCCTGGTCTTGCGTTTCTTCCCGCAGCCGCGCAGGGGGCTCCCGCTGAGTCCGCCTCCGTGCAGCAGGTGAAGCAGGCACAGCAGCAGGAGGCCGATGCGAACGATGTCTACCGCCACTCGGCGACAGTGCGGTGGATTGCGCACACCATGCACACCAGCACGGAAAGCGCAGCGCGAACCTTTGAGGCGATCAACTTTGCCATCCTTGTACTGGCCATCTTGATTCCACTCTGGCGCATTCTGCCGGGTGTGTTGCGCCGCCGATCGCAGGCCTTGCAGCAGCAGTTCGAGTCCACGCGCGTTGCCACGGAGCAGGCCAACCGGAAGCTGGCTGCCATCGAGGCGCAACTGGGTGACCTCGGCAGCGAGATTCAAGCGATGCGCCGTCAAGTCGCCGAAGAGATGAAAGCCGATGAGGCGCTTCATCGCAGCGCTGTGAAGGACGAGAGCGAGCGTATTCTGGCCGCGGCGAATCAGGAGATTGAAAACGCGGCGATGCAGGCACAGCGGGAATTGCGTGCCTATGCCGGCCAGCTTGCAATTGAAAAAGCAATGGCCGGGCTGACCGTGACCCCGGCGCAGGATCGCGCGCTGGTGGATGAGTTTGTGCGCGGCACGGGAAATGAGGGCCGGAACTGATGTCACTGTTTGCTGCTCGTTATGCCCATGCCTTTGCCGATGTGTTGGTCTCCGGCGGATATGCCGACGACCAGATCGAGCGCCAGTTGGAGAGTCTGCTTGGCGCCTGGCGCGAAAGCCGGGAGCTTCGCGAAGTGATGGCGGATCCGTCCGTTCCGGCAGAGCAGAAGCGCGCTGTATTGGACCGTCTGAGTGCTTCGCTCCAGCTATTGCCGCCGTTTCGAAATCTGGTGGCTGTGCTGATCGATCACGCTCGTGTGGCCTCGCTGGAAGAGGTGGTCGCGGCGTTCCGCTTGTGGTGGCAGCAGCGGCAGGGCATTGCGGAAGCCGAGATTCTGACCGCGCGGGAACTGGACGCGGCGGATCGGGCTCGACTGGTGGAAAAAGCAGCCGGATTGGCCGGCACACGCGTCCGTGCAACATTTCGCCAGGACCCTTCGATCCTGGGCGGCGTGATTGTGCGCGTTGGATCAGCAGTCTATGACGGATCGGTACGAGGTCGTGTGGATCGCTTGAGGGAGGCTCTGAGCGTGCAGGAATCGCGTGGCTGAGAGCTGAAAAGTTTGACAGGAAGTGCAGTTCAACCCTTGCAACAGGGAATGCAAAAAAGAACAGGAAGAGCAGCATGGTGCCCATTCAGGCAGACGAAATTTCACAGATTCTCCGCGAACAGATCGCCAACTACGACGCCAAGATGCACGTCGATGAGGTTGGAACGATCATTTCTCTTGGCGACGGCATTGCCCGCATTCACGGCCTGGATAAGGTGATGGCCGGTGAGCTGCTTGCCTTTCCGCACGACGTGGCCGGCCTGGCGATGAACCTCGAAGAGGATCAGGTGGGCGCAGTGCTGCTCGGCGACTACACCGAACTCTCCGAGGGCAACACGGTTCGCCGCACCGGCAAGATTCTGAGCGTGCCGGTAGGCGAGGGAATGATTGGCCGCGTCGTCAATGCGCTGGGCGCTCCCATCGACGGCAAAGGCCCAATCGCGGCAGCGGCGACGCTTCCGGTCGAGCGGCTGGCTCCGGGCATCATCGACCGTCAGCCCGTGCGCGAGCCAATGGCTACCGGCATCAAGGCCATCGATTCCATGATTCCCATCGGTCGCGGTCAGCGCGAACTGATTATCGGTGACCGTCAGACCGGCAAGACCGCCGTTGTCATCGACACCATCATCAATAACGCCAAGAACGATCTGATCTGCATCTACTGCGCCATCGGCCAGAAGCGATCCTCGATTGCTCAGGTCGTCCAGACGCTGACCGAAGCCGGAGCCATGGGCCACACCATCATCGTGGCGGCCTCTGCCTCCGAGCCAGCGCCGCTGCTCTACCTCGCGCCCTACGCGGCGACGGCGATGGGCGAGTATTTCCGCGATTCCGGCCGACACGCGCTGGTCATCTACGACGATCTCTCCAAGCACGCCATGGCCTACCGCGAAATCTCGCTGCTGCTGCGCCGTCCGCCCGGCCGCGAAGCGTATCCAGGCGATGTGTTTTATCTGCACTCGCGCCTGCTCGAGCGCTCGGCCAAGATGAGCCAGAAGAACGGCGGGGGTTCGCTGACGGCTCTTCCCGTGGTCGAAACGCAGGCCGGCGACGTCTCGGCCTATATTCCGACCAACGTCATCTCCATCACCGACGGGCAGATATTCCTCGAAACCGACCTTTTCAACTCCGGCATCCGTCCGGCGGTCAACGTCGGTCTCTCGGTCAGCCGCGTCGGCTTCTCGGCAGCCATCAAGGCCACCAAGCAGGTCGGCTCCACGCTCAAGCTTGATCTGGCGCAGTATCGAGAGCTGGCTGCCTTCGCGCAGTTTGGTTCAGATCTCGATCCGCTCACGCAGAAGCAGTTGAGCCGCGGCCAGCGACTCACCGAACTGCTCAAGCAGCCGCAGTTCCAGCCGCTCACCTGGCAGCAGCAGGTCATCGTGCTCTTCTCCGGAACCCAGGGATACCTCGATCCGATTGCCGTCGATGAGGTTCGCGCCTTTGAAGAGGGGCTGCTGCGCTATCTGGAGACGGCGCAGACGGCGCTGCTGGCCGATCTGGGCAACAAGAAGCAGCTCGACGACGAGATCAAGACCCGCGTTCACGCAGCTCTCAAGGAGTATTCGGCGAACTTCCAGGCGGCAAAGGCGACGGCATAAAGCATGGCAAACGTACTCGATCTTCGACGACGTATTCGCAGCGTGAAAAGCACGCGCCAGATTACTCGCGCGATGAAGATGGTCTCGGCGGCCAAGCTCCGTCGTGCGCAGGAACGTGCGATCTCGGCCAGGCCGTATGCGCTGCGAATCGCCAGCGTTCTGGCGTCGCTGAAGCGTCGCGTGGAGATTCTGGATCCGGTGACGGGCAACCTGCGCCATCCGCTTTTTGCGGTGCGTCCGGAGAAGCGCATTCTGCTGGTGGTGGTGAGCGGCGACAAAGGCTTTGCCGGCGCTTTCAATACCAATATTCTGAAAGCGTCGTTCCAGTTTCTCAGTGTCAATGAAGACAAGGAAATCGACATTGAAGCCATCGGTCGCAAGGCGCGCGACCAGATGCGTCGCCGCTACCCTCTGGCTACGCACGAGGAAGTGCAGACGGAAAATCCCGCCGACGGCGAGCCGCTCACGCGCCATCTGCGCCACCGGAAATCCCGCGTCGAAGTCGTCGGCGACCATCCGGGATTGCTGGAAAAGCTGACGCATCCGGCGGCGCGCGAACTGGCCGCCGAGATCATCCGCCGCTACACGCACGAGGAGATCGACGCCTGCTATCTGGTGTACAACGAGTTCAAATCGGTGATTCAACAGCGTGTGGTCACCGAGCGCCTGCTGCCGCTGATTGAGCCGGGCCAGGCGGTGATTGTGGATGCCGTGGCGCCGAGCGCCGAAGAGCGTCGCCATGCGGCCACCGTTGCTGCGGAGGCCGGTATCTCGCCGTTTGCCGCCGAGGTCGACGACAGCGAAGCGAAACACTTTGGCACTGCTGAAGTGGACTACATCTACGAGCAGCCCGCAGCGGAACTGCTCGACGGTCTGCTCCCATCCTACGTCGCGGCCATGCTCTTCCACGCCCTCGCCGAGTCCGTGGCCGCCGAACACGCCGCGCGTATGACGGCGATGGACGCGGCTACCAACAATGCATCCGAGATGATCGACTCGCTCACGCTCTACATGAACCGTGTGCGCCAGGCGGCCATCACCAAGGAAATCATCGAAATCGTCAGCGGCGCTGCGGCGCTTTGATCATGCAAAGGCAATTTGCGGAAGGTATGCGGGATTTATGGCAAACAACATTGGCAAAGTGATTCAGATCTCCGGACCGGCAGTCGACGTGCAGTTTGAAGAAGCGCACATGCCGCCCATCTATCAGGCGCTGCGCGTCACCAGCGAGGGCTTTGAAGTGCCCACGCCCATCGACGTCATCCTTGAGGTGCAGCAGCACCTCGGCGAGGGCCGCGTGCGCACCGTCGCCATGACCGCCACCGACGGCATGGTCCGTGGCATGAACGCCCACGACCTCGGCGCGCCCATCACGGCGCCCGTCGGTCGCGAAACGCTCGGCCGCGTGCTCAACGTCATCGGCGAGCCGGTCGACGAACTCGGCCCCGTCGGCGAGAAACTCCGCAAGCCCATCCACCGCGCCGCGCCCGCCTTCGAGGAGCAGTCCACGCGCGAAGAAATGTTCGAAACCGGCATCAAGGTCATCGACCTCATCCAGCCGTTCCTCAAGGGCGGCAAGATCGGCCTCTTCGGCGGAGCCGGCGTCGGCAAGACCGTCGTCATCATGGAGCTGATCAACAATGTCGCCAAAAATCACGGCGGCTTCTCGGTCTTCGCCGGCGTCGGCGAGCGCACCCGCGAGGGCAACGACCTCTGGCTCGAAATGAGCGAGTCCGGCGTCATCACGCCCGGCGATCCGGCCAACTCCAAGGCCGCGCTCATCTACGGCCAGATGACCGAGCCGCCCGGAGCGCGTCTCCGCGTCGCGCTCACCGCGCTCACCGTCGCCGAGCACTTCCGCGACGAAGAGGGTGCCGACACGCTGCTCTTCATCGACAACATCTTCCGCTTCACCCAGGCCGGTTCTGAGGTATCCACGCTGCTCGGACGCATGCCGTCAGCCGTCGGTTACCAGCCCAACCTCGCCACCGAAATGGGCGAGCTGCAGGAGCGCATCACCTCCACGCGCAAAGGCTCGGTCACCTCCGTTCAGGCCGTCTATGTGCCTGCCGACGATCTCACCGATCCGGCTCCGGCCACCACCTTCGCTCACCTCGACGCCACCACCGTGCTCAGCCGTCCGCTTTCGGAACTCGGCATCTACCCGGCCGTCGATCCGCTCTCTTCCAACTCGCGCATCCTCACCCCTCGCGTCGTCGGGCAGGAGCACTACGATGTCGCGCAGGGCGTCAAGCGCATCCTCCAGCGGTACAAGGATCTGCAGGACATCATCGCCATCCTCGGCATCGACGAGCTTTCCGACGACGACAAGATCACCGTCGCCCGCGCTCGCAAGGTGCAGAAGTTCCTCTCGCAGCCCTTCCACGTCGCCGAGCAGTTCACCGGCATCCCCGGACGCTACTGCAAGATCGCCGACACCGTACGCTCCTTCAAGGAAATCATCGAAGGCAAGCACGACGGCGTGCCCGAGCAGGCTTTCTATATGAAGGGAACGATCGACGAAGTGCTGGAGACAGCAGAAAAAATGAAGGCGACAGCCTGAGGGCAGGGAAATGGATACCCAACTTCTGCATGTAACGCTGGTTACGCCGGAGCGGACGATTCTGGACACCATGGCGACTTCGGTCGAACTGCCGTCCAGAACCGGGCGCATTGAGGTGTTGTATGGTCATGCGCCTCTGCTGGCTGAGCTGGGTGCTGGTGATGTCATCCTTCAGGGCAGCGAACCGGCTCGGTGGAACGTCAGTTGGGGATTCGTCGAAGTGCTGCCCGATCGCGTCACGATCCTGGCGAACGACGCAGTAGCGCCGGGTGCGGTTGACGCAGCTGCGGCGCGGCTGGAAGTGGAGCGCGCCCACGCAATGTGGAGTGCAGCCGGTGACGATGCCGAGGCGTACGAAGCGGCGAACCGCCTTCTCGAAGAGGCGCAGTCTCAACTGGCCAGTGCTGGCGAATAGTTGTTCTCGATTTCGTCTCTCGAGCCGATCACACGATGTGCCCGATACGCGTACCCTGGGTGACTGCTTGCGCGCAGGGTATGCGTTTGTTAACTGAAGAGATAACTATTCGTCGGCAACTGCCGCGGCAGCTTACCTCCGTGGCTGCATTCCTCCTTACAATCAAATAGATGACTGGGCATCGATCCAAACCGTCGATCGTGGAAGCGATCTGTCCGGACTGCGGCGCGGCGTTGCGCATCGACGCGCAGACAGGGGCCGTGGTCAGCCACACTCCTGCTCCACGCAAACGGACCTTCGAAGACCTGGAAACCGCAGCTCAAGCCATGCGCGAGCAGAATGATCGCAAGGAATCCATCTTTCGACAGTCTTTGGAAGCGGAGAAGAATAAGGAAGATTTGCTGGAAAAGCGCTTTGCCGAAGCATTGCGCAAGGCGAAGGACGCGCCCGCTGGAAAACCATTGCGCGAGTTCGACCTGGACTGAGCAGCGGCCCGCAGGCGGGGAATCCGGCAGGGAATTTCGAAGCTATGCCCGAGAGGAATGAGTGATGGTCGCTGTCCCCATACCCGATATCTACACCGTACGTCAGGACTACCAGCCGCGTCGCCCAGGCACATTTTCGGCGGGTGACCATGAGGCCGACTCCTCCGCATCAAGCCCCGCCCAGGATGGCCCGATTCCGTTTGCAACAGGCACCAAACCGGACTCAGCAAGCACTTCCGGGCCCATCTCAGGCCCATCTTCAGAAAACTGGAACCAGTATCTTGCCGCCGGAGCTTTCCTGGCCGCCGGCGCGCTGCTGGCCACCGGCCACCGCCGCCTGGGCATTGCCACAGCAGCGGCAGGTGTGGCCGCCGTCCTGCTGGAAGATCGCGAAACGGTCATGGGAATCTGTAAGCAACTTCCCACTTTTCTACAAGATGCGCAGTCGCTTGCGGATCAGATGGATATGCTCTTTCGCGATAGCTTGGCTGCGATTTCCCCATTGCGCAGATAGGACGCACCCGAGACGGGGCACCGACTGGGCGCTCCGGTCTCCCAAGATACATACGAAATGAAAATAGCATTTCTTTTTTCGGAGAATTCGCTAAATATTATTCTAGTTTTCATATAAGCGCTTTGTGGTACTCGAGGCGAATATGGATCGAAGTGTTCATTATATTGATCTTAATAGATTTTAGAAATTATGCAGAGAGTGGCCCGGGAATTGCCTATCCATTAGTGCGGAAATTTCGGATTCCGTCATCTAGCATTTGAATCGACAGTTCGGGTTATTGGTCGCTCCCGGTTTCTTCACCACCTGAATATTGGCATTGTTTCCAAACCCGCAAAGGAGAAAAGTTGAATGATTCCGAACCGAGGTAAAAACATCGAGGCTCTCCCTCAGAGTGTGTTTGATAGGTTTTTTGAGGGGTTTCGATTTAAGACTGCGTTCCTCTCGATGCTACTGTTGTTGGCGGCCGGATGCCTTTTGACTATATCCGAAATGCCAGCATTCGGGCAGACAAACATTTCCGGCGACATTTCTGGCACTATTACAGACTCATCGGGTGCCGTTGTTGGAAATGTCCCCGTTATCGCTTTGAACACAAAAAACGGTGCGCAATACCGCACTGTTGCTGGCGGCGGAGGTCAATATCGTTTCGCGAATCTTCCTCCCGGCCCCTATGCGGTAACTGTCGCAGCTCCAGGATTTGAGAAGACTACCAGTAATCTCGTTGTAAATGCTGGACTCTCGGCAAATGGAGATTTCGCGCTGAAAATAGGTAAATCGACTCAAGTCGTAACGGTTACAGCAAGCCAAGTTTCCCTTCTGCATACAGATGACGCTCAGATATCAACGACATTTACAACGGAACAGGTGCATGAACTGCCAAATCCTGGCAACGATCTGACCTTTGTTGCGCAGACGGCACCTGGGACTGTTATGAATACACAAGGGGGGTTTGGCAATTTCTCCTCTTTTGGCTTGCCTGCGACAGCAAATACCTTCACGGTTAATGGAGGTTACTATAACGATCCATTTCTCAATGTGAATAACTCGGGCGCGACAAACCTAACCCTCGGGAATAACGATGTGGAGACCGTAACGGTTACTTCCAACGCGTACAACGCATCGTTCGGGGGTCTGGGAGGCGCGCAGATCAGCGAAATCTCCCGCTCAGGAAGTAATCAGTTCCATGGCAATACGGTGTATCAATGGAACGGTAGAGTCATGAACGCGAACGACTTCTTCAACAAGCAGTCTGGAACGCCGCGTTCCTTCGACAACGTAAATCAGTGGGCAGCTGCTGTCGGCGGACCCATCAAAAGAAATAGGACCTTTTTCTTTGTGAATTATGAAGGTCTGAGCATCGTCCTGCCCACCCGTTCGACGATCTATGCTCCTGACGCGACTTATGAAAACACTGTTCTTAGCAACCTGGCTAACAATGGACTTAGCTCCGAAGTTCCGATATACAAGAATATCTTCAGCCTATACCAGAATGCGCCGGGCTACGCTCAAGGCAAGCAATTCACTTCAGATGCTGGAGGATACGGCACGGTACAATTCAACGGTACGGCGGGAAATTTCACTCATGAGTGGTTGCTGAACTCGCGAATCGATCAGAATTTCAGCGATAATGATCATCTTTTTGGTCATGCGACTATTGACAAAGGCGTTCAAGCAACGTACACGAGCCTACTCAATCCGGAATTCAATGCGTTAAGTCCTCAGCCAAGCTATGAAGGCCAACTCGGCGAAACGCATTCCTTCACGCCTAATATTTCGAACCAGTTCCTTTTCTCGACAATCTACTATCGCGCTGTATTTACGAATACAAACTTGGCAGCTTCAGCAGCAGTTACTCCGTTTACCCTCATTTTCGCCAGTGGTGATATGTCGAACAATGGAAGTGGTGCATTCCCCGGAGGCCTTAATATGGTTTGGCCGCAGGGTCGTAATGTTACTGGATATCAGTTTCAGGACGATCTTAGCATCACTAAAGGTAAGCACACAGTTAGCCTTGGATGGACGATGCGCCGGGATGACGTGACGGATTTCAGCCCTTCGGAATTTACGGTATCACCAGAAGCCTACACCACTGCGGCTAGCTTCCAGCAGGGATATGTGGATCTATGGTTTGAGCAATTTCCCACACGCAGCACCCAACCGGTCGCGCTTTATGACATGGGATGGTATTTGCAGGATCAGTGGAAAGCCACGCCGAACTTCACGCTAACATACGGTTTGAGAATGGAGCACAACTCGAATCCTATCTGCGTAACAAACTGTTTCGCTCGACTCAGTACAGATTTTTCTGCCGCGAGCACAGCGAATACGACGGCATACAATAAGTTGATCCTCTCCTCGCAGCATCAGGCAATGGCCTCACTCCAGACAATTGCATTTGAGCCTCGCATCGGCTTCGTTTTTCTGCCATTTGGGGCTGACAGCCATACAACAATTCGAGGTGGCTTCGGTATGTTTGCTGACGCATTTCCGGGTCAGATCGCCGATATGTTCCTGAATAACGCTCCAACCAACGTCCCATTTACCATTTACGGGCCAGCGTTTGGTGGCGGCAATAATGCACTCGTCCCTACGGCTCCAGGGAGCGCTTACTCGCTTGCCTCTGGATCGGACAAGGCATTTGCATCTGGTTTCAACAGTGGTGCGTCTCTGAGTGTATTGTCGTCTCTCAACGGATTTGCTGCTCCGAACATCGTTTCAGCAAAGCAGCACATCAAAGATCCAACCTATGAGGAGTGGAGCCTCGCAATCGAACACCAGTTCGACAAAAGCGATGCAGTTTCAATTCAGTATGTAGGTAATCGCACCTACTATCAGCCGGTTCTCAACAACAGTCTGAATACCTTCAATGGCGGAGGAGCAACTGGATTCCCAGAGCTTTCAGCCACAGCACCACCGAACCCCAATTTCTCTGCTGTAAACGAGATTTCCAGTTCCGCTTCTGGCAACTATAACGGCTTGGTATTGACAGGTACTCATCGTTCGGGGAATCTGACTGTAACATTAAATTATGTATACAGCCATGCTCTGGATGAAATTTCCAATGGGGGTTTCAATGGATTTTCAGGCAACAGCACCAGCCCTGACAACCCCTTCAACTTAGCTTCCAACTACGGTAACGCAGATTATGACGTGCGTCATTATTTGAGTGGATCTTATTTGTACGCAATCCCTCATTTCTTTGGGCCTCGCCTTCTGATGGATAACTGGCAGATATCGGGAACGGTGTTTCATAGCACAGGATTGCCTTTCTCGGTAACAGATACCGCAGTATCTTCCAGCCTGACCAACTACAACGGACCGCTATATGCGAAGCTCACCTCCAAAGTCAGCAGCGGCAATGTGCATTGCGGAGGGGAAGGAGCTTCCTTGACTCCTTGCGGCTTCACACAGAATTTTGCGGCTCCAACTGATTTTGCCCAGTCGCGTCGTAATCAACTGTATGGCCCCAACTTCACTGACTCGGACATGAGCATCTTGAAAGGCTTCACAATGCCCCACTTGAAGACCGGCAAGTTGGAGGTGGGCGCTCAAATCTTCAACGTATTCAACCATGTCAACTTTGCGCAGCCGTCGTCGAATCTGGCATCTTCGAATTTCGGTATGATCACTTCTGCTGTGAATACCCCCACCTCCATCCTCGGATCATTCTTAGGTGGGGATGCAGCTCCTCGACTAATTCAGTTGACGGGGAAGTTCAACTTCTAACCACAACGAAGGCAAATCTGGATAATACGAGGCCGCGCCATCCAGCTCGCCGGCAAGTTCTACTTCTGATTCACTGCTGAAAACACCTGCAACAATTGGGGAGGCAACAAGAATGGGGTGACCGCGAGGTCACCCCATTTGCTTTGCTGTAGCGTGCGCGTAGGAAGCCGTTAACCTGGTCGAATCATAACTGGACGAATCGTTCAGGCCTGGTTATCGAAAGGCACACGCATATCCTTGCCGCTCATCTCTCTCGGTTCCTCCAGCGAAAGTAGCTCGATCAGGGTTGGACTGATATCTCTCAGGCTGCCATCGCTGCGCAGGGAGAATCGTTTCGCATCTTCGGCCACGTAAATTAGCGGAACCGGATTCGTCGTATGCGCCGTGTGCGGCCCGCCCGTCGCCGGGTCGATCATCTGCTCGGCATTGCCATGATCTGCGGTGATGAGCCACGCGCCATTGTGCTGGCGCAGCGCCTGATAGATGCGCCCTAGCTGTGCGTCCACAGCTTCCACCGCCTGGATCGTCGGCTCCAGCTTTCCGCTGTGGCCCACCATGTCCGCATTCGCAAAGTTGGCGATTACCAGGTCAAATGCCGTGTCGCTGATTGCCTTCACAATCGTGTCGCCAATCCCCTCGGCAGACATCTCCGGTGCCAGATCGTAGGTCGCCACCTTCTGCGACGGAATCAGTATGCGATCTTCGCCCGGAAACGGCGTCTCGATCCCGCCATTGAAGAAGTACGTCACGTGCGCGTATTTCTCCGTCTCCGCCACGCGCAGATTACGCAACTGCGCCCCGCCCAGCACGTTCGCCAGCAGGTTATCCATCGACTCAGGTAGAATCACCAGCGGCAACTGATACGCCTTGTCATACTGCGTCATGCAGAGATAGTGCAGACGCCTTGGAATCTCCCCGCGCGGAATCGTCTCATCCAGGGACTCCCAGGAATCCAGATTCCGTCCGCCCTCGCTGTTCAGGCCGCTCTCTCGCGTCAGCACGCGTGTCATCTGCCGCGCGCGATCCGCACGAAAGTTGAAATTGATGCAGACATCCTCATCGCGAATCACGCCATTCGGCTTGCCCGCCTCATCTGTCACCACAAACGGAATCGTAAACTCATCCGTCACGCCGTTGCTGTAGCGTTCCTTCAGCAGCGCAACCGGATTGTTCGTCGTGCCGCCTTCAGCCCGACCCTGCACCATCGGCTCGAAGGCCTTGCGCTCGCGGTCCCACTTCCGGTCGCGGTCCATGGCGTAGTAGCGTCCGCTCACCGACGCCAGCCTGCCCACGCCAATCTCGCCCATCTTCGCCAGCAGCTTTTCCAGATACCCCGCGCCGGAGGTCGGCAGCGTATCGCGCCCATCCAGAAACGCATGTACAAGAACCCGCGTCACCCCATGCGCCCGCGCCGCGCGCAACAGCGCATACAGATGTTCCTGATGCGAATGCACGCCGCCGTCCGAGAGCAGCCCCAGCAGGTGCAACTGCCGTCCGCCCTCGCGCGCCCGCTCCATCGCCTGTGCAATCGGTGGATGGTTGGTAAAAGCGTCGCGCGCAATCAGGTCATCGATGCGCGTAATATCCATGCGCACCACGCGCCCGGCGCCGATATTCAGGTGGCCCACCTCGCTATTGCCCATCTGTCCATCGGGCAGCCCCACAAAGTGCTCCGAAGCGCGAATCAGCGTATTCGGATACTCGGCCAGCAGCTTGTCATACGTGGGTTTCCGCGCGAGCGCAATCGCATTCGCCTCGCGCTTCTCGCTGTATCCCCATCCGTCGAGGATGGTCAGCACAACTGGGCGTCGCTTCTCAGGCACAGCAAAATCCTTCCGTTTTCTTGTATTGTTTTTTCGTTCGCAGCGGCGTGGCTGAAAACAAAACAGGCTCCGTTTCCGGAGCCTGCTGTCGTTACTCGCTGTAGTTCAGGCTTTCCAGCCCCAGGAAGCTTGCTCCCTGTCCGAGTTCTTCCTCGATCCGCAGCAACTGGTTATACTTCGCAATCCGATCCGTGCGGCTCGCCGACCCGGTCTTGATCTGTCCGGCGCCCGTCGCCACCGCAAAGTCAGCAATGAACGTGTCCTCGGTCTCGCCCGAGCGGTGGCTGATGATGCTCGTGTACCCATACCGCCGTCCCAGCTCGATCGCCTCGCACGTCTCCGTCACCGTGCCAATCTGGTTCAGCTTGATCAGAATTGAGTTGCCCACGCCCTCATCGATCCCGCGCTGCAACCGCTTCACGTTCGTCACAAACAGGTCATCGCCCACAAGCTGAATCTTCCCGCCCAGCTTGTCCGTCAGCACGCGCCAGCCCGACCAGTCATCCTCGGCCAGTCCATCCTCAAGGCTCACAATCGGGAACTGCCTCACCCAGTCGGCGTAGAAGTCCACCATCTGCTCGCTCGTCAGTTCGCGCTTGTCGCTTTTCTTGAAGACGTACTTCGCCTTTTCCTTGTCATAGAACTCGCTCGAAGCCGGATCCAGTGCGATGCAGATCTCCTCGCCCGGCTTGTAGCCCGCCAGCGTAATCGCCTCCAGAATCACCTCAATCGCCTCGGTATTCGAGGTCAGCGACGGCGCAAATCCGCCCTCATCGCCCACCGCCGTCGAGTAGCCCTTCTTCTTCAGCACGCTTTTCAGCGCATGAAACGTCTCCGTGCCCCACCGCAGCGCGTCCGAGAATCGCTCCGCGCCCACCGGCATCACCATGAACTCCTGAAAATCCACGCTCGAATCCGCATGAGCGCCGCCATTCAGCACATTCATCATCGGCGTCGGCAGCAGGCACGCATTCGATCCACCCAGATACCGATACAGCGGCATCTCCAGCGTCTGTGCCGCCGCGCGCGCCGCCGCCATTGAGACAGCCAGAATCGCATTTGCGCCCAGCCTTGACTTGTTCGGCGTCCCGTCCAGCGCAATCATCGTCGCGTCCAGCAGCCGCTGGTTCGTCGCGTCAAAACCCTCCAGCTCCGGCGCAATCACCGTCTCCACATTCTCCACGGCCTTCATCACGCCCTTGCCCAGGAAGTAGCCCTTCTCGCCATCGCGCAGCTCCACGGCTTCGTGCTCGCCTGTCGAAGCGCCCGACGGCACCGCAGCCCGACCCAGCGCGCCGCTCTCCAGAACCACATCCGCTTCTACTGTAGGGTTACCGCGCGAATCCAGAATTTCGCGTGCATGAATTTCCACAATCTCTGTCATTCCCGTCCTCGCAATATGGTGGCGCAACCGATCGTTTAATTTTGGTCGTCGATCTACAGCAAGAGCCTCACCGGCTGCGCTTTGGATGCTTGTCAAAAGCTCTCGCACTCGCAGATTCCCTTCACCTATCGTGCATCTGCATTCTAACAAACCGGCCTGTTGGCGCTGTGGGCAGCGTCACTGGACGTGGTGCCTGAGGAACCGGAGTCTGGGATACGCCTCTTCACGCTCATCCTGTTGACCACCCTGATTCGTGACACACGGGATGCTGATCCATCCTCGCTGAGCCAAAGATGTCATCCCGGAGCAGGACAGCAGACTACTCTGGTACTGGCCGGAGTCCTGCCCTCGCCTCGTGTGCGGTACAGTCTCCTGCACGGGAGGAAACCATGGCTCGAAAATGGATGCAGACAGCCTTGCTCGCGGGTGGATGTGCCGCTTTTGCACTGAGTGCCGTAGCGCAGCAGCCAGCCCCCAGCGATCCGTATCAGGGCGTTGCTCACCCGCCATCGGAGATGATCCTCACCAACGAATCCGCACCTCAGCCCGCACCCAAGCCGTCCGCGGCAAAGCCAGCGACCGTTTCCGTTGCTTCTGCGCCAGCTCCCACATCCGTGCAGCCAGCAGCAGCCGTTTCCGCGCCGACAACTCAAAGCGCTGCGCACTCAGCGCCGGATCCGGATGCTGACATTGTGCATCCGGAGGCTGCTCCATCACCCTCGCGGCAGTTGGCGGCAAACTCCACCGACACGCCTGTCCTGGCAGCCCGCCCCACGTCGGCAGATCCTGACAGCGACATTGTGCATCCACAGACTGTGCGCCCCGGCGAACTGGCTGAAGGCACCATGTTTGAGGTGGGACTCAGCGAACGGCTCTCCAGTGCTGACAATGAAAAAGGCGATCGATTCCACGGCAAGGTTCTCACCGATGTAATGCAGAATGGCAAGGTACTGATTCCTGCCGGCTCCACCGTCGAGGGGCGCATCAGTGCAATATCGAGTGGGCATCTGGCCGGACATGGCAGCATCCGGCTCACCCCTCAGACGCTGATTCTGCCAGACAGCACCCGCATTGCGCTTCGTGCCGAGGTCAGCGGCACACCAGGCTCGAACCATCGAATCGACGATGAAGGTGGAAT
Source organism: Acidobacteriaceae bacterium (assembly GCA_027449965.1). GTDB lineage: Bacteria > Acidobacteriota > Terriglobia > Terriglobales > Acidobacteriaceae > Acidicapsa. The sequence continues at coordinate 137,781 of DAIDKP010000013.1, forward strand.
CGATCCGGGATCGCGCAAGGAGCGTGCCGGCATTGAATACGGTGCGGTTACCGGAGCTGGCGCAGCGACAGGAGCCGTCTTTGGTGGTCCGGTCGGCGCACTTGCCGGCGGTCTGATTGGCGCCGGAATGGTGACGACGCATCTAGTGGTCAGCCATCCACAAACTACGCTCGATCAGGGCACACACATCCTGTTTACACTCACGGAACCGCTGAATCTGATGCCTTCCAGCGCGCCGCAGTAAGGATTGCGCACACAGCCTGCTCCGTATCCGGCCTCTGGCTGGATATGGATCTCTGTTGAAAATGGAAGCGCCGGGCTTGGTTACACTGGAAATCATGGACTCCCAGCCCTCGATTGACGCACTGCGTACGCTTCTCGCCACCATCAGCTTCCGCCTCGGCAGCTTCCAGCTTTCCTCCGGCGGTACCAGCGACTACTACATCGACTGCCGCACCACCACGCTCCACGCCGAGGGCGGCCGCCTCACCGGCCTCGCCATCCTCGAAGCTCTGCGCCACCACGGCCTGCTCACCGGTCCCAACGCGCTCCAGGCTGTCGGCGGACTCACCCTCGGTGCTGACCCCATCGTCTCCAACGTGGCCACAGCCAGCGCCATTCTGGCTCACGCCGCCCGTGCTGCCGGAGAACAGCCCGGCTCGTTGCTGCACGGCTTCCTCGTCCGCAAAGCGGAAAAAGCTCACGGCACCGGACGCCGCATCGAAGGATTCTGCCAGCCCGGCGCAAACGTCCTCATCGTCGATGACGTCTGCACCACCGGAGCCTCCACCATCACCGCCATCCACGCAGCCCGCGAAGCCGGCATGAACGTCGCAGCCGTCGTCTGCCTCGTTGAACGCCAGGAAGCCAACGGTCGCCCCGCCGTCGAAGCCGCCGCCGAATCCGCCCCATTCCTGACCCTCTTCACCGCCAACGACATCCGCGCCGAACACCTCCGCCTGAATCTGCAGAAATAGCCGTCAGGGATCAGCCGTCAGCCGTCAGCGTTCAGCCGTCCGCCGAACCGCCGCCGCCCTTTTGTTGTCATTCCCGCAGGGAATCTGCTCCTGCCGTTGCCATTGCATTGTGGTTGCCATTTTCGCAGGGAATGCGCTATTGCAAACCCACTTGACATGTAGCTACATTATAAGTACATTTGAAGACAACCTCCTGTCGCGCAAGCGACAGGCCACCTCGCACAATCGAGAGAACCAGAAAACCGAGAGCACCAAAAGGAGAACAAATGAATGCCATGAGAAATGCGCCGTATCGAGCAACCGAGCGCGACGGCCCGGAGGATAGTCAAAGATGCTCAGGTTTGAATGGGACGATGCCAATCGCTCTCACATCGCAGTCCATCGCGTTTCCTGTTTGGAAGCGGAACAGGTGATTGAAAACGAGCCGTTCGATCGGGAGATGCAAAGCGTAAACGGCGAAGAACGATTCGTGCAACTGGGAGAAACCGACGCAGGCCGCGTTCTGGTCGTCGTCTCCACCTGGCGACGGACCCTGATTCGCGTGGTCACAGCTTTCGACGCACCCAAATCGATGAAGCTCACCTATATCGCGCAGAGAGGCAGCCCCCATGGAACCGACCCTCAAAGTCCCTGAGTTCAAGACCGAGCACGAGGAAGCGAACTGGTGGTTCGAAAACAGGCAACAGCTCGCAGAGCAGTTTGCGCAGGCCGCCGCCGATGGGAAACTCACTCGCGGAACAGTCGCTCGGCGGGGAAACACCCCAACCACAACCATCCGCCTTGCCCCGGAAGACATTGCCCGTGCGCGCGTCCAGGCTGAACGCAAAGGCCTCAAATACCAGACCTACCTGAAGATGCTGATCCATCAGGCGCTGCATCAGGAGGAGCTTCAGGGCAACTCCGCCGCGCAGCAACGGAAAACTCCATGACCGGATCGCCAACCGTCCCGGCCTCGACCATCTCCAGCGCAGCGAACGACAATACTCCCTGACAACTGATCCCCGACCAGTCCACTGGCAGCCAATTCTTCCAGTCTGTGTCATACTGTCGCTGCGTCGCCGATCTGCGCCCGCAATCCAGCCGCAGTGGGCCTCAATTGCACAGGGAATCGAGCCACAAGAACCACCCCCGCGCGGATAGATTCAGGCTCGACTCCGAGAATTTGGAATGCAAAATGAAATTCGTATAAACATCATTGTATCAACAATATACAAAATATGAAATTTCGCGAAATCTCAATAAGTTCCATGTAATCTGAGACATAATCAAAAACTCACCCACCCCCCCTCCCCCTGGTAACATCAAATCGAAACGAATGTTTCCATAGACAAAGCGCAAGTGATTGAATGAAAAGGCATTTCTTCTTACTTGGGCGACTCCGTTCTTCAGCGTCTTCACCAAAAGTCAGCCCGCGACCAACAGAAGCGGTCACAAATGGCCGTGGCGCGGTGTGAGCCGCGCGGCTGCTGCATGCAGTGCCGCCCGAAGCGAGGGGGAGGTTCGCTTCGGGCGGCTGGTTCTGGTCCGGATCGGTTGGTTTGCAGAAATGGGGAGGTCCGATCCGGACCATTGGAAGCTGCTTCCGGTCAGTTGCCGGAGGCAGCGGTTCCATTCGTTGCCGCGGTCGTTGTGCCGGTGCTGTTGCTCAGCATCTGCACGGTAACGCGGCGATTCATGGCGCGACCCGACGCCGTGTGGTTGTCGCCCACGGCCTGATCTTCGCCGATGCCGATCAGGTAGAAGCGGCGCGGCGAAATCTGGTACTTCGACGCCAGGTACTGCACCACGGCGTCTGCCCGGCGCTGGCTGAGCTGGTAGTTGTACTGCGCGTTGCCTGTCGAGTCGGTGCCGCCTGTCACTTCCAGAATGTAGCTGCTCGCGCCGTTCAGCTTCGCGGCAAAGCTATCCAGCTCCGCGCGGTCATCGCCGGTCAGCACGGCCTTGTCGAAGGCGAAGTTCACCGTCACCGTGCCGGTCTGCTTGTAGTTGTCCAGTCCGGCGACTACGTCCGACAGCGCGCTGGCGCGATGCACCGCGTCATTGGCCGCCGAGGTTGCATTCGTCGCCGACTGCTGGGCCGCGTTCGCGCTTTGTCCGGCTGCGTCGGCGGACTGCTGCGCTTTGCCGATTCCGGCCTGTGCGCGGTCATCCACATCATGGATGGCTCGATTGTTGTCTGCGGTCTTCTGGTCAAGCTGGTCGGTCTGCTGGATGAGCGGTGCGGTCTGGTTGCGTACATAGTTCTTGGTTGCGCATCCCGTAACGCTTAGTAACGCACAGGCAGTCACTGCGATGTGAATCGGTCGAATTCTCATGGTTTCCTCTTTCATGCCAGGAGCCGACTCCCCGGTCCTTGGTCTGGTGCAACATGTCACACCCGGATCAGAGCAAGCTGCGGGCCAAACTGTACAAGCCAGTAAGCGCAAACATATCTATTACTTGGAGTAGAAATCGTACTTCTTTCCCCCGCGATGGACGGGTAATTTTTACAGCATTGCGTAATTCTTTCTAGCCTGTCTCGTGTTGTTCCGGACAGAATCGAAAGACGCGCGGCCGGAAGACAGGCTCGCGAGCTTGTCCGCGAATACACTGATAGTCAGGAGCTGCGCATCTCGCCTTCGATGGACCTCTACGAGAAAATCCGAACCCTGCCCACCGATCCTGGGGTCTATCTCTACAAGGATGCGGATGGCAAGGTCATCTACGTCGGCAAGGCTCGCAATCTGCGCGCACGTGTGCGCAGCTATCTGCTGGAGGCGAGCCAGGCCAACGCCAAAACCGGCACGCTGATGCGCGAGGCCGTCGATCTCGACTACATTCTGGTGGCCAATGAGCAGGAAGCGCTGGCTCTTGAAAATAACCTGATCAAGCAGCGCAAGCCGCGCTTCAACATTCTGCTGCGTGATGACAAAACCTATCCATACGTCAAGCTGACGATGGGCGACCGATATCCAAAGGTCTTTGTGACGAGACGACTGCGCAAAGACGGTGGAGCCTACTTTGGCCCTTATTTTCCCGGCAGTCTTGCCTATCGCGTTGTCGATCTCATTCATCGCTGTTTTTTGATTCCCAGTTGCAAGGTTGATCTGAATCGGTACCATCCTCGCGCCTGTCTTCAGTACTACATTCATCGCTGCCTTGGCCCATGCGTAGAGGGCATCACGACACCGCCGGAGTATGCTGCCGCGGTGCGCGATGTACAGCTTTTTCTGGAGGGACGAAGCGACGAACTGGAGCGCCAGCTGACCACGCGCATGATGGAAGCAGCTCAGACCGAGCACTTTGAGCTGGCTGCTCGCCTGCGCGACCAGATCGCCACCATCCGCCAGTTGCATGAGAAGCAGCGCATCGCTTCTGCCTCTGATGAGGATCAGGATGTCTTCGGCTATCACGTCGAAGAGGGACTGCTGGCTGTGAATCTCTTCCACATCCGCAACGGCAAGATTGTAGACCGCCGTGAATTTTTCTGGGAGGAGCTGCCGCAGTTTGAAGCAGGCGATGAGCAGCCTGCCGAAGAAGCCAACAGCCGCAGCGATCCGGCGGATTCGCTGGATACCGCTGGATTTTTTGCTGCATTGGTCAAGCAGCTTTACATCGATCAGCGTTACGTGCCGCGCTCCATTCTGCTGCCTGTCAACTTTACGGATCGTGAGACACTGGCCTCGCTGCTCCGGGAGCAATCGGGTCACAAAGTGGAGATAGCCGCGCCACAACGAGGCGAAAAGCGTTCGCTCATCGACCTCGCCTGTCAGAATGCGAAGCAGTCCTTCGTTCAGCGCTTCCGCGTGCTGGAGCCGTCTCGTCAGGCCATCCAGGAGACGCTGGCTGACCTGCTCATGTTGCCAGAGCTGCCGCGTCGCATCGAGTGCTTCGACATCTCGCACATTCAGGGTGCGGAGACAGTGGCCTCGATGGTTGTGTGGGAAGATGGCGCGATGAAGAAAGCGGACTATCGCAAATTTCAGATTCGTACCGTCAGCGGCGTCGATGATTTTGCCTCGATTCACGAGGTGGTTACCCGTCGTTACAGCCGGCTGCAAGCGGAGTCGTCTCCGATGCCGTCGCTGGTGTTGATCGACGGCGGTTTGGGCCAGCTTCACGCAGCGGCAGAGGCATTGCAGACATTGGGACTGGCCACGCAGCCGCTGGCTTCCATTGCCAAGCGAGAAGAAGTGCTGTATCTGCTCGGGCAGGAAGATGAGCCCATCGTGCTCGACCGCCGTTCCCCGGTCCTGCACATGATCCAGCGCATCCGCGATGAGAGCCACCGCTTCGCCATCGGCTACCATCGCAAGCGTCGCGAGATGCGCGACCGCGACTCGGAACTGCTGACGATTCCGGGCGTCGGTGCACGCACTCGCCAACGTCTGCTGACTCATTTCGGCAGTTTGAAAGAGGTTCGCGAGGCCACCGTTGAATCGCTTCAAGCGGTGGTGCCGGCGCCTACAGCCCTGGCCATTCATCGGCATTTCCACTCTGAAACCGCATTGGATTCCACGCTGGTCGCGATTCAGCCAGGCTCGCTTTCATCTCCCTAAACCAAATTGCCGACTCGGGCACCACGCGCATCTGAAAACAGCGACAATAGGAGTATCATGCGCACGAGAACTGCGAAAAGTCGTCTTCCGGTGAGGGCAGCATCCATTCTTGTTGTTGGGGCACCCTCAGCCTCGCTGGAGCGGAAGATGCGCACGCTCCACGGTCATGGTTATGCCATTACACATGCCGAATCCATCTGCCATGCGGAGATGTTTTCGGAGGCGCAGTACTTCGACGCAGCCGTCTATGATGAAACGCTGACGGAGGTCGAGCAGGTGTCTTTGGCCCGCATTATGCGGGTGCGTTGGCCGTGGATGCGGTTGATCCGTTGTGGCAGCTTTCCGATAAAAATCACAAGCGACCCGCTCTTCGATGCGATGGAAGCTTCAGAGGCATCTCTGCCAGAGACGATCGAGCGCTGCCTGTGATTCGAGATCCGAATACGTACATACACCAAGCCGTGCGCCAATTTTTTCTTGAGTAAAATCCAGACCGGCATCGGTCCGGCGGTTTTGATTCTGCTTTGGCTTCAGTGATTGACGCCAGAAGCTGCAATCAATCCGGAATCGCTGTCAACCGAAGGATCGGGCGTGGGTAACAGCGTCGAGTGAGCGCTGTCATTTCCGTTCATCGCGCCGGAGTGGTCCGGTCCAAGCCCAAGTTTGATGAGCGCACGCGAATCGGGCGCAAGTTTCGTCTGCCATCCATTGTCGGCCTGGAACTTCACCATCGCAGCCTGTGTTGTTGCATCCCACTGTCCGCTTGGGTCACCCGTCAGGTAATGCTCCCGGATGAGGGCCTGCTGAATCTGTGTCGCCCGCTCGGGGGCAATTGCCTGTTGTCCGTGCATTCGATGAGAGCGCGCAGTTACGCGATGGAGATGCTTTGATTTTGCGTGGTGGTGAGCCGTGGGAGAGTGGTGAATCTTCGCTCCGTAGGCCATTGCAGACAAGCCCATGCACTCCAGCGCGAGGACCACTAAACCAATGTGCATGAAACGAAACTTCATCCGCGCGGACACCTCATGGAAGCTGTGATGGCGGATCTCCCGCCTCGTCCGTCTCAGTTTAGGGCATTCCTGGGCGGTGCGACAAGCAATGATTCCCTCTTTGTGCCCCGAGCTTCCGGATGGATGAGAATCTGCGATGAGGCAAACAAAAAAGGGGACGGCAGCCAACCTGCTGCCGTCCCCTGGATTCCTGCCTGGTTTGCGTTTACGGCAGCGTTCCGCCCAGAACATTGATGCCGTCTTCCGGATGCTTTGGATCCATCACCTCGAAGACCACATCCTGACCGGAGTGCAGACCCGCGACGACGCTGTCAAACTGGGACCGCGTTGCGACGGGCTGCTTGTTGATGCGCGTGATGGCCAGTCCCGGGGCCAGTCCCTGCTGGTCGGCAAAGCTGCCGGGCCGCACGGTGAGAACCAGCATCCCGCCCGTTCCCATCTTGTCGGCCATTTGCGGGCTGACCTCGCGCACGGTGATGCCGAGTTTGGTCTCTGAACTGACTCCGCTATCGCTGGGTGACTGGTTGCTTTCGCCCAGTTGATCGGCAAAAATCTGGTCGCGATCTCCCACGACAACCGTGGCCGTCATTGGCTTGCCGTCGCGGATATAGCCCAGTCGAATGGTTGTTCCCGGACGCCTGCTGGCAATGTCGGCCACCAGATCATCGCCGTTTTTGATCTCGCGTCCGTCGATGCTCACGATGATGTCACGCGGCTGGATGCCGGCCTTGTCGGCAGGTCCACCCGCTCGCACTTCCTGCACCAGAACACCGTGATTGAACCCGTAAACGCGACCCACCGCCGCCGAAAGTCCTTCGCGGAAGCTGATGCCGATCGATCCGCGAACTACCTTATGGCTCGGCGAGATCAGGTCGTTGTACACGTCCGCCACGGTGTTCGATGGCATTGCGAAACCGATGCCCTGATAGCCGGACGACTGGGTGAAGATCGCCGTATTGACGCCAATCACTTCGCCGTTCATGTTCACCAGCGGCCCGCCGGAGTTGCCCGGATTGATGGCCGCGTCGGTCTGGATGAAGTGCTGGAACTGGCCGCTCGCGCCAGGCTCAATCGTACGGTCCTTGGCGGAGATGATGCCTGCTGTCACCGTCTTGGACAAGGCAAACGGGCTGCCAATGGCAATGACCCACTCGCCCACTTGAGCGTTGTCGCTGTTGCCCAGCTTGACTGTGGGCAGTGGCTTGTCCGTATCGATCTTGATCACCGCCAGATCCGTCGCTTTATCCACGCCGATGACGCGGGCTTTGCGCCCGGGATCGGTGGTGTCGGGGTCAGTCGAAAGCTTCACATAAATCTCGTCGGCGCCATCCACCACGTGGTTGTTCGTGATGATGTATCCCTTGGAGTCCACAATGAAGCCAGAACCCAGCGCATCCCGCTCCTGAGCCTGATTGCCTTGTCCACCCGGACCGCCCGGAGCCTGACCGCCAAAGAAGCGGTTGAAAAAATCCTGAAAATTCTGGTCTGGACCCTGACCATCGCCACCGCCGCCCTGGTCGCCATCGTCAGGATTCATGGGCTGCATTCGTCCATGAGGATTCATTGCGCCACGCTGCGTCTGCTTGGGCAGTGTGCGTGTGTTGATGTTTACCACCGCCGGGCCAACTTCTTTGGCGATCTTCACAAAGTTATTCGGGGCCACCGTTGTGTCGGGAACCTTCAACGGAGTGGCGTCGGAGCTATCGTTCTTCTTGCTTTGGCCATGCACGCCATAGGTTGCATAAGAGGCCATCAGCACCACCGCTGAAACCGCAGCCAGTGCCGCGAAAGTGAAAGAAAGGCGACGCTTGCGAAGTCGCACAAAAAAAGCTGACATAGATCGTTCTACCTCGGATTCCGGGTTAGACCCCTGTTGTGTTCCGCTGTTTGCGCCACCAGTGCGCAATCCTTGTTTGGATGCGGATTTCAGGGCGGCGCTTGCGCAGCAGCCCTCCGCACCACCAGTATAGTCAGCGCACGCGGGCGCGTCTCTTCCTTATCAGACGCTTCTGATCCCCAATAGGATGGAAAGCGAGCCACTTTTGTTTGGGTTTTTACCGCATCAATACCCGGATGCCTCATGCGCACCTGCTGCCGGCGTTATGGTCACCAGCTCCGTCAGCGCGATTCCGCCCAGAATCAGCACGGCTCCGCTGAGTGCGCGCAGGCTCAGCCGCTCGCCATAGAAGAGGATCGCTGTCAGCACGGCAAAGACCGGCTCCAGCGTGAGGATGAGTGCGGTGTGCGTGGCGGGCAACACAGACTGCACCCAGCTTTGAATGGAAAAAGCTGCCGCGGTGGCCAGCAGCGCCGCCACCAGCAGAGCAATGCCCAGCCGTGGTGTCCAGTGCAGAAAAGGATGCTCCAGCAGTGGCGTGGTAGCAGCCATAAAGACGGCGCAAAAGCCAATCTGCAAAAGCGCCAGTTGCTGAAAGTCGAATCTGGGCGACAGATGGCCCAGCGCCAGGCAGTGAAAAGCGAAGCCGATTGCGCAGCCAAAACTGAGCACGTCGCCCAGATTTACACTGCTGAAATCGAACCGCGAGCCGCTCGTAGCCGCCGGCACTGTGAGCAGCAGAATTCCGGCAAAGGCCAGCACGGCACCTGCAAAGGCATTCCACCCCGGCACGCGCGCGCCGCGTGGCCGCAGCGCCTTGATGGCGGAAAGTACCGGCACCAGCACGACTACCATTCCGGTAATCAGCGCGGACTTGGAGGGCGTCGTCCTGGCCAGCCCTGCGGTCTGGAACTGGTAGCCCATCGCCAGAAAGAATCCGATCCCAGCACCGGCAGCCAACTCCCGCTTGCCAATCCGCCGCCAGTGCCGGTGATACGCAACGGCCAGCACGGCAAAGGCCAGCGTCATTCGCGCCAGATTGAAGGCCAGCGGCGAGGCGTCGGCCAGCGCATCCTTGACCACCACAAAGGTTGCGCCCCACACCGCCACCACGCTCAGCATCAGCAGATACGCACGCATCCTCACGATCGTCTGTATCCCCTTTATCGTGGGCTGCTGGCCGCGTAAGCCGCTGCATATACGGTTTTTCCGGCGACCACAGTCTCCAGCACGCGCGTGCCCAGAATCGCCTTCGGCGGAATGGTCGTCAGGTCGCGATCCAGCAGAATGTAATCTGCCTCAAAGCCCGGCTCCAAACGGCCCTTGCGCTTCTCGGCAAACTCCGCATAAGCGGAGCCTTGCGTATAGGCATAGAGAGCCTGTGCTCGCGTCAGCCGGTCTTGCGGATACCAGCTCTTCGTTCCTGCTTCATTCTCTCGCGTTACCGCGCAGTAGATGCCGCGAAACGGGGTGATCGGCTCGACCGGATAGTCTGTGCCAAAGGCTACGGGTACGCCTGCATCGAGAAAAGTCTTCCACCCATAGGAATTGGCCGCGCGCTGCGGTCCCAGTCGCGCCATCGCCCAGTTCATATCCGTCAGCAGATGATTGGGCTGCATGGAGGCGATGACACCGAGCGTTTTGAATCGCGCGACGTCTGCCGGATCGACCACCTGAGCGTGCTCGACGCGATCCCGCATTCCTGTGGCCACCAGCTTTCCGCCGCCAATCGGCTGACGGAAGGCCGTCAGCGCCATGGCCGTTGCCCGGTCTCCGATTGCGTGAAACCCAATTCGAAATCCCGCCCGCGCCCGCTCCACTGCCATCGCGTTCAGATTCTGCTGGGTAAAGCGCGCCAGGCCCCGATTGCCTGGATCATCGCTGTAGGGCTGCTCGAGTGCCGCTGTTCGCGAGCCAAGCGAACCGTCCATGAACCCCTTCAACATGGCCGTGTGCAGCATCGGATCCTTTGCATCGTGGTGCGCACGGTGCGCAATCAACACCGGCAGCGGATCGACAAAGGGCAACCACTCGCTGATGCGCACACGCAGCCTGCCCTCGCGCTCCAGTTGCTCGTAGTTCAGAAAATCCTGCCACGAGGAGAAATCCTGCACGCTGGTCAAACCGTGGCTGACTGCATCGTCAATCGCCAGTTCGTCGCCTTTCATGCTGAAGGCTGCCGTTGGCGGCGGAATGACTTTTTCCACCAGGTCCACGGCCGTGTCTCGAATGATTCCCGTCGGCTCGCCGCGGCTGTCCAGGTCGATTGCGCCTCCGCGCGGAGCCTTCGTTGCGCCCGTGATTCCAGCCGCTTTCAGCGCTGCGCTGTTGGCGACAGCGATGTGGCCATCCACGCGATAGAGAAACGCTGGATGCCCACCGCTGACCGTATCGAGTTCGGTGCGTGTGGGCAGGGAACTGTCCTTCCAAAGCGTGTGATCCCAGCCACCGCCCAGCAGCCACTGGCCCGGCTCCGCGGTCTTCTCATACGCGGCAACGCGCGCGAGCATCTCCTGCAATGACTGCGTTCCGGTGACGTCTACACTCAGCTTTTGCCGCCCGGCGTCCCCCATGTGGGTATGCGCGTCGTTCAGCCCCGGCATGACAAAGATACCCGTATGGGCGCTGTCAAGGTTGCGTTCAACCGTCTGCGGGCCAGCCAGTTTGAGGATTACGCTGTCTGAGCCGACGGCGATCACCTTGCCGCCGCCAATCGCCATGGCACTGGCAAATTCAGGATGCCCGGCAGCCAGTCCGGCGCCGGTCAGGATGCGTCCGTTGTAGAGGATCAACTCCGGCGCGGGCAACCGTGCGGGTGTGACGGCCATTGCCGCAACCATGCACACAGTGATCGAAACTGCGGATAAAACCTTCCCGGGGAAAGCAAACATGGGCGGAGTGTACCACGCTCCTGCCTGTGTCAGGCGCAGTTTTATCAGATTCAAACCCGGACAATCATCACTTCAGTCGATTTCATCAGTGCCGCTGCTGTTTGCCCTTTGCGCAATTGCATTTCGCGCACCGCATCCGCGGTAATAATCGAGGTCACTCGCTGTTCGCCAATCGCCAGCACCACCTTGGCCAGCAGGCCGCTGATGCGCACCTCGACAATCGTTCCGATGAGCTGATTTCTGCCGCTCACCGCGCGAAAACGCTCGCGGGAGTCCGTGGAAGCCTCACGCGAAAGCAGAAGCGGCTGGAGTCTGCTTTCGTGAATCCGGTGATGACCGCCCGGCGTCTGGACTGTCTTCACCTTGCCGCTCAGAATCCACTGCTTCAGCGTGGCATAACTTACGCCAAGCGCGGCGGCGGCTTCGCGCGGCTTCAGCAGCGGGTCGCCAGAGCCTGTCCTGGGTACGCGATTTGTAGATGCTTTGGGCTGGTTCGACGGTCTCATGGTGGTCGCAGTATAGCGCGTCGCCGGGCAGGCAGCACGAGTGGCCGGCGCCAAACTTTTGACAATCCGTAAAAACGATAAAATCGATACACAAAATCGTATAGAATCAAAATATGAAATCCACTTCCCCGCTGACTCTGGCTCTGCTGTCTTCTTTGCTTCTTCCGGCTTTGCTTTTTTCCGGCTCCATCCCCGCAGCAGGCGCAAGTCCTTTGGCGCATGATGTGGCCCATGATGCCGCGCCAGACGGTGCGCAAACCGCCCCCGAACCGTCGTCCGGTTCCTGGATCGCTCGCTATCAGGCGCGAGTGACCGCCACACAGAATCAGCAGCCACACTGGATCACTCCGCTGGTTACCATCACGCCGCGACTCGAACAGGAGCTTCGCACAGACTTTGTGCATGGCTATACGCCACAGGGCTATGCGCTTTGGAACTATGACAATGGCAAAGGTTTGGAACTGATTCCGTTTCGCCGCATCGAGTTGCTCTTCAACACTCCGCCGTTCCTCAATCATCTGGCGCCGCACACCAATGACGGCTTCGGCGATGTCTCATTCCTGAGCAAATTTCGTATCTACTCGCGCAATGAGAAGAGCGGCAACGCCATTGTGACGGCGTTCTTTGGCGGCTCCATTCCCACCGGAAAAAATGGCAACGGAAGCTGCTGTGCTATCGTTTCACCCACTCTTGCCATGGGAAAAGGCTGGGGGCTTTTTGATCTGACCACCACCGCCTCCGGCACGCTTCCCGTGACCAATGCCAAGGGTCTTGGCCACACGGTGATCTGGAATTCTGTTGCACAGTACGAGCTTGCTCATACGGGCTGGCGACGACTGTTCTGGCCAGAGATCGAAACCAACGCCAACTTCTTCATGGGAGGCGCGAACGACGGCAAAGTGACCACTTACATGACACCGGGCGTCCTGATCGGACGCGTGCCACTCACGCATCCTTCCAGCGGCGCGCCGGGGCGATTTGGGCTGACCTTCGGGGCTGGAGAACAGATTGCGGTCACCAGCTTTCATGCGTTGAATCACAACCTGATTCTGACCGCGCGATTGCCGTTTTAAGCAGGAAAGTCTCGGATGCTTATGCTCACTCCGAAACAGAGATCAGTTGGGGCGTAAGCTGTCCTTCGGAGTTCACATCCAGCCGCGCGCAGCTCACCGGCAGGCGAAACCGTCGTGGCCCACAAGCTCCAGGATTCAGAAACAGTACGCCACGTCTCCACTCCAACAGTGGCTGATGCGTGTGTCCACTGATGACCGCGGCCAGTCCTGCTGCCTCCGGCACCAGGTCAAGCTGCTGCCTGTCGTGCAGAAGATACAGCAGGACTCCGCACGCGGACACGATCTCTGTCTCCGGCAGTTGTGCGCAGCGCCCCACGCGGTCGATATTGCCGCGAACTGCCGTTATCGGAGCCATTGCGGTCAGCGCATCCAGAATTTTGTCATCGCCCACATCGCCCAGATGCAGAATGTGATCACAGTCGGCCAGCAGCGGCAAAACCTGGGGCCGCAGCAGTCCGTGCGTGTCGGAGAGGATGCCAAAGCGCATCGACTTCATATTCCCAGTTCCATGCGCGTCCGTGGGTCCAGCACATCGCGCAGCGCGTCGCCGACAAAGTTGAAGCTGAGCACGGTGAGCGCAATGGCCACAGCAGGGAAGACAACCAGGTGTGGAGAGTCGAAGAGATGGGCGCGGGCATCGTTGAGCATGGATCCCCAGCTTGGCGCCGGCGGTGGGATGCCAAGGCCCAGAAACGAAAGCGTCGCTTCAGCCAGAATCACTCCCCCCATGCTGATTGTGGCCTGCACCATGAGCGGTTGGAGGATATTGGGCAGGATGTGGCGAAAGAACAGTCGCCAGCCTCTGGCGCCCAATGCGCGCGTAGCGTCGATATACTCGCGTCCGCGCACCGCCAGCACCTGCGCGCGCACCAGTCGCGCATAGCCTGCCCATCCACCGATCGCCAGCGCCAGAATCAGGTTCTGCAAACCCGATCCCAGAAACGCCGCAAAGGCAATCGCCAGCAGAATGCCGGGAAGCGCCAGAAAGGTGTTCATCGCCGCCACTGTCAGCAAAGTGTCTACCCATCCGCCAAAATATCCGGCTATGCCACCGACGGCAACACCCAGCGCCAGGGAAATGCTTACCACCGAAACGGAAACCACCAGAGATAGCCGCGCACCCCACAGCAGACGACTTAGCGTATCCCGGCCCAACTCGTCTGTGCCGCACCAGTGAGCCATCGAGGGTCCCTGCAAGCGGTGGATCAGGCTGATGGCCATGGGGCTGGACGGTGCCATCCACGGTGCAAGCACGCCGCAGACAACAAAGACCGACAGCATCGCCACGCCCAGCGCGCCAATTGGCTGGCGGTGCGCACGCTTCAGCAGCCGACGCAATCTCTTCTCTTGGATTTGCTCCTCGAACGCCATCTGTTTCAGAATAGCCGCTGTGTGGAATCTGTTCGATTCAATCTTTTGAAAAAGCGGGTGCATGGTGAATTTGACGATCCAATTCCGTCCAGGCAGGTGCTGGTTTACGGCGATCAGCGTTGCGCTTTTGCTTTGCATTTCAGCCGTCTGCACGGCCAGCCAGCCCATGTTGGATGCTGATGCCCACGAGCTTGCCGCGCTGGCCAATCAATCGCGCGCTCAGGCTGGACTTGCGCCGCTCCAGTGGGATCCGCACCTGGCCGCTGCCGCGTATGCACACGCCGTTCGAATGGCCGCCGAAGGCCCCATCGCTCATCGTTACGGTGGCGAGCTATCACTGGCCGAACGCGCCTCTGCTGCCGGTGCGCACTTTCAGCTTGTTGAGGAGAATATCGCCGTCGGGAGTTCGCCCCAGCAGATTCATACTCTCTGGATGCACTCCACCGAACATCGGGAAAACCTGCTGAATCCGCAAATCGATCACGTAGGCGTGGCGCTGGTTTCCGCGCGTGGTGTGTTGTATGCGGTTGCTGACTATTCGCAGGCCGTCCTGCAACTCAGCTTCGACGAGCAGGAAGAAGAAGTGGCGCAGCAGATTGTTTCTCTGGGCCTTCCCTTGCAGGCTGGTGATGCAGCTCGCGATCAGGCGCGCGCCGCCTGTTTGTCCTCTTCCGGCATCCCATCCAACTCCCGCCTTCAGCCGCTTTTTGTCATGCGCTGGCAAAGTGGATCACTGACCCGGATACCTTCGGCGCTGGTGCAGAAGATTCGCTCAGGCACGTATCACAACGCCTCTGTCGGAGCCTGCAAACCCCATGCTTCCAGCGATCAGGAACAAGCTGCCTTCACGGCGTATCGCATCGCCGTTCTGCTTTATTGATCCGCCACAAAAGGTTTCATCCTTCTGTCATGTTCATTTGAAATTTCTCTGTCGAGCGGTGCTGATTTCGGGGTAGAATTCTGCCAAGTTATCCCGGGTTCAATTTGCAGTGGCTGGATTTCAGCTATCCTTCGTTTTTTGCTTTTTGCCAGAAAGGTAACGTCTGCTCACTATGCTCGCACGCAACCTTGTTCGTCTAGCCTGCCTGATTCCTACTCTTTCAGCTTCCTGTGTCCTGCTCAGTCAGACGATAGTCTCGCCTGAAAACTCGACAACGCCGGAAATCGCAGCCCAAATCACAACAAATATCGATGACGCTCAGCGCACGAAGCTTGTCGGCAACGTTCATCCGGCAGCGACTGAGGCCAATGATCGCGGTGCTGTTAATCCCAGCCTGCCTATGACGGATCTCATCCTTGTGCTGCGCCGCTCACCTCAGCAACAGGCTGCCTTCGATGCTTTTGTCGCCAGTCAGTATGACTCGACATCGCCGGAGTATCATCTGTGGCTGACGCCGGATGAGGTTGGTCAGCGCTTCGGTCCGGCTCAGGCCGATATTGCCGCGGTCTCCAGCTGGCTTTCCAGCCATGGACTCCATGTTGACAGCATCGCCAGGGATCGAATGACCCTCCGCTTCAGCGGCTCTGCGGCCCAGATCAATGCGACATTTCACACCAGCATTCACCGGCTCTTGGTCAACGGTGTCTCTCACATCGCCAATATGACCGATCCCAGCATCCCAACAGCGATTACGCCCGTGGTTGTCGGTGTCAAATCTCTGCATGACTTTTTCGCGCGCCCGCAGCATCATCTCGGAGGCAAGGCGATCTTCAATCCGCACACCGGGCACTGGATGCACCAGACGCCGACGCTGGTCTCTGCGGCTCAGCCGGATGTTCAGGCATCGCCGCAGTTTGGCATCACCGTCGGTTCCGGATCCAGCAGCTACCAGATCGAAGACGTCGCTCCCTACGATTTCGCAACCATCTACAACGTGCTCCCGCTGTGGAACAACCATGTCGACGGCACCGGACAGACCATCGCCATCGCCGGCACCAGCGATATCAATCCGACGGACGTAGCCACCTTTCGCAGCGTCTTTGGCCTGCCTGCCGGGACTCCGCCCAAAACCATCGTCGCCAATGGCGTCGATCCTGGAGCCTGCACCGGCACCACGGGAAACTGCACGATCGACGACCAGATTGAGAATTCGCTTGACGTCGAGTGGTCCGGAGCCGTCGCCAAAGGCGCGAACATCATTCTTGTCGTAGCCGGTCAGCAGTCACAAACGACGGACACGCTCTTTACATCGATTCAGTACATCGTCGATAACGTCACGGCTCCGGTCATGAATGTCAGCTACGGGGCCTGTGAGTTGGATCTGGGCACCGCCGGCAACGCCGCGTTAAACTCCGAGTGGCAGACTGCGGCCACCGAAGGCATTTCGGTCTTTGTCGCTTCTGGTGACTCCGGCTCCGCCAGTTGCGATCAGGGTCTGGCCACCAGCGTTCCTTATGGAGCGCTCCTCGGCACCACGGTCAGCGGTTTTGCTTCAACCCCATACAACACCGCTGTTGGCGGAACCGACCTCAACTGGGGCACGACCGCTTCACCGTACTGGGGTGCGAGCAACAGCTCCACCACCGGCGCCAGCGCGCTGAACTACATGCCGGAGGTTCCCTGGAATGACACCTGCACCAATCCAGTGATTCTCAGTGTGCTTCAAAGCTACGCGACGCAGCTGCAAAAAGCGGGGAACACCGTTACCAGTCCCACGAACGCAGAGTCTGCCTGCAACTTTGTGAATCAGTGGTACAACACCATCTATAAGCTCACGGGAAATCAGGTGAATCTTTCCTTTCTGGTGGATACGGTTGGCGGCAGCGGCGGAGCCAGCGGTTGCACCACCAGTGATGGGCAGACGGAAACCACCTGCTCCGGGGGGTATGCCAAACCCTCGTGGCAGGCCGGTGTGACGGGCATTCCCTCGGACGGAAAACGCGATCTGCCTGACGTTTCATTCTTCGCTTCCAATGGTTTTCTCGGCAGCGCTTATCTCATCTGTGTCTCTGCGAATGGAAGCTGCGTGAGCTCTACGACGCAAAGCACGGAGCCGACCGGAGAAGAAGTCGGCGGCACGTCTGTCGCCTCGCCTGCGATGGCTGGCGTCATGGCGCTGATCAATCAGAAGACAGGCTCTCCGCAGGGACTGGCCAACGCTGAACTCTATCGACTCGGCGCAAAGCAAACCTACTCCGCCTGTCGCAGCGAAGGGTTGACGACCAGTACCAGTTGCTACTTCAACGACATTGACACCGGCACCAACGCAATGCCCTGCGACGCTGGCTCGCCCGACTGCACGGTTTCCACCAGTGGCGACACCTATGGCGTACTCAGTGGTTACAGCGCAGCCACCGGCTTTGATAACGCCACGGGCCTTGGTTCGCTCAATGTCGCCAACGTCGTCAATGCGTGGGTCTCGCCGCTTGGCACCGGCTCAGCCACGCTCAAGCTCACCCCATCGGCCACGACCATCCAGCTTGGCCAGTCGCTCACCATCCAGGTTGCCGTCACGGCCACCAGCACCGCACCCACCGGAACCGTCTCGCTCACCGGCCCCGGCATCACCGCGCAGGCCGAGCCGCTCGCCAGCGGCAGCTACACCTTCAGCGTTACCTCCGGATCATTGCCCGCAGGCGCGAATACACTCACTGTCAGCTACTCCGGCGATGCGAACTACGCGCTCGCCACGCAGACCGTCGTCATCAACGTGACGAAGCTCTCACCGACGCTGAAGCTTACGCCCAGTTCCACCACCATCACCGGCAACCAGCAGTTCACGATCAACGGCTCGGTCACAGACTCCAGCTCCGGCTCCATCGCCGCGCCCACTGGGACCATCACCTTCTCCGGCGGCGGACTCACCTTCCAAAGCTGCACGCTCACCTCCGGCTCCTGCACGCCCACCTACACCGGCGCGCTCACCAACGGCACGGACACGATCACGGCGAACTACTCCGGCGACAGCAACTACAACACTGCCACAGCCTCCGTGCAGGTCACAGCCAACGTCCTCGCACCGACCGTCGCTGTTAAATTGCTCACCACCTCGCTGACCACCACCACGGCAGCGCAGGTTCAGGTGACTGTTACGGGATCCGGAGCCACACCCACAGGCAGTGTCACGCTGACGGAGAACACCCTGACCGGCCAAGCCGCCATGTCCAACACTCTTGCATCCGGCGCATACACGTTCACACTTCCAGCCGGATTTCTCGCGGGAGGTTCCGGCACTCTGAACGCCAGCTATACAGGCGACTCGAATTATGGTTCCGGCAGCAGCTCCGTTAACATTCAGGTCAGCTTCGCCACCACGAGTTTGACGGTGACGCCCGCACAAACCAGTGTCGCGGCCAACGCAACGGTCAATGTCAACGTCACTGCAACTGCCGTCGCGGGAATCACTCCGACCGGCAACATATACCTCACAGCAGGGGCATTCACCAGTCAGCGCGGCGTTCTGACCAACGGATCAGCTTCATTCCTCATCCCGGCAAACACCTTCACAGCCGGAACGCAGAGCATCTCTGCCCAGTACGCCGGAGATATGCACTACAGCCCGACAGCGGCAACGGCCACGATCTCCATCACACCTTCGACGGCTACTTACAGCCTCAGCGCCTCCACGCTCGGCTCCATCAACAGTGGCTCCTCCGGCGCATCCACCATCACCGTTTCCAGCTCCAGCGGCTACACCGGCTCCATCGCATTGAGCTGCGCGCTGACCAACTCACCCAGCGGCGCCACCACGCTGCCCACCTGTTCGGCTTCGACTACGCCCATTTCGCTCAGCAGCAGCACCCCCAGCGGCACCGGAACGATCACCATCAGCACCACCACGACCACCACAGCCAGCCTGCGACCACCCTCAGCGCCCTTCGGTTCCGCATCGCGCGTACTCCTCGGCGGCCTCGCGCTCGGCGTACTCGCATTCTTCACCATCCCGGCCCGTCGTCGTGCCTGGCGCTCGCTGCTCGGCTGTCTGTTTCTGTTGGCCACGCTGGTCGGCGGCGTCGCCTCCTGCGGCGGCGGTGGCAGCAGCAGTGGCTCCGGCGGTGGAGGCGGAACTGGCGGCGGTGGAGTCACCTCCGGCTCCTACACCTTCACCGTCACCGGCACAGGCACGCCCGCCATCACACCAGCTCCCAGCACGACTGTTACGGTAACCATCAACTGACGACGCACAAAAACAGCAGCGGGAGACGCGTCAGCGTCTCCCGTTGCTGCCCAACTGACCTCTGTTTTATGCCTTCTGCCCGGCCAACTCCGGCGCAGCCTCTGCCGGTCCTCCTTCGCCCGCCTTTGTCGGCTCCATGCGCAGCGCGTTATTGAAGCGGTTGAAGTAGTTGAACAGCCCAATCGAACACAGCAGCTCCACAATTTCGCCCTCGGAAAAATGCTGCTGCAGTTCCGCAAACTCCTCGTCGCTCAGCGCATTGGCATTGCGAGTCACCGTTTCGGCCAGTCGCAGTGCGGCCTTTTCGCGCTCCGTGAAATCCTCGCGCTCCGGCCACTGGGCCAGATGCGTCAACTGCTCGTCGGACCAGCCCAGGTTGCGCGCCAGCACTGTGTGCGAGGCCAGGCAGTAGGGTGTCTCGTTGATCTGCGAGGTACGCACAATGATGAGTTCCTTCAGCGCCGTGGAAACGGTCCCCGTATTGAGCACTGCGGCAAAGTGCGCCATCATCGTGCGAAAGATCTCTGGTCGGTGCGCCATCGTTCGAAACATGTTGGGAACATTGCCGCGCTGAGCGAAGATCTGGTCATACAGCGCAACCATCTCAGGCGACACTTCGCCGCGGTCCACTCGTCGAATTCGTGACATCCATACCTCCTCGAATCGTTTCACACAATCTTATGGTTGCCTCTCGCGCTCCGGCAAATTCCCGCATCGTATACTCAAGTCGATGCCCATGCCTTCTGCCACCACTCCCGGGTCCTCTGGCCTCTACGACGTGCTTGTCGTCGGTGCCGGGCTTGCCGGGCTGGCCTGTGCTCGCCATCTTGTATCAGGCGGACTTCACGTTCGGCTTGTTGAGGCGTCGGATGCGCCCGGCGGGCGTATTCGGACGGATCAAATCGATGGCTTTCGCCTGGACCGCGGCTTTCAGGTGCTGCTCACCGGATATCCCGAAGCTCAGGCGGCCTTCGACTACAACGCGCTTGATCTTTGCTCTTTCCGCCCCGGTGCGCTGGTCTTTCAGGGCGGGCGGTTTCATCGTTTTGCCGACCCGTTTCGTGAACCAGCCCGCGCCATTCCATTCCTGTTGGATTCAGTCGTTCCTCTCAGCGATAAAATCGCGGTTGCCCGCCTCCGCAGCGAAGCTTTGCGATTCGACCCCGGCACTCCGGACGGACAAATCGACCAATCCACACGCGACTATCTGCGCAACTTTGGCTTCTCTCCGGCTATTCTTGACCGTTTCTTTGCGCCGTTCTTTGGCGGCGTTTTTCTGGAGCGCAATCTCAGCACATCTGCGCGCTGGTTTCGCTGGCTCTTTCGTCTCTTCGCCACTGGCAGCACCGCGGTTCCGCGGCTGGGTATGGAGGCGCTGCCACAGCAATTGGCTGCAACTCTGCCCGCTGATGCGCTCACCTGCAACCGTTCCATTCAGCGTCTGGAGCAGCGCAGCGATCACTGGATGGCATATTGCGTCGATGGGGAGGCGATCGCTGCCCGTCGCGTGGTGCTTGCCACGCCCGAGCCGCAAACGCGCGCGCTGCTTGCCCCGCTGCGCCCAGCCAGCGCAGCGCCGCCGCGCATCTGGAATCGCACCACCACGCTCTACTACGCAGCCACGCATTCGCCATTCGAGGAGCCGGTCATTGCGTTGAACGGTGACGGTCCCACGGCTGGACCGGTCAATCATCTGGCTGTCATGTCCGGGGTTTCGTCAGCGTATGCGCCGCCGGGTGCTCACCTCATCTGCGCCAATATCATCGGTGTCGCGCCAGACTCTGACGAAGCCATGCAACGGCTGGAGCAAGAGACCCGCGCGCATCTCCGGCGGTGGTTTGGCGATGCGGTTCAGCGCTGGGCTGTCCTGGCTGGTTATCCCATCGCCCACGCGCTGCCGATGACGCCGATTCTGCCAACCATCAACGCAGCGCCGACGGACACAGGCGTCGTGCTTTGCGGCGATCACATCATCAGCCCGTCGATCCAGGGTGCCTTGCTCAGCGGACGCCTTGCCGCCGGGCGCCTGCTTGCTTCTTCGACTCGCTGATTGCCCCATCCATCCTCGCGTCTCGTCCGTTCTCCTTCCGCGGGGTTGGTTTGGTTGGAACCAGCCAATGCCGACGGGTATCATAATGGTGGATCATTTCTTTTCCCATTTGTCGTCTTCCAAGGTGGATTCTTCTGACCGCGATGTTCCTGCCATCTTCCATTCCGCTCACCATCTTTGCAGACAGCATCGGTATTCCCGACACTATGCTGCTCATGCTGCTTGCCCTCATGGTCTTTGGTCCGCGGCGTCTGCCGGAGATTGGTCGCCAGATCGGCAAGCTCATGTACGAGTTTCGCAAGATTTCCAACGACTTCAAGTTCCAGATGGAAGAAGAACTCCGCATCAGCGAAGAGATCGAGCGCCAGCGCCAACTCTCTGCCGCCACAGCCGTTGCGGAAATTCCGCATCTTCCGCCGCCCGAGCCTGTCTTTGCTCATGCGGCTGATTCCAGCGCAGCAGATAGTGTCTCCGGCAGTCAGGCGCCGCAGGAGTTGACCATTGCGGCTCCGGAGTCGCCTCAGCCAGAGCCAGCATCAACACCCGAATCAGGCTTTCCAAGCATCCAGCCTCCCACACAGGGCGGAGTCGTTCCACGCGCCTTTCGCGGCCTTATCCCCGCCACTCCAGTCACCCCAGCACAGGATGCATCCGTTCCCGAGCCGTCGATGGCCGCGACCCCGGAGGCGGACGCGAGTCAGACCCAGAACCTGCCCGGAAACCTGAATACAGACCTGCCTCAGGAGCAACATGGATAGCAACACCGGCCCCGACATCATTGATCGCGCCAAAGCTGCTGTCTCCGAGCGTGCCGAACTGCCCGGAATGAGCCTCTTCGAGCATCTCGACGAACTGCGTCTTCGTCTCATTCACTCCGCCGTCGCGCTCGTTCTGGGCTATCTGGTTTCCGTCGTCTTCGCTCCTCAGCTTTACAGCCTTATGCAGGCGCCGCTTACCCGCATTGGCATTCAGTTGAACTTCACTCACCCGGCGGATCTGGTCAACCTTCGTTATATTCAGATACCCCTCGTCGGGGCTGTCATTCTTGCTTCGCCCTACATTCTTTTCCAGGTCTGGCTGTTCATTGCTCCAGGTCTTTATCAGCGCGAAAAGCGTTTTGTCGTTCCCTTCATGGCATCTGCCGTCGGACTCTTTCTTACGGGCGCGGGGCTTGGATATTTCTTTGTCTTTCCCGGGATGCTCAAGTTCCTCATCATCGACCTCAGCCACAATCTCGGCGTCCATCCCATCATCAGTGTTGAGGAGTACACGAGCTTCTTTTTCTCGCTGATTCTCGGTATGGGTGCGACGTTTGAACTACCGGTCGTCATCTTCTTTCTTGCCATGTTTGGCATCGTCAGCCCGCGTTTTCTCTGGAAGAATATTCGCTACGCGATTCTGATCATCTTCATCATTGTGGAGATCATTACGCCATCGCCGGATATCCCCACGCAATTCGCCTTCGCCATTCCGATGCTCCTGCTCTATCTCATCAGCATTGCCGTCGCCTGGTGGGTCCACCCGGCTCGCGGCAAGCAAAAGGAAAAGTCCGCATGAGCCGCCTACGCACGCTAGCCTTGCTTTGCCTGATCCCTGTGCTCGCCTCTGCTGTGTCGGCTCAGGAGCATTTCCCCGGCGACCGAGCTTACGAGTACGCGCGTCAGTTCGTGGCCATCGGTCCGCGCTGGTGCCTCAGCCCCGGCCACGCAAAAGCAGAAGCATTTCTGCGCGCCCAGTTCCGTCACGATGATCTGCAGGAAGACGCCTTCACTGCGAATACGGTCATCGGCCCGGTGCCCATGCGCAACTTCATCGTGCGTTTTCCCGGACGTAAAAACGGCATCATCGTTCTCGCCACCCACTACGAAACCAACTATCCGCTGCGCAATATTCCCTTTGTCGGGGCCAATGATGGCGGCTCCACCACTGGCCTGCTCATCGAGATGGCCAACGAACTCCGCGCCAGGATGACCGGCGGCAAACTCGACGGATACAGCGTGTGGCTCGTATTCCTCGACGGCGAAGAGGCTTTCCAAAGCTGGCAGGGCGACGATCACACCTACGGCAGTCGGCACCTCGCCGCCAAATGGGCACAGGATGGAACACTCCCGCGCATCAAGGCATTTCTGTTAACGGACATGCTCGGCGACAAGGACCTTGACGTCATGCAGGACACCAGCTCCACGCAATGGCTCTCCGCGCTCGTTGGCCAGGCCGCGCGCATCACCGGCTACGCGCGCTACTTTTATAAAACCCAGGGCACAGAGGGAGACGATCACGATCCGTTTCTGGAGCGCGGTGTGCCTGCTGTGGATATCATCGACAGCGACTATGGCCCGCACACCATGAGCACTCCTGACGGATGGCACCACACGGCGCAGGACACGATGGACAAGATCAGCGCGCGCAGCCTCACCATCACTGGCGACGTGCTGCAGGAGTCGATCCACCTGATCAATCAGCGCTGACCCGTATCACGCTGCACCGTCATGCTGCGATACCATCGTTGTCAATGCTCGAGCATTACATTGCCGGTGCGCCGCTCTCCTGGTGGATTGGTTTTCACGCCGTCGTTCTGCTGCTTGTGCTTGCCGATGCCGTACTTCCTGTCAGCAGCTCCGATCGCCGCAAGACGAATCTGGCACTGGTTTCCAGCTTACTCATCGCACTGATGGCGCTTGCCTTTGCCTTCTGGCTCAATGCGCGCCAGGGGCGTCAGCCGGCGCTGGAGTTCCTCAGCGGCTACGTCGTCGAAACCTCGCTCAGCATCGACAATCTCTTCGTCTTTCTGTTGCTTTTTCGCGGCTTTGGACTGAACCATCGGGACCAGCGGCGCGCTCTGCTCTGGGGTGTGGGTGGGGCTATCCTGCTGCGCGCGCTTTGCATCGCCGTTGGCATCACGCTGCTGGCGCGTCTCTCGTGGATGGAGTTCTGCTTCGGCGCGCTGCTGCTGGTTGCCGCACTTCGGCTCCTGCGAGAAGATCCATCCCATTCGACAGCTTCGCCTTCATGGCTCCGTCGTCTCCAGTCTCGCTCTTCATCCCTGTTTTGGGTCATCCTGGCCGTTGAGCTGACGGACCTGCTCTTTGCCGTCGATTCCATCCCTGCCGTGCTCGCGCTCTCTCACAATCCCTTCGTCGTCTACACTTCCAACATTGCCGCCATCCTGGGCCTGCGTTCGCTTTACTTTGTCCTCGCCGGCTTGCTTGACCGCCTGCGATTTCTTCACTACGGGCTGGCCGTGCTGCTCATTTTTGTGGGTGGCAAAATGCTGCTCAGCCGATGGATTTCGATCTCCGTATCTGTTTCCCTCGGCACACTGGCCGTCATTCTGCTGGTCACGGCTGTTGCTTCGAGGATGCTCCCTGCGACGCCCTCATCCTGTCATTGATCGATCATGTTCCGGGCGTGATCACCTTTCACCGCCACGGTCCGGCTGCCGTACACTGAACGGGCGCGGACTTTTTACGCTTACCGTAAGTGCCAGCTCCGCCATCCAAACTTGGAGGGTCGTCTGAATGAAAAGAATCGGTGTACTCTTCGGCATGGAAAACAGCTTTCCCGGCGCGTTGGTTGAGCATATCAACTCGCTCCGTATCGACGGCATCGTTGCCGAGTTTGTCGAAACCGGAGCCGTTCGTCTCGACGCGCCTCCGCGCTACGCAGTCATCGTGGATCGCATCTCTCACGACATTCCCTTTTATCGCGCCTTCCTCAAACACGCCGCTCTTCACGGTACTGCGATCATCAACAATCCCTTCTGGTGGTCGGCGGACGACAAATTCTTCAACTACACGCTCGCCTCCAGACTCGGCGTCGCCGTTCCGCCCACCGTCATCCTGCCGCACAAGCGTCATCCGGAAGGCACCACGGACCGCTCCATGCGCAACCTGGAATATCCGCTCAACTGGGACGCTGTCTTTCAGTACGTCGGCGAGCATGGATTCATGAAGCCCGTCGATGGCGGAGGCTGGCGCGATGTATTCCACATCCACTCGCGAGCAGAGTTTTTCGAGGCCTACGACCAGTCCCGCGATCTCTGCATGATGTATCAGAAGGCTGTCGATTTTCAGGAGTACTTCCGCTGCTACGTCGTCGGCCAGAAAAAAGTCCACATCATGCCCTACGATCCGCGCCGCCCGCACGCCGAGCGCTACGTTCAGGATCCGCCAAAGTACAGCAAGGCCTTGCTGCGCCGCGTCGAGCAGGATGCGCTCAAGCTTTGTCGGGCGCTGGGCTACGATCTCAACACCGTCGAGTTCGCCGTGGAAAAAGGCATTCCCTACGCCATTGACTTCATGAATCCTGCCCCGGACGCTGATCTGCACTCAGTTGGTGAAAAAAACTTCGAGTGGATCGTTCGCGAAGTGGCTGCGCTTGCGGTGGATAAGGCCCGGAAGTCGCCGGTGGAGATGAGTGAACTGCGTTGGACGGCTTTCCTCAATCCGGACCAGGCCGTGACGAAGAAACAATCCCTCGCCAAAAAAACCAGCTCATCGCGTAAGTCCGGCCCTGCAAAGAAAGGCGTCACGGCAAAGGCACCGAAGGTGAAGGACTGAAATTCTTCACTACGCCGAGGAAGGACTTCTCACGGAGTGAATCGAAAGACACAAAGCAAAATCCCTGCATCGCCTTCTGGCGGCGCAGGGATTTTGCTTTGTGTCTTCGGTTCTGTTCTGGATGGCGCTTCAGAAGGTAAAGATCGCCTGAGCATAAATGCGCCGGACCGCAGAACCATTCGAGTATAGTCCCGTTGCCAGACTCTGCGATTGTCCAAACTGATCCGGCGTATTGCCCAGATTTCCCGGCGCAATCACCGTTCCGTTCGGAGTGCCATAGTCGTGGTTGTTGAAGAGATTTAGCGCCTGAACACTGAAGTTCAGATGATACTTTCGCGGCACCTGCGGGCCGCCAAAGATTCCCGGTCCGCCAGGCGAAGAGAATCCGCCCGGACCAAACCCGCCGCCCGGTCCACCACCACCACGGCGACCGCCGCCACCAGGAAATCCGAAGTGTGCCGTGCTGTTGACCTTCGGTCCCACGGCAAACTCGCGACTGATGCGCAGGTTAAAGGCCACTGCCGCCGGTCCGTTGCCCGCATTGTTGGTGATCAGCGGCTCGTTCGGAGACAACGTTGGCTCCGTGTCCAGACAGCCATAGGAGGTCTGCTTGTAACGGGTCGAGTTGACCGTGCAGTCGGAAGCCTGGGCCAGGCCCGGGCGGTGATTCAGAAAGGTATCGCCGTACGGATCGTTCGGCAGCGTGATGTTGAATGGCATACCGGATCGCGCCAGCAGGAATGGATTGAAGCGAATCCCCCACGGCCCCAGATAGTTGGCAATCACAAAAACAGTGTTTCGCGAAACAAATCCCGCACGACCATAATCCTGATGCAGGTTCAGTGAATTGGAGACTGGCGAGACTCCATTTGTCGTCACATTGTCCTGCGCCGCGCCATCGGTATCCGCAATGCTCATCGTGTAAAAGCCGAAGAATCCCAGGCGAGGATTGACTTGCGCTCGCGTATTGAAGATCACCTGATCTTCCTTGAAGAATCCTTCCGTCAGGTATTGATAGATGTTGCCCTGAGCCGCGTTGTAGCTCGGGAAGTACGGAGCATTCGCATTGATTTCAACCAGCTGATGATCGCCGGTCGTGTGCAGATATGTGACCGTGCCGGTGATGCCTTTGGTCAACTGACGCTCCAGGCTGCCGGCAAACTGTTGCGCATAGGGCGAGTGGTAATTGGGCGTAACCTGATCGATTGTTCGCGTGGTTGCCTGTCCAATGTTGCAGGCCGTCGTGTTGAAGTTCGACTGGCTCTGAGCAAAGCAGTTTGCCAGCGCCTGCTGCGTGGTTGCGGAATCGTTCAGAACGATAAACCGCTGCTCTTCCAGCGACCGGTTGATGCGCAACAGACTCTCAATCGCAAATCGGTCATAGAAGATGCCATAACCGGCGCGCAGCACGGTCTTGGACGGCTTGCCATTCCTTCCATCCAGCGCCCACGCCATGGAGATGCGAGGTGACCAGTCGTTGTGGTCGGAGACGTGGTTCTGCGCCTCCCAGCGCAATCCCCCGGAAACAGTCAGCCGGCTGCTCACCCGCCAGTCATCCGATGCCCATAGCGCGCCATCAAAGACATTGGCCAGCGCATTCTGATTGCCTGTGGAGTAGGTCAATTCAATCGGCGCAGCAGCCCCGGGGGTTGTTTCCGCATTGGTGAAATCAGAGTTTTGCGCAAAGTAAAAGCTTCCGTTGAATCCGGCATTCGAGAAATTCGCATCGCGGAAATCGCGAGCGCGGAATCCAAATTTGACCGCATGAGCGCCCAGCGAAAGCGTGGAAATATTCTGCAACTCCATCTGGTCGAAGTGATCGTGGCTCGACTGTTGTGAAGAGCCGCCGCTGGAGAACCCGCCCTGTTGAATGATCAGATCGGGTGCAGTGCTTACCGGTGTCTGCGTAGTGATGGAGCGGTTGTACTCAAAGCGCGTCTCGTTCACGAAATGATCGTTGATTACCTCGGTATCGCCAATCTGAATCTGGTTGAAGTTCGATGCCGTCGTGAACGCCAGTGTCGGAAGCTGTGTCGCGCTCAGGTTTCCCTGCACATTGTTGTGATAGAACTGGTAGCGCGCTGTCAGTGTATTTCTGCTGCCAAACTGCTGATCGAGCCGCGCTGTCAGGTTGGTGCGCACGTGCGGATTGTTGATCGTTCCGCTCACACCTACCGAGCAGTCTCCCGTTGCCGAACACGGTGTGTCATAGGCGCTGAGGTTGTTGATGTTGCGATGCTCGGCGGAGACGAAAAACGAGGAGTTTTTCTTGATGGAACCGCTCACCGTTCCGTTGTACTGGTAGCTGTAGTACGACGGAATCGGTGTCGTAATCAACGGGTCAGCCGTATTGAACTGACTAGGATTTCCCTGAATGAAAAACTGTCCGTGCAGTTGGTCAGTGCCTGGTTTGGTCAGAATCTCGATACGCCCGTAGCCCAGGCGATCATATTCGGCAGAGAACGGGTTCTGGTTCACGCGAATCTCGCGAATCGAGGACTTCGGCGGAAGCTGCCCACCGGCGAAGCCATCGATATAAATCTGTCCGCCGTTCGGTCCTGCCGATGGGCCTGCCAGCGCCGAAAGCTCGTTCTGCAACTCGGTCGGATCATCGGAAAGAGCGTCGATATCCTTGCCGGTAATAATTACGCTGTTGGCATTGCTGGCAGCTTCCGTGCTCACCGTCGGTGAATCGTCGGTCACCACCACGTTCTGTTCCGCCTGCTGAATCGCCATCGAGATATCGAGCTTCTTCGACTGTCCTGCGGCCACCGTAATCGGCTGTGAAACAAATGGAGCAAAGCCCTGCGACGTCGCCATCACCACGTACGTTCCCGGCGGCACATCATGGATCGTAAAGTTCCCGCCAGCGTCAGCAGTGGCTGTCGCAATGGCTTTCCCTTTGGCGTTATTCACCGTCACCACCGTGCCGGGAATCAGCGCTCCGGTCGGATCCGCAACCTGGCCATGAAAGGTTGCGCCAGCACCTTTGCTTTCCTGGGAACGCGCCACGCCAATGATGAGCGTGAAGAGAATCAGCGGAAATAAAATATTCCTCAGCTTGAAGTTCACACAGTCCTCTCATATCCAGTGCATTCTCGCACCGTACGTTGTTAATTTCGCTATCCGTGCAGTTTCTGCGTGCGGTACATCACTGGGCCGACGATGCTGACGTGTCCGAACCCGAACCCATACTCCAGCCAGACATCAAAGCATTCTGTGTTGAGGCAGACGACTCCAGCAGTGGTTCCACCCCAGCCAGCAACGTGATCGCAGAAACATCATTGTCTCCTGCCGTCGCCACCAGCATGATTGCGTCCCCTTTGTGCAGATCATGTGTCTGAATCGTCTCGGCCTGTCGAATCATCTGCTGCGGGTTCATTCCTTCCGTGCTGCCGCCCGGCGCGTGACCAGCCATCCAACCGTGCGCTGCTCCATTGGGACCAGCCGCCATGCCGCCTGGTCCTCCACCTGCTCCATTGGACGGCCTCTGGCCTGCTCCATGCTGCCATGCGCCCTGTCCGCCCTGTCCGCCGCGTGCTCCTCCCGGTGCGCCCACGGCTTTGGTCAACGCCGCAATTCTCGTAGCTTGCTCTTCGCTCAGCTTCTTCATCTGCGTCGTTGGCAGAATGTGAATCGTCACATTCTTCTTGGTCAGCAGGTCGCGCAGCGTAATCGTTCCGTTCTTTTCGTTCACACCGCTGATTTTTCCGGCAACATTCCGAAAGCTGCCTGAGACGACTTCTTTGGCCGTCTTTGCCGGACCGCCTGCGTTTTCATCCAGCAAGGCGCGCAGTTGATCGCCCACGTGAATCTCGGTGATCGGCGCAACGGTTGCTCGAGCATAATCGACGGAGTCTGGCGCGTACCGTCGCAGCACCGTCGATGAATCCACCTTCAACGTCACATCCTTGGTGGCTGCACCCATGCTGGATGAAATGACAATCGCGCCGTTGGCAGGGTCCACACTTTTGACCAGCCCTCCCACGCCATGCGCCTGCCATTCCATCGCTTCTTCGCGTTGTTTTGCCACAATCGCCGCATGAGGAATATCAATGACAGAAACAGCCGTAAAGGGAGACGATCCGCCGGCGGCCAGCCGCACCAGCACTCGATCTCCCACGCCCAGATCGCTCGTCGTGATCGATTGCGCCTTGCTCAGGTCTTTGTCGCCCGGAGCTACGCGCATTAACTTCGTGCCGTCCGGAATCGACACCGCATAGACCACACCCGAGTCGGTCTTCACGCTCAAGGTGCTTGCGGTGACGGTGCTCACGGATCCCACCACATGCCCCGGATTCGTCAACGCTGCGGCTTGTGCGGCGGGCCGTGGTCGCGCTACCGCCATGCAGGACATCGCTGCCATCGCGCACAACAGCCCCGCGGTGGAAATACTTCGATAGCTCATTTGTTTCATGCTGGACATCACGTTCACTCCAGATCGATTGCACTTGATTCGAGGCTGGCGGCAGAGTTCCTGCGAGGATGACTACCCACAGGAAAACCGCTGCAAACTAATCACTGGACGGATCAGCAGGTAAAAAAGTTGAAGCGACTCATTGCAGAGAGGATATTTTTGCATCTCTGAGAAAAAGATAATCCCCGGAAGCGCTTGGCTTTATGCCCGTCACCCGTCGGTTATGCACCAGAATCGAATCCAGATACCACAGATTCTCCACCGGCAGATCTTCCGCCAGCTTTTGCTGCACCCGCACGTAATCGGCACGCCGTTGCTGCTCATTGCTTATTCGGCTCGCTTCGTCCAGCAGCCTGTCCACTTCTTCATCGGAGTAGTGTTCTCGATTGGCCCCATGCGGCGGCATCCGACTCGTCGAAAAGGCATAGGAAAAAATATCAGGCTGTTCGTTGCCACCAATCCAGCGCAGCGAATAGATCTGGAAAGCTCCGCGAGTGATATCCGCCAGAAACGTCGCCGTCTCCTCACTGCGTATATCCAGAGCAATGCCCACCTGTGCCAGTTGCTGCTGCAGCGCCACGGCCAGCAGGCGCGTCCCTTCATCCGTGCTTGTCTTCATCGTCAGGTGCAGTCGAACTCCATCGCGGTCTGCCGCGAATCCTGCCTTGTCCAGCAATGCTCGCGCCCTTGCTGGATCGAAATCATAGCGCTTCACATCGTCGGTGAACGCCCAGTGCGTCGGCGGCAACAGACTCTCGGCCAGCTGCGCTTCTCCGCCCAGCAGCGTCCTTGCGATCAGCCGCCGATCCACCGCATATGCAATCGCTTCCCGCACGGCTCGCTTGCCCAGCGCGGCATCTCTCAGGTTGAACGCCAGATACTGCACCTCCGTTCCACCCGTCTCGTCTACCTCCAGCGCTGCATCCTGCTTCAGCACCGGCAACATATCCGAGGGCAGGGAATTGCTCGCGATATCCGCTGCTCCTTTCCGTAACTCCAATGCACGCGTCGTCGCATCCGGCACCACCTCAAAGCGGATGCGCTGCGCCGCAATCTTCGCAACCGGTCCGGCATACGGATTCCGTTCCAGCACGACGTCCTTGTCGATCTCCTGGCTCTTCAGCCGAAACGCTCCCGTTCCCACCGGATGCTGCCAGAAATCTGCTCCGCTCCCCGCCGGCACAATCCCCATTGCAGAAGAAGAAAGATTTCCGAGCAGAAAATTATCCGGTTCTTTCAGACGAATGCGAACGGTCCACGGGTCCATCGCCTCCACCGCGGAAACGGAGTTGTAGCTGGCAGCCTTCGGCGTCAGCACTGTACCATCACGCATCGAATTCAGCGTCCACACCACATCTGCCGATGTCAGCACACGTCCGTTTCCAAAGCGCACATCATGCCGCAGATGAAAGATCAGCGTAAGCGGGTCCGGCTGCTGCCAACTTGCTGCCAGCGCTGGACGAAACTGAAAGTGCGCATCCCGCTCCACCAGCCCATCAAACAGCAACGGGACAATGCGTTCCGACTGCGCATCCGTGCCCACGCGCGGGTCCAGGCTGTTCGGGCTGCTCTCAATCAGAAAGACCACCGTCCCTGGATCGCGCCGCGCCGCGTGACATCCGCTCAGCGCCAGCATCCCCGCGGCGCACAGCACGCCAGCCAGCAGCTTATGCATACGTCACCTGACCCAGCACCACTGCTCGCTTTGCTCCCGTCGCAGAGGGCAGATTTCCGGGTCGCTGATGCCATGTCTGCCACGCCAGCAACGCAAACGCCATAGCCTCCTTCGCCTCCGCTGGAAAGCCAAGGGCATCGCTTGTCGTCAGCTTCCACTTCATTGGCTCCAACTGTTCGCTCAGCATTCGCATCAGCGTTCCATTGCGTGCGCCTCCACCGGAGACAATGCAATCGACGGGCGCATCCATAACAAGGGGCAGCGTAAATCGTCGATACGCATTCGCAATCGACTCTGCCGTCAGCGCTGTCGCTGTTGCAACAGCATCCGTATCTCGGTCACTGTGTCTGCGGCAGGCTCTCAGCAAGGCATCGGCATACCCGCTGCCAAACTCCTCGCGTCCTGCGCTCTTCGGCGGTGTCCTGCGAAAAAAGTGCGCCCGCATCGCCTCCCGCACCACTGCATTCAGCACTTTGCCGCGCGCCGCCACTCGTCCATCGGCGTCGTACGGGCGTCCAAATAATCGCTGCATCAGTGCGTCGATCACCATATTGCCAGGCCCTGTATCAAACGCCACAATCTTGTCCGCCGGGGCGCCCGCTGGAATCGTAGTCACGTTCCCAATCCCACCGATATTCTGCAAAACACGCGCGCGACGAAGATCCCGAAAACACAGGTAATCCGCCAGCGGCACGAGTGGTGCGCCCTGTCCACCGACCGCCATAT
Organism: Acidobacteriaceae bacterium; assembly: GCA_027449965.1. GTDB lineage: Bacteria > Acidobacteriota > Terriglobia > Terriglobales > Acidobacteriaceae > Acidicapsa. Next base: position 170,528 of record DAIDKP010000013.1, read on the forward strand.
CTGCCGGGCGAAAATTGGAAACCACCGGAATCCTCAGTCGCTCGGCCATCACCGCCATCTCGCCGGCTTGCCACGTGCAGGCAAATTGCCGCTCCAAAAAACGCCCCGACCGCGCCTGGTGATAGAGCGTTTGCCCATGACAGCCAATCAGCTTCACTGCGCAGGGATGCGCTGTCAGTGTCTTTTGCACGGCTTCCGTATAAGCAATTCCCAGCCGCCATCCCAGTCGCGCCAGTTGCGCCGTCGTTGTGGACTCGGCATTCATCGCCTCCAGAATCGCCCGACGCATGGCGCGCGAAAACGGAAATGCCTCATGCGCCAGCAGCTTGACACTCGCGCCGTCTGTTCCACGAGCGCCGATCTTCACCAGCGCCACATCCACGCCGTCCGCCGAGGTGCCGCTCATCACGCCAGCCACAATCATTCTGCCCGCTCCTGCGTGGCGCGTTCGTGGAATCGCTGTATCGATGTTCGCAACTCCTCGAACTCCGTCGCCGTCGGCATCGCACTCATTCCTTTGCCCAGATGCTTTCTGCGCCATGCCGCCACGCGTCGCGCGCGCCGTTCCACCATGGCACGATAGGCTGCTGATTGCTCGGCTTCTCGCAGCACCGCCTCAAATGCGCGCAGGATCAAATCCGACCGGTGACAGATCTCAATCACATCCATTCCTGCGTCCAGCGCCATCACCGCCGCCTCTTCAATCTGTCGCGCGCCGAGCACGCCGCCCATCTCCATATCGTCTGAGAAGATCAGTCCGCGATAGCCCACTCGCCCGCGCAGCACCCCCTCGATCCAAAACTTGGACAGACTCGCCGGCGTCGCGCCACCTTCCGTCTGTGGAAACGCGGCATGGCTCACCATCACCATCGGCAGCACGCTTCGCAGTGCATGAAACGGGGCGATATCCTCGTTCATCATCTGCTCAAAACTACGCTCAATTGCCGGCATCTGCTGGTGTGAGTCGAGCGTGCCGCCGCCCAGCCCCGGAAAGTGTTTGCCACAGCCGATCACGCCTTGCGAAGCCAGTCCGTTCAGAAATGATCGAGCATACGCGATTACTCCTTTTGCCTCCGCTGCCGCAGTCCGCGTTCCCATCACCTCGCGCGACTCCGGCAATCCCAGGTCCAGCACCGGCGCCAGCGTCGTATTCAACCCAAAGGCACACACGGCCTGCGCCGTCAAAATACCCTGTTCCTGCGCCAGTTTTGCACTCCCGCGTTGCGCCACGGCCTGTGCCGACGGCATGGGAGCCAGCGCCTCACGCAGCCGATCCACCGTGCCACCTTCCACATCTACGCATCGCATTGCATCCGCAGCGCACTGCGCGGATGCAGCCTCCAGCAACGCTCGTGTCTGCCGCGCGTCGTGGATGTTGCGACGAAACAGAATGATGCCCGCAGGGCGCACCACGCGGAGCCACGCGCTCTCCATCGCGCTCAACTCTGTCGTCTCCAGCCCCACCACCATCAGGCTTCCCACTGCCGCACGCAGACTCGTCTTCGTCACAGTTGCCCGCCTTCTGCGCCACCCGATTCGTTCAACTCCTGCTTGAGTTCCTCCAGCAGATTCAGCGCCTGCAGTGGCGTCAGCGCGTTGATCTCTGTCTCTCGAATGCGATCCACAATCCGTTGCGAAAGCGGAGTAAACATGGTCATCTGCAACGGCGCTGCTTCTTCCACCTGTACACTGCGTCGCTCCTGTTTTTCATGCTGGCGCAGCACATGCCGCGCCCGCTCCAGCACCGCTCTGGGCAAGCCTGCCAGACGTGCCACTTCGATTCCATAACTCTTCGACGCCGCCCCCGGCTCAATCGTATGAAGAAACGTGATCTGTCCTCCTGAGTCTTTGACCGCGACGCGCAGATTCTGTGCTCGCTTCAGCGTCTCCGCCAGCATGGTCAGCTCGTGATAATGTGTGGCAAACAACGTGCGTCCGCCGATCTCAGCGTGAAGAAATTCAACCGCCGCCCACGCCAGTGACAGCCCGTCAAAGGTTGCCGTGCCGCGCCCCATCTCGTCCAGCAGAATCAGCGAACGCCGGGTCGCCGTATTCAGAATCGTCGCCGTCTCCGTCATCTCCACCATGAATGTCGAGCGCCCGCGCGCCACGTTGTCGCTCGCTCCAATGCGCGTAAAAATCCTGTCCACCAGTCCAAAGCGCATTGCGTTGGCCGGCACAAAGCTACCCATCTGCGCCATCAGCACCAGCATCGCCGCCTGTCGCAGATAGGTACTTTTTCCGCCCATATTCGGTCCTGTAATCAGCAGCAGGCAGGGGCCATCGACATGCAGATACAGATCATTTGGAATGAATCGCTCAACCCCGCCAACGCGCATCGCCTGTTCGATCACAGGATGTCTGCCCGCCTTGGCTTCCAGCACAATGTCATCGCTGAGCTGCGGACGCACATACCCCCGCTCAATGGCATTCTGCGCAAAGCAGGCCAGCATATCCACCTCCGCCACTGTTGCCGCGCTTCTGCGAATTCTCCCTGCACCGTCCAGTACCTTCTGGCGCAGTGCAGCAAAAAGCATCTTTTCCAACTCCACGGAGCGCTCCTGCGCGCTCAGCACTTCACGCTCATAGGCTTTCAGCTCCGGCGTGGTAAAACGCTCCGCATTCACCAGCGTCTGCTTGCGTTCATAGTCCGTCGGCGCCAGCGCAAGATTGCTTTTGCTGATCTCAATGTAGTACCCAAAGACCGAGTTGTAGCGTACCTTCAGCGATCCAATGCCTGTCCGTGCCCGCTCTCGTTCTTCAATCGTCGCAATCGACTGCCTGGCATCGCGACTCAATCCGCGCAGCCGATCCAGTTCTTCATGAACACCCTCGACGATCACCCCGCCATCGGCCAGTGTCAGCGGCGGTTCGGCTACCAGCGTCGACCGTATCGCCGCTACCAGATCTTCCAGCGGGTCCAGTTGCTCGCTCAGTTGCCGCCATCGTTTTGCCTGCCATCGCCTCAGCAGTCTCAGAGTCTCCGGCAGTTGCTGCGCGCTGGCAGCAATCGCCACCAGATCACGTGGTCCTGCGCTGTCCAGTGCGACTCGCGCCAACAACCTCTCCATATCCAGAATTCCGCGCATCGTTTCGCGCAACGTCTCGCGCTGAATCAGATCCTGCGTCGCCTCTTCCACCGCTTCATATCGGGCTTCAATCGCTGCTGCGTCTGACAGCGGACGCAGAATGGTCGCTCGCAGCAGCCGCTTTCCCATCGCCGTCACACATTGGTCGAGCGTTCGCCACAGCGTCGTTTTCTGGTCTTGCCCTGTTACCAGCGGCTCCACCAGTTCCAGATTTCTCACCGTCACCTGGTCCATCTGCAAACCGCTCGCGCGCTCCACAAATCGCAGCGTATCCAGAGGAGCCATCTCCATCTTTTGCGTCGCCTGTACGTAATGCACAATCGCACCGGCCGCCGATGTTGCCGCCATGTGCTCGGCCAGTCCAAATCCTTCCAGTGACTGCACCCCGAGTTGTCGTTCCAGCAACGCAACAGCGTGCTGAGGCGTCCACACCCAGGCTTCCAGACGAGTGCGCGCTACCGTCGTCTCCAGCGCCGCATCCACCTCCGCCGACTCGGGCATCTCGGCATCCAGCAAAACTTCACTGGGCTGCGCCTTCTGCAACTCGTCCAGCATCGCCGCCGATGCGCCCGCGCCCCGCTGCTCCATGGCCACGAACTCGCCGGTTGAAAGATCCAGCAGCGCCAGTCCTGCGGCATCCTTTGTCACGCGCAGAGCCGCCAGATAGTTGTTTCGCCCCTGCTCCAGCGTTGCGTCCACCGCTGTTCCCGGCGTGAAGACGCGCGTCACCTCGCGCCGCACAATCTTCTTTGCGAGCTTGGGATCTTCCATCTGTTCGCACACGGCCACCTTGAAGCCCTTGCGCAGCAATCGCGTCAGATAGTTCTCCACCGCGTGATACGGCACCCCGCACATTGGAACAGCTCGTTCACGGTCTCGCGCCGTCAGCGTAATCTGCAACTCACGACTCGCCGTGATCGCGTCTTCATAGAAAAGTTCATAAAAATCACCCATGCGAAAAAACAGCAGCGCATCCGGATGGGCGCGTTTGGCTGCTGCATATTGCTGCATCGCCGGGGTCAACGGAGCGGAGGCCTTCACGCTCTCCGTCCCACCGGCATTCATAGTTGTCTCAATATCTGTCACGTTTGCAGTCCAGCTTAAACCGCCTCCAGTCTCGCGCGATAGCCAATCCACGGAATCGCAAATCCTACGGGATCGCCAAACCCGGCTCAGCACGCATGGATAGCCTGTTCCAGATAGCCCGGCATTTCCTGTCTGCATCGCGTGTGACAGAGGTCACAGTATACTGTCTAAGGGGCAAACTACTCTCTTGACAGGCATGTATCTGGTTTGGCTCAGAGTCGCGACGGTGCTTTACGCAATTGCCAGTCTTGCGGCTTTGCCCGCTGTTCTTTATTCCTTTCCGCGTTGGCGACGCATCTGCATGCCCGTTGCCGTCCTGGCTTTTTTCTTCCATTTTGTCTCCGCTTCGGAGATGCTGGGTCTGGCACATCGCTGGCTTCCCGTCGGCTACGGCGAAATTGAGTCGCTGCTCGGTCTGCTGATCGCTGCCATCTTCCTGCTCATTCGCGCCATCTACGGCACGGTTTCCTTTGGCATCTTTGCGCTTCCGGCCTCGTTCCTTCTGGTTTTTGTGCCTGCACTGGGCGATGCACGGTATACCTTCCCATCTTCCGGTGTGCGCGTCGGCTGGCTGGTCATTCACATCGGCTTCCTGCTTGCCGCCTATGCCTGTCTGGCCTTCAGCATGGTCGCCAGCTTTCTTTATCTGGCGCAGGAACGTCACATCAAGCAGCACTTCTCTGCGCGAGGAAAACCACCAGTCTCCAGCACCTTTATGCGCGATTGGCTGCCACCTCTCGACACTCTGGAGCGCATCGCTCACGCAACGCTGCTCTTCGGCTTTCCCTGCATGACCATGGGGCTTTTTGTGGGTTGCCTGCTCGCTCAGGAAAGCGTGGGCCCGGCTTATTTCTTCGATCCCAAAGTTCTTCTTTCCTTTGCCATGTGGGTGCTCTATGTCGTCCTGCTTTACATCCGTCTCAGCAACGGATGGCGCGGACGCAAAGCGGCATTTCTTTCAAGCGGCGTCTTTCTGGTCATGATGCTGGTCTGGGCCGCCAATCAATTCAGCCAGGTTCACAGGTTCCCCGTGCCATGAATCTCATCCTGCTTGGCATCAACCACAAAACGGCGCCCATCGAACTGCGCGAGCGCGTCGCGATTCCGCGCGAGCGGATTGCCGATTTTTCGCGTCAGCTCACTGCCGCCACCGGCATCCGCGAATCCATGATTCTCTCTACCTGTAACCGCGTAGAGATTCTCGCAACCGCTGATTCAGCCAACGCGCATCCTGATGCGAACATGGACCGTTTCCTTGCCGACCACTTCGCCATTGACCCTGCTGAACTTGCGCCGCATCTTTATCAGTTCCACGATGTCGCCGCTGTACGTCATCTCTTTCGCGTCGCTGCCAGTCTTGATTCCATGGTGATCGGCGAGTCGCAGATTCTTGGCCAGGTCAAAGACGCCTACAACCTCGGTCGCGAACTCGGAACCATCGCCTCCGAGCTTGACCCGCTTCTGCAATCCGCGTTTGCCGCCGCAAAAAAAGTTCGCACGGAGACGGAGATTGGGAGCACGACGGTCTCCATCGCTTCGGTTGCCGTTGATCTTGCACGCAAGATCTTCGGCTCGCTCAGCGGCAAGACTATCTTCCTCGTCGGCGCCGGCAAGATGAGTGAACTCGCTGCGAGACACCTCGTTGCCCAGGGAGCAAGCTCCATCCTTCTCACCAATCGCACACGCCAGCGGGCCGATGCCATGGCCACGCATTTCACCGGCTCCGTTCGCCCCCGTGTGGTTGATTGGGAGTCCATCTATGATGCCGCCAGCCAGGCTGACATCCTCATTACCTCCACCGGCGCGCCTCATCCCATCTTCACACGCGAACACGCGCAGGCCTTTCTGCAAAAGCGCCGGAATCGTCCGATGTTTTTCATCGATATCGCCGTCCCCCGCGACGTTGATTCTTCGGTCAATCGGCTGGAAGGCATCTTCCTGTACGATATCGACGATCTGCAATCCGTCGCCGCCACGCACCTCGCCGAGCGCACCCGAGAAGCCTCTGATGCGGAGGCCATGATCGCTGCTGAGGTCGAGCGTTTTCAGCAGCGTCTGCGCACCGTCGATATCGCTCCCCTCATCATCGCCCTTCAACAGCGCGCAGAAGAACTCCGTCTCGCTGAGATGCGCCGTATGCAGGCTCGCCTGGCCACGCTCACCCCCGAGCAGTCCTCCGCTGTCGAAGCCATTTGTCGATCCATGATCAATAAACTTCTGCACCCCACGCTTCAGGCGCTCAAGCAGGCTGCGCGCACCGGCGATAACGATCGCATCGCCTCCATTCGCGCCGAGTGGTCGCTGCCGGAAAACTTCACCAGCGCACAAGCATCTGTCGTTGAATCTTCCGATCAGCTTGTCGCCTCTCGGAGTCGCTCATGATGCGCATCGGCACACGCGGCTCACAACTCGCGCTCTGGCAGGCGCATCACATCGCCGATCGCCTCCGTTCGCTGGGGCATGAAGTCACGATTGAAGTCATCCGCACCACCGGCGACCGACTGCAGGAGGTCACCTTCGCCGAGGTTGGAACCAAAGGCATGTTCACGCTGGAGATTGAGCAGGCTCTTGCCGAGGGTCGCATCGACCTGGCCGTTCACAGCCTCAAGGACCTGCCCACCACACTCCCGGACGGATTCACGCTCGCTGCCACGCCGCCTCGTGTCGATCCGCGCGACGTACTGGTCTCCGTTCACTATGCTTCGCTGAACGATCTTCCCGCCGCCGCACGAATCGGAACCAGCAGCCTGCGTCGGCGTTCGCAACTGCTTGCTCAACGCCCCGATCTTCAAACAATGGAATTTCGCGGCAATGTCGACACGCGTCTGCGCAAACTTGCCGAGGGTCAGGTCGATGCCATCCTGCTTGCTGCTGCCGGACTGGATCGGTTGGATAAAACCGAATGGCTGCGCGAGAGACTGGCTCCGGAGATTCTCTGTCCCGCTGCCGGCCAGGGCGCGCTCGGCATTGAGGCTCGCATCGACGATGCCGCTACCCTGGCCGCACTGGCTCCGCTCGACGATCCTGCCACGCGCTTCGCCGTCACCGCGGAACGCACCGCGCTGGCCGCGCTCGGTGGTGGCTGCCAGGTGCCAGTCGGTGTCCACTGCCGTCCGCACTCCGAAAATCGATGGCAGATCCTCGCCGTTGTCGCTCATCCCTCGGGCCGTCCGATCCTCCGGGCTGAATCCACCGGTACAGACGCCATCGCTCTGGGCTGCGCCGTCGCCGAGCAGTTGCTGGCTAACGGCGCGGTCGATCTCCTGGCTCACGCTGCTCCACCGGGAGTGGCACATCCGTGATCGCCTCATCCGACCACGACAAACTCGCCTCCATTGCAGGTCGCCGCATCCTTGTCACCCGTGCTCCACACCAGGCTTCTGAACTCACCCTTGGCCTGCGCGCTCTCGGTGCTATTCCGGTCGAAGTCCCGGTCCTTGAGATCGCTCCGCCGCAGAGTTTTTCTTCGCTGGATGATGCGCTCCAGGCTCTCGGCAGCTTTCACTGGATCGTCTTCACCAGCGCCAACGCCGTCCGCGCTTTCGTCGCCCGCGCTGCGGAGATGGGACGGACCCACCTCACTTCCGCTGCCGCCATCGCCTGCATCGGGCGCTCCACCGCTTCCGCAGCGCGCGATGCCGGCTTCGCCGTTTCGCTTGTACCGGCTCAAGCCGTAGGGGAATCTCTCGCCGCTGAACTTGTTCCACACGTCGCCTCGCGCCGTGTTCTGCTTATCCGCGCCGAGGTTGCGCGCGACATTCTTCCGGAAGCGTTGCACGATGCGGGCGCTTCGCTGACGATCGCGGAAGCCTACCGGAATTGCGTCCCGCAGACGTCCGTTCCTCTGCTCGCACAGGCCGTGGGGCAGGGAATCGATGCCGCCATCTTCACCAGTTCCTCCAGCGTCACACACCTCGCCGCGCTCGCCCGCGCTGCCGCGCTGCCATTTCCGCTGCCCCGTGTCGCAGCCGTCTCCATCGGACCCATCACCTCAGCCACGCTCCGCGAACACAACTGGCCACCCGCCGCCGAAGCCGCAGCAGCCGACATCCCCTCACTCGTCGCCGCTCTTGTCGCTCACTTCGCCGCTCGATGAAGACAAATGCCCGCGCACAACTTTTCGGCTCAAGATATCCAGTCGGCTCAAGATCTCCAGGTTTTGTCCTTGGCCGTGCAGAGCTTCTCCAAATGGCACTCCGCGCACCTCGGCTTCCGCGCCACACACACCGCGCGTCCGTGGTGAATCACCTCATGCGAAAACCCGATCCAGCGCTCGCGCGGAATCACCCGCATCAGTTCCTGTTCCACCTTCTGCGGTGTCTCCCCGCGCGCCAGCCCCAGCCTGCGCGCAATGCGAAAGACATGCGTATCCACCACCACGCCCTCGGCCTTGCCGAACGCCACGCCCAGCACCACATTCGCTGTCTTCCGCGCCGCGCCAGGAACCATCAGCAACTCGTCCATCGTCTGCGGCACCTTGCCGCCAAACGTCGCTGAGATCACGCGTCCCGCGCCTTGAATCGACTTCGCCTTGTTGTGATAAAAACCCGTCGTGCGGATCAGCGATTCAAGCGCCTCAATCGGTGCCGCCGCCATCGCCTCCGGTGTCGGATACGTGGCAAACAACTCCGGCGTCACCATGTTCACGCGCACATCCGTACACTGCGCCGACAGAATCGTCGCTACCAGCAGCTCCCACGGCGAACGATGATCGAGCGCACAACGCGCCTCGCCATACCGCTCATGCAACAGCCGCACAATCTCTGCCACTCGCTCCGCCGCAAGCTCAGCGCGTTGGCTGCGCTTTCCCGCGCCGCCCGCTTTTGCGGGCTTTCGCGCTGCGGTTGTCGTCGGCTTCACAGCGTTCCGGCCAGCCATGCGCCCAGCTTCTCCACCGGCAGATGCACACCCACATAGAACGATCCAAACAGCGCATACTTCGCGCTCACCTCGTCGAAACGCATCTCGTAGATCAGCTTCTTGAAGATGCCCGGATCCTGCGCAAACAGATCCACACCCCACTCCCAGTCGTCCAGTCCAATCGACCCGGAGATAATCTGTCGCACCTCGTCGGCATAGCGTCGTCCGATCATCCCATGCTCGTGCATCATCCGCTGCCGATCTGCCATCGGCTCCAGATACCAGTTCACCTCTTCGCCACGCTTGCGATCCATGGGATAAAAACAGATGTACTTCGTCTGCGGAATCGCCGGATACAGCCGCGAGGCCATCGCCTGTGCCTGTCGGCTCAGCGTCTCGGCAATGGACTCGTTCCACTCCGCCGAATGCGGTGCTACATCCCGCGCCGCCAGTGCGCTATAGGTCTTGGCAGATGACTCATACAACCCCAGCTCCACAATCGACAGATAGGTGTGTGTCAACTCCAGATAGTCGTAAAGCTCCATCTGCGCCAACGCGAGTTCCACGCGATTCAGCTCTTCCACTGAATGCCGGAGATGGACCAGCATCAGGTCGCCCTTGTGGCCAAGCTGCGAATAAAGCGCCGTCGCGTCGCCTGTCTGCTGTCCGCCTGTCATGTGCTTCAGCGCGTTCTCTGCGGACGCTGCAATGCGCGTTCGCTCTGCCTCGCTCAGTCCGCGCCACGCCTTCCAGTTCATGCGATACATCTGATGCAACAGGCTCGCGCCATCCAGTGTCAGCGGTACGGGCGGATTCTCCGGCACAGTCTCATCCTCTCCATCGGTTCTCAGGCAATCGATTCGTCTCGCCAGGCTCACTGCCTGCAACGGGCGACCGTGGTCGAACCTTTATACTGAGTGTATTGTGTCCGAACAGATTCTCGCCAGTCTGGTGCATCTCGTCGTTGCCACCATCTCCGTCACTGGCTACGTTGGCGTCGCGTTGCTCATGGCCGTCGAGTCGGCCTGCATTCCGCTTCCATCGGAAGTCATTCTGCCCTTCGCCGGTTATCTTGTCGCCACCACGCGCTTTGGTGGTGGCAACAGTCTTCTTGGCTTGCTGCTCGTGGCCACGGCCGGAGCTATTGGTTGCAATCTCGGCTCCGTCATTGCCTACTGGATCGGCGCCGTCGGCGGGCGCCCGCTCGTTCTGCGCTACGGCCAGTGGGTCTTCCTCAGCCACCGCGATCTCGATCGCATGACCGACTACTTCGAGCGCTGGGGATCGATCACCGTTCTGCTCGGTCGTCTGCTTCCCGTGGTGCGCACCTTCATCGCTCTTCCCGCCGGCATTGCTCGGATGCCGCAGCGCCGTTTTCATCTGTACACATTCGTCGGCTCCTGGCCATGGTGTTTCGCTCTTGCTTACGTCGGCAAGCAGCTCGGTGACCGCTGGAACTCAGACCCCGCATTTCACGAAATGTTTCATCGCTTCCACCTCGCGGTGGAACTGGCGATTGTCGCCGCTGTTTTCTGGTTTGTCTGGACGCACTGGAGGCGCGCAAAAAGCGCCCCGGCGTCCTGACGCATCACGAACCCCCGCGTGTCTTCGTGCTGATTCAGAACCAATCAGCGATCGCGGTCAACCTCAGCGGATTCTGCCTCGGCACTCCGCTTTTGATTCGAAAGGGAAGGTAACTCTCAGTATGTCTTCTTCACAGCAAAGCGGCCAGAAGACCGCCATCGCTCCTGCAACTGGCAAACTCGGCGTCATGGTTGTCGGCCTCGGTGCCGTCGCCACCACGTTTATCGCGGGCGTTGAAGCCGTTCGCCGCGGACTCGCCAAGCCCATCGGCTCGCTCACGCAAATGGGCACCATCCGCCTCGGCAAGCGCACCGACGGCAATGCGCCGCTCATCCGCGACTTCGTTCCCCTGGCCTCGCTCGACGATCTCGTCTTCACCGGCTGGGACATCTTCGAGGACAACGTCTACGAGGCCGCCGCGCACGCCAAGGTGCTCGACAACGAAACTCTCGCCGCGCTCAAGCCTTACCTCGAAACCATCAAGCCCATGCCTGCCGTCTTTGACCAGCACTACGTCAAGCGCCTGAACGGCACGCACGTCAAGACCGGCAAAAACAAGATGGACCTTGTCGAGCAGGTCCGCGCAGAAATTCGCGCCTTCCGCAAGACGGTGGATCGCGTCGTCGTCATCTGGTGCGGGTCGACCGAAATCTTCCTCGAACCCACCGCCGTCCACCAGTCCATCGCGGCCTTTGAGCAGGGTCTGGTCGCGAGCGACCCATCCATCGCGCCCTCGCAGATCTACGCCTGGGCCGCGCTCAGCGAAGGCGTTCCCTTTGCCAACGGCGCGCCCAACCTCACCGTCGATTTTCCTGCCGCCATTGAACTCTCGCGCAAAAACAACGCGCCCATCACCGGCAAGGACTTCAAAACCGGCCAGACCTTCATGAAGACCGTCCTCGCACCCGCCTTCAAGGCGCGTATGCTCGGCGTCTCCGGCTGGTACTCCACCAACATCCTCGGCAACCGCGACGGCGAAGTCCTCGACGACCCGGAATCCTTCAAAACCAAGGAAGAGTCCAAGCTCGGCGTCCTCGATTACATCCTCCAGCCCGAGCTGTACCCCGATCTCTACAAAGACATCTACCACAAGGTCCGCATCAACTATTACCCGCCGCGCGGTGACAACAAAGAGGGCTGGGACAACATCGACATCTTCGGATGGCTTGGCTACCCCATGCAGATCAAGGTCGATTTCCTCTGCCGCGACTCCATCCTCGCCGCGCCCATCGCGCTCGACCTCGTGCTCTTCCTCGATCTCGCCCAGCGCACCCAGCAACTGGCTTCAATCGGCGTTCAGGAGTGGCTCAGTTTCTACTGGAAATCTCCTCAGACCGCGCCCGATCTCTACCCCGAGCACGATCTTTTCATCCAGTCGATGAAGCTGAAAAACACCCTGCGCCACATCATGGGCCACGAACTCATCACCCACCTCGGCCTCGAGTACTACGACTAACCCCCAAAATGAATGAACCAAATCGTAAGGCGCGGCGATGATCGCCGCGCCTTCGTTTTGCTTCTGACCTTGCTCCTGCTTTTGGGTTGCCATTCCCGCAGGGAATCTGTGGCTCCCGTCAACCTTTCACCCACGCACACCCGCGACCACTCGGAGCGCACTCCTGCCGCATGGCGCGGGAAACGCGCGTTCGTCCCGTGTCGTGCCACTCAAGGCTTGAACTCCCACAGGTCGTTGTAGACATTTTGCCCTTGGATATAGGAATCAATCCCGCCGAACAGCCACAGATTGCCCGACGAGTCAGCCCACAGTGCTGCTCCGCTTCGACCGGTGGGCAAGTTCGTTGAGGCAAACACGCCTGCCTGTCCGTAACTTCCACAGGTCTGTGAAGTGCTCGGGCCGCTTACAAAAGTCCATTGGCCATTGCTGAACTCCCACAGATCGCAAAGGATGTTTACGCCCAGACCCACATCTGCGACATAGCCCAGTCCGCCAAAGAGCCAGAAATTGCCCGCTGCGTCTTTTGCATATGCCGCGTCATAGCGAGCGCCGGGGATATTGGTTGCGGCCGCCGATCCCTTCGCGGTAAACGAGCCGGTCTGATTGGCCAGATTTGAGCCGCCGATCCATGTCCATTGTCCGCCCGAATACTCCCATAGATCGTTCAGATACTCCACAGCGCCTGTGCTGTCTGTTCTGTATCCACCGAATAGCCAGAAGTTGCCCTGCGCATCTGTCCACGCTGCGGCATCGCTTCGCGCCCCCGGGTAGTTCGTCCTGGATGGAGTACCTTGCGTGCCATAGACCGCAGGCGCGCTCGCCATGCCCGATCCACCCATCCAGGCCCACATTCCGCTCGTAGGCGAATACATCCATAGATCGCCCAGAATTCCATAGCTGGGCTGTCTTCCCGGGATCGATTCGCCATAACCAAAGCCACCATACATCCACAGATTCCCCGATGCATCCACCCAGGTCACCGTTCGCACTCGCGCGCCCGGGACGTTCTGCGCGGACGGAACGCCGATGGTTCCATAGACCGCGGGATTCAGCGGAGTCGAAGGACCGGCGACCCATGTCCACATTCCTCCGCTCAGTTTCCACAGCGCATTGTGGCCAATATCACCGCCGAACAGCCACAGGTTACCCTGCGCATCGGTCCATGACGCCGGAGCAAAGATGGCCCCGGGAGTGTTCGCCGGGGATGCCACGCCGAGCTTGCCAAAGACCGGAGCCTCCTCAGCTTGTCGATGTCCCCCCGTCCACACCCATTGACCCTTGTCGAGTTCCCACATATCGTCCAGAGTGCCGTTATCGTTGGTCACTGCACTCGTGCTCAATCCAAGACCGCCGTACAGCATCGGATCTCCAGAGGAATTCACCCAGGCGACGGCAAAATTGCGTGCGCCCGGTGTGTTTCCAGCCGAAGCGATGCCCATCTGGCCATAGCTTCCAGTCGCATTCAGGTTCTGCGACCCACCCATCCACGCCCACTCATGCTGGGCTGAGGCAGCCGGAGATGTCCCCATCCCGCCGCAGGCGCCCAGCATCAGAATCAGACCAGAACCAAGAGCACAAAAGCCTGCGCGCAAAACAGTCTGCATCGGCACCCTCCAGAGTCCTTCCCGTCAGGACTGCCACCACGGAGCCAGCGGCTTGCTCGTCCTGAATAAAACTTACCCGGAAGAAATGGATACCTTGCATCCTCGTGCATCTACAGGCGAACGAGAGGCCAACTGAGCAAAATCAGTCGCGATCACAGTAGCGCGGCGTGTCGCTCAGTGTCAAGTTAGTGTTTCCTCACGTCGCACACAAAAGGGCACAGCCGAGTCTCCGGCATTACGGAGTTTGGTTCGTGGCTGTCTCCTCATCCACCCTCCGCCCGCAACCACCAGAAGCGCCTAAGCCGACGGCGGCGCGCGAAACCCACATCCTCTGCACGCACTGTACGGCCTCATTCGCCAAGGCTGCAGTGAATGGAGGAAGTGGAAGGCAAAGCATTCACAACGATTAACCCACTGCACCCGGCCGGAGTACATTTTTTGCAGAGTCTGCTTCGTCGATGGCCTGCATGAAACGGGGCTTCAAATGAAGCAGTCTGCAGAACAGGATGGCGGGAATGAGGCAAATGATGCAAGTTGCCGTCCTTATCCACCCCAGTACCAGCTTCGTATAAAACACAAGAGCATGGGGTCGTACGAGGGAGATTTGCCCGTCTTTGTAGTGCGAGATATGAAAATCCTTTGTCGTCGGATCATTTCCATTTGTATTGGGGGTAGATTGGTATCGCGCTACGACAACTGCCGTTCCTTCGAAGTGATGCATGGTGTAGTTGTAGTTCGAGCATCCTTCCTGCTCGCTCGACCGGGTGCATGTCATGTTGATAATGGCATTGGCTCCGAGGTCGATTGCAATTGTTCTCAAGTTGTTGCGCGCTACATTCGGGTCATTCGCCCTGGCCCGGAGCGTACCAACCATCCGAATGATTTCGTATCCACGCACGTAGTTGTCTCGGGTCATGATGAAGTGATTGGGACCCACCGGGGTTACCGTCGGCATCGGACCTGCCTGGATCGATCGAGCTTTGAGGCCCTTGCGGGTGGCGGTGGGATCAAAGTAAACAGTTTGCAACGGCACTGGCTCAAATCTGTTGACCAGATCGTTAAGGTGGAAGAAATAATCTCTTCCATCTTCGCCTCGAATGAATCCGTAGGCTTTCTCAGGCAAGAAACTCTTGACTGTACCGCGCATAGAACCACTCCGAAGAGAACCTTGACCAGCAATTGAATTCATAGTAACGGATGGAAGCAATGGTTCTGGAGCTATCTGCAGCGCAACCCGGTTTGCTCAGACTGGAATGAAACAACTGACCCTTTGTCCGCTCACTTTCGGTGTTGTATGGCCAGATAACGACATGGGAGGGGTTCGGAAACAAGGCTCCGCGCCCATATCAGATGAGTTGGGCGATACAGGCATTTTCGTCTTCCGATCATTTCTATTCAGGATCCATGCTTTGCCGTGACGTTGCGCTCGTTGCGCGAATGCGTATGCGCTCAGCCATCGCAGCTCCCGCGCTCCACATCCAGCCACCGAGCAGCAGCGGCATCCGTCGCGCCACCTGCCGCCCTTGCCGGGCCATCAGGATCTCTTCACCCTGCTCGGCGCGATCCAGCAGTTTGCCCAGCCTATTCCTTGCGTAAAAAGCAGAAATCTGCATCCGATCCACTCACTCGGACTTCGCCATCGCTGCACCCATCCTGCGAATCGTCAGCACGGTAATATCGTCTTCCTGCCCGAAGTTCTGCGCCGTATCCGCGATAAAAAACGCCGACTCCGTGCTGATATTCCGGATACGGTCAAACCCGAACAATTCTCCCGTCGGTCGCCGCGCCTCGGCGATCCCGTCCGATACCAGCAGCAATCGGTCGCCCGGATGCATATAGAGATACACTTCCTCGTACTGCGTCCCCGCCATCACGCCCAGCGGCAGTCCGCCCGGCATGTTGACCTCATGGCTATTCAGGTACGGTGCCGGATGTCCGGCGCTGGCCAGCGTCAGTTCGCCATCGGGCGCAAAATATGCCGCCTCGCACGTCGTAAAGCTGGCGCCGCCGGTCACCACCCGATTCAGCTCTGCCAGAATCTTCCCCGGCGAGGTCGCCCGCGTCAGTCGCAGTGCGCCCATCAGCATGGAGACGTTCATTGCCGCCTGCAATCCCTTGCCCGCCACATCGCCAATCACCACCAGCAGCCCGCCCTCGCTTGTCGGATGAATGTGGAAGAAATCACCACCCACCTCATTGGCCGGCGAATACACCGTATCCACCTCAAAGCCCGGAGTCTTCGGAGCCTCCAGTGGAATCATCACTTCCTGCACGCTGCGTGCCGCCGCCAGTTCGCTCGACGCGCGCTGCCGCTCCCGGTGAATTCGCTGGAAGCGCCCAAAAATGATAATCAGAATCACCACGATACCCAGAAAATCCGCCACATCCGAAACATGCACCGGCACCGGCCCTGCGCGAAACGTCAGAGGAGACTCCATCGGAGTCGCTCTCAGGCTGGAAGCCGCCAGCGTCGAGGCCAATTCCACTGCGCCCAGCACGCTCAGCAGCAGCGGCAGCAGCAGCAGCGCAGCCTCAAAGTTTTTCTTCAGAGCCGCTCGCGTCAGTTGCCATCCCACAAACACCATCCACGCAACAATCCAAGCCGTCGCAAATAGCGCTGAGAGCAGCCAGGCGAGAGCAATCCGCGTGCTCAGTTGAATCGTCATCAGCAACGGCGCAAAACTCAGCAGCAGCGGTGCCGAGTAGCGCAGCATCGCCACAAACCATCGCCGCTTCAGGTAAAGAAAACTGTAGAGGAACTCAAAGTAGAAATACGCTGAGATCAGCAGCAACTCTACCGTTGCGGCAAAGACTACCTTCTGCGTCTGGTATCCCATGCTGCCCAGATAGCCCACAAACGCCAGCGGCGCAATGAAAACCAGATGAACCCCCAGCCACAGATACTCCCGATGATCCCGCTGCGTCCAGAACAGCGCCAGCAGAAACACCGCCAGCAGCACCTTCAGCCCGCTGTCCACCAGGGTTGGCAGCCGCTCCATCAGCATCCTGTCGCGCCACACCTGCACATGCGCCGGCAGGTCGCTCGCCGCCCCCAGTTCAAACTTCCGATGCGCGAAAAATCCCGTATACGCATCCAGACCCACGGGTGTAAACGGCGTTCTCACCGCCACCGTCATCACCGTCTCGTTGGCTGGAATCTCCACCGGATACAGCCGTGTCACCTGCTCCAGAGGATCCGCCGGTCTTCCATGCAGGCTCATCGGCTGCACCAGTTTTCCGTCGATATACAGCTCCATGCCCACATCGCCGCTGAAGATCGCCACCTGCGAACTCCGCGAGACCGGCACCTCCACCATCAGAGCCAGCGGCTCGTGCTGCTGCGGTAGCTTCACCTTCAGCCGAAACCACGCATACGGCCGTCCGTGGTGATGCGGGTGCGAGGCCCCGTTCGCGCTCGGTGGTCGCGGCGTATTCTCCTCCTGGTCCGCCGCACTTTCGTCAATCTCGTCCAGCGCTTCCTTCGCATCGCGCATGGGCCACTTCGAGTCGTCAAAGTTCACCGCCGCCGGATCCATCCCAGCCGCGATTCCCAGCCGCCAGTTTTTATCCAGCACCACCGGCGCGCCCATCTCCGTCGCATCAAAAAACGTCGCTTCGCCAGGCTTGGGAACTTCCCCTGTCGGCGGATGGATGCGCCCGCGCATCATGCGTACCACGCGCGGCGGCGCAGGATGCTCCCCGCCGGAGTGGCTCCCATTCGCACCGCTCTGCTGCGCCACGGCAGACAAAGCCCACGCGCCTGTCAGCAGAGCCAACACGGCCCATGCCGCCCGGCGCGCACTCCATCCTCGCGCTCCATCCGCCTTCGCCAGCGTATTCATCTGCGCTTCAGTATAGAGCCTCATTCCTCTTCTTTTTCGCCGTACTTTTCTCACCATCCCGCCCGTGCTCCAGCTTCACGCGCTTTCATTCTGTGAAACTTCATCGACGAGCGCCAACCAATCGGCGCATACTAGGGTCTAAGGGAGCGGTTGCAATCGGTCGCCGCTTCGGGGTTGCCATGTCGCGCTTGTTCTCACCCATCCCGCGTCTCCTCGTCGCACTCGCCTGCGTCAGCGCCACCCTGCTCGCAGCGCAGGCTCCGTCGGGTCAGTCCGCGCCAGCCAATCTTCCCGGCTCGCCCCAGCCCACTTCCACGCCACCGCAGAATCCCGTTCCGCCGGCCACGCCGCTGCCCGGCTCGCCCCAGCCCACCTCCGCGCCGCCGCAGTCGCCCTTGCCCTCTGCCAAAAGCGCTTCGGGAACTGCCGCTCAGAACGCAAAGCCAGCCGCCACATCCACCGATCCGTCCGCCCAATCCACGAAACCATCCAAAGAGGACACTTCCAGGGCCAATACCTCCAAAGACAGCAAAACTGCCAAAAAAGATGCAAAGGTCGCCGCCGCCAGCCAGCCCATCCCCATGGCCGAGCCGGGCAGCGACCTCGATAAGGTCAAGTCCGGCAGCATTGAAGATGTCAACGCAGTCGGCAACCGCAACATCGGCGGACGCGGCCTCGGCAACTGGTACTCCACCGACTGGGAGATCCGCATGGGCCACACCTATTCAGCGGAAATCGACAAAAGCGCCCGCTTCATCACCGATCCCGTCGTCACGGAATACGTCAACCGCATCGGCCAGAACATCGTCAAAAACTCCGACGCCAAAGTTCCATTCACCATCAAGGTCATCGACTCCGACGAGATCAACGCCTTCGCCCTGCCCGGCGGATTTTTCTACGTCAACTCCGGCCTCATCCTCAACGCCGACGAAGAGGCCGAACTGGCCGGCGTCATGGCCCACGAGATCGCTCACGTCGCCGCCCACCACGCCGCACGCGAGATGACCCGCCTCAACTACGCGCAGATCGGCACCGTCCCGCTCATCTTCCTCGGCGGCATGACCGGCTACGAACTCTACGAAGCCTCCTCCATCGCTGTTCCGCTCACCTTCCTCCATTTCTCGCGCGAGTTTGAATCTCAGGCCGATTTTCTCGGCATCGAGTACATGTACCGCGCCGGTTACGATCCCCAGTCGTTTATCGCTTTCTTTGAAAAGATCGAGGCACTCGAGAAGCGTAAGCCCGGCATCATCTCCAAAACATTTTCTGACCATCCCCAGACGCCGGACCGCATCGAGAACTCGCAGTACGAGATCGCGCACTTCCTGCCGGCAAAGCCGGACTATCTGCTCACTACCTCAGAGTTCGACGACGTCAAGGCTCGCCTGGCGCGCATTGAAAACAAGCGTCGCCTCCACGACAATCGCGGTCTCAAGCGGCCCTCGTTGCGCAAGGCCAGCGCCTCGCCTCAGGATGGAAACGCGCCCCCTACCAACGGCGATGACCAGCCCACACTCCACCGCCGCACCGACGACACCAGCACCACTTCCAGCACCACCAGCAGCAACTGACGCTCCATCCCGTCTGCCCGCCATTCCCCGCGCCGTTGCGCTATCATGATCCCAGTCGGTTCGCTGTGCCCGGCTTTTACTCCACTCTGTCAGGGATGCATTCATGAAGCGCATTCTCAGCATCTCCGCCGTCATGCTCTTCATCCTGGTGCTCAGCAAGCTGGCCAGCAATGTTTCGCCGCCACCGCCGCCTGGCACCGTCTTTGCCCTCAAGGCCCAGCGCGTGATTGCCTGCTCCACCTCCGAGGTTGTCCTCCTCGACGAGCACAACAACTCTGTGCGCCTGGACATTGATAACTCCTGGCCAGACTGCTCTTCGTTTCAAAAAAATCAGTTGCTGGATTTTTATCTCTCGCGCGGCGACAGAACCCACTTCATCAGCGATGAGCAAACCGCCTGGTGGCGCAAGGTAATGTAGTCATTACTGCCTGAACAAAGGCACCATCCGTCGGAACGCCATCTCTGTGTTTTCGATTTGCTTTCCCGGTTTTTCAGCAGCCGTTCTTGCAGCGCGCCACAATCGCCTGATGCAGCCGCTCGCGCACGCTCTTCGGCAGCTCATACAACTCGTTCGAGCGATACACTTCGATCGTCTTCCGCGTCGTATTCAGCGTCACCGTGCAGTGCGCACACCCGCCCAGATGCTCCTCAAGCTGCGTTCGCGTCTCCGCGGCCACCGTCCCGTCCATCAGCTCGTCCAGCAATGCCAAAAATTCCGTGCAGGTCACTTTTCACCAGCCTTTTTCGAGCGGAAGTAGCGGCTCAGCCGCTCCCGCAATTGCAGCCTCGCTCGCAGCAGTCGTGACTTCACCGCCGGTACGCTCAGCCCCAGCATCTCTGCCGTCTCCTCGGTCGACAGCCCATCCACGTCGCGCAACACAAACACCACCCGAAACCCCGGTGGCAATCCCTGAATCGTCTTACGCAGAATCTTCGCCAGTTCCGTCTGGCTGTAATTCTGCTCCGGATTCGGGCTCCAGTCCGCCAGATCCCGCGGCACACTACCCTCATCCGTCTCAATATCCTCGTCGATCGAGACCATCTTTCCCGTCCGACGCTTTCGCAGCCGCATCAGCGACTCGTTCACCGCAATCCGCACCAGCCACGTATAAAACTTGCTGTTGCCCTGAAACTGATCCAGCTTTTCATACGCCTTCAGGAACGCATCCTGCACCACATCCTCCGCATCCTCGCGGTTCTGCGTAATGTGCTGCGCAATGCGAAAAATCTGCCGGTCATACTTCCGGATCAGCTTCTCAAAAGCCTGAACATCTCCGGCCACCGCGCTGGCTACCAGCGCCACATCCGGATGCTGCTCACCCTCTCCTGTTACTTGGATGGTCGACATTTCGTTTGGTCGCGAAAGAATCGCTGCCTTTCCTCAACGCGGCCACCTGCCAATATCCGCGTTCTCAAAACCAGTGTACTCAACCGCGCCCGTACGCGCCTCCACCATCCAGGCCTTCACCCATACCCGACCCTTTGCCATCGCTCGCAAGGTCAGGGCGTGCTGGTGTAGTAGCCCTGCGGCCCGCGAATCTCGATTCGCCCACTCTGAGCTGTTGCCTCCGGCGCCAGCGTCACCAGAATCGGATGATACGGCTTCCCGTCTTCCGACGTTTTCGGTGAATAGACCAGCGTATACCACCCGTTCAGCGTCTTCATCGCCTGCTCGATCTCGCCTTGAATATCGGTGCTCTGGTTCAGCACCATCCCTCCCGTGTGGGTCGCCAACACCTGGAGCAGCAGGTTCGGAGTATCCACCTGCTCCCATTTCTCCACCGGCTTCAGAAATGCCTGATAGTAATTCAGATTCTCCCCAG
This sequence comes from Acidobacteriaceae bacterium, assembly GCA_027449965.1. Lineage (GTDB taxonomy): Bacteria > Acidobacteriota > Terriglobia > Terriglobales > Acidobacteriaceae > Acidicapsa. The sequence goes on from DAIDKP010000013.1 coordinate 191,443, forward strand.
GCAGAGCCAGAATGGGGTCAATGGATGTCAGCGTAATTCTCGCCTGCAGCAGCGCATTCGTCAGCCCGACGTCCAGATCAAAATCCCGCTTCAGGTCTTCCTCGCTCATGGCCAGATAATCCCGAGCCAGCGGATGCCAGCCATGACTGACCCACACCACCAGCTTCCGTCCCGGCTCCACGGCCTCCAGATGCGCCAGCTTGTACATCTGGTCCATCGTCCACATCGCGCGGTCCAGCTCCCCATAGTACCCAGCCTGGAAGCGAAGCGTATGCACCGGATTCGGCGTCTGTTCTATGTACTTCGCCAGCGCATTGCCATCCTCGGTCGCCTGCGGAGAGATCTTCATCCACGTATCCGAAAGCACCACAATCCGCGTTGGAACCGGCAGTTTTCCGCCTCGGCGTCGCAGAAACTCCGCCACATCCTGCCGTGCCAGTTGCATCTTCTTCCACTCGGTGTTCACGCCATCCAGCACAATCACCATCTCGGCTGGAGTCTTCGACCCAGGCAGCATCACCCCTCCGCTCTGGATTGCCAGCACCTTCTGCGCCACCCCAGCGTCCGTCACATGAAAGGCAAACGGACTCAGCCCCATCACCGGGTTGCCATGTCCTGCTGTCACCGTCACGTCCACCAGAAGATGTGCCGCCGACGTTGCGTTTGCAGGCTTCCCTGCATCCGCCGCCCAGCAGGTCACTGTCATCGCCAGCGCCAGCGCTGTCGTCCACGTTCGTATCCAATTTCTCATCGGCTTCCTTCCATCTTGAGTCGCTTGTCTCATCTCACTGCACCCCCGCCTCAACCTTTCACGATCCCAATCAATTCAGACCCGAACGCAAGCTCGGAGTTGCTGCCGCCGCCCAGGATTCCTCCCGGTGCTCCGTCCATCGGATCGTACGACTCTTCCGCACTCCAGATGGTTGGCATCTTTCCCGCATCCGTCTTTGCAGCGTCATTGAATGCGAAATCCTGTCCGCACAGCCCTCTGCAGTCCGGGTATCACTCCCGCCTGATTTCCCCAAAACACTTGTACCCAGCTTCGCACAACGTCTTTTGCCCCGGCATCCGGCACGCCATCCATCGTATACTGAAGCCATGTCGATCGTTCGCAACGCGGCCGCTATCGCCAAAGGCATGGGCATCACATTCCGGGAGATGCTTCAGCCCACGGAAGTCGAAAACTACCCCGACGGTCCAGGTCCTCTGCGCGGAGCCGTCTTCCAGCCGCGCTTCCGTGGCGCTCACGAGTTGCAGCGCGACGAAAACGGACTCGAAAAATGCGTCGCCTGTTTCCTCTGCGCCGCCGCCTGCCCATCCAACTGCATCTTCATCGAGGCAGCCGACAATACCGCCGAGCAGCGCATCTCTTCCAGCGAACGCTACGCCAAAACCTACAACATCGACTACAACCGCTGCATCTTCTGCGGCTACTGTGTCGAGGCCTGCCCCACCGACGCCATCACCCACGGTCACGGCTTCGAGCTGGCTACGCTCAACGCCACCAATCTGGTCATGCGCAAGGAAGATATGCTCATCCCTGTCTCCGCGCTCACGCCCGCGCGCTGAATCGCTCAAAGCCATATAGCTCCTACACAGGGAAGGCCACAACAAGCACCACCCTCGTCTCATTTTCTGTTTCATTTTCCATTTATCCTGTAAGGTGGGCGCCCGGTCAGTGCGCTCGTTCGGGAAGGCACGATTTGTCCGATTTTCTCACTCTCCTTCGCCATCGCGTCCTCGTCTACGACGGCGCCATGGGCACCAACATCCAGCGCCGCAACCTCACCCCCGACGACTACTGGGGCAAGGACGGCTGCAACGAGCTGCTCGTCCTCTCGCGTCCCGACGTCATCCGCGACATCCACGCCGAATTCCTCGCCGCCGGCAGCGACATCATCGAAACCGACAGCTTCGGCTCCTCCGACATCGTCCTCGCCGAATACGATCTCGCCGACCGCGTCCACGAGCTGAACGTTGCCGCCGCGCGTCTCGCCCGCGAGGTTGCCGACAGCTTCAGCACGCCCGACAAGCCGCGTTTCGTCGCCGGTTCCATCGGCCCCACCACGCGCCTGCCCTCGCTCGGCCACATCACCTACGACGCCATGCTCGCCAGCTATCGTCAGCAGGCCGACGCCCTGCTCGCCGGCGGCGTCCACATCCTGCTCATCGAAACCAGCCAGGATCTGCTCCAGGCCAAGATCGCCGCCGCCGCCTGTCATGACGCCATCGCCGCCGCCATCGCCGCCGGCCAGCCGCGCGCCGCGCTCCAGATCCAGGTCACGCTCGAAGCCACCGGAACCATGCTCCTCGGCTCGGAGATCGGTGCCGCGCTCGCCGTCCTCGAAGCGCTCCAGCCCGACGTCATCGGCCTGAACTGCGCCACCGGCCCCGAGGAAATGAACGACGCCGTACGTTTCCTCTGCCAGAACTCCACGCTCCCCATCGCCATCCAGCCCAACGCCGGCCTGCCCCAGAACGAAGGCGGCCACGCCGTCTACAAGCTCACCCCCGCCGAACTCGCCGCCCATCATCGTCGCTTCGTCACCGAATACGGCATCTCCATCGTCGGCGGCTGCTGCGGCACCACCCCGGACCATCTCCGCGCCGTCGCTCAGGCCGTCGCCGGTCTCGCGCCCCTCGTCCGCAACGTGCGCCCGCAATCTGTCGCAGCCAGCGCCTTCACCGCCGTGCCTCTGGAGGTCGATGGCCAGCCCGTCGTCATCGCCGAGGAGATGAACACCACCACCCGCCTTGACACCTTCCGCAACCTCGTCCGCGCGGCTGATTATGAAGGCATCCTCAGCATGTCCCGCCGCCTCATCGGCGAAGGCTCCCAACTGCTCGACATCTGCTGCGCCATCGTCGGCGAAGACGAGCAGGCCTACATGAACGGCGTCCTCGAAAAAATCGCCACCCGCATCCCCGCTCCCATCGTCGTCGATTCCACCGAGGCCAACGTCCTCGAAGAAGCTCTCAAGCGCATTCCCGGCAAGCCCGTCATCAACTCCATCAACCTCGAAGACGGCGAAAAACGCACCACCCGCGTCCTTCCCATGGCTCGCCGTTACGGTGCCGCCGTCATCGCCCTCACCATCGACGAAGAAGGCATGGCTCTCACCGCCGACAAAAAAGTCGCCATCGCCCGCCGCATTCACGACATGGCCGTCCACCGCTTCGGCCTGCGCCCGCAGGACCTCATCTTCGACCCGCTCACCCTGCCCATCTCCACCGGCCAGGAAGACTACCGCACCGCCGCCATCGAAACCCTCGAAGCCGTCCGCCGCATCAAGCTCGAACTGCCCGGCGTCAAAACCATCCTCGGCGTCTCCAACATCTCCTTCGGCCTCGGCACCTACTCCCGCCGCGTCCTCAACTCCGTCTTCCTCAAGGAAGCCGTCGATCGCGGCCTCGACACCGCCATCGTCAACTACTCCCGCATCTACCCGCTCTACAAAATCCCCGAGCGCGAGGTCGAACTCGCCCGACGCCTGATCTTCCAGCAGTGGGACTTACCCGACGGCTCGCGTGTCGATCCGCTCCAGGCCTACATGGCCCACTTCAGCTCGCTTGGAAAATCGTCGACGCCCGAGCCGGAGATCGCCGCCGAAGACCTCACCGTCGAAGACCGCCTCAAGCAGCTCATCATCCGCGGCGAACGCACCATCGGTGCCGGCGACCACAAGCAGTCCCTCGAAGAAGCCCTCGAAGCCGCGCTCCTCACCCACTCCCCGCTCGCCCTCATCAACGACGTTCTGCTCGACGCCATGAAGACCGTCGGCGAACTCTTCGGCTCGCGCAAAATGCAGCTACCCTCCGTCCTCGACTCCGCTGCCGTCATGAAGGCCGCCGTCGCCCATCTCGAACCGAAAATGGAAAAATCCGACTCCGGCGGCAAGGGAACCATGGTCCTCGCCACCGTCAAAGGCGACGTCCACGACATCGGCAAAAACCTCGTCGACATCATCCTCACCAACAACGGCTACCGCGTCCTCAACCTCGGCATCAAGCAGCCGTCGGACGTGATCATCACCGCCGCCCGCCAGCAGCCCACCGACGCCATCGGACTCAGCGGCCTGCTCGTCAAATCCACCCTCGAAATGAAGTACGTCCTCCAGGATCTCGAGCGGCTCGGCCTGCAAATCCCTGTCATCTGCGGCGGCGCCGCGCTCACCCGCAAATACGTCGAAGAAGACCTCCGCCAGGAGTACAGCGGCCCCGTCTACTACGCCGAAGACGCCTTCGCCGGACTCGCCATCATGAGCGACCTCACCAACCCCGATCTCCGCGAGCAGCGCCTCACCGAGGGCCGCACCGTCAAAATCTTCAATCGCTCCAACGTCGCCACCGCCGACATCACCACCGTCACTCTCACCGCCGAGGGCCGATCCCCCGTCGTCGAGCCGCCGCCAGACATCCCCCAGCCGCCATTCTGGGGCGCGCGCGTTTTCAAGGATTACTCCCTCGACGAGCTTTTCCCGTTCCTCAACGAAACCGCGCTCTTCAAAAACCAGTGGCAGCTCAAGACCGCCTCGCAGTCTGACTATCTCCGCCTCGTCGAAGAAAAATACCGACCCATCCTCACCGAACTCCAGCAGGAAGTCCAGTCCAGCGGCATCTTCCACCCGCAATCCGTCATCGGCTTCTACCCCTGCAACAGCTTCGGCGACGACCTCGTCATCTACGACCCCGAAGACCACTCCCGCGAGATCGAGCGCTTCCACTTCCCGCGCCAGGCTCAGGGTCGCCGCCTCTGCATCGCCGATTTCTTCCTGCCCGCGAGCGCCGGCCGCCCCGATGTCCTCGGACTCACCATCGTCACCATCGGCCACCAGGCCTCCCTCGAAACCCAGAAGCTCTTCGACTCCGGCGACTTCACACGCTACCTCTATCTCCACGGCCTCGGCGTCGAAACCGCCGAAGCCCTCGCCGAATACGTCCACAAACAGGCTCGCACCCTGCTCGGCATCGCCGCCGCGGACTCACCCAAAGTCACCGACCTCTTCCACCAGAAATATCGCGGCTCGCGTTACTCCTTCGGCTACCCCGCCTGCCCCAACCTCGAAGACCAGGCCCGCATCTTCCACCTGCTCCGGCCAGAAGAATCCATCGGCGTCCACCTCACCGAAGGCTTCCACCTCGAACCCGAACAAAGCACCAACGCCATCCTCGTCCACCACCCCCAGGCCAAATACTTCGTCGCCTGACCGACGCCGTCTCTGTTGCCCTTGCCGTTGCTCTTTTGGTTGTCATTCCCGAAGGGAATCTGCTTCTGCCTTTCCTGTCGTACTCAACAATCGCCCACCCGCGACCAACGGGAGCGGCCACCGCGCGAACGCGCGTCTGCTGCATGCAATGCTCATTCCCGCCCCGAAGCTTCGGCCACACACAATCCCGGTGCCCAAGGGATCACATCTGAGACGTGAAAGCCCCGTTGCGCGCGCCAAACTAAAAGAACAACTTATCTTGAATCAAAGGCATGTACTTGTTCGTGTAGAACAGGTCTGGCTCATGCCGTGCCGGTCGCACCAGAATTCTGAAATCAGGAGTTTCGTGATTATCAGCGTCAAAAGTAACCAGACCGATGCCGAATATCTGGCACAGCGAATCAAGGCGTGAAATTTCTTCTTTCCCTGACCTTTGCGGAACTACAAGATAAACTCTGTGGCTGAACAGCTTGTAGGCGCACGCCTGACCAAATGCAGTCACCAATTGGGATGTTTCTGTCTTGATCTCTGCGGAAATGATTTCGATCGCGCCTTTGATGATGTCGTTTCGCCTCGATTCCCATATTCCGATAACGTCTGGCGTCCCCCACTTGTCTTTGAATTTGTTGCCACCGAGGGGAATAGCCAAGGTTGCATCTTCAATCTCACGCACAAGCCAGTCAGCGAAGGGTTTATAGAAATTCGATTCTTTCACGCTGTCGGTGGAAGCTGGAGCAATAGTCGCCGGAGCCGCAACATCAGGAGTAGAATCATCCGAATCCATTGGCTTGTACTTCGCTGACCGGAAAAGCCCCCTGGAAGGCTTGTAGACCCTCTTTGGGTATCTTGCATCGAGATTCCAAATACTGCCATTAATCGTATTCGCTATAAACGTCGAGTCAATCGCGAGAATCTTATCGCGCAATTCCGAATAGCGCAGTCCGTCTGGGTTTTTGTCAAGGAGTTCAAGTGCTGTCTCTATTATCCTTTCGGATATTGTTTTTCTCTTTGGCAAGGTTAGTCTCCCGCGTCTCAGATGCAAACTCTCAGCGCCTGATCGCGCTCGTCGCAATGATACATCGATTCTCCCGCGCCCTCACCAACGGCCCACCCGCGACCAACGGGAGCGCCACAACCGGCTGTGGCGCGCGACGCGCGCGGCTGCTCCATGCAATGGCATGCAATTATGGGCATCTGTGTCATACTGCAATTCCATCCTCGTCCCGCGTCCGGATTGCATCTGCCGGGACGGGCAAAACGATTACCGCTCAGTAATCATTTCGCTCAATTTTCGTTGGCAAGAAAATTAATACCACCCCCCTAGGGGGGGTAATCGGAGTAATAGCAAAGCAGTAATCCGTCATGATTACTCGCAAATCATTGAATAATAGACTATTAACGAACGAATATCGACTCCGGCCACTCGCAGGACACCAAACCCAGCCCACAACCAGCGGAAGCGGCCACAGCGCGAACGCGCTTCCGCCGTCGCATTCGGATTCAGCTTCACGTGGATCGCGCGGAACGGCGGCTCTGTTCCCTGCGGCAGCCTCGGCGAACATCTGTGCGTTTCATCCATTCAGCGATTGCATCACATCGCCGACTTCGTTCTGCCCCATGCCGCAGCCGCGTCCCAACTTTCCTGCCTGTTTCATTTTCGTAACCGTAGAGGTACTTTCGTCGCGATGCAGCTCATTCCGGGGCGCAATTCGTCTTACAGTGAATCTATGGTTGCTCTGCGCCAGGCCGACCTCAGCCTCCCACGTCTCATTCAGCGGCGGAAGCTCGTGCTCCGCCTGCTCCTGCTTCTTGTCCTGGTGTTTCCCGTTATCGCCTCGCCTGCCCTGGCTTGGAACGCCTCGTCCACTCACCAATCCACGCGTCATAAAGCTTCCGCCAGAAAGCACAAATCGCGCCACCACGCCTCGCCGCGTCGCATTCAGCGGTACCATCAGGCTTTTGTCGCCTCCACTGAACTCCGCCCCATGGCCGAGCAGCTTGTGGCGACGCGCACCCCTGCCGCCTTTGCTGCCGTCACGGCCTATGCCCGCCGCCATCAGGGCGACGCAGCCGCCACGGCGTGGCTGGCTCTCGGCTACGCGTATCTGCAGGAGGATCGTTTTGCCGAGGCAGTCACCAGCCTGCGCGCCGCGCGTTCTGCCAGCGACACTCTCGGCGACTACGACGAATTTCTGGAGGCCCGCGCCGAGCATCTTCTCGGCCATCAGTCTCAGGCTGCTGTGCTGCTCACCGGCTTTGCCACGCGCCACCCGGAGAGCATCTTCAATCCTCAGCTTCCTGAGCTGCTTGCTCAGGTGCTGCTTGCCGAGTCAGATCCTGCAGCGGCCGCGCGCGTGCTTGCCGCCGCGCCCGAGTCTGCCTCGCGCCGCGGATACCAGCTGGCTCAGGCTCAAGTGGATGAAGCGCTGGGCCATACCCAGCAGGCTGCGCAGCTTTATCGTCACGTTCTGGTCAGTTTCCCGCTCACTGCCGAGGCTGCCTCGGCCCATGCGCGCCTCACTGCACTGGGCATGGAAGATACGCTTTCCCCTGCCGATCTGCGCCTGCTGGCAGACGCGTTCTATCACGCCCATCGCTACGCTGAGGCGGCCACGCAGTATCGTGCGCTGGCTCACTCGCCCGGCCTGCCCGCTGATATACGGGACAGCGACCTGGTCGCCGCTGCCGCCTGTGATCTGCACCTGAAGCGACTCACTCAGGCTGAGGCGGAGGCGCTGCCAGTCTCCGGCGAAGACTCCTCTGCCCGCCGACTCGACCTGCTGCTCGAGCTTGCTCGCGACCGCGGCGATGATGCCGCCGTTGCCGACAGGATTCATGAGCTGCAATCCCGTTTTCCCCGCAGTCCGTGGCTGGCCGAGGCGCTTTTTTCCGCGGCGAACATGAACCTGCTCAGTCGCAACTATCCTCAGGCCACCACCTACTATTCCGCATTGGCTGAGCAGTTTCCTCGCGACGACCATGCCGCCGCCGCTCACTGGCGCGCCGGATGGCTCAGCTATCGCCAGGGCATGTACGCCCAGGCCGAGCAGCTTTTCGCCCAGCAGATTCGTCTTTTTCCTGCCGCATCTGAAACGGTCAGCGCTCTATACTGGCGCGCCCGGCTCACCGAGTCCCAGGATCACGATCCCACTCTCGCCGCGCAGCGTTATCGCGCGCTCATTGACAACTACGTCCACTACTTTTATGCGCAGATGGCTCGCCAGCGACTCACTGCGCTGGGCCAGCCTTTATCCACCGTTTCGACGGAGACTCCGCATCGCAGCTTCGTTCTCCCGCATCTCGACTCCGAGATTCCCGACGACGACCCACATCTGCTCAAGGCGCGCCTGCTCATCAACGCTGGCCTCGGCGCTTACGTGCCCATGGAGATTGCCGCTGTGCCGGACTCCGCTTCCTGGGGAGCGGTGGCAGAAGCGCGGCTCTACGCCTCGTACAGTGAGACCTTTCGCGCCTTGCGACATATGAAGCGTGCGCTGCCTTTTGCCGCCTCCGCGCCCATCAACGCCATCCCGTTTGACGACTGGCGCATCCTGTTCCCACAGCCCTACTGGTCCACCATTCTGGCCGAGTCGTCCAGGAACAACCTTGATCCCTATCTGGTCGCCTCGCTCATCCGCCAGGAGTCGGAGTTCAACCCTTCGGCGATCTCCGGTGCCAACGCTTTCGGCCTGATGCAGCTTTTGCCATCCGTCGGACGCCAAATGGCTCGAGAAGAGGGCATCGGCCCTATCGCCACCCGTCAATTACTTGATCCGGTGCTCAATATTCGTCTTGGCACACGCTATCTGCGCCAGCTACTCGACCACTTTGGCAACGTGCCGGAGTATGCGCTCGCCGCCTACAACGCCGGTGAGAATCGCGTCACTGACTGGCAGTCCGCCGGGCCTTATTCCGGCATGGATGAGTTCGTCGAATCCATTCCTTTCACTGAGACGCGCGGCTACGTCGAGTCGATCCTGCGCAATCGGGAGATTTACCACGAACTGGACACCGTTGCAGAGCGGCATCCGGCGCTTGCTCATGCCGAGTTACCACTGGGACGACCCTCCTTCTGAGGGAGCGCACCACTCTTCGAACCGTAAGATTCTTTACGCAATACCGGGTATATGTGTGGATCGCAAGGCAAGAATCTGAGAGCGCGAACCGCGCAGCCGATTCACGCTTCGCCACCCCGCCTGCTCCGGTGACGGACAGATATCCGTCCTGCAGATACGGCTTCACGTGATCCCGCCAGGCGCCTTGCGCTGCATTGGAGAGATGTGGTATAAAAAAGGGTTGACCGGAAACCAGCTTAGGTATACATTCAGAATGCCCCTAAAAAGCCGATCCGCAGACTATCAGCGGTCCGACTCCAAAGCAATGTAGCAGGTTGAGAGCCGAGACGGGTTTGCAGTGTGCCTCTGAAGATCCATTTTGATACTGATTCCGGTCTGTTGTCCTGAAGAAAACGAAGGCCAGAAAACAACGCGCGGAGATTGTTTCCGCATCCGATAACTGTTGCAGAATGTTTTGGAATCGATTCTGCAGGAACTGCGTCCAACAAAAGTTGCCGCCGATGACGGCAAAAGACGACGCGATTCTGAACCGCCAGACGGTCAGAACGAACGAAGTCCAAGGAGATAGAAGCTTATGCGCTCAGAACTTATTTTTGGAGCACTGACCCACGTCGTCAACCGCTATCAGCTTTGCCAGCTCGCCAGCAAGGCAACTCGCAAGCTGCACAAGCCCAACACGCGCCTGCAGGATACGACCAACGAAGTTCTGGTGCGCTTCCGCGAGTCCAACCCCGGATCGCCGCTCAATCCGGCATCCATGTCCGAGGCTCACATCGAGGAGCAGCGTCGCGCTGCATAAGCGCCGCTGCTTCCTGAATCTGCTTTGTAACCTTCCGCACTTCATTCTGCTTTATCCACACAGGATTCCGTTCCAGCCAGATACAATTCAGGCAGCTTCCAGCCGAATGGAATCCACCCTCCTTTCACAACTTCACTTCCATCCTCATTCCCGCAGGAATTCATGACGATCTCTGAACTGAAAGAAAAAAATATTACGGAACTGAGCCGCATTGCGCGCTCACTGGACATTCCCGGAGCCAGCGGCCTCCGCAAACAGGACCTGATCTTCAAGATTCTTCAGGCCCAAAGCGAAAAAGAAGGCCATATCTTTGCCGACGGCGTCCTGGAGATTCTGCCCGATGGCTACGGCTTTCTCCGCTCGCCGGATTACAACTATCTTCCTGGTCCGGACGATATCTACGTCTCGCCATCGCAGATTCGCAAGTTCGACCTTAAGACCGGCGACTCGATCAGCGGTAACGTTCGCCCGCCGCACGAAGGCGAGAAATACTTTGCACTGGTCAAGATTGAGGCCATCAACTTCGAGTCGCCTGAAGAGACGCGCAACAAGATTCTCTTTGACAATCTGACGCCGCTCTACCCGCAGGAGCGCATCAAGATGGAGACCACGCGCGAGGCCACCAGCGGCCGCGTGATGGATCTGCTCACGCCGATCGGCAAAGGCCAGCGCGGCCTGATCGTCGCCCCTCCGCGTACCGGCAAAACGATGCTGCTTCAGGCTATCGCCAACTCCATCACGACCAACCATCCTGAGGTTGCGCTGATTGTCCTGCTCATTGACGAGCGCCCCGAAGAGGTCACCGACATGCAGCGCTCGGTCAAGGGTGAGGTCATCAGCTCCACCTTTGACGAGCCGGCGGCGCGCCACGTGCAGGTCGCCGAGATGGTTATCGAAAAGGCCAAGCGCCTCGTCGAGCACAAGCGCGATGTGGTCATTCTGCTGGATTCGATTACGCGCCTGGCGCGCGCCTACAACACCATCGTTCCTCCTTCGGGCAAGGTGCTTTCGGGCGGCGTAGACTCCAACGCGCTCCAACGGCCCAAACGCTTCTTTGGCGCGGCCCGCAACATTGAAGAAGGCGGCTCGCTGACCATCATCGCCACGGCCCTGGTGGATACCGGCTCGCGCATGGACGAGGTCATCTTCGAGGAGTTCAAGGGCACCGGCAACATGGAGGTCATCCTGGATCGCAAGCTGGTGGACAAGCGCGTCTTCCCGGCTATCGACATTCAGCGCTCCGGCACGCGCAAGGAAGAGCTGCTCATTCCCAAGGAAGATCTGCAGCGGATCTGGGTTCTGCGTAAGGTGCTAAATCCGCTTTCGCCCGTCGAGGCGATGGAACTGCTGGTCAGCCGCCTGGAAAAGGTGCGCAACAATGCCGAGTTCCTGCAGAACATGAATCACCTGTAAATACAGGGGTGGCGGCCTGTTGGCGCAAAGCCGACAGGCTGCTACACTAGGGAAGTCACTCCCTGATTGTGGGGCTGTAGCTCAGCTGGGAGAGCGCCTCGTTCGCAACGAGGAGGCCAGCGGTTCGATCCCGCTCAGCTCCACCAAATTCCTATTTCCAATTGCATAGAATCCGGCTTCAGCCGGGCAGGACTTCGCGTGGCAGGACTTCAGCGGGGCAGGACGTCGCGGAGCCAGCGGCCGGTGTGGCTTTGCGGGTGGGCGGCGATCTCTTCCGGGGTGCCGGTGGCGACCAGTGTGCCGCCGCCGGAGCCGCCTTCGGGGCCGAGGTCGATGACCCAGTCGGCGGATTTGATCACGTCCAGATTGTGTTCGATGACGAGCAGCGAGCCGCCGCCGTCGATGAGTTTGCGCAGGGCGGTGAGCAGCTTGGAGACGTCGTCGAAGTGG
>DAIDKP010000014.1 GCA_027449965.1 Acidobacteriaceae bacterium
GCTGCCCATTTCCATTCCGGCGCAGCAGATGGGCGGGTCTTCCAGCGGACCGCCTCAGAAGCCACGGTTCGACGCGCAGCACCGGCCGATTACTGCCGGCGGTTTCGTCAAAACCGGGCCGGTTATTTTTCAGAATGTTGCGCAGCAGGCAGGGCTGACGGTGTGGCATCATACGGCGGGAACCGCGGCGAAGAAATATATCCTCGAAGCCAAAGGGCCAGGTGTGGCGCTGCTGGACTATGACCATGACGGGTGGCTGGATATTTATTTTGTGAACGGGTCCACCTTTGACGCGCTGGACGGAAAAGCAAAACCACCACAGGCCGCCCTGTTCCACAACAATCACGACGGCACGTTTACGAATGTGGCCGAACAGGCCGGAGTGACGAATGATCGCTGGGGATATGGCGTCGTCATTGGAGATTTCGATAACGATGGCTGGCCCGATATATACGTGACCAACTACGGAAAGAACCGGCTCTATCACAACAACCACGACGGAACCTTCACCGACGTCGCCGCTCAGGCTGGCATCACCAACGACCGCTGGGGCTTTGGCGTGGCTGTCGGAGACTACGACAACGACGGATGGCCGGACCTTTACGTCGCCAACTTCGGCAAGAATCGCCTCTATCACAACAATCACGACGGCACCTTCACCGATGTCGCCGAAAAAGCCGGGGTCACGCTGGGCAACTGGTCCACCGGCCCAAGCTTTGGCGACTACGATGGCGACGGTCTGCTCGATATCTTTGTCCCCGGCTACATTCACTGGGATTTGAATCATTCGCCGGTCTCCGGCTCGCAAGAGGTCGGTTTTGCTTTCTGCCAGTTCCGCGGAGCCAGAACCATGTGCGGTCCGCGCGGCTTGCCCGGCGAGCCGGACCACCTCTTCCACAACAACGGCGACGGCACCTTCACCGACGTCAGCGTTAAGGCAGGCGTTGAGGACAAGCGTCGCTATTACGGCTTTTCGTCTACCTTTATCGATGTCAACGGTGACGGTAAGGTTGATCTGATTGTCACCGACGACTCCTCACCCAACTACCTCTATCTCAACAAGGGCAACGGAACCTTTGAAGATGCCAGTTTCTACTCCGGATTCGCCCTCAACCAGGACGGGCGCGAGACCGCGGGCATGGGTGTTGCCGTCGGCGACTACCGGAACAACGGCCAAGCCAATATCTACACAACAACCTTTTCCGACGACTACAAAGTGCTCTATCGCAACGAAGGCGATGCCAACTTCGTCGACGTTGCCCCTCAGATGGGTATGGCCGGGCCAACCTATCCCTTCCTCGGCTGGGGCACGGCGTTTTTTGACTTTGACAATGACGGCTGGAAAGACCTGATGTTCGTCAGCGGACACGTCTACCCGCAGGTCGATCAGCACAACTGGGGAACATCCTTTGCCGAACGCCCCCTGCTCTTTCACAACGAGAATCACGGGCACAAGTTCGAGATCATGCCCGCCGTCGAGGGCACTGGATTGGCCGATGTCATTCCAGCACGCGGCGCAGCCTTTGGCGACCTCTTCAACGACGGCAAGATCGACGTCGTCATCAACTGCCTGGACCACACCCCGGTGCTGCTGCGCAACGTCAACGACGACCACAACCACTGGGTAGGACTGGCGCTCATTGGAGCGGGCAAAAGTCCGCGCGACGCCGTCGGTGCCACGGCATGGGTCACAGCCGATGGCATGCGCCAGCGCGGAGACGTCATGAGCGGCGGCAGCTTTGAGTCCTCCAGCGACTTTCGCCTCCACTTCGGACTCGGCGCCGCAACCGCTGTGCAGAAGGTTGAGATTCGCTGGCCGGATGGAGTCCGTCAGACCGTGACACTGCCCGGCATCGATCGCTATTATGCCATTCAGGAAGGCAAGGGAATCGTGCCCAGCGTCTACGATCAGATGGTGCATCCAGGCACAACCTCGCCTGTCAAAGTTGCCCAGGCTTCCTCTCACGACGCTTCCGCTCACCAGGCTAAGTCCAAACCCGTGCAGCATCAGGTCGCGGCCAAAAGCACACCCAACTCCCGATGAAGCCACTTCCGCTCACACTCGTAACGCTGGCGCTTGGCTCGACCTTGCTGGCCGTGGCTCAGCAAGCCGCAAATCCACCCCAGCCCGCCAATACGTACTCGGAAGCTCCTGAGACGCCCGCCGAGCACGCCGCGCTGATGAAGTGGGAGTCGGAAGCAGGCAAAAAGCAGGTCACCGCGCGCTCGGACTGGAATGCTCAGGTTGCGCCCGGCTACAACTACCCCTGGGGCGCGGCAAAGCCCTTTGCGCCCGGAAACAGTCAGCTTGAAGGCAAAGGGTTTCTCCAGCCCGATGCCTATCCCAGCGCCGAGTACTGCGCCACCTGCCATCAGGAGGCTTACCGGCAATGGCGGGAGTCGCTCCACGCCAACTCCTTTCGCTCACCCTTTTATCGCCGCAGCGTCAACCTTCTCATCCACGATCCCACACGCGGCATTGCCTTCGCCCGACACTGCGATAGCTGTCACAATCCCGTCGCCGTCCTCGCCGGTGGACTCACCGAAGACTCCCGCGTCAATCGCGCCGCCATAGACGACGACGGACTGACCTGCATGACCTGTCACTCCATTGTGCAGGTGAGCACACCAAAGGGAAATGCCAGCTTCACCATGGGTGTCCCTTCGGTCATCGTCGATGCCCAGGGCAATCGCATTCCCGGCCAGGTTCCCTACGCCATGATCCTGCGCTATCCTAAACGTCACGCCCAGGCCGTCATGCATGACTTCATGCGCACGCCGCAGTTCTGCGCCGCCTGTCACAAGGCAAATATCCCTGACAACCTCAACCACTACAAGTTTGTTCGTGCTTTCACCACCTATGACGAGTGGCAGCAATCCAAATACTCCCAGCAGAATCCGCTGACCTTCTATCAGGCTGATTACACCACCTGCCAGGGCTGCCACATGAAGCGCGTGCCCGTCGATCTGAAGGATCTGGCAGAGCAGGGCGCAAAAAACGGCACCTTTGCCTCGCATCGCTGGCTGGCTGGCAATACCGCCGTTCCCTTTTACTACGGTTATGACCGCCAGTTGGAAAAGACCATTGAGTTTCTCCGCTCCGGCAACTTCCTCAACGTAGACATCATTGCGCTGCGCAATATTGAGAACGGCAAGCTCATCGCTCCTCTGGGCCGCACTTCCTTCCACCTCCAGCCCGCGCAAACCGTTGAAGTCTGGGTCGTCATTCAGAATAAGGCGATCGGTCACTCACTGCTGCCAGAGGTGCGCGACCTCTACCAAGCGTGGGTCGATTTCGCCGTAAAGGACCAGAACGGCAAAACCATCAGCACCAGCGGACAACTGCGCGCCGATGGCAGCCTCGACCCCTACGCACACATCTTCAACAACCGTCCGGTAGACGCCAGCGGTGAGTTTGTCGACGACCACAGAGTCTGGAAGATTCACTCCGTCGCCTATGACAACACCATCGATGCCGGGCGCTCCACGCTCGTGCGCTACCGCCTTCGCGTGCCCGATACTACCAGCGGAAATCTGACCATTACGGCCAGCGTAAACTACCGGCATCTGCGCCAGAGCTACCTGAATAACGTCCTTGGCTCTCATCACCCCGCGTACCCTGTCGTCACGCTGGCCACGGAGACACGCGTCCTGAAGATTGGGAAAAATGGCTCGATGCCGCCGGACGTCAACGAAAATCCTGACTGGATGCGCTGGAACAATCTGGGCATCGGGCTGCTCGACCAGTTGCAATATGCCGCCGCCGTGAATGCCTTCTCCCACGTCATTCATCTGCGCTCACACTACGCAGACGCCTACACCAACGTGGCGCTCACAGAGATCGCCTGGGAAAAATACGACTCGGCACGCGCAGCCATTCACAAGGCGCTCTCCATCGACAAAACCAACGCCCGAGCGCTCTACTACGATGCGCAACTGCATCTGCGCTCCGGCGACCGCCAGCGTGAGATCGCCGATCTTGAGCAAGTGGTTCAACAGTATCCGCTTTCGCGCGATTCGCGACGCGAGCTGGGCATCGCCTACTATCAGGAAGGCCAGTTGCCACAGGCCCTCGAGCAGTTCCAGGCTCTGCAAAAGATTGATCCCGACGATCTCGCTGCCCACTATAACCTTTCCATTCTCAATCGCCGCATGGGCCACCACGATGCCGCCGTCGCCGAGCAGACGATGTTCATCGACGAGAAGATTGATCCCGGCGCGCCCACCTATGCGCTCGACTACATTCGCGCCCACCCGGAGATCTCCCTCGAAACCGTGCCATGGCACCTTCATACGGAAACCGCTCCGAATGCAGTGGCGGCAACGGCCTCAGCCGTGCCCACGCACACCCCTGACCACACCCCCGACCGCACGCTGGACAACTCCGCCGGAATGCAGACCGGCGATCCTTGCGCCTGGATCAACACCGCCACGGCATCTGCGCTGCTGGGCGGCGACGCCACCCGAACCAGCCTGCCCGGAGCCTGCCTCTTCACGCGAAAAGACAGCGGCGTCACGCGGCAGCTTCGCATCAGGGCGGAGAACGTAGCCGCCAGCGATTCGCCCAGCGCAATTGCGCTTTGCGGCGCTCGGGCCGAGCCGCTCACCGGCATCGGCAACGCCGCCGCTGTCTGCCCGCTTCACACAGGCACAGGCGAGCAGGCCGTCGCTCAGGTCCGCAGCAGGTGGTTCCGTGTGCAGGTCTCCACAACCCAACGACACGATACCTCCTTGGACAGCGATCATCGCCGTATGGCCGCGGAGATCGCCGCCGAACAGGTAGCCGATAATCTCTTCTAATCCAGCATCCCAGACCGCAAATGGCACAAAGGAGCTATTGAACGGTTCGTCGCCTGGGAGATAATCGCAGAAGATAGTCTCCCCCCGAAGGAGCGTTGTGACGCACACCCGCTCAGAAACTGTAACCATGATCCAGCATCTGCGATCATAACTGAGCAAGCATTTACCTGCGCATGCGGCACTGAAAATGGAAACACAGGTTCTCATAGTCGGAGCAGGTCCATACGCGCTGTCGCTGGCTGCGCATCTGCACGCTCGTGGCATCGAACCCTGCATCGTCGGCCGCTGTATGGATGCCTGGATTGCGCACATGCCAGAGGCCATGGTCCTCAAGTCCGAGGCATTCTCTTCCGATCTCTACGCGCCCGGCAAAGGCTACACACTGGCTGACTTTTGTCGCGAGCACTCCCTGCCCTATGAACCCATCGGGCTACCCGTCCCTCGCAGCGTCTTCGCCGACTATGGACGCGCATTCCAGCAAAAATTTGTCCCTCAACTCATCGAAGAGCACATCACGCACCTCGAGCGAACCGCTACCGGCTTTCAGGCCACAACAGAGAGTGGACGCTCCATCCTCGCGCGGCACGTCGTCCTTGCCGTCGGACTGCATCCCTTTCCGAAGATCCCGCCCGTCATGGCTCATCTGCCGCCCAAGTTGGCCTCGCACAGCTTCGACTACGGCGATGTCAGCCACTTTTACGGCAAGCGCGTCATGGTCTGGGGAGCAGGTGCTTCGGCCATCAACCTCGCCATCGACCTCAAGCATCACGGTGCCGAGGTCGAACTGGTGGCGCGCGCCCAGCGTATCGTCTTCCACGATCCCCCGGTGAAGCAGCGACCTCTGCTGGAGCGCATCAAGAACCCGCGCTCGCCCCTCGGTCTGGGCTGGCGATCCTGGCTCGCAGCAGAATTGCCGCTGCTCTTTCGTGCCCTCCCCTTGCGACTCCGCCATCGTGTCGTCGCTCGGCATCTTGGTCCCGCGCCTAACTGGACCACTCGTGCCGAGTTTGAAGGGCATATTCCCGCTCATCTGGGGATGCATGTGCAGTCGATGACGGAAAAGGAGGCAGCCGTCGAGGTCCGCTGTCGCCAGACCACCGGCGCCGAGCATCTCCTTCACTTCGATCATGTCATCGCCGCCACTGGCTTCGCTCCGCGCGCAGACCGGCTACGTTTCCTCTCAGCATCGCTGATCCAATCCCTTACAACCGAGTTCGGTTCGCCCCATCTGGATGCTCACTTTCAGAGTTCCGTAGCCGGGCTATACATGATCGGACTCGCCGCCGCCAATCACTTTGGACCGCTCTTCCGCTTTGCCTGTGGCGCTCGGTTCGCTGCGCGTCGCCTCAGCGCCCATCTCGTGCGCCATGCCAGGCATAACTCGCACTGAATGTTCAAGGTTATATCTCAAAAGTCGAAAGACTTTGCTTCCGAGAGTGATAGTGCATCATGTAGTGCGAAAATAACATGACGCCAAAGAACCCACCCAGCGGAATCACATACGCACTTGCCGTGCTATGAAACCACTCCGCGAATAGACCCATGAACGGCGTGAGCACAGCCCCTCCGACAATCGACATCACCAGCAGCGAGCCACCGATATTCGTATTCGGCCCCAGATCCTTCAGCCCAAGCGCAAAGATCGTGGGAAACATAACCGACATGAAGAAACTGGTAACCAGGATCGCCAGCACACCCATCGTGCCTGGATCAATTACTGCAAAGAGCAGCAATCCCACATTCACCATCGCATAACTCATCATCAGGCGACTGGGCCGGATGCGGCGCATCAGCGCAGCACCCGCAAAACGCCCCACCCCAAAAGCAACCAGCGTCCCCGTCAACAGAAATCCCGCTCTTTTTTCTGTAGTGTGAGCATAGTCCTGCGCATACTGAATGAAGTAACTCCAGGTACCCACCTGCGCACCAACATAGAGAAACTCCGCGAGTATGGCCAGAAGAAAATGTGGCTGGTGGAGTAACTCCTGCCAGCGCCCATTCGATTCCGTCGCCTGCTCGCGTATCTGAACAAAAGCAGGGAAGCGCTTGAACGCAATCATCACCGCCCACAGAACAGCTAGACCGCCAAGTACAAGATAGGGAGTTACTGTGCGAAGCACCTCTCCATGCAGATAATGCGCATAGGTTCCGGCAGCCTGCATCGCACGCACCTGGGCCGGTGTCAGCTCAATGCCGGAAAAGATGAAGACCGTGCCAATCAGCACACCCGTAACTGCGCCCAACGGATTGAAGGCCTGGGAAAGATTCAGTCTTTGCTCAGAGGTGCGCGTCGGACCAAGCTGAGCGATAAAGGGATTCGAAGCTGTCTCCAGAAACGACAGCCCACTGGCAACCACAAACAGCGCGCCCAGAAAAAATGCGTAGCGGCCTGCCATCGCGGCAGGCACAAAAAGAAAGCATCCTGTGGCAAACAGGATCAGTCCCGTCAGAAAACCAAACTTGTACCCAAACCGCTTCATCAGGAATCCCGCCGGAAGCGCGAGCAGGAAATACCCCATGTAAAACGCCGACTGCACAAGTCCTGCCTGAAAGCGCGATATCACAAACGATTTCATGAACTGCCGAATCAGGATGTCGTTCAGATTATTGGGCACACCCCACAGAAAGAACAGCCCCGTAATCAACATAAAAAGCGATGCCGTACCCACAGGCAAAATCCGCGCATGCTCGTCCGCAATATTTTCTACCTTCGATGACGAGTGAAAGGGCAAAGTCATAGCCGTTCGTTTACCTTCCGCCCTGCATGTCGATTATGATCTTCGTAAAGGCAGCCGGATTGGCTGACCACTCCGCCAGCTTAGCAGGCGCATCATCCAGTCCAACGGTTGCGCTGATCACCGCGTCCACCGGAAAGTTTCCAGCTTCCAGCATCGTAATCACCTGCAGAAAATCCCCTGGCAACGCATTGCGTGAGCCAACAATATCCAACTCTTTCTGGACAAAAAGCTTCGTCTCATAGGCAACCGGCTCTTTGGCATATCCGATGTAAACCACACGACCCGTGTAGGCAACTTCTTCCACCGCAAGCCGAAACATCTGTGGCAGTCCGATCGCTTCCACCATCACATCCGGACCCTCGCCATCTGTGAGCTCGCGCAGTCGCCCCGCCATATCTTCACGACCGGAGTGAATGCGATGCGTGGCCCCGACCATACTCGCAATCTCCAGCTTGCGATCGTCCAGATCGATCGCAATCACCTGCGCTCCACGAAACGCCGCACCGGCAATCGCACCCAGGCCAATGCCGCCACATCCAAAGACCGCAACCCGATCACTCGCCGTCACGCGTCCGCGCGCCACCGCGTGAAAGCCCACCGTAAGTGGCTCCACCAACGCAAGCTGAGTAAACGGAAGCGCGGAGGGATAGACCTTTGCCGCGGGCACAGCCAGCAGCTCCGTCATCGCTCCATCTCGCTGCACCCCAAAGGTCTGATTCTTCTGGCAGGCATTTTCGCGCCCACGCCGACACGACGGACACACGCCGCAGCTTGTGTAGGGTGAGACCGCCACGCGCGTTCCGGCAGGAATGTCCGCATTGCCAACCAGCACGCAAGCGCCGATCTCGTGGCCCAGAACGCGTGGATACGCGATCAGTGGATTACGCCCGCGATAAGAATTCAGATCCGTGCCGCAAAGACCAACCGCCTCCACTCGCAGCAGCAGCTCGCCTTCCTGCGGACGAGGCTCAGGAATATCCGTAATTATCGCTTGACCTGGCGCGGTCAGAATCAGGGCGCGCATCCATGCTCCGAGATAAACGACTAGCCGCGTAATAACCGCGGAAACATTCTGCAAGCAGTGTATCGCGTGTCAACGGGAGCATATCCAGAGATTCAGGCGATGAACGCCCCGATGCGAGACTCGCCTGCCGTCAGTGCGTCACAGGCCCGATCCACCACTTCGTAGTCAGCATCATGCGCTGCGCGGAAGCTGCGAAATGCCTCTTCGTTCGTCCAGCGATCGATCGTCAGATAGCGACCAGGAATGTAGGCGTCCTGCAGAAGTTCCGTACCCAGATACTCCTGTGAGCGCGCAAAGAGTGTGGACCAGGTGCCGCCCGGCGCATACGCAGCCTCAAAGGCAGCGACCTTGTCTTCCGCAACATCGAATTGCCACAAGACCAGAAACATACGTGCTATTATCCCACCCGCAGTCGAGTCAGGTGTCACTTCCGCACCACTTTCCCCAGCGGCGATTACGCTCTGCATGCTCAGGTGGGAACCGGCCAGATCGACCTCGAAGGGCCAGGACAACGCGGCAAACACGGCGCCACAGAGGATTGATCTCAGGCTATCGTCGCCCCTTATTTTTCTTTTTGCGATTGTTTTTTTTCAGGGCGGCCTTAGGAGGTCGAAACTTCGGCGTAGCGCTGCGCTTCTTTTCCGCCTTCTTTACCTGTGTGCCCTTCCGCCGCTGCGTCGGTGCCGTCTCTTCCAGAATCGCAAACTGAAGTTTTCGCTCAAATGCCAGCACGCGATCCAGCACCACGCGCAATCGATCTCCGGCTCGGAAGCACCGTCCCGTATGCGTGCCCACAATTTCCCGCGTATTCTCGCGATAGCTATAGCGATCACCCGGCAGCGTCTCGATTGGAATCAGTCCTTCTACGAACAACTCGTTCAGCTCGATAAAAAGTCCAAATTTGGCCGGATTCAGGATGATCGCGTCGAAGTCTTCCCCCACACGATCCTGCATGAAGCGCACTTTCTTCCACTCCATCAGTTCGCGCTCTGCCTCCGCGGCTCTGCGCTCGGCCTGCGACGCTTCCACCGCAATCGCCGACAACTCCGCCTCCGGAATCAGCACCGGAACTCCCGTGCCTGCCGCCGCGCGAAGACGCACACGCTCTTTCACTGGAGTCTTCCACGGAGATTGCAACCGCCCGTCGTCAAGCCTATGCACGGAGCAGGCGCCTGCCTGCAGCGCAGCCTTTGCGATCCGATGCACAATCAGGTCGGGATAGCGCCGAATCGGCGAAGTGAAATGGGTATAGCTTGGTGCGGCCAGCGCAAAATGCCCTTCGTTGATCTCCGAGTAGCGCGCCTGCTTCAGCGATCGCAACATCAGATGATTCAGAATTCGCTCTTCCGGATGTCCACTGATGCGCGCCGCCAGTCGCTGATACATCTGCGGCGTTACGTCCATCTTCTCCGGCAACTCGATCACGCGGCTCTCACGCGAATTGTTCCCCCGGCGCTGCTGCTCACGACGATCTCCGCGCGGCTGAAACCGACGCACCGGCAGCGCGCCGATGCCCAGCGAGTGGCCAAACGCCGCTGCGGCTTCTTCGAAATCCACCACGCGCCGCGGTTCCGGCTGCGCATGAATGCGATACAGGCTGGGCAAGCCCAGGTCTTCCAGCCACGTCGCCACACACTCATTCGCAGCCAGCATAAACTCCTCAATCAGTCGATTGGCCCATGTTCGCTCCGAGCGACGCACTCCCTGCATCTGCCCTTCTGCGTCAAACTCGATCACCGGCTCCGGCAAATCAAAGTCAATGCTTCCGCGCTCGACGCGTCGCTCATTCATCGCGCCAGCCAGCTCGCGCATCGATTCAAACAGCGGCACTTGCTCGGCAAACTCCGCTCGCGTTTCCGCATCTCCTTCCAGAATCCTGTGCACCTGCGTATAGGTCATGCGCGCCGCCGAGCGGATGATCCCTTCAACGATGCGAGCGCTCACCACTCGCGCTTCCGCATCCAGCCGAAGAATGCAACTCAACACAAACCGATCTTCGCCCGGACGCAGCGAACATATCCCCGTCGAAAGTTCATGTGGCAGCATCGGAATCGCACGATCCGGGAAGTAGACGCTGGTACCGCGCAATCGCGCTTCAAGATCAAGGTCGGTTCCCGGCCGCACATAGTGGGAGACATCCGCGATGTGAACCTGCAACTCCCACGCCGCTTCCGCATCCTCGGTCAGCCTCCGCACCAGCACCGCATCGTCAAAATCGCGCGCCGTCTCTCCGTCGATGGTCACAATCGGCAAGGATCGAAAATCCTCGCGACGAGCAGCCTCCTCGGCATCGTCACTCGGCGGATTCGGCTTGGCCACCGCACTCGCTTCGGCAAGCACCTGCTCCGGAAAGATGCGTGGAAGCTGATGCTTCCGCACCATGATCTCCACATCCACGCCAAAGTCATCCGCATGGCCCAGCACCTCGATCACGCGCCCGCGCGCCGGTCGCGTCGCAGTCGGCCACTCCATAATCTCGACATCCACAATCAGTCCGTCCAGAGACTCATAGCGCGCCGCTCGCAGCGCCACCTCATCCAGTACGCGATGCCGTGTATCCGCCAGGCCTTTTGCCAGACCCTCCGGCAACCCTGCATCCCCAACGATCAGGATCGGCTGCGCCATGCGCGAATCAAACGGCGCCACCCAGTTCCCGTGCGGCAAATCCCTCACATCCCCGCCGCGATGCCGCTTTCGCGCCTCATGAAACGTCCCCACAACGGTGGGGTTGCGACGCTCCACCACACGCACCACACGCCCGGAAGGACGCGACGACGCACTGCGGCGATCCACCTCCACCAGCACCTGATCGCCCTGCATCGCGGAGTGAATCTCCGACGGTGGAATGAAAATATCCTCCGCACTGTCACTCTGTCCCGCAGCCCGGATCGGTCGAACAAACGCAAATCCATCGCGATGCAGATCAATGCGGCCCGCAACCAGGTTCTCGCGCGTGGCAGCCTTGTGCCCCTGGTTCACCATCCACGCCCCGTCCGTGGTCACGCTCATTTCTCCGCTCGCCACCAGCGCCTGCAACCGCTCTCGCAGCTCGCGACGCGCGCCGCCGCCGCTGATTCCGAGCGCTTCAATCAGTTGCTTGTAGCCGAGCTTGTGGCCCGGAGCGCGGTCAATCCGTTGCAGCAGTTCGCGATCGTTCATGGTCTCTACCAAGGGTAACCCCTTGCCCGGATCCTTCACCCTGATCCTTGCACCGGCCCATCGCCCCAGCGCCTCACCAACTCACGGCTGTTCGACTGCTTCGCGCGGCACCGGACGAGAAAACAGCTTCAGTGCCGCCTTCAGCACCGCCTTGCGAGCCGGCATCTCATTCAGCAGCAGCTCCACCGATTGCACAATCGGATTCGCGTGAAACCACTCCTGCACCCGTCCATCCTGCAGCAGATTCAGAATCGCCAGCAGCGCCATGCCCTGATGATGCGCCATCCACTCGCGCACCGGTTCAGGGTTCCGGCGCGAGTGGATGCAATCGATCGCTTCATACAGACCGTAGCGCCCACTCCATCCTGCCGCCTCCATGCGCTCCAGATTCTTCATCGCTCCGCGCGGATCGACACTGAGGGCCAGAAATGTAGAGTAAGGCGAGATCACCGGTCCTGCCTTGGCCTCCCAAGCCAGCGCAATCTCAGGAATGCCCCACGCAAAGTATCCGTAGTGGCCAGAGTCGTTCCGCTCGGCAAAGCCCGACTCCGAGATGCCCCACGGCACACGATGCCGGCGCGCCCACGCTTTCTGAATCCGCACACTTGCATTCTGTGTTGCAGCCAACAGCGTGTTGGGCCAGGTCCGCATCCACAGCGCCGGCATCAGATACTCAAACATCGTCCCCGTCCACGAGATGAGCGCAAATCGCCCAAAGGCATACGCATGGTCCCGCGCCAGGCGAAACCAGCTTTGCTGCGGCAACTCGCCGCGACCAATGGCCAGAAACGTGGCAATGCGCGCCTCCGAGGCCAGCATGTCATAGCAGGAGTCGTGAATCTTGCCCGCTTTCACATCCCATCCAATCGACAGCACCTTGCGATCCGGATGCACCAGAAACCCAAACTCTGTCGCCGTCGCAAGCCTATCCGCTTGCATCACAATCTGCCGTAGCTGCTCCGCCAGCTCAGCCTGCGCCACAAGCGCTTGCGTAGTCGCTTCCAGACAACTATCGACATCTGATTTCTCCGTCCTCGCCTGGCGAGCAAGCTCCCGAAGCTGCCCCAGTATGCTTTCGCTTTCTTCCATCGTTTGGGCAAGCGAGGTCGTGAGAAGTCTCTGCACATCGCAACGCAGGAACGTGCGAAGCTCCGCGTGCGGCTCCGCCATCCACGGCGCAAATCGCGTTATCACTTCGTTGATTGCCGTCATCCTCGCGCGCATATCCCGTGCCAGCGAGCCATGCGCCTCGTCCAGCGCATGAACCGATGCAGCCAGCCACTTCAACCACGCTTCCGTGCTCGCAGCCTTCACCGGAGTTGGATGTTCGCGAAAGAAAGCGTGAAGCTCGTCGTCCTTGGGTGCGATCAAACGATAGACCGCGAAGACTTCAAAGACCCGCGCGGGCAGTAGTGGCGCATCCAGCAAAGACCGCGTGCCGGCAGCAAGCGTCAGCAAAGACGCCACAAAATTTCCACTGTCGACCGTCGAGACAAACGGAGCGGCATCCAAAGGCTGGCCGCTGCGCGTGTCATACCAGTTGTAAAGATGGCCGCGAAACTTGGCCAGCCGGGCAATCGTTGCCAGCGAATTCGCCGTGCGCTCGGCAAACTCCGGCAACATGAGAAAGCCAAAGGCATACGCAGCCTGACGCGCATTCAGCAGCAGGCCTATATTCGTCGGCGACACACGCGCGGCTTCGCGAAATCCCTCTTCTTCCACGTTGTCCGGAATCAGATGGCTGTGCGCAGCCGAGCCGAAGTGATCAAAGTAGCTCCAGATGCGCAGCGCATGGCCCAACATCCGGTCGCGCTCGGCCTGCGTCAGCGTTTGCTTCTGCACACCCGGCGTGCGATTGAGCCATACAATCAGCACCTGCACCAGCAGCCAGCCCACCAGCAACGGCGCCGCCACCCACAGCGCGTTGCGATGCTCCCGGTCCAGCCAGAGCGCGCCTCCAAGCAGCAGCGACACCACAGGAACCCACGCCATATAGCGGTCCACCGGAGTTCTGCGATTGCGCGCCACTTCCGCTTCCGCCGCCGTCTCCCACTCCAGCAGTCGTTCTCCCGTGATCCATCCCCTCACCAGCGAGCGCAGGATGGCATCGAACCCAAGCAGCGCCTGATGCGGCAGCAGCAGCAGGTTCAGCAGCGTAATCAACAGATTCCGCCCCAACCCCGCAATGGCCTCGCCGATCGTCATCGTTTGCGAGGTCGCTGTGGCCATGCGGAGCAGGCTGACCACAAACTGCAAGAGTGCGGGCGCAACCAGTAACACCAGCATCAACACAGTCCAATAGACCGGCGATCCGGGTAGCACCATCCATGCCGCAAGGAAGTATAGAAACAGAAACGGATCCACAAGCGAGCGTCGCAGATTGTCCAAAATCTTCCATCGCGACAGAAACGAGATGGGATTCGGCACCATGCGCCCAGACTCTTCCGGAACACGCCCGAACATCCACTGCACAATCTGCCAATCCCCGCGCACCCAGCGATGCTTCCGTCTGCTGTACGCGCTGTAATGCGATGGATAATCGTCAATCAGCTCCACATCGGTGACGAGTCCGGCACGTGCATACGCGCCTTCAATCAGATCATGGCTCAGCAGCGCATTCCGCGGGAAACGCCGATTCAAAACAGCATGGAGCGTCTCCAGCTCATAGATTCCTTTACCCGTGAATATGCCTTCCCCAAAAAGATCCTGATACGTATCGGAAACCGCGCGCGTATAGATATCCAGCCCGGTCTGCCCGGAGAAGATGTTGGCCATGCGCGAGCGAATCGACGAGTACACGGTCACACTGATGCGCGGCTGCAGGATTCCGTATCCGGTCTTGACCACGCGGGAGACAGGATCGATGATCGCCTGGTTCAGTGGATGAGCCATCGCACCAATCAGCCGCGCGGCAGAGCCGCGCGGCAGTTGCGAATCCGAATCAAGCGTCAGCACATACCGAATGCCTTGCAGAGCCTTGAGATTGCCTGCCTTGATGGGAAACGCATCAAACTCGCCGGTCAGAAATTTATTCAGGTCCAGCAGCTTTCCACGTTTTCGCTCCCAGCCCATCCATGTCCCTTGTCGATGGTTAAAGATGCGGTGCCGATGCATCAGTAGAAAGCTCCCCCGGCCCGCGCCTGCATATCTCCGGTTCAGATCCTCCGTCAACTCCATCGCCAGGTCCACCAGCGGATGCCCATCCTTGTCGTTCGGCTTGCTGATCGAGTCCGGCAAGTCCGTAAGCAATGCAAAATGGAGCTGGGTATCGCGGTTTGCCAGATACCGCACTTCCAGACTATTGAAAAGATCCCGCACCTGCTCCGCATTCAGCAGCAGCGTGGGAACAGCAACCAGCGTAGCGCAGTTGTCAGCGATTCCTGCATTGAAGTCCAGGCGCGGCAGCGGAGCGGGATCAAAGCACGCGCTGATCACCGTGTTCACCAGCTCCACCGAGGCCTGCGAAGCCGGCAACACCAGCAACAATAACGCCAGTAGCAGTTGCCCCCAGATATGGTCATAGGCGGCCAGCGGAAACAGCGGCAGCGCCGTCAGCAGAATAGTCAGAATCACAATCCCGCCTATGTAAAACTCATCCGCCGACGCGCGCACACTTTCGCGAATCCTCCAGATCAACGGAGGATGAAATCCAATCCTCGCCCCCAGCGCAGCAAACCCCTCATCCAGCAGATAGTAGCCCACATGCTTGCGCCGAAGATTGGCGCGCGCTTGCAGCGCCACATCGTCCTTTGCGCCTTTCGCCAGCTCCATCGCAGCCTGTGCCACGCGCAGCTCGCCATAGTCCGAGTGACGCGCAAGAAATGCCACACGCCTTCGATACAGCTCTCGGCTTTCAAAATCCATTCCGGCATAGCAGCCGATCGGATCCTCAAGCAGAATCGCGTCAAACGTAATCCGCGATTCCAGCACTCCTGCCCAATCCACCAGCGCAATCTGCCGCAGACTGTCCACGCAATACATCGCGCGCTGCGCCACATCCTCGCAGTCCGAAGCATCCAAAAGCACCGCAGCATCTTTCAGCAGTTGCTCCAGCAACGCAAACTTCAGGTGCGTCCCCAACTGCCAGATTTCCCTGTAAAGAAGCGGCTCATGCTTCTGCAGTTCATCCACAAAGAACAACAGACTCTCTACCCGGAATTGATACTCCACCGTCGCCAGATAAAGGTGAGAGAGTCCGGAAAGTCGAGGTTCGTCCTGCGTGAATCCTGAAACCAGACGCGGCAGCAACTCCGCTTCACGCGGATGATCGGCAAGCGCAGAGCGCAGCAGGCGAATGCCTTTTTCTACCTCCAGAAATGCACTGCGACGAAGCGGCTGATGCAAAGGAAAATTGTCGGCAGGGAACCGTGCAAAATCTTTTTCCAGTTTCCGCAGGGATGTGCTCAGCGCCTCAGCTCGATCCGAGAATTGCGAACGATTTCTGGGCCATGGCACCACCTCCCACGCGGCTGCCACACGTGCCGCCTCGCGCAGAGATTCCATCAGGGCAGGGAACTGCTCTTCCAGTGTTGAAGTTGTGGATATTGGCTTGGTCATTTTCCCTCAGCGATAGCTTGCAGCCTGCATCTCAAACATCGATGCATATCGTCCACCGGAAGCGATCAGTTGATTGTGTGTTCCTTCTTCCACCAGGCAACCACCTTCAAGCACAACAATGCGATCCGCCATGCGAACCGTAGAAAACCGATGCGAGATGAGCAGCGCCATCTTGTTCTGCGTCAGGTCCGCAAAGCGCTCAAAGACCTCCATCTCGCTGCGCGCATCCAGCGCCGCCGTTGGCTCATCCAGAATCAGCAACTGTGCATCCCGCAGATACGCCCGTGCCAG
Organism: Acidobacteriaceae bacterium; assembly: GCA_027449965.1. Taxonomy (GTDB): domain Bacteria; phylum Acidobacteriota; class Terriglobia; order Terriglobales; family Acidobacteriaceae; genus Acidicapsa. The sequence goes on from DAIDKP010000014.1 coordinate 16,570, forward strand.
CGCCAGTCGCTGCCACTCGCCGCCAGAGAGATCCACACCGCCTTCAAACCGGCGACCCAGCATCTGGTCATAGCCGTGATGCAGTTTGGCAATCACGCTCGCGGCCAGACTCTTTTCCGCAGCGTCCTCAATCTCTTGCGGCGTATGCGGTAGCTCCACGCGTCCCACGGCTATGTTTTCTCGCGCAGTCATCTCATAGCGCATGAAGTCCTGAAAGATCACGCCAATCTCGGAGTGCAGATCGTCCAGATCATACTCGCGCAGATCCACTCCATCCAGCAAAATCTGGCCTTCCGTCGGATCGTACAGCCGCGTAATCAGTTTCACGACCGTCGTCTTTCCCTGGCCATTCTCGCCAATCAGCGCAATCCGCTCACCGGGCGACAGCATAAGGTTGAAGTCACGCAACACACGCCGCGTCGTTCCCGGATACGCAAACGAAACGTTGCGAAATTCAAAGCCGCGACGAATCGGCCTCGGCGCGCGCAATCCATTCACACGCGACTCCACACGCGGCTTCATCTCAAAAAACGCCAGCAGATCCGTCAGGAAAAGCGCCTGGTCGGCCACACCGGAGGCCGTGGAAAATACCATCTGGATATTGCTCATCGCCTGCAGAATCGCCGTGGTAATCAGCGTCAGATCGCCCACCGTATATTGACCCTCAATGGTGCGATAGATGCTCAGGCCGTACGCGGCATAGTAGCCAAACTGTCCCAGAATCGCCAGCAATCCGCCCCAGAAAAGTCGCCTCCGGTTCAGGTCAATATTCTGGTGATAGATATTCAGCGAAAGCGCACTGAAACGCTCCGTAAGATAGCCACTCAGGTTGAAGAGTTTCAGCTCCTTCGCAGCTTCCTTGCTTGCTCCCACCTGACGCAGATAATCCATCTGCCGCCGCAGCGGAGTCTGCCGCAGATTCTTCGCATACGACAGGAAGGCAAAGTGGCTTTCTCCCAGAAACGCCGGCACAATTCCAATCACCAGCAACAGCAGCAGCAGTGGCGAATACCGCACCAGCACCGCCGAAAAAGCAATCGCCGTCACGGTCTGCTGGATCAGCCGCCCCATCATCTGGATCATCGCCAGACGATCCGTCGCCTGCACCCGCGCGCGCTCCAGACGATCATAGAAAACCGGATCCTCATAGACCGTTACGTCCAGCGCCGCCGCCTTGCGCATCACCTCCACGCTCACATGATGCGTATACCGATCCGCAAGCAGGCTGTCGAGATAGTCCACAAATCTCAGCAGAACCCCAATCAGAATCGCCAGAATCATTTCACCTGCAACCAGCCACCAGAAGTGCTCCGGCAAAGGCTGATGCAGGCGGATGTGGTTCACGCCATCAATGATGTAGCGACCAATAATGCCCACACCCACCGGAAGAAATGCCACCACAATGCGCAGCGTAATATTCCAGAACACCACCGATGGCCCGGACTGCCACACAAATTGCAGCACAGGCGGAATGTTGCGCAACGCGCGCACGCGATCCGACCATGCCTGTCCGGAGGATTCCTCCCGATTCAGCTTTTCCGCTGCTGTTGAAACCGATTCCTTCATGCTGTCCGGCTTTCATCTTTCATGGCGTTGATTCCAGGCGCAAACTCTCCCATCTCACAGCGAAAGCACGAGTCCTCCCGAGACGCGCCCGTAAACCGTCATTCTATCGTCATCCTTCTGGCAAGTCGGGATGCTTCCTCTCACCTCACCGCAACGCTCGCAACACGCTCTGGCCTCCATCGCCGTCCCGCAGCAAGCGCTCCTCACAAAGCGCATTACGACCATCCCTCGTAGGGATACGGCGGATGCTTGTACGGCTGAAAACCGGCCTTCTGCATGCCGCGCTGCGCTTCTTCGTTGCGCATAAACGTGCTCCACACAAAACCCGTGCGAGCATTCTCCGCCATCAGCATGGTGATGCCCGTATCAATCCCAATCACGTCCGTATCTACCCATCCCGTCAGCGGATTGAACGCATCCACAAAGCCATACCGCGACCACGTCTGCGGATAATGATCGTGAATCGTGCGCAGAACCCGCATCGTCTCCTTCGGCAGAAACGGCAACGATCCAGCAGCCGCGCAGGGCACAATCGTTCCATCGATCGGCCCCGTTGCCGGCGGTCCACCCCAGGCTGCGTAGCCATGCGCAGTATCGGAAGCTGTGATGCCCCACAGCGCATTGGTGTAATCCGGAAACCGCGTATTCATATCCACACAAAAGCGCCGATGTGCTTCCGTAGCAAGAATCGAGTTCTCAAAGTAATCTGCAAAGTGGTCTTTCTTGTTGCGAAAATCAAACCACGCTTGCGAGTACTGATTCACAAACAGCGGCGCATACGAGCCGATATAGCGCAATTCATCGTATTCAAAAAGCGTCCGCTTCCATGCCAGCCACGCATCACTTTGCAGCGGATGCGTCATCGATCCCATGCCCAGCAGATAAATCATCATCAGCTCACTGTAGTCATCCCACTTGCTGGCCAGAAAACCAAGCTCCGGCGTCCAGCCCATCGCCAACAGTGCCGTATCTTCTGAGAGCCAGGACCAATCCACGCGATCATAGATCGCCTGCGCCAGTTTGCGAATATCCACGTCCTCAAAGTGCGCTTTACACATCAGCACCCCACACAGCAAAATCGCCGTGTCCACCGAAGACACCTCCGCATCCCATATGCGTTCGCCCGTCGCCAGATTCGCATAGTGAAAATAAAATCCGCGATGCGTCGGCAATCGATGCCACAGCGAAGACAGTGTCTGCACCACCCGCAATCGTGCATCCGAGCGGCCGATGAATCCGCGCTTCTCCGCAATGCAGATCGCCGTCAGGCCAAAACCCGTCGATGCAATGCTGGCCACGATGCTCGTATCCTGCACGCGCGTGTTACAACGGTCTTTGATCAGCCCTGTCTGCGGATGCCCCTGTTCCCAGAAAAAAAGAAAATTGGCACGCTCCATCTGATCCAGAATCGCATCTTCTTCCGGGCTGAAAGCGTAACGCTGTTCGCTCGCGTCAACCTGCGCTTTGTTTGACGGTGCATGCGACGAAGCAGCCGCCAACAGTGGCGTAGCGCAGCCTCCCGCCCATGACGCACCGCAAAGCTGCACCATGCGTTGCAGCGCCTCCCTACGCGTCATCCGTGGCCTCCGGAGAAAAGCTGATGAGTCGTGAGTCGGCATACAGTTTCGCTGTCTGCACCTCCTTCAGGCACTTCTCCACACCGCTTGCGTGCAATGCTACAAGTCAAAAGAATACATCCAGACGCAAAGAGTTGCCTTGGACCACTCACGCTCCGTCATCGCTGCCCTGCAGAAGAGTATCCTGCTTCAGAGGTTTTCTTTCATGCCGATCTTCCATCGCAGGCGCTGGCGTGTTGTCGCGGTCGCAGCGATTGTCATTCTGGTCTCAGCGCTGCTCATGCTCATCCGCCGCGACTCCGGCCTCGGCGCTTTGGTCGTGCAGGGTGTCCTGCTCCGTCAGGACAAGGATGTGCGCCGCCAGCAACCCATCGCCCAGGCCCAGGTATCCCTGCAATCCGGACGCACCTCCGTGACCGTTGAAACCGACAGCCAGGGATACTTTCGCATCCCGCTGCGCAAAGTCGTCCTGCCCGGGGCAAAGCTGAACTTCCAGTTCTCCCACGATCACTACCAGTCTTTCACTGAGCAGCTTTCCGTTGGCTTACGCTCGGCCCGCAATCCGCTATACGTCTTTCATCTGCGCGAGCTGCCCACACCGCCCACCGATGGAAACCCCGGAACGCACATCACCCGAATCACCAACATACGCATTCGCTATGTAGAAAACGCAACATCAGAGAGCAACATCGGCAGCATCACTCAAATCTTTGAAGCGCACAATGCAGGAAATCTTCCCTGCAACAGCCTCGAACCCTGCTCGCCAGACGGACACTGGAAGGCCGCTCTCGGTCAGGCTTCGCTCGATGCCGGCGTCGGCAACACCTTTCGCCAGGTACGCGTCTCCTGCATCGCAGGCCCCTGTCCGTTCACCCGTATCGACGACTCCGGATACAAAGACGGTGGCCAGAAAATTTCCGTCTCCGCTCTCGATTGGTCCGATACAGCCACCTTCCTCATCGAGGCAGAGGTCTATCGCACCTCGCTCAACTCCAGCGTCCATCATCTGTTTCCTGTCTTCTTCGGACGAACCCTCAACTTCACCTTACCCGCCAATGAAGAGGGTGTAAGCATTGAAGCCGAGCTGGATGGCACACTGATGGTTTTTCCGCTGGGTCCGGATATCGAAACAAGCTGGACACGCTGCACCCTTCGACAAAGTCAGATGGCGGACCACACACGCGTCTACCATTGCGAGTTGAAATCCGGCTTTGCCTTTTGATCCGCACTCGCCTGCAAAACAAGCGCTCGGGTTACACCCGCTGCCCCAGATACAACCCATACCATCCATCCGGATCATGCCAGCTTTTCACCGTGGAAAATCCTGCCGCTGCCACCAGCGCGCGCGCTTCGTCCCGCGTAAACTTGCGACTGTTTTCCGTATGAATCGACTCGCCTGCCTGAAAATCAAACGATCGCTCCAGTTCACGCACAAACACACTTTGCGCTATCTTGCTCACCAGATGCATCTCCACGCAGCTTGTGCGGCCGTTCCATCGCGCCTCATGCTCAAATTGCTCTACACAAAATTCCGCGCCCAGCTCTCGGCCCATGCGCTTCAGCAGATTGCGATTGAACGCCGCTGTTACACCCGCCGCATCGTCATAGGCGCGCAAAAGGTCGCTGATCTTTTTGTCGGTTTCACGACCATTCGCTTCCGGCGCGCCATCCAGCCCCAGCAGCAGTAAATCCCCCTCGCGCATCTCCGCGGAAGCATCGCGTAAAATCTTCACTGCGTCTTCCATCTCAAAGTTACCTGCGCTCGAACCCAGCCAAAGCAGCAGCCGCTGGGCCTCCGCATCGATCGGCAGCGTCGGCCTCTCACGCATAAAGTCCGTCAACACCGGCCGCAGCCGAAGCTGCGGAAACTCCCGGCCAAGCTGCTCCTCGGCCTCGCGCAGAGCGGTTGCAGAGATATCCATCGGCAGATACGATATCCCACGTCCCTCCGCATCCAATGCCCGCAGCAGCCATGCTGTCTTCTGCGCCGACCCAGCGCCCAGCTCTACCACCGACATCCGGCGCCATTCATCCCGACCCGCCGCAATCTCTCTCCCGTGTCGATGCAGCAGCTCCCGCTCCATCCGCGTCAGATAATACTCCGGCAGAGCGGTAATCTGCTCGAAGAGCGCAGAGCCTTGCTCATCATAAAAAAGCCACGGAGGCAGGGTCTTCGGATAAGCCAGAAGTCCCTCGCGTACAGCTTCAGCAACCGCGTCCCCGCTCTCCGTCTCGTCGATCACGCGCAGCTCTCGCACAGTCGAATTCCCGAAAACTGCCAGCGCGTCTCCGGCACAAAAAAGTTCCGATACGTCGCGCGAATATGACTGCTCGCGGTAGCCAGCGATCCGCCTCGCAGCACCATCTTCCCGCTCATGAATTTTCCGTTGTACTCACCCAGCGCCCCTGGCAGCGGGGAAAATCCCGGATACGGCAGATACGCGCTCGCCGTCCACTCCCACCCATCGCCAAAGAGTTGTCCCACGCCATCCTCCTTCGCGCTCGGAGCCGCCAGCATTCGTCCACCTTCCAGCAGATTTCCCGTCACCTTCTGCTCGCTCGCCACGCTCTCCCACTCCGCTTCCGTTGGCAGTCGCTTACCCGCCCAGCGCGCATAGGCATCGGCTTCGTAGTAGCTCACATGCATCACCGGCAGATGTCTCACATCGCTCAGCGGCCACCGCCCTCGTAGCGTAAACACCTCCCACTCGCCCGCTTCCTTCGTCCAATAAAGCGGCGCTTGCCAAGCCTGACTCTGCGCCTGCTGCCATCCATCCGAGAGCCACAGCTCCGGGCGCGCATACCCGCCATCCGCCATGAACTCCGCATACTCCGCATTCGTAATCAGTCGACTGCCCAGCGCAAACGGCTCCAGCCACACGCGATGCGCCGGTCGCTCGTTATCAAAGCTGAATCCCTCTGTCGCTCCCATCGCCTTCAGCCCGCCCGGCCACCACTCAAAGGTCAGCGGCAACGGCTCAACCGTCGCCATCTCGACCGCTGGCAGATACGAAGGCTGCAGCGGGTTGCTCGCCAGCGCGTGCAGCACATCGGTCAGAATCAGCTCCTGATGCTGCTGCTCATGATGCATCCCAAGCAACACTCGATCTCTCACTTCCGGCACAGTCCCGTCACCCTCCAGCAGCGCCGCAACCGCCGCCTCCACATGCCGCCGATACGCCAGCACTTCCTCCAGCCCCGGTCGAGAAAACGACGCGCGCAGATGCTTGTCCGGAAAGCGCGCAAAGCTTCGATAGTAGCTATTGAAAAGCCAGCGAAAATCCGGATTAAACGACCTGTACCCGGCAGCAAACGGCTCCAGCACAAACGATTCAAAGAACCACGTCGTATGCGCCAGATGCCACTTCACCGGCGAAGCCTCGGGCATCGACTGCACCATCATGTCCTCTGCGCTCAGCGGAGCCACCAGATCGCGCGTCTGCTTTCTCACCGCCAGAAACGCCTCCGCCAGTTCCACTCGTCGGGCCGCCTCCGGTGCTCGATCGTCCACATTGAGATGGGTCGTCGTCATGCCTGCCTTGTCTCCCATTGAGTTTATTGGATGATCGCCCGGCATCTCCGGAGACATTTCTTTCGTCTAAGGTGTTAGATAGTGCCCTCAGGAGGGTTCCATGCGCTTCCAACTTCCACTTCATCCTCGCGTTAGCTTCGTTCTTGCAGCCGTCCTCGCCCTGAGCGCAGGATTCGCACCGCGCTACGGCGTCGTCTCGGCTCAGGCAACCGATCATCCTGCCGCGCCCGGAGCACGTCTCGGCGCATGGCTTCCAGGCGCGCGCGGCATCCTTGGCACCGCCACCGCCATCGATCCCTCGACCCTCACCCTCAAGCTCGAAAACGGCTCGCTCTACACCGTCCACTTCAACGCCAACACACGCATCCTGCAGCTTCCACGCAGGCCGCGTCATCCTGCTCCCGACGAAGCTACACGACCGCATATGAAATCCATCGCGCCCTCTGATCTCCACCCCGGCGACATCCTCACCGCCATGGGAGACGTCAACGACACAACCCGCTCCGTCGGTGCCGTCGCTATCGTCCGGCTCGATCCAGCTCGTGTCGCTCGACTCAAGACCTTCGAAACCAGCTACGGCAAAACCTGGCTAGCCGGCAGCATCACCTCCATTCAGGGCACACAGATTACCGTCCTTGATCTGGTCAATCGCACATCCATTACCGTCACCACCGATCCGCAGACATCCATCCATCACCTGCGCGACTCCATCGCTCTCGCTGACCTCAAGCCGGGCGACCTTATTCGCATCGCCGGCGCCACGGACGGCCCCACTTTCCATGCCACCCGGATCCGCGTCATGCCAGCCCGCCGCCGTCCAGATCTCCGCCCATCCACACAGCCAAACCCCACCGGAACCTCGGCGTAATGCGCTCTCGCAGCCCCATCATCCGCCCACGGCACGCGTAAAATCCAAACCCCATTCATTTCACGCTTTTCAATGAATGGAAACTCCCCGGGTCTCGCTCCTGAGACCTGGAATTCAGTCGACGCGTCAGCTCACAGCCAGAGCGGCGCCGCAGATTATCGTCCATCGGGCCGACCCAGAACAAAATCCTAGATATCTCAGGTGTCTGGCTGGGACGACAACAACCCCGAGCTGTGATCGGCCTCGGTATTCCTGATCCAGGTGCAATGCTTGTCTTCGGCCAGAATTACCACCTGAGAGTTGAGTCTATTTTCCAATACAGAAGGTGCTGAAGATCAGTTGCAGCACGTCATCGGTCGTCGTCTGCCCGGTCAGCGCATCCAGCGCCCACAGCGCACGATACAGGTCCAGCAGCAGCATCTCATGCGGCGTTCCGTCGGCCACGGCGCGCCGACCGTCGTCCAATGCGGCCAGCGCCGTCACCACACTCTGCTGGTGCCGCAGCGTCGTCAACATGCCTGGCTCTGCAGCAGCGCCGCCCGTCGCCAGCCGCACAATCGCCGCGCGCAGCGCTTCCACACCCTCGCCGGTCACCGCCGAGGTCAGAACGCTCGGGATCAATCCCTCCCACTCCGTCGCCGCTGCTTCCCGCAGCAGATCCGCCTTGTTCCTCACCAGAATCGCCGCTCGACCCTCCAGCTCCGCCAGCAGCGCTCGATCCTCCTCACACATTTCCTGCGTCGCATCCACCACCAGCAGCACCAGCGCTGCATCCGCCAGCGCCGTGCGACTGCGCGCCATCCCCAGCCGCTCCGCTTCATCCATCCCCGGAACCGCTTCCCGCAGTCCAGCCGTATCTACCAGCTCCAGCGGAATTCCCCCCATCGCAACGCGTTCACTCACAACATCCCGCGTCGTGCCGGGAATCGACGTCACAATCGCACGATCCCGCTCCACCAGCGCATTGAACAGTGAGCTTTTCCCCGCATTCGGACGCCCCACAATCGCCAGCGTCAATCCATCATGCAACACACGCCCATGATGAAACGTTGCCGCCAACTCCGCCAGCGGCCCTTTCACGCTCTCCATGCGACTCAGGATCTCTTCGTCCGTCGCCACCTCCAGGTCATCCTCGGCAAAGTCGATCCCCGCCTCCAGCCGCGCAATCAGTTCCAGCAGCGCGCTCTTCACCGGATGCACGCGTCGGCTCAGCGCGCCACCCATCTGGCTCGCCGCCAACCGCGCCTGAGCCAGCGTCTGCGCTTCAATCAGGTCTCGCACAGCCTCGGCCTGCGTCAGGTCCATCCGACCGCTCAAAAAAGCGCGCTGCGTAAATTCCCCCGGCTGCGCAAGCTCGGCCCCCAGCCGCAGCGCATGACGCACCAGAGCATCCAGCACCACCGGCGAGCCATGCGCCGCAATCTCCACTACGTCTTCCCCGGTGTAGGAGCGCGGCGCCTCAAACCAGGTCACCAGCGCTTCATCGATCCGCGCACCATGCTCTGTCTCCCGATTCGTGCCCGGCACGTCCGTGTCCGGCACGTCTGTGTCCAGCACGTCCGCCAGGCACGCTGTCGCGTGGCGCAGCACGCCGCGCAGTCGAACCAGCTTCGCGCCCATCTCTGCCGCCCGCGCACCGCTGAGCCGCACAATCCCGATTCCGCCTCGCCCGGGCGGCGTCGAAACCGCGACGATCGTCTCCGGCCCTTCTGCGTCTGCCATATCTTCCGATTGTAGAGACTCCACACGCCACCTCCGGCTCGTGGCAGGATCAGAGTTTACTCTGATACCAGTGACAGGAGCACACACAACATGCAATCAGGCTGGTCGCTGACGCGACTCAGAGTCGTGGTCTACGCCGCCGCGCTGGCAGCGGGCTATCTCGCTCCATGGCAGTCGGCAAACTATGCCGGTCCGCACACCCTCTGGGTCTGGCTGGGCGTCTGGCAAAGCACCTTCGGAATCAGTTCCACCTCAGGCATCGTCGTCGTCACCTGGCTCGCCATCGTGATCAGCGGTCTCGGCGCGGCTCTGCGCCTGTGGGCCTCGGCTCATTCCCGCCCGCGTCTCCAGGCTCTTGGATCGCTTCTGCTCGCAGCGGCCGTCTGCGTGCTCCTGCCTCCGGTCGGCGCGCTCATCGCCCTGCCCGTTCTGCTTGCCTTTGAGGTCGCGGGCGCTGCCAGCACTCGGCCTGCCACGCCAGGTCACACGCAGTGGACCGCCGCCTGGCTTCAGGAGGTCGCCGCTCTCGGCATCTTTGTCAGCTTTGCCGCGCTCAGTTGGCAATACAACGCACAACTGCTGGTGCGCGCTTTGCTCATCGCCTGCGGCCTGGGACTGGTCGCACGCGCTGCCCTGCCCACATCCGCCACCCAAAACCAAAAGCCCGCTGCATAATCGCAGCAGGCATACGGCAAAAAAACAGCAGGCACACCCGCCAGGGATGCGCCTGCTGTTTTTCCTGCGAACGATGAAACTACTTCTTGGTCGGCGCGATCGCGTCCTTGGCCGACTTCGCCACGCGGAACTTGACCACGGTCTTCGCCTTGATCTTGATCTGCGCGCCCGTCTGCGGATTGCGGCCCATGCGCGCCTTGCGCTCGGCCTTCACCAGGCGGCCAATGCCCGGGATAATAAACAGGCCGTTCTTCTTCGTCTCCTTGATCGCCGTCTCGGCCAGAAGGTCGAGGAACGCTCCCGCCTGTTTGTTGGTCATCTCCAGCTTCTCCGCCATCTGGCGGATCAGCGCGGTTTTCGTCATTCCTGCTGCCATATCTTCTCTCCTCCGTTTTCAGCCATTCCTCGGCTGTGAAATGCGTTGCCCGGCTTCCCGGATAAACCATCCCCCTGATCGCTGTGCACGGCAACTACGACACAGTTTCAGATGAGGAAATCCTCAATAGGGACGCGGCTCCGGAGAAACCTGTCGATGGTTACCTTGCGACTTTTCAGGGTGCCGTGTCAACCGCAAAAGGGCTATTTCCACAGGTTTTTGCTGGATTTGTCCTGAAATTAGCGATTTTTAGCTGTATTTGCCGGTTTTTTGCCTTCGCCGAACCCGAACAACACCCGCCGCCGCTCCATCTTCGGCGCCGCCAACGGAGCCAGAATCGCCCCGTTCAACGCCGCAACCATCGGCGCCGCCAGCCGAAATCGCCGCTCAATCTCCGCCGAAAATCCCGCCTTCAGCGCCACCTCCACCGGCAGCGTGCAGGAGAGTCCCCACTGCCGGCAGCGCAGCAGATCCAGCGCTGGATGGTCCGCCCCAAAACCCGCCGGCGGACGCGTCAGCGCATTGCCTTCAAACTCCTCAAACGTCTCGCGCAGCCCCGGCGCTTCCAGCAGCCTGCGAAACTCCCTGTGATGCCCGGCCAGCCAGTTCCGTATCGCCGCAAGCTGATCCTTGCCCGGCATGTACGCCCCCGCCGCCACAATCACCTCGCTCGGCGAAACGTGAAAATAGAACCCCGCGCCAGAGGTCTTTTCCAGCTCGCGATGTGTCCACCACGCCGCCACATGCTCCTTGTACGGTCGCTTGTCCGCGGAGAACCGCGTATCGCGATAGATGCGAAAGAAGCTTTTTTCCGGCGCGCGCACATGCTCCGGCGCAAACGACTCCATTGCCTCGGTCACCGCGCGAAGAATGGCCAGCATCGGCTGCTTCAGCTCGCTCTCCCACTCTGCCTTGTGCGTCTGAAACCACTCGCGCGCCTCCACCGGATCGCGCCGGTTCGCGCGAATCAGCGCGCGCAGAAACGTCATTGCTTCGGGCCGAAGATGCGCTCCCGCGACAGGCTTCGCGGCTGATTGCGCGGCTGATTGCGACGTAGGCTTCGACGTCTGGCCCACAGCCTTCGATGCCGTTGTCTTCGTGCGTTTGCCTGGCATCGTCCACCCTCCCTCAGCGTATCGTTTTGAGCGCTGCACGAAACAGTCCGTCAAAGTCAGCAGCCAGGCTTTCATCCTTGCCCACCGCAGCTTGGACAGCTTTTTCCGCCGCCACCCGCTGATATCCCAGATTCGTCAGCGCCGACAGAACATCCTCCACCGCAACACCCTGCACCGCCGCAGCCACCGGCGCCGTGGCAAAGTCATCCAGCTTGTCCTTCAGCTCCAGCACCAGCCGCTCCGCCAGCTTCTTGCCCACGCCCGGAATGCGTGTCAGCATGGCATGGTCCTGCGCGCGAATCGCCGTCACCGCTCGCTCCGGCGTCAGTCCGCTCAGCAGCGTAATCGCCAGCCGCGGACCCACTCCCGTCACCCCGATCAGCCGCTCGAAGAGGCGCTTCTCGTCCGGCTCATAAAAGCCAAACAGCGCGATCTGGTCTTCGCGAACCTGCGTGTGAATATGCAGCGCCACCACTTCGCCCAACCCCGGCAACGCCGTAAACGTGGGAATCGGAATCGTGACCTCATAGCCCACCCCGCCGCCGGTTTCGACGATCGCCTGGCCGGGCTGCTTGTGGATCAGTTTGCCGCGCAGATGTGCAATCAACGGAAGAATCCTCGTCGCCAGCATATCAATCCCGGCCAGCCCATGCTTCCGCCACAACTGCCATCTCGCTCACCGGCAGCCCGTTCGTGCGTCTCATCAGGAAGAGTTCCCGGCCAGAGGTTCGGCGTGAAGAACCGTTTCCGGCTCAAAATGCAGCGCACATATCCGATTCCCGGCTCGCAAGACCCGTTTCGCCGCGCGGGCCGGATACAATGGTAGAACGGATCGTTTTCCAGCGAGAGTGATTTTTGCGGGCAGAGGACAGTTTGCGGGTGATGCATAGATGGATCATGCGCCGGATGGCGCGCACAGGAGCGGCTTTGCTCTGTGCTTTTTTGGTAACCGGGCTGGCTTCCGCTCAGTCACGCACCTACACAACCATGTCGCCGGTCGCCAGAGATGCCGCCGGGCACAATACCGTCACGGTCACCGTCACCGACGATACCGGTCAGCCGGTCAGCGGCGCAGTCTCCCTGGTCGACATCATCGGCAACGCTACCCATTGGCTCTCCGGCGCGGCTCTTGACGCGCAGGGATCGGCCAGGTTCCGAGTCGACAATCTCCCCGCCGGCGATCACGCGCTCCACGCGGAGTTTGCAGGCACCGCCTCAGACACCGCTTCCAGCTCCAAACCGTTCACTCTGCATACGGAAGCAACCGCGGTGCCAGATTTCACCATCGCACTGTCGCCCACCACCTTCACCGTCAAAACCGGCGGCACGGCGGCGACCACCATCACCATCACCCCGCTGAACGGCTTCACAGGATTCATCAGTCTCTCCTGTTCCGGCCTGCCTATCGACTACGTAACCTGCAACAACACGCCGGCCAATATGGAGATCACCACGGCCACACCGCAAACAGCGGTCATGAACATTCAAACCACGGCCACCAGTTCCACCACCGCCGGCTGGCTCCACAAGCCCGCTATGCCGGGTGCGCCGCTGGCGCGCGGCAACGGAGCTTATCTGGCCCTGCTGCCCGGCATCCTCGGCATCGGATGGCTCGCCCGCAGGCGGCGCAGGATGATGCGCAACCTGATGCTGATCCTGCTTGCTTCTGTCACGCTGATGAGCGCCACAGGATGCTCGGCGCAGTACTGGTATTACCATCTGGGACCGATCTTCGGTGGTACCCCGCCCGGAACCTACACCATCACGGTCACTGCGCAGACCAGCAACGGTGTCACGGCGGCGGAACACTCGGCATCGGTCGCCCTGACAGTCCAATAGTCGTCGCCCTTGCGACCAGGATGGTGTGCGCGTGAGTCTGTGGTCAGAGTTCCTCAACAATCGCCAGCGCACCATCCACAAGTGGACGCACTACTTCGCTGCCTACGAACAGCACTTCCATCGCTATCGACACCGTCCCGTCCTCTTTCTGGAGATCGGCTGCGGGCGCGGTGGCTCCGCGCAGATGTGGAAGCGCTGGCTCGGACCCCACGCTCACATCGTCGGCATCGACATCAACCCCGAGTGCGCCCGGTTTGCTGAAAGCCAGATCGACATTCGCATCGGCAGCCAGGCCGATACCGCCTTTCTGCAAAGCGTCCTCGACGAGTTTGGAACGCCCGACATCGTCCTCGACGACGGCAGCCATCAGATGGACCACGTCGTCGAAACCTTCCGCTTTCTCTATCCCCGCACGGCTCGCAACGGCGTCTATATGGTTGAAGACCTGCACACCGCCTACTGGGACGAATACGGCGGCGGACTCGGACGCCAAGGCTCCTTCATCGAGCTGTGTAAGCAGCTGATCGACGAACTGAACGCCGACTGGACCCGCAGCCAGATGCCCCCCACCGACTTCACGCGCTCCACGCTTTCCATGCACTTCTATGACAGCATCGCCGTCTTTGAGCGTGGTACGCACCAGATCGCCCGCGAAGAGCGCATCAGCGGTCGCCGCGCTCTCATCAACAGCCTGCTGCGACGCAAAAACTGATCCAGCCATCACTCCTGCCTGGAATTCTGCTATCGCGCCGGCTTCGTCTCGCTGTACTCCTGCTCGGTATTGATCGCCCACAGCGCCGATTTGTCCGTGTTGCCTTCCAGAATCGCATCCACTGCGACCATCGCCGTCAGCATCGAGTGGTCCTGATTGTTGTACTTGTGCATCCCATTCCGCCCCATCAGAAAAAGGTTCTCAAAGCGGCTGACAAACTCGATGATCTCCGGAAAGCGCTCATAGCTGCCAAAGTACGCCGGATAGCTCTTCGGCACGCGCACCACATGCCAGTCCTCCACCGCGCCGCGTTCCAGCATCCCGATCCTCTCCGCTTCCGCCATCGCAAACTCGGCCATCGACCCATCCGTGCGACTCCACAGTTCATCCCCTTCCTGGCAGAAGTACTCCAGCCCGATCCACGTCTTCGCCGGATCAGCCACCAGATACGGACTCCAGTTGTTGAAGATCTGCAACCGGCCCACGCGCACATCCGGCTCCTGAATGTAAATCCACGTATCGCGCAGCCGCGAGCCATCCGCTTCCGTCAGGCTCAGCTTGTCCACCAGCAGGCCCACCGTCATGAAGTCGCGATAGACCAGACCCTCACTCACGCTTCGAATCGCCTCCGGCGCAGGCTCATTCATCGCGCGAATCAGATCCCGCACCGGCATCGTCGACAGCACATAGTCGGCAGAGATCTTCGTCGTTGCGCCGCCAGAATCTGACACCGTGACCGCGTGAACCCGCTCCCCGGCGCAATGCAGACCCCGTACCGTCGCATCCAGACGAATCTCGCCGCCCGCCTGCTCCACCAGCTGCGCCACATGCTCCCACAGTTGCCCAGGACCCAGCTTCGGATACAGGAATCGCTCGATCAGCGACGTTTCCGTGGACTTCTGCGCAATCTCCGATGCTGCATCCGGTCTGCGCTGCTGCCGCAGAAAATGCACCACCGCCGCACGCAAGGACAGCCCCTTGATCCGCCGCGCTCCCCACTCCGCGCTGATCGACGCGCAGGGAACTCCCCACACTTTTTCCGTGTAGTCGCGAAAAAACGTGCGATAGAGTTCGCCGCCAAAGCGATTGATAAAGAAATCTTCCAGAGTGCGCTCCGGTCGGCGCGGAGCAACTTTGGCCGCCAGATAACTCCAGCCGATCTTCACCGTTCGCCTCGCGCCCAGCGCGCGCAACGTCGCCCCATCCAGCGCCAGCGGATAGCGAAAGAATCGCCGCAGAAAATAGATCCGGCTGCGTCGCGGTCGCAACAGCATCACGCGGTCACTCTCAGCATCCGCCGTGGCCTCCACCGTGCGCTCCTGGTTCTGGTAGCGAACCGTCGCCATCGCTTCATCCTGCTGCTGCGCAATCGGAAAAAGCTCCGTCCACCAGGCCATCACACGATCCGACCGGGAAAAAAACCGATGGCCGCCCACGTCCATCCGGTTGCCTTTGTAGCGGATCGTGCGCGACAGTCCGCCAATCTCCGTCGAAGCCTCCACCACAATCGGGTGAATCGCCGACCGCCGGCAAAGCTCCAGCGCCGCGGTCAATCCCGCTGGCCCGGCTCCAATGATGACCGCAGTTTTCCTCGCATTCATGCAGCTTCCTGAAAAACCAATGTGCGCGTCACGGGGAAGAAGTGGAAGCAGGCCACTTCCGGCATGCGTGGCCGGAAGTTCAGCCGGGGCAAAACTCTGGCTACTGTTGCTGCTGCGCTCTCTGCGCGCTGGCCGACTGCGCCGGTCGCGGCGGCGCTTCCCGCGCTCGCTCCACCAGCACCGTCCAGTCATCCGGCACAGGCTGGCGACGATCCAGCACCGGCGCCGTGCTGCTGGCCTCCACCTTCACCGCCACATACAAATCGCTCTCCGCATCCCCGCGAAAGATGCCGTGCGTTGGCGGCACATCGGCGTAGTCCCGGCCAATCGCCGTGCGGATGTGGCGCAATCCCGCCACCAGGTTGTTGGTCGGGTCAAAGCCTACCCAGTTCAGCCCCGGCAGCAGCGCCTCCACCCACGCATGCGTCGCGTCTGGAGTGGACCGGTCATGGTCATCGCTCCCTCGATAGAGATAGCCGGAGACATAGCGCGCCGGAATGCCCAGCGATCGCAGCAGCGCAATCATCGTGTGCGTAAAGTCCTGGCAGACGCCCTTCCGACTCAGAATCGCTTCATCGATCGGTGAATCGACGCGCGTCGAGCGCGGCACATACTCGAAGTACCGGTAGAGCGATTCCGTCAGTTCACGCACCACCGTCAGCGGATCCTCGGCTCGGCTGACGCGCAGTTCTGCGGCAAGCTGCCTCAGCGCGGCAGAGTCTTGCGTAAACTGGCTCGGTAAAAGCATCTCCCCATAGTCGCCGTCCTCCACCTGATCAGCCAGATCCTGCCACGCCGAGGGCGGCAGAGCCGTCGGAAGCGGGTCCATCAGGTGCTGCTCGATCACCGACTCGGCAAGAATCACAAGCTGATTGTGTTCCCCGGGAATGTCAAAGTGCTGCACGTTGTTGCCATAGTGGTCGCGATAGCTGAACACGCGGCAACGCGGACTGACGGAAAGCGAAAAAGAAAGACAGTGCTGCGCCTCGTCGGTCCGCGGATGCATGTGTACTTCCATAATGCTTTCGCGCACCGGCTGCGCATAGCGAAACCGCGTGAGATGGCGGATGGAGTAGAAGTTCATGTTCGCCTCGTCTGCCGAAGTTCCGTGAGCCTGCCGCTCACACATCCATGAGGAGATATCGCTGTACGTTCTCACTGCCACTGCCTTTACTGACTGCTGATTACGATTGATCGGCTTCGGTTGATTCGCTTCGCGATCCGGGCCTCGCTAAAGAGCCAGCGCGGCCTGAACGGAATAGTGCATGTAATGACTGTAGAGTACCTCGTGAATCTGCTGGCACTGCGCGCGGATCGAATGAAGAAATGCGCCGGTATCGCCACGCAGAATCTCCTCGATCGTCGTGTAGCGCAGCATCGCCTGAAGCCGCCCCACACACGCGTGCAGCGCCTCCGGTGCGCGCCTTGCTCCCGCGGACTCAATCGCCTCCAGCGAATGGCGAATGCCGTCGATGGCGTACCGAAGCGCGTGAGGAAAATCCCGATTGAGCAGGAGAAAATCCAGAATGCGTTCCGGCACAATATCGGCCGTATACACCTGACAATACGCCTCGAACGAGGTACAGCAGCGCAGCAGCCCCACCAGTTCCAGATAACGATAGCCGTTGTTTTCGCCCTCCTGAACATGCAGCAGCGTCTCGCGATGCACATCCAGCAGAGTGGCCGTCGCGTAGGCGCGTTCCAGGTAGCGTCCCAGCCGGATAAACTGCCATCCGTCGCCATGAA
Source organism: Acidobacteriaceae bacterium (assembly GCA_027449965.1). Taxonomy (GTDB): domain Bacteria; phylum Acidobacteriota; class Terriglobia; order Terriglobales; family Acidobacteriaceae; genus Acidicapsa. Next base: position 33,899 of record DAIDKP010000014.1, read on the forward strand.
TCATCGTCGTGTCGGTCACCCCTTTGAAAAGGTGAATCCCGTCGATGATCGACGCAAGCAGGTCGCTGATGTTGCCGCGCGACTGAAGCTGCGCCTGCGGTGAGTGCATCTGGTGAAAGAGCCGGTTGAGTCGCTGCCACTGCTCGGTGCTGATCTCTTCGCGCACCTGGCGCGCGTTTTCCCGCGCCGCATGGATGCAGGCGTTGATCGCCGCAGGGTCGGATGTGTCAAAGATGAGTTTCCGCGCCATCGCATCGATGTCTCCGCTCCACGCCATGCAATCCGTGCAGCCAAGCGAGATCATCAGCCGGTTCCAGCGCGTCTCCGTCGACGTCTCAGATGTGTCCAGCAGCAGGCTCAGCGTCACGTCAAGCTGACGAACGGTGTTTTCCGCCCGCTCCAGATAGCGGCTCATCCAGTAGAGGCTGTCAGCAACGCGGGATAGCATGAATTCCTCCTGCTGAAAATTCTTTGGCGCACTCCGTGCGCTGGATGAGAGAGGGAAGATCACCTTCTATTCCAGCACCCACGTATCTTTGCTACCCCCGCCCTGCGACGAGTTCACCACCAGCGAGCCTTTTTCCAGCGCAACCCGCGTCAGTCCGCCGGGCACGATCTGCACCTTGTCGCCAAACAGAATGTACGGCCGCAGATCCACGTGGCGCGGCTCCAGCCGTCCGTCAAACAGGCACGGAGCACACGAAAAATCCAGCGTCGGCTGCGCAATATAATTCCGCGGATTGGCCTCGATCGCACGCGCAAACTCTTCCCGCTCGGCCGTGCTGGCGTGCGGACCGATCAGCATTCCGTAGCCGCCGCTTTCTCCCACCGCTTTCACCACCAGCTTGTCCAGGTTGGCCAGCACGTGCCTGCGCTGGATATCTTCGGTTAGCAGATACGTCTCCACGTTGTTCAGAATCGGCTCTTCGCCCAGGTAGTAGCGGATCATCCGGGGAACATAGGCATACATGCCTTTGTCGTCGGCCAGTCCCGTTCCAAATGCGTTGGTCACCGTCACATTCCCGGCGCGATACGCATTGAACAGCCCGGCGCATCCCAGCGCCGTGTCCGGGCGAAAGGCCAGCGGATCGCTGTAGTCGTCGTCGACGCGGCGATAGATCACATCCACTCGCTTCAGCCCGCCGGTGGTACGCATGTAGACAATGTTGTCGTGCGTCACCAGATCGCGGCCCTCCACCAGATCAATGCCCATCTGGCGCGCCAGATACGTGTGCTCAAAGTAGGCGGAGTTATATACGCCAGGGGTCAGCAGCACAATGTTTGGCTCCAAACGCCCCTCAGGCGCAAGCGAGCGAAGCGTCGCCAGCAGGAGCTGAGGATAATGCTCGATCGGCTGCACGCCATAACTTTGAAAGAGTCGCGGAAAGGTGCGCTTCATCACCCGCCGATTGGTCAGCATATAGCTGACGCCCGAGGGTACGCGCAGATTGTCCTCCAGCACCACGAACTCGCCACTCGGCAACCGCAGCAGGTCACTGCCCACCACTGCGATGTAGACGTTGCGAGGCACCTCAAGCCCGCACATCTGGCGGCGATAGTGACGGCAACTGTAGACCAACTGGCGCGGCACAATCTTCTCCGCCAGAATCCGCGCATCGCTGTAGATATCGCGCAGAAAGTGATTCAGCGCAACGATGCGCTGCGTCAGTCCGCGCTCGATCATCCGCCACTCCGAGGCCGTAATCAGCCGCGGCAGCAGGTCATAGGGAAAGATGCGCTCCGTGCCTTCGTCGCGGCCATAGACCGTGAAGGTGATGCCCTGCGTCAGAAACGAAAGATCCGCAGACTGCTTGCGCCGTTGCAACTCTTCCGGCGAAAGCGTCGCCAGCATCGCGGCCAGTGCCTGGTAGTGCGCACGCAGACTGCCATCCGGCGCGCGCATCTCGTCATAGACCTTCCCGACAGGATAATCGCCGAGGATACGGTCCGGAGTTTCCGGCGTGTGGAGTGTGAAATCTTCTGCCTGCTGAGAACTCATCGACTAGCCTTCGATTTCTTTTCGCGTCCCATCGCTCGGCTCGATAACAAAGGGCGCAGCCAATCGACCGCGCCCTCCTTTTCCCTGCTGCGCAGCGCGTTTAGAACAGGTTCCAAAGCGCCTGGTTATAGACCTCGTGGTGATACTGCACCTCGGAGCCTTTCACAAACGTTCCCAGCGCTCGCGGCGAGCGATCCGCAGCTCCGCGCTTCAGGTCCACAAACCGGCTCTGCACGTCGGACCCCAGAATCTCCGCAATCCACTTCGACTTGGAGAAATCCTCAATCGCCGTGTAGATATTGTCCGGCAGATACCGCTGTGCCTGACGCAGATTCTTGATCTTCGACACCGATCCGTCCAGGCCCGTCTTGAACAGCGAGTACAACGCCAGATACGGATTCGCATCCGGACCCACCGAGCGAACCTCGACGCGCATCGACTTCGAGTTCCCAATCGGAATGCGCACCATCGAACCGCGATCCGTGGCCGAGGCCTTGATCTGGTTCGGCGCTTCAAAGTGCGGGTCCAGTCGACGATACGCATTCACGCTGGAGTTCAGAATCAGGCAGATATCCAGCGCATGGGTCAGAATCCGATCCACAAAATCCCATCCCGCCGTCGAGAGCTGCTCCTGTCCGTTCGCATCCCAGAAAAGATTCGTCTTCCCCTGCGTGATCGACATGTTGGTGTGCATCCCGCTGCCGTTCACGCCCACCACCGGCTTGGGCAGGAAGCTCGCCGTGAAGCCCATGTTGTTGGCAATCTGGCGCGCCAGCAGCTTGTAAAGCTGAATCTGATCCGCCGCCGCGACGACTTCGCCGTAGCTGTAGTTGATCTCAAACTGGCTCGGCGCAACCTCCGGATGATCCTTCTCATTCTGGAAGCCCATCGCGCGCTGCACTTCCGCCGCTGTATCGATGAACCGGCGCAGCGGATCAAGCGGCAGCGAGTGGTAATAGCCGCCCGTGTTCACATAGGTGAACTTACCCGTCTCGTGATACTTCCGCTCGGCGTCCGCGCCTTCAAACAGGAAGCCTTCAATCTCGTTTGCCGCGTTCAGCGTATAGCCTTTTTCTGCGTGCAGCTTGTCGGCAAAGGTCTTCAACACGCCCCGCAGGTCGCCCGAGTAGGCCGTTCCGTTCTTGTCGATCACCGTGCCAAACACCAGCACTTTGCCCGTGCCAAAAACGTCGGCGGGAACCCAGTAAAACGCACTCCAGTCGATACCCAGCCGCAGATCGCTCTCCTTCTGCGCGGTAAATCCGCGAATCGAAGAGCCATCGAACGTCAGGTTGTCATAGCTCGAAAGAAGAAATTTCTTGTCGTAGTCGAGCAGGTGCAGCCGGCCTTCGAGATCAGTAAAGAGAACGGTGACGGCCTTGATGCGCTTTTCATCGGTGAGGTACTTCAGGCGCTTTTCGCGAATCGCATCCGGCGAGACGCGGTTCAGGCGATCCGCCTTGGCGGCCAGATTCAGCTCCTCCAGCTCGTCATAGCTGAGGGCAAGAAAATTACGGAAGCTATCAGACACAGAAGACTCCTTTTGGAAGGGTTCAATTTAGGTAGGTTCGTGCAGCGTGGGACGAACCTTGCGAGGCGATTTCGTTTAGATTAAACCGGAAAACCGCGCGGCGCACGCGAAAACGAAGAGAAGTTGACCGGAATCTGCTGAAAACCCTCCCGCACACGCCCTGCTAGGATGCCTAACAAGGAGAATTTCTGTCTATGTTCAAGCCCTTGCCTGATGGATTGCGTTCGCACCGGGTCTTTGGCCGTCTGCTGGCGGCAGCGTTCGCGCTCGGTGGAGTGGCCGCGGCGGCGCCAATGCAGGCTCAGCCCATTCACATCACCGCCGACCTCACCGACGCCCCTCGCAAGCTCTACCACGCCGACGTCGATCTCCCCGTCAAGGCCGGCGACGTCATGCTGACTACGCCCGAGTGGATTCCCGGCAACCATCGCCCCACCGGCCCGGTCAGCGACATCACCGGCGTGGTTTTCACGGCGAATGGCAAAACGCTCCAGTGGCGCCGCGACGACACCGACCTTTACGAGTTCCATGTCACCGTCCCCGTAGGCGTGACCATGCTCCACGCCCATCTGGACTGCATCGTCACCGCGCGCGTGACGCAGAAGATGGCCGTCCTTGAGTGGGAAAAACTCCTACTCTATCCGGCGCACACCCCGGTCCGCGACATTCCCATTCAGCCCGCGCTCAAGGTGCCCGCCGGATGGGGCGTCGGCACGGCATTGCAGCCCGTCGGCGGCGGCGCGTGGCCGGTTCCAGCCTCCGGCACGGTGACGGAGTTTGCCGCCACCAACGTTGAGCAGCTTCAGGATTCGCCCATCATCGCCGGGGAATACTTCAAAGAGTTCCCGCTCGCGCCCGAGATCACGCCGAAGCATTATCTCGACGTCGTCGCCGACGACCCGACCGATGCAAATCTCCGCCCCAGCGTGCTTGCGGCGGTGAGCAATCTCGTTCGCGAAGCCAGCGTCGAATACGCTTCGCACCACTACCACGTCTATCACTTCCTGCTCACGCTTTCTGATGTTGCCGGCGGCGAAGGACTGGAGCATGGGCAGTCGTCGGACAACGGCGTCGGCGAAAAGGGCTTTGCCGACGACAAGCATCAACTCGCCGAGAGCGACCTGCTGGCGCATGAGTTCACCCACTCGTGGAACGGAAAATATCGCCGCCCCTGGAATCTCTATCAGCCTGATTTCGCCACTATGCAGCAGGGTTCGCTGCTCTGGGTTTACGAGGGCATGACGCAGTATCTCGGCAACGTCCTCGCCGCGCGCGCCGGACTCAAATCGCAATCGCAGTATCGCGACGTGCTCGCGCTTTCCGCCGCCAATCTCGACGCCAAGCCAGGCCGCGACTGGAGGCCGACGCTCGACACCGCCGTTGCGGCCAGCGTCCTGCGCGGCGGCAATCCGGCGTGGTCCAACTGGCGTCGCGGACAGGATTACTACCAGGAGGGCGAGCTGCTCTGGCTCGACGCGGATACGACGATCCGCAAACTCACCGGCGACAAAAAATCGCTCGATGATTTTGAGAAAATCTTCCTCGCCAAAGGCGGCAACACCGGGCCGGAGATCGTCCCCTATCACTTCGACGAACTCGTCACGGATTTGAACCAGGTCGTCCCCTACGACTGGGCCAGTTTTCTCCATGACCGCATCGACGAGATTCATCCACGCGCCGATGTCGCGGGCATCGAACAGGGCGGTTACAAGCTCGTCTACCTCGACAAGCCGACTGTCTCGGAAAAAACGCTCCTGACCACCGGACGCGGCGGACACAGAATCGATGTCTGGTACTCGATCGGCCTGCGCGTCAACCACGAAGGCGCAATTCAGGACATTCGCTGGGGTGGTCCAGCCGACCAGGCCCAGCTTGCGCCCGGATACAAAATCCTCGCCGTCGGCGGCAAGCTGTTTTCGAACGACGCGCTGCTCGATGCCATTCGTGCGGCCAAAGGAACCACCGCGCCGATTGATCTCATCGTGGCGCGCGATTCCTTTGTCTCCACCTTCCACGTCAACTACCACGACGGCGAAAAATATCCGGCGCTGGAGCGCGTCGCCGGCACGCCGGATTACCTGGACGAGATCACCGCGCCGCGCGCAAAGGAAGCAGGCACAGCAACCACTGCGGCGAAATAGCCCGACAGTATCCCGACAGGCTTCGCATGGGGCCAGTCCGCATGGGGCTAATCCGCACGGGGATGGTGTAACCTGATCGCTCAGGAGAAACCATCCCCATGCTTTTGCATTCTGCGCTCTTGCGATCCGCACGTTCCCTTCGCCTGCCTTGCCTTCTGCTGCTTGCTTTCGCTGTCTTCGCCGCGCCTCTGCTTGCTCAGACCGACGACGACGCTGCCTTCATCCAGTCGCACTACACGAAGTACGAATACCGCATCCCAATGCGCGACGGCGTGCATCTGTTCACCTCCGTCTACGTGCCCAAAGCCAGCGCGTTCGACGATCACGGCCCGTATCCGTTTCTCATGGATCGCACGCCCTACAGCGTCGCACCCTACGGCGAGGACAAGTACCCGCGCCGACTCGGGCCGTCGCCGGAGTTCTCCCACACCGGCTACATCTTCGTTTATCAGGATGTGCGCGGCCGCTGGATGAGCGAAGGCACCTTCGTCGAGATGCGTCCCCACATCGATGTGAAGAAGTCGCCCCAGGATGTGGACGACTCTTCCGACACCTCCGACACCATCGACTTCCTGCTCAAGCATGTGCCCAACAACAACGGCAAGGTCGGCATCTGGGGTATCTCCTACCCCGGCTTCTACACCTCAGCCAGCATGATCGACGCGCATCCGGCTCTGGTCGCCGCCAGTCCGCAGGCTCCGATGACCAACCTCTTTCTCGGTGCCGACGACGCTTACCACGGCGGCGCTTTCATGCTCGACGCCAACTTCGGCTTCTATGTCTTCTTCCACCCGCAGACGCATCCCCAGGAGCCGAAACCGGAGGTGGAATTCGATTTCGGCACGCCGGATATTTACCAGTTCTATCTCAAGGCCGGCTCGCTCTCCGAGATGGAGCAGAAATATCTCCACGAGACCAACTGGCTCTACACCGACCAGATGAAGCACGACACCTACGACAGCTACTGGCAGCAGCGCGATCTCGCCCCGCACATGAAAAACATTCACTGCGCCGTGCTCGCCGTTGGCGGCTGGTTTGACGCCGAAGACCTGACCGGCCCGCTCAAAACCTTTGCTGCTACCTCTAAGTTCAACCCCGAAACGCCGACGACACTCGTCGAGGGTCCGTGGGTGCATGGCGGCTGGGCCATCTCCGACGGCGACCACCTGGGCGACGTCCGCTTCAATGCGAAGACCGCCGAATACTTCCGCCAGCAGATCCAGTTTCCCTTCTTCCAGCACTATCTGAAAGGAACGCCGTGGACGCAGCCCAGGGCCATCGTCTTTGAAACCGGAAGCAACGTCTGGCGGACCTTCGACGCCTGGCCGCCAAAAGCCGCGCAGCCAAAGATGCTCTACTTCCACTCGCACGGCAAGCTCGGCTTCACGGCTCCCACCATGAGCGATTCGTCCGACAGCTACGTCAGCGACCCGGCCCACCCGATCCCGTTCGTCGGCTACGTGACGGACACCGTGCCGCAGCGCTACATGGTCGATGACCAGCGCTTCGCACAGACTCGCCCCGACGTTGTCACCTATGAGACCGAGCCGCTGACCGAAGATGTGACCATCGCCGGACCGATCGCGCCCAAACTCAAAATCGCCAGCACCGCCACCGACTCCGATTTCGTCGTCAAGCTCATCGACGTCTACCCGGAGAACTACCCCAATCCGCCAGACGAAGCGACCGGCAGCAAGCGCATCCTCAGCGCGCCGCCGCTGCTCATGGGCGGCTACGAGCAACTGCTGCGCGGCGAACCAATGCGCGCCAAATTCCGCAACAGTTGGGAAAAACCCGAGCCGCTCACGCCCGGCAAAATGACCGCCATCGACTTCACCATGGCCGATCTCTTTCACACCTTCCGCCGCGGACACCGCATCATGGTTCAGGTCCAGTCCAGCTGGTTCCCGCTGACGGATCGCAATCCGCAGACCTTCACCGACATTCCGTATGCGAAGCCGACCGATTTCGTGAAGGCGACCGAAACCATCTATCACCAGCAGGACGCAGCCAGCGGCATCGAGATGATGATCCTGCCCAACCCATAGAGCGCGAGGATGCCGATGATTTCCATCCGTCGGACTGCCCGCAATGGGCGCGATATTGGGCGGCGTGCGCGGCGGCCATCGCGCCTGTCTGCCGCGCGCGGCATGCTGCTCCTCGCGCTGCTATCTTTGCCTGCTCTCGTCGCTCCCATCGCCGCGGCTCAGCCCGCCAGAACGCCCCCGCCGCCGGTGGATGATTTCGTCGCGCGTCCGCGCATCGTCGTCCTCAGCGACATTGGCAACGAGCCGGACGACCAGATGTCGCTGGTTCGTCTCCTGCTCTACTCGAATGAACTGGATATCGAGGGCCTGATCGCGGCAACCTCAACGTGGCAGAAAACGGCCACGCACCCGGAGACCATGCACGCACTCATCCGCGCCTACTCCGAGGTGCGCAGCAATCTCCTGCTCCACGCACCCGGCTGGCCAACGGCTGCCTCGCTTGACGCCGTCGTCCAACCCGGCCAGCCCGGTTACGGAATGGCGGCCACCGGCAAATCCTCACCCGGCTCCCGCGAACTGGCGGCGGCCATCCTGCGCAACGACCCGCGCCCGCTCTGGATCTGCCTCTGGGGCGGAGCCAACACTCTCGCTCAGGCGCTGATCGACCTTCGCCAGTCTCTCCCGCGCGACCAGCTCGACGCACGCCTGCGCAACCTCCGCGTCTCGTCGATCTCTGATCAGGACGATGCCGGGCCGTGGATTCGACGCGAATTTCCGTCGATCGTCTACATCGTCACGCCGAGCGAGCCGAACTCGACGAACTACTACGCCGCCACCTGGACCGGTATCAGCGGCGACCGCTACTACCGCAACGGCGAAGGCGCGGATTTTTCGTCGGTCACGAACGTATGGCTCGACGCCAACATCCGCAGCAAAGGCCCGCTCGGCGCAAAGTACCCGCGGTACATGTTCATCATGGAAGGCGACACACCCAGCTATCTCAGCCTCATCCCCAACGGCCTCGACTCCGCCATGCACCCGGACTGGGGCGGCTGGGGTGGTCGCTACCTCTGGCTCCAGCCCTACGGCGAATTGCACCCCATATGGACCCAGGGCGGCGATGAGTTTGCCCGCACGACGACGCAGGATGCCGTGCTCGGCATCGATGGCCGCGAACACATCTCCGACCAGGCGACCGTCTGGCGTTGGCGCAGCGCGTTTCAGCGCGATTTCGCCGCGCGCATGGACTGGACGATTCACGATTTTGCCCATGCGAATCATCCGCCCGTTGTGATCGTGAACGGGCAGGACGGCGAAGCACCAATTGAGCTTGACGTGAAAGCCGGGCAGACGGTTTCGCTCGACGCTTCGGCCTCGCACGACCCCGACCATCAGCCGCTCACCTTCCACTGGTTTCTCTATCCCGAAGCCGGCCTCGCCACCGATCACGGAGCTGAGGTCACGCTGGACGGAGCGGACGGCGCAGTTGCCCACGCGCGCGCTGTCTCAGCCTGTCGACCGATGTGGATCGCGGGACTGGTTCCCTGCCATGGTGAGGGCGTAATGCACATTATTCTGGCGGTGACAGATGACGGAACGCCGGAGCTCACAGCATATCGCCGCGTGATTGTTCATGTGCGTGCGGAGAAATGAGCCGACAGTCATGCGGCAACAAGAAAACCCCGCCGAAGCACATCTCTGGGTTGCGGCGGGGTTGTTGCTTCGGGGGATTTTCTGCTGTACGCGAGTGATTACCGCTGGACGTTGACCACCAGGTTCAGCGGAGCCGAGATGGCGTGGTTGTTGAAGGTAGCTGGCTGGAAGCGGGCGTGGCTGATCGCCTCCGCAACGCGGAAGCTCATCTCCGGCGAAAAGGTGCGCAGGACGCGAATGTTCTTCGCGTGTCCATAGGCATCGATATCCGCGCGGACAATCATCGAAGCGTTGGCCGGCGTGCCCTCGGTGAGATCAGAGGCCGCGACGTGGAGTTCGGTCGGATTCAAGAGGTGGGGAGCGACGTAGGCCGTGGCCACGGTCGGGTTGGAGGTGGGAACGTCCGTGCTCGGCGCGCTTGCCATGGCCGAAGCGGAGAAGACAGAAGATGAAAGCAGAAGGCTTGCGATCAAGAGTCGTGACATTGAGTTCCTCCGTTTAAGTTTTATAGTACCCATCACCATATTGCTCTCACTTTATATTGTTTGTCAACTTATTTTTTTTAATATTTTCTTTTCAACGGTTTACGGAAGAGTCGAGGCACTCCGATCAAAATCCGATGAAAATCGCTCGCGAAGACCGATTCCGGCACTCGAAGTGGCGCCAAACACACGACCCCAAACGGATTCCCTGCAAGGCATTGCATCGAGCCGCGCCTCACCCGTCTTTCGCGCCCGGCTGGAACGGGAATATGAACTATTCTGAGCATGGGATGACCGAGCACAGCATGAACGAGCAGATGGACGAGCAGATCAGAAACCCGTGCGATTCCTGTGGCGGCGCGGGAATGATGCTGGTAACCAACGCCGACGGCCGCCGCAGCGCGCGGCCCTGCGCCTGCCAGCAGAACCTGCGTCAACGCGCCCTTCTGCGCCAGGCGCGCATTCCGCGGCGCTATGAGCATTGTGTGCTGACGAGCTTTACTACGGATCATCTATCGGCGGACCCTTCGCTGAGCCGGGCGCTCTCGATGGCGCGTGGATTTGTCGGCGCCTACCCCGTCGAAACCGGTGGTCGCGGCCTCCTGCTCACCGGCTCTGTCGGCGTGGGCAAGACGCATCTGGCCGTGGGAATGCTGCTGGCGCTCATCGAGGAAAAGAGCGTGCCGGGGCTTTTCTATGACTATCGCGAGCTGCTCAAGGAGATTCAGCACAGCTACAACCCGCAGGTGAACTCCACCGAGCTTGAAGTCCTCCGTCCGGTCTTCGAGGCCGAGGTGCTGGTGCTCGATGAACTCGGCGCACAAAAGCCCACCGACTGGGTGTGGGATACCGTGGCGCTGATCCTCAACACGCGCTACAACGACAAGCGGACAACCCTTATCACAACCAACTACGCCGACCTGCCGCCCGCGGCGATGCTTACCGGAGATGCCGCAAAGCGCGCGGCGCGCGAAGAGACGCTCGGCGACCGGATCGGCGAGCGCATGCGGTCGCGGCTGGCCGAGATGTGCGTGCGCGTAGAGATGACCGGCGCGGATTTTCGACAGGGCCCAGGGCGCGCCCGCTTCGGCTGAGGGCATTGCAGCCACCGCTTTGCGCTCCCGCTCCCCTGAGTCGCCAATCCGCGATGGCGATTCCCGATCGCCGCTCAGAAGCCTGCGAGCAGCAGCACGATGGCGCAGACAACGGCGGCAGGATAGAGCCAGAGGCTGGAGCCGGTGCGGGCGGCAACAGCGGACGCGACTGAAGTCATGGAGTTTGCCTCACTGGGTTGGACGCGAAGTGCAGCGAAAACGATGCGGCATTCGCGGAATTTTCATCGTGCGTAACTGCAACACTCAACGTACGCCCATCCCTGTAAATTGGATGGGGATCGCTGGACGACTCGACGAGAATGCCGCAGAAAGCGGTGTAAAATCCGCACCAGAGGCGAAGATATGCACCAGGACGCGCAAAAGCGGAACGAGCAGCAGAGTGAGGACCGAAACTGGCTTCCCGTGGGCGCTGCTTTTGCCGTGGTTGCGCTGCTGGTGCTGATCTTTGCCGTGAGCCACCGACACACTGTGGCAGCCGGCGATGCAGCGTATCGCGCGCAGGTGCGGCTAAGTCACTTTGTGATGAGCGAATCGTCGAATCTGGCTGGTGGCAAGGTGACTTATATGGATGGGCAGGTGACCAACGCGGGCACAAAGACGCTGGTGAGCGTGCATGTACGTGTGGCGTTTCGCAATGCGGCGGGCGAGGTGAGCCAGAGCGAGACGATGCCGCTGAACCTGATTCGCACCCGTGAGCCGTATATCGACACCGAGCCGGTGGCCGCTTCGCCGCTCAAGCCGGGCCAGCAGCGGGATTTTCGGCTGATCTTCGACCAGGTGACGCCTGACTGGGATGGTCAGTATCCGCAGGTGATCGTGGCGGACGCCGAGACACGGTAGACGCAAAGACAAAGCGCTCCCGGAGTACACGTAAGAAATGCTCGCCTGAGAAGAAATTACACAGTCCCAGGCGTTCCCCGAAGCCGCGGATGGGCGAGCGCCCGATCGCCGAAATCGAATTAAATCCATACAAATGAGTGTTTTGACCACTTCTCCGGGTCGGGTTCCGGAGCGGGCGCAGTTTGGCACCTCTCTTGCTCTAATCCTGGCATCACGCAGAGAACGAAGTGCCGCGGAAGCAAGTGGCGGCGCAAAGGAGAGAGCGATGAAAACGACGGGGAAGGTTTTGAAGAATCTGGGAAGGACGACGGCGCTGGTGGCGCTGGCCGCTGCGATGAGCGTAGCTGGCGCGCAGAGCAATGCCACGCAGGCCGGTGCCGCGCAGCCGAATGCCACCGCGACCCAAAGCACGGGCACGCAGAGCGCGACCAACATCCAGCCGGTCCAGCAGGGGAAAGAAGGCTTCTGGGGCAGAATCAATCCGTTTGCGCGGAAGAAGTGGGTGCGGCACCAGATTGAGCCGATTCAGGGGCAGGTGGAAGAGCTGAACGGCGCGACGGCAAAGAACGCGCAGGACATCAAGGATGTGGACCAGCGCGCGCAGGCCGGCATCCGCAAGGCGCAAAGCGCAGCCGAGGCGGCCAACCAGACGGCGACCGCTGCTGGCGACCAGGCGCAGCAGGCAAATACGCTGGCCGGGCAAGCGTCAGGCACGGTGCAGTCGCTGACCGGCACCGTAAACGGGCTGGATAGGTATACGCAGAAGCAGGCCGTAACCGTGAGCTTCAGGCCGGGGCAGACGACCCTTACGGCTGAGCAGAAGCAGCAGCTCGACCAACTCGCCCAGGCGATCCAGGCGAAGCAGGGTTATCTGCTGGAGCTGACAGCGCACGCGCCGGGAACGGGCAGCTTTGGTATTCAGAATTCCGAGCGTCTGGATGAGGTGGTGGAGCGCTACCTTGTGACAACGCACAATCTTCCCATCTATCGCATCCATGCGGTGGCACTGGGCAACGCGACGGAGGACAGTGACAGTTCCGGAGCGAAGCATGTGACGCGCAGCGTGGAGGTGCGATTGATGGAAAACACTTTGGCGGCCATGAGCGGGCCAACTCCCCGGTAAGCCCGCTCGACGAGGCACGGAATCGTTTCGCACGACAGCTCCCCCCGAGGCTGTGCACTCCGTGACTCCGGCGCAGGCCGTAGGCCGCCAAACAAGCTCTCGCACGACGAGAGAACCAAGGCAACTTGGCCCCTGGAAGCTCCAGGGGCCGATTTTTTTGTACGCCGCCGTTTTTTTGCCCGCCTCCCGCGCGAGCCAGCGGCGTGTCCAACGGAAGTGGGTACACTGGTGACGATGCTCAACTCAACAAGCCCGATTCTTGTCACCGGAGGGGCCGGATTCATAGGCTCTCACTTCGTTCTGGACTGGTTTGCCACGGTAGGAACGCCGCTGGTGAACCTGGACAAGCTGACCTATGCCGGCAACCTGCGCAACCTGGAGTCGCTAGCCGGACGCCCCGGTTACACGTTTGTGCACGGGGATATTCGCGACCGCGAGCTGGTCGACCGGCTGCTCGCTCATCACCAGCCGCGTGCGATCGTCCATCTGGCTGCCGAAAGCCATGTGGACCGCTCACTGGTAGGGCCGGGCGAGTTTCTGGACACCAACGTTCACGGCACGTTTGTGATGCTGGAGGCGGCGCGCGCCTACTGGCAGACGCTCGATCAGCAGGACCGCCAGCAGTTCCGCTTTCTGCATGTTTCCACCGACGAAGTCTACGGCTCGCTGAAGCCCGGCGACGCGCCCTTCGAGGAGACCTTCCCCTTCCGGCCCAACAGCCCCTATGCCGCGTCCAAGGCGGCCAGCGACATGCTGGTGCGCGCCTGGCACAAGAGCTATGGCCTGCCCGCGGTGGTCACCAACTGCTCCAACAACTACGGGCCGATGCAGTTTCCCGAAAAGCTCCTGCCACTGGTCTTGAACCGTGCCATCCACGGGCAGCCACTGCCGATCTACGGCGATGGGATGCAGGTACGCGACTGGCTCTACGTCGGCGACCACGCCGCCGCTCTGCGCGTCGCGCTCGAGCGCGGCAAGCCCGGCCAGACCTACAACATCGGCGGATGGAACGAGCAGGCGAACCTCGATACGGTCACCCTGCTCTGCGCGCTGCTCGACGAGATGCTGCCTCATTCGCCGCACCGCCCCCATGCCCACCTCATAACCTCTGTCGCCGACCGCCCCGGCCACGACCGCCGCTACGCCATCAATGCGACCAAGGCTGAGCGCGAGCTGGGATGGCGACCGGCAGAGACCTTCGAGACTGGACTGCGCAAGACGGTCCGCTGGTACCTGGACAATCCGGCATGGGTCGAGGAAGTAACCTCAGGCGCCTATCGCGAGTGGATGGAACGGAACTACGTCGGACGGTAAGGCGGATTTCTTCACTGAGAGTCGGACTTCGCGGCTTGTGTCCACATTTCGCGGATCAGGTGCCACTCGCCATGGGTGTCTCGGCGAAGAACGAGGAGCATCTGGCCGTGGCCGTCGAACGGCGGCTGGTTGCCGGGCAGGATGACAATCTGGTGTTCGGCGCACCATTCCGAGGCGAGATCGCCAGAGACTTCGACGCCGGAGCACTGTATCTCGAATTCCGCCATCTTTGCCCCCTTGAGCGAGGTCATGACGCGATCCATCAAGGCGGCGATGGCGGGCTTGCCGATGAGGGGGCTGGTGTCCGGGAGCAGGCTGACGCCGTCGTCTGCCCAGAGCGCGAGCGTAGCGGCGTTGTCCATGCGGCGCGTAGCCTCGGCGAACTTCTGATTGAAGTGCAGGATGGAATCGGGTGGGGTTGCGTGTTGAGATCTGCTGCTTTCGGCTCTCGATGTGCTGACAACAGTACAAGCGAGGATCGAGATCGTCGCTGCCGCTTTGGAAAAACTCCTCCAGTGGAGACGCATGTTGGCTTCCTTGCAGGGAAGTATAACGGAACAGAATCTGTAGGGGATTACAGTAGTTCGCGCGGATGTCGATTTGAGTACAGGCGGATGCATGGAGTCTTGTGCCGCGCTGCGGGAACGCCACAAAGTAGTGACGTTTCACCGGACGGAGCGGCACATGACGCGGTCGGGTAGACCGGGTTTGGGTCGACAGATAAGAGTCGGTCGGATACCACAAACGCGCAACTCCCGCTCATCGCTAAGAACACAAGGAACGGGGAACGATTGCAGGATGGTGGATACGAGTCTCAAGGCGCGCGCCTCAGCGAGCGGTGGGGTGAAGCATCATCCGTATGCCGCGCAGCGCCTGGCGTGTGCGTTCCTCGTTTTCGATCAGCGAGAAGCGGACGTGTCCATCGCCGTATTCGCCAAAGCCGATCCCCGGGCTGACGGCGACCTTGGCCTCGGTCAGCAGCAGCTTGCTGAACTCCAGCGAGCCAAGATGCCGGAACGGCTCCGGAATCTGCGCCCACACAAACATCGTCGCACGGGGCAGAGCCACCGGCCAGCCGATGCGGTTCAGGCCCTCGACCAGCACATCGCGACGCTTCCGATAGGTTTCGCATATCTCCGCAACGCACTCCTGCGGACCCTCCAGCGCGAGGATCGAGGCCACCTGAATCGGCGTAAACGTGCCGTAGTCGAAATAGCTTTTGAGCCGCGCCAGCGCCGCGACCAGCGTTGGGTTGCCGACCATGAAGCCAACGCGCCAGCCAGGCATGTTGTAGCTCTTCGAGAGCGTAAAAAACTCGACTGCCACATCCTTCGCGCCAGGCACCTGCATCACGCTCGGCGGACGATAGCCGTCAAAGGCGATGTCGGCATAAGCCAGATCGTGAATCAGATAGAAACCGTATTCGCGGGCCAGCTCAACCAGCCGCGCCAGAAACGGCAGCTCCACACACTCCGTAGTGGGGTTGGACGGAAAGTTGACGATGAGCGCGCGCGGACGCGGCGTCATCCGCGGGATCAGGCTCTCCAGCTCGGCCAGAAACTGCTCCTGATTGTGGACCGGAACGCTCACCACGTGTGCGCCCGCAATCACCGGGCCGTAGATGTGAATCGGGTAGCTTGGATTGGGCACCAGCACCGTGTCGTTGGCGTCCAGAATCGCCAGACACAGATGCGAGATGCCCTCTTTGGAACCGATGGTGACTATCGCTTCCCGCTCCGGGTCCAGTTCCACGCCGTAGCGCGTCTGATACCAGTGCGTGATCGCGCGGCGAAGCCGGGGAATGCCCCGCGAGACGGAGTAGCGGTGCGTGACCGGCTTCTGTGCGGCCTCGATCATCTTCTCGACGATGTGGCGCGGCGTGGGGCCGTCAGGATTGCCCATGCCAAAGTCAATAATGTCTTCGCCGCGCCGACGTGCGGCGACCTTCATCTCTGCGGTGATGTTGAAAACATAAGGGGGCAGGCGCTGAATGCGGCTGAACGCTGCGCGGCTCGAGTCTGTGCCGCCGGATTGTGTGCGAGTGGATTCGCTCATCGCCTTATCTTAGCCCAGCGGCAGATGCCGCCATGCGGACGCGGAGGATTTTTCCTGCATCGAAACAAGGATGGACACTGCGTCAGAGCGGACATCGCGGAAGTTCTCCGCGCCGTACAATCAAGCTGTGGAGCTGCTGAAGGAAACAACGCGCACGCGGAGGGCGGCGGCCGGAGATGGAGTGGAATTGCCGGGCGCGCAGCCCATTCAGTACGCACAGCCAGCCCGGGGCGCAAGCCCGGCTCAGTGGCTGATGCGAGGGATGGTCGGGTGGCACCTCACCAGTCTCGACGCTCCCACCGTGGCCGTGGTCTGGTGTGAGGCGCTCGCGCGGATTGTGAACGTCCGCCTGCCGCTTTGGGTGCCGCTGGCGCTGGGATTGGGCACCTGGGCCATCTATCTCGGCGACCGGCTGATGGACGCCAGGCGGGCGCTGGCCCCTTTGCGCGAGCGCCACTGGTTCCACTGGCGCCATCGCTCCATTCTCGCTCCGGTGGCGGTGATCAGCCTGCTGCTGGCTCTCTCGCTGGTGCTGCGAGAGATGCCCGCGCCGATCCGCGAACGAAACTCCGTCCTGGCGCTGGCCGCGCTCGTCTACTTTACCGCCATTCACAGTCGCAGGCGGACTGCGGAAGCTGCGGCAACCGGCGGCACGCGCTCGACTCCACGATTGCCGCTGACGAAAGAGACGCTTGTGGGCCTGATCTTTGCCTTGGTCTGCGCGGCCCCGGCGGCCACGCGCTCCGCGCACGGGCTGGCCCTGCTGGTGGCTCCGGTGGCGGGGTGTTTCCTGCTGGCATGGCTCAACTGCTGGCTCATTGAACACTGGGATGGCGGCGTCTCGGTCGGCGTCACCCTGCCGCTGACGCTGAGCGGGTTGGCGCTGGCCGCAGCGGCCGTCGCTGTGGCCCTTCAGGGGCAGACGGCTGGCGCGTTTCTGGCCGCGCTCGGCCTCAGCGCGCTCGCGCTGGCCTGGCTCGATCAGAAGCAAGCCCGTCTGGAGCCACTGCACCTGCGCGCGGCAGCCGATCTGGTGCTGCTCACGCCCCTGCTTTTGCCGACTCTGCGGATCCCCGCGCTCGCGCCAACCTTTGCCCTGCTGCTGCGCGGATGGCGATGAGATGACCGCGCCGGGGCACAAACCGAAGGATGCGCCAAACCCAGATTCGCCAAACTGGAACGCGCCAAACTTTGACCGGCTCGCGCGCCCATATCGCTGGATGGAGTATCTCAGCTTTGGCCGCGCCCTGGAGCGATGCCGGTTTCACTGGCTCGATCGTCTGCGCGATCGCCAACAAGCGCTGGTGCTCGGCGACGGCGACGGGCGCTTCACGGCGCGCCTGCTGGCTGTCAACCCCACCCTCCGCGTTCATGCCCTCGATGGCAGCCGGGCGATGCTCGCCGCCATGACGCGCCGCGCACAGCGCATCGCCGCCGCCGCGCGCCTGACCACCGAGCAGGCCGATCTGCGCCTCTGGCCCGGCCCGGGCGCGACAACCTTGTCCGGCCCGATCGACCTGATCGCGACCCATTTCTTCCTCGACTGCCTGACCACCGACGAGGTCGCACGGCTGGCGCAGCTGCTCCACGCCCAGGCCCAGCCCGATGCGCTCTGGGTCGTCTCGGAGTTTGCCATTCCCGCCCGTGGCTGGATCCGTGCTCCTGCCGCCGTGCTCGTCTCGGTTCTCTATCGCGCCTTCCGGCTGCTCACCGGCCTCGGTCCGCAGCAGTTGCCCCTGTATGCGCTGGCGCTGGAGCAGGCAGGATGGCGACCCTATGCCCGTCACGAACACCTGCGCGGCCTGCTGGTCAGCGAACTGTGGCGCAAGGAAAGACGCCGCGGCACAGGCCAGGTCGCACCAGACCCCATCCGTCCCGACGGGCTGAAGACCATGCCGTGATGCACTGGCTTTGAGGCGGTCCTCAGCCACTTCGTCCCGGCGCAAAACCGCCCCGGCCATCTATGCTGAGAGTGGGATTGCCATGATCGATTTCACACAGCAGGTCAAGCAGCGCGCCGACATCGTGCAGATCATCGGCGGATACCTGCGCCTGCGCAGGACCGGCGCGCAGAACTACTCCGGCCTGTGCCCGTTTCACAAGGAAAAATCCCCTTCGTTTTCCGTCCATGCCACGCGGCAGTTCTTTCACTGCTTCGGCTGCGGCGTCTCCGGCGATGTCTTCAGCTTTGTTGCGCGCATGGAAAACGTGGGCTTTCCGGAAGCCGTGCGCATCGTCGCGCAGAAGTGTGGCATTCCGCTGCCCAGGCGCGAGTTCAACTCGCCCGAAGAGGCCGCCGAGGCCGCGCTGCGCAGACGCCTGCTGGATCTGCATGAGGCGGCGGCAACGTGGTTTCAGCAGCAGCTTGCCGCTCCCTCAGGAGCCGCGGCGCGCGCCTATCTCGCCGACCGAGGCGTGACCGCCGAGGCGATCCAGACCTTTCGCATCGGCTTTGCCCCGGACAACTTCAACGGCCTGCGCGACCATCTCAGCTCGCTGGCCGACGAAGCCGCGCTGCGCGCCTCCGGCCTATTCAGCTCCAAAGATCAGGAAGACAACGCAGGCAACGTGGTGGCCGGTCGCATCTATGACCGCTTCCGCAATCGCATCACCTTTCCCATCGCCAACGAAAGCGGACGCATCATTGCCTTCACCGCGCGCACGCTCACCACAGGTGACAAGGCCGGTCCCAAATATCTGAACTCGCCCGAGACTCCGCTCTACTCCAAAGGCCAGGTGCTCTTTAACCTCGACAAGGCAAAATCCGCCATGCGCCAGATGGAGTTTGCGCTGCTCGTCGAGGGCCAGATGGACTGCATCTCCGTCTTCATGCGCGGCATTCAACCGGTGATCGCCACCAGCGGCACGGCCTTCACAGAGCATCAGGTGGCCCTGCTCAAGCGCCACACCACCAACGTCGTCGTCAACTTTGACCCGGACGCAGCCGGCGCCAACGCAGCAGAGAAATCCATCGCGCTGCTGACCGAAGAGGGCTTTGCCATCAAGATCGTCACCCTCGACGGCGGACTCGATCCGGACCGCTTCATCCGCGAGCGCGGCGTCGAGGCTTACGCCGCAGCCATCCGCGGCGCGCGCCGCCAAAGCGACTACCTCATCGAACGCGCACGACAGCAGTTTCCCGGCGCCAGTGCCGAGCAGAAGATCAAGGCGATGAACTTTCTCCTGCCTCATATCCGGCGTATTCGTCACAAAATTGAACGCGACCAGTTTGCACTGGACGCCGCGCAGAAGCTCGGCATCGACTCCGCCGTGCTGCGCGAAGAGCTGCGGCAGGCCGCTCTCACGCGGCGAGAAAGCGTGCCCACGCGCAACTCCGGTCTGATGGAAGTGGAACGAACGCTGCTCCGTGCGCTGGCTTCGCCCGGCCCCTGCTGGCAGCTTGCCGCCCAGTCGCTCGCGGCGCATCCGGAGTGGTTCCAGCCGCTGGGCAGCTTTGCCGCCCTGCAGGCGCTGGCCGCGGCCCTGGCCGCCGATCCCGCCGCCGATCCCATCGCTGTGGTCGACGATCCGGCCCAGCGCGCGCGGCTCGCTCAGGCCCTGCTCCATGAATCCGAAGCGCCGGAAGCCTCCGCGGTCGAGGACGCGTTGCACGGCCTCGCCCTCGCTCGCCTCGAACACGATCAGCGCGAACTCCGAGCCACCATCCGCGCCGCCGAACTGCGCGGCGACTGGGCCGAGGTGGCCACGCTCAGCCAGAAAAAAATCGCCCTCGATCAAGCCATCCGTCAGATGCACGCCTGACCGCTACGGCCCCTCGCTTGTCATTCCCGCAGGGACTCTTCTTTTACTCTTCCGTTCCACAGCATCCTCCACCATCCCACCCGCGACCAACGAGAGCGCAAACGCGCGCCTGCTGTATGCAACACAAAATATCCTTGACGTATCGGGCGGAAATCCTGTATCTTCTCGCCTCTTGTGGTAATCTAAGAAATCGAAGGACGTGCGTCCGACCGCCCACCAGATGAGCCGAGGCTCCGGGGCAGGCCACACAAGGCCACTTGCGCGAACGATCCTGACCCAGGCAAAGAAATCCGACATCGCTTTCGCGGTGCGCGGATACGGCTTTTCCACGTCTCATGCGCATCCAACCGTGCATTGGGATCGGTCAGGAAAAGCACGACCGGCAGCGGAACGTTCAGGAATTTTAACGCGCAGGAGACGTGAGCGCTTTGGCAATCGACGACAAATTCGAAGACGATATCAGCAGTTTGATCGACGCCGGCAAGGAAAAGGGATACCTCACCTTCAACGACGTCAACGACATGCTTCCCGAGGACATGCACAACGCCGACGACCTCGACGATCTGATCACCACGATCGGCACTCAGGGCATTGACCTGCTCGACGGACCCAAGTTCGGCGGCGACAAGGACTTTGACCTGGAAGACGGCGAAGATGTGGAGCTGGACCTGACGCCGGGAGCGATGGAAAAGACCAACGACCCGGTCCGCATGTACCTGCGCGAGATGGGCACGGTGCCGCTGCTCACGCGCGAGGGCGAGGTGGAGATTGCCCGACGCATTGAGCGCGGCCAGATGCGCGTGATGAAGTCGCTTTCGCGCTCGCCCGTGGTCATCCGCGAGATCGTCGCCCTGGGCGAAGACCTGAAGCGCGGCGTGCGCAACGTCAAGGAAGTGGTCACCTTTGACGAGGAAGAGCTGACCGAGGAGATTGTCCAGTCGCGCGTGAAAGCCACCGTCAGCCGCGTCGATGCGCTGATGCGTCACTTGAAAAAGGTCGCGCAGCTCGAGGAAAAGCTCCCCACGCTCAACGTGAAGACCAAGGCCAAAGAGGCGCGCAAAACCCGCTGGACCATTGCGCGCGAAAAGGTGCTGGCTTCGCGCATTGTGCGTGAGCTGAAGTACACCCCGCAGGAGCGCAAGCGCCTGCTGGACAAGGTGAACAAGACCGTCGAGATCATGCGCTCGCTCGAGCGGCAGATCAAGAGCATCGACCAGAAGCATGACGCCTCCAAAAGCGAGGAGCTGCGCAAGGAGTATCGTCGCCAGCAGAAGAACTGCCGCAGCGACCTGGATCGCCTGGAGATGGAAGCAGGCGCGACGCTCGGTGAGATGCGCCGCACGCAGCGTGAGATGATCCAGGGCGATATGGACGCGGAAAAGGCCAAGCGCGAGCTGATCGAGGCCAACCTTCGGCTGGTCGTCTCCATCGCCAAAAAGTACACCAACCGCGGCCTTCAGTTCCTCGACCTGATTCAGGAGGGCAACATCGGCCTGATGAAGGCCGTCGACAAGTTTGAGTATCGGCGCGGCTACAAGTTCTCGACCTACGCAACGTGGTGGATTCGCCAGGCGATCACGCGCGCGATTGCCGACCAGGCGCGCACGATCCGTATCCCGGTGCACATGATCGAGACCATCAACAAGCTGATCCGCACCAGCCGTCAACTCGTCCAGGAACTGGGTCGCGAGCCATCCAGCGAAGAGATTGCCCGGCGCATGGATATTCCCGTCGCCAAGGTGCGCAAGGTGCTCAAGATCGCCCAGGAGCCGATCTCGCTCGAAACCCCCATCGGCGAAGAAGAAGACTCGCACCTCGGCGACTTCATCGAGGATCGCCAGGCCGTCTCGCCCTCCGAGGCCGTCATCGGCGTCAACCTCAAGGAGTACACCTCGCAGGTGCTGCGCACGCTCACGCCCCGCGAGGAGCGCGTCATCAAGCTGCGCTTCGGCCTGGAAGACGGCTCCGAGCACACGCTCGAGGAGGTCGGCCAAAGCTTCCAGGTCACCCGCGAGCGCATCCGCCAGATCGAGGCCAAGGCGCTGCGCAAGCTCCGCCATCCGTCCCGCAGCCGCAAGCTGCGCGCCTTCGTCGAGGGCGTCAAGGAACTGTAAGGCGTCAAGGAAGCTGTACCCCGCAAGCCCTCGCACTTCCACCGGGAGCGCTCGTTCCCTCGAGCGCTCCCGGCGTCTCTGCCCTTCTCATCGTCATTTCCGCCGGGAATCTGCTTCTACACCCCTCCCCGCGACCAAAGAGAGCGCAGCAAAAGCACGTGGCGACCATGGGTCGCGGTTGCTGTACATAATGCAATTCTTTACTTTTTTGCTACTGTGCTTTTGGGAGGGAAAAACCATGAGCGGATGCCCGCAGATCACCATCGACAACCTGAACCCTGAGAAGTATGCCTCGCTGCTGGCAGCAGCCAAGACGCAGGGCCTTGACCTCAGCGGAGACACAGGCACGACTCACTATCAGGGCATGGACTTCAACTGGACCTATGACCCGGAGACCAGCACCCTGCGGATGCAATGCACCGAGAAGCCGATCTTCGTCCCCTGTCACATGATCGAGCAGAAGATTCGCGCACTGGTAGCCTGAGCAGGGCTGCCCGAGCGAGACAGCCCGAAAGAGTCAGAATGACCCTAGCCAGAAGCGCGGAGCGTGAACCGACGCAACGCGCTCCCTGGCCATCTTCATCCAATCCGCCTATGCGAAGTGATACTCTGTGGCCAGCGCAGCGACCACAGATCCTTACCGCTAGACCACGCAGGCGAGCAAGGTATGCTCGGCAGATCCACAGCCGGTTTTCGCGATCCGCCAGAGTGCTCTCCGCTTTCACTGGGAACGCAGACGCAACGCTTACACATGAAAATCCATTTCGACCGATAAAGGACAAGGCGGCCATGGACAAAACCACGACACCCGCGGAGATGCCAACGGTTGCCATATGCATCGGCACCTATAATCAGGGGCAATATCTTGAGGGTGCTATCGCTTCAGCGTTATCGCAAACTTTTCCCGTGGATGAGATATGGGTTGTAGATGATTGCAGCACGGACGATACTCCGGTCGTGATGGAAGCGATCCGCAAGAAGCACCCTCGTATCTTCTACCATCGACACGATGGGAACATCGGACCGGCGCGCAATCTGAGCTTTGCCCTTGCACAGCCGAAGACGGAGTATGTTGTCAGGCTGGATTCTGATGATCGTCTGGAACCTCGATACGTTGAGGAACTGGTACGTCTAATGACGCAATACCCCCAGGCTGGCTATGCGCACTGCAATGTCTGGGAGATTGACGGCGCTGGACAACGCGCTCGACACAGACAACTGAATCGTAGCTCTACTTTTGAATCATCCGAACAGGCGCTACGGAGCAACCACAATGGACTCCGGACCGCGGCGAATTGTCTGCTCTTTCGGTCAGAAGCGCTGAGACAGGCGAACTTCTACCTGGACCACCCAACCTGGACAGCGTCCGAGGATTGGTATCTGGCCTTACAAATGGCGCTGAAAGGGTGGGGCAATGTCTATTCACCACAAACTCTTTCGAATTATCGACAGTGGGATGACCCAGGTGGTCTCCGCGCCTCTCGAAAGGTGATGGAAGTTCAGACAAACACGATCATCTTCCACGACGTACTCTTTCCCGCATATGAACAGCGCGGATGGGATACAGCCATTTTGCGCCGAAATATGAAAAGGAAGGCGCGCGGTTTCGCCGATGCACTGGATTCCCCTCGTTTCAGCGAAGAAGATCGCACCTGCTATACAAGAATTCTTCGCGAACTGGGTGACAGTTATGGTCTTTCCCTAGCCATCTTCGCTTCCACCATGGGGCTTACTCCGATCCTCCGCCGCTATACGCAAATCCGTACTGCACTGAAGGACCAGATCAAACACCTGATTCGCGCCGTAAGAGGATGAAGCGCAACCGCACCTACCCGTTGGGCTGACTCTACGCTCAGGTGGCAACTGGTGTGGCGCTTCATTCAGAAAACGCCATAGGGCCAGCATTCTGGTCGGAGACACTGGGAGCGAAGTCGCCTCAGCGACGAACTCGCCGACGCTGCGCATACAATGCACCGAGAAATCGCTCATCGTCCCCGACATTTTGCGTCTGTTCGGGCGGCAGATCCCATTCGCACTCTGCCGCACCGGATAAAATTATTCCTGTGCCTCTTCGTTTTGAACTGCTTGCCACGCACACCTCCGGCGCGCGCCGGGCGCGTATTCACTTGCCGCATCGCACCGTCGAAACACCGGTCTTTATGCCCGTCGGCACGCAGGGCACTGTGAAGGCCGTGCCGCAGCAGACGCTCGAATCCCTGGGCGCGGCGATCATCCTGGGCAATACCTATCACCTGTACCTGCGGCCGGGCCATGAGCTCATTCGGCAGATGGGCGGGCTACATCGCTTCATCGCCTGGCCGCGCGCCATGCTGACCGACTCCGGCGGCTTTCAGGTGTTTTCGCTGGCCGGGCTGCGCAAGCTCACCGACGAAGGAGTACGCTTTCGCTCGCATCTCGATGGGTCCAGCCATCTCTTCACGCCCGAGCACTCGATGGACGTACAGATCGCGCTCGGCGCCGATATCTGCATGGCTTTTGACGAGTGCACCGAGTATCCGGCCGACGAGGCGCGCGCGCGCGAATCCCTGCGCGTCACAATGCTGTGGGCGCGGCGGTCGCTCGATCACTTTTGCGCCCAGGCGCACCGGGTTCCGTGGCACGAAGATATGGGTGGCCAGACACAATCCCTTTTCGGCATCGTGCAGGGCGGCATGTACCGGCATCTGCGGCGCGAGTCCGCTGAGCGGCTGGTCGAGATGGACTTTGACGGCTACGCCATTGGTGGCCTCAGCGTGGGCGAGCCGCGCGAGCTGACGCGCGAGGTCATCGCCGAGACGCTGCCGCTACTGCCCGCCGACAAGCCGCGCTACGTCATGGGCGTCGGCTACCCGGACGAGATCCTTGAATATGCTCGCATGGGCGTGGACATGATGGACTGCGTCATTCCCACACGCGCCGCCCGCCACGGACTGCTCTTTACCGGCGAGGGCCGGATGAATATCAAGAATCGGCGCTTTGCCGACGATCCGAATCCGCCCGACCCAGAGTGCGGCTGCCCCACCTGCCAGCGATACTCCCGCGCCTATCTGCGCCACCTGATGCAGACCGGCGAACCGCTGGGCGGTACGCTTGGCTCCATCCACAACCTCGCGTTCTATTTGAATACCATGGCGCGACTGCGCGACGAACTGGCTGCGCCACCTGCAACGCCCGGAAATCCGGGTCCGGAAGCGCCGCGTCATGAAACACCAACTTCGAAACATTTGGAATTGGACCCACGCGACTGATTCATTCTGAAACCGGCGCACTTTTCTTCCCCCGGATCTGACGGTCTGCGCGCGGCGGCCCCGGCACAATAGAACCAGCCATGTCTGCCGCTGCCAGCGTCATGCCCCATCCCACCTCTGCGCGCCCAGCGCTGGATTCGCTCTCGCTGGCCACAGCACACGCCCATCTTGCCGCCGGCCGTCTGCGCCAGGCCGCGCTCGACTATCGCGCCGCACTCGATGCCGCAGCGCCCCCGACGCGCGTCTCCGCCCTGCTTGGACTCACCCTCATCGCCCGCCGCAGCAACCAGCTTCCGCAGGCGCTGCGCCTGACTCAGGCCGCGCTGGAGCTGGACTGCCACTCGGCCGTGGCCTGGGCCTGTTACGGTTCGCTGCTGCACGCCGCCGGCCAGATGCAGGATGCGCAGGCAGCCTATCTGCGTTCGCTGGCTTTGCCGGTAACCGAGGCTGCGCAATTTCTGCCCGCGCTCACGGGCCTGGGCGATCTGCTCCTGGCTGTGGGCCGCGCGTCGGCTGCCACTGCCTGTTTTCGACGCGCACTGGCGCTGCGACCCGACTCACCGGCGGCTTTGCACGGCTTCGGCGCCGCGCTTGCCCTGCAGGAAGCCTTCGAACCGGCGCTACTCTGTTTTCTGGCTGCCCTGGAACGTATGCCCGCCCATGTCGATTCGCACTTTGCCGCCGGCTACTGCGCAGCCAAACTCAGCCGCTTCGCCGAGGCCATTGCCCACTATGAGCAGGCGATTCGGCTTCGTCCCGGCTTTGCTCCCG
This sequence comes from Acidobacteriaceae bacterium, assembly GCA_027449965.1. Classification (GTDB taxonomy): domain Bacteria; phylum Acidobacteriota; class Terriglobia; order Terriglobales; family Acidobacteriaceae; genus Acidicapsa. The sequence goes on from DAIDKP010000014.1 coordinate 60,035, forward strand.
GCTGGGGCAATCTGGCTGTCTGCCTGGTGGCCGACGGACGCGACTACCTGGCGATTCCCTGCTTTCAGCAGGCGCTTGCGGCCAACCCGAACCTGCTCTCGGCGCTGCTGAACTTTGGCAATCTGCTGCGCCAGCGCAAGCGGTTTGACGAGGCCCGGGCCTGCTACAGCCGCGCGCTCAGCGTCGACCCGGCATGCACAGACGTGCAGATCGCGATGAGCTATCTGGAACTGGAAGGCTCTTCGGCAGAAGAGCGATTTGCCCGCGCAGAGGCCTGGCTGACGCAGGCCGCGGCGGGTGCGCCGAATCATCCGGAGGTGGCCAACGCGCAGGGGATTCTGGCGCTGGCACGCCACAGCGATTCGGGCCATGCGGCGCATCTGGAATCGGCCTATCTAGGCTTGGCTCTGGATGCCTTTGGCCGCGCCGCCGCACTGGGGCACAAAACCGCTGACTCCAACGCCGGCAACGCGCTGCTGCGCGTGGGGCGCGTCGAGGAAGCGGTCGCCGCGCACACCCGCTCCGTCGCGCGCGACCCACTGCACCCCGGCGCGCGCTATAACCTGGCTCTCTCGCAGTTGCGCGCAGGAGATTTCACCCACGGCTGGGCCAATTACGAGGCTCGCCTCAACTTCCGCGATGTTCACCCGCGCCCGCGCCGCTTTGCCCAGCTGCGTTGGTGTGGCGAAGCCTTTACGCCCACGCGCAAGCGCCTCTTCGTCTACTTTGAGCAGGGGTTGGGCGACACCCTCCAGTTTGCTCGCTATCTGCCACTCCTGGCCGCTGCCGGCGCGCAGCTCATTGTCGAGGTGCAGCCGCCGCTGGTCCGCCTGCTCGATCCCTTGATTCGTTCGCTTGGCGGCGTGTGCTTCCCCTCGGGTGACTCGATTCCCGCCTTTGACCTGCACACGCCTCTGCTCAGCCTGCCGCTTCGCTTTGCCACCACGCTGGACAGCATTCCGCCGCCGCTTCGGCTGGCGGCTGCCCCGGTCTCGCTCGACGAACGATTTCCACAGTCAGTCCTGAGCCGCCAGACCGCGCCGGAGACGCACCCCTACCCTCGCACCATCGGACTTTGCTGGGCAGGCAACCCGCGCTACGCCGCGGACCGCGACCGCTCGACACAACTGGAAACGCTGTTACCCCTGCTGGCCCGGTTTCCCGAAGATCGCTGGATTTCCCTGCAAAAAGGCCCGGCGGCGGAGCAGATTCCAGGGGCTTTGGTGCGGCTTTCCGGCGGCGGAGTCGGCATCCGCGACGGCAGTAGCGGGAGCGACACAGAATTCCCATTTTGGGAATTCCCGAAATGGGAATCACCGCAGGCGCCGCCTCCCCCGATGCACTTTCCTCTCCTGGACGCTGGCTCTGCCGACCGCGACCTCGCCGATACCGCTGCCGTTGTCGCCGCGCTGGATCTTGTCCTCACGACCGACACCGTGATCGCTCATCTGGCCGGTTCGATGGGCAAACCCTGCTGGCTGCTGCTGCCCTGGCAGTCGGACTGGCGCTGGATGCAATCGGTCCTGACCACGCCTTGGTATCCCACCCTGCGGCTCTTTCGACAGCCCGCGCCACGCGACTGGCCAGGCCTGCTGGAGCAGGTCGCCGAAGCCCTGTTCGCCGATACACTCCGCGCCACGTCAGGCCTCCACAGGGAAAATGCGTCGTAGCCCCGGCAGGGCTCAGACCCCGCATCAAAACCACGCGTCAAGACTTGGGTGCAGAGCTGGACGGACGGCTGAGGTTTCAGGGCGCGCCGACGGTTCCTGATGCGGTTGTTATGTTAGTGGAACTCTTGTGATTGAGAACAACCACCGTCACCACAGTTGTCGCCGTGGCTACCGTGCCGGCCGCTATCCAGGTGAAGAGATTGGTATGAGGCCCTAAAAATCCATGAAGGGTCGAGCCGTTTGCTCCGGGGCCCACGATATTCTGCTCATGAATCAGGGCTGTGGCAGTCACACCATTGGCGATTGCCGTCACCTGGATGACAAAGCTGCCCGCCTGACCGTTGGGTGTCAATCCGTGCGCTGTCGCTCGCCCATTGGCATCGGTTTGGACGCGAATCGTCTTGGCTCCGTGGAAGCTTGCACTTGCTGCTCGATGCAGCGCGCCGGATTTGCCGCCGGGCTGAATGGCGAAGATGACCAGAGCGCCGGCCACAGGCTTGTGATTCTTGTCGGTCACCTGCACAATCGGCTCCCGAGCCGTGCGTGCGCGAATGTTGTTCAGTGCTCCCTCACCATCCAGAATATCAATCTGCAGGGGCTGTCCGGCGCCTGCGCCGCCCTCAACGGTACCGGTTGCCAGACCTTCACCGGAATGGATCCCGTCAACTGAGCTGCTCCATATCTCAGCACTGCTTCCGCTTCCAGTCGCACTCCCGCTTCCAGTCCCGCTCCAACCGAAAACCGGCTGTGCCACCAGAAGCGCCGAGAGCACGAAGATCAGTCCTCGTTGCAGGTCCGCGGATTTTCGAAACAATGCTCGAAGCATGACGTGCCTCTCTGGTCATCCACTTCCGGGATGAGGTTTATTTCGCCGTGACCTGGACCGACGTCCCGGTCGAGTTGGTCAAGGTGATCGTCACAGAACCAACCGCCGAAGCGCTCTGGCTGAGCAGGAAAGTCTGGGTGTACTTGAACTCGGATCCATATTGCAGCGAAGCGGGATTCGAGAACCAGTTTTTGAAAACCGAGACGACCGGCACGATCGACTCGCTCTCTGCCAGCGAGTAGCCGCTGGCTGCCGTAAAGTCGAAAGTCGCAGAGGTCATCTCCCGCGAGTTTGAATACCCGATGATGGTCACGTGTAACAGATTGCCGCTTCGGGTCAGCGTAGCGCTTGTAATCCCCGGAGCGCTAAGTGGCACGGTGATATGAATTGGCACTATGCTGGTCGGCGTCACATCCTGTCCACCCGCCGTGAGCGTGAGCGAGACGGTGATGGTGCCGGATACGGTCCCGCTTTGAAGCAGAATGGCGGGTGTCACGGTGCTGTTGGCCGGCACGGTAAAGGTCAGGGTTCGGCCACCGCTGGCAAACTGGATCGCCGGATCATCCACACCATTGGCTCCGACAAAGCTCAGCGTCGCCGTGCCGGTAAGCGGCAACGGGTAACCGGCATTCAGAGTAAAGGTCAGCGTAGGCTGCTCGGCGGGTGCTGCCGTCGAAGGTCCGTTGAAGGTGGCCGACGGCGTCGGCGCCTCGATCGGCTCAGAGATGGCGTTTGAGGTGACCGACTGGCTCGGATCGGTCACCGTGATCTGGATCGACTGCGAGGTTTGCAGCAGGGTCGATGGCACCGTCGCCGTCACCTGCGTGGCAGACAAGTACGTAGTTGCCAGAGCTTTTCCATTCGCGTTGACCACAGAGTTGGACTGGAAGCCAGTGCCCGTGAGCGTTATGAGCGTCGATGGCGCGCCCACAGGAATGGTGGCTGGAGCTACCTGGGCGATGGTCAGAGAAATCACGGTCAGGGTTGTGCTTGCGCTGCCGCCAGTGTAGTCAACCGTATCTGTTGGCACAAAGCTCACCGTCAGCTTTTGCGCTACGCCTGCTGGCAGAATCGCGCCCAACGCCGGCGAATACGTAAACTGACCGGCAACCGCGCCAAGCGGTCCGCTGGCCGTGGCGTCAAGCTGCACTGCAGACAGCGGGGTGCCCATCACAATCGGCGCCGGGGCTGCCCAGATCAGCGTAGGCGCGGCCTGGCTCACCTGAATCGCCGCGCTTCCGGTCGCAGTCGCGTAGTCCACCGTATCGGTCGGGGTAAATGTCACCTGAAGCGTGTGCGAACCTGCCGTCAGAATCTGGCCCGCCGAGACGCTGTACTGGAAAGTGCCAGGTATGCTGGTCCCAGACAGGCTGCTGGCGATCGCGTTCAGCTGTGCGCTCGTCAAAGCCGTGCCATAGGTCAGAGTCGTCGGCGTCGGCTTCCAGGACAGTGTAGGCGTGGCCTGGCTCACCTGAATCACCGCGCTTCCGGTCGCAGTCGCGTAGTCCACCGTATCGGTCGGGGTAAATGTCACCTGAAGCGTGTGCGAACCTGCCGTCAGTATCTGGCCAACGGCGACACTGTATTTGTAGGTGCCTGGAATCGTGGTTACAAACTGGCTGCTGGCGATCGCGTTCAGCTGTGCACTGGTCAAAGCCGTGCCATAGGTCAGAGTCGTCGGCGTCGGTTTCCAGGTCAGCGTAGGTGTAACCGGAGTAATACTCACCGGCACAGAAGTCAGCGAGGATCCGGCAGCGTACACCGTGCTTCCCGCATAGGCAGCGGTAATAGAATGAGGTCCGGCTGTGAGGTTGCTGAGCGAGAGCGACGCCACCCCTGCCACGACGAGGGATTGTCCGACCAGCTTGCCGCCATCATAGAAGCTGACCGATCCGGCCGGGCTGCCTAGCGAGGTGAGCACACTGTTAGTGACGGCCGAAGTGACGCTCGCCGTCAGCGTCACGGGCTGCCCATATTGCGCCGTCAGCAGCGTGCTGCCCACACTCACCGTGACCGGTGACCCATTGACGGGAAGCGAAAGCGGAAGACTCGTCCCGGTAAAGTAGAAGTCGCCGGGATAGGACAGCGTCAGCGCGTTCACCCCATCGGCGGTCGGGATAAAATTGGTGGACAGATTGGCCTTGCCCGTGGGGATATAGCTGGCGATTGTTGGCAGCGTCTCGCCCACAGGCTCCGAAAGTACATCCGTGTAGCCATTGCCCTGAAGCGCAGCCAGGAAGTATGCGTTCACCACGCCGCCCGTAACGTTCAGGTTCGGATAGTTCGCCGTGAAGTTGCCGTTGCCGTCTCCTGCAAGCACATACAGGTTCAGTCCGGAGCCGAGCGGATTGCAGCTGGTCTGGCATGGTGCGCCAGCCACGATATCGGTGAGACCGTCTCCGTTGAAGTCTCCGAAAGAGATTTGAAACGGGATCGCAGGCAGGGTGGCCGTGGGTCCGGCATTGAAGAGAATTGTGCCCGGTTTGCTTGCGTTCAAATAGGTGACCACGCCATACGCCTGCGTCGTGCCGGACTGGCTGAAGCCCAGCGCAAAGGACGGCAGACCCGATCCCTGCACAAGCTGTGCTACCGCCATAGGGCTGTAGGTGTACTGCGACGGCTGGAGCGGAACCGAATAGGTTGGAGTGTTCGTCGCGCCGCCGGCCACCCCATAGACGGTGTTGTTCTGGTTTCGGAAGATATCGATGCTTCCGGTGGTTGCGCCGGGAACATAATTCTCGTGCACGATATCCGGATAGCCATCGCCGTCGACGTCGGTCACAAAGTACGGGGAGGCGGCGTCGCCAGGGGAGGGCAGGGCCGTAATCGTGGAAGCGTTAAACGTACCGTTTCCATTCCCTGTGTAGACCGAGAGTTGCTCGGTCGGGGTGGTTCCTGACGTAAGACCCACAAGAACAAGGTCCAGCTTGCCATCCTTGTTCATATCTGCGGCAAACATTTGTATACCCACCGGGCTGGTGAGTGCATTGGGGTTCTGGAAGCTGCCATCGCCGTTGCTCAGCGAAACATAGACCTGCGTGGCGCCATTGAAGTCCGTGCAGTCGTAGGCAACGTCGGCCAGACCGTCCCCGTTGAAATCGGCCAGTACCACGCTGCCGGGGATGTAACACGTACTGCTGGCATTGCTCACCGTAACATCCGGCTGGAAACTCCCGACAGGCGTCGTGCCCAGCAGAACGTGGAGTTGGCCTACCGAATCTGCATACATCATGTCCGGGATTCCGTCCCCGTTCACATCTCCGGTCACCGGAGTGATTGTGGGTGGACTGGCCAGGCTTCCGTTGCCACCGGTGGCAAACGCCCCGGTGGTCGTATCAAGAACCAGCCTGCCGTTCCCGACACCTACCCCATTATTGTTGATCGTGACCGTCCCAGAGGGCGCTCCCGGAGTGGAGGTGCCGGTGATCAACGCCGAGAGCAGGGAAGGCGATCCCACCGTGCCGGGAGTCGGCGTGGCGCTGGTGGTTCCGCTGGTGGAAGCAAGCGGAGAGACGGTGACCGCCGGGCTGGTGACGCAGGTGGGCCCGGCGTTGCATACCGTTGCGGTAATCGACGTGACGCCGGCAGGAATCACGGGCAGCTTGACCTGCAACGTGGACGCGGATTCATAGATCACGGTGGCATTAGCGCTGCCGGATCCCCAGGCGAAACTGACCGTCGTGGGCGCAACAAAACCGGAGCCAGACAGCAGCACGCTCTGCGGCGGTGCTGGAAGGTTGGTCGACGGGTTGGTCTGATAGATCAGCGCGGGGGCCACGCTGTTGACTGCGAGTGGTCCGCTCCCACTGCCGCTCCCGCTTCCACTACCTCCGCCGCCGCCGCTTGGGGAGTAGGCAATCACCACATTGGCCGTATTCGAAACAGTGCTCGATGCCGAACAGGTCGCAGAGCCGCTGCCGGGAATCGCAATCACGTTCAGCGAGGCGAGGAACGATCCCGCCACAAAAGCACCGGCCGGGATGGAGTTGATCGAGGAAGCCGGAATGGACAACGTTGCCGCGGTCGCGTTGCCGGATGAGGGGACAAGCGGAGTTGCGCTGGCTCCGTAGCCGGTATAGAAGCAGTAGCCATATCCACCCGGGCCGAACGCCGTAGGCAACGTGCTGCCGGTCACCACAAGCGACTGGTTGGTGGTGACCCCGGAGAGAAACGACGTTGGCGTTGTGCCCGTGATGTTGTACTGCGCAAACAACATGCTAGGAGCGGCGAGGACGGCCAGCAAAACCACAAGACGGCGGAGCTGAAAAAAACGTGCGTTCATGGCTGCACCATCGCGGGAATAAACAGCGTGCGCGGCGCGGCTGGCGAAGCGTCCACCATCCACGCAGCGGTCGTGCCAGGGCCGCTCAGGGCAAAGGCCGCATTGCCGGCCAGCGTCGTCAGCCGATCCACCTTGCACACGCAGGGAATACGCATCGGCGCGGTCGCGTTCGACAGGTCCACACGCACTACGCTGGAGTCAGCGGCGTTGGCCACCACCGCCAGACGACCATCAGCTGAAGCCGCCACAGCAAACGGCGCCTGAAACGCGCTGCTGGCAAATCGCTGCACGGCACCGGACGCACTGCCGGGAATCAGATTCAGCACTTCATTCTGGCTGTCCATCGCCAGCAGGTCGTTGCCACCGGGCACAAACGCAATCCCCCCCAGGCCGCCCAACGTCGCCACCGGCATCGCATTGCCCGTCAGCAGCGTCAGAGTCGCAGGCCCGGCTCCGCTGGCGGCGACCACCGCGCCCGTGTCGCTGACCGCAATCGCCGACAACGCAGCGCCGCTACCCAGCGCCTGCACACCCACCGATTGCGCAGAACCGCCCAGTCCCGTCAACAGAAGCGCCGTGCTCTGGCCCGGAACAAAAACCGCAGCATTCAGTCCCAGCGGCGAAAAAATTATCTGGGCCACGCCCGCCACATGCACACCACCAAGCGGCATCGGTGTTCCACCGGGAACGCTCATCAGGCTCAGATCACCGGATTTGTCTTCCAGAAGCGCTTCGCCGCTTTGCACCGAAGCGGCCGCAGCAAGATAGCTGCCCGACTCAACCAGTGGAGGTCCAAACTGCGACGCGCCTGGCACGCCCTCAACAGGCCTCAGCGTCTGCTCGCCGCTCGACCATAAATACCCCAGTTGAGGCCCCTGTTGCTCCAGTGATGCGCTCGATGGGTTGGCGGGAGTACTCGTGGAACCAGTAAGCACATGGCCGCCACCGCTGCAACTGATGAGCAGCAGGCTGGATCCCAAGGCGATTAACGAACCGACACGGGCTGCCGGTCGCAGCAAAGCAAAGTCGTTCATGCAGGCAACAGACCCCGGGGAAGGAATAACCCTTTTGAAATTACACTCACAGTACGCGAACGATTTCTCGCGGTCAAGAGCTATTTTCTGGCGTAGTATGTTTGCTGAGGTGTCGAACGCCGTTCCGGATTCCCGCCCTGCGAGCGGCCTTGGCAATCCATTTCGCAGGTCCATCCGTTCCCCCAGCAGCAAATATCGATGCCTTCGCCGCTTTCGGCGCCAGGAGACTGCATGTACGACCGTTGCATAGCCCTGATGTACACCGCCCTGATGTTGCTGGCCGCTCCCCACGCCACAGCATTCCCGCTCAACGTTGCATCCGCCGCTGCACCCTCCCCGACATCCCCCACCGCCGAAACGCTTCAAATCGTCGTCGAAAAGAAGCTCCCCGACGGCACGGCCCAGGCCATGACGCCCACCCACGTCTTTCACACCGGCGACATCATCCGCCTTCGCTTGGTCAGCCACTTCAACGGCTTTCTGTACATGATGGATCAAGGCTCCTCCGGGCAGTTCAGCACTGTTTTTCCCTCCGTGGCCGCGGGCAATGACAACCGCATCGCCGAAGGCAAAAGCTATCTGGTGCCTGCCACCACAGATGGCTGGTTTGAGCTGACCGGACCACCGGGCTTTGACGTCTTTTACTTCCTGCTTTCACCCTCCGTGCTGGCTACGCCCGCCGCCAGCAGCTTTGTCGCGCCCGGTCCGGTCAGCTCGCTGCGCCCGCGCTGCAACGATGCCGCCTTCCGCGCGCGCGGCGAGTGCAACGACATCAGCGCCGGTCCTGCCGCGCTGCCGCGCAATGTGCCCCTGCCGGCTCCGCTCGCACCCATTGCCGGGGCGGCCTCGCGCGACATCACCATCATGCGTAAGGATGACGAGGTCACTGTACAGTCTGGTGGCGCAAAGACAGCTCCAGTGATCTATACCTTCCGGCTTGCTCACAACTAGAACATCCGCTGCCGTGGTCGCCAGCGCCTCCACAGCGCCGGCAGCTCCACGGCACGGACATAACCCTCAGGAATTGCCCATGAAACGTATTCCGTTTTTACTCTCTGCCCCGAAGGTGTTCTGCTCCGTGCTGATGGCGCTTTGCTTCGTGCTGGCACAGCTCTACCCGGCGCTCGCAGCACAGACCACCCCGCCGCCGCCTGCCACTCCGCCGCCTGCCCAGAGTCCCGCCTCCGCCAGTCGCGACATCAAAACCATCGGACCGGCATCCCAGGCTAAACCCGTCACCATCCCGCGCAGCTACGCGCTGGTCATCGGCATCTCTAAGTACAAAAATCTGCCGGCCAGCGCTCAGCTTGAGTATCCCGACCGTGACGCCGAGTCCATCTACACCACGCTCATCAGCTCGGAAGGCGGCCAGTTTCCCGCCGAAAACGTCCATAAGCTGATCAACGATCAGGCCACGGTCGCCAACATCCAGCACGAACTGGAGGTCTGGTTGCCCTCCGTGACCAAGCCGGACGATCGCGTCGTCATCTACTTTGCCGGACATGGCTTTGTCTCGAACGGACGCGGCTATCTGGCCGCCTACGATGTCGATATCCACAACATCACCACCACGGCTTACCCCATGGATCAGCTCGGCAAGGACATTGGCGGGCGCATCCACGGCAAGTGGAAGGTGCTGATGACCGATGCCTGCCACTCCGGCGCCATCACACCGCAGTCCGATCCTCAGTCCGACCGAGGCACCATCAACAGCACCCTGCTCGACCTACAGAAGTCACTCTTTTCCCTCACCGCCAGCCGCGACCGCGAACAAAGCTTTGAAAGCAGCAACTGGGGCGGCGGCCACGGCATCTTCACCTACTACGTCGTCAAAGGCCTGCAGGGCGAAGCCGACACCAACGGCGACGGCGTCGTCTCCGCCGACGAGCTGGCCGAGTACGTCCACTCCAACGTACGCCTGGCCACGCAGGCCCGCCAGAATCCTACTTCCGAGCGCGGCAGCTTCGATCCCGATATGGTGCTGGCCTACAATCCCACTCACGTCACGGCTGCCGCCCTGCCGCCGCCCCAGTACGGCAACCTCATTATCGAATCGAACATGGACAACACCGAGGTCTTCGTCGATGGCATCAGCCAGGGCATCGTCAGCAAAGGCAAGCCGCTGCGCCTGCCCGGCATCGCACCCGGCGCACACAGCGTCAAGGCTGTGCACATGGGCTATGAGCCGGACGGTCCGCGCGAGGAGCAGGTCTATCCCGGTCAGGACACCACCGTATCCATCCGCATCCTCATCGTGCGCCACACCTCCAAAGCCGCACTCGATGACCTCGACAAAGGCATCGAGTTCTACCAGAAGGGAGGTCAGGACAACTATAAGAAGGCGGCCGAGAAGTTCCACGCCGCGCTGGCGATTGAACCCAAATACTCCCAGGCCGCCGTCTATCTCGGGCGCGTCGACAATGCGCTCTATCAGGATCAGGATGCAATTGCCGCCTTCAAGCAGGCGATCGCCGCTGACCCTGACTACATCGAGGCGCGCGCCAGCTATGCCGCAGCGCTGCTCGACCAGGGCGACCTGGACGAAGCCGTCCGCCAGCTCAACGTGGTCACAGACCGCCAGCCGAACAACGGCATGGGATGGTATCTGCTCTCGCAGGCCTTTGCCCGCAAGGGTGACTACAAGGACGGCATGACCGCCGCGCAACAGGCCGTGGCCAAAACCCCCAACAACGCCGAGGCCCACTTCTGGCTTGCCGAGTGCCAGCGCCAGCTCAACATGCCCGCCGACGCCATCCGCGAATACAACCGCTACATCGCGCTCAGCAACTTCGACTCCGGCTTCGGCGGCAAGCTCAATTACTATCTCGCCGGCTACCTCTTCGGCGCCGGGTCAAAGACCCGTGCTGCACAGACCGACATCTGGCGCGAGCTGCGCGGACAGGCTTATCTCGGCATCTGCGACGCGGAATGGATGCAGAAGAGTTACGATGCCGCCATCGCCGACTGCCAGCATGCGCTCACTTATATCCCCAAAGATCTCTTTGCCAACTATCGCCTGGGCTTGGTCTATACGCTGGAGTTCAACCAGCACAACTCCCTCAGCCTGCTGGCCGCCGCCAGGCAACACTTTGAAGCTGTCGTCGCCGCCAATCCCGACACCGACGAAGCCGGGCGCTCACGTAAATATATTCAGATGATCGACCATGCTCTCGCGGTTTCCAACTAGATTCCACTCCCGCCGGAACTCACCCCGCAGCGTTTTCCTTTGGCCATCCGATCCGCCCATCCCCTCACACAAACAGATTCACCGCAAACAGCACAATCGCGCCCCCCAGCGTGTACTGAACCGTCCGCAGCCGATCCGCCTTGATCTGCCGCACCAGCGAAACCATCAGCAGCTCGTCGCACATCGCCACCAGCAGATCGTTGTCATTGGCTCCCATCAGCGAAGCCGTATAGCTTCCGCGATCCTCACACAGCACATCTTTCGAATCGTTGGTCAGCGTATGCCGCAGCCAGTGATGCGACCGGTGCTGGCTGACATAAAACTTCGGAATCGTCCGCATCGTGTGCAACGAGTGGTCACTGGGCGGCTTCAACACAGGAAAAATCACGCGCATGCAGAAGAACAGCGTGAAGGTCGTGAAGGCAATGAACAGGCTCAACGCGGCGATCGGCACAATACCCTGCCCACTGTGCTTCGATTGCAGCACCACTGCGGCCATGCCAGAGAGCAGCGTCACACTGAAAGCCGCCTTGGTGTCCAGAAACCGGATCGTGTTCTGCGTGTCTTCAACCGCCTTGTACAGAAACTCCAGGCGGTTCTCATACGACTCCAATTCGCTCATTGCCTCCGCTCCCTCGCTGCTGTATGGATTCCCATCGCATGTCCGTATCCGGCGCCCGGCCCGCGATGCGCTGCCTCTTGACTCCGCCCATGAAATCAAACCATGGACTTCGCCCTTCACCCAGTCTTTTACTCTTGATGAAAATCCGCTTCAGTCTAGCAGAACGGAAAAAAGACTTGCGAAGCTCGCTCAGGAACGATACGCTGACCCGGTACTCCGAATCGCTCCAAGGGACAGGTATGCGCAAACGCATCGCAAGCGGATTGGCCGCAGTGTGGATACTGGCGGCTTCGACCCACCTGTTTGCCTGGCAACAGAACTCTATCCAGCCGCAACCTCCATCGCAGCCCGACATCCGAACCCAGCGTAGCCAGCCTCTCGCCACACACATCCCGCAGCAATCCGCCGACACCGACGGCGTGCTCCAGGGACTGGTGCTCAACGACTACGACCAGCCCATGCCCGACGTCCTCGTTCAGATGATTCACCCGCCCAACACCGTCGCCCAGCCCGGCACGCGCACCGCCGGCGATGGCATCTTTCGCCTGCTCCATCTGCCGCCCGGACGCTACACCCTCCTGCTCACCCCACCACACGGCCAGACCTTTCGCCAAAGTTCGGTTCGCATTGAAGCCGGCCAGGTGTTTTCCGTCCAGATTCGCCTGCCCAGCCCCGGCGCTCAGACGCTTCCCGCGCCGCTGCCGCAGCAGCCCGCCGACCTGAACCAGCCCATCGACCTGAGCCACGGCGGCAGCCTCCTCGCGATCAGCCGACGCCCCGACGCCAACGGAGCCGTCGTCGCCCCAGCTGCTCCGTCACTCGCGCCCGACTCGTCCGTCTTCCAGGCCATGCCCGATCGTTGGGACGCGCAGATGCCCGACTACCACCGCTACGCCGCCATGGAAGTTCCCTACGTCCTCGGCCACTGGTACGATCCCTTCAACCGCAACCGGCTCAAAGCCGACAAGCCGCTCTTCGGGCGCACTTTCTTCAACTTCACCGGCATCGCCCTCACGGCACTCGACGGACGTCGCCTTCCCGTTCCCTCCGACATCTCCACCGCACGACCCGGCGAATATGGTTTCTTCGGTCGTGGCGGCCAGTTCTTCACCGCCACCACTCTGCTCACCACTCTCGATCTCTTCCACGGCGACACCACGGCCTTCCGGCCCGTCGACTGGCGCATTCGCGTCTCCACCGCCGCCAATCTCAACTACCTCGCCGCGCGCGAAAACGGCGTCGTTTACCCCGACGTGCGCCCCGGCACCACTCGATTCGACGAGTGGGTCGGCCTCCAGCAGGCCTTCGGCGAGGTCAAGCTGCACGACTTCGGACCTAACTACGACTTCATGAGCCTGCGCGTCGGCATCCAGCAGTTTGTCTCCGACTTCCGCGGCTTCATCTTCGCCGATGAGCAGCCCGGCGTCCGCCTCTTCGGCACGCTACGCTCCAACCGTTTCCAGTGGAACCTCGCCGCCTTCGACTTCCTGGAAAAGAACACGAACAGCGGTCTGAACACCTTCCACCGACGCGGTCGCGACCTTGCCGTCGCCAATCTTTACATTCAGGACTTCCTCGCCAAAGGCTACACCACACAGTTCAGCTATCACTTCCTGCGCGACAACGCCAGCACGCACTACGACGACAACGGCTTCCTCGTCCGGCCCGCGCCCATCGGCAATCCCATTCCTCATCGCATCGACTCCGAGTACTTCGGCTGGACAGGCGACGGGCACATCGGGCGCATCAACCTGACCCACGCTTTCTATCAGGCCTTCGGCACCGACAACTATAACCAGATCGCCGGTCGCCCCAACAGCATCAACGCGCAGCTCGCCGCCTTCGAGCTCTCCCGCGACCACAACTGGCTGCGCTTCCGCATCTCCGGCCTCTATGCCTCCGGCGATGACCAGCCTCGCGACGGAGTCTCGCGCGGATTCAGCTCCATCGTCGATGCCGAAAGCTTTGCCGGCGGCGAGTTTTCCTTCTTCAACCGCGAAAGCATCCGCCTCACCGGCACCGGCGTCGCGCTCAATGCCGCAGACAGCTTCCTGCCCGACCTGCGCTCCAGCAAGGATGAGGGCCAGTCCAACTTCAACAACCCCGGCCTCTACCTCTACAACGCCGGCATGGACGCCAAACTCCTGCCCACCCTCAAGCTCGTCGCCAACGTCAACTTTCTCCAGTTTGCGCGCACACAGCCGCTCATCTTCCTCCTCCAGCAGAACGGCATCCAGCGTACCATCGGCACCGACTCCAGCCTGGGAGCCATCTACCGGCCTTTGCTCTCCGACAACATCGTTCTCCTCGGCGGCGTCGCCGTCCTCGCTCCCGGTCGCGGATTTCAGGAAATCTACACCGCGCAAACACTCGTCTCGGTCTTTGGTACCATTCGGTTTCAGTTCTAATTCCACACTCAGGAGCGGCCCCGTTTGCTTCCTCATCTGCCTCCAACCCGAACGGCCCGCCCTGCATCCACGCCTGCTTTGTCGGCGACCCCGCCATCTTCCCTGCTTCGCCGCTCGCTCGCCGCGCTTCTAGCCCTGGCCACGCTCGGCATTCTGGCCACACTCGTGCGCGAACTCCGAGCGCCACAACCTGTCCTCGCCATCCGCCAGAGTGCCGCGCCCGATCCCATCCTGACCTCCGACTATCCCCGCCGCGGCGAGACACCCGCTCAGGCCGCCGCTGCTTCCACCGGATGCCTCACCTGCCACACCGGCATCGAGCACACCAACATGCACGCCGAACAGACCGTTGTCCTCGGCTGCACCGATTGCCACGGCGGCAACGCCTCTGTCCAGACCACTGCGGCTAAAAACTCTCCCGGCTATCGCGAAGCCGAGCGCAAGGCGCACATTGCGCCCCGCTTTGCTGAGGATGACGCGCGTGGAGGCCATCCCGTCCGCGCCTACACCCGCTGGATTCACGAAAGTCTTGCCTTCGTCCGCTTTGCCAATCCCGGCGACCTGCGCGTAGCTCCGTTCACCTGCGGCGTCTGTCACTCCGCCGAGACGCGCAACGTCAAGACCAGCATGATGACCACCGGAGCCATGCTCTGGGAGGCCGCGCTTTACAACAACGGCGCTTACCCCCTCAAGGACGGCCATTTCGGCGAGTCCTATGATGTCCATGGCAACCCCGCTCGCGTGCGCACCTTCCCACCGCCCACCCCCGAAGAAACGCGCACCAAAGGCATCCTGCCCTATCTTGACCCGCTCCAGCGCTGGGAGGTTTCCCAGCCCGGCAATCTGCTGCGCGTCTTCGAGCGCGGAGGCGAAGCCCGCAGCGAGATTGGCATTCCCAACCCCGACGAGACGCCAGGCCAGCCCGACCTCAAACTCTCTGACCGCGGCCTCGGCACCGAGCTTCGCACCGATCCCGTCTTCCTTGGCCTGCAGAAGACGCGCCTGCTCGATCCCATTCTCTCCATGCCCGGCACCGACGATCAGCCTGGCGACTACCGCGCCTCCGGCTGCTCGGCCTGCCACGTTCTCTACGCCAACGACCGCGACCCCGTCCACGGCGTTCAGACCTCGCAGTACGGCAACAACGGCCGCAGCATCTCTGCCGATCCCACCATCCCCCACAACGAAAGCGGCCATCCGCTGCAACACGTCTTCACGCGCAGCATCCCCTCCAGCCAGTGCATGACCTGCCACGTCCATCCCGGCACCAACATGGAGACCACCTACTACGGCTACACCTGGTGGGACAACGAAGCCGACGGCGACCACATGTACCCGGTCCACCAGCACAACCCCAGCCCGCAGCAGATTCACGACGTTCAACTGCGCAATCCCGAAGGCTCGGCCCCGCGTGGCAAATGGTCCGATCCCAGCTTCCTGGAGAAGGTCGGAGAGCCGATCACCGTACCCGGCTCCATCAACTCCACCCTGCAGGACACGCAGTTTGCCGACTTCCACTCCCATGGATGGGTCTTCCGCGCCGTCTACAAACGCGACCGCCACGGCCATCTGCTTGACCAGAACGGCAATCTGCTACCCGACTCCAGTGCCTCTCTGGGCAAGGCGGTGCACCTCGAGGACATCCATCTCCAGAAGGGGATGCAGTGCATCGACTGCCACTTTACCCAGGACGTTCACGGCAACGGCAAGCTCTACAGCGAAACCCGCAATGCCGTCGAGATCGGCTGCGTCGACTGCCACGGCACCATCTTTGCTCGGGCCACGCTGCACACCTCCGGACCAGCCAGCGCCGGTGGCGAGGCCGCCGATCTGCGCCGCCTGCGCACGCCCTTTGGCGACGCTCGTTTCTACTGGCGCAACGGACGCCTCTACCAGCGCTCCAACCTCACACGCGGCCTGGAGTGGGAGGTCATTCAGACGCTCGACACCATCACTCCCGGCAATCCCCACTACTCCGAGAAATCCCGCCTCGCCAAGACACTCCAGAAGGACGGCATCACCTGGGGCAAGCCGGTTGACATGAAGCATCTGGCCCACGCCGACTCCAGCATGACCTGCTACTCCTGCCACTCCTCGTGGACCACCTCCTGCTTCGGCTGCCATCTCTCCATGACCGCCAACCAGAAGATGCCCATGCTCCACAACGAGGGCCAGACCACGCGCAACTACACCAACTACAACTTCATGGTCCTGCGCGATGATGTCTACATGCTCGGCATCGACGGCACCGTCACCGGCCACCGCGTCGCTCCCGTCCGCTCCGCCTGCGCCATCGTCGTCAGCTCCCAGAACGCCAACCGAAACTGGCTCTACAAGCAACAGCAGACCATCTCCGCGCCCGGCTTCAGCGGACAGGCCTTCAGCACCTACGTTCCCCACACCGTCCGCGCCACCGAAACCAAAACCTGCACCGACTGCCACGTCTCCGCCCGCGAAGACAACAACGCCTGGATGGCCCAGCTTCTTGTCCAGGGCACGAACTTCCTCAACTTCATGGGCAAGTACGTCTACGTCGCCAACGGCAGCCGCGGTTTCGCCGCCGTGCCCATTGCCGAAAGCACCGAACCGCCTGCCGTCCTTGGCTCAGACCTTCAGCACCTGGCCTATCCGGACGACTACCGGCGCTTCCTCGCACACGACCGCAGGCTCCGCACCGCCTACACCCACTCCGGCAACAACGTGCTCGACCTCCAACTCCGTGGCGAATACCTCTACGCCGCCGTCGGCGCCGGCGGCTTCCGCATCTTTGACGTAGCCAACGTTGACGTCAAGGACAACTCACAGCGAGTCAGCTCCGCGCCTGTCTCGCCACTCGGCCAGCGCTTCTACATCCACACCAAATTCGCCACCGCCATCGCATCCCCCTCCACGCTCGCGCTCGACCCGCTGCGCAAGCAGCTTCCGCAGAATGAAGAACAGGCAATCGCGCCCCTCTACGCCTTCCTCTACGTCACTGACAAGTATGAAGGTCTGATCGTCGTCGGCGACCCCAAGACCGGCGTCGGCACTCTGCTCGACGGCAATCCGCAGAACAACTTCCTCAAGCGCGCCCTCACCTTCAACCCCGACGGCAGGCTCAATGGTGCGCGCCGCATTACTCTCGCCGGCACCTTCGCCTACATCCTCTGCGACCGCGGCATGGTCGTCGTCAACCTCGCCGACCCGCTCCACCCGAATATCACCGCCGAGATCGGCGCGCCCGCTCTCGACCACCCCACCGGCGTCGCCGTGCAGTTCCGCTATGCCTTCGTCACCGACCACGCCGGACTCAAAGTCTTCGACCTCACCCATCTCGACCATCCCCGTCCCGTCGGCCTCACCGTCCCGCTCGACGACGCGCGCAACCTCTATGTTGCCCGCACCTATGCCTACGTCTCCGAGGGTCGCCATGGCATCGCCATCGTCGATGTCGAGTCGCCGGAACGCGCCCACCTTGACCAGACCTTCAACGCCGGCGGCGCACTCAACGACGTCAACGACCTCAAGATCGGCATGGTCTCCTCCAGCCAGTTCGCCTTCGTCGCCGACGGGCACAACGGCATGAGGATCGTCCAGCTTTTCTCGCCCAAATCCACCCATGAGTTCTACGGTTTCAGCCCGCGGCCCACGCCGCAGTTGATCGCCACCTGGAAGAGCAATGGACCTGCGCTGGCCATCTCCAAAGGTGTGGACCGCGACCGTGCCGTGGATGAAAGCGGCAACCAGCTTACCGTCTTCGGTCGTCGCGGAGCGCGTCCCTTCAACGCCGAGGAACTCGCCCGCATGTATCTGCGCAACGGCAAGCTCTACACCGTCACCGACACGCCGCCCGGCCCGCCGCAAACCGAACCCGCAGCGCCCGCAGCTTCCACGCTTGCAAAGCGGTAATCCCCAAGCCGGACCGACTTACTTTTTCACCAGCCGATCCAGCGGCAGCCCCTTCACTGTCAGCGCCGCCGTCTCCTGCCCATGATAGACGTGGCACAGGAAGCAGCCACTCTCGGCATGGCCATTGGCCAGCGCCGGTCCCTGCGGACTTGTGCGCCCATCGTGGCACCTGCGGCATGTCGCAATCGTCGGCATCAGCACGGCGTGTTCGCCGGTCGCGGTCAGCGTCTCGGTATGGCAATCCGCGCAGGCCACCGCGCGATGCGCCGGATGGCTAAAGATCGCGTGGGTCATCCACTTCCTCGGCTGCGTCACCGTCTGGTAGTGCGGCAGACTGCCGTCAGTCGGCAGCGCCGTGTCGCTCTTGTGGCAGAGTCCGCACTTCTCGCGCCACAGAATCGTCTCGGCCCGCATCACGCTCACCTGGAGCCACTGCTGCGCATTGCGCGGCGCGGTCATCCCCGCCATGCCCGGCAGCGGCTGCTGGCGCGGCCAGTCGCGAATCTCCGCAGCCACCACGCCTGGATGCGTTCGCGCAAACTCCGCCAGCGAGGCCGCCACAAACCCATGCACAATCTCAGGCGACTTGTGCGGCACCTGCACCGCAAGATGCCGGTCAAACTCCAGCGAATGGCAGCTCTGGCAGCTCGTTGCAAACTTCACTGGCTGCATCCCGTCGCCCTGCCTTCCATCGGCGGCCACGGTCGCCGTGTGGCAGCTTGCGCAGCTCAGCGTCACTGGCCCATCCACGCCCTTGAGTCCCGCCTTCAGATGCTCGGCATGGTTAAAGACCAGCGCCGTCGCCGCTGCGCGCTCGCTCTCTGTTGCCGTCGGCAGCAGCCGGAACTCCGGATGGTTCTCCGCAAAATTACTCACCTCGCGCGCAATCGCCACTGCACCGCCGCGCGCCTCCAGATGCGCATGGCACTGCGTACAACCCGCATCTTTCGTCGCCGCCAGATGCATCGCGCCCACGTGTTCCTCGTGGCAGCTGGAGCAGCGCGGATGCAGCGTACTCTCGGCCGGATGGTGCGGCTCGGCCACGTGGCAGCTCAGGCACGCTGAATCCGGCACCTGCCGCCGCATTCCCAGCGCCGGAGTCCAGCTCGTCGCCTCGACCACCGGCACATGGCACAGCTCGCAGCGCTCGCCAAAGACCGCATGGCTCGTCGACATCGGCCCCGCCGACAGCAGCGTCCCGCCGCGCACCAGCGTCGTCGTCCCAAACCAGACAATCGCCGCAGCCAGCGCCGAAGCAGCCAGCCACCACTGCCAGGCGCGCACCGGCGACATCCGCTTGAAGTAGTTCAGATCGTGCCGCTTGGCCACAATCTTCGTCGTTCTCTTGCGTACACTCATAGGCTCAGTACCGCAGCGCTCCAATCGCGTGGACGATCGCCAGCAGCACCAGCGCCGCCGAGATCGGCAGATGTACCAGCAGCCATCCATGCAGCCACATATGCAACACCCTCTGGTGATCCAGCTCTCGCTTCTCTTCGCAAATCTCCTCGATCGCGGTCAGCGGCTCCCACGCCGCCGGCAAAAACTCCCGCCGCAGATCCTCAAACCGCCCATGCACCCAATCTCGATTTGCAAACCGGCTTCCGCGCGCGCCCTTCTGTCGCAGATACGGCACCACCGACTCAGCGAAAAACCGCCCAAACGCTTCCGTCTCGTTCTCCATCGTCGGCAGATCCATCAGCGTATCCACCACCGTCGCGCCCGCTCCCGTCGCCGGAGCCAGCCGCTGCGTCACATCCGACGCATGGCCTTCCGCCTCTGCCACCAACTGTCCGCAGATCACCGGAATCTGGTCATAGATCGTCTCAAACGGCACCTCGCGAAAGATGCGCGTCGGCAGAGTATGTTGCAGCCACGCCCCAAAGACGCCGCTTGCCACCACCACCACCATCAGCACCATCAGCACCGCCGTCAGCGCGCCCCGCGCGTGAAACGCCGCATGAAACAGCACCATCGGCAGCGCCAGAAAGCCCAGCCACAGATGCGCACGCATCCATATCTTCGCGCGCCCGATCCGCCATATCGGAAACCGCTTGCGCACGCTCAGCATCGCCGCAAACAGCATCAGTCCCAGCGCAACCGAGCCAAAGATCAGCCCGATCGCCGTCCCGCCGCCTGGCGTCGCCGTCCGCAGCGCATACGGAATGTAGACCGCCGCCCCCGCCACCATCGCGACCACCGTCGCGATCATCCACGGCTTGTGTGTCTCGTCAATCCGCATCGATTCCGCTCCAAAACATCCTGCCCAGAAAAATCCTGCCTTGCAAAATCACCGTCCTCCTCGCGCTCGCACCCGGACTCAGCGATTCTTCCCCACAAACGCGGCCTCCCTGTCGAGATCCACCCCCAGCACCTGCGCAAAAAACTCATTCGGCTTCACCCGATGCGCCGCATCGTGCGGACACGCATAGACGCAGCTTGGCTCGGATAGCTCATGGCACAGATCGCAGCTTGTCGCCTTGCGCACCTTGCCCGCATTCGCATCCGCCTTGTCGCCTTGCACGTCATGCAGCGCCACGGCGTTGCCTCGCACATCAAACTCCTGCACCGTGATATTCCCATACGGGCAGTTCTGCGCGCACAATCCGCAGCCCACACACCAGTCCTCAATCATCACTTCCAGCGAGTTGCGCCGGCGGATCGAACCCACCGGGCAGCCGATCATGCACCGCGGATCGCGGCACTGCCGGCACGACGTAGCCACCAGATAGTTCTCAAACCGCACCCCGTCGCGCAGCAGCCGCGTCACCCCGTCATGCGCACTCGCGCACGCCTTGACACACTGGTCGCAGCGCGTACACTTCGTCAAATCCAGCACCAGAAGGCTCTGCGCATCCATCAGCCCCTGCTCCAGGAACTGTCCCAGCGGCGTATTCTGCTCCCGCACGTTGGCTTTCGTCCGCTGCATCTGGTTCTCACGCCGACGCTGCTCCACCGTCAGCTCAATCTGCTGGCGCACCTCAGGAAATCGCTCCAGCATCGCGTGAAACTCCGGCGCTTCCATCCGCACCAGCTCCACATGATCCAGCGCCACGCATGTCGCCGTCCGCACGCCCTCGCCCATCAGGCCCATCTCGCCAAAATATCCACCCCGCGGCAGATACGCCAGCACCATATCCTCGCCATTCAACTTCTGCGAAACCTTCACAAACCCGATCCGCACCAGATAGAACGCATCCGCCGGCGCTCCCTCTTCGCAGATCACCTCGCCCGGCGCATAGCGCACCAGCTCTACACGGTCCCGCAGCACCTCCACAAAATCCTCGCCAATCGTCGAGAAGATCGGCACGCTCCGCAGATGCGTCCCCAGCGCACGCGCACGATAATCCTTCTCCAGCCTCGCGCGAAACGTCTTGTTCTTCTGCATCACGTCCAGTACATTGCGCAGCATCTCCAGCATCACGCAGTCGGTCTTCGCACGCACCGTCGCTGATCGCGGATAGAAGCTCATGCAGGTCATCTCGCCAAACAGATCCCCTTCATGCAACGTCGCGATCGGATTGTCATACGGCAGGTCCACCGGCGCATCAATCCGAATATGTGTCGGCGTATCCCGTTCCTCCTCGCGCGGCTGTCGGCTTTTGGGAATCAGCATCGAACGCATCCGCGTAAACAGCCCCGTCGAAGCCGCCTCCGTCGCCACATGCTCGCGCGGCGCGCGAATAAACACCTCCGCCTCACCCTCCAGAATGTAAAACGCCGTCGAACCGTTTTCGCCCTCGCGCACAATCGTCTCGCCCGCACGATAGCGACGCTTCACCACCGATCCCTTGTTCAGATTCAGAAACGTTCCCGAGACGCCATGAAAGACCGGCAGCGCCAGCAGATCCTCGGTCTCCACGTCAAAAATCCCCGGCGTTCCCTCCGGATGCAGCCGTCCCTGGCCCAGCACGCGCTTGTTCGTCAGCGCCCCCGTCGGGCAGCTCACCATGCACTCCCCGCAGCTCACACAGCTCGATGTGCCCATCGGCTCATTGGCATCAAAACTGATCGCCGCAAAGTATCCCTTGCCCTGCCGCGCAATCACGTTGTTGTGGCGAATCTCCGAGCACCCCCGCACGCAGCGGTCACACAGTATGCACGCCGAAAAATCCACATGAATCGACGGCGAAGAATCATCCGCCGCCAGCACCGGCACGGCTCGTTTGGCAAATCGTGTCTCCGTCACTCCCGCACGCGCCGCCTGCGTCTCCAGCTCGCAATCCCCCGTCTGCTGCTGCCGCAGGCACGGCGCAGGATGGTCGCTCAGCATCAGCTCATAGAGCGTCTTCCGCACCGCCTGGATCGGTTCGGTATCGGTCTTCACCACCATCCCCGGCTCGGCCTTGAAGATGCACGCCGCCTGCAGCGCGCGCTCGCCCGTATCCACCACGCAGATCCGGCAAACCGCCACCGGCGTCTGGTTCTGCTGATGGCACAGCGTCGGAATCGTCACCCCCGCCATCCGCGCCGCATCAAAGACCGTCGTCCCATGCGGCACCTCCACCTCGTGCCCGTCGATCGTCACCGTCATCTGCTCGCCGTGTTCGCTCAACGCCCCACACCTCCAAAGCAGATTCCCGCACGACAGAAACGCTCTTCCAGATGCTCCCGCATCACCTCCGGAAAATGCTTCATCACGCTTTGAATCGGAGCCGGCGCAATCTGCCCCAGTCCGCAGATCGACGTCATCCGCAACACCGCCGAAAGATCCTTCAGCATCTGCTGATCTCCGTCCTTCACCGTCCCGCTCGTCCACGCCTCCAACAGGTCCACCAGCTTCTGCGTCCCAATCCGGCACGGGGAACACTTCCCGCAGCTTTCATTGCGATAGAAGCGCACCGCCGTCAGCGCCATATCCAACATGCAGGCATCCTCGCCACAGACCACCACCGCCCCCGACCCCAGCATCGAGCCCAGCGCCTTCACCTTGTCCCAGTCCAGTGGCGTATCCAGCAGCTCCGCAGGCAGATAGCCCGACGACGGTCCCGATGGCGCAAATCCTACAATCCGTTTCCCTTCCAGCGCGCCTCCGGCATACTCCTCAATCAGTTGCCGATAGCTGATCCCCATCGGAACCTCGAAGACTCCAGGACTCCGCACATGCCCCGTCACGCCCACAAATTTCACCCCCGGCGCTCCCTGGCCATAGCCCTTGTACCACTCCGGCCCCTTGCCCAGAATCGTGATCGCGTGCAGAAACGTCTCCACATTGTTCAACGCCGTCGGCGAGTGCCACAACCCTTCGTTGACCGTGCGCGGCGGCTTGTTTCTCGGCTCCGATCGCTTTCCTTCAATCGCCTCCATCAGCGCCGTCTCTTCGCCGCAGATGTAGCCGCCGGGCGAGACAAAAACTTCCATGTCGTAGGAAAATCCGCTGCCCATAATATCGTTGCCCAGCAGCCCCATCGCGCGCGCCCGCTCGATCTCCTGCCGCAGAATCTCGGCCTGCAGCTCATACTCGTGGCGAATGTAGAGATACCCGTACTGCGCGCCCACCACCCGCGCGCAGACCATCATCCCCTCGATCACCATGTGCGGCAGATACTGCAGAATGAATCGATCCTTGATCGTCCCCGGCTCGCTCTCGTCCGCGTTGCACACCACATACTTCCGCTCGCCACGGCTCTTGCGACAACCATCCCACTTGATATGCGTGGGAAATCCCGCGCCGCCCATCCCGCGCAGCTCGCCTTCCTTCAGCCGCGCCATCACTCCGTCCACGTCTCCGCTCTGCACCAGCTCGCGATAGACCCGATAGTGCTCCTGCTCGTCGACATACGGATTGCAGTGCAGCGCGATGCCCTGTTCTCCCGGAGTGCGCGGCGGCTCGCTGTGCCCGTCCGTCGCCTCCTCGCCGCTCTCGCGCGTCGCCAGCTCCCGCTCCACAAGCCTCGACGCCTGCTCCATCGTCAGATTCTGGTAATACCGGTCATTGATCGTCACCACAGGCGCATGATCACATCGTCCCACGCAACTGATGTCCCGCACGCGCACCGCCCCGGCCTGATGCGCAAACCGTCGCTCCAGCTCCGCCTTCATCCCATGCGAGCCATACAGGTGGCACGTCATGTCGTCGCACACCCGCACATCCACCGGCGCCGGCGGCTTCAGCCGGAAATACGGATAGAAGCTCGCCACCGTATGCACCTCGCGCACCGCCACCCCCCGACGCTCGGCGATTCGCTCCAGCTCCGTGGCCGGAATAAAGCCCTGCCGCGACTGCACGTGATGCAAATCCTCGAAGACGCCTGTCGGCGCACCTCCGGCATCCGAATTTCTTCGCCCCTGCGACTCTTCCATCGGCGTTGACTACCTGTCCTTTGGCTGCTTGTAGACTCTGGAACACTCTACATCGGAAGACCATCTCGTGGGTTAACAATTATTTTGGTTTACTTTCTTCGCCTCACAATTTATAAACACTGCGAACACTTCACTCCTGCGCCGCAGTAAGGAAACTCCCCGTGGCTTTTGATTTGCGCCGTTTCTTGCCTTCGTTTTCCGTCGCCGCGGCGCTCGCCGTCTTCGCGCTTGCTGCCGCCACGGCGCACTCCCAGGCTCCTGCCGCCACAGACATCGCCCACAGACATCTCAACGCGCACGACGTCCTCTTTCACGACGACGGTCGCTATGTCGGTCCCGGCTCCTGCTCAGCCGTTGCCTGCCACGGCGGCATCGAACCCCGCTCCGTCACGCGCGTCCTCCAGAACGAATACTCTACCTGGGTCACGCGCGACAAACATGCCCGCGCCTACACCTCGCTGACCACCCCGCTCGGCGAACAGATCGCCCGCACCCTCCAGCTCGGACCCGCCGAACAAGCCCAGCGCTGCCTCGTCTGCCACGCGCTCGACGTGCCCGCCTCGCAGCAGGCGCGCAAATTCGATCTCGCTGACGGCGTATCCTGCGAAAGCTGCCATGGCCCCGCCTCGCGCTGGATCGGCCCGCACCTCCAGGCCAACGCTCAGCACGCGCAGATGGTCTCCCTCGGTCTCTATGACAATCGCAACCTCGTTCTCCGCACCGAGCGCTGCCTTAGCTGCCACCTCGGCGCGCCCGGCCTCAGCGTGGACCACGAACTGATCGCCGCCGGCCATCCCGACCTGCGCTTTGAACTCGACAGCTTCACCGCCGTTGAGCCACCGCACTGGGTCGAGAAAAGCGCCGACGGCCAACCCCTCAACGATCCACTCTTCGGCACACGCGCCTGGGCCATCGGCCAGGCCGTCGAGCTTCGCGTCTCGATGCAGCGGCTCGTCCGCGACGCCCGTTCCGGTCCCTGGCCGGAGTTCAGTGAGATGGACTGCATCAGTTGCCATCACTCGCTCACCGGCCCGCTCAGCTGGCGTCAGCGCGCCGGCTATCCCGGCCATCGCGCCGGGGACCCTCCCTACAATCTCTCGCACTACGTCCTCTTCCAGCACATCGCCAATGAAGTGGATCCGGCCATCAACAACGAGCTGAACCAGGCCGCCACCCGCGTCGCCCATCTCGTCACCAGCATGAGTCCCGACCGACCCGACGTCATCGCCGCCGCCGAGCACGCCGCCGACCTCGCGGCAAAACTCTCCACGGAGCTGCAAAGCGCCTCCTATGATCGCGCCCGCACCGAGCGCCTGCTGCGCGCCATCTCCGCCGACGCCGACGCCATCTCCCAGGACGGCGAGCGCACCGCCGAACAGGCCACCATGACCCTCGACGCTCTCTACATCGCCGACGCCAACGCCGGCGCGCGCAATCCGGAGACTCGCGCCGCCATCGACGGCCTCTACAAACTGGTTAACAACCCCTCCGCTTACAACGCTCCGCAATTCGCCGCCCAGCTACGGCGCGTCCACCAGACCCTCCACTAAGACGTCTGCTCCCGCGACCCGCGGAAGCGCCACACCCACCCCGACCGCCGCTGAAGACGCGGCAAGTGCCGCGCTGTTTGCGGCATGGGTGGGAAACCGCAACCACCCCAACCTCACCCCACCGGCAACCTCCCCCACTCCACCCCCGCGACCAAAGGGAGCGCAAATGCGCGAACGCGCGGCTGCTGCATGCAATGCCTAGTTGGTGGGGTTCTCCGGGAATTTCTGGTACGGCAGCCTTACGCCGCGCAGCACCAGGTTATCGGCGCGAATCGACATCGGCGCATCGAATCCCGCCGCGCCGCCCGCTGCCGCGTAATCATCCTGATCCACGCCATCGCCGGAAACTCCCAGCCCGCCCGCCAGTTGCCCATTCACATAAAGCGGCAACGAACCCGGAAAGAAGACCACTCCGTTCTGGTTTGCACTGGTCGCCTGCGAGCCTTGCGTGCAGGGATTCGCCAGATCCTGAAGGAAAAGCTGAAAGAATGGTCCCGGGCTGGTCCCGTTAATCCCGCTTGGATACAGCGGTTGCGCGCCAAAGCCAATCGTCCGATTGGTCACCGCCGTTCCCGCCGGCACACCCGGCATATCCACCTCCGCATTCTGCCCGCTGAAGTAGATCACGTTCCGCGACTTCGCCACCGCCACGTCCACCGAAAACATCGTCGCATCCGGCATCCTGTACAGCGCCAGCAGCGACCCATCCAGATCGGCCACCGCAATCACAAACCGCGCTCGCGACCCCACCGGCAGCCGGATCGCCGCGCGCGTTACGTTGGCCGTGGCAATCACCTGCTGCACCACCTGCTGCACCTGGGCCAGCTTCAGCCCGTTGGCAAACTTCGACCCCTGCTCGGCGATCAGGTCTCCCTCGGGAGCCTGCCCGGTGCCGGCCATCGGACCCAGCGCAAAGCTCCCGGCTCCGGTTCCGGCGCTCACGCCGCTCGGCAGTGTCGTGTACTTCACAAATGGCAGCGTAAAGCCGCCCACCACCACCGCGCCCGGATACGGCACCGTCGGCGCAAAGCCATTCCCGATGGTCCCGGCCACGCCCGCATATTCCACCACCGCGTTGTAATTCGCCGTTCCCGGCGCAGCCACCACACCAATCCCCCCTGCCACGCGATTGTTCTTGAAAATCGGCACGCCGCCCGGATTCACCGCCGTCTGGTCGGAGTCCAGCACATCCGCCTTACCCGTCTGTATACCCAGCCCCGGTCCCGGACCATGCAGCAAACCCGTGACCGGCAGCGACTGACCCGGCAGATAGCTCGCGTTGAAGCTGCAACCGCGATTCGTATTCTCAATGCCATACAGCGGCCCGGAAGCATTGTTCGCAATCCCCGGCGCAAAGTGGCTCGCACTGATGTAGCGCACCGTCCGGCTACTCAGCGGAGCCTGGTCGTTCGAAAAATACGCCGCCGTCCGCGCCAGCGCCGCAGCCTCCTCGTCGGCAGCCACCGTCTTGCCAAAGTTCGACACCGCTGTCGTCGGCGCACCCGCCGTCTGATACACCGTCAGAATCGCGCCTCGCCGATCGCTCACCGCAATCACCAGCGGCACATTCACGCTTGCCGCCGCCGCCTGCGCAATCGACTGCACCTCAGCCGCCGTCAGCACATTGTTGGCCGTGCTCGCGGTATACGGCGGCACGGCAGCCGGATTCGTCCCGCCGCCGGCGCAGCCTGCCAGACTCACCACCAATGCGCTCATCAGCAATCCAGCCGTCGGCAGCGCGCTCGCCATCACAACTCTCCTGCGCGCGCCACTCCGCCACCAGCGCACTCCCGTCCATCGCGTTTGCATTCGGATCATGACTTCCCGTCAAGGAATCGCCCCGCATGAGATTCTCGTGAAAGGCGCTTCCAGCCTATCGCAACTGGGTTCCACGGTGATATAAAAATCTGCAATGCGCCCAACCATTCAGCGACTGTACTTCGGGATCCTTCTTGCCGCTGTCGCTTCCAGCGCCGTGCTTTTCCTGCGCCGCGCCCCTGCTTTTCAGGACACTGACCACTTCACTTACGACTTCACCATCGACCACGGCGGCCTGCTTCGCTCTTCTCCGCAGATATTCTTTGTCGACTTCGACGAACCCACCTTCGACCACATCCGCCAATACCCCATTCCACGCTCCACCATCGCCGATGTCATCCAGCGTGTCTCCGCCGGCCAGCCCCGCGTCATCGGCCTCGATGTCTTTCTCTCCGAGCCGCGCTCGGCTGCCGACGATCTCCACATGCAGCAGGTGCTCACACAGGCCGGCAACGTCGTGCTCGCCAGCCAGGCTGCCACCGCCAGCCTGCCCGCCGTCCATCCGCTTCCGCTTTTCTGCCAGCCGGAAGACCCCCGCGCAGACTCCGGCTACTGCAAGGACGGCACCCCCGGAGCGCTCGGCTACGCCCTCGTCGACATGCCCATCGAACCCGACGGCTTTGTCCGCGACTTCAATCTCTTCTCGGCCGGCGATCCACCCTCGGTCAGCTTTCCCGTCTTTCTTGCCCAGCAGTTCACCGGCAAATCTATCGAGCCAAAGAACCGCAACGCTGCCAGCTTCCTCGGCCACGACGTGCCCTACCACTCGCGTGAGCTGTCCACCGCCCTCATCGGTGCCTGGGCACCGCATCCGGCCACTCACATCTCCGCCTGGGACCTGATGACCGGCAAACTCGCACCCTCCGTCTTTCATGACAAGCTCGTGCTCATCGGCCAGTCCAACGACGCCGCGCGCGACACCTTTTTCACCCCGCTCTTCCGTCTTGCCGGTCCCGACGGCCTGCGCGAGCGCATGGGTGGAACCGACATTCTCGCCGCCGCCATCCGCTCCCTGCTCGACGGCAACACCGCACGGCTCGCCCCGGAGTGGTTACAGATCGCCTTCATCCTGCTCACCACCTGCGCGGCCACCTGGTTCCTGCTCGCCTTTGAACTCGGGCACGGCGTCGCGCGGCTTCTGGCTCTGATGGTCGTCACCTTCGCCGTCCCCACCCTGCTCTACGCTCGCACGCACTTCTGGCTACCCTACCTCGCGCCTGAGCTGGCCATTCTGCTCACCGTCCCGCTGGCTCTCGGACTTCAGTTCGTGCAGGAAAAACTGGCCTCGCGCGAAGCCCGCGCCCAGCGCGAACAGCTCATGGGGCTGTTCTCCAGCTACGTCGATCCAGCCGTCGCCGAGACCATCTGGAACCGCCGCAACGAGCTTTCCCTCGGGGGCGAAGAGCACTTCGCCACCGTCATGTTCACGGACATTCGCGGCTTCACCGCGCTCAGCTCCGGCCAGACTCCCGCTCAGGTCCTCACCTGGCTCAATCGTTACCTCACAGCGATGGATGAGGTTATACGCGCCCACGGCGGCTTCCTCAACAAATTCATCGGCGACGGCCTCATGATCATCTTCGGCCTTCCCCTCAGCGCCGGCTCGCCTCAGCAGGATGCCCGCCGCGCCATCGACTGCTCGTTGGCCATGATCCAGCGCGTCGAATCGCTCAATCGCGAGCACACCGGAGATCCAACTCAGCCCGCCCTGCGTATAGGAGTAGGGATCCATTCTGGACGCCTCATGGCCGGCAGCATCGGCTCAGCGTCCCGTCAGGAGTATTCCGTGATCGGTGCCACCGTCAATCTCGCCTCGCGTCTGGAAAGCCTCAACAAGCCTTTCAAGACCGAGATTCTCTTCTCCGAAGAGACACGCGAGCTGCTCGTCGGTGCCGATTACCCCATCGAACCCCTCGGCCCCGCCAAAGTCGCCGGCCTCGAAGAGCCTGTCCCGGTCTTCACCCTCCGACCAGCTCCAGCGGTGCCCGCTACGCAACCCTCTGCCACCGAGGCTGCGGCCTCATGAATCATCCAACGCAGTCCCTCATTCCGTCACTGTGTCCGCCGCTCGGCCAGCCACCGTGTACCCCTCTAAGGAGAACAACCATGAAATTCCACGCTTTTCTGCTCTTGCCTGCTTCGCTTCTCACCGCCTTGCTTGTCCCCGTCGCGCTCACCCCAGGCGCCGCTCTTGCACAGGCTCCCACCCCGCATCCGGTCCGTGTCCACGCCAAGCTCAGCGGTTTCGATCTCTCCAGCAAATCCGGCAAAAGCGCCAATCAGATCGGGGGAGCTTCTCGCGACATCGGTACGCCGCGCATCTACGCCCCAGCCAGCGCCAGGGACTACTCCCTCAACCCCACCTTCCACTGGGCCACGCCCGACGGTGCCACCAAGGTCACCTTCCGTCTCTCCACCATCAACGGCATTGAACTTTACAACACCACCACCTCGGCCACCAGTCTCACCTATCCTGCCGGTGCCCCCGCGCTCAAGCCTGGCATGACTTACCGCTGGACCATCATTCCGGAGAACGACATGCTCGGCGGCGCTCCGGCTCCGGTCACCTTCGTCGTCGTCGATGGCGCCGAACGTACCACCATCCAGTCCGCGCTTGCCTCAGCCACCGATCCGGCCAATGTCTTCGTCGACCATCGCATCTGGTATGACGCCATCTCCGCCTACAACACCGCGCTGGAGAAAAACCCCGCCAACCAGGCTGCCCGACTCGGTCGCGCCACACTCTACAACTCCATTCCCGCCACTCAGTCTCTGGCGGACGCGGACTGGAAGCTCATCCCCTAACTTGATCCTGCTCGACCCCAACCCACCCCGCTGCGGCGGAGCCCCTCCGCCGCTCACACTCTCTCCATCCACCCGTTCCATACGGTTCGCCATGACGCCAGTCCACACCCACACGCCCCTTGCCCTCACCTTCTGGGGAGTGCGCGGCTCCATTCCCACGCCCACACCGGAAAACCTGGGCTACGGCGGCAATACCGCGTGTCTATCCATCGATTGCGGAGACTCGATCCTCATTCTCGACGCCGGCACCGGCATCCGTTCGCTCGGTCGCCAATTGCTCACACGCCCCACTCTTCCAGAGATCCATCTCCTCTTCACGCACTTCCACTGGGACCATATCCAGGGCCTTCCCTTCTTCGATCCGCTCTATCGCCCCGACACCCGCATCACCCTCTATTCCTTACACACACCAGAGGATATGCGCTCGATTCTCGCCGGCCAGATGGTCGCTCCCTACTTTCCAGTCGACTTCCAGCTTGTCGCCAACCACCTGCAATTCCGCCAGCTTCAGAACACCACCACAACCATCGCCCAGCTCACGCTCCAGTGCTTCGAACTCAACCATCCTCAGCGCTCGCAGGGCTACCGCATCAGTAACAGCAGCCGCTCGCTGGTCATCGCCACCGACCACGAACACGGCGACCCCGCCGCCGACGCCCGCCTCAGCGCCATCGCACAGGGAGCCGACCTGCTCATCTACGACGCCCAATACACACCCCTTGAATATGAGAAGCGCCAAGGCTGGGGCCACAGCACCTGGCGCGACGCCGTCTCCGTCGCCCGCGAAGCCGACATCCCCCAGCTCGTCCTCTTTCACCACGACCCTGCCCACAACGACGCCATCCTCGACGCCATCCTCAGCGAAGCGCAGGCCGAGTTCCCCGGCACACTCGGCGCCCGCGAAGGCATGACACTCCAACTCAACCCTGCCTGACCCGACCTAACTGCCGTCCGGACTTACCAGTACCTGCTTTCCACATCCTCTCGCCTCCCTGTGCAAACCGAGGAGATTCCTTCCTCCGTGCAAATCTCTGCCGCGCCAGAGCCGCACCCTGCGCGCTTCAAACCCATCTTTCCTCCAAAACCACCTCGATTTTCACAGCCTCATTCCGGCTCGCTGAGGAGATCGTGGACAAACCCGTGCAGTAAATCCGCTCTCGTCCGGCTTTTCCTTTTCTCCTCAATTCCACAGTCCCGTTTTGGAAAACTCGCACCCCATCTTTCGCCAGTATTCATAGGGTTTCTTGTCGCTTTTCCACTTTTCCTGCCACAGCTACTACTACGGCTACGAAGAATTCTTTTTCTACAGATGTTTTTCCACCCGTCGCATCCCTTCCACAGCCCCTCCATTTCTCGCCTTTGCTTTTATTCTTGCCTTTACTTTTGTCTTTCCCACGGGGAATCTGCTTTTCGTCACCAACCTCCGCCAACTCCACCTCGCGACCCAAGGGAGCGCCACAACAGCCGCGTGGCAGACAAATGGCCGCGACTGCCCCATGCAATGGTTTTCAGCACAACAGCGCTTTTTTCCACCTGTCCATTTCTGTCATTCGTTCCGTACAATCAATGCAGGCGAAAAGCAGGTTTTCGCCGCAACTCCGCATGGTGTATCGTGGCATCACGCAACACATGCGTCGTGGAGAGAAGCATGAGCACAACACTGCTGCACACAGACGCACCCTCTGCCGAAGGAACAGCGATGGAGATCACCGTTAGCCGCAAAGACTTGCTCAACGAGCTGAGTGCCATTCAGTCCGTCATCGAGCGCAAGACCACGATTCCCATCCTCTCCAACCTGCTCATGGAGGCTGACGGCGGCAGCGTGCGCATCACTGCAACCGATCTCGACCAGGCCATCCGCACCTCGTGCGCCGCCAAGGTCAAAAAGCCCGGCTCGTGCACCATCCCCGCGCGCAAACTCTTTGATTATGTGAAGCTGCTCGCCGAGGGCGATGTTTCCATCAAGCTGCTGGAAAATCACTGGGTACAGATTCGCTCTGGTCGTTCCAACACCAAGATGGTCGGCCTCGGTCGCGCCAACTATCCTCAGGTGCCAGAGATGCCGGAAGGCTCCTCGGTCGCTTTGCCCACAGCCGTGCTGCGCAAGCTCATCAGCCACACCATCTTCTCCATCTCCAGCGAAGAGTCGCGTTACACGCTCAACGGCGCACTGCTCATCGTCAAACCGGACTCGATCGCCATGGTTGCCACCGACGGCCACCGGCTCGCGTTCATCGAGAAGACGGAAGAGCCGCTCACCGGCATCTCCGGCGAAAAGCGCACGCTCATTCCACGCAAAGCCCTGGCTGAGATCTACTCCCTCATCCAGTCCAGCGAAGCCGAAACTTTCACCTTTGCCGAAGACGATCAGCGCATGTACTTCACCATCGGCCATCGTAACCTCAGCTCGATGAAGCTAACCGGCCAGTTCCCCAACTTCGAGGCCGTCCTGCCACGCGACAACAACAAATTTGCCATCGTCCGCGCCACAGAGCTTTCTTCGGCCATCGGTCGTGTCGCGCAGTTTGCCGAGGAGCGTTCCGGAGCCATCCGCGTTCGCCTGGAGCAGAACGAACTCAAGGTGTCCGCGCAATCCTCCGAGTCCGGCGAGTCCGAAGACTCCATCGAAACGCCCTACAACTTCGATCCCATCTTCGTCGGCTTTAATAGTTCCTACATGCTCGACTTCCTCAAAGCTATCGGCAACGAAGGCGAAGTCCGCATCGAGTTCAAAGACGCCCAATCGGCCGGACAGATGCGCCCGGAAGACCCCGATTCGCTGTACAAATACCGCTATGTCCTCATGCCCATGCGCATCTGACCGAAGCTCATCTCTCTCTTCGGGAGGTTGTCTCCATGCTTTCTGAGCGCATCGCGCGTCCTGCGCTTCCCGTATTTCTCGTCCTCTGCGCGGCTACTGCTTCGGCACAGCCACCTTCGTCTTTCTCGGCGCAGGATTTCTCCACGCACGCCATGATCTCCGTCTCGGCATCCGTCGTCGTACTCGACCATGTCCGCCTCATCGACGGCACCGGAAGCCCAGCTCGCGCCGACCAGGCTCTGGTCCTCTCTCACGGTAAAATCCTCGCCGTCGGCCCGGAGTCTTCCGTCATCGTTCCCGCCGGTGCCACGCGCATCGATGCCAACGGCGAGACCGTCTTTCCCGGCATAGTCGGCCTGCATGACCATCTCTACTACTCAGCCTCCATCGCCACCGAGCGCGCTGACGGATTCGCCAATGGCCCGGGCTTTTATGTCACCGAACTACCCTACACTGCGCCGCGACTCTATCTGGCCAGCGGCGTCACCACCCTCCGCACCACTGGCAGCGTCGAGCCATACACCGACCTCCGCATTACCCAGCAAATCCGCTCAGGAGCCATGCCCGGGCCGAAGATGGACGTCTCCGCGCCCTATCTCGAAGGCGCACCTACCCAGTTTGCCCAGATGCATCCGCTCAAGGATGCCGATGAAGCCCGGCGCATGGTCGATTTCTGGTCCTCCGAAGGCATGACCTCCTTCAAGGCATACATGGATATATCGCGCACCGAGCTGGGCGCAGCCATCGCCGAGGCCCATGCACAACACCACAAGCTCACCGGCCATCTCTGCTCCGTCACATGGCCAGAAGCCATCTCGCTCGGCATCGATGATCTCGAACACGGACCCATCTTCACTGACACCGAATTTTCCACCACCAAACACGCCGACGTCTGCCCCACCGATGGCGAATCAAGCTGGCTCCATCACTCCATCTCTGAGCCTGCCGTCCAGGCGCTCATTCACTCTCTGGTCGAGCACCACGTCGCCGTCACCTCCACGCTGCCTGTCTTTGAAGCAATGGTGCCGGGCCGTCCACCACTCACCCGCCGCTTCACCGACGCGCTTGCCCCTGCCGCTCTGCAAAGCTATCTCACGCTCCGCGCAGTCATGCCGCTCACCTCGCCAATGACCCCGCTCTTCCGTAAGGAGATGGACTTTGAGCTGGCCTTCGCGCGCGCCGGCGGCCTGCTGCTCGCCGGGCCTGACCCAACTGGCAACGGCGGCGTACTCGCCGGCTTCGGCGACCAGCGCGAGATCGAACTCCTCGTCGAAGCCGGCTTTACACCCGTCGAAGCCATCGCCATCGCCACCCGCAACGGCGCGCAATATCTAGGCCAACTCGACCACATCGGCACCATCGCCCCTGGCAAGGACGCCGATCTTGTCCTCGTCCACGGCGACCCATCCACACACATCGCCGACATCGAAAACATCGTCACCGTCTTCCGGGACGGCACAGGCTACGATCCTGCTCGCCTGCTCGCATCCGTCCGCGGCCAGGTCGGCATCTGGTAACCATTCCCGCAGGGAATCTGCTTGTCCCCATCAATCTTCCCCACGCCCACCCTCGACCCCAAGGTAGCGCCGTCGCGCGAACGTGCAGCTGCTGCATGCAATGCCAATGCTTGTAACCATTTCCTGCTCTGCATACTCAACCTGGTAGCGCGCCCTGGCTCGCCACTGTTGATTCACCGAGAGGAATTCCTGCATGTCCAAGCTTCTTGCTCTTCATCGTCGTGTACTGGCTGCGCTGGATGCGATGCGTTCACCGATGCTGTTGTTTGTTCGTCTTTACTGGGGTTGGCAGTTTGCACAGACCGGCTGGGGCAAGCTTCACCACATCGACCGCATCGCGGGATTCTTTGCCTCGCTCGGCATTCCGTTTCCGGCGCTGAATGCGCATTTTGTCTCGGCGCTGGAGCTTGTAGGCGGCTTGTTTTGGATCTTCGGTCTGGCAACGCGGCCCATCTCGTTTCTGCTGGCGGGCAACATGTTTGTCGCCTACTGGACGGCGGATCGTCCGGCGCTGCTGAGCTTTTTCAAGGATCCGGGCACGTTCTATGTTGCCGATCCCTACACATTCCTCTTTGCCGCGCTGCTGTTGCTCTTCTTTGGGCCTGGTCGCTTTGCTGTGGATACGCTGCTTGCCAAAGGGATTGCCGTTATCTGTAAGCTCGAGAACAAGCTCGTCCGCAACGATGAACACCCCGCCTGAATCCACGGTCACGCACCATTCGGAAGAGCAGCGGCTCATCGCCGCCATTCTTGCCGGAGACCGTCACCGGTATCACGAGCTGGTTCGTCCCGTCGAAAGAAAAGTATTTATGGTCGTTCTGGCATACATGAAAAATACTCAGGACGCGGAAGATATCGTGCAGGAAGCGTTTCTCGCGGGCTATCGCAATCTGGCTTCGTTTCGTGGCGAGGCCCGCTTCAGCTCCTGGATCACGACCATCGCGCTCAATCTTGCGCGTGCGCGACAGCGCAAGGCTGTGGCTCAGCCCATGCTCTCACTCGATGAGCCAGACGACGATTTCCACCCCTGCGTCCTTTCGCCGGCCCTGCTGCGCGACTGGCGCGAGATTCCCTCTGAAGCACTCGAACGCGCCGAGCTTCGTACCCTGCTGCGCGATGCCGTCGCTGCGCTGCCAGAAGGCTACCGCGCCGTCTTTCTGTTGCGCGAGTTCGAGCAGCTCTCCGGCGAAGAGACAGCCACTGCGCTCGGCATCACCCACGCCCTCGTCAAGGTGCGTTTGCATCGCGCTCGCATCATGCTACAGAAAACGCTTGCTCCTCAGCTTCGAAATGCCACTCCGCCGCATCCAAAACGAAGGTGGCTGGGATGAAGCTCGATTGCAGACACGTCTGGGATAACATCTCCGGCTATCTGGACAACTCGCTGAGCGCCGAGGTGCGCGCCGATGTCGAGCGCCATCTTGCTCACTGCGAAATCTGCTCGGCCATCCTTGATTCCACGCGCAACATCCTCGTGCTCACCGCCGACGATCGCGTCTTCGAGCTGCCCATTGGCTTCAGCGAACGGCTGCACGCGCGGCTGGACCAGATTCTGGCCGAAGAACCGCCTGCCGACCCTCCGGCCTCAGACAAGCCGCTTGCCGACAAGCCGTAGTCCGAAGTTCCCCTCGAATTGCGCCAACCCCGCTCACAGCCCGGTCATCGCCAGCAGGCGTGGTTCCGTCATCTCTTCCATCGCCCAGCGCACGCCTTCGCGGCCCAGGCCGGAGTCTTTCACGCCACCATACGGCATCGCATCCTCGCGCCACGACGGCACATCGCCCACAATCACCGCGCCCACCTCCAGCTCGCGATACGCCGTCAGAATACGCCCCGCGTCGCGCGTCATCAGCCCCGCCTGCAACCCGTAGCGCGAGCGGTTCACCCTCGCCAAAGCATCCTCAAAGTCGTCATACGGCTCAATCGTCACCACCGGGCCAAAGACCTCCTCGTCCACCACCTTCATGCCGCTCTGCGTCTTGCTCAGCACTGTCGGACGCATCAGGCTCCCCTCGCGCGTGCCACCCTCCAGCACCACCGCTCCGCCGGCTTCAGCCTCGCGCACCCAGGCCTCCACGCGCTCGGCGTCGCGTAGGCGAATCAGCGGCCCCACTTCGGTCGTCTCCAGCGCCGGATCGCCCAACACCAGCTTCTGCGCCAGCCCCGCCACCTTCCACGCAAAGCTTTGATACACCGGCCGCTCCACGTACACGCGCTGCACACTGATGCAGCTTTGCCCGGAGTAACTGAAGGCACCGGCCACCACACGTTCGGCGGCCTCGTCCAGATCGCGCCAGTCCCCGTGGACAATCAGCGCTGCATTCCCGCCCAGTTCCAGCGTCACGCGCTTCCGACTGCTTCGCGCCTTCAGCGCCCAGCCCACTGCCGCCGATCCCGTGAAGCTCACCAGCTTGATCCGCTCCTCACGCTCCACCAGCCACGTCGTGTCTGCATTCGATAGCGTCAGCACCGCCAGCGCTTCTTCCGGCCAGCCCGCCTTCAACACCACCTCGCCCAGCGCCAGCGCCGTCAGCGGCGTCTCCGGAGCCGGCTTCAACACCATCGGGCAACCCGCCGCAATCGCCGGAGCCAGCTTGTGCGCCACCAGATTCAACGGAAAGTTGAACGGCGTAATCCCCAGCACCGGACCCACCGGAAAACGCTGCACCAGCCCCCATCGACCTTCGTTGCCCTCGGCCAGGTCCAGCGGAATCGACTCGCCACCCAGATGCGCCACTTCTTCGGCAGCCACGCGAAAGACCCGGATCGCCCGCGCCACCTCGCCGCGCGCCGCTCGCAGCGGTTTGCCCGCTTCAGCCATGATGAGCTGCGCAAATCGCTCGCTTTGCTCGGTCAGCGCCGCCGCAATTGCCTCCAGAATCTCCCGCCGCTTCCATCGCGGCAGCGCCCGTGTCCGCCGCAACGAGGCCACAGCATGGGTCACCGCTTCGCGCGCATCCTTGCGCGTGGCCACGGCCACCCGCGCCAGCACGCCGCCATCCCAAGGCGAACGCACCTCCATCGTCTCGCCATCGGTCCACTCCCGCCCGCACAACAGAAAGCCCGTCACTGATCCTGGTCGCATTCTCATCGTTCGCACACCTGCCTGCCGACCCCCATCGCTGCCGACTCGCATCCTTCCCACCCGCTCGAACATCTATATATCAGCGGACAGATCATCCTTTCACATCCTCCGCAGACTTTTCTTTACAACCTGTTCAAGGAGAATTCATGCACGTATCGGAAGCGATTCGCACACGTCGAGCCATCAAAGGCTTCGATCCCGATTTCAAACTCACCGCCGAGCAAAAAAACGAGCTGCTGGACCTGGCCATGCAGGCGCCCACCGCCTTCAACCTTCAGCACTGGCGCCTGGTCGTCGTCGACGATCCAGAGCTGCGCAAATCGATCCGCGCCGCCGCCTGGGACCAGTCTCAGATCACCGATGCCTCCCTGCTCGTCATCCTCACCGGCGACCTGGCAAGCTGGAGCAAAAACGCCGCACGCACCTGGCACGACGCTCCGGAGCCGGTCCGCGACTTCATGGTTCCCGCCATCCGCGCCTACTACGAGGGCAAACCCCAGACCCAGCGTGATGAAGTCATGCGGTCGGCCGGAATCCTCGGCCAGACGCTCATGCTTGCCGCGCGCGGCATGGGCCTCGACAGTTGTCCCATGGACGGATTCGACTTCGACGCCGTGGCCAAACTCATCCATCTGCCCGAGGACCACGCCATCGCCTTCATCGTCGCCATCGGCAAAAAGACCAAAGAACCCTGGCCCAAACCCGGCCAGCTCCCCATGAGCGAAGTCGTCATCCACAACCGCTTCTGACCCAGCCACACCTGCCAAGCCACAAACCACAGGGCCGGACATCCGCGACACTGTGGTTTGTGGAGCGCGGATCGCGCGGTGCGGTCATCGCGAAAGCGTCACGTATCTGCGTCCCTCATACAGCCGATACGTCCCGCTGTCCTGCGTAACCTCCAACGGTCGCGGGCGTTTCATCGCCTCGTCCGTCGCCGACGGCATGCTGAGCAGCGTGTGCGCTCCGACGTCCATCACCAGAAACTGCCCGCCGACAAAGCCAACGCCATAAATCCCCGCTGGCAGGCGCTTGCCGCCTACCCTCACCGCGTCTTCCGTAATCAGGTACGCCTGATACTTCTGCGCCACCTCTGACGAGTAGCCGCTTGTGTCCACCAGCACCGCCAGCAGATATGCTCCATCGGCAAACTTTACCCCGCCCGAGTTACGAATCTGCGTCGTCGCGCTTTGCCCCTTGAAGTAGACCGCGGGCGGCAGCATCTTCTGCGTCTGTGCCGGTCCCAGCACCGCTGCGGCTGCTGCGTCGTGGGCCTGCGCTGCGGCCAGCATTCCCCCCAGCAGGCTCATCGCCGCCACTACGCAGACACCCGTCAGCCGAGCACCCAGCTTCATCGTCCAACCCCGCTTCGTCCATATCTGTTTCATTCCGCACCTCACCATATCGTTCCTGCCCACGCAGTATAAATCGCCCGTGCAGGCAATTACGACCGCTTCGGGCATACTGGTGATCCACATCCCACTCAGGAGCTTCTCCATGCGATGCCCTACGCCGACCGTTGCGTCGGCTTTCGTCTTTTTGTGCGCTTGCTGCACCCCGGCGGCGCCTGCAACTCCGCCCACAACTGCCTCGGCTCCATCGATCTCCGTCAGCCGTCCTGCGCCGTTCACCACGCGCCAGCGTCTGCGCCTCTTTGCGCACACGGTCGCCGATCCCGTGGCATGGCTGGCGCCGGGTTTCGATGCGGCGCTCTCCATGGCGCATCCGCCGCGCCACCAGCCCGCGGCCTGGAGCGTCGGAGCCAGTGGATTTGCGCATCTCTACGCCGGTTCGCTGGCTCGGCAAAGCGCCGCGTCTGCCGCTCAGTTTGCCGTCGCCGCGCTGCTGCGCGAAGACACCCGCTATCGCGCCTCAGCCCGGCGAAATCCGGTTCGCCGAGTCGTTCACGCAGCCACCTTCACGCTCGTCGATCGAGGCCGCTCCGGTCATCGCAGGCTTGCCGTCTCCAGCCTCGCTGCGGCCTTCACGGCGGCGACGCTGGCCAACGCCTGGCAGCCGCCCCAGTTTCAAAACTCCACCCACCTCACCCAGCGAACCCTGACCAGTCTGGCCGCGCTCTCCGGCTCTACGCTTGCCCTCGAGTTCCGTCCCGACGCCATGCGCATGGCGCGAAGCTTCTCTCGCCACGCAGTCGCCGGGCCGCGAGCCTTGGCCAGACGTTCCCGCAGGCCAGCCATCCCCGCAGGATTCGCCCCCGCTCGCCTTAGCCGTTGTGATGCCGCTTCAGGTCGCCCCAGTTGAAGTAGCGCCCCAGAATGCCCTTCACGATCAGGTGATCGGTCGAGGCCGTTGCGCCCCAACCCGCGCCAAAGTTGATCTCCCACTTCGGCGACACAAACAGGTTCACCACCGGGAAAAACTGCTGCTGCTGATTGTGCAGCGAGACGAAGTTGCCAATCTCACCAAAGTAGCCGTAGTACTCAATTCCGAAGTTGTAGTACTTGTTCGGCTGATAGGTAATCGTCGCCGCCGGGCCAAACGTGATCCCCTGCGGCGAGACGTCGCGATAGTAGTAGTTGATCTGCTGCTGCGTCTGGCCCGGCGGCAGCGTCGTCGGATGAATGCCCCAGTTGAGCGTCGTATTCACCGACCAGTACCACTTGCCGATCGTCTGGTCCACGATAGGCATCATCTGCCACGACCACGACGGATTGGCATAGGCTGCGCGCGCATAGCCGATCTCATTCGAGACGCTCACGCCCACCGGCCAGTGCCAGCTCTCCGGCACGCGTACGCGCGGACGAATGTGGTCACCCACCCACTGCACGCCGGTGCCGTTTTCCTCTTCGGTAAAGACGTAAAATCCCAGTTCGGACCACTTGTTCAGTCCCTCGGTCAGTTCCAGCGTCTCGTGCTCCTGGCCCTGCGTGGGAAGCTGCCCATATTGCGTCGTCGTGCTGCCCTCGACCGTGTAGTTGCTATGCAGCTCCATCAGCAGAGTCTTCGGCGCCATCGTCTCCGACGGATAGACCTGGATCTCGTAGTTGTCCTGCGCCCGCGCCACGGCGGCTGACAACGCCATCGCCACGACCGCCGCGCACAGACCCAACCGCTTCCCGTTTTGCAGGATTCCCCCCGCCACACACACTTCTCTCATCGCCAGTCGCATGGGCCTCTCTACTCCTTCAGCATGTCCTTCTGTTTCTCGTTCAGCTTGTCGTCCAGCCTGCTTTGCATCCTGCCAGTCGTGCGGCTTGGGCGCGGCCTCGTCACGCGCGTCCCTTTCAGCATACGCGGCAGGATTCCTTCTTGCCACGCCGCTCATCCACCCCATCCAACGGAGCCGCGGTCAAGACACGCGCGGCGCACGAGGCATGACAGAAACTTCATGCCTGAGGTGGATTGGGGGGGGGGCTGGTTTTGTGCCTGCGTTCCATGTTTGGCTCGGCTCAAGGGCGCAGTGCATTCCGGAATACTTTGTCTCATGATTGATTTTCGCCTCGTGTCGATAACTTTCTCAGCCAGCGAGACCGCAGCGAGCAGAGCAGCAACCCATCTCTTCGGGACGCGCGATCCGCACTCTCCACCCGGGAGCGCAGATTCTCGCCGTGTACATAACTCGATTATGGGAGCGTGAACGATGTTTTCCTTTCGCAGCTCGAACCACCACACCGCAACCGCATTGGCTGAGCCGGACGACTCCTGCAACGCCGTGCTTGAAGCCATTGACCGCGTTCAGGCCGTCATCCGCTTTCGTCCCGACGGCACCATCCTCCATGCCAACCAGAACTTTCTGACCACAATGGGCTACACCCTGCCGGAGATCGAGGGTCGGCACCATCGCATCTTTGTCGATGCGGCCTACGCGGCCAGCCCGGAGTACGCCAGTTTCTGGCGCAAGCTGCAAAGCGGCGAAGCTCAGTCGGGTGCTTTCAAGCGGCTGACCCGGGACGGCAGCGAGGTCTGGATTCAGGCCAGCTATACCCCCATCCACGGCCCGGACGGCAGCGTCACAGAGGTGATCAAGTTTGCCACCGACATCACCGCACAGAAGCGCAAGGCGCTCGATGACCAAAGCCAGATGGATGCGGTCCAACGCGTCATGGCGGTGATTGAGTTTGAGCTGGATGGCACGATCCGCACAGCCAACCAGCGCTTTCTGGAGTGCACCGGCTATGCCCTTTCAGAGATTGTGGGCCGGCATCATCGCCTGTTTGTTTCCTCCGAGATGGCTGCCTCCGACGGCTACGCTCGATTCTGGAGCCGATTGGCCAGCGGACAGCCGCAGGTGGGCATCTTTCCACGCGTGGGCAAGGCGGGCCAGACCCTCTGGCTACAGGCCAGCTACAACCCGATTCTGGACTGGAACGGAAAGCCGTACAAGGTGGTGAAATACGCGACCGACCTGACGGAATTTATCCAGCAGACAGAGACCACCCAGCACACCTCGCAAAGCGTGGCGGCGGCTTCCGAAGAGATGGCCTGCTCGATCGCCGAGATCAGCCGCAACATGCAGATGTCGCGTGAAGCGGCCGGCCACATTCTGGATATCTCGCAGAGTTCCTCGCAGCACACGCACGAGCTGGTGACCTCGATGAAGTCGATGCAGTCGTTTGTGGGGCTGATTCGCGAGATTGCCGCGCGGGTGAACATGCTGGCGCTGAATGCGACGATTGAAGCCGCGCGCGCCGGAGAAGCCGGTAAGGGATTTGCCGTGGTGGCCAGCGAGGTGAAAAACCTCTCGGACCAGACAGCCAAGGCCACCCAGCAGATCAGCCACGAGATCGCCGCCGTGCAGAAGTTCACTGGCTCGGTGGCCGAGAGCGTGCGCGAGACGATGGAAGGCGCGACCCAGATGAACGGCTATGTCAGCAGCGTGGCGACGGCGATTGAACAACAGTCGGCGGCAACGCGGCAGATCTCCGAACATTGCGCAAGCCTGGTGACGGCCGTCGAGACGATCCTCGCTCATACACATGCCTGAGTGAGGATTCCGTCACTTTTCGCTGCCCACCAGCCTGCTCAGCGCGGACAGGTCAAAGCTCAGCCCGAACTGCCCGCGCACATCGCTTCCCGCCAGCAGTTCCGTGCGGTTGGACCACTTGATGGCCAGCGGCAGGTCCACCCCTGGCCTCAGGTGCAACGTCAACTTGCCCTGCGCCACGCCCAGCCAGCCCGCTTCACCGGCCAGCACCTGTCCGCTCACCGGAATTGACGTACCCGGTGCCACATGGGCCGCACTCACATTCAGGACTGCCGGATCGTACTGATACTGCCCATATCCGGCGGCGCTCACCGTCGCGCGCGGATTGGCCACCGTTCCGCCCACGGGGCTGTCCAGCTCCATGGCCATCTGTACATCGCGCAGCCGTCCGTAGCTGGCTCCTGTCGGCACGCTGGCATAGATCTCCGCCGCAAAGTTTCCCGTCACCTGCGCTCCACCGTGCAGCACCTGGGCCAGCGCCAGTGTAAAGCTGTGCATCGCCGGCGCGCCCGTCGGCGTCGTGTATACATATCCCACCGTCGCCAGCGGCTTGCCCCGCGCCTCGTCCAGCACCTTCAGCGTTGCCTCCTGCTCGGCCTCGAGCGCCAGATTCATCCCGTTCACGGCCTGGGCGCCGCCGCCGGCCAGCAACAGATCCTCCACCTTGTCCCGATACCGTTCATATGCCGCTGCAAATGCCGCAAAATCCCCCGCGCTCTCCGCCGCACGGCCCGCGCTTGCCCACTGTGAGCGGCTTCTTCCAGTTGTGCCCGGCCAGCGCCGCTCGCCACGCCCGCCACCACCGCATTCACAGCCCGCGCCACCGCACTGCCAGCCGTGGCCAGCGCCGTCTGGTTTGACGCCAGTGCCGCTCGCCATGCTGCGGCAAATTTCTTGTCCTGTGGACTGTAGCGGCGATACACCTGATAGCTCGCCCCCACGGCATTCAGCGTCGCACTGCTGGAGGGCAACACCAGCGATTCGACCGCGCTGCCGCTCGTCGGCAACGTGACCGGCACGCCCGTCGCTCCGCTTTGCGGCAGGTTCACTGTTGCCGTCAGCGTCAGCGGCTGCAGCCAGTCCGCCACCCAGCCGTTCACGCGCGCAAAGATCGGCTGGTTTCGCAGATACTTCGTCATGCCCAGTGCATCGGCCTGAACCGTCAATGCGCTGCCGTTCTGCGTCTCGGTAAATCCGCCGGTCGCTTCGGCTATCGAGAGAAAATCCGTCATCGTCGGCTTGCCTGCCAGATCGGTCGA
Organism: Acidobacteriaceae bacterium; assembly: GCA_027449965.1. Taxonomy (GTDB): domain Bacteria; phylum Acidobacteriota; class Terriglobia; order Terriglobales; family Acidobacteriaceae; genus Acidicapsa. The sequence goes on from DAIDKP010000014.1 coordinate 104,055, forward strand.
TCCGCTCGTGACCGCCGTTCCGCCTGTCTGGTTCACCGCTCCCGACACGCTGATCGTCTGCAGCGCTTGCTCCGCAGCCTGCTCTGCCGCAGTCTTCAGCGCAGACTTCGCTTGTGCTTCCATGGTCATCCGCAGCGCGCGCGGAGCCATATCTGCGCCAAGTGCGCGCTGGTCGCCCAGCGGCTCAACCACCATCTGCTTTCGATGAAAGTCCAGTGCCAGCAGCCTGCACCACCGCTCCACGTGATGCGCGCAGCAGGCTGCCTGCTCGCCTGGGCTTGCGGTCTGCGCGTTGGCGGGCAACCCAGACCCGAGAACGCCCAGCCCGATGGCAGTCAAGCCGCTTGCCCACAGTACGGTCACAGCCTTGCAATGTCCGGAAAGCCGCTTGTTTCCGGGCAGAGTCCTGTCTCCCGGCAGGGTCTTGCGCTTTCGGCTCATTCAGGTTCCTTCAATCATCAGAACGCCATCACCGGTGTGGCCATCGAGCGTGGTTTCCAGCAGCACCGAGCCATCCTGCGACAGTTGCGCCGTCGCTGCCCCGTCGCTTGCCGCCACAAAGTGCACGGTCAACGCATTGACTCCGCGCCGTGTCGTCAGCGTCACTGATTGCCCGTTCTCGCCCACCGTGACCGCAAGCGGTTGCCCGGTGGCATCCTCGCCATAGAACGCGCTGGCAATCTGCACATCCGCGCCGCCGTCATCGGCCACAGCCTGCACCACGCTCAGTGTCAGCACTTCACTTGCCCCGGTCTCATCCGTCAGCCAGGGGCCATTCTTCTCCAGAGCCATCACGCCTCCCCGCGCGCCAACCGCCCTACGCTTCTTCTCCAGCCGTATGCGCGTGCAGCCCGAAATCCGTTGCCCGATCCGTACCCCGAATGCGGATTGGGAATGCCGCACGGGAATGTGGATCGGAAATGCCGGACGAGGCACACACCCTCAGCTCGTGCCGAAACTGCGGGCACTTCTTTGGGCTTGGATCCGTCTCTGCCGCCAGGTTATTCAGACTTCTGAAAGTGCAGTCATTCTCCCACACTGCTCGCGGCCGCGCAATCACCGCTCACAGACACCCCCGCCGCCGCTTGTGCCCGGCACCCGTTGGGTGCCGGGCTGCCTATCATTCCCGCTGCGAATCTGCTTTTCCCAGCTCCATCCGCCACGCCCGACCCGCGACCTAAGGGAGCGCACATGCGCGAACGCGCGGCGATTGCAAGCCCTATCGACAAGCCATGTTAGAAAAGCAAACGATTGTTTATTGGAGATAGCGCAGTTTGTGCTGCAAACCGCGCCATCGCTAGACGGCGAGGCGAGCCATGATGGAGTCGAAGTCGTCCAGGTTGGCGTATTCCAGGATGATGCGTCCGGCACCGGCTTTGTCTTCGATTTTGACGCGCATGCCGAGCGAGTCGCGGAGGCGCTGTTCGGCAGCGGCAACGTTGGGATCGGTAGTCTGGCGCGTGGAGGGGGTATCGGCGAAGCGGCGAGGCTGCTGCGGGAGCGCCTGGATGGGGTCGTGTGCGCCGAAGCGCATGGTTCGGACCATGGCCTCGGTCTGTCGAACCGAGAGTCCGGCGGAGAGAACGCGGCGCGTGGCCTCTTCCATCTGCGGTTCGGTGTCGAGGGAGAGGATGACTTTGGCGTGTCCGAAGCTGAGTTCGCCGCTGGTGATCTTGTCCTGAGCGAAGGGTGGAAGCTGGAGCAGCCGCATGTAGTTGGAGATGGTGGTGCGGTCTTTGCCGGTGCGTGCGGCGATCAGCTCCTGACCGAGGCCGAACTGGCGGCTGAGGCGGTTGAAGGCCATGGCCTGTTCGAGCGGATTGAGGTCGGCGCGCTGGAGGTTTTCGACGATGGTGATCTCCATGACCTGTTCGTCGGAGACGGTGCGAACCAGAGCGGGGATGGTGCGAAGTTCGGCCATTTTGGCGGCCTTCCAGCGGCGTTCGCCGGCGATGAGCTGGTATCGCCCCTGGGGGATGGGCCGGACGAGAATGGGCTGAAGCACGCCGGTGGCGCGGATGGAGAGGGAAAGCTCCTCGATGGCCTTTTCGTCGAAGTACATGCGGGTCTGGAAGGGGTTGCGGTCGATCTTGAAGAGGGGAATTTCGATGGATCGGTCGGACTCTTCCTCGGCGGCGATGGTGGAGATGGACTGCGGCTCGGCGCCGAGGTTGGCGTCAGGCAGGGCATTCGGCTGGACGTGAGACTCAACGCGCGGCTGGACGCGCGGCAGGAGGCTATCGAGTCCTTTGCCGAGGGCGCGGCGCTGGGGAATGGATTTTTTGTCGCTGGGAGGGGTGGTCTGGGTCATCAACGGCTCCTGAGGGGTTGCGTGGGCGCGGCGGTGTGGACGATGGATCGTGCGCCGGGAAATGTTCCACGTGGAACAATCTTACGGCAAGAGTCTGGTTTGCGGCATCCGGACAAGGCGAAATGTTCCACGTGGAACAGGCATCGGCATTGCACGCAGGCATTGCATGCAGCCACTGCGCGTTCGCGCGTGTGCGCTCCCGGTGGTCGCGATTGGGTGTGTGGGGTAGAGGTGACGGAGAAAAACAGATTCTCTTCAGGGCATTGCATGCAGCAGCCGCGCGTTCGCTCAGGTGCGCTCCCGTTGATCGCTGGATAAGCGGGTGGAGGTTGCGGCGGGTGTGGTTTCCCAACCTTGCCGCAAACGGCATGTCAAGGTAGGGAAATCGAGTGGGCGGGGGTTGTGAGGAAAGCCAACGGCAAAAGCAGATTCCCTGCGGGAATGACAAGCAGAAAGGCAAAGGCTATAGCTACGACAGGAGAGAAGCGACGTGGGTGGTTCTGGCTAAATTGGTGCGGAGCTACTTGCGGGGATTGGGGAGGTTGTTGCGTTCGAGGTATTCGCTGGCGAGGTCCATGTAAGCCTCAGCGCCGCGGGAGCGTGGATCGTAGAGGACGACGGGTCGACCGTGGCTGGGAGCTTCGGCAAGGCGGATGTTGCGAGGGATGACGGTGCGGAAGAGGCGGTCTTTGAAGTACTCGCGGAGGGTTTCAGTGACCTGCTGGGCGAGGTTGGTGCGGTCATCGTACATGGTGAGCAGTACGCCTTCGATGGTGAGTTGGGGGTTGAGGGCAGCGCGGACCCGTTCGAGGTTGGTGACGAGTTCGGAGATGCCTTCGAGGGCGAAGTATTCGGCCTGCATGGGGACGATGAGGCTGTGCGCGGCGGTGAGGGCGTTGAGCGTGAGCAGATCGAGCGCGGGGGGGCAGTCGAGGATGATGAGGTCGAAGCGGTCGAGGATGGGAGCGAGGGCGTCGCGAAGACGCGTGGCGCGGTCGTCTTCGGCAGCGAGTTCGATGTTGGCTCCGGTGAGGTTTTTGCTGCCGGGGAGGAGGGTGAGATGTTCGATCTCGGTGGGAAGCAGGGTCTGTTCGGCGGCGGAGCTGGCGGAGAAGAGATCGTAGATGGAGAGCCGCTGGTCGTCGCGGGGAAAGCCGAGGCCGGAGGTGCAGTTGGCCTGGGGGTCGCAGTCGACGAGGAGAATGCGTTGGCCAAGAAGGGCGAGGCTTGCGGCGAGATTGATGGCGGTGGTGGTTTTGCCGACTCCACCTTTTTGGTTGACGATCCCGAGGACTTTGCTCATGGCCTTACCAGAGTACACGGATGGAGTGCGATGGGGAAGAATCGGATCGAGAGCAGGAGCTGGCCGGGGCTGTGTGGGCGTTCCGAAACGTTCCACGTGGAACATTTCGGGCTGGGCGGGTAGTCGAAGGGTTTTGCGGAAGATGTTGGGGAGCGTTTGGACCCGTGGTTGGGCCAGTTGAGTCGAGAAGAATCGGCAAAAATGAGCACTTGGCGAAATTCAGGCGAAAATAAGACGACCCAGGAGCAGGGTCTGCTGGCGAGTGGTTGGAAGTGGTTGCGGGTCGCTCCAGAGGATTGAATAACTCGATTTATCTAAGGGGTCAGGATTGGGATCGGGAAGGCCCGGAAGGGATTGCAGGTCTGGGTCATGAACCGTCTGCGCACCCGACGGAAAGGCTGCCGCTGGACGCTGTGTGCCCGCTGCCGCGCGGACCGACTGGGCCAGAGCGTCAGTGGTGAGCACGGCGAGCCAGCCGCCGGGAGCGAGCAGAGGGATGGCGGCGGCGATCGATTCCGCCATCGAGTCGACGGCGCGGAGGGTGATGCAGTCGAACGACGTGGTGAGAGTTTGGGCGCGGTCGGAGTGTACGGTGACGGGAAGCTGGAGCGTGCGGACGGCTTCGCGAAGGAATGCAGCTTTTTTATGTTGAGACTCGGCGAGCGTGACGGCGAGAGTGGGTCGGCAGAGCGCGATGGGCAAGCCGGGAAATCCTGCGCCGGAACCGAAGTCAAGCAGCGTGGTGATGGGAGCCGGTAGCAGGCGGGCGGCCAGGATCGACTCCAGAAAATGACGTCGAAGAATTTCGTCAGGCGTGCGGATGGCCGTCAGGTTGGTGCGGCCATTCCAGCGAAGCAGCAATGCCAGATACGCGTCGAAGCGTTCAAGCACGCTGGCCGCAAGCGGCGGCGAGTCAGCCTGGGCAAGCCAAGCGTTGAGTGGGTGCGTCGTCGTCATCCCTCCCCCGATTCTAACCATTGCTTGAAGGCATTGCATGCAGCCACTGCGCGTTCGCGCGTTTGCGCTCCCGGTGGTTGCGATTGGGTGTGGGGTGGAGGTGACGGAGAAAAGCAGATTCTCTCCGGGGAGTTTTGGGTGGGGGTGTAACCTTTGTTGCACAGGGAGACTCAGATGGGCAGCGCAGGAGATTGTCCGCGCTTCAGGATTATCCCCGTGGAGAGCGGCTCCCGGGCAGAGACCAACGTCCGGCGCGCTGAGCAGGAAGAAAGGCGCGGCTGGCCCAACGAGGAAAGGAAACTCCCATGAATGCGAAGACACTGAATGCACTGGCACTTTCTGCGGCACTGGCCGGAGTGATGGGCGGAACGACGGCGCGGCTGAATGCTCAGACCCCGACCGGCGCGACGCAGGTGGCTGTGATGGCTGGAAGCATGATGGCGGCGGGTGCTCCGCTGCCGAAACATGCCTGCAAGGGCCAGAACGACTGCAAGGGCCAGGGCGGCGGCAAGCACCCGGGCAAGAACTCGTGCAAGGGCAAGGGCGATTGCGCGACGGACGGTTCCAAGCCGATGGGCAAGTAGTAGGCGCCTGAAGGTACAGCATCGCGGAGTGCCGTCAGCGGCCTCCGCGATGCTGTTTCAGGGCCTTGGCATTGCTGCAGGTACCGCGCGGGTGCGCTCTCGTTGGTCGCGGGCGGGGTGAGTGGAAGGCGGATAGGCAAAAGCAGATTCCCTGCGGGAATGACAACAAGAAAAGCAAAAGCAAGGGCAAAGGGCAACAGCAGAGGCTACAGCCACTGCGTTGGTTGGGGAGAGGGTAATGGCGGCGAATCGGTTCAATGGATATACGGACTATGGGGTGGGGGTTGGGTTGCGGATTCCTCACTATGACCACATCTTCGCCGAGAAGCCGAGTGTGGGCTGGTTTGAGATTATCTCGGAGAACTACATGGTGGACGGTGGCCAGCCGCTGGCGATGCTGGATCGAATTCTGGAGCAGTATCGGGTGGTGCAGCATGGGGTTTCGCTGTATTTCGGGTCGGCGGACCGGCTGAATCAGGAGCATCTGCGGCGGCTGAAGGCGCTGACGAGGCGGACGAAGACGCCCTGGGTTTCGGATCATCTGTGCTGGGGCAGCGTGGATGGCACGTATTCGCATGACCTGTTGCCGCTGCCGTATACGTGGGAGGCTGTGCGGAAGACGGCGGCAAATATTCGCGAGGCGCAGGAGTTTCTGGAGCTTCCAGTTGCGGTGGAGAATGTGAGCAGTTATGCGGAGTTTCACTGCTCGGAGATGACGGAGTGGGAGTTTTTGAACGAGGTGGCCGAGCGCGCTGACTGCGGGATTCTGCTGGATGTGAACAACATCTATGTTTCGTCGTGGAATCATGGCTTCGATCCGCTGGAGTATGTAAATGCAGTGGAGGCGGAGCGTGTGGCGCAGATTCACATTGCGGGCCACTCGAAGTTTGAGAAATATCGGCTGGATACGCACGATCATCCGGTGCTGGATCCGGTGTGGAAGCTGTACCGGCGGGCGGTGGAGCGCTGTGGACGGACGGCGACGCTGCTGGAGTGGGATGACCGGATTCCGAGCTTTGACGAGGTACACAACGAGGCGCTGAAGGCAAATCGGTATCTGCCGCAGGAGATGGCGGGAGTGAGTCTGGCGGGAGCTGTGAGTGATGATGCTGCTTGAGCTGCAACGTCGGATGCTGGGGGATCTGCTGGAGCCGCTGGAAGGGAAGCAGCCGCCGGAGGCTCGGGCCGGTGAGTACATGACGGACAGCGCGCGGCTGGAGGCCGGGGAACGGTTGGCGATCTATCGGAGATCGTATTGGGCGCGGGTGCGGGATGCTGTGGCGGAAGATTATCCGGCGCTGCGGAGGGTGGTGGGTGGTCCGCGGTTTGGCGAGCTGCTGGACGCCTATCTGCAGGCGCATCCTTCGCGTTCGTGGACGTTGCGGAACCTGAGCAGGGCGCTGCCGGAGTGGCTGGCGGCCCATGCGCAGTTTGCGGGCAGAAACTGGCGCGCGGCGGTGGATGTGGCGCGGCTGGAATGGGCGTATATCGAGAGCTTTGACGCGGCGAGCCTGGCTCCGCTGGACGCGGAGGCTGTGGCGCGGCTGGGTCCGGAGTCGAGGCTGCGGTTGCAGCCGCACCTGAGGCTGCTGGCGCTGGAGAGCAGCCACATCGAAGAACGGGTGCTGGCGGCGCATCGGGAGGACTTGAGCGCTGGCCCGAAGCCGGGCGCTGGCGCGGGGCAGGGCAGGATTGGGCGGGGCGAAATCAGACGGGGCAGGCGATATCTGGCGGTGCATCGCGTGGCGGGGGTGGTCTATTACCGGAGTCTGGACGCGGGCATGTTTGGCGTGCTGCGCGCGCTGCAAGGGGGAGAGATGGAAGAGGGCGGAACGCTGGTTGAGGGAGTGGAGCGGTTTCTGCAATCGAACCGGCAGCAGGGCGGTGTGGAGGCTCGGATGGAGAGCCTGCGCGAGACGCTGGCGCTGGCGGCGCAACTGGGATGGCTGTGCATGGGCGAGTCGCTCTCGTGAGGTAAGGATGGGGCTGGCGTGTCTGTGTGTTGGCCTGTCGGTGGATCGGGGCGGCGCAGCGTTCCATTTTGTCACGCAACCTTCTTCCCGTTCTGCATTTTGGTACAAAGTTGACTGCGACGGAACTTTTTCTCTTTTTCCTTTGTTCTCCTCGATATCCTCGGAGGCGTTGACGCGGGATCAACCACAATATCTCGTACCCATTGCTTGAAATTCTCTATATTCTGTGTCAAACGCAGTTGAGCGCCTTCTCACTTTTTGGGACGGTAAAACGCATCCCGCAAAGAACCACAAGAATACGACTAAAAGAGTCCGTTGCTTATTGGGAATTCTAAGGGTACCGCATACGGGCCTGCGCACTATACCCCACTTTCTACCAGTATTCATCTCAAACCTTGCACTGATATATTGAGAACCGTAGGGTGACCTGATTTCCACATGAGCTGGAAGTGTGTTTGTTGCCCGGGGGATTGAACCGATCTTCCACGTAAGGCTTCAGTGCTTCAAGGCCGCGTGTCGGCTGTGAGATTCAAGCAAAGACCGAGGCCGCGCGACAGGTGTGCGCGGCGAGGACAACCGGAAGCAGGGAAAGATTCATGGCACAGATTTTCGATCGCAGCTCGAATGCGCTGGCCCGGATGAGCCTGGTATTGACAGGGATTCTGGTGATTGCGCTGGGAGTCACGCTCAACGAATTGCAGCGTTCACCGTGGGTGACGCGGCAGGGTCAGAGGCCGGACCAGCCGGTGCCGTTCAGCCACAGGCATCATGTGCAGGGACTGGGATTGCAGTGCCAGTACTGCCACACGTCGGTGGAGAAATCGAGCTATGCGGGGATTCCGCCAACCAAGACGTGCATGAACTGTCATGCGCAGATCTGGACGAACGCCGATCTGCTGGCGCCGGTGCGTCATAGCTGGGCGACGGGCGAGTCGATTCCCTGGATCAAGGTGCATGACCTGCCGGATTATGTGTACTTCAACCACTCGGTGCATGTGAACAAGGGCATTGGCTGCGCGAGCTGCCATGGGCGCGTAGACCTGATGCCGCTGATGTATGCGCAGAATACTCTGCAGATGGAGTGGTGCCTGAACTGCCATCGCAATCCCGGGAAGAATCTGCGCCCGACAAGCGAGATTTACAACATGGCGTGGAAGGCTCCGAGCGAAGAGAAGCCGGTGTGGTGCTCGGTGACGGATGCGAAGACCGGTGTGCCGACGGCGCAAAGCGTGAGCTGCGTGACGGACGATCCGACGCGGAATGGGGCGACGGTGGCTTCGCTGGAGATGCCGACAGCACCGGGCGCCGGAACGGGCCAGGCTGGAATGGGTGAGGCTGGCGGCGGCGGGATGGTGATGCCAGCGTCGATGATGTATACGAAGTTTACGAGCCAGAAAGCGCTGGGCGATTTTCTAATTGATCAGTACCACATTCGTCCTCCGAATCAGTTGTCGAGCTGCGAGACGTGTCATCGGTAGCGGAGCTGATAGGGATGGTACAAGCAGATTCCCTGCGGGGGAATGACAACCAAAGGGCGGAATCGTAACAGGAAACGCACGAGCAGGAACCGAAGCAGCAATCAGCAGCAGGATCAGAAGCAGAGGATCAGGGGCAGGCACGATGGAGACAGGCAACGAACAGGGCCAGAAGGCCGGGTTGACGCTGGCGGAAGTGCGGCGCGGGCTGGCGGGCGTCAAGGGCAAGAAGTACTGGCGCTCGATTGACGAGCTGGCGGGGACGCCGGAGTTTGAGCAGGCCGTGCTCAAGGAATTTCCCGATGCGGCGCAGGAGTGGGTGGACCCGGTTTCCCGGCGCGGCTTTCTGAAGCTGATGGGCGCTTCGATGGCGATGGCCGGGCTGGCGGGCTGCACCAAGCAGCCGGATGAGCCGATCTATCCTTATGTTAAGGCGCCGGAAGATCTGATTCTGGGCAAGTCGATGTACTTTGCGACTGCGTATCCGTCTGCGGCGGGAGCTTTGCCGCTGCTGGTGAAGTCGGACGCCTTCCGCCCGATCAAGGTGGACGGAAACCCGGATCACAGCTACAACAAGGGCACTTCGGACGCCTATGCGCAGGGCACGCTGCTGGACTTGTATGATCCGGACCGCGCGAAGAAGACAACCTATCGCGGGGACAATCGCCAGTGGACCGAGTTCATGGAGACGTGGCGGTCGAAGCTGATTGCGGCGAAGAGCAATGGCGGCGACGGACTGGCGCTGCTGAGCGCGACGGTGACCTCGCCGACTCTGGCGCGGCAGTGGAAGGAAGCCCAGGCGATCTATCCCAAGGCAAGGCTGGTGCAGTATGACCCGGTCAGCCGCGATGCGGTGAGGGCGGTGCTGGGTGCGAAGGATGTGCAGTATTCGCTGACCGACGCCGATGTGATTCTGTCGCTCGATGCGGATTTTCTTTCGGGATCGAGCTTTCCGGGCTTCCACAAGCTGACGCGGGAGTACAGCGAGCGGAGGAAGCTGGCCACGGGCGCGAAGGACGCGACGATGAACCGGCTGTATACGGTGGAGTCGACGACGACGACGACCGGGCTGAAGGCGGAGCATCGTCTGGCGCTGAAGCCGAGCGAGATTCCGGCCTTTGCTGCGGCGCTGGCCGTAGCGCTGGGCGTGAGCGGCGCGGCGGCTCCGAGCTATGCGTGGACCGACGAGCAGGCCCGGTATCTGAAGGCGCTGGCCGCCGACCTGAAGGCCCATGCGGGCAAGAGCGTGGTGATCGCCAGCGAGCAGCAGCATCCTTCGGTGCTTTCGCTTGCTCTGCAGATCAACGAAGCGCTGGGCAACGATGGCAAGACGGTCTTCTTTACCGATGCCGTGAACCCGATGCCGACCGAGCAGACCGCCGAGCTGAAGGCGCTGGTGAACGATCTCTGGTCGGGCAAGGTGGATTGGCTGGTGATGCTGAACGCCAATCCGGTCTATGACGCGCCGGCCGATCTGAACTTCAAGGAAGCGATGAGCCGGGCCAAGGTGACGGTGCATCTGGGCAAACATGCCGACGAGACGGGCAGCCTGACGGACTGGCAGATTCCAGCTTCGCATTATCTGGAAAGCTGGAGCGATGCTCGCTGCTATGACGGCACGGTGAGCGTGGTGCAGCCGTTGATCGATCCGCTGTATGAGTCGCACACGGCGCACGAAGTGGTGCAGGCGATGCTGGACGAGCCGACGAAGTCGGCCTATGACGCGGTGCGCGAGACCTGGCAGCCGGTGCTGTCGAAGTCGGGCGACGGCAAGTCTGCAGATTTTGAGATGAACTGGCGCAAGGTGCTTCATGCGGGCTGGGTGGATGGCAGCGCGTATGAGAAGGCCGCGACGGCGACGGTGGCGAAGGTGAATGCCCCGACACCGGTGGGCAAGGATGCGATCGAGGTGCAGTTCCGGCCCGATCCGACGATCTATGACGGACGCTTTGCCAACGTGGGCTGGCTGCAGGAGCTGCCCAAGCCTGTGACCAGTCTGAGCTGGGACAATGCCGCGCTGATGAGCGAAGGCACGATGCAGCGGGCCGGACTGGCGGAGGAAGATATCGTCGAGATCAGCGTGAATGGCCGCGCGGTGAAGGCTCCGGTGCTGGTGGTTCCGGGCCAGCCGGAAAATACGATCACGGCGTATCTGGGCTATGGCCGCGAGGCTGCCGGACGGGTGGGATCAGGCGCCGGGTACAACGCCGGACTGGTGAGGACCAGCGACTCGATGGCTGTGGCGACGGGCGCGACGCTCAAAAAGATCGATGGGCGCTGGGGCTTTGCGGTGACCAAGAGCCACTATCAGGATCACCGATCAAAGTTTGCCGGAGGCCAGGGTACGGGCAACAATTCGCTCGAAGCCGATGAGGCGCTGACACGCGGGATTATCCGCGAGGCGACGCTCGAGGAGTACAAGGCCGACCCTGGATTTGCCAACGAGGGCGAGACGCACCCGAAGGTGGAGAAGGAGATCACGCTTTTCCCGAACTGGGACTACTCGACGGGCAATGCGTGGGGCATGTCGATTGACCTGAACAGCTGCACGGGCTGTAACGCTTGCATTGTGAGCTGCTACGCGGAGAACAACATCGCGGTGGTGGGCAAGCAGGAGGTGCGGATCGGGCGGAATATGCAGTGGCTGCGCATCGATGCCTACTTTGAAGGGGATCTCCATGCGCCGAAGGCACACTTCCAACCGATGGCCTGCCAGCACTGCGAGAACGCGCCGTGCGAGCAGGTGTGCCCGGTGGGAGCGACGGTGCATACGCCGGAGGGGTTGAACACGATGGTGTACAACCGCTGCGTGGGCACGCGATATTGCTCCAACAACTGTCCCTACAAGGTGCGCCGGTTCAACTTCCTGCTCTTCAGCGACTATGAGACGGAGAGCCTGAAGCTGATGCGCAACCCGGATGTGACGGTGCGGTCGCGCGGCGTGATGGAGAAGTGCAGCTATTGCGTGCAGCGGATCGAGGAAGCGAAGATCGCAGCGGACAAGGAGAATCGTCCGGTGCGCGACGGGGAGATTGTGACGGCCTGTGAGCAGGCCTGCCCGGCGACGGCGATTACCTTTGGCAACCTGAACGACAAGACCAGCCGCGTACATGCGCTACACCTGAACGAGCGCAGCTATGGGGTGCTGGCGGACCAGAATACGCGTCCCCGCACACGGTATCTGGCGGCAGTGACGAATCCGAATCCGGCGCTGATGGAGTCGCCGGTAGAAGTGGCTCCGACGGCGGGCTAAGACGTCAGCGAAGTGGCAGGGAACGTTTTGCAGCAAACTTTTGAAGAAGGCAGACGATGGCGACAAGGGATTTGACAACCGTAGATCCAAGAGTGGACCCGGCTACGGGCGAACTGCGAGTGCTGGCTCCGGGGCAGAGCTTCAAGTCAGTGACGGCCAAGATCGCCGACATTGTGCTGACGCCGCACACCTCGCTGGGATGGCTGATGCTGTTCTCGATCGGCGGGGCGGGTGCGACGATGCTGCTGGTGGCCGTGACCTGGCTCTTTCTGAAGGGCGTGGGCATCTGGGCGATTACGCAGCCGGTAGCGTGGGGATTTGCGATCATCAACTTTGTGTGGTGGATCGGTATCGGCCATGCGGGGACGCTGATCTCAGCGATTCTGCTGCTCTTCAAGCAGGGATGGCGCAACTCGATCAACCGGTTTGCCGAGGCGATGACGATCTTTGCCGTGGTCTGCGCCGGCCTGTTCCCGCTGATCCACGTGGGTCGCCCCTGGCTGGCCTACTGGCTCTTCCCGTATCCGAACACCATGAACGTGTGGCCGCAGTTCCGCTCGCCGCTGCTCTGGGACGTCTTCGCGGTTTCGACGTATGCAACGATCTCAGTGGTCTTCTGGTATGTGGGTCTGGTTCCGGACTTTGGCACGATGCGCGACCGGACGAAGTCGAAGTTTGGCCAGTATATCTACGGGATGCTTTCGCTGGGCTGGCGCGGCAACGTGAAGCACTGGATGCGCTATGAGACGGCTTCGCTGCTGCTGGCCGGACTGGCGACGCCGCTGGTGCTTTCGGTGCATACGGTGATCAGCTTCGACTTTGCGGTGGCGATCCTGCCGGGCTGGCATACGACCATCTTTCCGCCGTACTTTGTGGCGGGCGCGGTTTACTCCGGCTTTGCGATGGTGCTGACGCTGGCGATTCCGCTGCGCAAGGTCTACAAGCTGGAAGGGCTGGTGACGGACCGGCACATCGACAACATGGGCAAGGTGATGCTGGCGACGGGCGGCATTGTGGCCTACGGGTACGGCATGGAAGTGTTCATGAGCTGGTACTCGGCCTCTCACTGGGAGTTCTTCATGATGTGGAACCGCATGTTCGGGCCCATCGGCTGGAGCTACTGGATGCTGATCGCCTGCAATATTGCCATTCCACTGACGACGCTGTGGGTAAGGAAGTGGCGAACGAATCTGGCGTTCATGTTTGTGATGAGCCTGATTGTGAATACGGGCATGTGGTTTGAGCGCTTCGTGATCGTGGTGACGAGCCTCTACCGCGACTTCCTGCCGAGTTCCTGGGGCACCTATCGGGCGACGAAGTGGGATTACATGACGTATGCGGGAACGTTTGGACTCTTTCTTTCGCTGTTCCTGCTATTTATCCGGTTTGTTCCAATGATTCCCATGCACGAGATCAAGATGATGCTGCCGGCGGCGAAGGTGAAGTCGGAAGCGGTTGAGGCAGGTGACTGATGGCTTTGCCGAGAGAAGGAACATACGGCCTACTGGCCGAGTTTGATACGCCGACAGCGCTGGTGGAAGCAGCCAAGGCGGCCCATGACGCCGGATGGCGCAGGCTGGATTGCTATGCGCCGTATCCGCTGGAAGAAGCTGCCGAGGTGATCGGCTTCCACAAGAACCGTGTGCCACTGCTGACGCTGGTGGGCGGACTGATGGGTCTGTGCGCGATGTTTTCGCTGGAGACGTGGATCTCAACGCTGGCCTATCCGCTGAATATCGCGGGCCGGCCAACGTACTCCTGGCCAGCGTTTGTGGTGCCGGCGTATGAGTGGACGATTCTGTTTGCGGGGCTTTCGGCGGCGTTTGGGATGCTGGCGCTGAACGGGCTGCCGAGCCTGTATCATCCACTGTTTAATGCGCCGAACTTCCGCTCGAGCGCTACGGTGGACAAGTTTTTCCTTTGCCTGGAGGCGACGGACCCGAAGTTCGATCGCGTCGAGACGAAGAACTTCCTCGAAGGCTTCCACCCCAACTCGGTGGTCGAGGTGGAGTACTGATGACGATGCACAGGATGCACAAGCAACTCCGGCGATGGACGGGCGTGGGCGCAGCGGCGGTACTGGCGATGCTGGCCGTGGGCTGCCGCCAGGATATGCATAACCAGCCGAAGTTTGTGCCGCAGCGCGGGACAACCTTCTTTGCCGACCATCGCTCGGTACGACCGCAGGTGGTGGGCACGGTGGCGCGTGGTCAGCTTGACGAGGATACGTATTTCTATACCGGCACGGTGGTGGGCGCGAATGGCTACCGCGAGGAGCGCGACGCGATGCCGTTTCCGGTGACGATGACGGTGCTCAAGCGCGGCGAGGAGCGGTTCAACATCTATTGCACGCCGTGCCACTCGCGTGTGGGCAACGGGCTGGGGGCGATTGTGCAGCGCGGCTACAAGACGGCGGGCAACCTGAATGACGATGTACATCGGGCACAGCCGCTGAGCCACTACTTTTATGTGATGACGCATGGGTATGGGGCGATGCCGGATTACTCCGCGCAGATTGCGCCAGTCGATCGATGGGCAATTGCCGCCTATATCCGCGCACTGCAACTGAGCCAACATGCGACGACTGCGGATGTGCCGGCGGGAACTACGGTCCAGGCGCTGAAGTCGGTGGCGGAGGCGAAGGGACTGCCGGCAAGCTTTGCCGAGCCTTGGGATTTGCCGACTACGGCCATCGATGCCATGCCGGCAATCTCAAGCGAAGGCACACCGGCAATGGCGCCTGCGTATCCGGAAGCGCCGAAGGTTCAGGTTCCGCATGAAACGATGCCGAAGGGTGCGGCAGGGATGACGAAGTCCACTGCGCCCGCGGGCACGGGAAATTAAGGGAGCAAGATGATGGGACACGCTGCAACCCACGCCAAGAGTTTACCTGCGAACCTGGACGCGCCCGGCTTTGTGCGCGGATGGCAGGCTCGCGCCCTGATGGTCGCTGTGCTGTTCACGGTGACGGCGGTGGTGCTGGCGACGCTGGACCACTCGGCCGAGCATGTCTATCGCGCCTGGGTGGTGGGACTGATGCTGTGCTTCGGTTTCTGTGTGGGCGGTCTGGCCATGCTGATGTTGCAGTATGTCTCGGGCGGCAAGTGGGGCCTGCTGCTGCGGCGACCACTGGAGGCGATGACGCGCACGCTGCCGCTGGTTTTTGTCTACTGGGTCGTGACCGGCCTGTGGATGAAAAAGCTATACCTGTGGGCACGTTTCTCCGATGCCGCGGCAGCGCTGAAGGCCGGGCTGATTACCGAAGGTGAAGCCCATGCGATCGAGTGGAAGCGCCCGATGCTGAATCCGGAGATGTTCTGGGTGGTGGGTCTGATCTGCTTTGGAATCTGGGCGTTCTATGCGTGGCGACTGAATAGCTGGGGGCTGAAGCGGGATACCCAGGATGCCTCAACGACGCCGTACTGGATTCGTAAGACGGAGAACCTGTCGGGATTCGGGCTGGTGGTCTATGCGCTGACGATGACGGCGGCGGTGATCTATTGGGTGATGAGCATGGACGTGACCTGGTACTCGTCGGTCTATGGACTGCTCTTCCTGGTGGGCGAGGGCTATCAGGTGCTGGCGCTGGCGGTCCTGACGACACTTGCCCTGTCGAAGGAAGACCCGATCCAGACGATGCTGCGGAAGACCGAGCAATATGATCTGGGCAAGTTCATGATGGCGTTTGTGATGCTGAATATCTACCTGGCGTTTGCGCAATTCCTGATTATCTGGTCAGGGAACCTGCCGGAAGAGATTGTCTGGTACATGCATCGGATCAACGGTCACTGGGGCGTGATTGCGACGCTGGACTTTATCTTCCACTGGCTGATTCCGTTTGCATTGCTGCTCTCCCGGGATTTGAAGACGAACAAGAAGCGGCTGATGCGTGTGGCGCAGTGGATGATCTTTGCCAAGTTCTTTGACCTGTTCTGGCTGGTGGAGCCGAACTTCAAGGACGCGGGGTCGAATCTGCACTTCAGCTGGGGAATTCTGGAGTATATTGCGGTGCCGGTGGCGATGGTTTCGCTATGGGTTGCCTACTATAGCTGGGAGCTGACCCGACGTCCGCTGGTACAGACCAACGATCCGCATCTGGCGGAGATTCTGGAGCCTGAACATGCCCATGCATGAGCATCACAGTACAAGCGATCAGCCGCTCGATCCAGCGCGGATTGCCAAAGGATTTGAAGAGTCGGATGTACGCGTCTCGGGGATTGTGGTCTTCCTGACGGCGCTGGGCATCTTTGTGGTGGTCGCGGCGGTGCTTTGTTACGGCATCGGCAAGGTGATCAACGCGCAGCTTGCCAAGGCCGACGGACCGCCGAACAAGTGGGCGCATCCGGTGGATGTGCGGAAGCTGGGGAATCTGGCCAACAGCCCGGAGCTGCAGAGGCAGTATGCGGACCTTGTGAAGAGTTTTCCGACGCCGCGCCTGCAGACCGACGATGGCTATCAGGAGATTGCCGATCTGCACACCAAGGAAGATCTGCTGCTGGATCACTACACTTGGGTGGACGAGCAGAAGGGTGTGGTCCGGATTCCGATCGATCGCGCGATGGAGATGATTGTGAAGCAGGGATTGCCCGTGGCGCAGTTCCAGTCGACGGCGCCGCTGCTGGCGCATGATGCAAAGCCGATGGTGCAGGTGCCGCTGACCAGCGGATTTGCGCGGACCGGCTATGAGCAGGACGAGAGCGCCAAGATGCAGGAGATGAAGGGCGGAATGCAGTAACCGGGACGCTGGATTGTTGAAGACGTCGAAGTGGGGATCGGTCAGGGGTTGTGCCACGCGACGGAAAGTTCGATGATCGAGTCAGAGGGGTCAGTCAATGGGCAACGCAAGAACAAATCGTGGAGTGGCGCGCGCGGCGGTATGGGCTCTGCTGCTGGCGGGATTTGGCGTGGCGTTGCAGGCGCAGGTAAGTTCGATTGGCCAGAAGCAGCTGGGACCGACGAACGACAGGCCATCCTTGCTGAGCAAGGTAACAATTGAGCAGCACCTGGATGAGCAACTGCCACTGAACCTGCCGTTTGTCGATGAGGCGGGCAAGGCGGTGACGCTGGGAAGCTATTTGGGAGCGAAGCCGGCGATTCTGGCGCTGGTGTATTACAACTGCCCGATTCTCTGCTCGGAGGAGATGCAGGGAGTTGCGTCGGCGCTGCGGATGGTGCATCTGACGCCGGGCCGCGACTTCAACGTGATTGTAGTGAGCATCGACCCGACCGAGGGACCGGCGCTGGCAGCGGCCAAGAAGACAGTTTATCTGAAGCAATATGGGAAACCGGAGACGGCCGATGGCTGGCATTTTCTGACCGGACCGCAGAGTTCGATAGACGCGCTGACGCAGGCGGTGGGGTTTGGCTATGTGAAGATCAAGGGGCCGGATGGGAAGCTGGATCAGTTTGCTCATGCGAGCGCGATCCAGATTGTGACGCCGCAGGGCAAGATTGCGCAGTACTACATGGGCGTGGAGTACAGTCCGAAGGATCTGCTGCTGGGCCTGATGGAGGCTTCGTCGAACAGGATTGGTTCGCCGGTGCAGAACATTCTGACCTACTGCTATCACTACGATCCCACGACGAATACGCACAGCCTGATTATTGCGCGGATTGTGCAGATTGCCGGAGCGTTTACGGTGCTGTTGCTGGGCGGGTTTATGCTGCTGGGATTCAAGAAAGACATTGGCAGCAGCAAGAAGGTCTGAAGCGGGCTGCCGCTGGGCTGGGCAGCTAAGAGAACGGTTAAGCCGGAGCAAGAGCCGGAATCTGAGATGAACGGAAAAGGGAATGGATCACATTAGTCCAGTAATCTGGCAGTTTTTGGTGAAATGGCTGACGAACTTCGCGGTAATTCCGCCGGAGGCGTCGAAGGTAGCGCCGCAGGTGGATGCCCTGCTGCTGTTTATGACGCTGGTCAGCCTGGTGGGCCTGGTGTTGGTCGTCCTGCTGGTGGTGACCTTCTCGGTTCTGTATCGCCGCGAGCGGAATCCTGTGGCCACGCAGATTGAAGGCTCGACGCTGCTGGAGGCAACGTGGACGATCATTCCGCTGGGTCTGTTTCTGGTGATGTTCGTGTGGGGGTCGGTGTTGTACTTCCGCATCTACACGCCTCCGCCGAATGCAATGCAGATGTATGTGGTGGGCAAGCAGTGGATGTGGAAGGTGGAGCATCCGGGCGGGCAGCATGAGATCAACAGCCTGCATGTGCCGGTGAACAAGCCGGTGGAGTTGACACTGATCTCCCAGGATGTCTTTCACAGCTTCTCGCTGCCGGCGTTTCGTGTGAAGCGCGAGGCGATTCCGGGCCGTTATACGACGGTGTGGTTTGAGGCGACGCGCGAGGGCACGTATCACCTGTTCTGTAGCCAGTACTGCGGGACGGCCCACTCGGCGATGATTGGCCAAGTGGTGGTGATGAGCCAGGACGACTACAAAAAGTGGCTGGCGAGTTCGACGAGCGGTGTATCGCTGGCGCAGAACGGAGAGCGGTTGTTTGCCAGCCTGAGCTGCACGGCCTGCCACAACGGCACGCCGACAGCGCGCGGGCCGAATCTGGCGGGTGTGTATGGCTCGACGCTGACTCTGGCCAACGGGCAGAAGGTGACGGTGGATGACGAATATCTGCGGCAGGCGATCCTGAATCCTTCGGCGCACATTACGCAGGGGTATGCGCCGATCATGCCGACCTATCAGGGACAGATCAGCGAAGAGGGTCTGTTCTCGCTGGTGGAGTATATCAAGAATCTGAATTCGAATTACCGCATTCAGCAGACAACGACGACAACGGAGCTGGCGCCGGCTGCAACGGCGGCGGCAGTGGGAACCAAAGGGATGGTGAAGCCATGAGCAGCATTGTGAGTCTTCCTGACCAGACGACGGCCCGGATACCGAAAAAGAACTACATCAGCAACGAGAACGGGATCCTGAGCTGGTTGCTGACCGGCGATCACAAGCGGATTGCGATTCTGTATCTGATCTCGATCACGTTCTTCTTCTTCATTGGGGGAGCGCTGGCGGGGTTGATCCGGCTGGAGCTGCTGACACCGCAAAGCGATCTGATGGCGGCTGACACCTATAACAAGGTGTTCTCCATGCACGGGATCATCATGATCTTCCTGTTCCTGGTGCCGAGTGTGCCGGCGACGCTGGGGAACTTTCTCATTCCGATCATGATTGGCGCGAAGGATCTGGCGTTTCCGAAGATCAATCTGCTGAGCTGGTATCTGTACCTGGTCGGCGGGTCGATGACCCTGTGGGCGATGATCTCGGGCGGGGTGGATACGGGCTGGACGTTTACGGTGCCGCTTTCGACGCACTACCTGAACACCAACGTGGTGACGACGGGGCTGGCGATCTTTGTGGCCGGGTTTGCGTCGATCTTTACCGGGTTGAACTTTATCGTGACCATCCACCGGATGCGCGCGCCAGGCATGACCTGGTTCAAACTGCCGCTGTTTGTGTGGTCGAACTATGCCGCGTCGATTCTGATGGTGCTGGGCACGCCGGTTCTGGCGATTACGCTGGTGCTGGTGGTGCTGGAGCGAACGATCGGCATTGGAGTCTTTGATCCAAGCAAGGGCGGCGATCCGATTCTCTTCCAGCATCTGTTCTGGTTCTACTCGCATCCAGCGGTGTACATCATGATTTTGCCGGGCATGGGAGTTATCAGCGAGATCATTTCGACGTTTTCAAGGAAGCGCGTCTTTGGCTACTCGGCGGTGGCTTTCTCGTCGGTGGCGATTGCGGTCTTTGGCTTCTTTGTGTGGGAGCACCACATGTTCATCATGGGTGTATCCAACTACTCGACGCTGATCTTCAGCCTGCTGACGATGCTGGTGGCAGTGCCGTCGGCGATCAAGATCTTCAACTGGGCGTTTACGCTGTACAAGGGATCGATCACGTTTGAGACGCCGATGCTCTATGCATTCGGCTTCATGGGACTGTTCACGATCGGCGGATTGACGGGCGTCTACCTGGGATCATCGGGCACGGATATTCATCTGACGGAGACGTACTTCATCGTGGCACACTTCCACTTTGTGATGGTGGGCGGAATGCTGATGGCCTTCCTCGCCGGCATCCATTTCTGGTGGCCGAAGATGACGGGTCGGATGTATCCGGAGAAGATTTCGCAGCTGGCGGCGGTGGTGACGTTTATCGGCTTCAACTTCACGTTCTTTCCGCAGTTCCTGCTGGGGATGCTGGGGATGCCGCGACGGTATGCGGCGTATCCGCCGGAGTTCCAGGTGCTGAATGTGTTTTCGACGGCGGGAGCGACGATTCTGGGTGTGGGCTATCTGCTGCCGATGATCTATCTGGTGTGGAGTCTGAAGTACGGCAAGATTGCGGGTGCGAACCCGTGGCAGGCGACGGGACTGGAGTGGCAGATTCAGTCGCCGCCGCTGACGGAAAACTTCATCGAGATTCCTGTGGTGACGCAGGAAGCCTATGATTACGAGTGGCTGGATCGCCAGAAAGAACGCGAGGTAACGCAAGTTGGATAGCCCGACGGTTGCAGTACACGAAGGCGCGCATCACGAGCATCCCTCCTATCAGCGTCACCATTTTGTGACGATGGATCAGCAGCGGGAGTCGGCCAGCTTTGGCATGTGGCTGTTTCTGCTGACGGAGATCATGTTCTTCGGCGGGATGTTCACAGCCTACCTGATCTATCGAAACTGGTACTATCCGGCGTTTGTGGCGGGGTCGCATACGCTCTCGATTGTGCTGGGGACGACGAACACGGCGGTGCTGATTACGTCGAGCTTCACGATGGCGATGGGCGTGTGGTGCGCCGAGACACGGAAGCGCAGCGGACTGATCCTGTCGATCATTCTGACGCTGGTGCTGGGTCTGGTATTTCTGGGAATCAAGAGCGTGGAGTACCACGAGAAGTGGGTGCAGCACCATGTGCCGGGCCTGCGCTTTGATGCGATGACGTTTGTACATCCGAAGGCGGAGCCGGGGCAGCCGGTGGAACCGGGCCTGCCGCTTGATATGGCGCAGCATACGGAGATCTACTTCAGCCTGTACTTTGCGATGACCGGGATGCACGCGCTGCACATGATCATCGGCATGGGTCTGCTGATCTTCATGCTGATCAAGGCGGTGCAAGGGGCGTATGACGACGGGAATATCGCGTTTATCGAAAACTTTGGCCTGTACTGGCATTTTGTAGACATTGTGTGGATCTTCTTGTTTCCGCTGCTCTACCTGATCAGTCGTCATCAGTGACGGGTGGAGCGTGGGACAAAAGCAGGGCGGGAGATCCGGAGTGAGGGAGAGAGAAGCGATGAGCGAGATGGAAGCCAAACACGGCGAAGAGCACCACATTGTCAGCCCGAAGATTTATGTGATGATTGCAACGGCGTTGCTGATCTGTACGGCGTTGACGGTGGCGGCTTCGTACCTGGAACTGGGGCCGTGGAATGCGGTGGTGGCGCTGGGGATTGCCGTTTTCAAGGCGACGCTGGTGGTGCTGTTCTTCATGCACATCAAATACAGCAGCAGGCTGATGAAGCTGACGGTGGGCGCGGGCCTGTTCACCTTTCTGGCGCTGGTGGGCATGTCGATGTCGGATTATATTTCGCGGGCGTGGGGCAGCTTCTGACCGTCAGGCGCTGCACGGAAGCTGGAGGCTGCCGCCGAGGCAGCCTCTTTTCTTTGGCGTGTGAGCTGGTGGGCGAACAGGTGAGTGCGTGGGCGGACTGAGGCAGACAGAGGCGGAACGATGGAGACCCTGGAACAACTGAGCGAGGACCGTCGGGTGACGGTGCGGCGTGGCGGTGAGCCGAAAACGGGCGGGCGAGCAGTCGTCTACTGGATGCAACATGCGCAGCGAGCGGTGGATAATCCGGCGCTGGAGATGGCGATTGCGGCGGCCCATGCGCTGGAGCTGCCGGTGGTGGTGTACTTTGGCGTGATTGCCAACTATCCGAATGCGAACTGGCGGCACTATCACTTTCTGGCTCAGGGGCTGCGGGATGTGGCGGCGGACCTGGCCGAGCGCGGGATTGCGTTTGTGGTGCGGCGGTCGGTGGATGGGGATTCGCTGGAGGCGTTTCTGGCCGAGGTGGACGCGGCGATGCTGGTGGGGGATGAGAATGTGTGTCGCGAGCCGGAGCGGTGGCGTCGTGCGCTGGCCGGGCGGCTGGCGATTCCCTACTGGACGGTGGATGCTGACGTGGTGGTGCCTTCGGCGATCTTTGACCGAAGCTTTGTGCTGCTGCACCACTTTCGTCCGCACCTGAAGCGCGAGCTGGAGGCGTGGCTGCGACCGATTCCAGTGACGGAGCCGGTGCGGGAGTGGGATGGCGGAAGATTCCGGGGATGGAATCTGGAGGGCGAGATTACCGAGGGATTTCCGGAGGAGTTTGACCGCAGGGTTGGCCCGGTGGAGAGCTTTACGGGCGGAACACATGCGGCGCTCAAGAGGCTGCGGGAGTTTACCGAGACGCAGCTTGGCGACTACAACGAGCGGCGCAACCAGCCGGAGGTGCGCGGCACCAGCCAGATGAGTCCGTATCTGCACTATGGGCACATCTCGCCGGTGACGATTGCGCTGGCGGCGCGACAGGCGGCGGCGGACGGCAAGGCGAGCGCGGAGACGGTGGAGAAGTTTCTGGACGAGCTGATCGGCTGGCGCGAGCTGGCCGTGTTGTTTGTGCGGCACAATGAGCACTATGACACGTGGGAGTGCGCGGAGCCGTGGGCGCAGCGGTCGCTGCTGGCCCACGCGAGCGACCCGCGCCCGTGGCTCTACACGCTCGAACAACTGGAACGCGCCGAGACGCACGACGAACTGTGGAACGCGGCGCAGCGGGAGATGGTCCGCACGGGCTGGATGCACAACTACATGCGGATGTACTGGGCGAAAAAGATTCTGGAATGGTCTCCGTCGGTCGCCGTCGGCTACCAGTGGGCGGTCACGCTCAACGACCGCTATGAACTGGACGGGCGCGACCCGAATGGCTACGCCGGGATCGCCTGGGCGATGGTGGGCAAGCACGACCGCCCGTGGTTTGACCGGCCCGTCTTCGGCCTTGTGCGCTACATGGCTGGCGGAAGCACGGGCAAGAAGTTCGACTCCGGGCGGTATATCGCCCAGAATCCGGGTTGAAGCGGCGTCTGGAGTGAGTCGCCGGAAGATCTGTTGGCGAGGCGGGATTGCGATCGGACGATAAGAGGCTTTTATTCAATCATATGGATTGTATTTTTGGGGTTACTCGTTGGCTATTAACCCGGTACCCCCCCAGGGGGGGGGTATTTATTTTCTTGCCAACGAAACCATGGCGAAATGTTTCCTGATTTGCCATCCTCGGTGCTCGTCCGGCAGGCTGCGGCGGGTGTGACCTGAGCGCGGGACGGGACTGGGAAGGACAGTATGGCATGGATGGGGATAATTGCATGCCAGTTTCTGGAAAAAGTTTTCAGCGGTCGGTCGTCAGGGGTCAGTTGCCAGGGGGAATGGCTGCTCGGGGGATGGATGCCGAGTGCGGGAGGCCGCTGGATTGTGAGCGCGGAAGAATGGTCTGGCGGCGCGTGTTGTGGCAAAATGATTGCTCAGACGGGAGCGATCCCGCTGGCGCGGGCCTGAGCCGCGCGGAATGGATTCTGTATGGGAACGCATACGCTTCTGCCGTCCGGCGATTTCTGGATCGGGTTTGTGATTGGAATTTCGATTGCCGCAGGGGTGGTTGGCCTGCCGTCTGTGCTGCATTTTTTTCACCGCCGCCGCAACGCGCGGCTGGACGGGTAATCGGAGCAATTTGCTCTGACTAGGTGAGCGGAAACCGGTGAGCTGGGGAGTGCGGATGGATGCGGCGCACGGTAATGCGGCTTCGCGTGTAAGAAATTGGTGTGCCGTTTTTGCAACTTTTTGTTTCAATGAGCGTAGTTGTGGATTTTCCCAGAATAGAGTTTCAATCGCGGTTCGTGATTGGATTTCGATCCTGATGCTCGCGTTCTTCCTGCTCGAGCGAAACCAATCGCGCTATCCTCGATAGTTGTGAAGCTACAAATTCGGCATTCTCTGCGTCATCCACAGGATGGGGTAGGTTTGTCAGTAGGCAGTGGCCCCTATCAGCAGGCTCGGGATCGGGCTGGACGTCCAAGCTATATTCAAGGTCTCGAACTCGGCCAACATGGAGAGATGCGACACCGGGCATTTTCTGTAGCTTCGAGCGGCATTCTCGTGCTGTGGTGTATTTCTGGCGTGAAAGCGAGATTTGCTGCTCAGGTTCAGGCTCGGTTTTTCGACGTATAAACGCTTCTGGTGCGACGCCGTTCGGTTTTACCCAAGCGCGTTTCAGTGCCCGGTAGACCACCTCGGTGCATTCCACTTCCTCTGTCCCAGGATATTGCTCGATCATCTTGATTCAGAGAGCCACTGAAACTGGTTGTACAGGGTGGTTGCTGTGAAGTTCCGTATCATTTGGTGCCAGTTCCCTTCCTCAGCGTACAGATACCTTGGTCGCTGAGACCCTGATGGGAATACGGCCCGGATCTCCCGTCCATCCAACCTCCAAGTCAAACGGACACCACCACCTCCGTCAGTGGCAATCCAGGGAGTCGACCAGAGACTCGGTAATAGCAAATATGCATCCAATACGATAGTTAACGCATCATTGCAAGCCTCTTGGCTTATTTGATCATCCTCGTCCTCGAAGTTGAACTGTAGCAGCGTAGTGCAGAAAGCATTGAATGATCCGCTCGGTGCTGGATCGATCCACGAAATCGGACAGCGCTCAGCGGGGCGTTTATCACTCTGAAGTTTAGATGCTCCGCGAGCAAACTCGAAAATTAGGTTCCCCTGTTCCCCTGCCGGGGAAAACAAGTTTTGTTCGTAGATCGCTTGCTGTTCAGTAGCTGTCGGCATCGTGCTCATCTGAAGCTTTCCCTCACCTTATCGGAAATGCAGGATTCAAATGCGAGATTTTTCAAATCGCGGAGCGCTTCAAATACCAACCATATCTCCTCTTCGTCAAGATCGGCGGATGGTTTATTCAGGAACTTGAACGCCTGAACATTGAGCGTTACGGGAACCATCTTCTCGGCGTCAAGTAGGCCGAAACTGGTGATGATGGATATCCTCGCGTCCGTCGCCGGATCAACTACCTGTGCCTGGAAGTTATGGATTTCCAAAGTCTGGGGAATTTCCTTGGGAATTTGAATATACGCGTTCAGGTAATCGCCAATTTCGACCCCGCTAGGAATCTTGAACAAGTTGTTGTAGTTAAGCCCAAGAAACTCTATCGATTCGGGCTTCGCCGCATCGCGATAAACAGCCCAAAGCCTACGAGCTTCCGTACGGAAAGTTGCCCAATCGATGTATGGCGCGAGGCGGTTGTGGCTGAAGCCATCTGGTCTGGCTTGAAAGACCTGCCGTCCGTCTTTGCTGATCATGGCACCGCCGTGCGCGACGGACGAAATCTCGGACGTTGGCTCGGCTGAGGGGTCTGCTCTCTCCACCTTAAATTGAACTTGAAATGGGCGCCGAAATGTTGGATATGCTTCGATCTCCAGATCGCAAATTTTTTTCAGAAGTTTTTCGGAGAACGGCGCAGACAAACGTGTCCTGATATCCAGCACTGCCTCAATGATCGGGGCATGGGGATATGTTTCCTGGTCAGGCAAGGACAACCTCATTCCTCGGTCCACGTCACATTCTCGCTGCTCGGCAAGTGTCGTGGCGGATCATCAAGTCGCAATTATACAGGGTGGCTCTCTGCTGCTGATAGTTCCAAATCTTAGGAGCCTGAGTGGCAACGGGAGCGGGAATTTTAGTGGCCGGGTTGCGTTTTGGGTGGGGGTGGGAGTAGGATTCGGACATGCCTCGATGTCGCTAGTGCCGTGTTGGTGCTTATGCCGAGGCAGTCGTGCGTCTTCCCCTTACATTGAAAAGCTGGTTGCGAAGATGGCATGTTGGGTTTCCTGCCTTGTCCTGGGAATGAAAATCGGGTGTTGAAACCTGCGCCCGCCTTACGGACTCCAATGGAGGGATGGACGATGGCGATTGCAGCGAATGTGACGGAGTTGATTGGGAAGACGCCGCTGGTGCGGCTGAATCGTCTGGCGGCGGGGCTGCCGGGCGAGGTGGTGTTGAAGCTGGAGAGCATGAACCCGATGAGCAGCGTGAAGGACCGGATCGGGTTGGCGATGATTGAGTCTGCCGAGCGGCAGGGACAGATCAGGCCGGGCGAGACGGTGTTGATTGAGCCGACGAGCGGGAATACGGGGATTGGCCTGGCGTTTGCGGCGGCGGTGAAGGGGTATCGGCTGATTCTGACGATGCCGGAGACGATGAGCATGGAGCGGCGGATCGTGTTGCGAAGCCTGGGCGCGGAGCTGGTGTTGACGCCGGGGCCGGGTGGGATGAAGGGCGCGATTGCCAAGGCCGAGGAGCTGAAGGCGGCGACGCCGGGCAGCGTGATTCTGGGACAGTTTGATAATCCGGCGAATCCGGCGATCCACTATGCGACGACGGGGCCGGAGATCTGGGCCGATGCCGAGGGGAAGGTGGACGTTTTTGTCTCCGCGGTGGGGACGGGCGGGACGCTGACCGGGACGGGAAGGTTTCTGAAGGAGAAGAATCCGGCGCTGAAGATTGTGGCGGTGGAGCCGGTGGATAGCGCGGTGCTGTCGGGCGGGAAGCCCGGACCGCACAAGATTCAGGGGATTGGCGCGGGGTTTGTGCCGTCGATTCTGGAGACGAAGCTGATTGACGAGATTGTGACGGTGACCAACGACGAGGCGATTGAGACGGCGAAGCGGCTGCCGCGCGAGGAAGGCGTGTTTGTGGGGATCAGCTCGGGGGCGGCGGTGTTTGCGGCGCTGAAGGTGGCGGCGAGGCCGGAGAGCGCAGGCAAGCGGATTGTGGCGATCATTCCGAGCTTTGGCGAGCGGTATCTGTCGAGCGTGCTGTTTGACTCGATTCGGGCGGAGATGCAGGCGCTGACGGCGCAGCCGGTGGCGTGAGCGTGCGGCGCTGGGGGCCGGAACCTGAAGCACGGGTGACGGCCTCCTGCTGCGGCGTTGAAAGCGGGAGTGCGGGAGACGGAATGGGGATGCTGGCGCGGATGCGCGAAGATGTGGAATCGGTGCTGAGGCGCGATCCTGCGGCGCAGAGCGGGTTGCAGGTGATGCTGACGACGCCGGGACTCCATGCGGTGTGGGTGCATCGGCTGAACCATGCGCTGTGGCGGCGGGGATGGCGATTGGTGGCGCGTGTGCTGTCGCAGTGGGCGCGGTTCTGGACGGGAGTGGAGATTCATCCGGGGGCGCGGATTGGCCGGCGATTGCTGATTGACCACGGGATGGGCGTGGTGATTGGCGAGACGGCGATTGTGGGCGACGACGTGACGCTGTATCAGGGAGTGACGCTGGGCGGGACGGGGAGTGTTTCAGGCGGCGCGGCGGAGGCGGTGAAGCGGCATCCGACGCTGTGCAACGGGGTGTTTGTGGGGAACAACGCGAATATTCTGGGGAATATCTGCGTGGGGGAGAACTCGCGGGTGGGCGCGGGGTCCGTGGTGCTGCGGGATGTGCCGCCGAACTCGACGGTGGTGGGCGTGCCGGCGCATATTGTGTATCGGAACGGGCATCGGGTGCTGATTACGGATCCGCATGAGATCAAGGATCCGCTGAGCGATGCGCTGATTGCGCTGGCGGCGCGGGTGGAACGGCTGGAAGCGGCGACGGGCTGCGCGGAAGCGTCGGAGACCGGCTATGGAGCGGACGGGTTTGCGGCTGAGGACGAAGAGCGCGAGGCGTATCGGCAGGAGCGGGAAGCGGCGGAGCAGGAGCTGGAGCGAGCGCGGGAGTGGGTGTCGATGGGCGAGGGCATCTGAAGCGCCTGGCGGAGCGAAGCAAGAGGCCCGAGCGGACGCGCGCAGGCGAGTGTGTGCGGATTTTTCCGGGCGCGGTTTGTTTGCTGCCAGTCTAGCCATTTACCATTCAAGATGATGCATCTTTTGAAGCGATACGTATTGCCTTTTTCTGTAGCTGCCGCGGTGTTTGCGGCAGGCGCGATGGCGCAGAACCCGACGCCGGCTTCGCAGCCGGGCCAGCAGGGACAAAGCTCCAGCTCCGGTGCTGCCGGAGAGACGACGACCGGTACACCGGACCAGGCCAATGTGCCACGCCCGCTGAGCGCGGAAAACGGCGGGTATCTGGCAATTGATCCTCTGGCCAATGTGAAGTATGACAATCGGTGGGATCTGTCTGTGCTGATGGCTAGTGGGCATACCCATGCGGGACCGAATCTGCGCGAAGGCGCGGACCTGGGCGGACTGGATGTTTCGGCCTCGTATTGGCTGACGAAACACTGGGGCGTGGAAGGCAGCGCGCGCGGATATCTGGGGACGACGGGCGTTGCGCCGAATGATCTGAACCTGGACGGCCTGTTTATTGCGCAGTATTTCGGGCTGGTGGGGCCGGAGTATCTGGGACCGCACAACAAGCATGTGGCGGTGATTGTTCATGCGCTGGTGGGCGGGGTGTGGGGCGACTTCAACACGGACCTGCGCGGGGCGACACCGGGACCGGGCGGACCGGCGGGAATGTATAACAACCAGATTACGCTGGGTGGCGCGGTGGGCGGACACATTGACCTGAACCGGTCGCCGCGGTGGGTGTTTCGCGTGTCACCGGAGGCGCTGCTGACGACATTCAACGGGACGAGCGCGTATCCGAGGACGCAGTGGAACTTTGGGATCTCCGTGGGCATGGAGTACAAGTTCAAGGGGTCGCGGTTCAGGAAGGCCAGGGCGAAGCAGAAGGCTGTGAAGTAAGCCGAGTTTTTGAAGGGAATGAGAACCGGGTGGCCTGCGTGGCTGCCCGGTTTTTTGCTGCTCTTTGGGGGACGCAGCCGGTAGGAGAGTTTTGCCGGGACTCGGTCGTGGTGTGGTTGGGGATCGCGGATTCCTGCGTAGCCGCGGGTTTCGGAGCTGGCTCGGGCTTGAGGTTGTCGGCTGTGCGGAGGATTGCCGGGAAATTTCACTGGTGAAGAATCAATTGAAATATTTCGCTGATCATTTCACTGGTGAATAAGTGAGTGAAATTCTTCATAGGATATTTCACTGGTGATCGTGGAATATTATTTAAGAAAATCATAGACGTGCAGGGAATAGAGGTGCGACGCTTGAAAAGCATGAGCGGAATCGTAGATAGATTTAAGCATCTTTGGACAATCTCTAAATGGGGGTTGGCTCCTATGGAAGGAGTCTGGACTCTCGTCTGTTCCGCTGATACGCTGGTGACCCATCTTGCATCCGACTTGTTTCAGAAAAAGTGGAATGGATGGTGGCACCCGCATCTCGGCTGGGACAATTGGCTCATTGGAGTTTTGATAATCTTCGCCATGGCTACTGTTGAGGGGTCATTCCGACACAGCAGGAAGCTATCCAATCAGCTCAATGACGCTGAATGCAAGTTGCAAAAAATCGAGAATTCCAGGCCAAATATCGTCCTGTGCGATCCCAACGCTCGACACGTTCAAGAAATCCTATGTCGTGTTTCAAATAGTCCAAGTGAAGCACTCCAATATCAATTTGTGAAAGTACGGTTCATCAATCGACAAAAAGCGGGTCAAAGCGTGGCCAAAGCAATCGGCATACGTGCAAAGATTGAGTTCTTCAACGAATCTGGCGAACTAATTTTAAGAATGGATGGGAGATGGGACAGTAGCAAGCATCCGCAACTTCTTGGTACAGGAGAAAACTTCAACGATTTGCTCCGGATGGATTTCGATGTCGAGCAAGAGGAAAACGTGGATATTGCCTTTTGGACCCCTAGGAGACGTCAGTTTTTTGCCTTCAACAATGACAGCTATCAGAGGCCGCTCTGGGAAAAGGAGGAACACCAATTAGGCCATGGGCCGGTTAGAGCAACAATCCGACTGGTCGGGCAAAACTTTGACCGTACCTTCGATGTGAGGTTTGGCATAAACACTGCCGCAACGGTAGAAATTCTCGGTTAGCAATTATGCGCGAATGCGACACAGATCAGTTATTTGAATATATTCCCTGAAGAGCTTATTGCAAGCATATTCAACGACGATATGTAGATCGTAGGGATTGTGATCCGGCGGGACAACTCTCTATCCACTAAATCGAGTGGATGATCTGGTCATCGTTCGCTGATGGGTACGTGTGGGTCAGGAGCGGGTGGCGGGGGTGAGGTATTCGGGGCCGATGGGGTCTGTGATGCTTTCGGCGATGATTTGGTCGATGGTGGTGAGGGCTTCTGCGTCGAGATGCCAGCCCATGACG
The DNA here is from genome assembly GCA_027449965.1 of Acidobacteriaceae bacterium. GTDB lineage: Bacteria > Acidobacteriota > Terriglobia > Terriglobales > Acidobacteriaceae > Acidicapsa. The sequence continues at coordinate 134,183 of DAIDKP010000014.1, forward strand.
CCGAGGGCTGCGTCGAGCTGGGCGGGGTTTTTGGCTCCCCAGAGGGCGATGGAGATGCCGGGACGGTCGAGCACCCAGCGGACGGCGAGTTCGGCGACGGATTTGCCGAAGCGCTCGCGGGCAAGTGTGGCGAGCCGATCGACGGCAGACAGATACTGCGCATAACGCGGAGGCTGAAACTTGGGGTCGACGCGGCGGATGTCGTCGAAGCGCATGTCGGCGCGGAGGCGGCCGCCGAGCAGGCTGCGGCAAAGTGAGCTGTAGGCGATGACGGCGACGTGGTTTTGCGCGCACCAGGGGAGAATCTCCGCGTCGATGGCGCGCTCGAAGAGGTTATAAGGCGGCTGGTTGGAGGCGAGCGGCGCAATGGCGCGGAAACGCTCCATTTGGGCGACGGTGAAGTTGCTGACGCCGAGGGTGCGGACTTTGCCGGCGCGCTGAAAGCCGAGGAGGATTTCGGCGGTTTCGGCGACATCGACGGTGGGGTCGGGCCAGTGGACCTGATAGAGATCGATGTAGTCGGTGTGAAGGCGACGGAGGCTGTGCTCGAGTTCGGCGAGCAGGCGGGCGGGCGAGAGATTGGCGACGATGGCGGCGCGATGCGGGCCGCTGCTGGCTGGGGAGTCTTCGCCGCAGGCTTGACCCCAATCCAGGCCGGCTTTGGTGGCGAGGTAGAAATCTTCGCGACGTCCATGCTGACGAAGAGCCTTGCCGATGAGTTCTTCGGAGCGTCCGTGGCCGTAGATGGGGGCAGTGTCGATGAAGTTGATGCCGTGATCGATGGCGGCGAGGAGGGTATCGATGGCCTGAGACTCGGGGATGGCACCCCACTCCATGCCTCCGATGGCCCAGGTGCCGAGGCCGATGCGGGAGACGCGATGGCCGCCGAGGGTGGTGGTTTCCATCTCGGCGGCGTGGGGCTTAATCGTATCGTTCAAAAACCACCTGTTTCTTGTGCCAGCCGCGCTCGGCCAGAAGGTCGCGCACCTCGGATACCATGTTGTTGAGGCCGCAGATATAGGTGTAGATGTCGAAATCAGGAGTGACGCCTTCGGCTACGGTCGGCATCGGTCCAAGCTCGGCTTCGCGCTCGGCCACGATCTTGCCGACGTACTGCTGTACATAGCCGCGATTGCCGGTCCACTGCTGCGGAGCGCGGCTGAGCGTGGAGATGTAGTGGAAGTTGGGATGAGCGGCGGCGACCTGCTCGAAGTAATCGCGGTAGTAGAGTTCGCTTTCGTGGCGTGTGCCGTAGACGCACCAGATGTGGCGTCCGCCGCTGTGATCTTCGCCGGATTCAGGGAAGAGCTGCTGTGTGAAGGCGCGCATGGGCGCGATGCCGGTGCCGGTGGCGACGAAGATGGCGTCGACCGGGGGCTGGTGGAGCACGAAGTGTCCGTGCGGGCCGTGAATCTGGAGGATGTCGCCTTCGGCGAGGTCGGCGAGGTAGTTGGAGAAGAATCCACCCTCGACGCGGTTGACGCAGAGGTCGAAGCGGTTGGCGTGTGGCGCGGAGGCGATGGAGTAGGCGCGGGTCTGGGTTTTGCCGTTGCCGTCGATGGCGACGGCGGAGAGAAATTGCCCGGCTTTGTAGTCGAAGGACGGACGATCGACCAGTTCAAATTCGAAGTGAAAACACTGTGCCGAATCGGACAGGCATACCTTGCGTAACAGCCGTGCGGGAAACGTTTCTCGGGCCAAGATTGCACACTCTCATTTCGTTGAAAAGTTGCGTCCGGAGCCGTGCGGACGGCTCGCCATGGTGCGCTGACAGTGTAATCGGTGGCTGGGCAGGCAGGGAATCGCCGTGTCCCTTCTGGTGGCACGGATGCGGTGGGACGAACGGGTGATCGTACTTTGCCGGGGCGGGATTGACATCAGGTAGCATTATGCTACCATTCATCCATGAGCCAGCCAGTAAAATTGTCGGACGCGCTTGTGCTGGATGCGCGGATTACGGGCGAGATTGTGGAGCGGTCGATTGCCGGGCAGGTGGAGTTCTGGGCGCGGCTGGGCCGGTCGATCGAGCCGTTGATTGAGGGCGAGACGGCGCTGGCGCTGTGTCGGAGCGCGGCGGCGCGGCCGCTGGTGGAGTGTCTGGAGCAGGCCGATAGTGCACAAGGGCGGCAGCGGTTGGCGGCGTATCTGGAGAGCCAGCCGTTTCCGCATTACGCGGCACACCCGGAGGTAGCGGGTCTGCTGATCCGTACTGATGCGGAGGGACGGCAAACGACGGGGCGGTTTGTGAACCGGAAGTTTGAGGCTGTGAAGGTGGCGAAGCGGGCGGCGGCGCGGTAATGGCGCGAGGTTTGGCGCGGAGTCAGTCGCTGGGCCAGTCGTCGGGTCTGGCGCTGCGTCTTGCGCTCCAGGATCGTCCGGTGTTGGTGGCCGTGGCGGGGCCGAATGGTGCGGGAAAATCGACGTTTTATCGTGCTCATCTGGCGTCGGCGGGGCTGCGGTTTGTGAACGCGGATGTGTTGGGGCGCGAGCTGCAGATGGGCGCGTATGAAGCGGCGCGGGTGGCGGAGTCGATCCGGCGGGAACTGGTTGAGCAGCGCGAGAGCTTTGTCTTTGAGGCAGTGTTTTCGGATCCTGCGGGCGAGAAGCTCGCGTTTCTGAAGGATGCGGCGGCTGCCGGATACGCGGTGGTGCTGTGTTTCATCGGGATTGAGAATGCGGAGACGAGCGAGCAGCGGGTAGCGATGCGGGTTTCGCAGGGCGGGCACGATGTTCCGACGGAGAAGCTGGAGTCGCGGTATCCGCGCGTGATGGCGAACCTGAGAGCCGCGCTGCGCGAGGTGCCGCAGGTGTGGGTGTTTGACAACGGGGATTTGCGCTGTCCGTATCGACTGGTGGCGGTTTATGAGAACGGAAAGCGGGTGCGATGGCAGAAGCCGATTCCGAAGTGGCTGCTGGCGGCGACGGAGTGATGGGCGGGTAGTTCCTGCCGGGCGGCGGTTTACAATACGAGGGTGGATTCGCCTGGTTCGAAAGCAATGATTGAGGCCCGTGAGCTGCGGAAGGTGTATCGCTCGGGGCAACTGGAAGTGGAGGCCGTGCGCGGCATCAGCTTCGAGATTCCGCGCGGGCAGTTTGTGGCGATTGTGGGGCCGTCGGGGTCGGGAAAATCTTCGCTATTCTATCTGCTGGGCGGGATGACGTCGGCGACGTCGGGTTCGGTGCTGATTGACGGGGTGGATTTTGGGAGCCTTTCGGATGCGGAGCGGACGCGGCTGAGGAAGCAGCGGATCGGATTTGTCTTTCAGCGGTTTAACCTGTTGCAGTCGCTTTCTGCGCTGGGGAATATTGAGGTGGCGCATGAGATTGGCGGGAGCCGGAAGCCGCTGGACCGGGCGTATCTGGAGTCGCTGAGCGAGTTGCTGTCGATTCGGGGACGGCTGGCGCATCGTCCGGCGGAGCTTTCGGGCGGAGAACAGCAGCGAGTGGCGATTGCGCGGGCGCTGATCACGCGTCCGGCGATTCTGCTGGCAGATGAGCCGACGGGAAACCTGGACTCGAAGAACTCGGATGCTGTGCTGGCGATGCTGCGGCGGTCGAACGAGGAACTGGGGCAGACGATCCTGATGATTACGCACAATCTGGAAGCGGCGGCGGTGGCGGATCGGATTCTGCAGATGCGCGATGGCGAGATTGTGGCCGACAGTGCAGGCGGCAGGCGGGCTTCCTGATTCAAGGCGCGGCTGTTGGGCTGGGATGGGGTGGGCTGTGGCCGGATTAAGATAGTGGCATGAGTGCTTGGATGGGTGAGGGGGAGTTGCCGCTGGAGTTGCCGCTGACGGGTGGGAGCCGGTTTGTGCGGGCGTGTCTGCGGCGTGCTGTGGACAGGCCGCCGGTGTGGTTTCTGCGTCAGGCGGGGCGGTATATGGCGGAGTATCGCGAGGTACGGAAGCATCATTCGCTGGTGGAGATATGCAAAAGGCCGGAGTTGGCCGCCGAAGTGACGATAACGGCGGCGGAGAAGCTGGAGGTGGATGCGGCGATCATCTTTGCCGATCTGCTGCTGCCGCTGGAGCCAATGGGGCTGGACTTCGAGTTTGTGGCGGGCGATGGTCCGGTGGTGCATCATCCGCTGCGGACGGTGGAAGACATTGACCGGCTGAGGACGGACCGCGCGGGGGCGCTGGAATATGTGGCCGCGGCGATTGAAAAAGTGGCCGGGCACTTTGGCGACCGTATGGGGATGATTGGTTTCTGTGGCGCGCCGTATACGCTGGCCAGCTACATGATTGAGGGCGGCGGGTCGAGGAATTACATCTTTACCAAGCAGATGATGTATGGGGAGACGTCGGCGTGGCAGCGGCTGCTGGACAAGCTGGTGGTGGTGTTGACGGCCTATTGCCGACAGCAGGTGGATGCCGGCGCGGATGTGATCCAGATCTTCGATAGCTGGGCGGGGTCGCTGGGGGTGGCGGATTATCGCGAGTATGTGTTGCCGGTGACCAAGCGGCTGGTGAGAGCGGTGCAGGAGATGGGCGTGCCGGTGATCTACTTTGGCGTGGATACGGCGAGCCTGTTGCCGGCGATGCGGGAGACGGGCGCTGACGTGATTGGCCTGGACTGGCGTGTGGAGCTGGATGCGGCGTGGCGGGGGCTGGACTATGCGTGTGCGGTGCAGGGGAATCTGGACCCGATCACGCTGTTTGCGCCGGAGCCGGTGCTGGAGGCGCGCGTGAAGGGGATTCTGGCTGCGGCGGATGGACGCGCGGGGCACATCTTTAACCTGGGGCATGGGATTGTTCCGGGAACGCCGGTGGAAAATGTGCAGGCGGTGGTGAGGATGGTGAAGGCGATGGGGCCGCAGTTTGCCGCGCGGCGGGCGCAGGCAGGAACGGAGGCCGCGCATGGGTAAGCGAGCGGTGCTGCTGCTGGCGCATGGGACGCCCGAGACAGTGGCGGAGATTCCGGAGTATCTGCGGAATGTGGTGAGCGGACGACCGATGCCGCAGCATGTGGTGGAGGAGATTCAGCACAGGTACTCGCTGATTGGCGAGCCGAAGGGGCACAGTCCACTGACCGATCTGACGCTGGAGCAGGGCGAGCTGCTGGCAGCGACGCTGGGTGAGCCGGTGTATGTGGGGATGCGCAACTGGCGCCCGTATATCGCCGACGTGGTGAAGCAGATGCGCACCGACGGCGTGACGGAGGTGGCGGCGATCTGCCTGGCACCGCAGAACTCGCGGACATCGGTGGGGCTGTATCGACGGGCGACATTGGCCGAGGCGGCGGGGATGCGGGTGGATTTTACCGAAGGCTGGGCCGAGGAGCCGCTGCTGGCGGAGGCGTTTGCGGAGCGGCTGCGCCCGGCGATGGCCGCGCTCGCCGGGGAGACGGGGGAGCGTGTGCAGGTGCTGTTTACCGCGCACAGCGTGCCCTGCCGGACGATTCAGGCGCCGGCGGTGAGCGAAGGGCAGCCGATTCTGTGGCCGACGCTGAAGCAGGATGCCGAGGGCGCTCCGAATGTGGACCCCTATGCGGTGGAGGCGAAGCGGACGGCGGCGATGGTGGCCGAGCGCGTGCCGGAGGCGGCAGGATGGTGCTTCGCGTTCCAGAGCCAGGGCGCGAGCGGTGGTCCGTGGATCGGGCCGGCGGTGGAGGCGACGCTGGATGCAATGGCTGCCGATGGTGTGAAGGCCGTCGTTCTGCAGCCGATTGGTTTTCTCTGCGATCACGTGGAGATTCTCTACGACATTGACATTGCGTTTCGTGAGCATGCGGCGGGGCTGGGGATTGAGCTGCGCAGGCCGGAGTCGCTGAATAGCTCACCGCGACTGACGGAGGCGCTGACGAAGCTGGCGCGGGCGGGGTTTGGACGGCTGGCTCAGGCGGATTGATGGCGATGCAGATTTGCGCGTTGGGAGCGCGCGGAGATTCTTCGCAGGTTATGCCGGATCGCTTCGGATACGGTGCGGTCTGGCGCTTTACGGGAAATATTCTGATAGAATCAGAGATGTTGCGTTGAGCCGATTGAGCGCGCGGATGAAAGCGTGGGATTGAGTGCTCGGCAGCGAACAGGTAGAAGCGGGCGAAATCAGGAAAACGCCTGATTCTATGTGACAAAGATCCAAGTGGTTGTAAAACTTCTTGGGGACGTAGCTCAGTTGGTTAGAGCGCTGCCTTCTAACCGACCCTAAGAAAACAAAAGACTTAACTTCTTGGTGTCTATGTTGGTGTCTACTCTGATAGGCTAATGGCCTTACGAGGAGGAGATTCCAATGCCTGCTCTGAAGTCCCGCAACCCTCATCGCGACGCTCCCGAATACGCGGATCGCGTCAACCTCATCAAGAAGATCAAAATCGGCAAAGACTGGCGCTTTGCTCCTATAGTCCCCGAAGCCAACGGACGGCTTAAGGACAAAGTGCGTGTCAACGGCCAGGTTGAAGTACACATCGAAGGCTCCTACTACATCGAGTGGTGGGTATCGGGACGCAGACTCCGTGAGGCGACAACGCGCGAAGACGCCATCGAGTGCGCCCGCCACAAGTCGGTCGAGCTTCGCGCCATCCGTGCGGGGTTAATTGCCTCGCCGGAGCCCTCCCCTGCCGAGGCAAAGACGCCTATCGGAGATGCCATCGACGACTATCTGAAGTACGTCAAGATGCAGCGCAAAAAGCGCACCCACCTCACCTATCGCTACACACTCGACGTTCTGTTGCGGGCTTCGTACAAAAGAAAGTACGCCGAGGATGCGACGCGGCAAGACGCTATCGACTTCATGACGTACTGCTATGAACAGGGGTTGGGAGCACGCACCGTTTATGACAAAGTGGTGACGGTGCTTCAACTCTTCAAGCGTCATGGCCGCGAAAAGCTGCTGGAAAAGGGCGACTGGCCGAGCTACGTCGATACCATCCGCCCCATCTATGAGCCGGAGGAGCTGACGGCGATGTTCAAGGTTGCGACCGAGGACGAGGCCGACATGCTCAAGTTCATTCTTGGCTCCGGCTTCCGCGACCAGGAGATTCGTTACGTCGAATACCTCGATCTCGACTCCAACCACGATCTTGTGCGGGTCACGGCGAAGAAGGAGTGGGACTTCACACCGAAGAACTGGGAAGAGCGTATTGTGCCCTTGCCTCATGTTCTGATGGAACGTTTGACGAAGAGGAAGGAACGGAAGAAGGCCCGGCCTCACGATCTCGTCTTCGGCAACACCAGAGGCAATCCCGATAGCGAGATGGATACGGTGGTGAAGCGTGTCGCGGAACGCGCCAGTCTGAACTGTGGGCGTTGCGTCACCGAGCATGGCAACAAGTGCGCGGAAGGGCCGTATTGCATGAACTTCTTCCTGCACAAGTTCCGGCACACCTTCGCCACCAATCACCTGCGCGACGGCGTAGACATCCGCACCGTACAGGCATGGCTTGGACACCGCGACATCAAATCCACGATGGTCTACCTTAAAGGCATCCGTTCCAAAGATGCCGCGCACAAGGTCAACAACGGTGAGCTGGCGAGTATGGTGGCGTAGTTGACGCCACCATCGAAAAAGCCACCCGCGAGGGTGGCTTCTCTGTTTGAGTCGCCTGTGATGAAGGGCGAAACGCTACGGCTTAGGCCAACACAGTTGCGATGGCCCGATGGAGCGCCGCCTGGTCCGAGGCTTCGAGCGCGCCCATCTTTTTGAGAATGAGGTTTTGTTCGAGGGTGGCAAACACTGGCTTGATGGCCGATGGCTTCAGGAGATTGGCCGCCCGCCATTGGCCTATCAGAACTTCGCCCAAGCTGGAGGGCGAGTGAAGCTGGCTCGTGATCGCCATAATCACGACATCCGGTTTGGCGAGGTTGTAGGCACGGCTGCTGACGATGACGGCTGGCCGCTGCTTCGATGCTATCTGATTCGTAAATGGGAATCGGACGAGCACTACGTCCCCGAACTCATAGGGCATCGTAAACGTCGTCTTCCGGGTTATTCCAGACCGCCGCGAACGCAGGCACACTCGCCGCAGCGGCAGCGCGGGTCAATTCGCGTTCCTGTCCCCGCACACGGAGAAATTCCACGAAATCCTCGACTTCGCTGATTTGCTCAGCGCTGAGGGTCTGGATTTTTTCGCTTAGAGTGTTGAGATTCAAGCTCATATCAGACTCCGAAGACTCCTTGCTTGATTTTACAGCAACGCTCGCGGAGACTATAGCTGGCGCGAATCGACTAGAAGCAGCATCGGCCACATTACCACCTTCACTGTTGGGTGATTCCATTCATTCCATTGGTATTCTGGATATCCTTAGATAATCAACCAGGCCCCCTTATGTGGGTCTATAGATATTCACGAGGATGCCATGCAAGAGAACTTTCGCCAGCTACGTGCCCAGCAGATCGACAGGATGGTAGAGCCTCTTCGCTCGATCACGTTGCCGCGCCCGCCCAAGGGATGGATTCGCGCTCTCCGCGAGGCGATGGGAGTCTCCTCGGGCGAACTGGCACAACGGCTTCATGCAAACCGTTCCCTGGCTCCGCAACAGGAAAGGGCTGAGGTCGATGACCGGATCACGCTTCGCAGCCTGCGTGCATGTGGGGATGCTCTGGATTGCGATCTCGTCTATGCCTTCGTTCCTCGCAGCGCCACCGTTGAAGAAACTATAGCGGCACGCGCGCGCGCCGCTGCCTCTCACGTTATCCGTCGAGTGGAACATTCGATGACGCTCGAAGACCAGGCCAGCAGCAATCTTGACCTAGCCATTAAAGCCGCGACTCGACGCGTCAGACCGCCGCGTACATAAGACTAAGCAATGCGTTGACCAACTCCCCGAGAAGGGCCGACGCGCTCAGGCGGTCTTCTGCTAGTAGCATCCTCCGGTCCGTACCTAAGCCGAAGCCACTTGGCGACCTCCTGCGGATCGAAGCGTATTGCCCCACCAACATGGAAACTCGGCAAGGAACCACGAGCAGCCATGCGATAGATGTGTTTGTCGTCCACGCCAAGCAGCTCGCAGAGTTCCGCAACCTTCATGGCACCACTTCGTGCTTCCAGCTTTTCGATAAGGTTCATGCCGGGCCTCCAGAGTCGGCCTTTTCCCATTACGTTCTTACCTCTGCGCCTCACTGTCCAATACTTCTAAGAGATCGGGCCATCTGTATTACTTATGGGGTATTTGTGAAAACGATAGTTGACGTTTTGGTTCAGGATGGTTGACAATTTGTGTCCCGGCATGTTTGCGTGCCTCCCTCGCTCATGGGCCGGTAAGCGGTAGTCCGCACCGACGAGCATCGGAGGTCCGCATGAGCATCGACGATCATCTCGAATTCCGTCTTCTCAAATATTTTGTAGCCGTTGTGGAGGCAGGTACTTTCACGGCGGCAGCCGCGCGTCTGCATGTTGCTCAATCTGCCGTCAGCACGCAGATTCGGGCGCTTGAGGACATTCTGAATGTCACGCTCTTCGACCGCGAGCACGGCAACAGTCTGACCGCAGAAGGCCGACTGATGTACCACTATGCAAAGTCGAGCCTGAAGACACGAACACGATTCATCCAGACGTTGCAGGCCATCCATTCGGGAACCCTTCAGCCGTTGCGATTGGGCTTCTCCCCCTTTGTTCAAAAGGGCCTGTTGCACTCTGTTTCAGCGGTCTACAAGGAAGTGCTGCCGGACTGCGAGATGATTCCTGAAAGCGGCGATACCGATCAGGTCATAGAGCGGATTCGAAGCAAAAAACTAGACGCTGCTCTCGTCACTTTGCCGGTTGTCGGAGATGACCTGGAGGCACACGTTCTTGAGCGCGAACCTCTGGTGGTCTGCATGAGGAACACCGATCCTCTTGCGGAGTACGAGGTCGTGTCCCCATCGTCCC
>DAIDKP010000015.1 GCA_027449965.1 Acidobacteriaceae bacterium
GCAGCTTCGCGTGACGCAATGTAGTGAGACTCGGTGGTCCAGAATTCGAGGATGAGGAAGATGTGCGGACTGCGGACATCGCGCATCACGGTTGTGTGGATGTGGCCGGGAAGGCGGCTGGCAAAGCTCTGCCACAGGCCGCCGACCAGGAAGAGCGAGCGAAAGGCAGGGGTCTGCTCGACCCCCACCTCGTAGAGAGATAGGGCGTAGATCATGGATGGCTCCTGATTTGTATGGGGTGTCTAGCAGGATGTGGGCTATCGGGAGGCGCGGCGACAACCGCTGGAATCGGCTGGATACCAGTCGATCTCCAAATCCGCCATCGCAGCCTCGTCTTCGTTGAAGGATTCCGATTCGTTCTCGTAGGTATCGAGTTCGATGATTTCTTCGAACTCGATGTCGTCTTCTTCGTCTTCGTCGCTGTATGGATACATTTCTTTTCCTTTCGTGGGGGTGCTTGCAGGTGTGGCCATTACGCCAGAGCCCAGACAGGGCCAGAGAAAGGCATCTCGACCGAACGGATCGTCTCGGACCGGAAGTCCGGCTCCGCATTTTCAGTTGTGGAAGGATCACGGGAAGAATCGGGAACAACAGATCACTCCTGCCTCTTGCTTCGGCAGGCATCTCCGCTCCGGCTCGTCTTCAATCTCAATTGCGCCTGCCTGACTGACACACGCGGCGGTCTTCAATCAGGCCCGGCAGAATTCCAGACAGTCCAATTTCGCAGGAACGGCAGAACCAATTCGCCCCCGCAGAAATGCACTTCAAGTCCACGCAACCTTGAGATTGCGTCCCCGCAGGATTTTCTCTCTGATCCCGCAGAAACAGGAATTGCGAACATTTGCGCAGACCAACCGACCTACGCTACTTCTCGCTCGCAGAAGAGCGACGGAGTACACATATTTTTCAGCGCCTATACGTCCAAGCTGCCCTCTTGTTTTTTTTGCTGCGTTGTCGGATTGTCGGATTTATAGGGGGCAGAGGACGGAAGCAATGCATCCTTTGCAAAATTCGTGCGGATTTTGTCGGATGGCCGACAATGATAAGTTATTGAATGTAAATAACTTTATTATTTTGATTAAGTTATCGCAAATTCTGGCGGAGAGAGTGGGATTCGAACCCACGTTAGAGTTTCCCCTAAACACGCTTTCCAAGCGTGCGCCTTCAGCCACTCGGCCATCTCTCCGCAAAGGCGCTATCTTATCTCTAAGTCTACCAGAGGAGGCGGATGAGCGGGATTTTCGAGTGCCTAATGAAATCGTTTACTCGATCGCGCGGAGTGCTGTATATTTCACTTGCCACGCGACAGAGCTTTCCGCGTGTCGCAAAGGGATCGAGGCGTGATTGGTTCGGACGAGCCACACGAACATGGGAGGAATGACGGATGAGCAAGTGGACGCGTCGAGATGTGATCCGCACCGGGGTGTGGACGGGAGCAGCCGTAGCTGCGGGTTCTGCAATGGGTGGCAGCGCTATGGCTCGCGCGGCCACTTTGCTGGAGCAGTTTGCCGCATCGCCGGAGATTGATTCCGCGATTGCGCCGCGTGAACATCTGCTTTTTGATTTTGGCTGGAAGTTCATGATGGGGAATGGTTGCGACCCGGCCAAGGATCTTGACTTCGGCAAGAATCAGGGCGACTTTGCCAAAACCGGCGACTTCAAGTTTTCCACCACTACCTATGATGATTCCTCCTGGAAGTCCGTCAACCTGCCGCATGATTGGGCCGTCGATCTACCTTTCGTTTGGGATGAAGAACAGAAGGGCCACGGTTACAAGCCGTTGGGAAGGCGATATCCGGAGACAAGCGTGGGCTGGTATCGGCGTATCTTTGCCATTCCGGAGACGGATCGTGGACGTCGCGTCGTGATCGATTTTGACGGCGCGTTTCGCAGCGCTCTGGTTTTTGTGAACGGCATCTTCGCCGGGCGCAACGACAACGGCTACGCTCCGTTCTCCTTTGACATCACGGACTATCTGCTCTACGGCGCGAACAACGCAATCGTCGTTCGCATGGATGCCAGCTTTGGTGATGGCTGGTTCTATGAGGGTGCTGGCCTTTATCGCCATGTGTGGATGACCAAGTATGATCCGCTTCACCTGGGACAGTGGGAGAGCTATGTGCGCAGTGAGATGAGTGGCTCTGCGGCCAAGCTGAGCCTGGGCACAGTGGTGATGAATGCGGGCGAAAAATCCGGGACAGCCAGTGTGAAGTGGAAGATTGTGGATGCTTCTGGCGCAACCGTGGCGACCGCGCAAGCCGAGGAGCAGACGATCGCTCCGGATGGCAGCGCAACTTACACGGCAACGGCAAGCATCGCGAATCCGAAGCTGTGGTCGCTCGATTCGCCGACGATGTATGCGGCGCAGGTCACAGTGGAGTCGGGCGGCAAGGTTATCGATGGCGAGCGTGTGGGATTTGGCGTACGCACGGTGAACTTCGATGCGGCAAAGGGATTCGCGCTGAACGGCCAGAACATGAAGATCAAGGGAACCTGCAACCATCAGGATCATGCGGGAGTCGGCGCGGCGCTGCCGGATCGCCTGCAGTGGTACAGGCTTGCAGTGCTCAAGGAGATGGGCGGAAATGCTGTTCGAACCTCGCACAACATGCCAACTCCGGAGTGGGTGGAAGCGTGCAATCGCATGGGCATGATGATGCTTTGCGAGACGCGACAGATGAACTCCAGTCCAGAGGGGCTGGCGCAACTGGAGGCAATGATCAAGCGGTATCGGAATTCACCGGCGATCATCCTGTGGTCGATGGGCAACGAGGAATGGACGCTGCAAACACATACCTATGGCCATCAGATCGTGGAGACGATGGTGCGGCGCTCGCATGAGTTGGATCCCACGCGGCTGTGTACGGCGGCGGTGAATGGACAGTTTGCCGACAAGATTATGGATACCGGGTCAGCCTCCGCGCTGGACGTGGAAGGCTTCAACTACAATCTGAAGTCCATTGACCAGTTCCACGCGGATCATCCAACGAAGCCGACGGTGGGAACGGAGACAGCCAGCACGGTTTCGACGCGCGGCGTCTATGTCACGGACCCGAAGCGAAACTGGGTGAGCGCCTATGACGTGAATGTAACGGCGTGGAGCGAGACGGCCGAGCAGTGGTGGAGCTTCTATGCGACGCGGGATTGGCTGCCTGGCGGTTTTGCCTGGACGGGATTTGACTATCGCGGGGAGCCGACGCCCTACGGATGGCCGAGCGTGAACTCGCAGTTTGGCATCGTGGATATGTGTGGTTTTCCCAAAGACAACTTCTTCTATTACAAGGCGTGGTGGGGCAGCGAGTCGGTGCTGCACCTGTTTCCGCACTGGAACTGGGAGGGTCGCGAAGGCGACCCGATCGATGTCTGGGTTCACTCGAATCTGGAGGAAGTGGAGCTTTTCCTGAATGGCGCAAGCCAGGGCAGCAAGAAAGTTCCCGTCAACGGACACGTACAGTGGTCAGTGAAGTATGCGCCGGGCACGATTGAAGCACGCGGCAGCAAAGGCGGTAAAGTGGTGCTGACGGACAAGCGCGAGACCACCGGCGTGCCGGTGGCGATCCGGCTGACGGCGGACCGAACCACGATTGACGCCGATGGCGAAGATGTGGCCGTGCTCAAGGTCGAGGTGGTCGATGCGCAGGGACGAGCCGTGCCGACGGCGGACAATCATATCGGCTTCAACGTGAGCGGCGCGGGAGCCTTGATCGGCGTGGGCAACGGCGATCCAAACTGCCAGGAAAGTGACAAGGCGCCACGCCGCAGCCTGTTCATGGGGCTGGCGCAGGTGATCGTGCAGTCGACGCAGATGCCGGGCGAGATTCGCATTGAAGCGGTGAAGGATGGCTGGGACGGCGTGGAGCTGACGCCTGCCAAGCTGGTGATTACCACACAGCGCGTGACGCCGAAGCCACAGGTTCCGGTGGTGCGCACGCCGCGACGGTAAGGCAGGATTCAAGTCTTGGTGAGAATTTCTTCGGTAGAAATGATTCCTTTGGCGGGGTTGCACAGGCAATCCCGCTTTTCTTTTTTTGCTGTAGTGGGGTCAGGGAAGAGTAAAAAACCGCTTTATTGCTATCAAGTCATTTGTAATCAAAAGCATAATGAAAACATTGGGACGCCGATCGGCGTTAGCATTCCGGTTAACCCATCTGTTACCCCCCCTAGGGGGGTATATTAATTTTCCTGCCAACGAAAATTGGGCGAAATGTGTACTGAATTATAACTATCCGGGAGTTTGTTTTGTCGCCGTGGGCGGAGACGGAACACGGACCGGAACCAGTATGCCACAAGACGAAAGAATTGCCTGCACCGCATGAATTCACTGCATGAAGTCACTGCAAGAAGCGGCCATGGCATGGTGCGTATGAGGGATGGGACGGATGGCGTGATGGGCTCAAGGTGGATGATCGGTTCCGGCAGCGGCCGTTTCTCTGTCGGGTTCAGGAGCTGACGGTCTCAAAGATGCCGGTGGGAAGGCCGTCGATGCTGGTGGAATTCTTCTCGCGACGATACTGTTCCAGAGCGGCTTCGCCTTTGGCTTCGGCCCAGCGTGTGAGTTGGTCACGCACGCCGATGGACTGATAGAGTGGCACGTTCATGCCGCAGGATGTCTGAACCCGATCGACATCGAGACGCACGATCTGACGTGCGCCTGGAACCTCGATGCCGTCGTAATGCGCGGTGAGCAGGCTGCCGTATTCCGCGCTGTGGCGGGGCACGATACGTCCACGTCCGTACAGGCGAAGAATCAGCGGTCTGCCGTCGAAGGCGCAGAACATCAGCGTCAGGCGTCCGTCGGCCCGCAGATGAGCGGCTGTTTCGTTTCCGCTTCCCGTGCGATCGAGATAGATGACGGTGCGGTCGTTGAGAATGCGCAGCGCTGCAACATCACGCGGGGAGACGTTGACTCGACCGTGCGAAGCTGCGGAGGCATTGAAGAAGATGTGCTGCTGCAGGATAAACTCGCGATGATCCTGCTCGATGCGCTGGAACTGTTTGCCCATACCGGTTATTGTAGCCAGCCACGCTGTCTGGGACGGAGCGCCGTCGATCGATAGTCAGCGTGGCCGGTCTGGCCGGTTGCGATGGGTTGCAGATCTGCCGCTAGAAGGCAGGGATGCCGGTGATGTGCTGGCCGAGGATGAGCGCGTGAATGTCGTGTGTGCCTTCGTAGGTGACGACGGATTCCAGGTTCATCATGTGGCGCATGATGGGATAGTCCTCGGTGATGCCGTTGCCGCCGAGGATCTGTCGGGCGGAGCGTGCGGTTTCGAGGGCCATCCAGACGTTGTTGCGCTTGGCCAGAGAGATGACTTCGTGGCCGAGCTGTCCCTGATCCTTGAGCCGACCGGCGTGGAGCGAGAGGAGCTGTGCCTTGGAGATCTCCGAGATCATCCAGACGAGTCTTTCCTGGATGATCTGGTGGCTGGCGATGGGTTCGTTGCGGAACTGCTTGCGCATTTTCGCGTACTGGAGAGCGGTGTCATAGCAGGCCATGGCCGCGCCAATCGCTCCCCAGCTGATGCCGTAACGAGCCTGATTGAGGCACATGAGCGGGCTTTTGAGTCCGCCCGATCCGGGGAGCAGGTTGGCGGCGGGAACGCGCACCTCCTGCAGCGAAAGTCCGGCGGTGACGGAGGCGCGGAGGGACCATTTGCCGTGCACCTCGTCGGCGCGGAAGCCGGGGCGGTCGGTTTCAACGAGGAAGCCGCGGACGCGGTCGTCTTCCTCGGTAACCTTGGCCCAGATGATGGCGACGTCGGCGATGGTGCCGGAGGTGATCCACATCTTTTCGCCGGTCAGGATGTAGGAGTCGCCGTCTTTGGTGGCGCGGGTGGTCATGCCGCCGGGGTTGGAACCGAAACCGGGTTCGGTGAGTCCGAAGCAGCCGAGCTTGCGTCCGGCGGCGAGTTCGGGCAGCCACTTGTTCTTTTGCTCGTCGGAGCCGAAGGTGTGGATGGGGTACATGACGAGCGCGGACTGGACGCTGACGAAGCTGCGAAAGCCGGAGTCGCCGCGCTCAAGCTCCTGCATGACGAGTCCATACTCGACGTTGGACATGCCTGCGCAGCCGTAGTCCTCGATATTCGCGCCAAAGAAGCCGAGTTCGGCCATCTGCGGGACGAGTTCGCGAGGAAAACGACCCTCGCGGAAGCAGTCTTCGATGATCGGGATCAGGTTGTCATCGACGAACTGGCGGGCGGTGTTGCGGACCAGCTTTTCGTCCTCGGAGAGCAGGGAATCGAAGCGGATGAGATCGACGTTGTGGAAGGGAAAACCCATGATGGTGTGTCAGCGTCCTTTCGCGGGTGGGTCAGTCGAAAGACGACCCAAACACTTAACGCTAGCAGGTGAAGCGCTTGCGGGGGAAGAGCGGTTTTTGGCGTCAGGAAAAAAAGAGCGACCCGGGCGAGAGGTGGTTTCCGCAGTCGCGAGTCCAGAGGAAGCTGGCGAGGCCGTGTTCGTTCGACTCCGAGGAATTTGGGCCGTGCGCGGCCCGGCTCATGCGAGGAAGTCCTGAAGAAAAGGATCATCGCTGGAGAGCAGCTCTTCGGTTGAGCCATCAAAAAGCAGATGGCCGTTATGGAGGACCATGAAGCGGGTGAGCGGGTCAAAGCTGCCCTGGGGTAACGGAACCATGGCGTTTGTGTCGTGGTCAAAGCGGTGCGTGACCATGGTGAAGGCATCCTGAAGGCGGTGTGTGACGAGGATGGCGGGGGTTTTGTAGACGTCGCGCTCTTTGACGACAAGCTGGTTGATGGTGTGGGAGGTGACCGGATCGAGGCCGCCGGTGGGCGAGTCATAGAGGATCAGATCGGGCTTGTCGATGATGGCGCGAGCGATGGAGACGCGACGGCGCATGCCGCCGGAGAGGCTGGGCGGAAAGAGGCTGAAAGCGTGGTCGAGATCGACGAAGGAGAGAGCGCGGTGCACGCGGCGGTCGATGGTTTCGCCGGAGATGCCGCGCTCGATGAGCTGCCAGCCGACGTTGTCGCGGACGGTGAGCGAGTCAAAGAGCGCGCTCTCCTGAAAGACCATGCCGGTGCGTCGACGAAGGTCGAGCAAAGCGGGTTCCGGCATGGAGGCGATGGGCTGCCCGAAGAGGAAGATTTCGCCGGAGTCCGGGCGGATGAGGCCGTTGGCGAGCTTGAGCAGAGTGCTTTTGCCCATGCCGGCGAGTCCTAGCAGGATACGCGTTTCGCCGGGGCGAAGGGTGAAGGAGATGGCGTCGAGCAGGGTGCGTGGACCGAAGCTGAGGGAGACGCTGCGGAAGCAAAGCGGCGAATCGGAGACACATGCAGCCGGATCGTTGACGGCGGGGAGCGGAACGGGATCAGTGGCTTGAGGCATGGGAGTTTCCGGAAAGCATGTCGGGGGTGAAGATGGCTAGAGCGGCGGAAAAAGCCAGAGCATGACGCGGCTGATGAGGAAGTCGGAAAAGATGATGAGCACCGAGGAGATGACGACAGCCTGCGTGGTGGAGCGTCCCACGCCCTGTGTGCCGCCGGTGGTACGCATCCCCTTGTAACAGCCGATGGTGGCGATGATGAAGCCGAAGACGAGCGGCTTGGTGAGTCCCTGAATAATATCGGAGAAGACAAGCGCCTGATAGGCGGAGGAGAAATACTGCGCGCCGTCGAGATGGCTGATGAAGACGGCGACCGAGGCGCCGCCAGCGGTGCCGAGCGTGTCGGCGACGACGGTGAGCAGGAAGAGTACGACGACGGTCGAGATCATGCGCGGGGTGACGAGCTTTTTCATCGGGTCGGTGCCGAGGGCGCGCATCGCGTCGATCTGTTCGGTGACGACCATGGAGCCAAGCTCCGAGGCCATGCCGGAGGCGTTGCGACCGGAGACCATGAGGCCGGTGAGCACGGGCGCAAGCTCGCGAATCATGGAGAGCGAGACGAAGCGTCCGGTGTAAGCCTGCGCGCCGAACTGAGCCAGTGAAGCGGCTGATTGCAGCGCAAGCACGCCGCCGGTGAAGAATCCTGTGAGCACGACGATGGGCACCGAGCCGACGCCGATCAGGTCGGATTGGGTGAAGATATCCGACCAGTAATGAGGCGAGCGGAAGACGTTGGTAACGGCCTGTGCACAGAAGAGCGCGTAATCCTGGACGGTCATGAGCCAGCGCCGAACGGTTTTGTCAAAGTTTTCCGTAAGCAGAACGCGGGGCATATGACTCGCTTTCATGAGGAAGACGGCGAGGAACTGGATCCATGTTCAGAATAGCGTATCGAGAGCGGAGGACGGATCGGTGCGTCTGTCTCAGCTTGCGGCGGAGTCTTCCTCGGCCATGCGTTCCGGCATCACGGGCAGAATGCCGAGTTGCTGGTAGATGGGTTTGAGGAGACGGCGCAGTGTGGGCATCTGCAACCAGAACCAAGCGGCTCCGGCGAGACAGGCAACTCCGCTGACGATGACGGTTTTCTGCGCTCCGATGAGGTGAGCCAGCATGCCGGCCAGCAGGCTGCCGAAGGGCGCCATGCCGACGAAGGCGATGGTGTAGTAGCTCATCACGCGACCACGACGATCCTCTGGAACGATGGTCTGGATGATGGTGTTGCTGGAGGTGAGGCCCTGCATCATGCCAAAGCCGACAACAAGCTGAAGCAGCAGCGAAAGCCAGAGCAGATGAGAAAGTCCAAAGGCGATGAGTCCGATGCCAAAGATGGCTGCGGCCATTGGGATCATGCGGACGAGGCCGCGTACGGATTTGCGAAAGACAAGAGAAAGCCCGGAAGCCAGTGCGCCTACGCCGGTAGCACCCATCAGGAATCCGAGTGTGTGGGCGTCTCCATGCAGCACCTGAGCGGCAAAGATAGGCATGAGCACGGTGAACGGCCACCCCATCAGGCTGACGATGGCAAACAGTAGAAGGATGGTGCGGATGGGCACAAAGCTGCGGACATAGTTCCAGCCATCGACAAGCTGCGTGAGCATCGGTTCTCTCGCGCGCAGCAAAGCGGCCTTGCGGTGGGCAGGATCGACGCGCATGGCCAGCAGCGAGTAGACGACGGCGATGTAGCTGACGCCGTCGATGAGGAAACACCAACCCTCGCCGGTGGCGGCGATCACGATGCCGGCCAGCGACGGCCCGAGCAGGCGGGCGAAGTTGACCATGCTGGAGTTGATCGCGATGGCGTTTGAGAGGTCTTCGCGATTGTCAACCATCTGGACCATGAAGGACTGTCGCCCAGGCATGTCAAAAGCGTTGACGATGCCCTGCACGGCGCTCAGCGCGAGCAGTTCATGGATGGTGATGCGATGGGTGAGGGTGAGCGCGGCCAGCAGCAGCGACTGCACCATGGACGCAACCTGCGTGGCGATCAGGACAACGCGGCGATCCATGCGATCGACGGCGACTCCGGCAAAGGGCGCAAGCAGAAAGGTGGGAATCTGCCCGGCAAAGCTGATGGTGCCCAGCAGAATAGCCGAGTGCGTGAGGCGATAGACAAGCCAGGCCGTGGCGACGCGCGTCATCCATGTGCCGATGAGCGAGATGCTTTGCCCGGAGAAGAAAAGCTGAAAATTGCGATGACGCAGAGCGCGCCAGGCGTGCGCATAGCGGGAGAGCGAAAAAGAACTGGGCACAACCCTATTTTACCGCTGACAGTGGGGCATTTTTGAGGTCTGAGGCTGGAGCCGGGGCGTGTTGCATCCACGAAATCAAGCCCGAGACGCCCCGGATCAGACCCGCCGCCAAAGCGGGGCTGAAGAATCAGGACGAAGCCACAAAGGGTAATGGGAAACACGCCCTAGGCAAAGGTTGGTTCTGCAAAGTATGCTTGCAGGCGGTGCATGACAGGCGATCCTGCGGGGATAAAGTGGATTTTCCGGGGACGACCCTGACTGAATGGAAATTGAGAGTGATGGAGGCCACTGTGCCAACGATTTCGGGGATTACACGCATTCGACGCGGATTGGTTTTCGTTCTCGCCTGGGTTCTGGCGCTGGTCGGCGGCAGCTTTGCCACGGCGCAGTCGGCGAGCCAGATTACGGCCGATGAGCAGAATCAGGCGCAGATACGACAAAGGATCGACCAGACGATCCAGAAGCTGACGCTGGAGGAGAAGATCACGCTGCTCTCCGGCTCACGCATGATGGAATCAGCTCCCATTCCGCGTCTGGGTATTCCGGCGCTGCGCATGAGCGATGGTCCGGTGGGCGCACATATTCCTCCGCCATCGACCGCCTTTGCCGCCGGCATCGGGCTGGCCGCAAGCTGGGATCGTGAGCTGGCGCATCGCATCGGTGTGCAGCTTGGCCGTGATGCCCGTTCGCGCGGAGCCAGTTTCCTGCTGGGTCCGGGCGTGAATATCTATCGCGCACCGATGAATGGCCGCAACTTTGAATACTTTGGCGAAGACCCGTTTCTTGACGGGCAGATTGCCGTGAATTACATCGAAGGTGTGCAGTCGCAGAATGTGAGCGCGACAATCAAGCACTTTGTCGCGAACAACTCCGAATATGCGCGATTCACCTCGGACTCGATTGTGAGCGAACGCGCGCTGCGCGAGATCTATCTTCCTGCATTTGAAGCCGCGGTGAAGCAGGCGCACGTCGGCGCTGTGATGGACTCCTACAACTTTATCAACGGCGAACATGCCACGCAGAATCCGCATATCAATATCGACATTCTTCGGAGGGACTGGCACTTTGACGGGCTGTTGATGTCCGACTGGACGGCGACTCACGATGGCGTGGCCGCGGCCAATGGCGGACTCGATCTGGAGATGCCGTTTGGCTGGTATATGAACGCCGAGACGCTGCTGCCTGCGGTAAAGGCAGGCAAGGTATCCGAAGCAACGATCGATGACAAGGTACGGCATCTGCTGACGGTTGCGTATCGGTTTGGCTGGATCGGGCCGGATGGCACCTACCACGATCCGCTTGATCGCTCGATTCCGCGTTATAACCAGCAGGGGCGCGAGGTAGCCCTGCAGGGCGCACTGGAGGGTGCTGTTCTGCTGAAGAACGACAACCACCTGTTGCCGCTCGATCCCAACAAGATGACGCACATCGCGGTCCTTGGTCCTGATGCTTTTCCGGCGAATCCCACGGCGGGCGGCAGCGGCATGGTGCCGACCTTTGGCGATGTGAGCCTTTTGAAGGGCATCAGTGACCGGCTGGGTCTGAAAGGCGAGGTGACATGGGATCGCGGCCTGCCCAAGCTGGCGGTGATGGCGATGATGACCGGCCTGACCCCGGCTGCGGATGTCTATCGCCCCGGCGTGATGGTGGAGACGTTTGCCAAGTCGGATTTCAGCGGCAAACCGACGGCAACGCGCACCGAGTTGGCCATCAACTCCGGCCAGTCCGCGCTTTCTGATCCTGACATGGCCGATCTGATCAACACCATCGACAGCAATACAATGAAGATGTTCGTTGGCGGCGGCGCTCCGTCACACTTTGACCGCTGGACGGGCTACTATCATGCGCGCGCAGCCGGGGACTACGTGATGTTTGTGGAGGACCAGGGCAAGTATCGCGTCCTGGTGGACGACAAGCCGGTGATCGATCACTCGGATATTCCGCGCTTCGCGCTGACGCAGGTTTCGCTGGCGCTGACGCCAGGCGCGCACAAGGTGGTGGTCGAAGAACTGAGCGGACCTCAGTTTGGCGCGGGCGTTCTGCGTCTGGGCATTGCGAAGAAGGGCACACTGGTGACGGACTCCGCAATTGCACTGGCCAAGCGCGCTGATGTGGTGGTGATCGCCGTGGGCTACGATCCGAACATTGAAACCGAAGGCGCGGATCGCGAATATCAACTGCCACCTGGCCAGCAGGAGCTGATCGAAAAAGTTGCTGCTGTGAATCCGCATGTCCTCGTTACGGTGACCTCCGGCGGCAGCGTTGATGCTACACCGTGGCTGGACAAGGCGCAGGCACTGGTGGAGAACTGGTACTCCGGCGAGGAGGGTGGAACGGCTTTTGCACGGCTGCTTTTTGGCGATGCCGACCCGTCGGGCCGACTGCCCATCAGTTGGGAAAAGAAACTAAGCGACAACCCATCCTTCACGTCATATTATCCGGAGCCGGGCACGGAAAAGATTCACTACAATGACGGGATCTTTGTCGGCTATCGCGGATATGAGCGCAACCATGTGCAGCCGCTGTTTCCGTTTGGATTCGGACTGAGCTACACCAGCTTCCGCTACGCCAACCTGAAGATTGCTCCCACGGGTGTGCCGGGTGGTTATACGGTCAGCTTCGATGTGACGAATACAGGCTCGCGCAGTGGCGCAGATGTGGCGCAGCTTTACGTCTCGGAGCAGCATCCTGCCGTGGAGCGACCGGTGCAGGAGCTGAAAGGTTTTGCGCGCGTCGAACTCAAGCCGGGCCAGACGCAGCATGTAGCGATTCCTCTGAACGGGCGATCCTTCGCCTGGTACAACGTGGACAGGAAATTCTGGCAGGCGGATGCGGGCAGCTACACGATTCATGTGAGCCGCTCGTCGGTTGATCCGCAGTTGACGGGGACGCTCAACCTGCCGACGGAGCTGGATATGCCTGTGGATGCGAAGTTCTGATCGGAACAAAATTGCGCCGCGCAGCTTTGTTTGCTTGCACCCCTGCTTGCAAATCAAGCTGTGCGGTTTCTCTTTGGCTCTCTACTCTGGCAGTGGAAGTTCGCTGTCCAGCCCGATAGAGATCAGGTCCTGACGAAGCTGAGAAACGTTGGTGAAGACCAGAGCCTGCATTCCAATCCTGAGTGCAGCGTCGATGTTGACCTGTTTGTCGTCGAGGAAAAGCGTCTCTTCCGGTGCGGTTCCCAGCGCTTGCAGCAGCAGGCGATAGATCACCGGCTCCGGCTTGGCGCAGCGATGCTGATAGCTCCAGATGTGCGCATCAAAGTCGCGCACCCAGGGCAGATTCTGCTCGATGCTGGCCAGCACGGCGTCGCCCATGTTGGAGAGAATTCCGGTGGCGAATCCCTCCCTGCGCAGATGCTTTTGCCAGCGGATCATGGCCGGATTTTCCGTCGTCCACATGGCCGCATCCCATCTGTTCAGGCTGTGTAGCGCATCCTCATGCAGACTGAGCCGGGCGTCGCGTGTCAGCTTTTGCCAGAATGCAAGCCCGGTCAACTCGCCGCGATCGTATTCGTGACGATCGACCCAGTAGAGGGATTCGAACCGCTCTTCGCTGAGGCCGGTGATGCGCAGAAGCTGGGCGCGCGCAGACGGCTCGGGCGGTCCGCTCAGCACCATTCCATAATCAAATGCGATGGCGCGAATGCTCATCGGTGAAGCCTCCTGAACGGGAAACAATCCTTGCTGACTCGTCTGCCGTGCGATGCTGAATCTATGCGATTTTCACGACGCACGGAGTGGAACACGGAAACCACAGAGCTGACGCGCGCGCTCGAGGCGCGGCGACGAGCCGCTCTGCCTGTGCTTGATCTTACCGCTTCCAATCCGTCGCGCTGTGGATTTCAGATGCCGGGCGAACTGTTGCAGGCAATGACCGGAGCCGAGGCGCAGGAATACGATCCGGACCCGCGCGGAAGGCGCAGCGCGCGCGAGGCAATTGCCGGCTACTACGCAGCGCGCGGCGTACGTGTCGATGCGGATCGGCTGGTGCTGACGACGGGCACCAGCGAGGCGTACAGCTATCTTTTTCGCCTGCTTTGCGACCCCGGGGATGAAGTGCTGGCGCCTGCGCCGTGCTATCCGCTGTTTGATTATCTGGCAGACGCCGAGTGTGTGCGCCTGGTGCAGACGCCGCTGGTTTTTGATGAGCGGTGGCAGTTGGATCTGGCGATGCTGGAGGCAGCGATCTCTGAGCGAACGCGCGCGTTGCTGCTCGTGCATCCCAACAATCCGACAGGGCACTACACGAGCCAAGCCGAGGCTGAGGCGATCTTTGATATTTGTCGCAGGCATGAAATCGCATTGATTGTGGATGAGGTTTTTCTGGATTATCCGCTGATCGATGTTGCCAATGACGTAGTCGATGACTTGGCCGATCAGGATGCGATCTCGTTCCTTGCGCGACCGACCGATGCGCTGGTCTTTGTGGTGAGCGGGATCAGCAAGATTCTCGCATTGCCGCAGATGAAGCTCGCCTGGATTGCCGTAGCTGGCGAAGAAGAAAACGAAGTCACCACGGACCGTAACGTTGCGCTGGAACGACTGGAGGTGCTTGCGGATACGTTTCTTTCTGTGAGCACGCCGGTGCAGGTGGCGCTGCCGCTGTGGTTGCGGCAGGACAAGGCGATCCAAAAGGAAATCGCTGCACGCATCCGCCAGAATCTGGCAACGATGGATGATCTGCTGGCACGGCAGGCGACGCGTTGGGTGAGTCGTCTGCGCGTGGAGGCTGGCTGGTATGCGATCCTGCGCGTGCCTTCGCTGGAAACCGATGAAGAGATGGCGCTGCGGCTGCTGGAGCGCGGAGTGCTGGTGCATCCGGGCAGATTTTTTGGTCTGCCCGGATGGCTGGTGGTGAGCCTGTTGACGACGCAGCATGAGTTTGCAGCGGGCGTGCGGCTGTTGCTGGAGGTTGTGGCGGCGCGAGCAGCAGAAACGATATGACGCGTTCCGGCGAGGCGGTCACGAGAAGCGGTCAGGAGAAGCGCAGGAACGGATTCCGCAATTTTTCTTCGCCGATGGTAGTTGCCGAACCGTGGCCTGCAATCACCCTCGTCTCCTCAGGCAGATGCATCAGCTTGCCGTGGATCGACTCCAGAATTTTGCGTCCATCGCCGCCGGGCAGATCTGTGCGGCCAATGCTGCCGGCAAAGAGCGTGTCGCCGGCGATGAGCCATTTTTCCTGAGCAAAGTGCAGACAGACGCTGCCCGGAGTATGGCCGGGCGTGTGCAAAACAGTAGCGGGGAACTGCGTGAGGCCGACGATTTTCGACTCCTGCAGGGCTTCATCGGGTGGCGCGGTCTGCGGGGTTTCCACGCCAAGCCAGCCAGCCTGCACGTCCATCATGCGCAGCAGCGGCAGGTCATCCTCGTGCATCAGGATCGGCGCGCCGGTCAGGCGCTTGAGCTGGAGCGCGCCGCCAACGTGGTCGATGTGCGCGTGTGTGACGATGATCTGGCGCAGCGTGACGCGCAGCGCGGACAGACGATCGACAATGCGCGCGATCTCGTCTCCGGGATCGATGACGATGGCTTCGCTGCGGGCCGTATCGGCGGCAATCGTACAGTTGCACTGGAGCAGTCCGACGGGGAAGGTTTCAAGGTGCATGGGTCAATTGTACGTTTCAGCCAATGGTGCGGGAGCGTTGCTGGACAGCGTTGGAAGGGATGGTAAATCCGGAGACAAAGATCGGCGCACGGGTTGCGGGCAAGCCGCGCTTGACGGGCCGTGTGCGAGTCTGATTAACTGCGAACAATATGAATTTCCTTTGCATTCGCCGCACGATTACGGTCGCCATTCGAATTAGCGGCCCACTTTCGGCTTTGCGGGGAAATGCCTGATTGCAACCAGAGAAAACCTAGACCAGATCAAGCCATCTCCGCAAGCGCGGCGATGGCTTTTCCATTTGTTCCGAATTCGGATTCGAAAGGGAGTTTCGCAATGCAAGGGGTCCATCAAGGGGTAAATCTCGATTCGATTGAAGAGGCGCGACAGCGGCTGGGCAATGCGATTCATCTCTCGCCCTGTCAGCTTTCCCATCACTTGTCCGAGCGCACCGGGCTGGAGCTGTATCTGAAGCTGGAAAATCTGCAGCGTACGGGCGCGTTCAAAGAGCGCGGTGCACTGAATAAATTACTGACGCTGAGCGAGGACGAGCGCCATCGCGGAGTGATTGCAGCGTCGGCGGGAAATCACGCTCAGGGAGTGGCGTTTCACGCCTCGCGGCTGGGCATTCGCGCGCAGATTGTGATGCCGCAGGCCACTCCGCTGGTGAAGGTTGTTTCGACCCGTGCCTTTGGTGCGGAGGTGATTCTGCACGGCGCCAACTATGACGAAGCCTGTGACGAGGCGCTGCGCCGGTGCAGCGAACTCAACCTGACGTTCATTCATCCGTTTGATGATCCGCTGGTGATTGCGGGGCAGGGAACGATTGGACTTGAACTGCTCGATCAGGTGCAGGATCTGGAAGCGGTGGTGGTGCCGATTGGCGGCGGCGGGCTGATTGGCGGAATTGCCTGCGCGCTCAAGGAGCGGAATCCGCGCATCCGCGTGATTGGTGTGGAGCCGGAGAAGCTGCCTTCGATGCTGCGCGCGCGGGAGGCCGGCGCGCCGATCACGATTGGAGCGCAGGCGACCATTGCGGATGGCATCGCTGTGCGGCGCGTGGGCGAGCATACTCTGCCGCTGGTGATGCGCTATGTGGATGAGATTGTCACGGTAGACGATGAGGAGATTGCCTCGGCGATTCTGATGTTGCTGGAGCATGAGAAGACGCTGGCCGAGGGCGCTGGCGCGGCGGCTCTGGCCAGTCTTTTGCAGGCCAAGACTTCGCTGCGACACCAGCGTACGGCTGTGCTGGTCTGCGGCGGCAACATCGATGTAACGCTGCTGGCGCGCATCATCGAGCGCGGCCTGGTGAAGGATGGCCGCCTTCTGCGGCTGCGTGTCTATCTGCTGGATCGGCCCGGCGCGCTGTTGCAGTTGACGGAGATTCTGGCTCGCGAACGCGCCAACATTGTGGAGACGATTCACAACCGTGCCTATTATGGAGTGAGCCTGGCCGAGACGGTGATCGATGTTACTCTCGAAACGCGAGGCGCTTCGCACATTACCGCGATCAGCCATGCACTGGCTGAGGCGGGATTCCATTTTGAACGCATTCAGTAAGGAGGGTTTCATGTCCAGTCGCAGGTTGAATCCTACGTCGAAGCGAAGCACTACGCTGGCCATCCTGGTTGTATTGGCTTCGCTGTGCGTATTTCTGCTTTGGACGACGCGGTCCACGATGACCCATCTGCCTTTTCTGAATGCTTCCGCAAACAGCGTGGGAGGCAAGCCTCGCAAGCAGCCGCTCGTCGATCAAAGTCCGTGGCTGACGGCTCAGGCGCTTGCTCCGCTGGCCGTGACTGCCGAGGAAGAGCGCTATGCGCGGGCCGCGGAGCGGCTGGCCGATCACGAGGTCGATCAGGCCTTTAATTTTGCATTGCGCAAAGCAGACATCGAGCAACGGCAACTGACCGGAAATGCGCTGGAGCTGGCGCAGAAGGTGCAGCAACTGCAACAGGTGGTTGCGCAGGACCAGACACGCGTGGATCAGCTGAGTCATCCGGATAGCCGATCCAGCGCGGGCAAGATTCCCGGCACGCTCGATGTGTGGAAGGCGCAGCTTGGGCTGGATACCGATATCCTGCACGATACGCAGGCAGCACTGGCGCGCGCTTCCGGGGATCCGCGAGCGGAGATTGAGAGCCAGCTCAAGGCCCGCGAAGCAACGATGACCGACTATGACAAACAGGCGCAGCAACCGTATGATCCAGCCTTTGTCTCCGTGCAGCGCCACCACACGCTGGCCAGTCGCCTGGAAACCTGGCTGGCGCAGTCCAGCCGCCGCGCCGCAATTCGACAGGCCAGACAGCGTGCCACGCAGGACATGGCAGCGCTCACGGCCCAGTATGCGCAGATGCAGACGGCCACTGCGGCCAGCGACAGCG
Organism: Acidobacteriaceae bacterium; assembly: GCA_027449965.1. Classification (GTDB taxonomy): domain Bacteria; phylum Acidobacteriota; class Terriglobia; order Terriglobales; family Acidobacteriaceae; genus Acidicapsa. The sequence continues at coordinate 17,592 of DAIDKP010000015.1, forward strand.
CTGCGGTACAGCGCAGTCTGAATGCATCGTCGAGCAATGCTGCCGACGCGTTGTCTTCGCTACGCCAACGCAGTGCGATGCGCGAGCTGATGAGTATTTTGCAGGACCGCATTCAGACCGAGCAACGACTGGCCACAACCTATCGGCAGTGGGGAGCGCAGGTGGAAGTGCAGCATGGAATCCTGCTGCATCTGATTGCCCAATCCTCGCTGTGGCTGGTGCTGGTGATTATCATGATGCTGATCGCCGACACGCTGGTGCGCCAATGGACAAGCCGCTCCACCATGGATCAGCGTCGGCTGCACACCCTGCGGGCGATTGCGGAAATTGCCATTCAGATGGTGGGTGTGGTGCTGATTCTGCTGGTGATCTTCGGTGTGCCAGATCATCTGACAACGATTCTTGGATTGGCTACAGCGGGCATCACGGTGGCGTTGCAGGATTTTCTGCTGGCGTTTCTCGGCTGGTTTGTGCTCATTGGCAAAGGTGGTATTCGCATCGGAGACCATGTGCAGATCAACGGAGCAACGGGCGAAGTGGTCGAAATTCGCCTCTTCCGCACCACGCTTCTGGAGTTGGGCGATTCGTCGGATACCGCGCATCCCACTGGGCGGCGCGTTACCATGCTGAACAGCTTTCCCATCACCGGGCAGTATTACAGCTTTTCCACGGCCAACCAGTGGATGTGGGATGAACTGTCGGTGCCGCTGCCCAAGACTGCCTCCACGTGGGAACTTGCCGAACGGATTCATCAGCTGGTGCGCAAGGCCACGGATGAAGATGCCAAGCAGGCGGAAAAAGACTGGCACAAGATGATGGGTCCGCTGGCTCAGGAACATGGGGACGCGACTGCCGAAATTCACCTGCGCCCAACCGATGGCGGGGTGAATCTGCGTGTTCGCTTTGTGACTCGTGCCACGGAGCGATACGAGGTGCGCAACCGTCTCTATCAGCAGATTCTGGAGGCGTTGGAGCCTCCTGCAAACGCGCAGGCTGAATCCGCAGCTCCACTTGTCTGAGGACGCGCTGGATGAACGGATAGGACTGAGTTTTGCTATACTGTCTGAGTTGCCTCATTGCGGAAGTGGCGAAATTGGCAGACGCACAAGCTTGAGGTGCTTGCGCTGAAAGGCGTGGGGGTTCAAGTCCCCCCTTCCGCACCAAATCTCTCTCCGCGCATGAAACTGCGCGCGAGACTTCAGAAAGTTACCAGCCTATGCATTTTCTGTTGTATGCCGTGATTGTGGTCCACGTGATTGTATGCTTTTTTCTGATCGGCGTTGTGCTGATTCAGCAGGGCAAAAGCGCTGATCTTGCCGGCACCTTCGGTGGCCAGGGATCGCAGACCGCCTTTGGTCCTCGCGCTGCTGCAAACCTGATGACCAAACTCACGGGATGGGCGGCGGCCATCTTCATGATTACGTCTCTTTCGCTGACGGTTCTCTATCTGCGTAACACCAACTCGACCAACTCCGTGCTCTCCGGAATCAAGACTTCCGCGCCGGCGCAAAGCGGCAAATAGCCGCCCGGCAGCAACCCATCCAGCCCATCCGCAAGCTTGCGGATGGGCTTTTTCGTGGAGTGCGATGTGAATGCGTGATTCGAGCTGAAGCGTCCGTAGCGGTGCCTACAGACTCACGGTCTCTGATTTCTGCATCTCCGGGCGCAGCGCGTCCCAGCTTTCACTACCCAGCCGCTCAAACAGGTGGCGCGGAGTGAAGTGCTGTTCGAAGCGGAGCGTTTCCGTCGTTCTCTTCACCGTCTGCATCATGGCGTCATAGGCGTGCACGGCAGCGCCCAGCATCGCGTCCGAGAGCAACGTCATGCGATAGCCCATCTGTTCCACCTCGGCCAGCGTAGCCAGCGGACTCTTTCCGCCAATCAGCACATTCAGCACGCAGGGTCCATGCACAAGCTCAGGAACAGCCGCCATCTGCTCCAGCGTCTCCGGCGCCTCCACCAGAGCCAGATCCGCACCCACGTCGAGCGCAGTATTGGCGCGCGCGATGGCTTCTTCAAAGCCCAGTACGGCGTTGGCGTCCGTCCGCGCGATAATCACAAAGTTCGGGTCGCGACGCGCAGCCACGGCTGCGGCAATCTTGCTGATGTACTCGTTGCGAGCGATGACCTGCTTGCCGCCCAGGTGGCCACATTTCTTGGGGAAGACCTGATCTTCGATATGCACGCCGGCAGCGCCGCTGCGCTCATATTCATGCACAGTGCGCGTCATATTCAGTTCGTTGCCATAGCCGGTGTCCGCGTCGGCGATGACCGGAATCTGCACGGCGGCAGAGATGGCGTGAGCATTGGCAACCATCTCGGTCATGGTGGCCAGGCCATAGTCGGGCAGACCCAGTCGGCTGGCCGAGGTGCCCATTCCAGTCATATAAAGCGCGGAAAATCCGGCGATCTCCGCGGCCTTGGCAGAGAGGCAATCGAAGGCTCCCGGAGCAATGATGAGTGGGATTGAATCAAGAGCAATTCTCAGTTTCTGCGCGCTGGTCATTCTATGTTTCTCCTCAGATATCACTTCGTCGAATATGCCTTTGCATGTTGGGTAGACGGTGCATGCAAAGGCAAAGTTATCCCAGGGACGATGATTTATCGAGGAAAAGTGCGTGAATTTTTCGTCACGTCTTCAGCTTGCCTTCATCTTTTTTCTCCAGTATTCATGCGGTTGAGCGAGTGATCGACGGAAACACTAGAAGTGGAAACCGAGTTCCGCGGTCATCGCTCGCGGTGTTACGAAGTGCGTGCCGCTGAAGGTGGAGAGAAAGTTGTAGAGCGCGTATTTGTTGGTTACGTTGATGGCAGTGAGCTTCAGGCTCCACTTGTATCGTTCGCCGCGAAAGAGATTGTCCTGACCGATGGAGGCGTCGAAGAGACTGCGTGGCGCAACACGCGGCGGGTTCTTGTCGTTGTCGCCGGTGCCAGGTGCGGGAATATGAACGAGTGTGGAGCTGAGCTGTGAGGCAAGGCAGACGCCGGGCAGTGCCATGGAAGGCGTGGCGCGCTGGCCATTGCAGATGAGTCCGGCCTCGGCTTGTTCGTCGGCGGTGAGTCCGCTGAGGAGGATCGCGGGCAGGCCGTTGAGCGTGGTGGAGGTGGAAGCGCAGGCAGAGTTGGGATCGTTTGAGAGTGGGTTGTAGCAGGGAACGGCACCGGCGACCAGACCGCTGTCAAAGCGCCAGTTGAAGCCGATCCACGGACCGATCCATCGATGCCACTCGCCGGGAATCTCATATTGCAGGTGTGTGGTCTGGTTGAAGCGCTCATCATGATCGATGCGGAAGGGAAGTCCCGGCTGGCCGACGGTCGCTCCTGCGCCGGCCACCTGCGGCGGGAAGAATCGCGCGGCCACCGAGGACATGACGACAAACGCGGTCAGGTGATGAAAATCCGGTACGGACGCGCGCAGCGCAAAGCCGGGAATCTTTGAGTTGTGCCAGTCGATGGGGAAGGTGATGGGCGTGTTGCCCAGCACGCTGAAGTCGAAGGCATTGTGCGTGTACTTCCAGATATAGTCGCCGCTGAGCACGAAGTTTTTGCCAAACGCCTGCTGGAGTCCGGCATGAAACTCATTGCGAAATCCCGGTTGCAGCGTGCCCTGCACTCCCGATGTGCAGAGCAGCAGCGGCGAAAGAACAGGATTTGCGCAACCCTGGCTCGACAGCACAAGATTCTCGTTAAACGGCGACTCCAGCGTTCGCGCATAGGAAATGCGCAGCACGGTTGCCGTCGGATTGATCTTGTATGAGACACCGATGCGCGGTTCTGCCTGGCTTGCATCCGCCAACCCGTTGTACACGTCGCCACGCAGGCCCAGATTCAGCAGCCAGTTGCCCACCGTGATCTGGTCCTCGGCATAGACGCCAATCTCTTTCACGTCGGTGTGACCGTTAAAGGTGTACGAACCGCCGCCGCGTGTCAGGTCAAACGGTGCAAGCACCGGCAGATACTGCGGATTCGGAAAGTTATTGCCGCAGGCCGTCGGACTGTCATATCCCGCCACCGGGTTGCCGCTCGCATCCACGCACGGCGCGTTATAGAGCGCGTTCACTACGCCGAGCGTGTCGCTTTCGTTCAGGAACGTCTGCGCATAGTTGCCGCCAATCTTGATCAGATGAATGCCGCGCGTGTACGTAAGCTCAGCATGGACGCCTGCGTTGGTCAGCGAGCGAGCCTGACCGATCGACGAGGTCTGCAGATTCGGAGCGCCTTTGTCTGCCAGCGGATTGTTACTCGGATAGTAGTTGTACGCATCGCGGCGAATATATGGCCCGACGTTCAGCACGGCGTAATCGTTGAAGATGCGCGTGTAGCTCGGCGCAATGTCAAACGTATTGATCTGCGAGCGCTGATCCGCGTTCCCGACTGCGCCAAAAACCGGCGAAGCCCCGGCGCCATCGGCAACCACGTTGGTCACGTTGGTTGAGTCATACGAGTTTGGCGTTTGAAACCACGATCGGCTGTAGTTGAAATTCAGATGGACGTTATCCTTCGTGTCCAGCGTCTTGTCCATGCGGTCAAACAGATTCTCTTCGTTGCCGCTGTTATGAAAGACGCTGAACTCCGGCTGGTCCAGAAATCGCCCGGTGTTCAGGCTGTCCAGTTCTTCAAAGTTGCCCCAGCTTGTACCGCCATAGCTGACATCGACTGCCCCCGTGCTCGATCCAAAGCTTCCATATGACGTAGTCACGCTTCCCGTCGGTGTCGTCACGTTCTGCCCGGAGCGCGTCGTCACCTCAATCACCAGGCTTGTCTTGCCGCCATACTCCGCCGGTGGTGCGCCGTCGATCACCTGCATCGACTGCACCGAGTTGGACGGCAACTGGTTGGAAAAAACCTTGCTCTGCTGGTCGGTGATCGGCTGGCCATCAATCGAAAACGAGTTGGAAGCATGATCGCCCAGTCCGTGAAAAAGTCCATTGGAGTCCGCAGCCACACCCGGCGAGCTGAGCGTGACCAGCGAACTGAGCGACGAAGACGCGCTCTCCAGCGGCAACTGGTCGATCAGCTTGCGGTCAATGCTCGTCTGGAAGCTGGTATCGGTCTGGAGCAGATCATCCGCGTCCACTTCAACCGTCGTCACGCCCGCGCCAATCTGTAGGCTGTCCGACAGATGAACGGGAACAGAGGAATGCAGCTCCACATCACGCGATGTCGATGCAAAACCCTGCGCGCTGATGGCAAGGTGGTAGTGGTTAAATGGCAGATTTGGAAACTGGTATTTGCCTGCTGCGTCCGTCACGGCACTACGAGAAAGTCCGCTGACCGGGTTTTCCACGGTCACCCGTGCACCGGCAACGACTGCGCCGGTGGTGTCGGTTACCGTGCCTTCGATCGTGCTGGAGTTGGCTGCCGACTGCGTGAACCCAGATGTACAAAAAAACAGCAGGTTCAGCAATGAAAAAATGACTGCCAAACGATGCGTGAAGCGAAAACAGTTCATGGAATACCCTCGCAGGAATAGCTTCCTGCCTGTAATCAAAACATTGGACCATACCCAACTGCCGGAACCGGCAGCGCACAGGAGTCAGTCGCAGAAGAGAAGAGAAATTGTGTCTCTGATGTATCTGGAATACACGCTCGCACTGATCGATTCGACGTGCCTGAGGAATTGCATGAGGATCACTGCCGCTATCCAGGATTTCAGGTCGGCTCCTGCTCCGCGTCAGGTCAGCGAGGGAGGCGGGCGATTGTAGAGCGCGCAGTGCAGCTCAGTTGCCAGCGCCTGCGCGTGGTACAGAATCACCAGTTCTGTGTGCCACGTGCTGGTCCGCACGACGGCATGTGAGGGCACCGGAGCCGCCGAGTGCATCGCGATGCAGATCGGGCACTGGTCAGGATTGCTGCCGACACGATGAACGTGTGCAGCCTGCACAAACATCAGCAGGGAAAGCAAAGCGATGCAGCAAAAGACGGCGCGACGAATGGCCCGCTGACGGGCTATGCTGGTGCGCGTGGTTTGCCTGCGAAAGCTCTGCATCTAGATTCGTCCTGTACTTTTCAGAATACACAGTCGTAGACGATTTCGCGCGGGGTTTTGTTGCGCGGTGGATGGTTCCGGGCGGGCAATCAGGGTTTCCCGCCACTTTTTATCCTGCTTTCTATCCCGCGCGTGCAGGCATACACTACGAGTGGATGAGCGGTGTGGGTTCAACGAGTGCATTCCGTGGATTGCGCAGGTTCATGAGCCTGTGCGTTTCAGGGCTAATGCTCGCGTTGCTGTTGCTGGCGACATGCACGCAGAGGGCGTGGTCGCAATCGTCTGCGCCAGCGCCGGATGATCCGAACTCGCCCGTGGCGGTGCCGCCGGAAGAGCAGCCGGCCAAGGCTCCTCGCATCATGATTCAAACGCAGATGCCTGCGCCTGACCCTGCCGCGAGTGCCGACCGCACCGCGCTGCATGTTCGCGCAACCGAAGCGTCCAGACCGGTGAATCGGCGGCTGATTCTCACCGATGGAACCTTTCAGCTTGTGCGCAGCTATCAGGTTGTCGGGGATCGCGTTCGCTATTTTTCCGTCGATCGCGAGGATTGGGAGGAGTTGCCGAACTCTCTGGTCGACTGGAAGGCGACCCATGCGTGGGAAGCCAATGCACAGAATCAGAATGCGTCGACGGGCAGCATGGACTCCGATGCGATGCGTGAAGCTGCGCAACTGGATCGCGATGAAGCAGCGCAGCGAACGCAGATGGATGAAGCAATGCCGGAGGTCGCGCCGGGGCTGCGACTGCCGGATCGTGACGGCGTCTTTGCCCTGGATACATATGCGGGCCATCCGGAGCTGGTGGAGATATCTTCGCTTCCGGGCACGATCAATCGCTCGCGAGTGGATCGACTTCGATCGATGTTGCCACTTGCCGGCCAGCAGGACCAGATTGAGATCGATGGTTCGATGGCGCGCGTGCAACTGCACATCAAGCAGCCGCAGATCTATCTTTCTCTGGATGACCAGGATGCCACGGAAACCGCGCCCATCAACGCGGTCACGGTGCCAACGCGCAATGCTGTTGCCGTGGAGAATCACCCGCATGGCGCAGCTTCGCCGGATGCGGGATTTGCCATTGTCCGTGTGGATCAGCGACGGGCGATGCGCATCATCGGCAATATCCGTGTCAGCGCGACGGGCACGGTGACCGAGACGGAAGATGTGCAGCCTGTGCAATCCCGCATTCTGCCTGGCAGCCACTGGCTGCGCATTACGCCGGTGGCCCCGCTCAGTGTGGGCGAATATGCGCTGGTGCAGATTCTTTCCCCGACGCAACTGGGAGATGAAGTGTGGGATTTCAGCATTCATCCCGCCGCGCCGGAGAATCCTTCCGTCATGGTTCCGATTGCAAAGCGATAGCGTGCAGCGCTCTACTCGCGGGTGCTGATGCCCAGCGCTTTCATCTTACGATAGAGGTGGCTGCGTTCGAGGCCCAGCAGTTCGGCGGTGCGGCTGACATTGTTTCTGGCCTCTTCCAGTTTTTTCAGAATGTAATCGCGCTCATAGGCGTCGCGCGCCTCCTGCAGCGTGCTCCAGTCACCGCTTCGCGCGTGGGCTCCGGCGCGCTGCGTCAGCGGTGGAAGGTGGCGACGCTCGATGCGCAGAATGCGCGGGTTCAGGATGAGCACACGCTCGATGACGTTGCGCAGTTCGCGCACATTGCCCGGCCAGTTGTGCTCGGCCAGCGCTTCCAGAGCGCTTTTCTCGATCTCCATATGAGGCCGTCCATATTCGCGGCCAAACTCGCGCAGCAGCTCTGCCACCAGCGGAGGAATATCCTGCATCCGCTCGCGCAGCGGTGGCACAAAAAACGGCACCACGTTCAATCGATAGAAGAGGTCTTCACGAAAGTTGCCTTTGTGAATCTCATCTTCCAGATCCTTGTTGGTGGCCGCAATCACGCGTACATCCACTCGAATGGGCTGCGTGGCGCCCAACGGGGTAAAGCACTGTTCGTCGAGAGCGCTGAGCACCCTGGCTTGCGTCTTCAAGCTCATATCACCCACTTCGTCCAGAAACAAAGTGCCGCCGTCGGCTCGCTCCAGCACGCCGCGTTGCTCCGTCGCAGCACCGGCCTGTGCGGCCGGATGAGCGGCATTGCGATAGCCAAAGAGTTCCGCCTCGATGTGGGCCTCTGGAATCGCGGCGCAGTTCAGTTCCACAAACACGCGGTCGCGGCGCAGGCTCTCCGCGTGAATTGCACGCGCGATGCGCTCCTTGCCCGTGCCCGATTCGCCGTAGATGAGAACGCGCCCGTTGGTCGGCGCCATCAGCCGAATCTGCTGGCGCAGCGCTTTGGCTGGAACGCTCTCTCCGGTCAGGCTGCTGGTGGCGGCAAACTGCCGTTGAAACTCCAGATTGTCGTGACGCAGACGGCGCGCTTCCACGGCATGGTGCACCACCAGCAGCGTACGCTCCAGCGAGAGCGGCTTTTCCAGAAAGTCATAGGCACCCAGCCGGGTTGCGCGCACGGCGGTTTCAATCGTTCCATGACCGGAGATAATCACCACCTCAGGCCGCGCATCGGCGGCGAGAGTCTGCACATCGGCCAGCACGTCAAGCCCGTCGCGGTCCGGTAGCCAGATGTCCAGCAGCGCTACATCAAAGGCAATATCCTGCATCCGCATCCAGGCCTCAGTCGCAGTACCAACTGAGGTGACGTGATAGCCCTCTTCGCGCAGAATCTCTTCGAGCGAAGTGCGGATTTCCATTTCATCGTCGGCAATCAGGATGTGGCTCATCGATGCTCAATTGGATGCAACGGGATGGGATTCGGTTTCGCATATCGCGGTTTCTATCGTGTCTTTGGGTGTCGGTTCACTCACAGGATCGGGCGTCGGCAGGCACAGCAGAAAACGCGCGCCCTGCGGAACGTTCTTTTCCGCCCTGATCGATCCGTGATGGTCCTGCGCAATCTTGGCCGCAATGGAAAGTCCCAGTCCTGTGCCGCGCTGCTTGGTGGAGTAAAACGGCAGAAAGAGTCGCTCGCGAATCTCCTCGGTCAATCCTGCTCCGGTATCGCTGATGGCAATCTCAACCTGCGATCCATCGGCGGCGACTGCGCTGGTCACGGTGAGCACTTTCAGCAGGCTGTTTTGCATCGCTTCCGCAGCGTTGTCGATCAGGTTGGCCAGCGCGCGCCGGATGGCTCCTGCATCCACCATCACCGCGGGCAGATTGCGCTGCAGGTCCACGCGCAGCTGAATGCCCTCCATGCGACCGGCAAACATCTTCAGCGCTTCTTCCACGACGGCATTGATCTCGCAAAGCCGCGGCTGCGGGGCGGGGAACTCGGCCAGTGCGGCAAAATGGTCAAACAGCGCGCGCAGACTGGCCACGCTGCTCAGGATTACTTCGCTGCACTTGCGCAGCACCATCGGCGTCTCGGCGGTTGGCTTGTCCAGATGCCGCAGCATTCGTTCCGCGGAGAGGCCAATGGGCGTAAGCGGGTTTTTCACCTCGTGCGCAATGCGCTGCGCGGCTTCTTTCCAGGCCATCTGTCGCTGCGCCCGCAGCAGCTCGGTCGTGTCTTCCACCACCACAATCGTTCCGCCCTGTCCGTCGGCCAGGTCAAGCCGTGCGCAGGTCACGGCCAGATGTGGCGTCGTCGGCGCGGCTTTGGTCTCCAGCTCTGCGGAAGCGGCTCCCATGCGATGACTGCGCCGGATCAATCGCTCCAATTCCTCTGCGCACTCCGGGGGAAATGCCTGGGAGATGGGACGGCCTGACAGCAGTTTTTCTTCCGGCTGATGCATCAATGCGGCAAATGCTCGATTCGCCATGGTGATCCTTCCGCTGCGGTCCAGCGTGACCACGCCGCTCGGAATCGTCTCCAGAATCGTCTCCAGTTCACGTCGGCGCACGTCCAGATGGCGATTGGCGTCGGAGATCTGCTCGCGAGCACTCTCTGCGAGTTTGCGACTGTTTTCCAGGTCCTCAGCCATGTGGTTGAAGGCTCCCACCAGATCGGCCATCTCCCCGCTGGACTCCACTGCAACTCGTTTCTCCAGCTTGCCTTCGGCAATCTCATCCATGGCGTCGGCCAGCGCCTCCACCGGGCGCGTGATTTGTTTGGAAAGAAACAGCGCCAGCCACATGCTGGAGAAAAAGACCAGCGCTGTGATGAGCAGCAGCATGAATAGATACGTGGTGCGAATGCGATTGCGTGAGCGAAACAGCTTCCAGTACTGGCTTGCGCCCTGGCGAATCTGATTTGCCGATTCGCTCAATCCTGGCGGCAATGGCAGGCCCACTACCACGATCTGGCCGCTTGTCGTCTCCGCCAACCCGGTCACAAACTCCCGGTTTCCCACCGTCAGCACCGGCTCATCCGTTCGCTGCGCAACGGTCAGCAGGTCATCGGTCAGCTTGCCGTGAAGCTGGGTCGCCTGCAACGCGCCATCGTCGATCCACGGCAGAACGCTGCGCGGCGCATTGGGCGGAGGCAACTGATAGCCCAGCACGGATTTGCGATCCACCGAATACAACGCCACAAAGCCGCCCTCGAGCGTGATGCGCCGGGAGTGAAATTCATTCAGCGCGACGTCAGGATTTCCGTCCATAGCGCCGGAGGCCGCAATCGCCTGCGCCTCCAGTCGAGCATTGGCGGCGGCGTAGTGGGCAAGCTGATAGACCACACGCACCGAGTTCGCGCGCAACTCCGAGGTGGGCTGTGAAAACCAGCGGTCCACCGAGCGGTTCATCAATACAAAACTGAAAAGAACCATGAACGCCGCGGGAAGCAGTGCGATCACCGCTGCACCCACCACCATGCGGGTTCTCAGGCGCGAACCAAGGGCGCGGCTACGCTCATCCAGATACAGCTTGACGATGTTGCGCAGCAGCATCACCAGCAGCGCCATCAGCGTCAGAAACGCAAGCACGGACGTGGCCGTGAAAACCAGAATCTCGCCCGTGGTTTGCGGCGTCAGAAATCGAATGCCATTGGTGTTGAATGCGTTCAGCGCGATCAGCGCGGAAAGCAGCACAAAAACCCCCGCGGCCAACAGCAGAGCAGTGCGCTTCCTCGAGCGTCGCCCTTGTGTATACGCCGCTGGATCCAACAATGACATGCCAGCAATTATAGGCGGAGCAGGAACAACTGTGCCGTTCTCGTGCGCCCGGCCACAATCAGCCGATAGCCTCTGCGGGTGCTGTCCAGTCACGACCCTGCGACTCTGCTACTCCGCGATGGGTCAACTTGCCGCGATAGACATTCAGTCCCTCGGCCAGCCCGGCATCGGCACGCAGCGTAGCTTCAGCACCCAGATTCGCCAATCGCATCAGATACGGGAAGGTCGCATTGGTAAGCGCCAGTGTGGAGGTATGCGGCACTGCGCCGGGCATGTTGGTGACGCAATAGTGGACCACACCATCGACCACAAACGACGGATCGGAGTGCGAAGTGGGACGTGCCGTCTCTACGCATCCGCCCTGATCGATGGCTACGTCGACGATCACGGCGCCTTTTTTCATGCGCGCAACCATCGCTTTGGTCACGATCTTCGGCGCAGTGGCACCGGGAATCAGCACTCCGCCCACCACCAGATCAGCCTCGCGCGTGGCATGTGCCACGTTGTAGCTGTTTGAGGCCAGCGTATGCAGCCGGCCGCTGAAAAGATCGTCCAGCTCCCGCAGGCGATTCAGGTTCATGTCCACCAGGGTCACGCGCGCGCCCATGCCCATGGCAATCTTGGCGGCGTTGGTGCCCACAATGCCACCGCCAATGATGCAGACATTCGCCGGCGGCACGCCGGGCACGCCGCCCAGCAGGATGCCGCGTCCGCCGCGTTCTTTCTCCAGATAGGCCGCGCCCACCTGAATGCTCATCCGTCCGGCCACCTCGCTCATCGGCGTCAGCAGCGGCAGTGTGCCTGCCTTGTCACGCACGGTTTCATAGGCAATGCCCGTCACCTTTGCCGCCAGCAGGCGATCGGTCAGCTCCGGCAGCGGAGCCAGATGCAGATAGGTGAAGAGAACGAGGCCCTCGCGAAAATAGGCATACTCGGCGGCCACCGGCTCTTTGACTTTCACCACCATATCGGCCTTGCCCCAAACGTGGCCCGCATCGCCCACAATCTCCGCACCAGCATCCTGATATTCGTGATCGGGAAACCCGGATTGCGCACCGGCATGTGTCTCCACCAGCACCGTATGACCGGCATCGGTCAAAGCGCGGGCACCGGCAGGGGTCACACCCACACGGGCTTCATGGTCCTTGATCTCGCGCGGAACTCCAATTATCATCGTCGATTCTCCTCGAATTTCACTCCTCATTGTAGACGGTGCAGAGGGTTGTTGGCAGCACCGGGAAGAAGAGGAACGCGCCTGTACAGGGGTGGGTGTGACGCAATGAAAAATCCCGGACGCTCAGAGGGCATCCGGGATTTTCATTGAGGTTGAGGTCGTGGCAGCATCAGGCCTTGGCGGAGGTTAGAGCGCCCAGATCGCTGGCAATGCGCTCCGTCGAGAAGGCTTCAATCTTGTCGCCTTCCTTCAGATCGCTGAAGCCTGCAATCCCCACACCGCACTCCATGCCGTTGGTCACTTCCTTCACATCGTCCTTCACGCGACGCAGAGAGCCGATCTTGCCTTTGAACACCTGCTCGTCTCCGCGCAGAATCTTCACCTCGGCATCGCGCCGCAGCACCCCATCGGTGACGCGACAACCTGCGATCGTGCCCACCTTGGGAATGCGGAAGATATTGAGCACCTCCGCACGGCCGATGTAGTTTTCGCGATATGTCGGGTCCAGCAGGCCCAGCATGGCTTTGCGAATCTCATCCTGCAACTCGTAGATGATCGAGTGCAGACGAATCTCCACGTTGTCCTGCTGCGCCAGTTCACCCGCTTTGCGCTCCGGACGAACATTGAAGCCGATCACGATGGCATTCGAGGCCGAGGCCAGCAGAATGTCGCTTTCCGTGATGGCGCCAACGCCCGAGTGGATGACCTTGATGCGTACCTTTTCCGTGGACATGCGCACCAGCGAATCCGCCAGCACTTCCACCGATCCGGTGACATCGCCTTTCAGAATGATCGGCAGATCCTTAACGCCTGCCTGACGAATCTGTTCAGCCAGTCCTTCCAGCGAGACACGGCTGCTCTTGGCCAGTTGCGCCTCGCGCTCCTTCATCTTGCGATACTGCGCAATGCCTTTGGCCTTGTCGCGGTCGGCAACCACCAGGAAAGTATCGCCAGAGTCCGGCATCCCTTCCAGACCCAGCACCTCGACCGGCGTCGAGGGTCCGGCTTCCGTGATGGCTCGGCCACGATCATCAAACATGGCGCGTACCTTGCCAAAGGTATTGCCCACGATGTAGCTGTCGTTCAGCCGCAGCGTGCCGTTCTGCACCAGCACCGAAGCGACTGCGCCGCGACCGCGATCCAGCTTGGCTTCGAGCACGGTGCCCACGGCCTTGCGACCGGGGGTGGATTTCAGGTTGGCAACGTCAGAGACCAGGCAGATCATCTCCAGCAACTGATCGAGGCCCAGGCGCTTCTTGGCCGAAACCGGCACGTACACCGTATCGCCGCCCCAATCCTCAGGAACCAGTCCGCGATCCGCAAGCTGCTTCATCACGCGATCCGGCTGTGCTTCGGGCTTGTCGATCTTGTTGATGGCCACGATGATCGGCACATTGGCTGCCTTGGCATGGTCAATGGCTTCAATCGTCTGTGGCATGGGGCCATCGTCGGCAGCCACCACAATCACGACGAGATCGGTCACTTTGGCTCCGCGTGCACGCATACGGGTAAACGCTTCGTGACCCGGAGTGTCAAGGAAGACGATCTCGCGCCCGGAGGCAGGTGAGCCTTCCTTGCTGAAGCGAACCTTGTACGCGCCGATATGCTGGGTGATGCCGCCAGCCTCGCCGGAAGCAACATCCGTCTCGCGGATGGCGTCGAGCAGCGAAGTCTTGCCGTGATCGACATGGCCCATCACGGTGACCACGGGCGAGCGGGAGACCTCCAGCTCGTCGATGTTGTCGCTTTCCAGAATCTCTTCAATCGCCTGGTTGGCCAGCTCATCTTCGTAGCTGATGACGGTGGCCGCTGCGCCAAATCGCCCGGCCACATCCTTCACCATCTCCGCATCGAGCGACTGGTTGACGGTGACAAAGACGCCGCGCATCAGCAGCGTGGCAATCAGGTCCTTGGCGCGAATCTCCAGTTTTTCCGCCAGATCCTTGACGCTGATGCCTTCCGTTACGGTAATCTCCCGCGTGATCGGCGGCGGCTCCGTGCCCAGATAGACTCCGCCCAGCCGCGGCGGCGGAACAAAGCCCTTCATCGGGCCTTCTTTGGTTTTGGGATACTGCTGACGGCCACGGCCACGTGCCGGACCGGAAGGACGCTGCGCGCGCGTCGGCTCACCGGAGGGCGGAACCGCTGGTGGCGCGCCAAATCCACCCGGACGAGGCCCTCCGAATCCACCGGGACGAGCGCCAAAGCCGGGACGTGCTCCCGGAGCGCCCGGAGCGCTGAAACCGGGTCGTGTCGGATGCTTGGGACGCGGTCCGCCGGCAGTCTGGCCCGGCTGGTTATAGGGCCGCGAAGGATATCCGCCTGGTGCTGCATTGGGTGCGCCGCCGGGACGTCGTTCGAAGATCGGTTTGCCGCGCTCCAGCCCACCTCCCTGTGCTCCTGCGGGACGCGGAGCCACAGGCGGCAGAATAGGAGCTTTGTACGACGGGCGCGGGCCAGTCTGAGGCATGATGACGCGCCGGGCCGGAGGTGCAACGGATGCCGGTGCAGCGGTTTCTGTGGTTGCAGCGGGCGCAGGAACACTGGCCGCAGCTTCCACGGCAGTTGTCTCCGGAAGAGCCTGCGTCGCGGCTGCCGGAACGCTGGTTGCCACTTCTACGGGCGGCTCGGCGGGTTTGGCGGCCACCACCACGTCTTCCTGGACGGCAACTGCAGGGGCAGGTGCTGCGGAGACGGCAGGAGCTGCCGGGGGCGGCGCGACCGGCGTCGCAGCCGGCTTGTTTTCAGCCGATTCCGTGGCTGCGGGGCGCACCACCGCGGCAGGCGCTGGCGCGGATGTGATGGCCGGCCTGGGCGGTGTGACCACAGTGCCCGCCGGAGGACGCGCAATCACGGTCTTCGCAGGAGGCGGCACGGCAATGGCCGGTGCAGGCGTGACGATGCTGGGCGCGGGACGGGGTTGAGGCACAACTTTCCGCGGCGCAGGCCGTGCGGGAACCACCTGAACAACCGGCTCTTTGGGTGCGGCCTGCGCGGCTGCCTGCCCTGCTGCCTGTCCTGCTGGTTGCGCGGACGGTGAAGTTCCCTTTGCTGCGGCTGCAGGAGCAGGTTTGCGTACAGCCTGCTCGGCCTGCTGCTTGCTGGCAAGAATCGCCTTCAACGCGTCTCCAGGCTTGGAGATTCCCGACAGATCAATCTTGGGACGAATCTCCGCCTCGGTTCGCGCACTGAATGCTCCAGCCGCCGACTTGCCGCTTTTCTTCAGGTGATTACGCACACTCTCGGCTTCATCTTCTTCGATGGAGCTGGAGTGAGTCTTGCCTTCACCCAGATTCATTGCACGCAGAGCATCCAGAATTTGCTTGCTCTTCACTTCCAGCTCGCGCGCCAGATCGTTGATTCGAACCTTACTCATCCGCCTCTTTTCGTTGTCCAACTACAAGGTTAACTGTTCATCGGAACCTCATGGAGACAATCGCCCGGTCGATTCCATTATCCCCTGAATCCTGTGTGATCGGAAGACGCTGATTATGCATCTTCCGAGCCTGGCTTCTCTGAATCCGGCGTTTCTGAATCCGCCACCTTTGAATCTGCCATTGCTTCCTCGGCAACCGGTGCTGACGCTTCGCCGGGTGCAGGCGAAATCTCGGATTCGGAAGAATCTTCCTCCGAGGGTGCTGCCGTTGCATCCGTCTCCTTGACCGCGTCTGCTTCAGTGGAAGCTGCGGCTGGAAGGGACTCCGAAGCGGGCGGCTCCGGACGAACTTCGCCTTCTTCGTACTCTCCGAAGTAGTGGCGCACCGCGACACTGATGCGCTCCAGCGTCTTTTCGCCGATGCCAGGAATCTCTTCGAGCTGCTCTGGCGTCATATCGGCCAGCGCTTCGACGGTCGTGATGCCGGCAGCGACCAGTTTCTGCAGAATGGAATCTCCCAGTTCGGTTACCTGCTCGATGGGCGTCGAAGGACCACCGCTGAAAGCAGACATCTGCTGCTCCACTTCCTGGCGCTTCTCTTCTTCGCTCTTGATGTCGATCTTCCAGCCCAGCAGCTTGGCGGCCAGACGAACATTCTGGCCTTTCTTGCCGATGGCAAGCGAAAGCTGAGTGTCATCCACGATGACCTCAAGCTGCTTGTTTTCGAGGTCCACAATCGAGACGCGACTCACTTTTGCCGGCTGCAATGCTTTCTCCGCAAAAGTCGTGATCTCTTCGCTGTACTCGATAATGTCAATCTTCTCTCCGCGCAGCTCGCGGATGATTGACTGCACACGCATACCCTTCATTCCGACGCAGGCGCCAACCGGATCCACATCCTTGTCGCGGCTCATGACGGCGATCTTGGTCCGTTCACCGGCCTCGCGCGCAATGGCGCGGATGACGACGGTATTGTCGTAGATCTCCGGAACCTCGGACTGGAAGAGATTCTGAACCAGCTCCGGCGCGGCGCGGGAGACCAGCACCTGTGGTCCCTTGGCCGTGCGATCCACCTTCAGCAGCACGACGCGAATGCGCTCGCCGACGCTGAACGATTCCAGCCGCGATTGCTCGCGACGCGGCATCCGAGCCTCCGCCTTGCCCAGGTCGATGACCATGTCCGGCCCTTCAATGCGCTTGACGGTGGCCGAAAGCACCTCTTTTTCGCGATGCGCATACTCGTTGAAAACCGTATCCCGCTCTGCGTCGCGCACCTTTTGAAAGATGACCTGCTTGGCAAGCTGCGCAGCGATGCGGCCCAGCGGACGCGTGTCGAGATAGGTCCGAATCTCCATGCCCGGCTCAATCTCGGCTCCATGCTCGGCCTGCGCCTCGACAAGCGGAATCTGGTTGATCGGGTCCGTCAGTTCCTCTTCCGGAGCCATCACGGTCCGGTACGCGTAGACGACGATTTCGCCGGTCTCCTTGTTCAGTTCGCCGCGCATCGTCTGCTGGCTCTTGTAGTACTTGCGCGTGGCCAGTACGATGGCCTCTTCCACGGCGTGGACGACGATCTCCGGGTCAATGTTCTTTTCCCGGCTCAACATCTCGATGGTTTGGTACAAAGCGCTCGACATTGTTCTCTGGCTCGTTCCTGTTGGGTCTCTGCCGACTCCAGGCCGGAAGAGGTACTGCTTTGTGTTTGCCGGGCGCTGGTGCGCTCCAGCCATCTGCTTATCCGTGCGAATCCAACTCGGGCAGCAACTGCGCGCGTTCGACATTGCGCCGCGCAATCTCCACTTGCTGAACCCCGGTCTTGCGCGATTTGCTGTTCTGGCGCGTTGCCGTGAGGTCCAGCGTCAAAGTCTCTCCATCAAACTGAGTCAGACGACCCTGCCAGAAGCGGTTGTTTGCAATGGGCTCCAGCGTCTGCACCTTGACCAGCGAGCCGCGGAAACGCTCAAAATCCTCAGCCGTCGTCAGCCTGCGATCCAGCCCCGGCGAACTGACCTCAAGCGTGTATTCGCCATCGGGTCCAAGGTCTTCCACATCGAGCAGCGTGCCAAAGTCATGGCTGAAGGCGACACAATCCTCGTGCGTCAGCCAGCTCAGGTGGCGAGGGTCTGCCACGCCGCCCGGGATCGGCACCCCTGCTGGATCCTGCTGGTGCTGCAGAAGGCAAGCCTCCCGCTGTGCCGGATTCTTTTCCAGAAAGACGCACAGGACACGCTGCTTTCCGTGCACCGTAAAGGTGACATCCACCACATCCAGCCCCAGCGATCTAGCGACGCGCTGAGCGGTTTCACGGATTGTTTCGGTTGCAAAAGCCATCTTGTTTGTTTTGTTCCTGATGTAAATTGCCGCGCGACTGTTTTGTCGCAAATAAAAAGTGGGCTTGTGGCCCACTCCTCTCTCCGCGCCGGTTTGTGGTTGCTCAAGCCTGGGCGGACAAATTCGTCTGCAAAACGAGTATAGCAGCTTTCAACAAACCGGTTGCACTGAAGAAAGGAGCAGGCCTCGGATTTTCAGCAGACGATCTCGGTGCGCTTCAGCTTGACCCCATCCAGCCTGCCCAGCATGGTGACGGCGATCTTTTCCGGGCGAAAGAGCGCCTGGGCCATCTGCTGCACCTGCGCCGAGGTTACCGCTTCCAGCCGCGACAGCACTTCATCGACGCTGAAGAAGTGGTGAAAGTACATCTCCTGTCGAGCCAGGTTGGACATCCTTGAGCCTGCGCTTTCCAGACCCATGAGGATGTTGCCTTTGACCTGCTCAATGGCGCGACGAAGTTCGTCCTCGGCGATCGGAACCTCTTTGAGGCTGCGAAACTCCGTGAGCACAAGCTCGATGACATCGCGCGCCTTCTGCGCCGAGGTTCCGGCGTAGACACACAGCGACCCGGTATCGGAGTAAGGGCTGAGATCGGAATAGATGGAATAAGCCAGACCGCGTTCTTCGCGGATGGTCTGAAAGAGGCGGGAACTCATGCCGCCGCCCAGCACGGTGTTCAGGATCAGCGTGGCGTAGCGGTTTTCATCGGTGATGGGCGGGGAGGGTACGCCGAGGCAGATCTGCACCTGCTCGAGCGAGCGCTTGTTGCGCAGCACGATCGGCGAACTGACCACGGGCGGCTCACCGTGAAGTGACGGAGCACCGGGAGCTAACCGATGGAATTTTTCCGCAACCTGCTCGACAAACTCATCGTGCTCCAGTTGACCGGCAGCCGCAAAGACCATGTTTCCCGCGCGGAATCGGTCTTCGTGATAGCGGAAGAGTGAGGATTGCTCGAATGCGCGAACCGTCTCCGTGGTGCCCAGAATCGGCTTTCCCAGCGGCTGATCCTTCCAGAAGTTGCGAGTGAAGATCTCATGCACCAGCACATCCGGATTGTCCTCGTCGATCTTGATCTCTTCCAGTATCACGCCGCGCTCGCGCTCGATATCCGGCCCGGCAAAGATCGGATGCAGTACCAGGTCGGAGAGCACATCGAGCGCAATGGGCACATGCCCGGAGAGAGCGCGGACGCTGAAGCAGATCGTCTCCTTGCCCGTGTAGGCGTCCAGATTGCCACCAATCGAATCCATCTCGCGCGCAATGCTTTGCGCCGAGCGTGAACGCGTTCCCTTGAAGAGCATGTGCTCGACAAAGTGCGAGATGCCGTTGAGGGGTGCGTCTTCATATCGTGAGCCGGATTTGACCCAGACACCCATCGCCACCGAATGCAGGTGTTCCATGCGCTCGGTGAGGATGATCATGCCGTTGGGCAGCACGGTGCGGCGCAGGTTGCGTGGCGAATTGGGCATTGTGGACACAGGGATCTCCGGTCTTGCTCCGACTGACTCTGATTGTAGACGCAAAGGCGACGCGAGAGATCGAAGCCGGCTGGAAGAACAAGCGATGGCTGATATTCTGAAGTGAAATGAAACGCAAGATCGAATTGGGCCAGAGCGAGTCAGGCAGCGGCGAAAACAGTCACAGTGGAACGATGTCCTCCGCCTCGCTGACCCTGCTGCGGACCGGGGAGGTTTCGCCGAGAGTGGCTGAAGCACAGGCGCTCTTTGGTCACGATGTCGCAGGGCTGGTCGCGATAGCCGAGAGCCTGGGCGAAAAGCCCTATCGCGGACGGCAGTTGGCGGATGCGTTGTATCGTCAGCGACAGAGTGACTGGGCTGCGATGAGCACACTGCCGCTGAGCTTTCGCGAGCGACTGAAGCAAGCCGGCTGGACTCCGGGCCGACCGGAGATTGTGGAGAGCTTTCGCTCCGTCGATGGCACCGAACGCTATCTGATTCGAACCGGTGAACACACGGTGGAGACGGTGTGGATGCCGGATGGCGATGGCGCAGCCGAAGTGGACGAGCCGGAGACGCAGGGCGAGCGGGCAGGCACGCTGGAAGCAGCTTCGCGGCAGGAGTGGAAGCGCGCGACGATCTGTGTCTCCAGTCAGGTGGGCTGCGCCGTCAACTGCCAGTTCTGCCTGACGGCCAAGCTTGGTTTGCAACGCAACCTGACGGCGGGCGAGATTGCCGGCCAGGTGGTGGCGGTGCTGGATCGCCATGCTGTCGAGATCAACCGCAATCGGATCAACCTGGTTTTTATGGGCATGGGCGAGCCGTTTTTGAACTATGACCACTTCATGGCTGCGGTTCGATTGCTCAAGGACGAGGTCGGCATTGCAACGCAGCGCATGACCGTCTCCACGTCGGGCATTGTGCCGGCGATTCGGCGTTTTGCCGCTGAGCCGGAGCGTCCCCGGCTGGCCATCAGCCTGAATGCGCCCAACGACACGGTGCGCGAGTCTGTGATGCCGATCAATCGCAAGTGGCCGATCGGCGAGCTGATCGAGTCGCTGCGCGCGATTCCTTTCAAGCCGCGCGAGAAGCTCACGTTTGAATATGTGTTGCTGGATGGAGTGACCAATCGCAGAGAAGATGCTCGCGAACTGGCAGCGCTGGTTCGCCGCTCCGCTCTGCCTGCCATGGTCAATCTGATTGCCTGGAACCCAGGGCCGGGGATCGGCTACAGCAGTCCGTCGCAGGATTCGGTGCTGGCGTTTCAGCAGGAACTGCTCGCTGCAGGAATTCAGACCTATATCCGTCGACCGCGTGGACGCGATATCTACGCTGCCTGTGGACAGCTGAAGCGCACGACGGAGACAGGCACGGCGAATTCAGGCGCGGCGCAGACCGATGGTGTCGCCGAGGAGCGGGCGCACTGATTCCCGAAACAGACTGAAGTTTTCCTCATTGGAACTTCAACAAACTTTTCCCATACAGCGGAAGCGGCGGCAAAAGTCGCAGTATCTTAAGCTGGCCTTACAATGATCCAAGAGAGTTGATTCCTGACATGTCCTTGAATGGTTATCCTTCGCGTCCTGCGCGTGCACACGGTTTGCGCTCGCTCTTCAGCATGTTTTCCAGCGATCTTGCGATTGATCTGGGAACAGCCAACACGCTGGTCTATGCGGCTGGCAAAGGCATTGTGGTCAACGAGCCTTCGATCGTGGCGATCAACAAAAACACCGGTGAGGTGGAGGCTGTGGGCAAGGAGGCCAAGGAGATGCTGGGTCGCACGCCCGGCAATATCGTGGCCATCAAGCCGATGAAGGATGGCGTCATTGCCGACTTCAAAGTGACCGAAAAGATGTTGAATTACTTCATCCAGAAGGCTCACAACCGCAAGATGCTGGTGCATCCGCGCATTGTGATCGGCGTGCCTTCGGAGATTACTCAGGTGGAAAAGCGTGCCGTCGAGGACTCGGCGTATCGCGCCAAGGCAAGCGAGGTCTATCTGGTGGAGCAGGCGATGGTGGCCGCGATTGGCGCCGGATTGCCAATCACCGAAGCCTACGGCAATATGGTGGTCGATATCGGCGGCGGAACGACAGATATCGCCGTCATTTCGCTCTCTGGTATCGTCTATTCGCGCTCCGTTCGGATGGCCGGAAACCAGATGGATGAGGCGATCACCAACTATTTGAAGCGGAAGTACAACCTGCTGATCGGCGAGCGAACGGCGGAGCAGATCAAGATCGAGATTGGTTCGGCGTATCCGCTGGACAAGCCGCTGACGATGGAGATCAAGGGCCGCAACCTGATCGAGGGCGTGCCGAAGACCATCGCCATCGACGACAGCGAGATTCGCGAGTCGCTGGCCGAGTGCATTGCGGTCATCATGAATGCGATTCGGGTGGCGCTTGAGCGGACGCCGCCGGAGCTTTCTGCCGATATCTCGGATCGAGGCATTGTGCTGACCGGTGGCGGCGCGCTCATCAAGAACCTGGACAAGCGGATCCGCGAGGAGACGGGACTGCCGGTTTCGGTCGCCGATGATCCGCTGGCCTCGGTCGTGCTGGGTACAGGCAAGATGCTTTCGGATTTCCGGCTGCTGCGCAAGATCAAAATCGACTGATCCGGACGGCAAGGCTTGAGCGTTGCCGAGCGATTCGGGTGACAGCCGAAGCGATGTATATTCTGTGAGTGCAAGTGGGACGCGCGGGTTGCGTCCCACTTTTGCAAACCGCCCGCAAACTGCCGCCAGGGAAGCGGCCAAGAGCACGGATGGAATCGTTTTTCAGCCGACACCGGAATCTGATTGTCCTGCTTGCCGCGTTGCTGGCGCAGATCATCGGTCTTGCGGTGCAGGTGCGTCGTCCCTCTCGAAGCAGCACAGCGACTGCGCAGCAGCGCGCAACGGAGATGGCTCCGCGCGACCGAGGCGGCGTAATGCTTCTGCGGCTGTGGGCTGCTGACCTGGTGACTCCGCCGGAGCGGCTTTTTCACGCTGTCAATCAGGGTGCGTTTGGTCTTTGGTCGGGATATCTTGATCTGGTCCATCTGCATGAGCAGAATGCTCAGATGCAGCAGACCATTGACCGGCTTCGTCTGGAGCAGGCGATGATGCAGGAGGATCTGCGCCAGGCCGTGCGATTGCAGGCGCTGCTCCACTTCCAGCAAAGTTATCCGCAGAAGACAGTCGCTGCGCAGGTGATCGGCACCAGCGGCAATCTGCAATCGCATCTGCTGTTTCTCGACAAAGGTTCGGCGGATGGGCTGAGGACGGATATGGCGGTGATCACCGCAGACGGCATCGTGGGCAAGGTGCGCGATGTCTTTCCACACACGGCGCAGGTGCTGATGATCAACGATGTGACAAGCGGCGCGGGCGTGGTGCTGGAGAAGACACGGATACGAGGCATCTTGCGCGGCAGTGCGGATGGGCAGACCGAGGTTGTCGGAGTTCTTGCCGACTCGCGCATTCAGCCGGGTGAAAAGGTTTTGACGGCGGGCGGCGATCAGATTTTTCCGCGTGGATTGCCGGTGGGCACGGTGGAGCGCGTGGTGCGTGATCCGGATCGGAGCGCGTTCATTGACATCATCCTGAAGCCGGCGGCAGATCTGGATCGGCTGGATGAGGTGCTGGTGCTGACGGATTTGCAGTCAGAGTTGTCGCCGGCGATCGAAAGTGATTTGAAACAGAGTGAAGCGGAACAGGGCCAGGCGGCGGCTGCCGAGTTGGCTCGGGAACAGGCGCGGCGCAAGGCAGCCGAAGAGATGGCCGAGCGGTTGCCCGGATTAAGCGGGCCGGCGGCAGGCGCGGTTGCCGGGGTAGCGGCCACGGGTGCGGCCACAAGCACGACAACGGGTGCGGCCAATGGCTCGCCCGCGGCAACTGCTCCGCCTGCGCCGAAACCGATTCCGACTTTGCATCCGGATCGTTTTTCGCCAGGACACGATGCGGGATCGGGCGCAGCTTCGCCTGTTCCGGACAATGGTTCGGCTCCGGCCAACGCACCCGCGCAGAAGCCGCAGAACAGGAGGCTTCCATGACCGGCTTGTCGACGGATTTGCGACGAGAGATGGAGATTCGCCGCTACCCGCTGGCGGTGTATGTGCTGGTGCCGCTGGCTTCGCTGGTGTTGCAGGCGTGGCTGCCGCGAGTGCTTGGCAGGTTTGCTTATTTTGATCTGCCGCTGCTGGTGGTGCTCTATTTCTCGCTGGTTCGGCGTCATCCCATTCACGGCACGCTGCTGGGGGCGGCGCTGGGCATCTTCCAGGATGCTTTGACCCAGGGTGTGATCGGAATTCACGGCATCGCCAACACGGTGTGCGGCTTTCTGGCGGCTTCGATCGGTATCCGTTTTGTGGTGGAGAATGTTTTGCTGCGGGTGATCCTGAATTTCCTGTTCACGCTGCTGGCCGGGCTGCTTGTAGTCTTCGTCTCCAGCGCTCTGCTGGGTTTGCAGATGCACTGGAGTGCTTTGACACAAGTGCTGGTGGCTGCCGGAAATGCGCTGATCGGACTGGTGCTTTTTCCGCTTCTGGACCGTCTTCAAGTGAAGGATTGAGAGCAAGCGGAACGGCAGAGCGCGCCGTATGCTGGAAAGGGATGGGCCGATGACGACCGAGCGAGTGAACCGCGAAGAGAAGTTGCCAACGCTGAAGCTGACGCTGATGCAGTACGGAATTCTGCTGCTGATGCTGGTTCTGGTGGCGGGACTTTGGCGGCTTCAGGTGCTGGGCGCGGACAGTTGGAAGGTGCTGGCGGAGCAGAATCGAATCCGCAAAGTACCGATTCTGGCGCCGCGCGGCAAGCTCTTTGATCGCGAAGGTCGGCTGCTGGTGGATAACTATCCTTCCGTCTCCTGCTTTCTGGTGCGCGAACAGGGAAAGTCGATCGACACCGACCTGCCACTGATTGCCCGCGGACTGGATCTCGATCTGGATCAGTTGCGCGCTACGCTGCGACGCTATCGCGGCTCGGCCGCGTATCAGCCGATTCCGATCAAGCAGGACATCACCCCGGACGAGCAGGCGTTCATTGCCGCGCATCGCAACGAGTTGCCAGAGTTGGAGACGATTGACGAAGAGCGGCGGCTCTATCCTCCGGATGGATTTGCTTCGCACGTGATTGGCTATGTGGGCGAGGTGAGCGAGGAGATGCTGGACGATCCGCGCTATGCCTACTATGAGCCGGGCGATGTGGTGGGGCGCGCGGGCATTGAGCAGTCCTACGATGAGATTCTGCGAGGCCAGGATGGCTCGATGGACGTGATCGTGGATAGTCATGGTCGCGAAGTGGGCCGAGAAGGCATTCAACCCGCGGTCTCCGGTCACGATCTGAAGCTGACCCTCGATATCGACATTCAGCGCGCAGCTGAAGAAGCGCTGGGCACGGCCAATGGAGCGATTGTGGCGATGGATCCGCGCACCGGCGAGGTGCTGGCGCTGGTCTCGCATCCCAACTTTGATCCGAATGCCTTTGCGGTACGCATTGGTCGAAGCGAGTGGAGCAGCCTGATCACCGATCCGAACCATCCGCTGATGAACAAGGCGATTCAGGATCAGCTTGCGCCGGGATCGACGTTCAAGATCATCATGTCGGTGGCCGGTTTGCAGCAGGGAATTGCGCAAAACCTGAAGGTGAATTGTGCCGGTGGCGGCAACTTCTATGGCCACTTCTTTCACTGCGATCATCATCACGGCCTGCTCAGCATTCATGAGGCGATTCCGGAGTCCTGCGACACGTATTTTTATCAGCTTGCATCGATGCTGGGCATCGATACGATTGCTCAATATGCACATGCACTGGGCATTGGCGTGAAGACGGGTATTGACCTGCCCAATGAGATGGCCGGCGTGATGCCCTCGACGGAGTGGAAGATGAAGACGTATCACGAGAAGTGGTACGCGGGCGAAGTGATCTCGGTCGGCATTGGGCAAGGTGCCGTGGCCGTGACTCCGATTCAGCTTTTGCGCGCGCTGAGTGGTGTGGCGTCGGATGGTCACATGGTGCGTCCGCATCTGGTGGATGCCGACCAGGTGCCCGCGGACTTTGAAAAAGCGTTGCTGGATACCTATCCAGGATCAGGGACGACCGATGTTCCGCTGAATCCGGATACTTGGATGACGATTACGGACGGGATGGCCGGGACGACGCAGCCCGGACTGTATCACACGGCCGAAGGCGCGCATCTGGATGGAATTGACTTTGCCGGCAAGACTGGAACGGCGCAGGTGGTGGGCGGCGGCGATACGCACAACCGAGGCGGCGCAAAGACGCCGAATGCCTGGTTTGTGGGCATGGCGCCTCGACGCAATCCCGAGATCGCCGTTGTCGTTCTGCAGGAGCATGGCGACTGGGGTTCTGGCTCAGCCAAGCTGGCGGCGCAGGTGATTACAGCCTATGTCAACAAGCAGCGCCGCGAGGAGCACAACCTGGCGACAGTCCCCGGCAAGCCGGCAGCGACAGGCCAGCAGGCGGCGAACTCTCCGGCATCCGGCTCGGCCAACCGGATGGAGATGGCGGCAGTGTGGTCGCGACCCGCTGCGAGCAAGTCCGGCAGCCGAGTGGGACGGCGAACTGCCAGCACGAACAGGCGCGGGACAGATGCGGACGCGGCCCCGCAGCAACTGGTGGCCGGAGGATTTGAGATTGCCCTGAATCATCCGGAAGAGCCGATTCGCAGCGTGCTGCCGGCGAGGGTTTTGCAGCAGAGGCAGTCCGCGGCGACAAAGGCTGAGGCACGCTGATGCAGAAGGCACTGGGCTATCGCGACTTTGACTGGCTGCTGCTGGGCATGGTGTTGCTGCTTTGTGTTCTGTCGGTGTTTGAGATTTATTCGGCAACGATGCACACCAAGTATGTCGGTTTTCACATCAAGCAGATGTACTGGATTGGGGGCGGCCTGGGGCTGATGTTTTTGCTGGCGCGCGTGGATTATCACCGCCTGCTTGACTTCGCCTACTGGGCATATGGCGTCTGCATTCTCTCTTTGGTCGCGGTTCGGCTGGTGGGCACGCGCGTGATGGGGGCTCGACGCTGGGTGCGCATTGGCCCTGTTCACTTTCAGCCGTCGGAGTGGGTCAAGCTGGTGCTGATCGTGCTGATGGCCCATTACTTTGCCAATCTGGGCTGCAAGCGGCTGACCTGGCCGGATATCTTCAAAGCCATCGCTCTGGTGGGCGTGCCGATGCTGCTGGTGGTGGCGCAACCGGATCTCGGTACCGCGCTCACCTACTCGCCCATTCTGCTCATTGGTTTGTTTCTGGGTGGCATTCACTGGCGACAAGCGTTTCTGCTCGGGACGGTTGGCCTGGTGATAGTGGTGGGTGCCTGGTCCAGCGGCAAGGTAGTGAAGCCTTATCAGAAGGCGCGTTTGACCAGCTTTCTGAATCCCGACGCTGATCCACGCGGCACGGGCTATCACCTGCGCCAGTCGCTGATTGCAGTAGGCTCCGGCGGCATCTGGGGTCAGGGAGCGGAAAAAGGCACGCAGACGCAGGGGGATTTCCTGCCTATCCCTCATGCTGACTTCATCTTCGCGGCGTTTAGCGAGGAGCACGGATTTGTCGGCGCATTTCTGGTTCTGCTGTTATACTTCGCTATATTGATGCGTTTGATCCAGAACGCTCAAACCGCTGCCGACATCTCCGGTTCTCTTTTGGTGATGGGGGTGGTTGCGGTTTTGACCTTTCAGATCATGGTCAATATTGGCATGGTCATCGGATTCATGCCTGTGACGGGGATTCCGCTGCCTCTGATGAGCTACGGAGGGTCCTCGGTGTTGTTTACCTTTCTGGCGCTGGGCGTGGTGATGAACGTGCGCATGCGTCGGTTTGTGAACTAAGTTCAGGGAATCGATCTGGTTTTGCGCACGAAGATGAGGCGCAAATTGAAAAACTACCATTACTGGCCGGCAGGGACTCTGATGCGTTGCCCCGGCAGGATTGGGATGAATGAAGACGCAAAGACGGGTAGTTGACGGCGAATGGCCCCACGGTGGGATCGTAAAGAGTGGAAGCAGGATCGCAGCGCATTGCGTGGTCTGTGTTTCCGTTTTTTTGAGCCTGGTTCTGGCCCTTGTCAACGGAACGGCGTCGCGAATCGAACGAGTGTTTTCCTGGAAGGTTCTTCCTCCCGGGCAGGCTATTTCGGGATTCGCTGGATATGCCACAAAATCTTTGCTTCAAACAGGTTACCGTCAGCAGTTGCGCCTGCTCGCCGATGGCGTCCGCAGGCCTTGCTTGGCTCCCAGCCGGAACTCCGGATGGCGGTTACGAGCTGCGTCTGTTGACCATCCGCACCGGATGAGCTTCCGTGTGTGTGCGGATCGACAACCTGAAAATTCGCCTCCTCCTGTGCGAGTGTCTCCTGGATCATGTCTCCAGCCGGTCGTTCCCGCGGTACGTCCCGGGACGGAAAGGCACCATGGCCAAAGAGATTTGTATTTCAAGTACGCCGCATGAGACGCGGCTGGCAATTCTGGAGGACGATCAGCTTTCAGAGATTTATTACGAGCGTGAGAATGAATACACGCTGGCTGGATCGATCTATAAAGGGCGCGTAACGCGCGTTCTTCCAGGTATGCAGTCCGCGTTTGTCGATATTGGGCTGGAGCGCGATGCGTTCCTCTACGTCACCGACTTTATGGAGATGGAAGAGCCGGAAGACGCCGACGAACTGGAGCGCGCCGCAACCCAGGGCACACCGATTCGACAACCTGCCATGCCAAACGAAGGCTCTCGCCGATCGGGCGACAGGGATCGTGGCAGCGAGCGTCCAGCATCCAGCGACAGCGCGGATGCGCAGGAGTTTTCAAGCGCCACAACTTCCGAGGGTTCTCAGGGACAGGCCGCGGGCGAAGAAGAGGAAGCCACAGGTGGACGTCGGATGCGCGGTCGTCGTCGCCGCCGTGGCGGTCGTGGCGGTCGCGAGGATCAGCCCAGAGATGGCGAGTCCAGAACTGCCGAGTCGGGAGATGCGCAATCCGCGGAGCATATCCCGGATGTTGAACGGTCTGATGTCGAGCGTTTTGAGTCGTCAGCGGCTACGGCCTTTGTGCTGGATGTCGAGGAGACTTCGGTTCGCTCCGTCGCGGACGATGCTGAGGTGAATCTTCATGTTCGCGCGTCCGGTCGAAACACTGGCTCGCGGGATCGCTCGTCGGAGCAGGCTTCGGCCACTCCGTTTGTTTTGCCGGGCGAGTCGCTGGCGCGCTACGGAGGCAATCCCTCTGCAGGCGAAACCCGTTCATCGGCTCCGAAAGCTGCTCCGACCGAGCCGTCGGCAGCCCCTGTTGCTCGCGTCACTTCCAAGCCGTCCACGTTGATCGAGACAGAGATTCAATGGGATGGCAAAGGGCTGTTGCCGGGCGAATCGTTGGCGCGTCATCGGAGCCAGCCCAAGACGGCAGAGGCGGTAACCAGTCAGGAAGCGGGTCAGGAAGCGGCCACAGCGAAGCTCACCGAAGACGACACCGTTGCATCGATCGAGTTTCAAGAGGAAGAAGAACTGCTCGAAGGGTCAGCGCGCCATGATGCGGATCCAATTCCGCCCAGCGCCTTTCGCCTGAAGGATCTGTTTGGCAGCCGTCGCAAAGAGGATGCCGCGGAGAAAGGGAAAAAGAACTCCGGACTTGGCGTTTCCGCCCGCGCATCCGGCGATGTGGAAGAAGAAGAGATGGAGGTCGAGGAGTACGAGCTTTCGCACAAGGGATCGCGCGCGCCCCGCACCTCTTCGGACGAAGATGACAAGACGCTCCAGCAGCAGGTGCGCTCGGGAGTCATTGGCGAGATGTTGCACGAGGTGCAGCTTGAGACGCACATGCGTCCGGGCCGCAGCGGTGAGGCAGCGCCGGGACGCGATGGCGGCAGGCGTGGTGGACGTCAGGGCCGTTCGGGATCGGGTCGTGATGGCCGCGATGGTTCTGGACGGAATCGCGGCGGATCGGGTCGCGGTGAATCGAGTCGCGAAGATCGCGGAGCTACGGAGCGCAGCCAGAGCGAGCGCGGCCAGGGCGAACGCAATCCGAGCGAGCGAAATCCGAGTGAGCGCAGCAGCAGTGAGCGATCTTCCGGGGATGGCCGTCGCCCGATGTCGCGCCGCGCGGCGCAGACCTCTGATCTGCCCATCATCAGCGATCTGTTGAAGCCGGGTCAGGAGATCCTGGTTCAGATTGCCAAGGAGCCGATTGCGCAAAAAGGCGCGCGCATCACCAGCCACATTGCGCTTCCTGGCCGCTTTCTGGTCTTCATGCCCACGGTCAGCCATGTCGGGGTCAGCCGCAAGATTGAGTCCGACGAAGAGCGTCAGCGGCTGAAGCGGATTCTGCTGAGCGAACGCGGCGAAGCGACAGGCGGGTTCATCGTGCGTACGGCCGCAGAAGGAGCCAGCGAAGAGGAGCTGCGCGCCGATCTGCGCTTCCTGATTCACCTGTGGAGCGAGATTCGACAGCGCGCGGAGAGTTCCAAGCCGCCGGCGCTGATCTATCACGATCTGAATCTGATCGAGCGTATTCTTCGCGATCAGGTCAGCGATGATTTCTCGCAAATCTGGGTCGATTCTGAGGCGGATTACGAGCGGATTGTGCGCTTTCTGAATCGCTTCTCGCCAGATCTGGTGCGCCGTGTCAAGCTCTACACCAAGGAAGTGCCTCTCTTTGAGCACTTCGGCATTCAGGATGAGATCTCGAAGGCTCTCCGCTCCAAGGTATGGCTCAAGAGTGGCGGTTCGATCGTCATCAACCAGACGGAGGCGCTGGTAGCCATCGACATCAACACCGGCAAATACGTGGGCAAGACGGCACGGCTGGAAGACACCATCCTCAAAACCAATCTGGATGCGATTCCAGAGATTGTGCGACAGATTCGGCTTCGCGATCTGGGTGGCATTATTGTCATCGACTTCATTGATATGGACGAGCGCAGAAATCGCGCCCGGGTGCTGACGGCGCTGGAAGAAGCGCTCAAGCAGGATCGAGCGCCGACCAAGGTGCTTCAGTTCAACGACTTTGGGCTGGTGGCCATCACCCGCAAACGTGTCAAACAGTCGCTGGAGCGCACATTGAGCGTTCCGTGCCCGGTTTGCCAGGCAACCGGAATGGTCAAGAGCCCGGCGACCGTTGCCAATGAAATCTATACCGAGATGCGCAAGATGCGGAAACATTTTGATCAAAGTGAAATCACACTGCGCGTTCATCCGGAGACGGCGAAGGTGCTGAAGGCTGGCAATGCGCGCTGGCTGGGTGAATTTGAGACTTTGACAGGCAAAAGTGTGCTGGTCAAAAACGATGCAACGCTTCATCCGGAGCAATTCGATATTCAGGGGTGAGCAACCAACTCCCCCTGGAGTGTTTCCAAAGGGTCAGAGTACAAACTCTGGCCCTCTGTGTTGATGGCCTGAACGGATCGATAGTCATCGCAACTTTTTCTTCGCTATCGTGTCCAATCAAGTGGAGTGACAGGCATCCGAACAACGAGAGCGCAGTTCAAACTACTTCTTTGAGGTGCACCATGTTTCGACCTTCCCGTTTCAGCTTTTTTCGCCCAGTGAGTATGACCGCCTTCGCCGCCGCAATCGGGCTGCTGTGTGTCGCAGGTGGCAGCGCCCGCGCGGCAGCCACCAGCGATGCGAGCACGTTCTCCAGCTCCACGACAGGGTTGACGACAGCCGATGCTTTTGGCACCGACGGAGCTGCGAGTCTGACCGCCGGGTTGACCGCTTTACCGGCTGCCCCGGAGCCAGCCGCGGGTGGACAGGTTTATCATGGCTACAATCGTCGCCACACCGGCTGGAAATCGCATCTGTCCTTTGAGGGCGGTGGCGGTGCAGATGCTCCGATTGGCGCCGACTCCAAGGTCATCACCTGGGGACCGGAGGTGACTCTGGGCGCAGGATGGAAGTTCACTAACCACTTCAGCGCACTGGTGGAATATCAGTTCATCGACGACAAATTGCCAGCCTTCATTACCCGGCAGGCAGGTTCCGTTGGTGGCAATGCGCACATCTGGTCCTTCACGGTCGATCCGGTCTATGACCTGTTTCCCAAACGCGCCAGCGACATCTACATCACCGGCGGCGGCGGATTTTATCGCAAGCTGACGAGCTTCACGGATCCGCAGCCGGTGCAGTACTGCTACTACTTCTGCTACGGCGGCTATCAGAATGTAACCGTGGGTCATTTCTCCAGCAATCAGGGCGGCTTCAACGCTGGTTTTGGTTTGTCTCATCGCCTGGGAAGCCCGGATATGGGCGGTGTCAGCCGACTGCGTGTCTACATCGAAGCGCGGTATCTGTGGATTGACACGCCCAGCAAGGGCAGCGCCGAGGGCCTGGGTCGCACCGAACTGGTGCCTCTGACGATCGGCTTGCGCTGGTAAGCTAATCTCGTTTGCTTCACGCTTTCAACCCTCCGCGTCCTTCGGCGTGGAGGGTTGTCTGCTTCATCCCTGCGGGGCTTGTTCCGGTTCTCTCACAGCCCCATCGATTTCAGGCGCAGTAGCCCCCCACCGATCACGGCACACGGCCCGGTGACCACCATCAGCAAAGAAAACCAGATGGGGTAGCTTCCTCGGGATTGCATGGCGCTGAGTGCGGAAAGCAGCAGCACGATGATCGCCAGCGCAAGCGCATGAATGAGAGGATTGTCCACGGCGAGCGTTGCGGTCAGGTAGCCGCCACAAAGTGCTGCCAGCAGCGTGGTTCCCAGGTTCCACAGCATGGCTCCGGTCGTGAGGGGCTTCCCGGCGATCGGCTGCTTGTCCGCCCAGCGTGCTGCTGCCGTGGTCAGCGCCAGGATCAGCGCCATCGCGAAAAATCCTGCGGCAAGGGTGACAAAGGTTTGCAAGACGATCATGGCTGCTCTCCGGATTCCTTCTCGGCTGCCTCCATCCAGTTCAGAAACTGCCGCGCCAGACGCGCTTCACCGGGATGCGATTCGCCGTGCATCGAGCAGAGATCAAGATACTGATCGATGAGCGCACCGGCTGGCGAGTCCAGACGCAGTTGCGCCATCATCTCGTGCAGGGCAACAGCCAGCGCGCGCAGTTGTTCCGCTTCCGGCCACGCGCCCTGCCGGGTGTCAGTGTTGGAGAACAGGCCCATCCGTCCTCGCGTACTTTCCTGAAGACAGGCAAGGAGCTGCTCGCGAAAGATTTGACAAAGCTGATTTATATTTAGCGGCTCTGCATTCCAGGGATCTTGCTGCTTGCCGTCCAGGCTCTCATCGTCCGTTGCTTCCATAGCGTTCACCGGGCAGCCTGGATTGCGGCTTCCACATGGCTGGCCGTGTGTGGCAGCGCGGCGATCAGGTCAATCAGCTTGCCATCCGCGCCCACGACAAAAGTATCTTCGATGCGGACGCCCAGTTTCTCTGCGGGAATGTAGACTCCCGGCTCAATGGTGAAGACCATCCCCGGTTTGAGCACAGCAGGATAGGTGGCCGGGTCGTGGACATCGATGCCAACCATGTGGCCAAGCCCGTGAATCCAGTAGTCGCTGAGCGGTTCACCGTGCAGGCCTTTGCCATGATCGTGAATATACTGCCAGGCCACGGTGTCGAGCGAGTTGGGGTCTTTGTGATACGGATCGTTGATCGTGGATTTGCCGGCGACGAACGCCGCCGCCGCTGCGCGCTGCGCGCCCAGCACCACGTCATAGACCTCCTGCTGACGCGCCGTGAAGTGTCCGGAGACCGGCACGGTGCGCGTGATGTCGGAGGCGTACATGCTGTATTCGCAGGCGGCATCCACCACCACCACATCCCCCGCCTGCATGGTGGCGGAGTTCTCGGAGTAATGTAGTTCCGTCGAGTTGATTCCCGAGCCGACAATCGGCGCATACGATGGCCGTTCACAACCATCCTCCATCATGCGGGCGATCATCTCGCCGGCCACAGCTCGCTCCGTCGCCCCAGGCTTGATCGAGCGGAACATCAGCCGCTGCGCATCCATCGAGGCATTGGCCGCGTGGGTCAGCAAAGCGATTTCGCCGGCATCCTTCACCTGTCGCAACGGGGTGGTCAGCCGCGTAAGATCGTGTGACTTCAGCGGCGTCGCATCGCCCAGCGTCGTCGCTGTCCATTGCAGCAGCGCTGTAGTCTGCGCGGAGTCCGGGGGCGCCCAGAGATTTCCGGCAACCCGCCGATTGGCGCGAATCAGATGATTCAAAAACTGCGGTAACTCGCCCATCGACATCACTGCATCTACGCCAGCGCGTTGTGCCGCATCGGGCGTCGCGGCATCCATCTTGATGCCCGTGTATTTTTCCATGCGCAGATTGCGTGTCGGCAGGAAAAGCACCTCGCGATAGCCATGCGCCGGATCTGCCTGAGAATCGGCTCCAACGACCAGCAGCGCAGCTCCCGGCTCGTTCCATCCTGTCAGGTAATAGAAATCTGCATCCTGGCGATAGGGCATGAAGTCGAGCAAAGGCTCTTCAGCGGCAAATAGCACGGCGACGCCGCCTTGAAGCGCCTGACCCAGAGCAACCCGACGCGCTTGATACGTGGTGTAAGGTTGACGCTCCAAAGCCGACGAAGGCATGACCAGGGGAAGGGAAGCGAATAAGGCAAAAACAACCAAGAGCGCAGACCGACGCACGAATCGAAACATGCATTCAGCGTCGGCGATGCAGAGCAGCCGTGTCAAGCAACGGCTATGACTGGCAACAACCGTGTCTGGCAACAGTCAGGCGACGCGTCGCTGCGGCGTTGCGCAGAAAAGCCGGAAGGGGAAGATTTATCCGGCTTTTTCCAGCAGCGCCAGCGAAAGCGAAAGGTCGCGACGCTCGACCATCTCGCGAGTAATCTCCAGATCGCGGGAACGTTTGCTGTTGGGCAGGTTGTACATCAGGTCCAGCATCAGCTCTTCCAGGATCATGCGCAGGCCACGCGCGCCCACCTTGCGTCGCAGCGCTTCGCGCGCCACGGCGCCCACCGCATCCGCCGTGAAGTGCAGATGCACATTCTCATACTCGAAGAGCCGCTGATACTGCTTGAGAATGGCATTCTTCGGCTTGGTCAGGATCTCGACCAAAGCGGCTTCGTCCAACTCTTCGAGCACGCCCATCACGGGCAGACGTCCCACAAACTCTGGGATCAAGCCATACTTGATCAGGTCCTGCGGCTCAACCTGACGGAGCAGTTCCGTATCCCTCTGCGGGCGCAGCGCAATGGCTCCATCGGCTTCGGTCTCTTCCGTAGCTTTGAAACCAAGCGCCTTCTTGCCGATGCGCCGACCGATAACCCGTTCCAGGCCCACAAACGCACCGCCGCAGATAAACAGGATGTTCGTGGTATCAACCGCGGTGAACTCCTGATGCGGATGCTTGCGTCCACCCTGCGGGGGGACGTTGGCAACCGTGCCTTCCAGAATCTTCAGCAGCGCCTGCTGCACACCTTCGCCGGAGACATCGCGGGTGATGGAAGGGTTCTCGTCCTTGCGGCCAATCTTGTCAATCTCATCGATGTAGATGATGCCGCTCTGCGCTCGCGCCACGTCGCCGTCGGCGGCCTGCAGCAGCTTCAGGATGATGTTTTCCACGTCTTCGCCGACGTAGCCGGCCTCCGTCAGCGTCGTCGCATCCACAATCGCAAAGGGTACATCCAGCATCTTGGCCAGCGTGTGCGCCAGCAGCGTTTTGCCCGATCCTGTGGGGCCAAGCAGCAGAATGTTGGACTTTGCCAGCTCCACATCGTTGTTCCGCATCCGATTCATCTGGATACGCTTGTAGTGGTTGTACACCGCAACGGCCAGCTTCTTCTTGGTCTGGTCCTGGCCGATCACATACTCATCGAGGAAGGCTTTCACTTCCTGGGGCTTGGGCAGGTGAGCCGGAGAAGTGGCCGTGCTGGCCTCGCTGCGATCATCGTCCAGAATGGAGTTGCATACGGCTACGCACTCGTCACAGATGTAGGCGCGAGGATAGTCGCTCGGCGAGGAAATGAGCTTGGCGACGGCGTCCTGCGACTTATGGCAGAACGAGCATCGCAGTGTATCTTCCGGTCCCGAACGTGTTTTCATCTTTGCATCCCCTCGAATTACCCCGTAACGAGTGACAACCCTGTCTCAACTTCTCGGACGATCAATGATTTCATCGATGATACCGTACTCTTTGGCCTGGGGCGCGGTCATGATGAAATCGCGCTCCACATCCCGCTCAATCCGCTCCAGCGTCTGGCCGGTGTGCTTGGCCATCAGCGTGTTGGTAATCTCGCGAATGCGCAGAATCTCGCGCGCATGAATATCGATATCTGTCGCCTGACCACTCAACCCGCCCATGGAGGGCTGGTGAATCAGGATGCGTGAGTTGGGCAAAGCGAAACGCTTGCCTTTGGTGCCGGAGAGCAGCAGAAACGCGCCCATACTGGCGGCTTGTCCGATGCAATAGGTCACCACATCGTTCTTGATGAACTGCATCGTGTCATAAATCGCCAGCCCGGCGGTGATCGATCCGCCCGGCGAGTTGATGTAAAGCTGAATATCCTTCTCCGGGTCTTCCCCAGAGAGGAACAGCATCTGCGCCACCACCAGATTGGCAATCTGGTCATCGATGGGAGTGCCGAGGAAGATAATATTGTCGCGCAGCAGACGGGAATAAATGTCATAGGCGCGTTCGCCGCGACTCGTCTGCTCAACCACCATGGGAACCAGTGCCATGCCGCTATTCTCTCACTTTTGCCGGATTTGCTGTCGCGCTCCGGCGGGAAGGTGATGCTGGTTGATAACGGGCGCATTCCTGAAGATGGATCTGAATGCGCCGGGACTCAGGCGTGATGCCATCAGGCAGCGGGCATCCGCTGATACAGCGCGCTTGCAGTTTTCTCGCGTTTGATCTGTTCTCGGATTCTAGCCAGCCCGCCGTCCTGGGTCAAACGTGCGCGCAAACTCTCCAGCGGTTCACGGGATTGCAGCGCAGCCATCTGCAGCTCGCGCTCAAACTCTTCGTCGGTCACCTCGATGCCCTCGGCTTCGGCAATTCGATCGAGCAGCAGCGCCGTGCGAACCTCCTGCAAGGCAGAGTCACGCTGTGCGCCGCGCAGACGATTGAAGTCGAGCTTGCGCATCATCTCCGCACTCATGCCCTGTGCGGCCAGTGCTCGCAGGCCGCGATCCAGCCGCGCGTCCACCTGTTGCTGCACCAGAGTTTCTGGAACAGGGAAAGCAAAACGCTCGGCTAGCCTGGCAAACAGGGCTTCCCTTGTCTGCTGCTCGGCTTCGCGCTCCCGGGTGCCTTGCAGATACTCCCGAATCCTGTTCTCCAGCGCCACCAGGTTTTCATAATCACCCAGTTCCTGCGCAAAGGCGTCGTTCAGCTCGGGCAGAATCCGTTTCTTGATCGCCTGCACCGCAATCGTGTACGCGACGGTTTTCCCCGCCAGGCTGGCTTCCTGATAATCCGCCGGATAGACCACTTCCGCCTGGATTTCCTGGCCCATGCGTGAGCCGCGCAACGCTTCCGTAAAGGCAGGAAGCGTCTGTTCGCCGCCGATCTCCAGCAGCGAGTTTTCGCCGCTGATCGGCTCGGCAGCCTCGCCATCCCTGGCGACTCCGCTGAAGCTGATCTGCGCCCAGTCGCCATCCACCAGCGCACGATCTTCGTCCACGGTCTCCACGGTAGAGCGTGACTCCTGCAACTGCTTCAGCTCGCGCTGGAATTCCTCATCCGTCACGGCGATCGTGGGCCGGGGAACGGTGACATCCTGGTAGCCGTCAATCACGATGGGAGGAACAACCTCAAAGACCGCTGTGCCTTCGAGCGGCTTGTCTTCTTCCAGGGTGAGCTGAGTGAGCTGAGGCTGCGAGACAGGAAGCAGTCCGGCGGATTGAATGGCTGCCTGAAAACGCTCCGGCAGCAGCCGCTCCACCACATCCTTGCGAATCTGCTCCGCGAAGCGACGTCGTACGACCGTCTCCGGAACCTTGCCGGCGCGGAAGCCGGGAATTTTTGCGTACTTTTTGTACTCTTTCAGTACACGCGCAAAAGCTGCGGCAACTTCATCCGCTGTAGCTTCAATCTTCACTTCGCGCACACAGTCTGGATTCAGGACCGGGCCGTGGGAGTGGCCCGCATGATCGTGGCCCGCGTGATCGTGATCTGGATGCGAGTGCTCCACAGGACCACTCTGAGAGTCCGGGCTGTTGGCAAGAGTTGTTTCGGTGGCCTTGTCGGCGTTGGGGGCGGTTTCAATCGTCTCAGTAGAACTCAATGTGTGTGCCTTCCAGTATGCGTCCGTCTCAAGGTTGGCTCGGCGTGCTGCGCGATCTCCCGGATGCGCTCCTGTAGACGCTCCGGGACGGCGCTGCCGGAAGCCGAGCAGGAGACGTCATCTTCTATGGTAAGAGCCTTCACTCAGGCGGTCAAACCAGTCTTGGCGCAGGTGGCAGCGCTTGTTGCGCAAATGACGATCCTCCCGTGCCCGATAGCATGAAACCCTCTGGATGAAGGATCCGATGCTGTCGTGGCAATGGAGATGGACGAAGCAGTCGAAACTCGCTCTATGGCTGCAACAGACCGAGTCTTACCTTCCATGTGGTGCTTTTGCCGGGGGCCAGTGTCACCATTCCTGTATTCATCGTCCCCCACTCTTTGCCAAACGGGTCTCCGAAGTTATATTGATCTTCAACCGCAACAAAACTCTGTGTCGGCGGGGCATAGACCTGCACCGTGCGAATCTCCGGGGAGAGGCCATCGATCTCCACTCCATAGTGAGCCTCCGGATCGAGCACTTTGACCACTACCACTCCGTGGGTTCGCTCCAGCGAACTGAAGTTATCGTCCAGGAACTGACCGCCAAGCGCCTTGCCATTGGGCGCCTGAAAGTCATACGGCGTGCCCGCGACCGGCATCAGCTTTCCCGTTGGAAACACGTTGTCGTAGTTGTCCACCGCCGCCAGCACGCTGCCGGGAATGTGTAACCGGGCCTGCTTGCGATCCTTGCTGAGCAGGGCCAAATACGGGTGCCAGCCCAGCGCAACGGGTTCGCTTGTTTTGCCCACATTTTTGGCTGTGATCGATACCTCCACGCTTTTTGCTGTCAGCGTGATCGTGTACATCAAATCGCTGCTGGAGAACCAATGCCCACCGAAATCGCCACAGTGCAGAACCGCTGTAATCGTTCCGCCTCCTGCGGTATGGGTGATGTGGAGATCGGTTGCCTTTGCTTTCAAAATCAGTCCGTGCATTGCGTGGCGCTCCGCACCGGGCCGACTGCCCACGTTGTTGGCCGGCAGCAGGATGCTGCGCCCCTGCCAGACTGCGGTCAGCATCTTGCCATCCGGCGAGAGCTTGCCACGAATCCGGTTTGGGTAAGGAAAAAGAAACGCGGCGCCAAGCCGATAGCCCAGGTCGCCGTTGGGCGTGTCCCGCGTATTTAACATCGTGGCCGACTGCGCCAGCGAGGGCGAAGCCAGCACGTGAACCTCACCTTTGCCCGGGAACCATGCGGTGATCTGCTGCACCTCCATGCCACGGCCCGGCATCAGCGTGATGCCGGTAAACTCCGGCTGGGTTCCGCCCGGCGTGTGGGTGCGCGTCAGCGTAACGGGCGCTTCACCGTTGATCAGAATCGGGGGAGTGGCACATTGTGCTCTTTCCGTGGTCAAAGCAAAGGTTGCAATCAGGGTCATCAGCAGCAGGGCGTGGGTGAGCTTGTTCCGCATGGGATCTCCATCAACAAAACGATTTTTTCGCTTCGTTTCGCGCAACGCAATTCTACGGCAACGTCGCAGAGTGTTGAAACTTTCCCGCATCGCTACAATCGTTAAGTGGGAGCATGGTCCGATGAGGGGTCCGATGGCGAAACCGCGAATGAGCGTTTCTGCACCGCAGCCAAACACCGAGTGCGAGAGGACGCCAGCGACAAGGCCAGCGCTGAGTCCAGTCGTGAGTCCAGTCGTGAGTTTGGACATGCTCAATCAGCAGATCATCGGCTGCAGGCGCTGCCCGCGGCTGATCGCCTACAGTGCTGAGGTTGCGCGCGTGCGCCGTCGCCAGTGGCGCGACTGGGAGTATTGGGCGCGTCCCGTGCCGTCATTTGGTGATCCACGGGCGCGTGTACTGATTGTCGGCCTTGCCCCCGGCGCGCATGGTTCACATCGAACCGGTCGTCCATTCACCGGCGACGGATCGGGTGACTTTCTGTACCCGGTTCTGCACCGCACAGGCTTTGCGTCGCAGACAGAATCCACGCATCGCGGCGACGGACTCACTCTTACCGACCTTTGGATTGCCGCCGCTGTGCGCTGCGCGCCGCCGGACAACAAGCCGACTACGCAGGAGATCCAGACCTGTGCTCCGTGGCTGGATCAGGAGATCGCTTTGCTTGCCCAATTACGCGTGATCGTCTGCCTGGGGCGAATTGGTTTTGACGCCGCCGTCGGCGTCCTGTTGCGCAGTGGAGCGCTCGCTTCCCGCGCCGGATTCACGTTTGCACATGGAGCAGAGTTTCGTCTTGCCGATGGACGCTATCTGCTGGCCAGCTACCATCCGTCCCTGCAAAACACCAACACGGGCCGATTGACCGAGCCCATGTTTCGCGCCATCTTTGAGCGCGCGCGAGCCATAGCGCAGTCTGCCTGAATCAACTCGCCTTGGGCTTGTTTTTCCGGTGGAACGTTCGTGAAGCGATATGCGCGATGTCCGGGTAAAACTCTCGAAAGACGTTGGTCAGCGCGTCACGGCCCACGGCATAACCGAACTTGCTGAAATAGGACGAAGGCGTGGCAACCGAAGACGGATAGTAAGTAAGAGATACAGCCTGAGAAACTCCGCGACCCAATATCTCAGCCCAGTTAAAGGTATTCTTTCCGTGATAGTCCGGAGTGATGAAGACCGACATTCCAGAGTACTCTGTACGCTTCCAGAAGCTGCCCTGACCCATCGCAAAGTAACGTTCGTCTTCATGAAACAGCGTGGGAAAAGCAAAGATAATCAGATAATCGCCAGCGGACTTATCGATATAACCTCTCCAGTAATAACTCCAGTAGCCTCCGACACCTTTGCCGAACTCCGGATGGGTATTGGATCCCTCAGCCATCAGCGAGGTCAATCCCACAAAGACATACTGAGAGTAATCAAAGTTGTTTTCCGTAGCGATGATGAAGGATTCCTTCGGCCCTGGTGGTGGCGGACGCACTCCGGCGCTGACCGCGCGATAGTTGGGCATCAGCCCCAGAATCCGCTTGGGCTGTTGCTCATCCGCAGGAATGGTCTGCGCTCCACTGGCGCCCGGGGACGACTTCGAGGTCGTGGAGTTCTTTTCGCTGTCCGACGAACTTGTGCTTTGTCCACCTGCTGCGGAAGACTGCGAGAGGTTCAGAGCCGTCAATCCGTCAAAAGCAGAAAATCCCGCTTCGTTGCTGGCGGACAGCTGCGCGTTCAGATGCGAAACCGGCGCATTGGGAAGGTTCAAGCTGGAACGTGCGGATTGTGCGGATGCGGCAGCGGAGAAGCACAGAAAAACAGTGACCAGAAAACGCAATGAGCCTCCAGATACGGTCAATTACAGTTTAGATGCAAGCATGTGGCCATGCGTGAGCCGATGAGCGTGAACTCTCCGTCATCTGACCTGAATTTCTACTCAAGGATGGCGATGCAGGACATGGGTGGCAATATCCGGCCAGAACTCGCGAAAGGTTGCCGTGATTGCGTCTCGACCGATGGAATATCCGTATCGGGAGAACAAGGCTCCAATCGTGTTGTCCTGGTCAGGATAGTAGAGCATCGAAGCGCCCTGAGCGATGGCGCGGCCAAAAACTTCCGCTCCGCTGAACGTCTTTTCCCCTTGATAATTGCGAGCGATCAGCACGCTGGAGGCAGCGTAAAAGGCGCGTCGCTTGAATCCTCCATGCCCCATGGCGTAATAGCGAACATCCTCATGCAGCACGGTGGGTAGAGCAAAGACGACGAGATAGTTTCCATCCGTCTTGTCGATAAAACCGCGCCAGTAATAGCCCCAAAAACCCGATACGCCTTTTCCAAGGTCCGGGTGAGTATTCGTACCTTCGGCCAGCAGTGAAGTCAAGCCTCCGAAGACAATCGCGGAGTAATCAAAGCTGTTCACCGTTGCCAGATCAAAGGACTGCTTAGCCGACGGCGGAGGCGGAGTCTCTCCCGCGCTTACGGCGCGATAGTTGGGCATGAAGCCAAGGATGCGCTTGGGCTGTTGCTGTCGAGGATCAACCGTGGTCTTCGGCGTTTCCTCGCGATTTGCAGAGCTTGGCAAAGTGGCTTGAGGCGTGAGCGCCGAAGGGGCTTGAGATGGGGCTTGACTGGATGGATGAGCCTGCGAGGGAACCTCGCTCGGAACCTGCAGAATCGCCACGGTTGGCGCATCCGGTATCGGCGCACACGTGTCCGAAGAAGTTTGAGCCGCTGCGGGTATTAGAAGGGATACAAAAAAAAGATATGAGATAAAACGCAAAAACGACTCCAGTCAAAAGTGCCAGCGCGCTCGCTTTCTGTTGGCTTCACTGGCATTACCCAAAATTTGTTTCGATACGGCTATACAGTTAGACGTATCTTTGGATGCCGCAGACGACAGTCGGACGCAGCATTTTCAGTTTTTCGATCTCCCGTCGCACCGATAATTGCACACGCAGGAATCTTTCGGATCATGGAACACCGAAGCGCTCCGCATCCCATTCGCGGCGTATCGCCGGGCAGAAAAGAAATTCTCCGTGCGAACCGATAGATTTAGTTTACTATCGGGCCATGTTTTCCCGTCTCGTTTCGAGCTTCCTGTCCATGAGCATTCTGGCCGCTGGCCTCAGTGCGGCTTTGCTTTCCGCTCAGGCTGCAACCAGCGCGACTGCCCCATCCTCCGCCGTTGTACTTCACGCTGCGCGCATCTTGAACGTGGAGCAGGGAACAGTTCAGTCACCGGGAGAAATCTACATTCGGGATGGGCGCATTGTGGCTGCGGGACCGGCTGTGCAGCATCCTGCCGGTGTCCGCGTCATCGATCTGGGCGACACGACGCTGATGCCCGGCCTGATCGATGCTCATGTTCACCTCTTTCTGCATCCAGGC
The DNA here is from genome assembly GCA_027449965.1 of Acidobacteriaceae bacterium. GTDB lineage: Bacteria > Acidobacteriota > Terriglobia > Terriglobales > Acidobacteriaceae > Acidicapsa. The sequence continues at coordinate 60,019 of DAIDKP010000015.1, forward strand.
GCGGAAGATATGCAGACTGTGGTCGAATCCGTACCGGAGCGCACGATTTATGCCGAGCTGGCCGCGCGGGATGATCTGATGGCTGGTTTCACCGCCGAACGCGATATGGGCACCGAAGGTGCCGGTTCTGCCGATACAGCCGTGCGCAATGCCATCGACGCCGGGCTGATTCCCGGCCCTCACATGCGCATCAGTGGCAACGCCATCAGCATCCTTGGCGGCCACGAGGATGCCATTCACTTCAATCCTGCCGAACACATCAGCTCCAATGCGACCTATGCCGACAGCACCGATCAGATCATCGCCGTCATCCGCGAGCAGCTCAAGGAAGGCTCCAGCTTCGTCAAGATGTATCAGACCGGTCGCGACACCTACGTCAACGGTGTCTTTCACACTCCCTGGCAGTTCACGGAACAGCAGCTTGCTGCTGCCGTTGCGGAAGCGGCGCGCATGGGCACCGTAGTCGGCGTTCACTGCACCGGTGAGCCAGGTGCGTTGTTCGCGGCAACGGCCGGCGTGGCCTCCATCGATCACGCATATCAGTTGAGTGACGAGACGATGCGGCTGATGCGGGAGAAACAGATTTATGCGGTGCCCACGTTTACCATCAGCGAATATTTTGCCGATCATGCCGATTCACCGGCGGCCGCCGCTCAGGAGCACGCCGAACTCGATTACCACGTTCAGCAGTTTCACAAGCAGCTCGCTGCCGGAGTCCCCATGGCCGTCGGCTCCGATGTAGGTCCGTTTCCACACGGAACGCAGGCACGCGAGTTTGTGCTCATGGTCAAATACGGCATGGCGCCGGCAGACGTTCTGCGCGCCGACCTGCTGCATGGCGCACGCCTGCTGGGCTGGGCCGATCACATGGGTCAGCTCAAACCGGGCTTCGATGCCGACATCATCGCGGTTCCGGGGAATCCACTGGAAGATATCACCGCCGTCACCCGCGTCGCCTTTGTCATGAAGGATGGCGCAATCATTCGCAATGATCTTCCGCCGACTGTGAGGTAATCTCGATGCAGCGCTTGCTTGCTCTTTTTCTGATGATGACAACTTCCGTTCTCGCTCAATCGCCGGCAAAGACTGCACACCACAAGTGGGCTGTCGTCATCCACGGCGGGGCTGGAGTGATCGAACGCAGTTCGATGACGCCGGAGGCCGAAAAGCAGTATCGAGTGGGCATGGCCGAGGCTTTGCACGCGGCGACTTCGGTGCTCGATCGAGGTGGCTCGTCTTTGGATGCGGTCGAGGCAGCAATTCGCATTCTGGAAGATGATCCAAACTTCAATGCCGGGCGTGGCGCTGTCTTTGCCGCCGATGGAACGAATCAACTGGACGCAGCCATCATGGACGGCAGCAGTATGAAAGCTGGCGCGGTGGCGGACGTCACACGAACGCGGCATCCCATCTCGCTGGCGCGTGCCGTCATGGAAAAATCCCAGCACGTCATGCTGGCAGGCGCTGGCGCAGACGCCTTTGCCGCCTCGGTCGGGCTGGAGCAGGTACCGCCCTCGTTTTTCTTCACCGAGCGTCGTTGGCAGAGCCTCATCCGCGAACTCAAGCAGGAACATCTTCCCATCCCCTCGCGTCCGGCCGGTGCTCCGCCCGCGCCCGATCATCAGGCAGCATTCTTTGAGACGCCGGAGAACCATAAATACGGTACCGTCGGCGTCGTTGCTCTGGACCGCTCCGGCAATGTAGCGGCAGGCACTTCAACCGGTGGCCTCACGGCCAAGCGCTGGGATCGCATCGGCGATTCGCCCATCATCGGCGCCGGCACCTACGCCTCCAACCAGTCCTGCGCTGTCTCCGGAACCGGGATCGGAGAATACTTCATTCGCTACACCGTCGCTCGGACGATCTGTGCTCTGGTTCAATATAAGGGCATGGGCCTTCAGGCTGCCTCCGATCTAGTCATCCAGCAGCAACTGGCGCCGATCCATGGCGACGGTGGCGTCATTGCCATCGCCCCGGATGGTCAGATGGCCTGGAGTTTCAACACGCCAGGCATGTTTCGCGCGCGCCAGGCCGAGGGCGGAACGGCAGAGATCGGAATCTATCGCGACGAGCCGTAAGGTTGGTGGGCGCATCCCTGCCAATTCAGGTCAATCTCGGCAATGGGCATTTCCAGGGTGCACCGGAGCAACGTTTGTCCTCTGAATAAATCCATTTATTTTCATCGTTAGCTGTCTGATCCATGACGTAGGCTTCGCCAAGCCCTCGTTTTCTACGTTCGCATGGTCAGACCAATGTAATCATTATCTTCTCCCGATGCAGAGAGAAACCCCTTGAAGAGCAGGTCCGCCCCTCAAAAAAACTTTTTCACAACTATTGACAATTGTTGCTAAGCACAGAGACAATTCGTTTCGCTGGTCAATTCGCTCTCTGACCCAAATCTGTTTCAAAGGATGCCAGGCATGCGTACAAGCTTCAAGTGTGGCCTTCAACTGGTAGGACCACTACAATCAGTCGTTCATCGTGCGGTCCATCGACTGGATGCACGGAATCGCGATTCTTCCTCTCGCTTCACAGCGCTTCTGAGCGTGATGGTCTGCGCTTTGTTGCTGGGAGCTACTTTCCTTGGTGGCGCTCACCTCGCCAGCGCGCAGGAGTTCCGCGGAACCATCTCCGGCACGGTCATGGACTCCAGCGGAGCCGTCATCCCCGGCGCGGCCATCACCGTTCGCGAGGTCAACACCGGCACCGTCAATCACACGGTCAGCGATGCAGCCGGGCAGTATGTGGTTCCGTTCCTGTTACCGGGTGAATATGTGATCAACGCGACGGCAAACGGCTTCCAGTCGATCGAGCGAAAGGGCGTTCCGCTCCAGTCGCAGCAACATGCGGTCATCGATCTCAAGATGTCGGTCGGCGCGGCAACGCAGTCGGTCACGGTCACCGGCGCGCCCCCTCAGTTGAATACATCCGATGCCTCAGTGGGTTCGGTCATCGATACGCAGTCTGTCGCGGATCTGCCGCTGAACGGACGCACGCCGACAACGCTGGCCGAACTGACGCCAGGCGTCATCAACACTGCGGCGCCACAGCAGATTCATCCTTTTGACAACAATGCGGGCAACTCGTGGTCGATGGGTGGAACGCCCAATCAGGTGAGCGAGGTGCTGCTGGATGGTTCTCCTGACCTCACGCTGCTGGGTGCTCTGGCGTATGCGCCGACGGAAGACTCAGTGTCCGAGGTTTCCGTTCGTCCGTTTGACACCGACGCCAGCTTTGGCCACACCATTGGCGGTGTTGTGAACCTGGTCACGAAGAGCGGCACCAACGAGTATCATGGCACCGCCTATGAGTTCGGTCAGATCTCCGGCATCGATGCAAACACCTACTTCAACAATCGTGCCAACAAGCCGACTCCGGTCTTTCACTTCAATCAGTACGGTCTCACCTTTGGCGGTCCTGTGCGAATTCCCAAACTCTACGACGGGCGCAACAAGCTGCTCTTCTTCTTTGCCTTTGAAGGGTTGAAGGATTCCACCCCAAACACGGCTACGCTGACCGTACCCACGGACAGCGATCCGCTGCTGGGCAGCTCCTCTGGCGGTGAACGCGCGGGTGACTTCTATCAGACGCTGGCTGCGGGTTGCCCTGCTGGATTTGCCAACGATCCGGGTTCAGCGGCGGCCATGTGCAATCCAAGCGGCAAGAACACCAGCCCCTATCTGGATCCCAACCAGCTTTATAACCCGTATCAGGTCACGGTCAACGGTTCGTCCTACACCCGCGCACCGATCCTGAAAAACCAGATCACCAGCGCGGGTCCGCTCAACTCCATCGCGCAGGCGTATCTGAAGCTGTTTCCGTCTCCCAACAACACCTCCGGTGCAGCGGCCGACGGCCAGGACAACTACATTGCCAACGCGCCGAGCATTGACAACTACGACAACGAATTCGGGCGTCTGGATTACAACGTCAACGCGGCCGATCATATCTTCTTTGACATTCGCCACAACTATCGCTCGCAGACCAAGAACAACTACTTTGGCAACGGCGCAACCGGAACCATTCTGGAGCGCGAAAACTGGGGCACATCGCTCGACAACGTCTACACGCTGAACGCGACGACGATCTTTGACACGCGTCTCAACTGGACATTCTTTAATGAGGTGCACAGCACTCCGGCCACCGTCTACAGCCCCAACAGCCTCGGTTTCCCGGGCTACATGCAGTCGGCCAGCGAATTGGTGCAGTTGCCTTTCATCAACTTCCAGACCGGGAACAGTTGCGGTGGCCACAGCAGCTTCCAGTGCCTGGGCGACACAGGCTCGGCGCTCGATCCCAGCACCAGCTATCAGGTCTTCATGGACATGGTGAAGGTGATCGGACGCCACACGCTGAAGGTGGGCTTTGACGGACGTCAGTACCGGATCAGCATTCAGAACTTTGGCAACTCCTCCGGCAGCTTCAGCTTCAACTCTGGATTTGTCGAAGCGGGAACGGGTGCTGCGGCGCAGACCTTTGGTGGTGATCTTGCCACCTTCCTGCTCGGTCTGCCGGCTGGCGGTGAGTTTGATCTCAACGCTCGCGCCGACTATCACCAGTACTACATCGGCTCCTTCATTCAGGATGACTGGCGCGTGACCGACAACCTCACCCTCAACCTTGGCCTCCGTTACGACATCGATACGCCTTTCCGCGAGAAGCTGGGACGAACGGTGAATGGATTCAACCCGACCGCGGCCATCAACTATGCCAGCACACCGGCCTTTGCGCCCGTCACGATCACGGCTTATGGTGGCTCCTACTCCATCAACAACATCAACACCCTTGGCGGCTTGACCTTTCCCAACGGTCCCAATGGCGCAGTCTATGCCACCAACAATGGTTTCTTCAGCCCGCGTATCGGTTTCGCATGGAGTCTGAACAACAAGACCGAAATTCGTGGTGGCTTTGGTATCTTCGTGCAGCCGGAAACGCTCTCCAACCTCAATTCTCAGGGGCAGTATTCGTCAGCAGCTCTTTCCAATCAGGAGGGTTTCAGCGCGGCGACCCAATATCTGGCCTCGACCAACAACGGAGAAACATCTGCCGGTTCGCTCAGCAATCCATTTCCCAATGGATTCCAGCAGCCGCAAGGCTCGTCCCAGGGTGCAAACACCTTCCTCGGTCAGGCGATCAGCTTCCTCGCGCCGGTGCAGCATGATCCATACTCCGAGCGCTGGAACATCGGAATTCAGCGAGCCATCACTCACAACGACATGGTGGAGTTGATGTACGTCGGCAACCACGCGCTTCACCTGCCGGTGGAGACCCATAACCTCAACGCCACGCTGCTTCCGTTCCTGACCACCAATCCCTATCGCGATGAAAGCATTGCGAAGGCATACAGTGAGTCCGTCACCAACCCCTTCTACCAGACACTGGGCGCGAAGAACACAACCAGCGTCAACCAGTCCAAGACGGTTCCGTTTTCGGCCCTGATTACCGGTTTTCCGCAGTTCGGCGCCAATGGAGTGACGGAGCAGAATCAGACCATCGGACAGTCCTTCTTCCAGGACCTGATCGCGCACTGGGAGCATCGCATGTCCCACGGTCTGACGATGACTGCCAACTACAGCTTCTCCAAACTGATCGAACAGGACACCTACCTGAACGACGAAGACGCACAGCTTACCCGGCGCGTTTCGCCCTTCGATCACACACAGCACTTCACCGTGGGCAGCACCTATGAGCTGCCTTTTGGACAGGGAAAGTTCTTCAACTTCGGTGGCAGCCGACTCTGGGATGAGATTCTTGGTGGCTACGTCATCAACGGCATCTACCAGTTCCAGACCGGAGCGCCCATCGAATTCAGTGCAGACATTCCACTTCAGCCGGGAACGTCCCTGCGACAGATCACCGATCATGCGCGCAATACGTCTGCGGTTGGCTCCGGGACGCCTGCGCTCAGCACCTCGGCTTTTGTCACCGGCAACTCTTCGGCGTGCCCCACTTCGGGTGCGTGCGATGGCAGCCAGTTCATCAATGGCCAATATGCCTTTCACCTGCGAACCTTGCCGCAGACACTCTCCTGGGTTCGTCAGGATGGCTACAACAACCTCGACGCTTCCATCCTGAAGAACTTCAACTTTGGTCATGGCGCGTACTTCCAGTTGCGCTTTGAAACCTTCAACACGCTGAACCATGCGGTGTTCAATGCGCCGAACGTGAACAGTGCTACATCGAGCGACTTTGGCTATATCACCAAGGTTGCGCAAAACAGCCTGCCGCGTCAGGTGCAGATCGGTGGCCGCATCGTCTTCTAAACAGGGTTGACTTTCCTGAGGCGTGGGGCACGGTGCGGCTTCACGCCTTCTTTTTTCGGTACACTCAATTGCGTCCCTTGGAGGGAGAGGATTTCCGTCATGAGCCAGTTTGATGCTTTCCGTCGCAGCTTTCTGCGCACCGGTGCTGCCGGTCTTGCAGCCGCTTCGTTTCCTGCCGCATCGCTTGCCGCTGCGGCCAGTTCTCCGCACATCACAGCAGAGACGCTCGGACGGCAGGGCATCTTTGACGTTCATCGCTTTGGCGCCACCGGCGACGGCAAAACCCTGGATACACGCGCCATTCAGGCAGCTATCGATGCTGCGGCCCAGGCTGGCGGCGGAGTCGTGCTGTTTCCGGCGGGCAGCTATCTCTCGTTCTCGATCCGGCTCAAGAGCTTTGTTCACCTGCACCTGATGCAGGGCGCAACCCTGATTGCAGCCGACTCGCCCGCGCCCGGCCAATCCACCGGCTACAACGGCGGTGTCTATGACGCTGCCGAGCCTAACACGGCCTGGAATGCGTTTCAGGATTATGGCCACAATCACTGGCACAATTCGTTGATATGGGCTGAGGATATTCATGATTTCAGCATCACCGGCACGGGTCTGCTCTGGGGTCGAGGCCTGTCCAACGGTCGTGGTCGCAAAGGCGAGGGCCCGCCGTTTATCGCCGAGCAGCCGGGCGTGGGCAACAAAACCATCGCACTCAAGAACTGCCGCAATCTGTTGTTACGTGATTTTTCGATTTTGAAAGGCGGTCACTTCGGCATTCTGCTGACTGGGGTGGATAACGTCACCATCGACAACCTGAAGATCGACACTGACCGCGACGGCATGGACATCGACTGTTGCCAGAACGTCCGCGTGACCAACTGCACGGTCAACTCCCCCTGGGACGACGGCATCTGCCCCAAATCCAGCTTTGCGCTCGGCTATGCTCGCCCCACGCGAAACCTGACCATCGCCAACTGCTTCGTCACGGGCTGTTACCAGCTTGGCTCCGTGCTCGATGGCAGCTATCGCAAATACACGCCCGAAGATCATATCCCGCACACCGGACGCATCAAGTGCGGTACCGAATCGAATGGCGGATTTGAGAACATTACCATCGCCAACTGCGTCTTTGAAGGCTGTCAGGGCTATGCCCTGGAGTCTGTCGATGGCGCGCTGCTGGAGGATGTAACCATCACCAATACGACGATGCGTGATCTGGTCACCGGACCCATCTTCATGCGGCTTGGCTCGCGCCTGCGTGGTCCGGCGGGCAAGACGCAGGTGGGCACTTTGCGCCGCATCCTCATCAGCAATCTGGTCTGCTACAACGCGCCGACTCGTTTTGCTTCCATTCTGACCGGCATTCCAAACTCGTCGATCGAGGATGTGAAGCTCTCCGATATCTATGTGGAAAGCGCGGGCGGTGTGGCGAGCGCTGTTCCGGACCTGCCCGAAGATGAGAATCAGTATCCCGATCCCAACCGCTTCGGCGAAACCCCGTCCTACGGTTTCTATCTGCGGCACATGCGCCATCTGGAGATGAGCCACGTCGAAGTTGCGCTTCGTCAGCCCGACGTTCGTCCGGCCTTTTCTCTGGTGGAGGTGGATCGCGCAGACTTTTTTGCCATCACCGCAGAGCGCAACAACGGGAATGCTTTTGCGCTCAACAATGTCACCGATCTGCGCATCGGCTGGAGCCGCGCCACCGACGATATCACCCTCGCGAACGTAGCCTCACGCAACCTGTAAAGCCCTCACGGCACGGTCACGCTGACGGTCACGCTCTGGTGGATGGACCCCGTCGGGCTGGTCGCGGTCACCGTGACCACGCCCGTCGCGGCCGGCGCCGCAGTTGATCCGGAACCACCGCATCCGCTCATCCAGGCCATCAGGCCTGCGCAGCAGAGAGTCATCAGCAGCGCCGCTCCTTGTCGTGGCCAGCGATGTGGTGTCCAACCGCTTCGGCGCACCAGCATCAGCAGCGGCAGGCAGAGCAGCATGGAAGCCCATCCCGCTCCTGCCACCAAGCGGCTGGCTGCCGTCGCCGACGATGCAATAATCGTCACCGTTCCTGTTTGCGCAGCGGCAGCCCCGCTGAATGCGAATGTCGCTGGCGCAAAGGTGCAGCTCAGGCTGGCCAGCGTGCTGGTGCAGCCCATGGTGACCGTACCCTGGAATCCGCCGGTCGGTGTCAGCGTCACAGGCACTGTTCCGTTGCCACCCGCGCTCAGCGTGAGGCTGCTTTGTCCGGCAGTGAGCGCATAGTCGGCCTCGGCCACCTGGACGGTGCCGGAGGAAGAAGCAGAAAAATCTGCATCCGCAGCAAAGGCGGCGCTCAGCGCATTGGCTCCCGGCTGCAGGGTTGTCGTCAATACGGCGACTCCATTCGCGGCCACCGCAGCACTGCCCAGCGCGGAGCCAGCATCCAGAAACGTCACCGATCCCGTGGGTGCCAGAGTCGAAGGAGAACTCACGATTGCCGTCAGCGCCACGCTTTGTCCTGGATACGTCTGCCCTGTTGAAGTGCTGAGCACCGTGGTCGTCGAGGCTGTCGTAACGGTCAGCGTTCCCGGCATCATCGCAAAGGTATAGTTGGCCGCGGTCAGCGTTCCCGGGGCTAGGGTAATGGCGTAGTTGCCCGGTGCGGAAGCGATGACCGCACTGGTGCTCACTGTCGCCGCCCCGCTCACCACCGCCGCGCCATCTCCATCCACAAATCCAGTCACGGTGTAGAGCAGCGTCGGATTGGCTTCCCCATAGATTCGCGTCGCGTCTTCCGCGGTCACCGTCAGCGTAGCCGCCGTCACCTGCGCCGTTGCGCTTGCGCTTGCGGTTCCGGCGCTGGTCGCCGTCAGCGTATACGCACCCACTCCACCCAGCGCATTCGCACCCAGCGTGAACGTTGCAGTGCCGTTGACGGCATTGACGGTGGTCGCAGCCGAAAAAGAGTTTGGCCCGGTCACCGTCAGCGTAACGGTCGCTGTGCTGCCGCTCACCGGTGATCCCGTCGCATCGAGCAGATTCACGCTCACATCTCCCAGCGCGCTGCCATAGATCAGACTGGTGGGAAGCCCGGCGGCAAATGCCAGTTCAGCCGGAGTGGCCTGTTCGGTGATGCGCGTGGGAACAAGCTGCCAAAGCTGATTCGTCCCCACTGGAGTGATCCAGTCGGCGTTTGTGCTCGCCGGCGCTTCCAGTTCAATGGCGCCGGTGGCGGAGTTGCTCGCCAGCACCAGTCCGCTTCCAGTTGGCTCCAGCGTATATTGGCCGCCGCCTGCCGTCACCAGATTCCACTGCTGCGAAGCGGCTCCGGATGTGGTCGGCTTCAGCGTGACGCTGCCGCCGTCCGTCGCCGCAGTACCGGCGTCCAGCGCAAAGCTTGTGCTGCCGCTGGACGCGCCCCCGTCTGTCAGGATCAGGTGTCCGTTGCCGTCGCTGGCGATCGTCCATTGCTGGTTGGCAACGGTGCCGCCGTCACTTGCGGTCAGTCCCAGCGGAATCCCGCTGTTCCCCGCGATTCCTGCCGTACCCAGCACCTTGCCACTGCTCACATTCACCAGCTTGTAGCGCAGCGTCGGATCGAGCCTGCCCCCGAGCGCATCCACTCCGCTCAGCACAGCCGAGTAGTTGGTCGCGCTGGTCTTCGTCGTTCCCGACGTATCCGCATTGTCAAAGAGAGTCAAGCCATTCCAGGTATACGTGGCATCCGGCTGCCCATCTCCATTGGTGATGGCTCCGCCGCTGCCGGTTGTGTTCACACCCTCCGGATCCCAGTACTCCAGACCCATGCCCAGATGGTTGGGCAGGTTTCGCAGGGCACTCGTGGCGTCGATCAGAAACTGGCGCTGACCGGCTACCGTCGCTGGGTACCAGGGATCATTGGAATCGAAGCCGTTCTCGTAGTGCTCGCCGACTTCGATGAGGAAGATGGGCACGCCGATTGAGGTTGCCGCGTCGTTCAGCACGGTCTCTTCCACCGGCTTGTTGCCGGGGTTGGAGGCAGCGGCCTGAGCGCTGGTCAGTGGCCCGTGAAAGAACGGATAGTAGCTTTGGCAGATGGCGTCAAACGGAATCGAGTTCTGCTGCGCTTCTGTAAAAAAACTCGTCAGGTTCCACGCCGGAGTGATGTGGATGCACCGCAACGGCGCCGGAACTGCCGCGCCCAGCGAAGTATCACTGGCAGCGTCAAGCACGGCCTGCATCCCTTGCTGCTCCACAGCGGCAAAGCTGCTGAAACTCGTGCCGGGCGAGGCCAGGGTGCCAAACAACCCCGTATCCACTTCGTTTCCGATGCTCACCAGATCCGGCATGGCCCCCGCCGCGCGAAATGCCTCCACTTCGCTCTTCACGTAGCTGTAGACGGATGACTCCAACTGCGTCAGCGACTGCGAGGCCCATGCGCCAGGCACAGACTGCGATGATCCGCCATCGAAAAACAGCGTCAGTTCAACAGCCATGCCAAGCTGTTTCGCGCGCTTGGCCAGATCGATGTCCGCATCGCCTGTCTCGGCATAGCACCCATTGCTGGTACAGCTTGCCGGAATCGCGCTGCTCCCGTTCAACGTCAGCGTCTGGTACGGTGGCACGGAAGTGGGCCGAATGCGCACCGTATTCACACCATGATTCTTCAGCATCTGCAACACGTCCGCCGTCTGGCCCGCGTCCTGCCACCACGGCAGCCCAGCCGCTATGCGATCCGCTTCCTGTTTCTCCAGCAGCGCATTGTCGATTCCGCGAAAGAACGCTGGCCGCAGCAGCCATTGCTGGCTTTGTGTCGGCGAACTGCCCGGTGCGCTCAGTGTCAGCACCGTGCCTGCGCTTCCCGCGCCGCCTGCCACATCCAGCACCTCTCGATTACTCTGGTTCGTCAGCGTCTGATATCCATTGGTCGCCGCCGTCAAAGTCCACTGCTGCGAAGCCACCGTCAGAGCGCAGGTCTTCTGCGCAACGGTGGCTCCGCTCCCGTCGAGACACAATCCGTTGCCCACATTGCTCACCGCCCACAGACCGTTTGGCAGTCGCGTCATCGCCCATCGCTGCGTCAGGCTGCTGAAGCTGCGCACCTCGATCGTTGCAGCCGTTCCGCTCTGCGCGGCAACTGCTCCGCCATCTGCCTGCAATCCCGACTGCTGATTCACCAGTACATAGCTTTGCCCATCCGTCGGCGCAGGATTGACCGGCTCCTGAGGCTGTTGCGCAGCCACAGACAATGCCGCAAACAGGGTTGAAACGCCTACGATTGAAAATCCCAGGATCAACGTCTTCTGCATCATTTCCCGGTCGCTCCTCGTCCTGCGTGGGCGTCGTTCTGGAGCAGACAAAACCACCCCTGACGCGCGTGCCTGAGCATATCGGGATCCACTTCGCCATCCATCCGACCAAAGACGGATTCCGACGATTTCGGCTCCTTGCCATTCTTCCTCCGCGAGGCAACTACAATCCACGATTCTGCACCCTGCTTTCGTCATCCTTCGCGCATTCATCTTTCATCTGCAAGCGTGGGATTTTGTCTCGCGTACGGATGCGGAAGATAACCGGCGGTCTTGCAGTCATGATCTGTTTTCAAACAGAAAGTCAACGGAGAAGGCGTGTTTGCCGGAAGAGAGATCGATCCCGCTCAGTGCTTCGTTATCGACAAGAAATCAGGTGGCTTAGGATAGCGTTCAAGGGCTGGCTTGACGGCCTGTATGCGAAAAGATTTGTCAATCCGACTTTGGTCGGATGCAAGTGCATTCTCGAGCAGGATAGTCTGCTCGCCGTGTTCAGCTTCACCTTTTGGAGGCACCATACATGAAAACGAATACATTCCGGAGACTCGTTCTGACCTCGGCATTGCTTGCATCGGCTGCCGGATCTGCGTTCGCTCAGAACTCGAACTCCGGCGAAATCAAAGGACAGGTCACGGATCCAAGCGGCGCGGTCATCTCGGGAGCGACTGTCGATTTGCTCGATATCGACACGGGAATTCATTCCATGACCCAGACCAACAGTGCTGGCATCTATGACGTCCCTTCGCTGCCTACGGGCCACTACAAAATCACCTTCAGCATGGCCGGTTTCCGCGATGAGATCCGCAACGGCATCACGCTTTCTGTGGCCACCGTCGGCGTCAACGCAAAGCTTCAGGTGGGGCAGGCAACCCAGCAGGTCGTCGTCACAGCGGAAGCGCCTCTGCTCCAGACCGAGGATTCCGCACAGCACCTCGATCTCGATGCCAAAGCCGTTCAGAATGCGCCGATCGTCGGCGGCATCTGGTACAACGAGCTGACCAATGAACTGCCGGGTGTCAACGGCGGCGGCAGCCAAAGCGCATCGGGGCAGGGAATCGGTGTCAACGGAACGGAAGGCTACTCCGGAACGTTTTTGATTGAAGGCGCAATCGCGCAGGAGCCGCGAGACGCCAACGCCAGCGACAACTATCCTCCACCCGACGCCATCGGCGAGGTCAACGTGCAGACCAGCAACTTTGGCGCGCAATATGGCAATGGCGTAGCCGATTTCAACGTGATGCTCAAGAGCGGCACCAACCAGTTTCACGGCTCGCTTTTTGAGTTCAACCAGAACAACGACTATAACGCGCGCAGCTACTTTGATCGCGCACCGCTTGTCGTTGCGCCGTTGCACTGGAATGAGTTTGGCGGCAGCATCGGCGGACCCATCCTCCACAACAAACTTTTCTTCTTCTTCACCTTTCAGGACAATCCCAACACCTCTTCCAGCGTCTACACCACAACCGTGCCGACGCAGGGCCAGAACGGTACGGTCAACATGGAAGCGGGTTGTTTCCCGGTTCCCGTCAAGGATCCCGGCACCGGGCAAAACTACCCCAACAACTGCATTCCCTCCGGTCTTGATCCGGTCGCGCAGAATATCCAGAAATACTTTCCTGCGCCAAACTTTCTCCAGTCCGGCAACAATCCTTACCTGAACAACTACACCGTCGTCGCCGGCAGCACGACCAGCTCCAAGTGGTACGTGGGCAAGGTGGATTACACGCCCAGCCAGAAGAATCGCATCTCTGCGTCGTACATGATCTTTCCCATCGGACTGACGTATAACGTGGATGGTTTCTGCTCGCTCGGCTTTGACTGCACCAAGGGCAACAACTACAACGAAGATGGCCAGGTCACCGATGTCTGGACGATCAACGATCACATGGTCAACGAGGCGCGTGTCGGCGGCGTTCGTGAGGTCGACAAATACACACCGCCCACCTACAACAAGGGCTATCCCACCTCGCTTGGCATTGAGCCGGCCTATGGCGCAGACGCTCCCGGCAATATCTTTCCCACGGTGACGATCAACAGCGGCGGATCGATCGGCGGCATCGGCATCAACGGCGGCGTACATGCGCTGCTGGCCGATGGCGCGCTTGCCGAGTCGGATATCTTTACTCTCATCAAGGGGCGCCACACCATCAAGATGGGTGGCGAGTTCGACAAAAGTTACCAGAACTACACCGGCTGGGGAGATATTTCGTCGGGCAACTTCGTCTTCAGTGGAGTCTCCACGGGCGTCCCCTACGCTGACTTCATGCTGGGTGATGTCTATGGCTGGTACGTTTACGATGATGTCGAAACAGGCGCTCGCATGTGGAACATGGGCACCTTCATCCAGGACGACTATCAGATCAGCCCGAACTTTACCCTCAATCTTGGGCTGCGTTACCAGTATCAGGGCGGCTGGAGCGAGGTGCAGAATCGCTGGGGCACGTTCAGCCCCAATGTCGTCAACACGGGCCAGTACGCGCCAGCCGGCACTCTGGGAGCCATGGTCTACGGTGGTCAGGATGGACGCAACACCATCCAGAACGGCATCAGTCAGTGGGTGCCGCGCATCGGATTCTCCTGGCAGCCCTATCCCAAGTGGGTTGTCCGCGCCAGCTACGGCATCTCCGATCAGCCCTGGTCGGTGGATCCGTACACGGCTGCGCTGGGCATCGGACTCAATCCCAATGGCAGCAAAGGTTATGGCAACACGGCAGCCTTCAAACTGGCCACGGGGCCTGGACCCGGTGCGGTCTCTTACCCATCGCTTTCCAACCTCTCCAACTCACAGTACAACTATCAGAACGTGACCTACTATCCGCAGCATCGCCCCAGTTCGTACTACCAGGAGGTGCTCTTCTCCGTGCAGCACGAACTGCCCTTCCGGATGCTTGTCGATACCAGCTATGTCTTCACCAAGGGCACACATCTGGGCTTCACGCGCGACATCAATCAGGTGCCGCAGAGTGAGTTGTCCGGATACGGCAGCCAGTACTCAAGCTGCTACAACGATCCCAGCGCATACCCGCTTTTCTGCTCCATCGCCGGTGTGCTCTTCGACGGATACTCCAACTACAACGCGCTCCAGTTCCGACTGGAAAAAGCCACCTCGCATGGGTTGAATTTCCTGTTCAACTATGCCTGGTCAAAGACCATGGACTCCGGCACCGGCTCCGGCAACAACGCAGGCGTGGATACATGGCAGAACGCATTCAATCTCTCGTCCAACTATGGCTTGTCCACGCTGGATATGCGCAACTCCATCAATGGCTCTGCGACCTATGAACTGCCCTTTGGTGTTGGCAAGCGATTCGCATTGCATGGCGTCACCGATCAGGTGCTCGGCGGTTGGCGCGTCACGGGCATCTACCAGATTCACAGTGGCATCCCGTTCACGGCAACCACCTCCAACAACGGCACCGACGACAGCGGTTCTGAAGCCAATCAGTGCGGCTGCGGATTCGGATGGCGCCCCAATGTTGTCGGCAACCCGTCCCTCTCCAGTCCTTCGGTCAATCAGTGGTTCAACACCGCAGCCTTTGCCACGCCGGCAACGGGCAGCTTTGGCAACGAGCGACGCAACTCGCTGATCGGGCCAAACTGGCGCGATCTTGACCTCAGCCTTGGCAAAACCTTCCTGCTTCCTCGCGGCACCAGCTTTGAGCTCCGCGCGGATGCCTTCAACTCCTTCAACCATCCCAACTTTTCTCAGCCCGATTCGGCCACGGGAACCGGAGTGGTGGGCGGAGGTGTCATCACCAGCACGGCAGCCAGTGGCCGCGATATCCAGTTAGGTGGACGCCTCACCTTCTGATCGCAATCGCAGCCATCCCTTTCAGGCCGGAGCGTAGCGCAACGTTTTTCCCGCGTTACGTCTTCCGGCCTGGAACCTTTCGCAGAAGAAATTCGCTCACCAGAATACAATCGCCTTCATGAAGCCATCTTTGAGCGCAGCCTGCTTCCACAGTATTCCAGGAATGCATCCTCGACACGGTTCTTCCTCGCTGCGCACCCTTGTTGTCGCTGCTTGTTGTGTCACGCTGCTTGCTGTCACCCCGCGACATGCGCTTCTGGCACAGGCCGCACCGTCCACTTCGCTGGATTCCGCCTTGCAGCAAGCCAATGCCGCGTTGCGTTCCGGCAACTTCCTGCTTGCACAGCAGCGCTATCAGGCGATTCTTCAGATCGACCCGCACAACGCCGCCGCTCTCACGGAACTGGGCGTCATCGCATATTCGCATCAGGATTGCGCATCCGCAATCGGCGATCTTCGCTCCGCATTGGATGCATCGCCTCAACTCACTCAGGCTCAGGCATTGCTTGGCATCTGCGAAAAGCGGCTCGCCGATCCCAGGGCTACAGCCGATCTTCAATCCGCCTTCGCCAGCCTGCCCGACGGGAAACTGCGCATCGAGGTCGGCGTTCAGCTTGCGGATCTCACCTATCAGCGCGGCGACATCGACGCTACGCTGCCGGTCCTGCAAAAGCTCCTCACTCTGGCTCCTGACAACACCGACATTCTCTTCTTTGCCCAGCGCATCTACTCCGAACAGGCCGACAACACGCTCAATAAGCTTCTGCTGCTTGCGCCAGACTCAGCGCGCATGCAGCAGCTGATCGCAGAAAAACTCATCAACTCCGGAGATGCGCACGACGCCATCGCCCACTACCAGAAAGCGCTCACCCTTGATCCGCATCTGCCGGGCATGCACCTTGAACTGGCCGAGGCATACATGCAGGCCGGCAACGACTCTGCCACCTGGCAGCTCGCTCGCCAACAGCTTCAGTTGGCTCGCGAAAGCGAAGGCGACAGTGCGACCGTCGAGAACGCTCTCGGCACCCTGGACCAGAAGCAGGGCAACGCCTCTCAGGCGCTCGTCCATTTTGACCGCGCCCACCAACTGGCCCCCACCGATCCCGATGCGGAACTCAACCTGGGCTCACTCCTTGTCGATCAGGGAAAGCTCCAGCTTGCCTTGCCGCTGCTTCGTGCCGCCGTTCGAGACGATCCGATGAACTCCGCCGCTCACTACCGACTGGCCCGTCTCTGCCATCAGCTTCACCTCACTGCGGAGGAAACTCAGCAGCTCAAGCTCTATCGTGAAATTCGACAGGCGCAGGACAAAGTTGCCGCGATTCATCAGCAGATGAATCGCCAGCCCGTCGCGGAATCATCCACGTCAGGTCATCCTCAATGAGAGGCGCCTGGCTTCGCATCTCCGGACCAATCAGCGGCATCCTCGCGTTGCGAAGGCTGCGCTATCGGTGCGTTCGCCCGTTGGCGATTGTGCTGCCGATCTATCGGTCATTGGCCCTGTCTGTATTGGTATCGATGAGCCTCTGGACAGCAGGCGCAGCGTCGGCGCCGGACGGCTATACGCGCAAAGTCTGGCAGGCCCAGGATGGACTTCCCGAGCAGACCGTGCAGGCCTTTGCGCAGACTCCGGATCACTATCTTTGGATCGGTACAACCGGTGGACTGCTGCGCTCGGACGGCTCGCATCTCACGCTCTTCGATGATGAAAACACGCCCGCAATCCGGGAAAACAGCATTTTTTCCCTGCAGGTCACGCGCAACGGTGCGCTTTGGATCGGCACCGAGGGCGGTGGTTTGCTTCGCTACCGCAACGGTCATTTTCGTGCATTTGGACTGGCCGACGGACTCAGCGACAACTTCATTCGCGCCCTCTTTCAAGCTCGTGACGGCACACTCTGGGTCGGCACGGATAACGGATTGCTCCGCCTCGACGGCAAGCATTTTCAGCGTGTCGATGGAAGTCATGGCATTCCCGCGATGGCTGTCCACGCCATCACACAGGATCGTTCCGGAGCGCTTTGGGTCGGCGGCTCGGACCTCATTTCGATCGATCGGGGCATCGTCCACCGCTACGCGCTTCAGGGCGGCATCAGTCAAAACCGTGTCAAATCCATCCTTGCCGCGTCGGATGGCACACTCTGGGTCGGCACCGTCCTCGGCTTGCATCGCCTCTCACCCGGTTCACACACATTTCAGCGTATTGCCGGCATTCACGCAACCGTGCGAATCTTGCGCCAGTCCTCCGATGGCGCTCTCTGGATTGGCATGATTGGCGATGGTCTGAGGCTGTTGCGCAATCATCAGTCCATCGCCATGAGCGCCAGTGACACCTTGCCCAGCAACACGGTTCTCAATCTCTTTGAAGACGACGAACACAATATCTGGATCGGCACACAGGCCGGCATGGTCCGCCTCACGCATACACCGGTCCGCATCGTGCCTCTGCCACAGCCTGTCGACTCCGACTTTGGAACCATCTCGCCAGACACCGACGGCTCGCTTTGGATCGTCTCCACCAACGTCTTTCGCATGAGCAACGGCGTCATTCGCGCTGTGCATTTTCCCGGTCTTGGTCAGCTTCAGGTCCGCAACATTCTGCGGAGTCACTCCGGCGCGCTTTGGATCGGCACCGATGGCGACGGCATCGTCCAGCTTGATCGCGGAAAGACACTCTGGTACACCACCCGCGATGGTCTTGTGAACAACTTCATCCGCGGCATCCTGGAAGCTCGCGATGGGACACTCTGGATCGCAACCGATGAAGGCGTCAGCCATCTCACCCAGCACGGATTTGTCAACTATCGCATGCGCGATGGACTCTCGTATTTCAGCACCCGCGCGCTGCTTCAGGATCGCAACGGAGATATCTGGATCGGCACCGATCGCGGCCTCAATCGCATTCACCTGGGACAGTTCGTCCACGACGCAGCTACCGAAGGACTCAGCCAGAAAAAAGTCTGGACCATCCACGAAGACCCCGAAGGCGGTCTTTGGTTCGGCACTCGAAACGATGGATTGTTCCGCTGGAAGCACGACCTCCTCACGCACTACAGCACCGATCAGGGATTGGCCAGCAACAGCATTTATCAGATTCTGGAAGACGCTCACAACGGTTTCTGGATCAGCGGGCCAAATGGCATCTCGCTGCTCAGTCGCCAGGAACTGGATGACGCCGCCGAGCATCCCACACCACACCTTTCTCTCAGTTTTTATGGCATCTCCAACGATGTCGATGCCGCGCAGATTTACGGCGGTCGTCAACCCTCCGGGTGCCTTGATTCTCACGGCGAAGCATGGTTCCTCACGGATCGCGGTCCGCTGCACATCCTGCCAGGTCCGGTTGCTCCTGTAGCACCGGTTCCAGTCGTCATCCACGAGATACGGGTGAATGGACGCACGGTGCCTGTAACCGGACCGATCACGCTCCAGCCCGGCAACAGCCGACTGGAAATTACCTGGTCGCCGATTCTGCTGCGCTCCCAGGACGGCCTTCGTTTCCGGTATCGCCTGGATGGATTTGACCCCCACTGGGTCGATGCCGGCACACGTCGCGTCGCGTCGTACACCAGCCTGCCTCCAGGCGCTTACAGCTTTCACGTCCAGACCTTTGAGGTCAATCATCCGGGCACCATCTCTTCAGCCACACTCGCCATCGTTCAGCGTCCACTTTTCTATCGCACGCCCTGGTTTGTCGCCTCCGTCGCGTTGCTTCTGCTCCTGCTTGCCGCGGCCATGTATTCCTTCCGAGTGTGGCGTATCCGGATGCGTTTTGAAGCTGTCCTCGAAGAGCGTTCCAGACTTGCTCGCGAGATGCACGATACCGTCATCCAGGGCTGCACCAGCATCTCCGCGCTCATTGAGGGCATCTCCAGCCTGAGCGCAGAGTCAGAAACTCCCGAACGCAGCCTCATCGAACATGCTCGCTCCCAGATACGCACCACCATCAACGAGGCGCGTGAAGCCGTCTGGAATCTTCGGCGCAATCGTCCCGCCGAAAACTCCCTCGATCAAACGCTTCGACAGATGGCCGCTCACAGCTCCGCAGAGTTCGGACTCCCGATCCACTTTCAGGTTCGCGGCAGGCCATTCGTGCTCAACCAGTTCGCCACCTACGAACTGCTCATGCTTGCTCGCGAAGCCGTGCATAACGCTGTCCTTCACGGTCATCCAGAGTGGATCCAGATCGGGCTTTCGTTTGCTCGCAACCATCTTATTCTTGAGATCAACGACAATGGAGCCGGATTCGATCCTGACCAGGTACAGGCCGAACCGGGCCATCATTACGGACTCATGGGCATGCGTGAGCGCATCCAATCGGTCGGTGGACGATTCTCTCTTTCCAGCATCGTCGGCAAGGGAACGCGCATCTGGATCGAGATGCCGCGCCGCGTCACTGTCCCGCGCAACGCAATGGCCAGTCTTTGAATGGAGTCAGCAACCATGGAGAAAGCCCGCAAAATTCGCGTCCTCATCGTCGACGACCATCCCATCATGCGCGTGGGCATCGCGGCCATCATCAACGCTCGCCCAGATATGATCACGATTGCCGAAGCCAGCAGCGGTGAGGATGCCATTTCCATCTTTGTCCAACACCGGCCTGACATTACGCTGATGGACCTTCGACTGCCCGGCATCAGCGGCGTCGAAACCATTCGTCGCATTCGCACACTCGATCCATCCGCATGTTTTGTCGTGCTCACCACCTACGAGGGCGATGAAGACATCTATCAGGCTCTGGAAGCCGGCGCCCGCGCGTACATCATCAAAGGCATGCAACACGAAGCGCTTGTCGATGCGTTGCGACGAGTCGTCTCTGGCGGCAAATTTCTACCTTCGCCTGTCTCCCGCGCTCTGGCTGAGCGCACTCCAGACTCTGATCTCAGCGCGCGTGAGCGTGAAGTGCTGCATCTTCTCGTTCAGGGCCACAGCAACAAAGGCATCGCCACTACGCTTGGCATCACGGAAGCCACCGTCAAATCTCACGTCAGCGTCATTCTGCTCCGCCTCAAAGTGGAAGACCGCACCCAGGCTGTCGTCGCCGCACTGCAACGCGGCCTCGTCCACCTGCCGCGCGAAACACACTAGAGCGTGTTTCATAAATAACCGTTCACTTGAAGAGGCCCATATCAGACCCGCCACCGAAGCGGGGCTGACGAACTTCGCCGAAGTCACAAAGGCATATATGAAGCACGCTCCAGGGAGCAGCAGGTTTTGCTTCACTCTGTCGTCAACGTCAGCCTTGCCGTTGTCAGTCCCGGTGCACTCGCGCTCACTTCAATTCGCCCTGCCTGCTGCGTGGATTGAACAACGCCCAGGCATAAGCCGTGAAAGACACTCTGCGTCATTCCCGTGTAGCGCTGATGGCTGAACGGATCGCCATTGTCCACGCCAATCCACGTTCCGGCACCCTCCATGGCAAAGCGCACCATGGCATCTGCCGTCGGCACCACGCGTCCTTCGGCATCCACCACACGCACCGTCAGATGCGCCACATCGCGACCATCGGCGCGCAGACGCTCGCGATCCGCACTCAGTTGTACTCGCGCCGCCGCGCCGGTCGTGGTCACCTGTTCGGTGGCCACCACGCGTCCGTTCTTCACTCCCACAGCCTTCAGCTCGCCCGGTTCATACGCCACATCCCAGCTCAAATGCAGGTCGCTCGTCGTGCGCAAGGCCTTCGCGCGCTCAGGATAATTTCCATATTGACCTTCCATGCCCAGGCGTGGAAATTCATACCCCTTCACACCCAGTGAGCGGCCATTCAGAAACAGCTCCACCGTGTCGCAATTCGTAAAGCACGTGACCGGCACAACTGTCCCTTCGCGTCCGGCCCAGTTCCAGTGCGGACTCAAATGCACCATCGGCGTCTCGGTCCACTGGCTTTGATAGAAAAAATATGCATCCTTGCGAAACCCGCACGTATCCATCGCGCCAAAGGTGCTTCCGCGCATCGGCCAGTTGGCTTCGCCCAGATAGTCAATTCCTGTCCACATGAAATCGCCGGCTACGTAGTCATGGATGCGTACAAACTTCCACAGGGATTCTGTATCGACGATCAGATTCTGTTGCGGCAGAAAGTGCATCCCCGCCGCCGGCTTCGCACCTTGCAGCAGATATTGATACTCTCCGCGAATGCCGCCGATGCCTATGCTTTCGGTGCCCACAAATCGCCGGTTCGGATGCGTGGCTCGATCAAGGCTGTAGTAAAGATCGGCGCGCTCCCGCCACCGATCCACATAGTTGTATCCCACCACATCCAGCGACTCCAGGAACTCCGGTTTCACGCGATTGGTCAGCGGCTCGGAGGCAATTCTGTCACAGGCCGCCGTCACCATCCGCGTCGGGTCTTCATCGTGAATGATGCGTTTCAAAGCAAGCAGCGTTTGTGTGCCATCGGGTGCGGACTGGTCGCCAATCTCATTGCCCGCGCTCCAGATCACGATGCAGGGATGATTGCGATCACGACGAATAAAATTTCTCAGGTCGGCCTCATGCCAGGCATCAAAATAGCGGCTATATCCATACCGAATTTGTTCTTTCGGCACGCGCCACTCGTCAAAAGCCTCCGCCATCACCAGAAATCCCATCTGATCGCACAGATCGAGAAACTCCGTTGCAAATGGATTGTGACTTGTCCGAATCGCATTGCAGCCCATCGCCTTCAGCAACTCCAGACGCCGCTCCCACACGCGTTCAGGAACGGCAGCGCCCACGCATCCGCCCTCCGGATGTACACAAACGCCTTTCAATTTCACTCGCTCGCCGTTCAGCAGAAATCCGTCCTGCGCATCAAACTTTGCTTCGCGGATTCCATGTCGGATCGTCGTCGCGTCCACCACCGCTCCATCTTCCAGAACCTCGCAGCGTAATGGATACAGATAAGGCTCCGTCGGAGACCACAGCTTCGCACCCGGCACGTGCAGCGTGAGCGTCGCTTTCTGCTCGGCGTTGGCAGCCAGCGTCAAAGGCTGCTCCAGCACACGTACTGTATTCCCCTCTGCGTCCATCAGCGTGGCGCGCACGCTGCACAAACGAGCTTGCTTGCTTGCATTGCGTGCAGTCATGCTCACGAGCACGCTTGCTTGCTCGGCGTGAATTGTATCTGTCGTTACAAATACGCCCCACGGTGCAAAATGCAGCGCATGGGTGCGGCAAAGATGAGTGTGTCGATAGATTCCCGAGCCGGAGTACCAGCGGCAATTCGGCTGCATAGAATTGTCCACTCGGACCGCAATCACGTTCTCCGTCCCAAACTTCAGATAGGGCGTCAACTCATACCAGAAGGGAACAAAGCCATAAGGTCGCGTTCCCAGCAGGTGCCCGTTGATCCACACCGTACTGTTCTCATAGACGCCATCGAAGTAGATCGTAAAGATCCCTCCTCGATCTTCCTCTGCAAGCGTAAAGCGCTTCCGATACCACCCAATGCCCGTTGGCAGATAACCGCCCGGCCCGCCCGTTGCAGCGTTCTGATCGATCTCTCCGGCAATGCTCCAGTCATGCGGCAGCCGCACCGGCTGCCATTCTTCATCGGCCCACAGCCTCTGTTCCGCGCCGGGAAAGTCGCCATGCCGGAAGCGCCAGCCATCATCAAAATCGTCCATGCGACGACCTGTTGAAGCATTCCCGATCGGCTCCTGCGCAAACAGCGACGTGCCCTTTGTACTCATCACGGCGACTCCTGCCGCCGCCGAGGCAATCCATTCTCGCCGCGTCATTGTCATCACTGAGGGAAAGTGATCTTCTGACATGCACGTCACTCCAGTAGAACGTAAAATCGTTTTGCCTCTGTCTCCAAAGTTCAAGGCATCTTTCGATTCAAGCACAGCGGCAATCGTCCACAATCCGACTTTTGTTGGATTCCCATCCACCTGGAGCAGAGTAAAGTTGCTTCGATATGAATTCCTCGTCATCCATTGTTTTCAAGCTTCCTGCATCCCTGCGTCAAAGGCTGGCTCGCGCCGGTTTTCGATCCACGCGGATGACAAAAATCATCCGTACTGCACAAATCCTCACCATCGTCCTTGGTTCCACCCTGCTTCGCGCTCAAACTCCTGCGCCGCAGCCGTTTCCTCTGGACTACGTGGATATGCTTGCTTCTCCATCTCCCATCGATCTCTCTTACCTGCTGGATGCGCCTGCAGGCAGGCAGGGCTTTCTCCGCGTCGCCGACGGCCATCTCGCCACTGCGGACGGCAAGCGAATCCGTCTCTGGGGCGTCAATATCACCGACTGGAGCGCAGGTTCACGTCAGATTCCCGATAAAGCCGATGCTGCTTTCTGGGCGCAGGCTCTGGCGCGGTTCGGTGTCAACTGCGTCCGTCTCCAGTTCCTCGACCTTCCGGCTCCGCGCGGACTCATCGCTACGCATCGCCCCGATACTCGCTTGCTCGATCCTGACCAGCTTGATCGAGAAGATTTCTTCATCGCGCAGCTTGAGCAGCGCGGCATTTACATCGACTTCAATCTCCTCGTCGGTCGTCCGTTCATGGCCGGTGACGGCGTAACCGATGCGGACAAACTCCGCGAAGGAGCCAAAGGAACCTCGCTATTCGACCCTCGTCTCATCGAACTCCAGCAGGAATATGCGCGCCAGTTGCTCACTCATCGCAATCCCTATACCGGTCGCAGCTACACCCGTGATCCGGCAATCGCCATCGTCGAGGTCAACAACGAAAACGCCATCAACGTCGGCTATCGCGCTCCATCCCGCTATTATGCGCAGGAACTCGAAACCCTCTATAACCAATGGCTGACGCTTCATCGTACCCCGGCGCAGATTGCGCAGTTGCGCACACTTGCCTCGGTCGCCGACCCTGCCACGCCCGTACCCTTACTCAGTTGGCGTGGTCAAGCCGCCACCGCCGCTCCCTTGCGCTTTCACGCGGAGGCGGAGTTTTTCCTGGATCTCCAGCGCCACTACTTTGATTCGATGCGGAACTTTCTTCAGCTCACCCTGCACGATCCTTCCCTCATCATCGCCACTGCCGATCACAGCCACGCAAACAGCGGCTACCCCATCCTGATGGCGACTGCGGACAACGAAATCCTCGACGGCCACACCTACTGGCAACATCCCGAGATGTACGTCCATAAATCTCCCATGGTCGACGATCCGCATAACTCCACCGTGGTTGAGCTGTCACGCTCGGCGATGGTCGGCAAGCCCTACACCGTCAGCGAGGTCAACAATCCATTTCCCAACGACTACGACGCCGAGGGAATTCCGGTGCTCGCCGCTTATGGTGCGCTTCAGGACTGGGACGCCATTCTCTGGTACACCTTTGAGCCGAAGCAATCCCGCTCCGCTTCTCCCTACGTGGGCGACCCCTTCGATATCTCGCAGCACCCGGTCAAGATGGCTGAGTTGGCGGCGGGCGCGCTGCTCTTTCTGCGCGGAGACGTGAAGCCGGCGCAGACCACCGTCACGCGCACCTATTCGCGCGATCAGGTCTTTGATTCCATGCTGCTGCCCACCACCGATCGACCCTACTTCACGCCCGGTTTTCCGCTTTCGCTGCCGTTGCAGGATGAGGTTCGCATCGCTTCGTTTGACGGTCCACCCACGCAGGAATTCCCCATTGACTCCAGCGCTTCTCCCCTCCGTTCCGACACGCATCAGCTTGCCTGGTTTTCCGGCGCTCCCCACACCGGCCTGGTCACCGTAGACACGCCAAGAACTCAGTCCTTGATTGGATTTCTCAATGCCCATCCTTCCATCGCCGACACCAACGTCACGGCTGCCATTCAGAATGCCTTCGCCGCCATCCAGGTCACCGCTCTTGATGGAGAATCAATCGCCCAAGCCCATCGCCTGCTGATTGTGGCCGGTTCCACCGTAGCCAACTCCGGCGCTCAGTGGAACTCCGTCGGCACGGCGCTCACGCAATGGGGCAAGGCTCCCGTCACGATCGAGCCGGTGCGTGGCCAGCTCATCCTGCGCAATCTCGACGGCGCGCGCGCGGTCACACTCACGGCGCTCAACGGCGCGGCGCGACCGATGGGCAAGCCCGTGTTGGCAACGCACGCCGACGGCATCTGGAAGTTGCCGCTCCACCAGATCACTCCCTGGTATCTGGTCACCATCCAGCGATGAAAAATCCCACGGCCCGCTGGAAAACGACTCCAAAGGCCGTGGGATTTCATGCAGGCGCAACCCGAAACAAAACCCGGAACGCGCTCGTCACTCGACTGCGACAGTGACCAGCTTCTCCGCGCGCGTCATCGCATCCAGCCGCTTTTGTTGCTCGGTCGCGGAATCCGGTTTCCGCCAGGTGGAAGCGGCCGCACGTCTTTCCATCGCTGCCAGCCGATCGCTGAAGCCGTTTGCCGCTGTTCCCACCGCCGCCTGCGCCTTCTGAACGCTCGCGGCAAAGCCTGCAACTTCTGACGACGCATTCTCCGGATGGTAGCCCAGCCGGTCGCCTGTCTGCATCGCTGTGATCAGTGCATCGGGTGGCTGCGCCGCGGGCCACGTCTGCTGCATTGCCTCGTATGCGCCGCGCAGTCGCGTCATCGCCCCGGCAAAACCGTCCAGCTTGCTTCGTTTCGCCATCTGCTCCGCGTTGCGTTTCACCTCAATCACCACACGATCATGAACGCTGTGGCGCGCAATGGGAATCCTCGTCGTCAGCGTATCTCCCTCAAAGCTCCAGCCGCCCTGGCCCAGCGCATTGGCCTGTTTCACGGGCATTCCGTTCACCGTCACCGTCTCCGGAGGCCAGTCCGCAGGCAGGCGAAGCTCATAGCCGCGCTCTTCCAGCATTCCCGCAAAGTGACCCTCCACCGGACCGATTTCCACGCGCAGCGTATCGCCTTCCTGCGTCGCCTTCACCGGCATCCTGGTCCATGCGCCATATTGATATTCCACCGCTTTGCCAGAGTCTTCATAGACGCGATACTCCGCGCTCTGCCCCGACTGCATCGGCCACACATTCAGAATCAGCGGATCGACCGGCTTCTGGCCCGTATACAGCATCGGCGGCTCCATCGGCACAATCGCTCCCGCCTTCACAAACACCGCCGTCTGGTCGATCGAATAACTGCGTTCCACCGTCGTCGGCCCCGTAAAGTGTCTGCCCGTCGCCCACTCGATCCACTCGCCCTTCGGCAGCCACACGGTCTCCGTCGTCAGCCCCGTCACCGAGTCCGCCGCCTTCACCACCGGAGCCACCAGCATCTGGTCTCCAAACATATACTCATCGCGATTCGTATAGGCTGCATCCGCTTCCGGCCAGTCGTAGTACAGCGGATGCACAAACGCTACCCCGGTATCGTAGGTCCGTCGCGCCTCTGTATAGATATACGGTTGCAATGCGTAGCGCATCTGAAAGCTCTTGCGCAGAATCGACGAGTACGGCTCCGGATAGGCCCAGATCCTACGCTCCGACTCCGGATTCTTCGTCGTATGGGTGCGCAGAATCGGGCTGAACTCGCCAAACTGCACCCACCGCGTATACAGCTCAGGATCGACTGCGCCCGGCATGTGTCCGCCGATATCGTGGCTCCAGTACGCATAGCCCACATTCGCCGCTGTCGCCGTGAACCACGGTTGAAACGCCAGCGAATCCCACACCGAAACCGTGTCGCCGGAGAAGCCGATCTGGTAGCGGTGATTGCCCAGCCCACCCCAACGATGAAACAGCAGCGGACGCTTGCCCTCGCGTTGCTGATCCGTGAAATGCACATAGTTCAGCCACCACGTCGGACTCACGCCCGGCAGGCTTGTCGTCGGTTCCTGCTGCCAGTCCAGCCACCAGAAATCGATCCCTTCCTTTTCCAGCGGATGGTGCAGAATGTTCATGTAGTTGGTGGCGTATTTCTTGTTGGCAATGTCAAACGGCACATACTTCTTTGTCGCCGGATCGATGCCCATTGCCCGCGCCATCGCAGGATACTGCGCCTCCCACGGCTGCACGCCGGACGCTGGATGCAGATTCAGACTCGTCTTCAATCCATCCGCGTGCAGCCGCTCCAGAAAATCCTTGGGGTAGGGAAACAGAACCTTGTTCCATGTATACCCACTCCAGCCCAGCGTATGCCCGGACTGGTCCGTCTCGCCCATCGCCTTGAGCTGTTGCTCATTGATGTGCCAGTCCATATCGATCACAAAAACATCAAGCGGCGTGTCGTTTTCGCGAAATCCCTGCGCAATCCGCAAAATCTCCTGATCGCTGTAGGCCCAGTAGCGCGACCACCACGTGCCAAAGGCAAATCGCGGCGGCAGCGGAATCCGTCCCGCCACACGCACGAAATCTCCCAGTGCCGCTCGATAATCATGCCCATAGCCAAAGAAATACCAGTCCTGCCGCGCCCCTGCCGGGCGCAGCATCACCCATGGCCAGGGACTTTGCTCGCCTTTCAGGAAACGAAAATCCGCCGAGTCAAACAGTGGACGCGTCGAGTCGTCCACCAGCGCCCATCCCGCACGTGACACCAGGCCCTCACCAATCGGCTCACGCGTCTTGTCCCCTCGCGCTCCATCCAGCGTGCGCGTCGTGCCCATCAGGTTTTCTGTGTCTTTCATTCCCGGCTGCCACGCCACACTCTTCCCATCCACCGTCAGGCGAATCGAAAGATTCTCCGCACTGAACTCGCCGTCGCCACTTGCACCCGGCGCATAGCGCAGCGTCATCGCATCCGTTGTAATCGTCACGCCGTCCGCCGTTTTCCGGGTCTCGAATTTCGGAACCGGCATCCGCCGATTCAGAAAGACAAACGACGCATGATCCTCAAACTTCTCATCGGCGGCCCACTCCATGCGAATCATTCGCGAGGTAAGCACCGTGAAGCGCGCATGGCCCACGGTGACGATTGCCCGCGGATTGGCAACTGGATCCGTCACGGTGGTTTCATCCTCCGTCGCGCCGGAGAGTGTTTTGCTGGTTGAGGATCGGTGAGGATCAGGTTGCTTTTGCGCCTGGCAAATGCCGCTTCCCCAGGTCAAAGTCAGGACGGTGAGAGACAACAAAAATTTCAGCACTTCTTCCTCCGTAGTTTGATCTACAGAGAAAAACCATATCACCCTCGCAACGACACAGCCGCCTTCACCGCATCAAACGTCAAATCCTGCACCGTCGCGCCGTTTGCTTCGCGCCACTGGTCAAACAGGCGTCCATAGCTCATCGTCGTGCGCATCTCCGTCGGCACCTGCAACGCATCTGCGGTCAGGTCAATCCACTCCGGCTCGCCTTCCAGTTCCGCATAGACGCCAATCGGCGTCTCATCCACGACACACAAGCCCCGCCCATCCCGATACTCCGTCCGCCACTTCTCATAACGGAAGACCGGCTCCATGCCAACGGCGCGAAGAATCTCGGCAATCGCCGCTTCGTCGCCCACTTCCGTTTCTGTCTCCACGCGATGCTTGTGCCGATCTTCGCCCACGCCCGAGGGTGGCACACGCTTGTGCGTCACCACCGTTCGACCGGCATATTCGCGAATCCGTACCAGCTCCCGCCGCGCTCGCAGCGTTCGTTCCGGCGTATCAAACAGGACGTTGCTCTCGAAGCTTCGTGCCGTCTTCACCCCAAAGCCAAGCGCGATCAACTGCGCTTCCAGCTGCGCCAGATTCGCCACGGCAAATTTGATCTCCGTCTCAATGCCAACCATTGCTGGCGAGTATACGGGATTTGCCCCGGCTGCGCGTAGATAATACTTCTATGCCCACACTGCATCTCCGCATGGAAACGCCACTCGCGCGCCTGGACGGGGCGCTCTGGCAGCCATCTGTCGCAGATGCCGCCCGGCTGGATCAGGCAGCGTCCATTCTTCGCGCTGGCGGCACTGTCGCCATGCCCACGGAAACCGTCTACGGCCTCGCCGCAAACGCCTTGGATGCCGATGCCGTTGCAAAGATCTTTCTCGCCAAGCAGCGTCCACACTGGGATCCGCTCATCGTCCATGTCAGCGATCTCGCCATGGCTCATACCGTCGTCGCCGCCATCTCTCCGGTCGCGCAACTCCTCATCGACGCCTTCTGGCCCGGACCGCTCACACTGCTTCTTCCGCGTTCGGCGCGCATCCCGGATATTGTCACCGCAGCGCGTCCGCTCGTCGGGATGCGCATACCCCTGCATCCGGTTGCTCTTTCGCTCATCCGCCGCGCCGGGGTTCCACTGGCAGCGCCCAGTGCCAACCGTTTTGGCCACATCAGCCCAACCACTGCCGCTCACGTCCTCGCCGACCTCGACGGTCGCATCGATGCCGTCCTCGATGCCGGCCCCACAGCTTTTGGCGTGGAATCCACAGTCCTCGATCCATCGCTGCATCCTGCCATTCTCTATCGTCCCGGAGCTATCTCACGCGAACAGATTGCATCCGTCCTCGAACCGCTTTGCGGTCAGGACTCGGTTCTCGAATGGAAGACAGCCACCCTCACCCATCAACCGCGTGAAGCCATGCCTTCACCCGGCGTTGGCCTGCGTCACTATGCGCCACGCGCTCGCGTAATCCTCGTTCCGGCTCACGCTACAGCCGTCGTCGCCGCATTGTCCCGGCTCACATCGCTCAACCAGCGCGCAGGTCTGCTGCTTCCGCAGCATCTGCCCGGCACAATCCCCCCAGCAGTTGCTGCACAGACCCTCTGTTTTCCCTGGGGCAACTGGCTGCTTCCTGAGACGCTTGCCGAATCTCTCTACGCCGGGCTGCGCTCACTGGACTCTGCCGGCTGTTCCGCCATCGTTGTTCCCACGCCTGAGCCATCCGGCATCGGAGCCGCGTTGCTCGATCGTCTGCAAAAAGCTGCGGTCCCTTCCCAGGCCGCAGAAGAATAACGCTCGCTTGCCGCAGAGCCGCTTCATCCACGACGTGTCAGGCCAGTGAAATCAGGCAGGAAATGGAAAGCAGAGTCAGACGCTTCCGTTCGCGCCCGTCTCACCATGCTTATACAGATATTTGATGGCAGATTTGTACACAAGCGTCCGCTGCTTTCCGCGAATCTTGATCGAATTCCTGTCATACCACTCGATCACTCCGTGCAACTGCCTGCCATCTTCCAGCACAATCACCATCTGCGTCTGGTGCTGAATCTGTTTCTTCAGATAAAACACCTCGGCATCATGCTGGGAATACTCTTCCATTCCCGGCACCCGAGCGGTGAAGGGAAGCGCAGCGCGAATCTGCGCGCGCAGGCCGGCACGCCTGCTTCCGCGATTGTCACGCTTGTCCTCCTGCGAGGGGCGAGGATGCGTGGCATCCTGTGCGCCGCTTTCCGTCTCTGCAAAGCGCAGCGAAGTCTGGTTCACGGGACCATCTTTCCCTGCATCCCCGTGTTGCTCTTCAAATTCCATTGCCGACCTCCTCACGCTTTCGCCTATGGCTTCGTTCACGCCCAGACGTGCACCGGTCACGATCTCCCAGGTGGCTCTGTTTCCTGCCTGCATTTCAGCATCCTTCACTCTTCCGATGCCGATCCTGTCCTTGGGGTTGTCGCCGCATCAACTCTTCATCAGCCCTGCCGCCATCGCATCCAGCGAGAGCGACCGCAGCAGGTTCCGACGCATACCCGCATCCACACCCTGCATCTCCCGCGCGGCCCGCTCCAGCCACTCCAGGTCAATCGTCTGCGCCAGCGCTCCCAGTTCCGTCATCAGGTCGCAGTTGCGCATCAGTTCCGTCGCTCCTGCATGAGCCAGCATCAGGTCTTCCACCAGCGAATGCAGCGCGCGCATCAATCCCTGCATCTTCACCTGCCCTTCGGCACCGGCCCGATAGCTCTCCGTCATGCGAAACAGTGCCGAATCATCCGGCTCACGCAGCGCGCTTCGCAGCACTCCCAAAGCATCCTGGCGACTCGCCAGCCACGCTTCCAGATTGAATCCAAGCGCCCGTCCCACAGCGCCCTCGGCCAGCCGAGCCACCAGTGTCCGCTGTGCCGGTCTCAGCTCCGGTCGGCGTTGCGCCAGCAAATGCTCCAGCGTCTCTCTCGGCACAGCATGAAGCCGATGCAGCACAGCGCGCGAGCGAATCGTTGGTAGCAGCTCCGCTGGATTTTCGCTCAGCAACATCAGCGTACAGTGTGCCGGCGGCTCTTCCAGCACCTTCAGCAGGCTGTTCGCAGCCTCCTTCATCAGTGCTGAAGTCGTAAACACATACACCGATCTCCGGCCTTCGCTCGGCGGACGATAGTATGCGTTGTGGATCACCTGCCGCACCTGGCCAACTTTAATCAGCAACTGCGGCGGGTCCGGCGGAATCACCATCACGTCCGGATGCGTCTGCACCAGAATTCGCGTCTCGCGCTTATCGGTTTCGCGCAGATCCTCGCGCGCTTCCACCGCCTCGGCCACGCGAGCGTCCAGATTCTCCGCTTCGCCAATCCGCTCGCAATTCCTGCATCGTCCACAATAATCCGGCAGGCCATCGGCCTCTGTCGGCTCCAGACAATTCACCAGACGCGCAAACATCAGCGCCAGCGTATATTTGCCCGAACCTCTGGCTCCGGCCACAATCATCGCCTGTGGCACACGCTCCGCAGCCACCGTCTCACGCAGCCGTCGCACCACCGATTCGTTGCCCAGAAATTCGCGGAAGCTCACAAATCGAGGCTATCAGATGCCCACACCGCGTCGCGATCGGTCACCGTCGTCATTCTCCTTGCGCTACAATCGACCCATGCGGCGTCTGCTTCAGCTCGGAACGCTTCTTCTGCTCGCCGCAGCCATCCTGGTGCCCATCTCGGAGTCCTGCGATCGCTGGGACGCTCCCGGCCTCGCCAACGATACCGAATTTCATCTCTTCGCCATCGTCCTTTTTCTCGCTCTCGTTCTGCTGCTTTGCCGTCATCTTGCCGCCTCGCCCCATCCGTGGCAGATGGTCGTCCTGGTTTCGCTCGCCTTCCCATTCCGTCGTCGCGAGCACCGGCAAACTGAACTCACGCAAGCCATCTTCTTCGTCCCTCCGCTGGCATCTCCACCCACACCGGCTCTGTCTCCTCTTCGCATCTGATTTCTCTCGGGTCGCGCGCGCCTCTGCCTGGCTGTATGGCTGCGTGTGCTTGCACGGCTGCGTGCGCTGTATGCCGCCTCGCCCATGCCTGTCGCATTCTTCCCACCCCCGCATCCCCGATGGAGTCTCCCGTGTTTCGTTGCATTCGCCATTCTTTTTCTCTCGTTGTCGTACTGCTCTTCGTCCTCGCCGCGCACGCCCAGACTACCGGCAGCATTCTCGGATCTCTGCGCGCGCCCGACGGCTCATCCATCGCCTCAGCACACGTCACGCTCGTCACCCCGCTGGGGCGTAGTCTCTCCACAGTCTCCACCTCGTCAGGCGATTTTTCCTTCCTTCATCTCGCCAGCGGAACGTACTCGCTTCGCGCCGTAGCCGATTCCTATCGCCCATCTCTGACCACCGGCATCGCAGTCGCAGTTGGACGCGCCACGTCCATCACCGTGCCACTTCAGCTTGCCGCCAGCTCTGCCACGGTTCAGGTCTCCGCGGTCACCTCCGCGCTCGACGCCACGCAAACCTCCTCCGTCGTGAACATCGACCGCGATCGTGTCGAGGAACTCCCCATTCCCAGCCGGGATTACCTCACCTTCACGCTGCTTTCGCCCCTCGTTGCCGCCTCCAATCCCGCGCAATCCGCGCTCACCCCCGGCGCCAGTTCCGGCGGTTTCAGCTTTGGCGGACTTCGCCCAGCCAGCAATGCCGTTCTGCTCGACGGTGTCAACGATGACGACGAATTTTCCGGCGGCAGCCGCACCGAGCTTTCTCCGGAAGCCATCAGCGATTTTCAGATCGTCAATCACGGATTCCAGGCGCAGTCCGGCGGAGCCGCCGGTGGCGCCATCGATGTGGCCACACGCTCCGGCGTCCATCTTCTGCACGGCGACCTCTTCACCTTCGTTCAAAATGGCGCGCTCAACGGCACACCGCCGCTTGGCCTCTATCCTCACAAGCCCGACGAGAATCGTGAACGCGCGGGCGGTTCTCTCGGAGGCCCCATCCTCCACGATCAAGCGTTCTACTACCTCGCCGCCGAGCAGGAGATCGCGCAGGGTGAGGATGTCACTGATCTCAGCCCCGCCACACTCACCGCGCTCAACGCCGCAGCGGTCCATTCTGCCGCGCTTGGCTCGCTCCAGCTTCACTCCGGATTTTTTCCAACCAACGATCAGCAGACGGAACTCTCCGCGCGATTGGATCGCTCGCTTTCCAGCCGCGAAGCACTCATGATGCGCTACGCCTTCACCAACACGCGCAATGTCTCGGACGCCTTCAACACCGACGATCTCACCGATCTCTCTGCGCGCGGCTCCACATTCGTCGCGGACAACAGCCTCAACGCCACACTTGCTTCCACGCTCCGTTCCACACGCCTCAACCAGCTCAACTTCGAACTCGCACAGCGCCGCTTCGTCGCGCACACCGGCGACTCTGCGTTGCAGCCTGCCATCTCCGGCGTGCTCATTCCAGGCGTCGCGCTCTTTGGCACGCCATACTTTGGCAACGATCGCCACTTTGAAACGCATCTGGAATTCTCAGACAGCGTTTCGCTTCAGCAGCGCAGCCATCTCTTCCAGTTTGGTGCGCGTTCTGACCACGTCGCTCTTCGAGCATTCACGCCCGACGCCGCGCATGGCGTCTTCGTCTTTCCGGATATCCCTTCGTTCGCCGCAGGCAATGCCAGCTTTTTTGTCCAGAGCTTTGGCCAGCCAGACACCAGCTTCGCCGAGCTTCGTTCCTCAGCTTGGGCACAGGATCACTGGGCCGCAACTCCATCCTTCACGTTTGACTACGGTCTGCGCTGGGACGACAACCATCTGCCATCCCCGCTGCCGCAGTCCCCCTGGAATTTCAGCCCGCGTCTCGGCCTTGCCTGGGCACCTTCCAGTTCCATCCTGAAGCACACTGTGATCCGTTCCGGCTTTGGTCTTTTCTATGACCGCTTTCTGCTCTCCACGCTCAACCGCACGCAGGAGTGGAGCGGGACAAACGGCTTCACCCAGGTTGCAGAAGATGCCGCTGCCGCCGCAATCTATCGCCTCGGCATACCCGCCTCGCAGCCTTACTCCACGCTGGCTCCATCCATCTTCACGGCGCGTTCCACGCTGCGCAATCCATACAGCGAAGTGGCCTCGCTTGAGGTCGAGCGCGAGCTGCCTTTGCAAACCACACTCACCGCAACCTATCAGTTTGTCCACGGCGTTCATCTCGGCCACACCGTCAATATCAACCTTCCACAGCCGATCACGCTCACCGCGTCCAACGCGGCTTCCTTCGGTGTCTCTGCGCCCACAGCGCAGCAACTCGGCCAGACATTCTTTGGATCTTCGCGCATCCAGCCCGCCTTCGATGCCGTCAACCAGTTCTCCACCGAGGCGGACTCCAACTTCAACGGAGCAACACTCTCCATCAACCGACAGTTCCAGGACAATCTTGAAATTCTTGCCGGCTACACCTGGTCCAAAACCATCGATGATGCTTCCTACGATGCAGAGCAGCCGATGAACCCCTATAACCTGGCCGCCGAGCGCGCACTCTCGCTGCAGGACCAGCGCAATCGCCTCACCCTCAGCGGTCTCTGGCTCATCGGCCCTGACCTTGACGATCCCGCCGATGCCGCAGCCGCGGCCCATCCCGGCCTTTTCATGCGCTTTGCCACCGGCTTTGAGTTCACGCCCATCCTCAGCGTCACCAGCGGCTTTCGTTCCAACCCGCTCACCGGCCAGGACACCTCGCACGAAGAGATTTTCCCGTTCGCGGCGCGGCCCATCGGCTTCTCGCGCAACTCCCTCGCAACTCCCGCGCAACTCGACTTCGATCTGCGCGCACTGCGCATGATTCCCATCGGTCGCGGCCATCTCGATGTCGTCGCAGAGAGTTTCAATCTGCTGAATCATCCCAATATCGCGCTGCTGCAGGACGCATATGGAACAACCACTCAGCCAGCGTCAAACTTCTCCGCGCCCATCGAAACTTCCACCGCGCGTCGCCTTCAGTTTTCTTTGGATTATGAATTCTGACCGCGGATGCGGATCAGTGTTTTGCTTGCATGGCGATGGCGGCTGAGTGAACTCAGCGTCCCGTCCAGAGTGCGGTGCGCTTCTCCAGAAACGCTCGTGTGCCTTCACGCATATCGGCTGTCGCGCAGCAGGTGCCAAAGGCATCCGCTTCCATGCGCAGACCATCATCCAGCGAGCAATCCAGTCCGCAATCCACCACATCCAGCGTCTGCTGGATGGCCACCGGAGCATTGGCGGCAATCTCCATCGCCAGCGCGCGCGCGCGATCCGTCAACTGCTCTGCACTCACCACCTCATCCACCAGTCCCATGCGCAGTGCCTCCTGCGCGCCCACCAGGCTGCCCGTCAGCAGCAGCTTCAACGCCGCTCCGCGCCCCACCAGTCGTGGCAGTCGTTGCGTTCCGCCAAAGCCGGCCACCAATCCCAGCTTTACCTCGGGTTGGCCCAGCTTCGCCGCCTCGGATGCCAATCGCAGCGTACACGCCATCGCCAGTTCGCATCCGCCGCCCAGCGCAAATCCGTCTATCACCGCTATCACCGGTTTGCCCAGTTGTTCCATCCGCCGAAAGACGCGCTGCCCGGCTTCAGACAGGCGCATTCCTTCCGCCGCATCCACTTCTGCCAGCTCGCGAATATCCGCTCCCGCCACAAACGCCCTGCTCCCTGCGCCGCGCAGCAGGATCACGCGCACGGCATCGTCTTCCGCACATGCCTCCATCACACGACCCAGCTCGGCAATCGTTGCCTGGTTCAAAGCATTCAGCGCCGCAGGACGGTCAATCGTCACCCATACCAGCGGACCCTCCACCGTCAACCGCAGATTTTCCAATTCCATTCGTTCCATGATCCTCAAGCCTCGCCTGTTTCAGTCTTCCTGCTTGCCATCCATCGCTCATTGCCATCTGTCCATCTGCATCCGGCAATTCATCGGGCAAAAAGTTCAAAGCAAACTCTCCGCGATCTCCGGCGCCGCCATGCTCTGCCGTCCACGGTCCACAGTCAGCAGCGGAATCCTCAACGCAAACTCCGTCCCTCGACCAACCTCTGATTCTACGAGCACCTCACCCTGATGCAGTTGCAAAATTCGATAGGTCATCGCCAGCCCAATCCCGCTGCCTTCTTTCTTGGTCGTGTAGTAGAGATCAAAGATCTTCTCCAGCATCTCGCGTGGAATTCCCACGCCTTCGTCCCTCACCCGAATCACCGCCCGTCGATCGCTTTCGTTCAGCTCCAACGTCAGTGTTCCACCCTCGGGCATAGCCTGTGCTCCGTTCAGCGTCACGTTCAGCAGCGCCTGTTTCATCAGATCGCCATCCACCTTCACCATCACCGGCTGATCCGGCACCATCGTCACCACGCGCACGCCACGTTGTGCCTGCTGCGCTTCCGTCAGCAGCACCACATCGTACACCAGGGTTCTCAGGTCGTGCTCCATCAGTTGAATCTCCACCGGCCTCGAAAAATCCGCCAGCGTCTGCACCACGCGATCCAGCCGCTGAATCTCTGCCTGAATCACATTCAGGTGCCGCAGCGCGCCTTCCGGTCCACTTCCCATGCGATTGCGCAGCAGTTCCAGGTGCACCACAATGGCATTGATCGGATTCTTCACCTCATGCCCAACGCCTGCCGTCAACCGCCCAATCGCCGACAATCGCCGTGAGACTTCCAACTCGCTTTCAATCGCTTCCACGCTCTCCGGATCATGCAGCTTGAGCAGCGCGCCCAAACCGCGCTCCGATCGTTCATTGGCAATAAACTCCAGCGAGATTGCAAATCGCCTCCCACTGCCTGCCGTCACTTCTTCGCGCGTCAGTGGCTGTCCGCGTTTCCACGCTGTGCGAATGGTCTTGTCCAGATCATCGTCCGCGGAAAAAATCTCTTCCGCGCCATGCCCCACCAGTTGACCCTGCGAACGGTCCAGCATCCGCGCCGCTGCCTCCGAGGCCAGCACCACCCGGCCATCGGCGGCAAACAGCATCAGACCATCCTGCAACTTGCCCAGCACCTGCTCCACGTTGTCCTTCAACTCCGTGTACACATCCTCCACCGTGCGCATCCGCTGCCCAATCTGTTCAATCTTGCTGCTCACGCGAGCCACCGCATCGCTGTTTCTGTCCGCCTGCTTGTCGGCGATAGTTGCCAGCACTCCGTCGCGTTCCTGCCTCGTCCAGTAGTCCAGTCGCTCGCTCAGTTCTTCCATCGGCTTCAGCGCCAGATTACCCAGCAGCAGCGCCGCCACCAGCGCCGTAATCAGCGCCATTCCCATCAGCGAAATCGCTGCTCGAATCCACGGCGCATACTGCGCTCGTAACAGGCTCGTTCGCACTCCCACATGCACAGAGACAAAAGGCGTCCCGTTCCGTTCAATCGGCAACACCAGCTCATACACCTGTGCAGGCCCCAGCGAAACCCGCAGCAGCTTCCACACCCCGCCATGCAGCAGCTCTTCAAACGCTGGCCGCGTCGGCAGCGGCATATCCTCCGGCGTCGCTCCCGTCGTCAGCAGAATATGGTCTGCGCTGTCGCCAATGTTGATGTCATAGACCGTCGGCGAGTAGCGATTCACCGCATTCATCATCGCCAGCAGGGCCTCATTGCTGCGCACCGCACCGGCTGCCAGCGTGCGCAGCTCGTTCGGATCGTTCGGGTCCACCACATGATCCTTCAAACCTGCTTCCAGCGCCAGTTGCAGCGCATACCGCACCTCCCGCGCCACCTGCAGATTCGACTCGTACGACTGGTGAATCGTCGCCTCCAGCAACTGATCCAGATACACCAGCGAAAGCACCGAAGCCACAGCCACCACCAGCGCGCTGATGGCAAGTACCAGTTTCGTCTTCAGTCGCATCCGCTACAGCTCCTTTTCGCCCGGTTGTTCCGGCTCTTTGCGCCCATATTCCTTCAGCTTGTTGTGCAGTGTCTTCAGGCTCACCGCCAACATCTGCGCCGCGCGCGTCTTGTTGCCGCCCGCCGCCTCCAGCGTCTTCAGAATCAGCTTTCGTTCCGCCTCCGCCACGGTCGTGCCCACGCTCAACTGCACCGCTGCGTTGCCCACGTCCGCCTGCGTCACAGACTCGGCCTTCGCCATCTCCGGTGGCAGGTGTTCCAGGTCGATCCTTCCATCCTCTGGCGCCAGAATCACCGCTCGTTCCATCGCATTCCGCAGCTCGCGAGCGTTCCCTCGCCACTCGCACTCCATCACTCTCCGCAGCGCCCGTCCCGTCATGCCTGCCACGCGTCGGCCGTGCCTGGCATTCATCTCCGCCAGCATCACCTCCACCATCAGAGGAATATCCTCCCTGCGCTCCCGCAGCGGCGGCAACTGCACATGAAACACATTCAGCCGATACAGCAGGTCGGCCCGCAACTGTCCCGCCGCCACCGCCGCATCCGGATTGCGATTCGTCGCCGCCAGCACTCGCACATCCACGGCAATCTCCGCGCTGCCGCCCAGTCTTCGCAGCTTTCGCTCTTCCAGCACGCGCAGCAGCTTGGCCTGTATCCCGATCGGCATCTCGCCCAGTTCATCCAGCAGCAGCGTTCCTCCTTCCGCCAGTTCAAAGCATCCCGCGCGCCGTTCCATCGCTCCGGTAAACGCTCCTTTTTCATGTCCAAAGAGTTCACTCTCCATCAGCGTCTCCGGAATCGCCGCGCAGTTCACCGCCACAAACGGTTTTCGCTTCCGGTCGCTCAGTTCGTGCAGCGTCCGCGCGATCAGTTCCTTGCCGGTCCCGCTTTCTCCCGTAATCAGCACCGAAACATTCGTTCCCGCAATGCGCTCAATCAGTGCAAAGATCTCCCGCATCCGCTCCGTCTCTCCCACCAGAGCGCCCAGGGAACGGCTTTGCCGCATCTGTTTCCGTGTCTGCTCTCGTTCCGCCTCTGTCTCCCGCTGGCGTGTCGCATTCATCAGAATCGTCTTCAGTCGCGCGGCATCCACCGGCTTTGGCAGAAAGTCATACGCGCCCAGCTTCATCGCGTCCACCGCCAGCTCCACCGAACCCTGCGCCGTCAGCACAATCACCGCCAGCGACACCTCGGAATCCGCCAGCTTCATCAGCAGTTCCATGCCATCCATGCGCGGCATCTTCAAGTCCGTAATCACAATCTCCGGACTCCACGCAATCACCTTCTCGTAGCCTTCCAGGCCATCCTGTGCCGTCTCCGTCCGATAGCCCCAGTCGCCAATCAGCTCGGCCAGTCCCTGACGAGCATGTACCTCGTCTTCCACAAGCAATACCTTCACTGGCGTTCCTGTCGTCACTGCCCGGCTCCTCGTGCTTGGCTCAAATCTCCTCTTGCCGCCATCCATTCAGTCTATCCCTCCGCCATCTCATCGCGCCGCTCGCTTGGTCGGCTTGCTCTCCTCATTGACAGCACCTCGCCTCGTTCCTCACACTAGGTTTGTGGATCGCATCCGCTCCTCCGGCTCAGTCGCACAACGATCCGGTCAGCCCTGCACTCTCTCTCCATCACCGGACACTTCCATGACAACTGCCCTCGATTTCGCCCGTCAGCATCAGTCGCGTTTTCTTGACGAACTCAAGACCCTGCTTCGCATTCCCTCCGTCTCCACCGATCCCGCGCATCGCGATGACGTTCGTCGCGCGGCCACCCACATCGCCGCCGAACTCACCCGCATCGGCCTCGAGAACGTTCGACTCATCGAAACCACCGGAACCTCACCCACCGGCCATCCTCTCGTCTACGCCGACTGGCTTCACGCCCCCGGCGCGCCCACCGTACTCTTTTACGGCCACTACGACGTGCAGCCCCCCGAGCCGCTCGACGAGTGGCTCTCGCCGCCTTTTGAACCCACCGAACGCAACGGCAATCTCTACGCCCGCGGTGCCGTCGATGACAAAGGCCAGATGTTCATGCACATCAAGGCCGTCGAGTCCCTTTTTGCCGCTCACGGCAAGCTTCCGCTCAACGTCCGGTTCCTCATCGAAGGCGAAGAAGAGGTGGGCGGAGAAGGCATTGCCGCCTACGTCGCCACCCGCCCCGACGATCTCCACGCTGACTTTGCCATCGTCTCCGATACCTCGATGTTTGCTCCCGGACTTCCCACGCTTTGCATCGGTCTTCGCGGCATGATCTACACCGAAATCGAGGTCCACAGCGCTCGGTCCGATCTCCACTCCGGCTACGGCGGAGCCGCACCCAACTCCTTCAACGCGCTTGCTCACATCCTCGCCAGAATCAAGGATGAGTCCGGGCGAATTCTCATCCCCGGCATCCAGGAAACGGTTCTCCCGCCTGCCGAGGATGAGCGCCGGTCGTGGCAATCCCTGCCCTTTGACGAAGAGGAGTTCCGCGAAACCGTCCTCGGCAGCCAGGCCATCGTGGGCGACAGCCGTTTCTCCGTTCAGGAACGCATCTGGGCGCAACCCACCTTCGACGTCCACGGCATCCGTGGCGGATTCACCGGCGTCGGCGCCAAGACCGTGATCCCGGCCAAAGCGCTTGCCAAAGCCTCTATGCGTCTCGTGCCCAATATGTCCGCCGCAGACACCTTCACACGCTATTGCAGCTTCATCCAGCAGGTCTGTCCTCCCGGCGTCTCGGTCCAGGTTCGCCTCATCCACTCCGCTGAGCCAAGCCTCATTCCCATCGACAACCCCTGGATTCGCGCCGCAGCTTCCGCCATGACCCAGGTCTGGGGCAGGGAAACCGTCTTTGTCCGTTCCGGTGGCAGTATCCCCATCGTGGGCGATCTCCAGCGTCACCTCGCTCTGCCGTGCGTCATGATGGGCTTTGGCCTCGCGGATGACAATCTCCACGCCCCCAACGAAAAATTCTGCCTGCACAACTTCTACCTCGGCATCGAATCCATCCTCTGCTTTCTGGAGTCGGCTGCCACGCTTTCACCCACTCGCTGACTGCCATCACGTCCATGCAGCTCCACCTCGCGCCAATTCCCGCCGCTGCTGAGGCTTTCGTCCTCGCCGGCGGGGCTTCCTCGCGCTTTGGCTCACCCAAATCCCACGCCATCCTCGCTGGCCAACCCCTCATCGTTCACGCCCTCCATCGGATCCGCGCCGTCGGCCTCTCGGCCCGCATCGCAGGAGTCCATCCTTCAACCGCTTCCGCCCCACTTGCCTCCCACGCGCCCGTCATTGCCGACGTACACCCAGGCCGGGGTCCACTCTCCGGCATACACGCTGCGCTATCTGTCTCTGCATCGGCATGGAACCTGTTTATTCCCATAGACTTGCCGCTGCTTCCTCCAGCCCTGCTGGACTGCCTGCTCCGCCGCGCCGCGCTCACGCACGCTCCCGTCACCGGCCTCCGCGTCAACGGGCTGCTTCAGCCGTTTCCCGTCGTCGTCCACCGTTCTCTTCTGCCTCAGGTCACCGCCGCTCTCACCGGCTCCGCCAGTTGTTTTCGTCTCTGGCAGTCTTTCTCCGCTCTCGATGCGCCCCGCGTCGAAGTGCTCCTTCAGTCGGGGCAAATTCCCGCCGACATCCTCCCGCCAGCTCTCTGGTTTCGCAGCGTCAACACCCCCGACGACCTCGCATTCGTTCGCCATGGCTTGGCCCTTCGCGCTGCATCCCTTACTCTGAAAGCGTGAGCGAATCCCAACTCGATTCTCCCGATCTCCCCGCGCTTCGTCCCACGTCGCCCGATCCCGCTTCCGCGCCAGACTCCGAAGCGCCCTTCATCGAGTTCCGCGAAGTCTCCATCGCCTTTGGTTCCCGCCTGATTCTCGATCGTGTCAGCTTTTCTATCCCGCGCGGCCAGACGCTCTGCATCCTCGGTCGCAGCGGCGTCGGCAAATCCGTCTCCCTCCGCATCCTTCTCGGCTTCCTCAAGCCAGACTCCGGCTCGGTCCTCGTCGAGGGCAGGGAAGTCACCACCATGGACGAACGATCCCTTCAGCAGATTCGTCATGACGTCACCATGGTCTTCCAGAACGGCGCTCTCTTTGATTCCCTCACCGTTGGCGAAAACATCGCCTTCCCGCTTCGCGAAGTCGGCCATCTTGAGGAGGATCAGATCCAGCAGCTTGTCGATCGTATGCTCAACATGGTGGAAGCCAGCGAACTTCGCAATGCCTTCCCCTCCAGTCTCTCCACCGGGCAAAAGCGTTGCATCGCCATCGCCCGCGCTCTGGCCGCTCAACCCCGCGCCATCCTCTACGACGAACCCACCACCATGGTGGACCCGCTCGCCGCTCGCCTCATTGGCAACCTCATCCAGCGGCTCAAGCGCCAGCTCGGCCTCACCAGTATCGTCGTCACGCACGATATGCGCTTCGCCCGCCGGCTTGCTGACCGCGTGCTCTTTCTTGAATCCGGCCAGGCGCGATTCTTCGGTCCGGCTACTGAATTCGAAAGCTGCCCGGACGCCGAAGTCCAGCAATTCCTCCATCTGGATGCCTATGTCCTCCCCGGTCGATCTCCGGGTCAATCCCCGGGTCGATCCTGATCCGCCAACGTCCGTCCGCCTCGCCGTCTCCTGCCTGTCTCCACACCTGTCAAGTGTCCCGCCTGTGCAAAAACGACCGATCTCTCTGATTTCAAAAAGACAATAATTCCTCCAAATGTGGCATGGTTTTTCTCGCAATCTGCCATACTCATCCCAGGGAAGCAAAATCAAAACGGCTCTCCCCAGCAAATGATCCGCCAGACTGCATCGGACGCAGGCAGGCTGCGCTCCCTCAGGGCTGCTGTGCGGCCAACCAAGCACTGGCTCCGGGACAGGCTCTGGCACCGGCACCGGCTTTGGGACAGACTCTGATCCTGCTTGCATCCATCAGGCAGCAGGAACCCGATTCACCGCCACGTCACCTGCGGCAAAAGGGTAACCAGAATAGAAACAAAAGATTCAAAAATGGGTAACCAGAAAAATAATACCCCCCTCCCCCCCCCCTTCAAAAAAAT
This sequence comes from Acidobacteriaceae bacterium, assembly GCA_027449965.1. Taxonomy (GTDB): domain Bacteria; phylum Acidobacteriota; class Terriglobia; order Terriglobales; family Acidobacteriaceae; genus Acidicapsa. Next base: position 103,213 of record DAIDKP010000015.1, read on the forward strand.
TTCCACGAAGGTAACCATGCTATGTACTTAACGATAAACACGCGGAAACCGCAACCTCCGGGAACGCGGGAAAATCCTCCCGGCTCACTCCAAAGTGGGAAGCAGCGGCGGCTCAATCCGCCAGCTTTCGGCAGCCAGTCGATGCAGCCGTTGTAAGGTTGGCTCAGACCGAGACTTGGACTGACTTCGAGGTTTCGTTTTTTCCCATGAATTCCATCTCCACTTCGCATGAGCTTGCCTCCGATCCGTCACGCACGGCGCATCTGGCGGCCTTTCAGCAGTTGCAGCAGAACGGTCAGATGCATGATGCGGCCGCGCATCTGGCTCGCGCACTCGGCCTTCGTGCCTATGTCGTGTTGCCGTTTCGTGGTTCGGTTCCGGTTGCGCGTGTCCTTGTTCTGCAATCGATTCTGGCCGGAAACGCCCTCATCCACCGTTTCCTCGATGACCGTCTCTTTCAGGTTCATGTGTTGCTGGTCGAGTTCTGGCAGCCTGGAACGCCTTTGCCTGAGCACGATCTCGTCTTCAACGCCATCGGGGACGCTGACGTTCGCGAGCAGGCGCTCGTGCAGGGCGCTCTCATCCTGCAAGCGTCCGCTGCGCCTGTCTTCAATCCGCCTGCCGCCGTTCGTTCCACCTCACGCGCTCGCAATGCGGATCGGCTTCAGCCGTTGCATGGCGTTCGCACGGCCAGGACAATTCCAGTCAACCGTTCCGAGCTGGCTTCCGACGCTTTGCCCGTGACTCTCGAGCGCCATCTGTTCCGTTTTCCCTTGCTGGTGCGTACGCCCGGCTTTCATATGGGTCAGAACTGCCAGCTCGTGGAGTCAAACGACCAGTTGCCCGGAGTACTCGACCAGTTACCCGGCGACGAACTCCTTTTGCTTGAATATCTGAACGCGCGCAGTGCTGATGGCTGGTGGAGAAAGTTTCGCGTCCTTTTTCTGGATGGGCAACTGTATCCGGTCCATCTGGCCATCGCCAGCCACTGGAAGGTGCATTATTTCTCCGCCGAGATGGCCAACCACGCCGAGCACCGCGCCGAAGAAGCTCTCTTTTTGCAGGATATGGACTCCGTCCTTGGCGCCTCAGCCATCGCTGCGCTTCAGCGCATCCAGCGTGTGCTTGCGCTGGACTACGGCGGCATCGATTTCAGCCTGGACGCCGACGGTCGCGTTCTGCTTTTTGAAGCCAACGCCAACATGGCTGTGATGCGTCCGGCAAGCGATTCCATCTGGGATTATCGCCGACCTGCGGTCGAACGCATCTATCAGGCATTCCAGCAAATGTTGCTCGAGCGCATCCAGCCCTCGCCGGCTTCTCGGGCTGATCTTCCGATCGGGAAGACGAGCATCCAGGCTTGCAACCAATCCCGTACCCTGTCCGCCTGAGGCACTCAGCGACGGCGCAACGGACGGTTGCGGCGCGGAGCCGTGGTCAGCTTTCCGGTTACGTTGAAGGGGCGTCCTTCGATCGGTGTCGAAAGCACCAGGCTCGTGACCGGATTGCCATAGTGCAGCAGCGCTTCAATCAGCGACTCCAGATCGCCCATCGTGTGTGTCGTCACCTTCAGCAGAAAGGCGTCGCCGCCGGTCAGGTGATGGCATTCCCGCACCTCTTCGAGTGTCTGGATAAACTCCAGCAGGCGATAATAATGCTGGCCTTCACAGGTCATGCGAATGAAGGCCAGCACATCCAGGCCAAGCGCTTCGCGGTCGATCGTCACAGTGTAGGCGCGCAGAATGCCCTGCTCCTCCATCTGGCGCAGCCGCTCCGCCGTTGCCGTGGGAGAAAGGCCCACGCGGCGGGAAAGCTCGGCGACGGACAAGCGGCTGTTCTCCTGCAACTCCTTCAGCAGGCTGCGGCCATAGCTGTCCATCAGATAGCTGTCAAATTGTCCTGCAAGTTGTCCCTGTGTAATCGCTTCTTCTGTGGAATCCATGGTGATTACCTCATTGCATAGTGTATTCCATACTCAAAAGCCATTGCGAGTTATTTTATTCTCTGTACTGGGAGCAGATCGCCGTCTATCGTGAAAAGGATGGAACCGATCAGCCTCAACGGAAACCCTCTCACATTGGAAGAGATTCGGCAGGTTGCCCGGGATTTTGCCCCGGTCGAGCTTTCGGAAGCAGCGCGTGGCCGCATCGTCGCCTCGCGATCTGTGGTCGAGTCGATTTTGCGCACCGGGCGCACCATCTACGGCGTCAATACAGGATTTGGCAAGCTGGCCGACGTTGGCATTGCGCAGGAACATCTGGCTCAGTTGCAGACCAATCTGGTGCGCAGCCACGCCTGTGGATTGGGTGAGCCGCTCCACGAGGCAGAGAGTCGCGCCATGCTCTTGCTGCGCGCCAACGTGCTCGCCAAAGGCTTCAGCGGTGTTCGTGTGGAGCTGGTCGAGCTGCTGATTGCGATGCTGAATCATCGTGTGCATCCGGTGATTCCCTCGCGTGGCTCCGTGGGCGCAAGCGGCGATCTTGCGCCGCTCGCGCATCTGGCGCTCGTCCTCATCGGTGAGGGCGAAGCAGAGTTTCAAGGCGAGCGCATGGGCGGCGCCCAGGCGCTGGCCACAGCCGGTTTGCAACCCATGGCGCTGGCAGCCAAAGAAGGTCTGGCGCTGCTGAACGGCACGCAGGCGATGACCTCCGTGGGTGCCACCGCTGTGCTGGAGGCGGAGCGGCTGACGCGTGTCGCCTGCCTGGCTGGAGCCATGACCCTCGAGGCTCTCAAAGGAACTCCAGTGGCCTTTGATGCGCGGATTCATGCGGCGCGTCCCCACGCCGGGCAGATGGCAACGGCGGAGTTTCTGACTCATCTGTTGGCGGAAAGTGAGATTCGCGATTCTCATCGCGAGGGTGACCCGCGTGTGCAGGATGCCTACTGTCTGCGCTGTATGCCGCAGGTACACGGCGCGGTGCTCGACGTGCTGACGCACGCGCGACAGGTGCTCGAGACGGAATCCGGTTCCGCCACCGACAATCCTCTGGTCTTTGGCGATGCCGAGCATGGCGAGGTGCTTTCCGGCGGAAATTTTCACGGCGCGCCGCTCTCCTATGTCTTCGATTACGCCGCGATCGCGCTCACCGATCTGGCCAGCATGAGCGAGCGCCGCATCGATCGGCTGGTCAATCCTGACATCAACGAAGGGCTACCAGCGTTTCTGTGCGCCGATGCCGGGCTGTCTTCGGGATATATGATCGCGCACGTGACGGCAGCGGCTTTGCTGAACGAGTGCAAGGTGCTGGCGCATCCGTCGAGCACAGATTCGGTGCCGACTTCCGGTGGCAAGGAAGACCATGTCTCGATGGGCATGACCGGCGCGCTGAAGCTGCGGCAGATCGTCGACAATGTGGAGTGGATTCTGGCTATCGAGCTGCTGTGCGCGGCGCAGGGACTGGATTTCCGCAAGCCGCTGCGGCCGGCAAGGAAGCTGCAGCAGGCCCACACAACGATTCGGGCTGAGATTGCTCATCTCGAGGAAGATCGCGAGCCGCATCCCGATATTCGCGCTTTGGCGCGGATGATTCGGACAGGCGCTTTCGATGCGCTGCTGGCCAGCGTTTGAAGTAGCCATTCAGGAAATCGGCCAAAGTCGCTTCCTGTTTTGAAATTGCCGCAGAGCCTTTGCGGCGATTTTTTCTGTTGTCGTCTCCACTCCTGCTTAGCATGGGCGTAAACGGCCCATCCGCAGCGATGGTGCCAAGGGAGTACGATCTCCCATGGTTGCGGACCGGGCAGAGGGGCGACGATGACAAGACGAGGATGGCAAGCCGCAACGGAAGTCTGTCGGCGCTGGGTCGAGCGGCGGATTGACTGGAACGCGCTGGCCTTGCTGGGCGATGCGCAAAGCGCCGTGACAAGCGGCGCGTGGGAACGGCCCGTGCCGAGCCGCCATCGTGCCTCGAACTGGAGTCGTTCGCGCGGCAAGCGGGTGCTCGATTGTGTGCTGGCATCGTTGCTGCTGACGTTGCTGCTGGCTCCCATGCTGCTGATTGCGCTGCTGGTCAGGCTCTCGTCGCCCGGCCCGGTGATCTATCGGCAACTGCGTGTGGGGCGCATGGGACAGGCGTTCACGATCTACAAATTTCGCACCATGCGGCCACGACGTCTGGAGCACGCTGATGAGCCGATGTTTATGGAGGGTACAGATCGCATCACCGCGGTTGGCCACTGGCTGCGACGATGGAAGCTGGATGAGCTGCCGCAGCTTTGGAACATTCTGAAGGGTGAGATGAGCTTTGTGGGTCCGCGACCCAAGCTGGCGCATCTGGAGGCAATGGTCCAGATGCCATATCGCCCTGGAATCACGGGCGCTGCGACGCTGGTCTTTCGCAACGAAGCAGCGATGGTGCGACCGGTGCCGCTGGCTCATCTGGAGCACTTTTATGATCGTCGCATCAAGCCGCTCAAGGCGCGCATCGACATGCGTTACATGCGACAGGCCACGCTACGCAAGGATTTTGAGCTGCTGCTGACGGTGTTTTTCTGGATGCTGCCTGCGCGGCGGTCCATGTCCATGCACTCTGCGGTGCTCAGTCAGGTCGCGGGACAGGCCGCAAGGCCGAATGCGTCCAGTGCGGTTTCGGGCACGGTTTCGAGCACGGTTTCCATTGCCGCGCTGCCGCCGATCCGGGGCGCTGGCCACCTTCCAGTGGTTTCGCACGATTCGTCCCTGCTGTCCTGATTGCCACGAGCCTCCGGGCAAGCGCTGCAAACGCCGGCTCGCGGCAAAGACGGGCTATGCGGGGGTGTGATGGTTGCGCGTCAGCCAATAGTAAACGGCAGGCGTGACAAAGACCGAGAGTGCAACCGAGATGCTGAGGCCGCCGATGACGCCGATGGCCAACGGCTGCAGCATCTGAGAGCCAGCGCCGATGGCGAAGGCAAGCGGAAGCATTCCGCAGACAGCGGCGATGGCGGTCATGAGAATGGGGCGAAGTCGCCGCTGCGCTGCTTCCACCATGGCTTGCTCGGGTGCAACGCCCTCGGCGCGAAATTTTTCATCCGCATCCAGCAGTAGAATGCCGTTTTTTGCAACGATTCCGATGACCATGATGACGGCCATGAAGCTGGCAACGTTAAACGTGGTTCCCGTGATGAGCAAAGCAAAAACGACACCAGCAACCGAAAGCAGGGAACTGGTGAGGATGGCCGTCGGCGCGGAGAAGTTGCGAAACTCCAGCAGGAGCACGCCAAAGACCAGAACGAGTGCCAGGATCAGCACGTGGAGCAGGTCGGCAAAGGATTTCTGCTGTTCCTGATAGGTGCCACCGTACTCGACGTGAACGTTGGAGGGCAGATGCAGGGCATTGACGGCCTGCTGCACCTTGATCATGGCGCCGCCCAGATCGGAACCTTCCAGACGCCCGGTGACGACGATGAGCTGTTGCAGATTTTCGCGGCGAATCTCGTTTTGCGGAGGAAGCTCGGTGATCTGCGTGAGTGAGCCGAGAGTTGCCGTCTGCCCGGTGGAAGAGTTGAAGACGGTGTTCTGGATTGTCTGGAGTGAAGCGCGATTGGTCTGAGGCAGCCGGACGCGCACCGTGTACGGACGGTCATGGACGACCATGACATTGTTTGCCGGAAGGCCGTCCATGATCGCGGTCGAGTCTGCGATCACCTCCGCGGGAGTGAATCCGAAGTGACTGGCCAAAACAGGGCTGACGGCAAAACTGGTGGCCGGTCCGCTGACCGTATTGTCGATGCCGTTTTCCGTGTCCACGACACCGGGAATGGCGGCAATGGCTTTCTCCACTTTGGGGCCAAGCTGGTTGAGCAGATTTTGATCATTGCAGAAAAGCTTGACCTGAATCGGTTCCGGAGCATCTGACAAATCCCCGATGGTGTCCTGCAGCACCTGAGTGAACTCGACATCCAGCTCCGGTTCCTCCACGTGAATCCGTCGACGCACCTCAGCCATGATCTCGTCAATCGAGCGGGAACGTTTTTTGTGGAGTTTAACGCTGAAGTCACCCGTATTGGCCTCAGTGACAGCAGCCAGACCCAGCTGTAAACCGGTGCGGCGCGAGGTGACAGCCACCTCTGGAACGGACTGGAGGATACTCTCGACGTGCTCCAGCACTCGATTTGTCTCCGTGAGCGAGCTGCCGGAGGGCATGATGTAGTCGAGGGTAAATCCGCCCTCATCCATGGCAGGCAGCAGATCCGAGCCAAGATGGGAGTAACAAAGATAACCGCCGCCGATGATGACCAGACAGATCGCCGCAAGTACCTGCGGACGCTTGAGGATCCAGTGCAGAGCGATGGTGTGGGCATCAAGTACGCGACGCAGCAGCGGCCCTACGTGTTCGTCACCTGCGGTGAGCGGTTGCGAGCCATCACGGTCGGCGTCGGGATCGCGGTGCGCCGAACGTGCGGAGCGAAGAATCACCAGCGAGAGCGCCGGAGTCCAGGTGAGCGCAAGCAGAAGCGAGGTGAGCAGGGCCGCGGTCATGGTGATGGCCAGAGCACGAAAGAAGGTTCCGGTGACACCGGTGACGGCGATGAGCGGGACAAAGACGACGACCGGAGTGATGGTGGATCCGATGAGCGGAACAGTGATCTCGCGGAAGGTTTTGCGCACGGCCTCGATGCGGGATTCGCCCAGATCGCGGTGGACAACGATGGCTTCGACAACGACGATGGCGTCATCAATGACCAGGCCGATGGCTGCGGCGAGGCCACCGAGAGTCATCAGGTTAAAGGACTGCCCGATGACCCAGAGGAAGAGGATGGTGACCGAGACGGTGACGGGAATCACCAGACCCGCGACGACCGAGGAACTCCAGTCACGCAGAAACAGATACAGAATGATGCAGGCCAGCAGCAGTCCGATCAGGATGGCATCGCGAACGCTGCCAATGGATTCGCGGACAAGCTGAGACTGGTCATAGAAGGGGATGAGGTGAACGCCGGGCGGAAGCTTCTTCTGCAATTCGGCGACTTTGGCGGCAACGCCGTCCGCGACAGAGACGGTGTTGGAGTTGAGCTGGCGCGTGATGCTGAGCAACACAGCGGGTTTGCCGTTGGCCGTGACGATGGTGTAGACAGGCATCGTGGCTTTTTCCACGCGGGCGATATCGGAGATGTGAATCGGCGCACCGGAGGGAGTGGTCTTGAGCACCAGATTGCCCAGTTCAGCGGCACTGTGCGCCTGCGAGCCGACCAGACCGAGGATCAGCTCGTGATGATCCTCGTAGAGTCCGGGTGAGTCGATCAGATTGGAGGCGTCCACGCCGTTGACGATATCCGAGACGGTGATGCCGGCGGCCTGAAGAGCGCCCATGTTGGGGATGATGTGATACTCCGGAACCTGGCCGCCCTGCACAAGGACGGTGCTCACGCCTTCGACGCGATTGAGCGGGGGCTTGAGGTCATAGGTGGCCAGCTCCCACAGGTCGGCCTGGCTGGGTATGTGCGCGGCGTGCGGATCGGTGACGAGCGCGTAACCGAGAATGGGAAAACTGGCAAAGGTCAGACGGTTGGTGGTGATGCGCACGGTGGACGGAAGCGACTGCTGCACGCGCGAGATGGCCGCGTTGACCAGCTCCAGCGTGAGCCACATGTCGGAGTTCCAGTCGAAGAAAAGACTGACCTCGGCGGAGCCGCGGCTGGTGGTGCTGCGGACGAGCTGAAGCCCCGGCACGCTGTTGACGGCGTCTTCAATGGGGCGTGTGATGGTGACCTGCATCTGCTCGACAGGCATGACGCCGTTGTCGATGGCGATGAGAACGCGCGGGAAGTCGGTGGTGGGAAAGACCGAGATGGGCACCTGAAATGCCGCATAGACTCCGACAAGTGTCAGTGCAATGAGGAAGAAAAAAATGGGGAGCTTCAGGCGATTCAGCCAGAAAGCCTCGGCGGCGGATGCTCCAGCATGGGATCGGTCTGGTTTCGTCACTGTTTGTCTCCGTCGGAGGAGGAGTCAGCAGCAGCGATGGTGACGGGTGTATCCGGATCGAGAGCGTAGCTGCCAACGGAGATCACACGGGCGTTGGCTGGCAGGCCAGAGAGGATCTGCACCTGTTGCGCGTTGAGGATTCCCACCGTGACGGCATTGCGAACAGCTGTATTTTTGGGGCTTACAAGCATGACAAAATGCGAGCCATCCTGCGCGGTTTGCAGCGCTTCCAACGGAAGGATGGTGGCATGGTCCACGGTGCGGCCTGTGATGGAGACATGCACGGGTGTTCCCGCTTTGAGCGTCTGTTGCGGATTCTCTGCGCGAACCCAGATCTCAAGGGTGGAGCTGCCTGCATCGAGCGCCGGACTGATGAGAACGACTTTAGCCGGGTAGGGATCGCTGAGTCCTGGAACCTGGAGTGCGGCTTTGGAGCCAAGTGAGATGGAAGCAGCCGCACTCTGCGCGATGTGGACCTTGGCGATAAGCGCGTGCGTATCCATAACCGTGATGACGGGTGTGCCAGCCTGCGCGGTTTCGCCGTCGAACAGCGGCCTGTCGGTGACAAAGCCGTCGATGGGGCTGTGGATTTCGGTGTAACTCAGCATCGCTTTGGCGTTCTGGTATCTGCCGCTGGCGGATTGCAGCTCGCCGCGCGCCGCTTGAATGGCAGCCTGATGGGTAGCCGTTTCGAGCGCTTTGTAATGCGCCTGCGCAAGGTCGAGAGTCGCTTTGGACTGGAGCAGCGCATTGCGCGCAAGGTCAAGATCGCGGCCAGGAATGGCACCTTGCTGGAAGAGTTTTTCGCGTGCGGCGACGATGCTCTGGTTCAGGTTGTAATCCGCCTGTGCCTGCTTCAGATCAAAGCCGGCGCGAGTAAAATCCTCCGGCAAAGTTGATTTCATGGATGTGTCATAGTTGGCCTGCGCGGCTTTATAGGCGCCTTCGTTGTCCTGCGCTGCGGCTGCGAGATCTTTGTTCTCGAGCGTCAGCAGAAGCTGGCCGGCGTGGACTCGGTCGCCGCGCTGAACCAGAAAATGCTGCACAGGCGAGGTGACCTTGGGCTGGATGGCTGCCATGGCCAGCGGAGTAAGCACTGCGTCGCTCTCAATCGTCTGCGAGATGCTGCCGACGGTGACCGGAGCAAGCTGCACAGAAACCTGAGGCGTGACGGCGTCTTCCCTGGTTTTGCATCCAGAGAGCAGGAGCAGCACCGCACAGGCTGTCGTGAGCGCGCGAGTCTTTGAGCGGAATGGAGTTTTACGCATGGGTCACAGTTTCCCCGTGAGGATTTGAAGGTTTGCAATCGCAGTCTGATACCGCATCATCCCATCTTCCCTGGCATTTTGTGCTAGAACATACGATGCCTGTGCATCGACAACTTCCAGAACCGTGGCTTCGCCTGCCGTGTAGCGCATACGCGTCAGCCGCAGGCTTTCCTGCGCCGTGGCAACGCTGGCATCCAGTGACTGAAGCTGATCCCGGGCCACGCTTGCCTCAGACCACGCTTCGTCCGTGTCTGCGATCAGGCGTCGCTGCGTGGCGGTGAGAGCGACTTTCGCGGCGTTGCGAATGCTGGTCTTTTGCTGCACGCGATGATGCGTCGAGAACCAGTCCCACACAGGGATATCGAGCGTGGCAACGACGGCGTAACCAAGATTGCGCGTGCCGTCGGGACCGTTGATGGCAAACTGCGGCGCATCAATGCCGTAAAAATAGTTGAGTGTGAGATCGGGAATATACGTGGCGCGTGTACCGTCCAGATCAAACTGTGCGGCGCGCAGCATCGAAGAAGCTTCGGTCATCGAAGGGTTGTGGTTGTTGGCGTCCGTGGTGAATGTGCTTTGCGGCTCAAGCGGTGAGAGAGCCGATGGCGTTGGCAACGCATACGCCGTGTGAGGATCAGGGAAGAGCAGCACGCCAAGCTCCAGCTTTGCTTTTTCTGCGGCAAGCTCCGCGTCAGAGAGATCGCGCTTCCGCTGTTGCAACTCCAGTTCAGCTTTCAGAACGTCGGCGTGTGCGGCCTCGCGCGCGCTTTCGCGCTGCTGCGTCAGCACAAGAAAACTGTGTGCTTCCTGCACGGCCTGCTGCGCTATGACGACTTTGTTTTCTGTAGCGGAGATGTTGTAGTACAGGGCAACGACCGCAGCAACCAGGCCGCGACGAGCGACCTCAAGCTGTGCGGCTGTTGCCTGGGCAACGGCTGAAGTCTGAGCGACAGCGGCCGCCTGTTGCAGGCTCAGCGTCTCCGTGACGGCGGCCTGACTGATGTATTCGTGGGTGGCGTTGTTGGCGATGAAGCGCGGCGTCTGGTTGGCGGCAGAGAGCAGTGTGCCGGGCAGCAGCACCTGAGGCTGGGTATAGATGTACTGATTGTGGTAAACGACACCCGGCAACAACGCGGCGATGGCGATGGAGTGATCCAGCCGCGCAACCTGATTGGCTGCGACAGCCGAGGCAAAGTTTGGCTCATTCTTTTTGGCGCGCGCAATGGCATCAGCCAGCGTGATGACCGGCGCCGGAGTGGATGGAGTTGCTCCCGTGGATTGAGATGGCGACTGCGCTGATGATCGGGCTGGCAAAGCAGCGAGGAGTTGCGCCTGTCGCTGAACGGACGGATGAAGCGATTGATCTGGCAGCGGTTGATCTGGAAGCGATTGAGCCGACGTTGCCTGGCCGGCAAAAAGCATCGCGAAAGCAAAGCAGGAAGCGATGCGCAATCGAGCGCTGCCATAGATGGGGCGATCGACAGGTGCTGGAGGAGCTGGGAAGGGATTTTGCATCGAAGCGTTATTTCTTTGAACTCTGCACCAGAAGTTGGCGCAAACCGACAACAGACTCCGCATCCCATTATGGTGCCATAGCCGGCTTAATTTACGCTGAAGATTACGAAATTGTAACTGGCCATGAAGCGCCATTCAGCCGCTTTGTGCGCGTGGAGAAGTTGGCTGTACCGACGAAGGCTGGAGTCGTGGAAGACTGACTTCCATGGTGGTTCCTTTCTCAGGAATACTGTGCACCGTGATCATTCCCCGCGCCTGATCGACGATGGCTTTGACGATGGCCAGACCAAGACCAGAGCCGCCGGTGAGGCGACTGCGCGAGGGATCGCCACGCCAGAAACGATCAAAGATGTGCTCGATATCCTGCGGTGCGATTCCCGGTCCTTCATCATGAACGGTAACCGTGACGCGCTCGCCATCGGGATGCACAGAGATTTGGACCGTACCATGCGGTCGGCTGTATTGGATGGCGTTGCTGAGCAGGTTTTCCAGCAGGATCTCTGCTTGAGACGGATCCATCGCAACAAAGGCCGAGTGGGCAGTCAACTGAAGATCGACCGGACGTAGTTCTGCAATCGGTACGAGTCTGTTGAGGACGGACTTCGCACTCAGAGCCAGATCGATCTCGCGAATATCTGCGGTCGTGTGGACGGAATTCTCCGCGCGGGCCAGCGTCAGCATCTGCTGCACGAGTGCTTCGAGCCGCAGAACATCGTGCTGAATATCCTGAAGGCCGGACTGATATTCCGGCTGCGACCGCGGGCGTAGTGCAAGCAGTTGCAGAGAAGATTTGACGACGGCCACCGCGGTCTTCAATTCATGCGCGGCATCGCCGACGAAATGCTGCTGCCTGCGAAAAGACGATTCGAGACCGGCCAGAGAGCGTTCCATGGCATCGACGACTGGCTGAAGCTCGGTCGTGTTTCGAGCGCGCGCAGGCACGGTCAGCTTCCAGCTTCCAGCGGTGATGTTGGCAGCGCCGGCAGCCAGACCTTCCAGCGGCCGCAAGGCGTTACGTAGCGACCAGAGAAGCCAGAGCGCGGATAGCACGATGACCAGCAGGCTGCTGCAGGCGTAGAAGAAAACCGTGTGAAGAATGTGGTGCCAGACATGCCCAACCGGAGCGGCATAGAGAATGCGCACGTATCGAACGACACCGCCGCCTGGCTCTCCCGCATCGATTCTGCGGTTGCCATCGAGAACCAGAACACGGTAGCGGCGATGATGCAGAAGCGTCATGTAGAACGTTCCACTGGGCACCGTGGCGGGTGCGTCAAGCTGGTCGGCAAGCGGAGTGGCGCCGAGCAGATGGCCACCGGCATCCTGCACGCGATATTGGTCGAAGCGTGGCGAGTGGATGTCGGCAAGATCAAGCATCACGTTGTCGTCTGCGTCCTCTGCATCCTGCACGGCACCCAGAACGGAGTCGGCGCGACCGCGGAGCATGATGTCAAATGAGTGGAAGACGGTATCGCGCTCGTGCAGGAAAGCTATGGTGGAAAGCGCGAGCGCGGAGACCAGCTCAATGAGCACGATCGCTGTCATCAACGTGCGCTGGATGGAACGCATCTTCATGGAGCCTGCTCTGAATGGTGCGTGTGAGCGGGTGGATGAAGCCGATAGCCGCGCCCGCGAAGGGTCTCCAGGCGAAGAGATTGTTCAGATTCGGTCAGTTTCCTGCGCAGATTGGAGATATGCACTTCAATCACGTTGGAGTGATGTTCCCAGTTGAAATCGTAAAGGTGTTCGAGCAGCTTTTGTTTGGAGATGACAACGCGTGGCCGATGCATGAAGTACTCGAGAATGCGAAACTCCGTGGGCGAAAGCGAAATGGATGCCTCGCCCTGGGTTACGGATTGTTCCAGAGTATTCAGTTCGATGTCGCCGATGCGAAGCACGGGGTGAGACACGCCTTTGCCGCGACGGATGAGGGCTTTGGCGCGCGCAATTAGCTCGCCCAGATCAAACGGCTTGGCGAGATAGTCATCCGCGCCGTCGTTGAGCAGGCCGATAACCGAAGAAACATCGGCGATGGCGGTGAGGATGAGGATGGGCGTGTGGTCTCCGCGGCTACGAATGCTGCGCAGCACATGGACGCCGCTCAAGCCGGGAAGCATGAGGTCGAGGATGATGAGGTCGTAGCTGGCCTGTTCGGCGAAGGACGCTCCGATATCGCCGGAGTTTGCGATGTCTACAGCAAAGCCGACAGCCTCTCGAAATGCCGTGGCAAGATTTTCCGCAAGGCGGATTTCGTCTTCGATGAGCAGAACGCGCACAAAGTGATTATCCAACGGGAAAGCTGAAGATTGGCTGAAGACGGATACGTTTGCAAAAACAAATATGCCCGCGAAAGGAGCAGAACAAGATGGGTCATGCACGGGGCAACGGTTTGGTCCGTAGTCGTCAAGCTGAACCGCTGCATGGAATTAGAAACAATTCCGGCGGGTGTATCAGCCAGGGGATTTGCCTGCGTCGCAGGAAACAAGGATCTTGCAGATGCGGAAGAAACGTTTTTTGGTTAGGCTGGTGTCCTGTCTGAGACGATGCAGGACAGTGCAAAAGGAGAAGAGATGTTGAAGAGTCGATCGTTGCGGGCCGTTGGGCTGGCATCTGCCTGTTTCCTGGCGTTGTCGGCGGTACTGAGAGCACAGCCCATGGGAGAGACCGATGGTTATCGTGTACTGAACAAGTGGAAGGTAGGCGGCGAAGGTGGATGGGATTACATGTCTGTCGATCCGGCGACGCGCGAACTCTATGTGACGCGCGGGCCGCACGTGCTGGTGCTGAACACGAGCACAGGCAAGGTGATTGCAGATATTTCCGGGTTCAAAGGCACGCATGGCGTCGTCTTTGACAGCGCAGGCAAACTTGGTTACATCTCTGATGGCGGATCGAATCAGGTGGCGGTGTTTGATCGGCATACTCATGCCGTGCTGGCCAGGGTGAGCACAGGCGTCAATCCGGATGGTTTGTTGTATGAGCCGTTCACGAAGACGGTGTGGGCGTTCAACGGGCGCAGCCATAGCGCAACGGTGATCGACACACACGATAATAAAGTGCTCGCGACGATTGACCTTCCGGGCAAGCCGGAGTTTCCCGCCTCGGATGGCAAAGGCTCAGTCTTTGTGAATATCGAAGACAAAAGCCTGTTGCAACACATCGATGCAAAGAGTATGAAGAAGCTGGAAGCATGGCCGCTGGCTCCGTGTGAGTCGCCGAGCGGTCTGGCCATCGATGCCGCGCATGAAAAGCTGTTTTCCGTTTGTGATGGCAAGGTGATGGCGGTGACGGACGGGGTGAGCGGCAAGGTCGTGGCAACGGTTCCGATTGGCGATGGACCGGATGCGGCGGCGTTTGATCCGATGCGCAAGCTGGTCTTCAGCTCAAATGGCGAAGGTGTGCTCACGGTGGTGCATCAGGATTCGCCGACCCGCTATTCGGTGATCGCGAATGTGCCGACGCAGCGCAGCGCGCGAACGATGGCCCTGGACGAAAAGATGGGTAGGGCATATCTGGTTGCCGCCCAGTTTGGACCTCGTCCCAAGCCGACAGCGACCAATCCTCATCCATGGCCGACGATTGTTCCGGGCAGCTTCACCGTGCTGGTTGTGGGCAAGGAGTAGTGGAAGTTTTCAGGAAAATCGGAGCGGGAGGCGTGATGCGCTTCCCGCTTTTTTATGCAATAGTTTAGGTTCATGCGAATTGTATTTTGCATCAGCACGCTGGCGATTGGCGGAGCAGAAAAACAGGCGTTGCTGATTGCCGAGCAGATGCGCAGGCGTGGTCATGTTGTCCTGATCCTGGTTCTCTTCAGCAGTTCTTCGATCGAGCTGGAGACGAAACTGCCCACCATGCGGCTGAACCAGCAGCGGAGTCTTGCGGGCTTTGTGCGTGCGTGGAGAATTGCAAGATCGTTCCTCGATGCTTTTGGTGCCGACATCATTCACAGTCACACGTATCCGGCGAATTTGTTCGCGCGCCTGCTGCGCCTGAGTGGAAGCTCAGGCGCAGTGCTGCACACGTTTCACAATGTCCTGGAAGGTGGGCTGGCGCGCCGATGGCTTTATCGCGCCACGAGCCGCGCGATGACCGCATCAACGGCGGTGAGCGAGGCGGTACTCACGCGGATGATCCAGGACAGAATTGCACGGACTGAGCGGATCGATGTGATTCCCAATGGCATTGTGATGGAAGCCTTTCATGCGAATTCAAGGCGGCGCGCTGAAGTGCGAAGAGAGCTTGGCGTCGAAGGGCGATTTGTGTGGATTGCCGTGGGGCGTGTGGCGCGCGCGAAGGATTATCCGACGTTGCTGGAAGCCTTTTGCATCGTTCGCGAGCAGGATCAGAACTGCCGATTGTGGATCGTGGGTGGAGTCGCACAGGATCGGCATGAACAGGAGAATCTGCAACTGGCAAAGACGTTGGATTCGGTTGAGGGTGCGCACTGGCTGGGCGCGCAGACGGATGTAATGTCGCTGCTCAATGCGGCCGATGGTTTTGTGTTGTCTTCCGCGTGGGAGGGCGCGCCGCTGGTGATTGCCGAAGCGATGGCGATGAAGCTTCCCGTGGTAGCCACCGATGTGGGCGGAGTGGCGGAAATTCTAGGCGGTTGTGGTGAGGTGGTTTCAGCCGGCAGTGCTGCGGCTTTGGCAGACGGAATGCTGCGCGTGATGCAAAGCTCGCGTGAAGCGATTTTGCAGAGGACGGATGCGGGGCGCGTTCGCGTGGAACGATATTTTGTGATGGAACAGATTGCGACGCAGTGGGAAGCGTACTACGGTGGGCTGGTTGAAGCGCAAAAGGAATTCAAGGGATGATGAAGACGATGGGACGCGAACCGAGGCCGGGTTGGCGCGATGTCGCCTGGCCAATGGCAGCCGCTGTGGCAGCGCGCCTTGTTCTGCTGCTTTTTGTTGTTCGAGCAACCGGGCTTGCGTCAATTCTGGCAGGCGACAGCATGAGCTATCTCAGGCCGGGAGCAGAACTGCTTCGACATGGTTGTTTCTGTTCCGATGGCTTGCCGGAGATGGATCGTACGCCGGGGTATCCTCTGTTTGCGATGGGTACGGGAAGCCTGTGGGGAGCGGTGCTGCTGACTGTGCTGGCGCAGATTGGGCTTGCGGCGCTGAGTGTCTGGCTGGTGAGAAGGATCAGCTTTGAGCTGTTGCGCGATGCGCGTGGCTCGATTGCCGCGGCTTGGCTGATGGCTTTGGAACCGCTGTCTCTGGAGTACTCTCTGCGTGTGCTTTCCGAGACACTGTTTGTCGTTCTTCTGCTGGTTTTTCTGTGGCTGATGATGCGTTCCATCGTTAAGCCGGCGATGCAGAAAATGGCGTTGGCCGCCGCTGTGCTGGCAGCGATGGCCTATGTTCGGCCCGTTGCCTATTGGCTGGCGGTGCCGGTGGTGTTGTTTCTGCTGACCATGAGAATGCTGCAAAGCGCTGAAGTGGCTCAGGCGCAGCGGCCACGCGGGCATCAATGGAAAGCTGTCACGGTCTTCGCATTGGTTTTCCTTGCGTTGGTTGCTCCGTGGCAGATTCGCAATCTGCGGGTAGCAAACTATGCCGGCTTTTCTTCGATTGCGGACAAGAATCTGTACTTCTATGAGGCGGGCGCTGTGCTGGCGCGGGAGTCTCACGAATCGCTGGAGGCATGGCAGTTGCAAGTGGGCAAGGACGATCGTATGCGCTGGTCGAAGCTGCACCTTGAGCAGCTTTCGTGGACCGTGGCACGGCACGTTGAATGGTTACGCAGGGACGGCTTGCAGGTGTTGCGACAGCATCCCTGGGTCTTTTTTGAGACCTACGTTGCCGGTGAGATAAGACTGCTCTTTGCCCCGGGCGCATCCGAGTTGTTTCGGTTGATCGGGCTGCATCCGCCGGGAAGAGCAGGACTCATCGAGAGGCAGTGGATGTTGCCCCAGTGGATGGTGGCCATGTGCATGGAAGCGTTTCTGCTGTTGCTTTATGGTTTTGCAGCGCGCATGTGGTTTGCCCTGCGTATGCGAAAGGAGCGCGTGGTTCGACCGACAGTGCTGTGGATGTTGGCGGTCATTGCCGTGTATTTTCTGGCTGTTTCCGGCGGAGGGCAGGCTGTCAGTCGGCTGCGTCTGCCGGTGATGCCGATTCTGTGCATTTTTGCCGGTGAGGGAATCGCGCAGACGGTGAAGAGTGGTGACCCCGGCAGGATTTGAACCTGCGACCTCCGGTTTAGGAAACCGCTGCTCTATCCAGCTGAGCTACGGGGCCATATTCAGCATCCAATCGGATTGTATCGCAATCGGGATTTTTTTCGTCCGCCCGTTCACTTCCCAAAGCAGTACGTAATCTCCGCCAGCCCATTGTCGATGCCGGGATTGTAGTTCGCCGTGTCATGGTTGGAGATATGGTGGTAGCGATAATCGAGACGCAGCGAACGCTTCTTGCCGCGGAAGATTTCGATTCCTGCGCCAAAATCGAATGCGAAGTTGAAGTGGCCGGCACCCTGCACCGGAATCGCATGGGTTGAGTAGATATAGCCGCCGTGCCCTACCAGAAAGGGCTGGATGCCATGACGCGGAATAAAGTTCCACTGAAAGCCGACCGGCATCATCCCTTCGCCAATCGTCCAGCGGCGCGAGCACGTTGTGGTTTCACTGGTTGTGTATGTAACGCCATGTGCCGTAACCGGAGGAGCTGGAACTGTGGTGCCTGCGACGCAATTTGTATATGGTTCAAAGACCCCTGAAATTTGATAGGGAGGCGCATTGGACGGAGTCACTGTCAGAACACTGACATCCACCGGGTCGCTTTCCAGCGCCACCGGCATGATCTCGCCGTGGTACTGCCAGTTCACCACCTTGCCTGCCCAGATGCGCCGACCATACGTGGCCCCTATGTTCAGTAGCTTGCGGTTTTCCGCAGCACCCATCAGGATGTGGCTGGAGTCATTGGAGTAGGCGAAGAAAAAACCGAAGGTATTGGTGCGGATATAGGCGTTCTGCGCCTTGCCCGGTTTTGGTGTCACCTGAGCCGGAAGCAGCGTGGCGGCGATCATCAGGACAAACAGCGCAAAGCGCGTCGCCAGGCTATGGATGCTACGGAACATTCGGAGCATGTGTCTCATCCTCGCGCAATCGTACCAGAGGCCGACTCATGACAAGGCACGAAACAAGCAGTTAAACTAAAGCTATGGCAGATATCCAGCGTCGTAAGTCGGTCACCGTCAAAGTTGGTTCCGTTCGAGTCGGTTGGGAAGTTCCCGTCGTAGTGCAGTCGATGACGAATACGGACACAGCAGATGTTGCCTCCACCATCAATCAGGTGGAAGCGCTGGCCCTGGCCGGGTCAGAGATTGTGCGCGTTACGGTCAACAATGAAGACGCCGCCGCTGCGGTGCCAAAGATCGTGGAAGGACTGGCAAAGCGCGGAATTACGGTCCCGATCGTCGGCGATTTTCACTACAACGGCCATCTGCTGCTGACGAAGTTTCCCGGTTGCGCGGAGACGCTGGCCAAATATCGCATCAATCCCGGCAATGTTTCGATTGGCCGCAAGGACGATGACAACTTCCGCACCATGGTGGAGGTGGCCGTGCGCCACCAGAAGCCGGTGCGGATCGGCGTGAACTGGGGTTCGCTGGATCAGGCTCTGTTGACGCGCATGATGGACGAGAACAACCAGAGCGCCACGCCACGGCCCGCGCGCGACGTGATGATGGAGGCGATGGTTGTCTCTGCGCTGGACAATGCGGCTGCGGCGGAGCGCTATGGGCTGCGCCGCGACCAGATTATCCTTTCCGCCAAGGTGAGCGGGGTGCGCGACCTGATCGATGTGTATACGAATCTGGCGGCGCGCTGCGACTATGCGCTGCATCTGGGGCTGACCGAAGCCGGGATGGGGTCGAAGGGAATTGTGGCCTCGGCTGCGGGACTGGCCCCGCTACTGCTGGCGGGCATTGGCGACACGATCCGCGTGAGCCTGACGCCTGCTCCGGGCGGCGCGCGCACCGAAGAGGTCCACGTCGCGCAGCAGATTCTGCAATCGCTGGGCATCCGTAGCTTCATGCCACAGGTGACAAGCTGCCCCGGCTGCGGGCGCACGACCAGCACCTACTTTCAGGAGCTTGCCGAGCAGATTCAGGGCTATCTGCGAACGTCGATGCCGGAGTGGCGGAAGCAGTATCCGGGCGTGGAAGAGCTGAAGCTGGCCGTGATGGGCTGCGTGGTCAACGGCCCCGGAGAATCCAAGCATGCCAACCTCGGCATCAGCCTGCCAGGGACGTTTGAAGAGCCGAAAGCGCCAGTCTACGTCGATGGGAAGCTATTCACCACGCTGCGTGGCGACAACATCGTCAACGAGTTCAAGGAAATTCTCGACCGCTACGTCGAGGAGCACTACGGAGCCGTTTCAGCCGGACGCTGATCCGCGCTGATTCATGCGTGAAATATCCGTTATGGTTTTCTCCCGCTTGCCTCGATTTTTTCTGGAATAAACATTTGGCAGACGATTCCGTGGTGGGTGTATGCTTGAGCCACGAGAATTCACAATGGAAATTTATGTCGAGATGGAACGGTGTGCTCGGCAATCCGCCGCGCCTGATGAGATGGTCTTCAGCGGGTCTTGGAATTACGGAATTCGCCATTGCGTGCTCATTTCCCTGTTATTGCTCGGTATTGTCAGCGGAGCGGCTTACGCAAGCTCCCCACCTGTTTCCATGCCACCCATCGCTCCTGGCATGGGCCGGGTGTTGATTTATAGGCCATGGCACTATGCCGCAAGTGCGGCAGGCGTCAGTGTTGCACTGAATGGGAATTTCGTTGGCATGTGCCGCGCCCGTAAATATTTTTATGTAGATATGCCGCCCGGCGTTTACTACATGCGTGGATACTTCATTCAATTTGGCGGCATCTATAACGCTGTTGCGCAGACATTTGGTGTACAGGCCGGTAAAACAGCGAATCTGCGGCTGAATATAGGCAGCACTTACTCCGTCGAAATGATGCCATCGGATACCGCTGCAAACGATCTGAACCATCTCCATTTTGACGAATCGGCTACAGCAGATAAGGATCGTCAATCCGAAAAGCACATTCAGAAGGCGAAGCAGGACTTTGCCAACTATCTGCAGTCGTCCGGCATTCCGATAGCTGCTTCCACCACGGCTGCAACCACGTCCGCTCAGCCTGGCACTGGGAGCATGTTATGGAAAGCTCCACCCGTAATGGCTCATGCTGAGCAACCAACCGCCTCGCTGCTTGGGGGCACAGTTGCATCGGCAAACACATCATCTGCCAGTGTCATGCCCAGCGGTACGCCGGTTGCTCTCGTTCTGAACGCTCACTGCCCTCACGATCCGGATCCGCTGGGAGTGGTAAGCGGCAGTTTATACTCCGGGTGTAAACCAAAAGAGATGAATCAGCTTCGCGACTGGATAATCAGCGATCTCGCGCCGCACGGCATTCAGGTGTTGCAGACGAATACCGGCTTTCTCTATCAGTTCGGGATTACGGTTACCAAAGACATGGACAAGCGGCCCAGTACGCTTTTGCCCTTCAGCGACTTCATGGCTGGTACAGTCATGTTTGAAGCTACGTATCAGATTCAGGATGCGGGCGGGCATGTTCTGGCATCCGGCACTGTCGCGCATCAGGGGCCGGACAAACGCCCCGTGGACGAGGCAAAGCTGTTTGCGCAGAAGATTGCCAGCACATTGTCTGCTGTTCCCGTAGTGCCTACAGCGCTTCCGTCATCGTCAACACAGCTACCAGCCGTTGCTGCGGGCACTGCCTCGTCAATTTCCCCGGCTTCGGCTCAGACGACGACGGCTGGTCAGGTCTCGTCAGAAAGCAGTTCAGGCACACTCACGCAGGCTGAGGTAAATCTGTATGAAATTGTTGCCAAAGCTTATCGTTCTCTGGCCATGAAACCGCAGCCGAGCGATGCAGCGCGCGCCCAGGATCGTATCGCGGAAGAACTGATGTCTACCGGTGACTTTCAAGGTGCGGCAGCCGCTTATCGCGCAACTCTCACCACGGATGCGTGGTGGCCCCAGGAATATCGTGGACTAGCACTCGCTCTCAGTCAGGCCGGACATTCTGAAATAGCCATCCTCTGGATGCAGCGCTACCTTGCCTTTGTGCCCGAAGCTCCCGACGCGCCACAGATGCAGGCAAAACTCAATGCCTGGACACGACAGATGCCGCCCGCACCTGCGCGAACTGTCCCCGCACTGCCCCCCGGCGAGCATCTGGGCATTATTGCAAGCGATACCCCTGGAGTGGTTGCCGCTGCACTTGGACATCCGGATATGAAAAGCGCTCTGATTACCTTCGTCTATCCTGGCTCCATCGGAGAAAATGCGGGACTTCAGAAGGGCGATCTGGTGTTGAGTTGTGGAGGCAATCCGGTAGGCAGCGCACTGAATCTGGCCCACTGCATCTCCGCAACTGCTCCCGGGACGACCATTCCTCTTATCGTTCAGCGAGAAACGGCGAATATTCCGATCCAGGTTTCGTTCTCTTCGTCGCACCAAGACGTTATCTGACGCGAGGGAATTTCGAAGCTGCTAAGACATTTTGCGGTTACATTGCCGGAATTTTTTTAGTATGGATGGTCGATGTCGTTCTTGCGACGACTTCTCTCAGCGTTGCAACAGCATCTTTACGCCCAGACCGATCAGCACCAGGGCAAAGATACGGCGCAGCATCACATCCGGAACGTACTGCGCTCCCCAACCGCCCACCCAGCCGCCAATTGTGAACCCGGCCGCCAGCAGCATACCCACCTTCAGGTCGGCGTTGCCGTCACGATAGTAGGCCCAGAAAGCCAGAATGCCCACTGGCAGCAGCAGCGCCGCCAGCGACGTTCCCTGTGCCTTGCGCTGATCCATGTGGAAGAGCCACACCAGAGCGGGGACCAGAAATATCCCGCCGCCGATTCCGATAATGCCGGAAATGATGCCTACCGCAAATCCAAGCAGTAAGGTGAGCCAGATCAAGCAAGCCTCCTGTGGGCAATTCGTGTAGCGATTCGTGGGGTAATCCGTGCAGCCCGTTCGTACCAACCCACCTGCCACGCGCCTCTTCCATTGCTTTGGTCTATAGCATACGCGAACCGGTCACCGTGCCGCCTGTGAATCCACGGCGAACGCAGTGTTACAAATTCATCGTAGATTCGCAATTTTTGATTTGTTCTGGTCTAGGCTGTTACTAGTTGATCGCGGATGCCATCCCGGTCAGCGCAGCAAAATTCGAAGGCAGGGAAGTGCATTTGAGCCAGATCATCTTTGTGCTTGAAGACGATTCCGATATCTCCCGCTTGATGCAGCATCATCTGGAAGCGGCTGGATACACGCCGAAAGTCTTCGCATCGCCGACGTACCTGATTCCAGAGGCAGAGCGGCAAGCCCCGGCCTTGTTTCTGCTGGACATCATGGTGCCGGGCGGCGATGGGCTGGACGTTTGCCGTCGGCTGCGCAATCACAGCCTGCTGGCTTCGATTCCGATCATCTTTGTGACGGCCCGCGCGGCGGAGAATGATCGCGTGCTGGGGCTGGAGCTTGGCGCGGACGACTACATTACCAAGCCGTTTTCCACGCGAGAGTTGCTGGCGCGCGTCAAGGCTGTGCTGCGCCGATTTGAGCGACCGGCCAATGTCACTCTCCTTCGCTTTGACGAGATTGAGATTGACGCCAACGCCATGCAGTTGCGTGTGCATGGGGAATTGACGACGACGACGGCGACGGAGTTTCGCCTGCTGGATTATCTGGCACGTCATCCGGGACGCGTCTTCAGCCGGGATCACCTGTTGGACGCGGTGTGGGGCGATGCTCGCTTCGTCACGCCCCGTTCTGTGGATGTTTATGTCCGGCGAATTCGTGAGAAGATCGAGCTGGATGCGGAGAATCCGCGCTACTTGAAGACGGTGCGTGGAGCTGGCTATCGATTTGAGATTGCCAAGAGCGTGTAGCGTACTCTGTGAGCTTTCAGAAAGAATGAGTTCAGGTTGAAACGCAAGGTATTTTCCAAGCTGCTTGGGCTGTTTGCGCTGCTGCTTGTCTTTCATGCAGTGGTCATCGAAATTCTGTTTCATCGCATCGTCCAAGGCGCGGCCTCGCGTCCACGTCATGTGCTGGGACAGGAAGCTGCACTCTCCGGAATTGCCGCGCTGGCGCTGGCGATGCTGCTGGCTGCGTGGTTTTCTCACAGCATCTCGCAGCGGTTGCGCCGCATGGTAGACTTTGCGCTTCGCATTGCGGAGGGTCACCTGGACGCGCGGCTCGAAGAGCGCGAAGAGGATGAACTATCGGCAATGGCTCGAGCGTTGAACGTGACGGCAACTCAACTGGAGATGAGCTTTGCCGAGCTGGATAATCGCAGGCGCGAACTGGCGGCGCTGCTCGATTCCATGCAGGAAGCCGTGGTGGCCATTGGCGCGGATCGGCGCGTGAGCTGGAGCAATGCCGTGATGCAGCGCATGGCCGGCACACAGATTCGCGAAGGAGTCAGCCTGGCCCATGCCATTCGCGATCCCGAGGTTTTGCAGTGTGTGGAGGGTGCGCTTCAGCAGCGCGAGGTGCGCACGGGGCGCGCGATTACATTTGTTCCCGGTCGCGTGTTGGAGATCAATGCCGCGCCTACGCCGGGTGGTGGCGCCGTCGTCGTGCTGCATGATGTGACGGCGGTGGAGGCGGCGGAAAAGTCGCGGCGCGAGTTTTTTGCCAATGTCAGTCATGAGCTGCGAACTCCTCTCACCTCGATCTCTGGCTATGTGGAGACGCTGATGGAAGAGAGTATGCCGAGTCCGCAGACGGCGCGTGAGTTCCTTGCCATCATCTTGAAGAATGCGCAGCGCATGAATCGGCTGACGGAAGACCTGCTGGAGTTGGCCAGCATCGAAAGCAAGGATTATCGGCTGAATCTGCGACCGGTCAAAGCAGGCAGCCTGCTCGAAGACGCTGTGGATTCGCTGGCGGGAATGGTGGTGGAAACCGGCGTTCAGCTGGAAACGCGTGTGGCCACCCATGCGCACGTGATGGCGGATGAGGACGCGATGACACAGGTCTTTGGCAACCTGATTGAAAATGCCATGAAGTACGGGCGACCTGATGGCCGGATCATTCTTTCTGCGAAAGAGCAGGACGATGAAATTGAGTTCATGGTGCAGGACTTTGGACCCGGCATCGCTTCGGATCATCTGGAACGAATCTTTGAGCGGTTTTACCGCGTGGACAAGGCGCGTTCGCGTGAGTCGGGCGGAACGGGTCTGGGGTTGGCCATTGTGAAGCACATTGTGCAGGCGCATGGCGGGCGCATCTGGGCGGAGAGCGAGCTTGGTTCCGGGACTACCTTTCACTTCACCATTCCGGTAACAGCCGCTCCTGCATTGTCCGTCGTCAACGCCGAGCCGCGTGAAAGTTCCGAAAATAATGCCAACGGACTGGAAGAATTCAAACTTCCGTAACAATGCTGTTAAAGAATAGGAATGGCAAAATCTGCCTTGAGGAGCAAGAGTGAACAAGCGTAAGCGATTTTCAATCTATGTGATGACTTTGGTGATGGCGATGGCGGGCGCGCAGTTTGCCATGGCACAGAAGCTTACCGGCGCGGGATCGACCTTTGACTATCCGATCTTTGCCAAGTGGTTCAGCGAATACAGCCAGGCGCATCCCGGTGTGGAGATCAACTATCAGTCGATTGGTTCCGGCGGCGGCATCCAGCAGGTCTCGAACGGCCTGGTCGACTTCGGCGCCAGCGACGGCCCGATGACCGACGCACAGCTTGCGCAGTCCAAAGTCAAGCTGGTGCATATCCCAGTGGTGCTCGGCGCGGTCGTTCCCGTCTTCAACGTCCCCGGAGTCAACAATCTGCGCTTTTCCGGCGAGACGCTTGCCGATATCTTTCTGGGCAATATCAAAACCTGGAACGATCCGCGTATTGCGAAGGACAATCCCAGTGTGATGCTGCCGTCGATGGCCATCAACGTGGTGCATCGTGCGGATGGTAGCGGAACAACCTTCATCTTCGCGGATTATCTGAGCAAGGTGAGCAGCGCGTGGAAGTCCGGCCCGGGCGTGGGTACATCGTTGAACTGGCCCAAGGGGATTGGCGGCAAAGGCAGTGAAGGGGTGACCGGCCTGATTCGCCAGCTTCCCGGATCCATTGGCTATGTTGAACTGACTTATGCGCTGCAGAATCATATCAGCTTCGGCGCGGTCAAAAACGCGGCAGGAAACTGGATCACGGCCTCGATTCCGGGAGTGACCGCGGCGGCGGCGAGTGTGAAGAACATGCCGGCGGACTTCCGCGTCTCCATCACCAACGCTCCGGGGGCAACCGCCTACCCGATCTCCAGCTTCTCCTGGATGCTGGTGCCGGTGAAGGCGCAGGACGCGGCCAAGGGGCGCGTGCTGCGGGACTTTCTTAGCTGGATGGTGAAGTCGGGCGAGGCGCAGGTCTCCAGCCTGTATTACGCTCCGCTGCCGGAGAATGTCGGGCAAAAGGTGCTCAAGGTGGTCTATAGCCTGCAGTAAGCGCAAATCCGGTACGGCAGACGAAGCCCAGACACGCCCGGATATCTTTCCGGGCGTGTCTGTTTGTTGCCGCTTTTCTGCTGATTATGTTCTTTGTTTTGCATTGTTTTAACACTCCTTTCATATGGAGCGGGTAGCTTTAAGGGTGTCGTCATGACAGATTTGCGTATGCCCAACCCGGTGGCTGCACCATCCCGGTCCCGCGCAGAGGAACGGAACGATTCGTCCGCCACCGATGCGCCTGTCGGGAGTGTCTCTGGCGAAGTCTCGGCGGTTCGGGGCTATCTGCTTTCTCGCGGAAACTCGGCAGGCTCGGATCGTTTTTTTGCAGGCGCAATGTTGTTATGTGCGCTGGCGATTTTTGCTCTGGTCGCGCTGATTGCCGTTGAGCTGATGACGCAATCCAGGCTGAGCTGGCATGCTTTTGGATTCTCCTTTTTCTACAAGTTCAACGTCGATCCGATCACGCATCTGCCTCTCTTCTGGGATCCGGTGAACGGGGTCTTCTATGCGTTGCCTTTTATCTATGGAACGCTGGTCACCTCGCTGGTCGCGCTTTGTATCGCGGTGCCGCTGGCCATTGGTCTGGCGGTTTTTCTCACGGAGATGTGTCCGCTCTGGATGCGCGCTCCGCTCTCGTTTTTTACCGAGTTGCTGGCCGCAATTCCCAGCGTGGTCTACGGATTGTGGGCGATTTTTATCCTCGTTCCATTGCTCCGCGAGCACATCAATCCTGTGCTGATGGCGATCTTCACAGAACCAGGCCTGACACACCTGCTGGGCTGGACGGGCTTGTTCGGTGACAACGGCCTCTTCGGTGGTGTCAATCTCGGTCTGGGTCTGCTGTGCGGCGGCGTAATCCTGGCTATTATGATTCTTCCCATCATTGCCTCGCTCACGCGCGAGGTCATGCGTTCGGTGCCCAACAGCCAGCGCGAGGCCGCACTGGCGCTGGGCGCAACCCGGTGGGAGATGATTCGCATGGCGGTGCTGCGCAATGCGCGGATTGGCATCGTCGGTTCGGTGATTCTTGGCCTGGGACGCGCGCTGGGCGAGACGATGGCCGTGGCGATGGTTATTGGCAACTCACCGGAGATTCATCTTTCTCTGTTATCGATGGGGCATTCGATGGCCTCAGTGATTGCCAACGAGTTCAGCGAAGCTACCAGCGATATGCATCGCAGCGCGCTGATTGAGGTGGGCCTGGCGCTGTTTCTGGTGACGATTGTGGTCAATGCATTTGCGCGCATTCTGGTGTGGGCGGTGACGCGTGGCGCCCCGGCGCGGGTACAGTAAACGAGGGGAATGGGGATGAACCGAAATCGAGGTCGCAATCTGCGCTCGCTGTGGCGCTCCGGCGTGGACCATCTGGCCACCGGGCTGGCGATTCTGGCCACGATCCTGGTGGTGGCTCCGCTGATTGCGATCTTTTTCTATCTGGTCTACAAAGGCGCAAGCTCACTGAA
Organism: Acidobacteriaceae bacterium; assembly: GCA_027449965.1. GTDB lineage: Bacteria > Acidobacteriota > Terriglobia > Terriglobales > Acidobacteriaceae > Acidicapsa. Next base: position 129,876 of record DAIDKP010000015.1, read on the forward strand.
CTGGGCGTTTTTCAATCAGATTCCCAAGCCCGAGGGCGAAGTCGGCGGCGGCATGGCCAATGCCATCGTCGGCTCGGCTGTGGTGCTTCTTGTGGCCAGTCTCTTTGGCATCCCGATTGGAATTGGCGGCGGCATTTATTTGGCCGAGTTTGGGCGTGGTACGAAGCTGGCCAATGCGGTGCGATTTACCGCCGATGTTCTGAACGGCGTTCCGTCGATTGTCATGGGCATCGCGGCGTTTTCGCTGATTGTTGTTCCCATGCATCACTACTCAGCGCTTGCGGGCGGGGTCGCGCTGGGAATTATGATGATTCCCACCGTGACGCGGACCACCGAGGAGATGCTGCTGATGGTGCCGCACTCGGTGCGCGAAGCCGCGCTGGGGCTGGGCGTGCCCAATTGGCGATCCGTGCTCTCCATCACGCTGAAGACGGCTTCGCCGGGCGTCATCACTGGCTGCATGTTGGCCTTTGCCCGCGTGGCTGGAGAAACGGCGCCGCTGCTTTTTACTGCGCTCGGCAATCAGTTCTGGAGCGTTTCACTGAATCACGAGATCTCCGCACTTCCCCTGCAGATTTACAACTATGCCATCTCTCCGTATGACGATCAGCATCGCCAGGCCTGGGCTGGCTCGCTGGTGCTGATTGCGCTGATTGTGATTGCCGTTTCGCTGGTGCGGTTTGTGACCAGCCGTGGAACTTTGAAGGGAGCAAGCTAGTGGGTGTCGGGATCGAAGTGAAAGCCCTGAATGCCTGGTATGGCTCGAACCACACGCTTCAGGATATTGAGCTGACTATTCCGGCGAATCATGCGACGGCATTGATTGGCCCATCCGGCTGCGGCAAAAGCACTTTTGTGCGCTGTCTGAATCGGATGCATGAGACCAACCCGGTTGCACGCGTGACGGGAACGGTACGCATCGGCGATCTGGACATCTATCACGATATCTCGCCGGTGGAGATTCGGCGGCGCGTGGGCATGGTCTTTCAGCGACCCAATCCGTTTCCGACGATGTCGATCTATGACAATGTGTGCAGCGGATTGAAGCTGAATGGATTTCGCAACCGTCGCGAACTGGATGAGATCGTGGAACGCTCGCTGCGCAATGCGGCGTTGTGGGATGAGGTGAAGGACGATCTGAAGAAGAAATCCGGAGCCAGTCTCTCTGGCGGTCAGCAGCAGCGCATGTGCATTGCGCGCGCGCTGGCGGTCGATCCGGAGGTGCTGCTGATGGACGAGCCGGCCTCCGCGCTTGATCCCGTATCCACCTCCAAAATCGAAGACCTGATCTTTCAGCTCAAAAGCCAATACACCATTGTGATCGTGACGCACAACATGCAGCAGGCGGCGCGCGTGGCGGAGAAGACGGGATTTTTTCTGAACGGGCGGATGGTTGAGTTCGATTCGACCCATAAAATCTTCACCAATCCAAGCGACAAGCGCACAGAAGACTACATTACCGGACGCTTCGGCTGAGAAGCAGGGAAGGACAGGGATGACTCGCATCCGGTTTCAACAAAGTCTGGACGACCTGAAAGGAAAGCTGCTGGTGATGGCCGGCATGGCCGAGCAGCAGATTCAGCGTGCGGTGGAAGCGTATCGCGTTCGCGACCTTTCGATCTGCGCGCTGGTGGATCACAGCGAACTGGCGATCAATCGCATGGAACGGGATATCGATCAGGCGGCGCTGGACCTGCTGGCGATGGAGCAGCCGATGGCCATCGACCTGCGATTCATTCTCGCGGTCATCAAGATCAACTCCGATGTGGAGCGTGTGGGAGACGCTGCGAAGAGCATCAGCGATCGTGTGCGTAGCATGGACACTATGGCGGCGTCGGATTTACCCGTCGATATTCCGCGCATGGCCTCGCTGGCCTCAAACATGGTGCGCCGATCCTTGCAGGCTTTCATTGAGGCGGATGCGGATCTGGCGCAAACGGTGTTGAGCATGGATGATGCCGTGGATGGCATGAATCGTGCTGCACATACCGCCTTGGCCAGTCTGATGGCTGCGGAGAGCCATCGTGCGCCCGAGGCCCTGACAGCGCTGATGGTCTGCCGCAGTCTGGAGCGTGTTGCTGACCACGCCACCAATATCGCTGAAGATGTGATCTTCTGGGTCAAGGGCGCGGATGTACGCCACCAGGGCAATCTGGAAGCATAGCGATCCTTCTCAACGCTGTTGATTCCAAATACAGGCAAAAGGGGCAGACTTTTCAGTCTGCCCCTTTTGCGTATCTTGCAACAATCACGGTTATGGGTTCTTTTATGGATTGATCTGTAGGGTAACCGTGGTGCTCGCCGTGATCGAGGCAACCTTGCTGTCCTGGCCGGTGACCGTCAGTGTATAGGTGCCGGTTGGCGGATTGACTGCGTTACCACCATAACCGTAACCGTAGCCACCGTAACCCGGCGCGTAGCCATTATTGTTGCAGCCGCTCAGGCCCCATCCAAAGCTGACCAGCAGGATCAGCATCGCCAGGCTGCGCAGCTTGCGGGATTTGCGTCCGAAGAAACCAGCCAGCAGCAACCCGCCGAGCATCGCCGCGGCTGCAACCGGTGCGCGTCCGTTGCCAGAGCGCGGCTGGCCAGGCTGCGAGCTGCGAAGACCGGGGAAGCGACGATACTGGCCGTTGGTGTTAATGCAATTCTGCGCATTGGTGTCGATGGAGAAAGTGCCCGTGGTGGTTCCGGTGGGGCCTACGGCAACATCCGTCACCTGGAAGCAGGCACTGGCCAGGTTGTTTGCGTTATTGCCGGTCGGGTTCACGCTGATCACGACGTTTCCGGAGTATCCGCCGGAGGGCATGATCGAGATCGAGGAGCTGGCCTTGTTGCCATCCGTGACCGTGATGTTGGTGGCGGCGATGCTGAAGGTTCCCACTCCAGTGGAGACGACCGTTGCCGTGATGCTGGCTGTCCCGGTGGAGGCTGCATAGGTCGAGTCACCCGCGTAGGCCGCCTCCACGGTGTGAGCACCGGGCGTTGAGAAGCTTGTGGTGTAGGTCGCAGTGCCATTCGCAAGGGTAAGCGTCGGCGTCTGCGCGACACCATCCACTGAGATGGTTACAGATCCCGTTGGCGTCCCGCTGCTGGAGGAGACTCCAATGGTGAAGGTAACGTTCTGGCCGATGCTGGGCGTGGTGCTGGAAGGCGTAATGGTGGTTGTCGTCGCGACCAGAGATGTGCCCGTCGACATCGGCCAGGCATTCGCCAGCAGATTCAGGTCAAAGCTGCCCAGTCCCGTCGCCAGATCATAGCCTGTCCCAGCCACATACTCCGTCAAAGCATTCCCGGAGCAGGTGGACGAGCCAGCGTTGGCGCAGTCATTGTTTCCAGTAGTAATGTCGTGGAAGACGCTGCCGTAGGTCGTGCTGTTCGATGCCAGCGTGTAGAGCGTGGGATTGATGTTGCCCTGTCCGGAGGTTGCATTGACTTTCTGGTTGATGAGCGCCACCATACCCGCCATAATCGGCGTGGCGAAGCTGGTGCCGCCTGCCGCCGTCAGGTAGCCGGTGGTGGAGTCACGAAATCCGTTGGTGCAGCTCGACGCCTGCGGCGGACTGCTGGTGGTGTTCCAGTTGGACTGGTCGCTGGTGCAAAGCAGATACGCGTCGTGGTTATTGGACGAATCGAGCGAGATATCCGGGACATCGCGTTGGCCGTCGCCGGGAATGCCGGGAACACCGGCCTGCCAGGTGGGCTTGGTGAAGTCGCCGCTGACGCCGCCACCACCTGCTGCGATGTACTGGCTGGCGTCGTCATTCCACACAACCTCAGGAATGTACGAGAGCGCGGAGGTGACGAGATCATTGGTTCCGTTCGCAGCCCAGTACTGAGTTGCACCCGTAGCGGAGCCATCGTTGAACTCCGTGCCACCCACCGCGGTTACATTCGGGCTGCTGGCCGGGTAGTTGACGTTCAGCTGTTCCTGCTGCGCCAGTGTGTCGGTGCTACCCGAGTTGTAGCAGGAGGTAGAGCCGGAGTCGCCAGCCGCTGCAAAAATGGTCTGGCCCTGCGCTGCTGCCTGACTATCGACGCTTTCAAATGTCTGGTAATAGGTGCCGATATCGAATTCGCAGGAACCATAACTGAGGCTGATGATCGGGGCGAGCTTATTATCAACGGCGTAGGTGACCGAATCGAAGACGCCGCCCTGTGACGTGCTGCCCGTGTAGACAAAGTCAATCGTTGCGCCGGGAGCCATCGCGCCGGACCACTCAAGATCAAGGTCCGATTCTCCCTCATCCCCGGAGACGGTCTGCGAGCTGCCGGTATTCGGAACCTGAATGATGGTTGGATCCTTGACTGTCAGTCCGGCAGCTTTCTGAAATGCTTCAATATCAGTGACGACGATGGCGGATTGACCAGCCACCACAATCGTCTGGCCGGTCCCGTTAATCCCTTGTTTGTAGAGAGCATTCACATCATAGATGGTGCTGATGTCGCCCGGCGCCAGGAAGTGGTTTCCGGTTTGTCCGGAGGTGAAGGCGGGTTGAACAGAACCCAGTCGAGGCGTCTGCTGCTCCTGAGCCTGAGCCTGCGGAGCCAGATGAAGCATCATCGAGTGGGGCTTGAAGTTGTCCAGGTCGCGCAGGCCAAGCACCACCGACGAAAGCGCAACGGGGATATGCAACTGAGTGGACGGAGCAAAATGCGTCTCTTTTTGTCCCTGCCAGGTAGTCACATAGCGGTGCATCTGGGTCTGGAAAGCCTGTTCGACCTGCGAGGCCGTGCCGGAGAAGACCACAAATGTCTTGCCGTTGGCCACCGAATCAATCGAGAATCCCTGCTGCTGGAGCCACTGCTCGGTCTTGGCGATGTCGGCATCGTTTACGCCAAACTGGCTGGCGAACTGCTGCGGGGTCAGCCAATGGTGATACAACGGCGAAGCCGGATTCTGCTGATTCGCCAACAACTGCTTGAGAGCCGTCTTCTGAGCCTGAGTCTGGCTGAAAAAGAGCATCATATGCCGCATCGGCGTGTCGCCCGGCAACTGACCCGCATCGTTCGACGGACTTGCCAGCGGATGGAGCGAGCCGGGAATGGCTACCGTCTGGGAGAAATCCATCGGTTCGTGGAGCCTTGCTGCGGGTTGTGGCAGCGTATCGGGCTGTGCCTGTGCCAGGTTGGCGGGCAATGCGATGGCAAATAGTGCTGCCGCTGCAAACTGCAAAATCTGTCGAGTCGTTTTCATGGCCATCTCTCTGGGAATCATGCGTCGGATGCGACGAAGTGAGGCACACATCGCTTCTGTGTTCATTAGACACGAAAACAGGGCAGGGGTTGCGCGGAGAGGTGAAGGATTTTGCGAAGAGATAAGAATCCTTTTGACAGGAAGAGAAAGCTTTCTCGAAAACAGCCAGACGAAACTTAGTCTTCTGTGAAATCCGCGTCTGTAAATAGCCAGTGATCCAGTCTGCAAAGCAGCGGATAGTAGATGCCGAGCCGCAGGACGAGCGTCGGGCAGTCCGCTTGCACTTGAAGCTTGCGCAGCATTTGCGCGTAAGAGTTGAGCTGAGGCGCGTATTGTTCCCGGTGACGCAGCAAAAACTCACGAAGAATCTCTTCATCGTATGCGGGATTGTCTTTTTCCCGAGGCAGGCTTGTGGCAATCTCACGGCCGGTCGTCTTGTAATCGACAATCCACCAGGCGCGGCCATGGGAGGGAGAACCAGGTTGCTCGCCGGCCAGAAAGCATCGATCGGGTCGCACGGTGTGCCACGCGGCCTGGCCGCTCGGGTTGAAGAGCTTCCCCGTCCAGGAGACCTCAGCGAAATCCTGGTCGTGTGGAGACAGTATCCATGCGCCGACGGACTCCTGAGCGCAGCGGGCAACGACCTGCACGGCCCAGTGCGCAAGGCTTTGCGCTTCCGCTGCGTCCGCACCATATCGGCCCAGTTGAGCGACAAGCGGCAAGGCCAGCGCGGGCAGCTTCTGCTGTGCGGAGGCAGCGTCATGGCTCTGCCGAAGCCGCGCAAACTGCTGCATCAGCAGATGGACGGCGATGCCCTCGGCGCGTGTGCGCAGGCCTCCGGAAGGTCGTTCGTACAGCGGAGTCTGCACCCCGGCAGCAAGGGAAGGCACGGAGGGCACAAACGGGGTGCGGGTCGGATTTGCAGGAGTGGAAAAGCGCAGGATGCGGCTCTGTCGTGGCGCTTGCGGCTCCGGAGGCACGGCGTCTGGCGTCAAAGAGCGTGGCGTCGAAGAGAGCGCTTCTGTTGCTCCGTTCGTCACTTGGCTTGCAGTCGAGTGCATAGACTCGGCAAAGCGTTGAATCTCCTCGGCAAAAGCCGGACAGATGGTCTGAAAAAGGGACTGCCCGGCCGTGAAGGTTTCAGCCTTCCCAGCCGCCAGTTTCGTCGGATCGAGCGTTGCGAACAGATGAAGTTCGTCTCGCGCGCGCGTGGCTGCCACGTAAAAGACGCGACGTTCCTCGGCTGCATCCCGCGCTTGTTTCACCTGTTTCACCCAGGCCAGAGCGTCGCCGGCTCCAGCGCCTTTGGCCGCCATGGGAGCAATCAAAAACTCGGTCAGATCCTCCGGATTTGCGCCCGCGATGCCGCGCTCCAGCCAGGTCAGCAGTTCCATGGAATCACTCCGAAGACGTCGTTCCAGTTCCGGGAGGATGACCACTTCAAACTCCAGCCCCTTCGATTGATGAATGGTCATCAGATGCACCCCGAAATCGTTCTCAAGCGTGGGGTCTGGCAAGGGTTTCAGTTGACGAAGCGCAGCGCGCCAGCCCGTCTCCGGGTCGCATTCCATCAGGTCCACGTCGCCCCGCGGCAGCTCGTCCAAGGCGCGCCACAGAAGCTGAAGATTGTGCTGTTGCAGTGGAGTGGTGGCCGATTCACCGCCCACAGATTGCCAGAGCCGGTGCAGCCAGCTTCCCAGCTTTTCTCCATCCGCCAACTGGCGAAGGCGTCCTGCTTCCAGAATATTTTCCGTGCAGCGCAGCAGCACCTCGCAGCGTTGTTGCCCGAGGGAGTTGGTCAGCAGCGCCAGCCGCTCCTGCACCAGATCGGGGATCGCGCGATCCTTCAGGCCCCCATCATCTGCCGAGACCAGTGTGTGGACCGCATCCAAAGTCAGCCCGCACCACGGTGAGCGCAGAACCGACGCCCAGGCCAGCCGATCCTGCCGATGGAACGCCGCCTGAGCCAGTGAGATCGCATCCAGAATCTCCATCTGCTGGTCAAAGGGAACGATTTCATCGGCTCGATAGGGAATGTCTGCGATCCGCAAAGCCTCTGCCGCGGCAACCAGTGTCTTCCTGTTTCGGCCCAGAATGGCGATGCGATATCTTTCGTTGGAGGCCTGCGACGCTCGTCGCTGTCGCGCGGCCGCGGCAAGCTGCACATGTTGGCGCACCAGCGGCATCCAGGCTGGCTCTATACGAGCTGGCTCGCGCACAAGCTTCGCCGCAGCCTGCTCGCCTTTGGACGTATCGTCTCGGAGTGCAAGGTGAAGCGTGACAGGATATGCGCCGACAGAGTCCTCTGGAAGTTCGCGCACCGCCGCTGCCGCCACAAACGGCGCCTGGGACGCCAGCGAACTTGCAGAAGGCACAAAAAGCTTTGGCATACGATGATTCCAGTCGGCCACCAGAGCTGGAGTCGAGCGAAAATTTGCCGTCAGTTGAATCGGCTGGAGCACGATCCGGTTGGAATCGGCGAAGCCTTCCATATCCGCACCAAAGCCACGTTGCGCCGGACGATCAAACAGTTCGTAGTCCGATTCGCGGAACCCATAAATCGATTGCATCGGATCTCCGACACAAAAGCATGTTCGTCCATCGCCGCCCGGCCACGCAGCCACAATGCTGTCGATCAGTTCATATTGTTTTCTGCTCGTATCCTGAAATTCATCGAGCAGCAGGTGGCGAATTCCAGCGGCGAACTCCACTGCAAACTCGGAGGGCAATCCATCCCTGGGATGGAGCAACTGAAGCGCAATGGCAGCCACTTCTGTGAAGTCCACCGCGCCGCTCTCTGCAAAGACAAGCTGCAACTGCGCCGCAGCATAGCGCAGCACGACGAAAGCATCCAAAACCACTTGCCACTCCGGCTCGGAGTATCCGGCAACGGCCGCAGTACAGACCTGTTGCAGCAGGGGTTGGAGTTCGGAATTCTGTTGCGCGCGAGCAATCAGAGTTCCGAATCGCTCCTTCGCGGCTCTGCCCTCATCGGTCGCAGGAAAGCCCTGGTTTTTGGTCAGCCCTTTGTGCTTTCGCCACCGGTATTCGCCAGTGAGCAGGAAGCCGGCAACTGCGCGATAAAACTCCAATTGCAAACGCAGAGAATCGCCGGAGACCTCATGCTCATCTGGCGAGGGCAGGGAAGAATGCGACGCCACAAATTGCAGCTCTTCCACTCCGCATTCCGCTGCGAACCAAAGCAAATCGAATAGCTCAGCCTCCAGCCCAGGAATGGACAGAAAAACCGCATGGAGCGAACGCAGAGTGGCAAGGGCGGAGTTGCGCATCGGCGCTTCCAGCCTTGCGCGCAGCGCAGTTCCATCCATGGAAGAGTCAAAGACAAAATCCTTGAACCAGCGACCGCGATCCGCCAACATATCGCATAGCAGATTCTCCATGCTAAGCCACTGCGCATCGCGAAGCTTGAGCAGGGTTCGGAGTGCTGCCTGCAATGCATTCGGCCCGCTCTCCAGCATTGCCAGGGTGCGTCGTGCTGCCTTGCGATAGAGAGTTTTTGCGTCTTTCGCAGGCTCCATTCGCCCGCCCAGCGCACACAGGATCCCCCATTGCAACGGCGCACGCATCGCAATGGAATTGCAAAAGCTATCGATGGTCTGAATGCGAAGTTGATCGGGATTTTCCATCACCGTCCAGCGTAGTGAACGGATGCGCTCCACGGCTTTGCAGGCAGCTTCTCGCAAAGGATCGGCATCCGTTGCGCCAGCCTCAGCCGACATCGCGGCCTGAGCCTTTTCCATCTCCTGCACAATGCGTTGTCGCATCTCTGCCGCAGCCGCGCGCGTGAAGGTGATGGCTACAACCTCACGCGGGTCATCCACCTCTGCCAGCAGGCGCAGAAAGCGCGTCGTCAGAAGATGCGTCTTGCCAGAGCCGGCTGGCGCGCGCACCAGAAAGGATTCCCGCGTATTCAGCGCCTGCCTGCGCTGCTCCCAATCGGGCGGAGATTGCTTCCTGGCGTCGGCATTACTCATCCGCATCCTCCTCTTGCGACGGGATTGCGTCTGTCTCCGCCACGCGGCAAAAAGATTCCAGGCCGCAGTATTCGCAGGTCTTTGGAAATTGCTTCGGGTCCACCCACGCCACGCCCTGCAGGAAATCACGAGCCAGCTTTTCCATGGTCAAACGCCATTGCGCAAGCTGGTGCGAATCGAGTGGCCGCTTCACAAGTGTGGAAGCGCCGCTGAGATTCGCATTCAGGGTCTCTCGCGCGGAGACAAGCATTCCGTTCAAACCAAGCTCGCGAGGGTTGGCGTTGATATTGGCAAACGCGATGCCTTCGAGCGTCGCCTCGTCCATATGCAAGGCATAGAGCGGCAGTTGCAGGTCGTCTGGGCGATCTCCCAGCCATACCGCAGCAGTGTGCTTGTTGGTCTTGTAATCCAGAATCAGCAGCCTCTCGCCCACCTGATCGATTCGATCCTGCCGTACGCGAAGACGGATTCCAGCTATCTCAATCTCGCAAGCCTGTTCGGTCGCCTGCACTGAAAACGGCCTTCGAGCAGCCTCATACCGAAGCCAGTTGCAGATCAACTCCTCCAGGCGTTCCTGCTCCATGCGAACGAGCGAAGCGGGGATCGTCTCGGATTGCAGAGCGCGTTGAAACTTTGTCACGGCGCGCAGCACATGCCGCTGAACGATGGCCTCCAGCCCATCATCGCCCGATGCCTCGATGCAGCGAAGCAGATCCTCCAGCGTGCGTAGCCCTTGCAGCGCCGTTCCGCCCCACAGCGTGCGCAGCGCTTCATGCAGCAGCTTTCCGCGTACACGCGGGGAGATCCCCGGCGAGGCTGGCTGCACCGTCGATACACCGATGCGGTGTCGCGCAAACGCTCGAAATGGACAAGCGGACTGATCCATCAATACCGACGCGCCACCGCGAACCGTCATGGCTCTGGACGTGGAATCCGTTGCGGATGCATCCCCTTGCAGTGGCACCCAGACCGAATCGCAGACGACTTCCATTCCGGACGGTGATGGTAGCTTGTTCGCCGGATTGTCTTTTGGAAAATCCGAATACGCCTGCGCTTCGCCAAGAATTGCCGAAAGCACTCCGGATGCGCGTCGTTGTTCGTCCTCTACGCTCTGCGCAAAGCTGAAAACGGCTTCCTCAGTGTTGCCGAGCAGCCGATGCGTGATGGAGACAGCGTTGTTCCAGTCAATCTGGAGGCTCGCGTGGGGCATCTCTGCTTCCACCTGAACCGAGAGCGGCAGCAGGGGATTGCTGTTTCCTGTGTATGGCCACTGGGTGCTATCGGCTCCTAAAACCCAGACACCATCCGCGGTCAGTCCCGCGGACTCCGCTGGTCCAGTGATCTGCACTCGTGGCAACGTACGCTCCACGTTGAACAGCCGGTCTTTGAGCAGGCCAGAGAGTAGCGAAAGCGCATCTGTCCAGGCGAGCGGCTCGTCGCTTACCGAGGAAGTTCCCGCGCAGGCATCCAGCAGCTCTTCCCATTGCTTCTTTGCCTGATAGCTGGAGCTTTCCAGCCGGATATCGCGCATCCAACCCGCAGCATCCAGAAACACGCGAATCCTCTCCATCCACAGCGTGGCGGAGCAGCGCGCGCCATCGGAGAGCAGCGCACTCTGCGCGGCCAGCATCTGCTCGCACCATCGAGCGAGCGCAGGCTGCTGCTGCTGCGCATGTTGGCAGAAGGATGCGAGACTCCATTCCGTGCGCGCCAGATCGCTGCTTTGCAACTGCTCCAGGCAGCGGGAGAGCAAGGCGTCCTGCGGTGACGGCGGCTCCAGCGCGTCGGCGATCATCAGCGTGCGCAGCTCAGTCTCCGGCAGCGGATCGCTCTGCCAGCGCAACAGCAGCATGGCCACGCGGATCATGGAAAGATTGTCGAGCGGCACACCGAGCGTGAACTCCGCATCGATTTCCCTGTTGCCAGTCTGCTGCACGCGATGCAGCGCGCGCTCGATCTCTCCTCGATCTCGCTCGATCTTCGATGTCACAATAAGCCATCGTCCTGTGGGGTCAGCCGAAATGGCTTGCGCCACCCACGCAACACAAGCAGACAACTCATCCGCAGGCTGATCAAAAAAAACGTATCGCGCGGAATGGGACGATGGTGCCGAGGTCTCCAGCTTCCACGAGCACAGTCGATCCAGCAGTCTTTTGCGCGGAGCGGACAAGCGATCAAAGCCCACTAGTAGCAAAGACGGTCGCGTAGCGCCAGCCAGCCATCCGGCTGCCGATTCAGCCTCAAGCAGATGCAGCAAAGTGAGCGAAAGCTGCGAAGAACTGATCCACCCGCTGCGTTCACACTGGCGCAGAAACTGTCCCAGCCAATCGCTGAACGTTCTTGCGTCACCACTCCAGCCCAGGCGATTTTCCGCGTTCAGAAACTGAGGAGCAAACTCGGCCAGTTGCGCCAAAGTTCTCCGCGCCATCGCCGCCAGATTCAATCCTGCTGAAATGCCGGAAACGAGTGGTTCGCGTTCGATGATCGATGACCAGACTCGCAACTCCTGCTCGGCAGTGAGCACAGTCCGATGCAAAGGGTGTATGCGTCCCTGCTGCGAAGCCAGCGCACCCGACAACCGGGCAGAAAGCTCGAAGCTCAGGTCGCGCCAAAGCTCGTGAATCCAGCTTTCCCAGGAAGCAATCAGAGGACTCTCCCAGGCCAGGCAACCCATCTCCCGCTGCGATTCATCGAACGCGTTGCGGATGACTCGGGCGGCTCGCTCCGCCGCTGTGAGAATTCCGTTGCCGCTGCGCAGCCATTCGTTACGCTTGCTTTCGAGATCCTTCCGGGTTGAGTGAGCGTTCGCGATGGTGACCTCTCGGGCTTGCTGCAGTCGTCAACGTTCTAGAATGGTATGGTGGTGATGAATCCAACTTCTTCTCGCATCTTGACTTCTTCTCGTATGCCAGGTTGTCGTCGAATTCTTGTGGCACTCCTTCTGCTGTCCCTCACCCTCGCCAGCGGATGTCATAAAGCCAACACCAACTCCTCAGCTTCCGGCGCGTCCGCAGCAGACAGCGACGACAGCCAGTTCAAAGTGTATCCTCTCCGCGGCACCATTGTGGCCACGGATCCGTCGCGGGGTGAAGTCACGATCGCGCATCAGGCAATTCCCGGATACATGGAAGCGATGACGATGCCCTACAAGCTGCGGGATGCGCGCATCATCGGCGATCTGCATCCGGGCGACCAGATCACCGCCGACCTCATGATCTCCCAGCTTCCTGCCGGCGGAGTCTATGTCGATCACTTCGACGTCATTGGCCAGGCCAGGCCCGATTACAAGCCTCCGGTTCAGTTTCACGTGCCTGCGCCGGGTGATGTGGTCCCGGATTTTCGATTGACCAACCAGGATGGTCACGTCGTCCACCTGCATCAGTTCCGCGGAAAAGCCGTGCTGCTCACCTTTATCTATACGCGCTGTCCGCTGCCCAATTTCTGCCCGCGCGTCACGCGGAACTTCGCCGTGCTCGAGCGATCGCTTCAGCAGGATCAAGCGCTGTATTCCAAAACACATCTGATCTGCGCCAGTTTTGATCCGGAAAACGACACGCCTGCGCGCTTGAAATCGTATGGCGAGGAGTATATCGGCAGCACCGACCCGCACGGTTTCGCTCACTGGGACTTTGCCGTTCCCACGCCCAAAAATCTCACTCCGCTTGCGCATTATTTTGATGTCGGCATCACCAGCGAATCGGACGGCACCATCACGCACACGCTGTCCACAACCCTGATTGGCCCCGACGGCAAGGTGGTTCAGTTTTATCCCGGCAATGACTGGACCGCGCAGCAGCTGCTGGCTGATCTCAATCGCCTCTATCCCGGCCAGTAGCACTCCAGGCAGAATAATTGTTTGCACATGAATCGCAGTTCGCCTCTGATTCATCGCATAGAGAGCGCAGCGCGTCTTCATGCAATGATGAAGCAGAGAGGTTTTTGTTCATGGCAAAGGTAACGCTTCTTTTTGCAGCTTTGTTTATCGCTCTTGGCCTGGTCGGCTTTGTCGGTACCGGCAGCCAGCATCCTACTGCGCTCATTCCCGCCGCGCTGGGCCTGTTGCTGGGCGTCTTTGGCGGGCTTTCGTTTTCGCCCAATGCAGCGAAGCGCAAGCTCTTCATGCACATCAACGTTACCCTGGGCCTGCTTGGTTTTCTGGGCACGGGGTTGGGCCTGTTGCAGTGGTTCCACATGCTGGCCGGTGCTGCCGTAAAGAACCCTCCGGCGGTCGAATCCAAAGCTGCCATGGCCATTCTCTGCCTGATCTATGTGGTGCTTTGCGTCCGTTCCTTCATCACCGCCAGGCGAAACGGAACCGTCTGATATGTCAGGTATGCGCGGCAACATCCGCTCCGGAGGAATGACCATGCAGGCGGAGTGCGGCGCGCGTGGCGGCGGCAGACCCGTCGTTGACCAGCCCAAGCGTAAAGTCAGCCTCAAGCGCCTGTGGCCCACCATCTGGTCGCTGGTCAAGCCGCGCCGCTGGCTCATTGCGCTTGGCATGGTGCTGGTTGCCATCAAGACGGTCGCCGGCCTCACGCTGCCCTACCTCACCAAGTTTCTGGTGGACGGCGTGCTCAACGCTGCGCATCCGGTGCCGAGCCTTCTGCCCAGGCTGATTGCCGCTGTCTTTGTCGCCACCATCGTACAGGCCGTCACGGCGTTTGCACTCACCCAGCTTCTCTCCAAGGAAGGACAGAAGCTCATCAGCGAACTGCGCAAGCAGGTGCAGCGCCATGTCGGTCAGCTTTCGGTCGCGTATTACGATTCCAATCGCACCGGCACTCTGGTTGCCCGCATCATGAACGACGTCGAAGGCGTACGCAACCTGATCGGCACTGGCCTGGTGGAGTTTGTCGGCGGCGTCCTCACCTCCGTGCTGGCTTTTGCCTATCTGTTGCATCGCAGCGCGATGGTCACGCTCACGGTCTTCGCGGTCATCGGAGTCTTCACGGTCGTTTTGCAATCAGGCTTCAAAAAGATTCGCCCCATCTTTCGCGAGCGCGCCAGAATCAACGCCGAGGTCACCGGACGATTGACGGAATCGCTGGGTGGCGTACGTGTCATCAAGGGGTACCATGCCGAGGAGCGCGAGTCGTCGGTCTTTGGCCGCGGTGTCGACCGGCTGCTGCAGAATGTCGTCAGCTCGCTCACCATGACCAGTACGCTCTCTGCTGCTTCCACCACGGTGCTCGGACTGGTCTCCTGCATCGTCATGTGGCTCGGCGGGCATCTTGTCATGCAGCACCGCTGGCTGGTGGGCGATTACGTCTCCTACCTTGCTTTTCTCGCCTTCATGATCGCGCCGGTCTTTCAGATCGTGAACATCGGCACACAGCTTTCCGAAGCCTTTGCCGGGCTGGATCGAACAACGGAAATTCTGGCTGAACTGGACGAAAACGCCGATCCTTCGCGCACGTGCCTCATGTCACCCATCGACGGCAGGGTACAGTTTTCTCAGGTCGAGTTTGCGTATGATCCCGATAAACCTGTTCTGCGTGGCATCGACTTTCAGGCCGAACCCGGTACAGTCACCGCGCTGGTCGGCTCATCCGGATCCGGCAAAAGCACCATCATCAGCCTGGTATGCGCCTTCCACAAGCCGGACTCCGGTTTTGTTTCCGTCGATGGCATCGATCTGGCCACAGTTCGTCTGGACAGCTATCGCTCCCAGCTTGGCGTTGTCCTTCAGGACTCGTTTCTCTTCGACGGATCGATCCGTGAGAATGTCATGTTTTCTCGCCCGGAAGCTACCGAAGAGCAGTTTCTCTTTGCCTGCCGCACGGCACGCGTAGATGAGTTTGCAGAGAATTTTCCGGAGCGATACGACACCATCGTTGGCGAACGCGGCGTCAAGCTCTCCGGCGGCCAGCGCCAACGGCTTTCCATCGCTCGCGCACTGCTTGCCAATCCTCGGATACTGATTCTGGACGAAGCCACCAGTTCGCTTGACTCCGAGTCTGAAGCGATGATTCAGGCTGGACTGAATGAGTTGATGCGCGGACGAACCACCTTTGTCATCGCGCATCGGCTCTCCACCATCCGCCGAGCAGACCAGATTCTGGTGGTCGAGGCTGGGCAAATCGTCGAGCGCGGCACACACAGCGAGTTGTATGCGATGGGTGGCCGCTATTTCGATCTCTACACGCGCCAGCACGGGTTGGAACAGAATCTCTTTCTTGCGCCGGGCGAAGGTGATTCCATCGCCAATGAGGTTGTCACGGAGCGGTGATCTCGCTGCCGTCAGGATCGGCCTCACACGGGATCATTTCTGCTCAGCAAGTCCAAACTCCTTCAGCAGAAACGCGTAGTCGAAGGCGATTTCCTTCAGATAATCGTAACGTCCGCTTGCGCCACCGTGTCCGGCCGTCATGTTGGTTTGCAGCAGCAAAGGGCGAGCATCCGTCTTCAGCGTCCGCAGCTTAGCCACATATTTTGCCGGCTCCCAGTACATCACCTGGCTATCGTACAAACTGGTCTTCACCAGCATCGCCGGATACTCGCCCGGCTTCAAATTGTCGTAGGGCGAGTAGCTCAGCATGTACGCAAAATACCGCGCATCGTTCGGATCGCCCCACTCCTCATACTCAGGAACGGTGAGCGGCAGAGTCGGGTCCAGCATCGTGTTCATCACGTCCACAAACGGCACGTGTGAAAGCACAACGCGGAAGCGCGCCGGGTCACGATTCACAACTGCGCCCATCAGCAATCCTCCGGCGCTGCCGCCTTCAATAGCCACCCGCTCTGCATCGCCATATCCGCTCTCTGTCAGGTGTTTCACGCAGGCAAGGAAGTCGGTGAAGGTATTCTGCTTTCGCAGCATCTTCCCATCATCGTGCCACGTCTGGCCCATATCTCCGCCGCCGCGAATATGCGCATAGGCCATCACCACGCCGCGATCCAGCAGGCAAAGCCGATTCGCATTGAAGCCGACCGGCAGCGCATACCCATACGATCCGTAGCCATAAACGTACAGCGGATTCTTTCCGCGTTCAAAGCAGTCTCTTCGATAGACCAGCGAGATGGGCACCTTCACGCCGTCCGCAGCCTGCGCCCACACCCGCTCGCTCGCATATCGTTCCCGATCAAATCCGCCCGGGATGTCCTGCTGCTTCAGCAGTGTCGAAACGCCGGTTTCCAGATTCCATTCAAAGACCGAAGCTGGCGTGGTCAGCGACTGATAGGCGTAGCGAAAACTGCTTGTGGCGAACTCCGCGTTGTGGCTTGCATACGCCGAATACGAGGGGTCTTGAAAGAGAATTTCACCGGATTTCTGCAACTCCAGTTCGTTCACAAAACGATGGATCCGAAACTGTGGCAGGCCATTCTCGCGTTCGCAGGCAATCAGGAACTCCGCGAAGACTTCAATGTCCTCGATCATGACTCCGCCACGATGCGGAATCAGTTCCCGCTCCGTCGATGCGCCGGCAGCACCCACTGCGAGCGTAACCACGCGAAAGTCGCGCCCTTTGTCATTGATGCGCATCAGCCATTGGCCATTCCGATGGTCCACGTCATACTCATGATCTTCATGGCGCGGGCGAATCACCTTCCACGCATCCGATGGCCGGTCCGCTGGCAGGTAGTGAATCTCGCTCGTTGTGTGGCTCGCCACATTCAGCAGCAGATATTCCCCGTCGCGCGTTTTGCTCACATGCATGTTGAAGCGCTCATCCGGCTCCTCCAGCACCAACTCCTCCTGCGTCATAGCTTCGCGCATGGGATCGCTGCCCAGACGATGTTTCCACAACTGAAACTGCCGCTTCTGAACCTCATCCTCAACTGTGTAAAAAAGCGTCCTGTCGTCGGCCGCCCAGCAGATCGAGCCAACTCGTTCCCGTACAAATTCCAGTTCCTGACCGGTGGCGATCTCACGAATACGCAGACTGTACTGACGAAATCCCTTGTAGTCCACCGTGTATGCCAACCATCGCCCGCAGTCGGAAATATCCATATCGCCAATCGCCATGAACGATTGCCCGGCTGCCAGCGCGTTGCCATCGAGCAGCATCTCTTCGCGTGACTCCGGCGCGTCCGCGCGGCGCAGATACTGCGCATACTGCTTGCCCTCTTCGGTCCGTGACCAGTACCACCATCCCCGATCCCGATAGGGAACGCTCTCATCGGTCTGGCGAATGTGGCTGAGCATCTCCTGATACAAGCTTTGGCGGAGAGGTTCGAGCGGTGCCGTCATCGCCTCCGTGTATGCATTTTCGGCTTCCAGATACGCAATCACTTCCGGGCTGGAGCCATCCTGAAGCCACCGATACTCATCGGTAAGCGTGACGCCATGGAACGTGCGATGGACAGCTTCTTTGCGGGCAACGGGTGGGTTCACAGGGAGGCTCATTCCTTCCAGCATATCTGCCCCGGTGCGTATGCGTCAGCCGGCTTCTTTCACGCGCCGGATTTCACCATGGAACCACGGCGTCATGCTCCGCGTACAATACTGGTGATGCGTCTTCGCTCCATCTTTGCCGGTCTGCTTCTCCCGCTTGCCTGCATGGTTCTCCTGGTCGTCAGCAAGGCGACAGCGGAGACGGTCGAGTCTTTGCCTCAGCCGCAGGATTACGTCTCCGATTTTGCTCACGTCCTCTCGGACGCAACCATTGAACGTCTCGACCAGATTTGCTCCAGGCTGGATCACGGCGGAGCCAATGCGCAGATCGCCGTTGTTACCGTGCACAACATGAATGGAGACGACGCGGCAGACTTTGCCAATCGGCTGGAAGAGCGCTGGAAAGTGGGACCCAAAGGCTCCGACCGCGGCATTCTGATGCTGCTTTCTGTGGACGATCACAAATACTGGATCGAGGTCGGCTACGGGCTGGAAGGAATCCTGCCCGACGGCAAGACCGGCGATATCGGTCGCGCGATGGTGCCCGATCTGAAAAGCGGCAACTATGACGATGCCGTGCTCACTGGAGTAAGCCAGATCGCCAGCGTCATTCATGCTGATTCCGGCACGACTGACTCTGCGTCTTCAGATCAGCAGGATGCCTCAGCCCTCGCCCATCGTCAACGTCACTCCGTCTCACCCATCGGCCTGCTGATACGCATTGTCCTCATTCTGGTGGTTCTCGTCTTCCTTGGCTCGCGCGGCATCCTCGGTCTTTTTCTCGGCATGATGATGGGTGGCGGCTTTGGTGGCGGTGGCTGGGGCGGCGGTGGTGGTTTTGGCGGAGGTGGTGGGGATTCCGGTTTTGGCGGCTTTGGTGGCGGCCAATCCGGCGGCGGCGGAGCCGGTGGAAGCTGGTAGCCGCGCTGTACGACTTTTTTGCCCGGAGCAGCAATCTCCGGCTGAACCTGAAGGAGCAAAAAACAATGAAACGCGGATTATGGATCTTTGTCGGCATCGTCACGGTTTTCATCTTCATCGGACTGATGATCTTTGGCAGCTTCAAAAGCACACAAAACCAGCTGGTCTCCCTTGACGAGCAGGTGCGCACAAGCTGGTCCGATGTGGATGTCCAGTTGCAGCGACGCGCCGATCTCATTCCCAACCTGGTGGAGACCGTCAAGGGTTTCACCAAAGAGGAGAACTCGGTCTTCAGCGATATTGCCAACGCTCGCGCAGGTCTGCTGAATGCGCACACACCGCAGGATAAAATTGCGGCAAATGGCCAGTTGGATTCAGCGTTTGGCCGTCTGCTGGCACTCACCGAAAACTATCCGCAGCTCCGCTCCAACGAGGAGTTTCTCCGCCTGCAGGATGAGCTTTCCGGCACGGAAAATCGCATCAGCGTCAGCCGTCGCCGCTATAACGATTCGTTGCGCAGTTACAACACCTTCGTGCGCGAGTTTCCCAACAGTGTTTGGGCGGGTATGCTTGGCTTTGCCCCCAACAATGCATATTTTGAGGCTAGCCAGTCCGCGCGCACCGCTCCAGCGGTCAAGTTCTGATCCGGTCCGGTTTGGTCCAGTTCATGACTCCAGATCAACGCCGATCATGAGCAGACAAGCAGCAAAAACGAAAGCGCCGGACACAAGGCTGCGTCCGGCGTTTTCTGTTGGGAAGCGAGAATCAGAACTTACTTGAAGGACGCGATGGCGCTCGCCTCGTCTTCATAGATATCAAAAACCGTGTACAGCTTCGTCAGCTGCAAAACGTCCTTCACCTTTTTGGTCAGGTTCAGCAGCTTCACATTCGCCTGCTGATTCTTGGCGGTCGTGTATGCACTCACCAACTCACCCAATCCTGAACTGTCAATGTAGTTCACTTCGCCCAGGCCGATCAGAATATTCTTGACGCCTTTGCTGATCAGTTCGCGGATTGCGTCGCGTAGCTGCACACTTCCTTCGCCAAGCGTGATGCGTCCGCTCAGGTCCAGAATCGTTACGCCGTCCAGTTCGCGTGTTGCAATGGATAATGCCACAGTGTGTTCCTCCTGGTCTTTTTTCAGATAGTATCGCGTCTCGCTAGCTGGAAACGCCAGTTGAAGCCGCAAAGGTTTTTACAAGCCGTACTTCAGTGCCCGGATGTAGTTGTCGAAAGTTTACCTCATCGAAGAACGATCGTATCAGGAAGATTCCTCGTCCTGTGCCTCGAAGGATATTTTCCTCAGCCAGCGGATCAGGCAGCTTCTCCAGATCAAATCCTGTTCCTTCGTCCGCCACGGTCACCATCAGTTGTTCCGCGGAGCACTCCATGGTGACAGTGATGAACTTTGCCGGATCATAACTGTTGCCGTGCAGGACTGCATTCACGGCTGCTTCGCGAACGCCCATCACCAGCTTGAATGCCTCATCCGGATCGATTCCCGCTGCTTCCATAAGCTTTTCTGCCTCTTCTTCCACACGAGAGACGCTCTCCATCGTGGAGGCAAGTTGCAGTCGTATCCGTTCTGTTTCAGACTTCGACACTCTTTCCCCTGGAGCGCCGCAAGCATTCAGGGCAACTGAAACGCGGCTCGCTCACTCATAGGCAGTTTCAAGGCTGAGGCGCGTGGTGTCAAGCTGTTCCTGAAACTCCGCAAAATTCGTCGCTGGAATGTTTTACACTCAAGCACGAATGTCTTCTCGCACCACAGCACGCGTCAGCCTCAGCGCATTGCTCGGAACCCCCGTCACCGATGCAAGCGGCAAAACTTATGGCCACCTCAAAGATGTCGCCGTTTTCACTGGCGCCGAGGCCGGTCGCGTTGCCGGGCTGATCCTCAAGACACGGGAAGGCAAGCGTATCGTCCACGCTGCACAGGTTATTGAAACTCCATCAGGCAATCTGGAGCTGCGTTCGCCCAAGGTTCTGCTGCCGCTGGCGGGAGACGAAAACTACCTTTTCCTCTGGCAGGATCTGATCGACCGTCAGATCATCGACATTCATGGACGCAAAGTAGTCCGCGTCAACGACGTTGTACTGGAGTGGCTGGGGCAGGGCAGCGCCCACCTGCTGCGCGTTGCCGAGGTGGAGATTGGACTTCGCGGAGCTGTGCAGCGCGTCTTCAAAGGCATCCTGCCGCGCCGTGCTCTCGATGCTCTGGCGCAGGGTGTCAGCACGCGCGTCATTCCCTGGCACTTTGTCGATGTCATCGAGGTAGACCCGGCGCGGCGCGTCAAACTGCGCATCGAGCATGAGCGTCTGGCCGACCTGCACCCCTCTGACCTGGCTGAAATTCTCGCGGACCTGGCTCCTGCCGAACGCGACGCCATCTTCAAGACGCTCGATGAGGAAGTGGCCGCTGAAGCGCTGGAAGAGGTCGATCCCAAGCTCCAGAAGTCGCTGCTTGAGTCGCTCGACGAAGAGCGAATCGCCGATATCGTCGAAGAGATGGACCCCGCCGCCGCCGCCGATCTGCTCAATGAGCTTTCCGACGAACGCTCCGAGGCCATCCTCGAAGAGATGGAGCCGGAAGAGCGGCAGGAGGTCGCAGAGCTGCTGGAGTTTGACGAGCACTCCGCCGCCGGACGCATGACCACCGCGTTTGTCTCCGTCGGTGCGGATGCCACGACCGCGGATGCAATCGCGGCGCTGGGTGAGTTTGATGGCGATCTCGAAACCGTCTCTGAGATTTACCTGCTCACACCCGACGGCGTACCCACGGCCGCCGTTCCGCTGGCACGCATTCTCATGGCCCAGCCACAGACCCGGCTCGCTGTACTCGCAGAGCCGCGCATGATCTCCTGCCCCTTCGATCTGCACCAGGATGACATGGCCGAACTTTTTGACAAATATAGTCTGCGCTCGCTTGCCGTCGTGAATGCTCAGGGAAGAATGGTCGGCGTCGTACACGCCGATCAGGTCATTAGCTTCCTCATCGAAAAGCTGTAAATTCTGGTTGGAATCCAGTCGGCCTTCCGTTCTACGGAGCGTCGATATGCTCTCGATTCAGAGCCGTATTCGCTCAGAAGCCGTGGACTGCTGCGAAGCTCTGTGCCGCCGAGTGCGCTGCGTCCAGCACGTGCCCCGGCAGAATGCCCAGAACCAGCGTAGCCAGCGCCGCGATTCCCACCGCAAGCGTCACGCCCACTCCCACGGAAGACAGGCCCTCAGCCTTTGCGCTGGAGGCAGCAGGCTGCGCTATGCTCAGGGCCAGCCGCAGATAATATGCTGCGGCAATGCCGGAGTTCAGCAGGCCAATCAGCACCAGCCATCCCGCACCGCCCTGCATGGCCGTCGTGAACGAGTAGAACTTGGCAAAGAAGCCGCCCGTGAAGGGAATGCCGATCAGTGAGATCAGAAACAGCAGCATCAGTCCGCCAGCCAGTGGCGAGGAATACAGCACACCGCGATAGTCCGTCACTGTCGAACGGCGTTCGTCATAGCCGCCCACAGCGCTCAGCAGCGCAAAGATGCCCACATTCATCGCCGCATACGCCGCCGTGTAGAACCCGACGGCAGCAATCGGTTCCGTGCCTGAGCCGGTAAAGGCAGCCAGCAGATATCCGGCATGGGCAATCGAGGAGTACGCCAGCATTCGTTTCACGTTATGCTGGCGCAGCGCTGCCAGATTCCCCACCGTCATCGAGACGGCGGCCACAACCCACATCAGCGGCATCCAAAGCGGATGGAGCAGCGGGAAGACCCCGTAGAGCAGCCGGATGAGCAGCGCAAAGGCAGCCACTTTCGGAGCCGTGCTCATCAGCGCAACCACTGGCGTCGGCGCGCCTTCATAGACATCCGGCGTCCACACATGGAACGGTGCCGCAGAGACCTTGAACAGTACACCCACCATCATCAGCCCAAAGGCCAGCAGTACGAAGACGTGTGAGCGGGCAGCCGGCAGCAGCGTGGCAATCTCACGCACTTCCGTAGTTCCGGTCGCGCCAAAGACCATCGCAATGCCATACAGCAGAAACGCTGTAGCAAATGACCCGAGCAGGAAGTACTTCATCGCTGCCTCCGGACCCTTGCCCGTCTGTTTGCGATAGCCGGCCAGCACATAGGTGGAGATCGAAGAGATCTCAAGTGCAATGAAGACCACCAGCAGCTCCACCGCCGAGGTCAGCAGACACATGCCCACCGCGCCAAAGACCATCAGTGCGAAATACTCACCCACATGATGCTGAGCCGGGGATTTGTCTGGCGGCAGCGTATCGATCGAAAGCAGAATGGCGACCAGCACAATGCCGCAGATCAGCACGTGAAAAAACGTGGAAAAGGCATCCGTCTGCACCGTGCCAAAGAAAGCGGTTCCAGCAGGCAGCGTGCTCTGCCACAGGCTGGCAGCAAGCGCCGCCATCACTCCTACTGCAGCCACCCATCCCAGCGGTCGACGGCTGGATTTTGGCGCCATCGAAGCATCCGCCACCATCACCAGAACGCCCACCACGGTGAGCACAACCTCAGGGAAAATGCGAAAGATATCTGGAGTCATCGAGGTTCTCCCGTTGAGGCTGAAGTAACCGCGCCGTAGGCTGCCGAGACAGGCGCCTGATCGACGGTAAGGAACCTCTGCGTGACACCTTGCAGCGCTGGCTCCATGGTGCTTGTCCAGAGCGTCGGCATCACACCCATCGCCAGCATGATCATGGCCAGTACCCCCACAGTGCAGGTTTCCTGCCAGCTTAGATCACGAATCCTGGGGCTGTTCGTTTCGGCCTCACCCAAAAAAATCTTCTGGATCAGCCGAAGCATATACGCAGCGCTCAGGATCACGCCCAGCGCCGCAGCCGTTGCCCAGCCTTTGCCCACTCCGGTGAATGTGCCGGAAAGCACCAGAAATTCGCCCACAAAACCATTCAGCAGCGGCAGGCCAATCATCGCCAGGCTTGCAATCACAAACAGCGCGGCCAGACGAGGCGCCCTGTGCGCCGCTCCGCCAAAGCTGGCAATCTGGCAACTTCGCGCGCTGTCATACAACACGCCCAGCATCAGGAAAAGCGCCGCCCCGATCAGTCCCTCGTTCACCGTTTGCAGCAGCGCTCCGTTCATGCCGCTCAGCGTGAAGCCGTAGATGCCCAGCGTGCAGAAGCTCAGGCTGCTCAGCGTTGCATACGACAGCAGCTTCCAAAAGTCTCTCTGCACCAGCGCCAGCATCGCGCCATACAGAATGCCTGCCACGGCCAATCCAATCATCCACGGAGCAGCCTCACGCGCCAGGGCAGGGAACAGTTCCACATGGAAGCGAATCAGCGAGTACAGCCCAAGTTTCCCCGCCGCAATCATGGCAATCGCCACAGGCGCTTCGGAGAAAGTATCCGCCAGCCATCCATGCATCCCCAGCACCGGCACCTTCACCGCAAAGGCCAGCAGAAACGCAACCGAAACCCAGCCAAGCTGCCAGCCGGGCAAGCTGCCACTGGCAATCGCAGCCTGCAAAGCCGCGTAGTCGAAGCTGCCCGTATGCGCATAGAGCCAAAGCAGCGCCACTAGCAGCGGTGCCGACGGAATGAAGGTGTACAGGAAAAACCGCAGTGCCGCTTTCGTCGCGGAAGCTTCACTCAGATTGCGGCCAAACATCGCTGTCAGAATCGCAATCGGAATCAGCGAAAGCTCCCAGAAGCCGTAGTAAAGCATCAGGTCCAGCGAGACAAACACGCCCACCATCGCCGTCTGTTGCAGCAGGAACAGCGAATAAAAGGCTTTCGTGTTTTTCTGGATCGACTTCCAGCTTGCCAGCACGCCCACCGGAGCCAGCAGCCCCACCAGCACCACCAGCCAAAGCGAAAGACCATCCACGCCCAGGTGATAGCTGATCCGAGGATGACTCAGCCACAGCACATTCTCTTCAAACTGGAATCCGCCACGACCGCTGACAAAGTGCGCAGGCAGGTGTAATGTGCAGGCAAAGGTAAACAGCGAATCCAGCAAAGCGATCCAGGCTGGAATTTTGCCTCGCTCCGGCAGCAGCAGAACCAGCGCGGCTCCAGCCAGCGGCACCAGCAGAATCAGACTGAGAATCACGTTATCCATATCGTTACCGCACCGCCCACGAAAGAGTCTGTGCAAAACCGCCCACGCCCAGCAGTGTGCCCGCCAGAACAAAGATCAGCAGAACCGCCGCCGCCGCCGCCAGCCACGCCGCATAGGAGCGAAGATTGCCCGATTGCCATCGCCGCAGCCACTCGCCACACAACCCCGCAATGCCTGCCAGCAGCCACGCTGAGCCGCGCACCAGCACCAACTCGCCGATCCACCCCAGCACATAGCGTGCAATCCACTCGATCGGTCGCACCACGCAGGCGATATACAGCTCATCGATCCAGTATTTGTTCTCCAGCACTCGTCTTGGCCCGGCCAGGCTTTCCGTCGCGCCCCGGCTTTCTGAGCGTGCATAGAGGCTGTGCGCCACAAACCATCCAGTCGCCGCCACCAACACCGCCAGCACCGAAAGCATCAGCTCGACATGCGCGTCGCCCGCGTTGGCGGCCTTGCCCGTCACCGGCGCCAGAAATGCCCCGAAGCGTTCCATTCCCACCCAGCCGCCACCCACCGACAGCGCCGCCAGAATCACCAGCGGTGTGAGCATGATCCACGGGCTTTCGTGCGCATGGGCTTGTTTGTGATCATGTTCGTGCCCATGCTCATGTTGGGCATGGCCACGAGCGCGCGATTGGCCCATGAACGTCATGTACCACAAACGGAACATGTAAAAGCTGGTCAGCAGAGCCGTAATCAGGCCCACCGTCCAAAGCGCTTTTCCCGCTGCGCCCTGCTCAAATGCCGCAGCCAGAATCGCATCTTTGGAGAAGAATCCGGCGAAGGGAAAGAAGCCGGAGATTGCCAGCACCGCCGCAGTCATCGTCCAGAAGGTTACCGGCATCTCTTTGCGCAGTCCGCCCATCCGTCGCATATCCTGTTCGCCGCTCAGTCCGTGAATCACCGAACCGGCAGCCAGGAAGAGCAGCGCCTTGAAGAACGCATGGGTCATCAGGTGAAAGACCGCCGCCGAGTACGCTCCCACGCCGCAGGCCAGAAACATGTATCCAAGTTGCGAGATCGTCGAATACGCCAGTACGCGCTTGATATCGGTCTGGACCATCGCGACCGTCGCTGCAAAAAACGCCGTTGCCGCCCCAATCACCGCCACCACCATCAGCGCTGTCGGTGAAAGGTCAAAGAGAGCGTGCGCGCGCGCAATCATGTACACGCCCGCCGTCACCATCGTCGCCGCATGAATCAGCGCCGAAACCGGCGTCGGACCCTCCATCGCGTCAGGCAGCCAGATATACAGCGGAATCTGCGCGCTCTTGCCCGTTGCGCCCAGCAGCAGACAGAGACAGATCAGCGTGATCGTTCCACCCGACAACGCCGCGGGAGTGGCAAGATGGGCCGCAATCTCCGAGAAGTTCAGCGTCCCGAAGTTCGCCAGCAGCAGAAAGATCGCAATCAGAAAACCGAAGTCGCCCACTCGATTGACGACGAATGCCTTCTTGCCCGCGTCGCCTGCGGATTTGCGGTCGATATAAAAACCAATCAGCAGATACGAGGCCAGTCCCACACCTTCCCAGCCCACAAACATCAGCAGAAAGTTTGCCGCCAGCACCAGAGTCGTCATGAAGAACAGGAAGAGATTCAGGTAGGCAAAGTAGCGCCAATAACCCGCTTCATGCTCCATGTAGCCGACCGAGTAGAGGTGAATCAGGAAGCCGACGCCTGTAATCACCAGCAGCATCACCAGCGTCAACTGATCCAGCGCCAGACCAAAGCCTATATGCATCGCGCCAGAGACGATCCACGCCGGCGCATCGTGTTCCACCACCGGCAGAGCCAGTCCGGTATGAACCATCCACGCCGCCCGCGCCACCAGTGCAAAAGAGGCCAGCGGAAAGATCAATGCGATTGCGGAGACCAGCGCCTTCGGCAGTCTGCTGCCCAACACGCCATTGAGCAGAAAACCGAGAAGCGGTAGCAGCGGAATCAGAGGTAGGAACAACATGGGATCGTTCATAATTTCATCAGGTCAATCTGGTCGACGGTGAGCGTGCCACGAGCACGGAAGATGGAGATGATGATGGCCAGGCCCACGGCAGCTTCCGCCGCCGCCACCATCATCACAAAAAAGACAAAAATCTGCCCCTTCACCGCGTGCCACTCATGCGCAAAGGTCACAAAGCTCAGGTTGACGGCGTTCAGCATCAGCTCAATCGACATGAAGATCGAAATCAGGCTGCGCTTGATCAGAAACCCCACCACGCCCAGTGTGAACAACGCTGCGCTCAGGATCAGATACCACTCTGCTGGAACGGTCGTATTCATGCCTCTCCGTTATCCTTTCGGGCCAGTGCCACCGCTCCCAGAATGGCAATCAGAATCAGCACTGAGGTCAGTTCAAATGGCAGCAGCAGATCGTGAAACAACACCCTGCTCAACTCCTGCGTTGTCGTCACTCCATCGCTGAGCGAGATCATGCCATAGTGCCGCCCGGCGCGAAGAATCGTCGCCGACAGAACGGCCAGCAGCACCGCTACAGCAGGAAAGCCCAGCGTCTTTGCCGTGTGGCTACCCCAGGTCTTTTCCTCGCGTCCCTCATTCAGCAGCATCACGACAAAGGTAAACAGAACCATGATCGCGCCCGCGTAGACGATGATCTGCGCCATCGCCAGAAACTCCGCGCCCAGCAGCAGATACAACACGGCCAGCGACGACATCACCACAATCAGTGAGAGCGCGCTGTTGATGGGATGTTTCTGCAGCAGCAGATTCACAGCGCCCGCCAGGGCAAACAACGCGAAGATCAGAAACAGTACCAGATGCATCGGAAATCCAGTTTCTTCGTGCCCGGATTCATGGCAAAAGCCTGTGTGCACGACGCACAAGCCTCGGATTGTTTCAGGACCGGAAGCTCTGCGTATCTCGCAGATTTCCTCCCGATTGTAACTTAGAGCAAGGACAGTACCAGGCTCGTCCCCACAATGTTCAGCATCGCCACAGGAAGCAGAAACTTCCACCCAAAACCCATCAGTTGGTCATAGCGGAAACGCGGCAAAGTCCCGCGCACCCAGATATACAAAAAGAGAAAACAGAAGACCTTGGCCACAAACCAGAACAGCGGCGCCAGCGCCTGCACCACAAGATTCTGCGGCGGAGGAATCAGATCGCCGAACGGACTCGTCCACCCGCCCAGAAACAGCAGCGTTGCCACGCAGCCCACGGTAATCATGTTTCCATACTCGGCCATGAAGAACATGGCGAACTTCATCGAGCTGTATTCGGTGTGATACCCGCCCGTCAGCTCCGTCTCCGCTTCCGGCAGGTCAAACGGTGCGCGATTGGTCTCCGCATACGCCGCCATCAGATACACAAAAAACGCGATGATCTGACCGCCGCCCAGAATGTTCCAGGAGGCAATGCCATGCACGGCCTGCACCTTCACAATGTCGGTCAGCGAAAGCGACCCGGCTCGCAGCACCACTCCCACCAGCGAAAGCCCCAGCGCCAGCTCATAGCTGATCATCTGCGCCGAGGCGCGCAGCGAACCCAGCAAGGAATACTTGTTGTTGGACGACCAGCCGGAGAGCGCAATACCATACACGCCAATCGAGGTCACACTCAGCAGAATCAGCAGTCCGATATTCAGGTCTGAGATCTCAAACAGACGCATCCCATGCCACGTCATCGGCGCGCCAAAGGGAATCACCGCAATCGAAAGCAGAGAACAGCTCAGCGCAATCAGCGGCGCCAGCAGATACAGCGGACGATAGACCCCCGAAGGAATAATGTCTTCCTTCAGAAACAGCTTCAGTCCATCCACCAGCGGCTGCAACAGGCCAAACGGCCCCACACGGCTAGGTCCCCAGCGGTTTTGAATGCGCCCCACAAGCTTGCGCTCCAGCAAAACCGTGTAGGCGACAGCCGTCAGAAAGATCACCAGGACCACGATGACCTTCACCAGACTCAACACCACAAACATCCAGAGTTGCACGCTTGCTATCCTTTCACTCCGCCGGTCCAACGTCCCCGCGTCTCAATCCTTAGTCCGCCGCCACAGTCAGTTTTTCCTGATGCCTGCGAAGCTGCTGAAGCGCGCTCGTCTTCTCGCTCAGCAACCCGGAATCAAACAGTCCCGGATGCGCCGCCACCACTCCATCCTTACGCTGCAACAGCGACTCGACCGACACAAATCCCGCGCCCGGCTCCGTTGTCGACTCATTGCCGGCAAACAGATTCAGCCTGTCCAGCTTGTACTCCGGCACCAGCCGCTCCACTTCATCCAGAATCGCCAGCGGATCAAACGGGCTGAGCTTCGGCTCCAAAGCATGGGCCGCCAGCCACACCGCGTGGCGATCCGCTTCTCCAGCCTGCGCCCCGCGCGTCTGGCCCATATCCGCGCGCACCCCCTGCGAATCGCCAAACGGCACCAGCGTACGAACATCGACGCCCATCGCTCCGGCCAGTCGCACCAGAATCTCAAAGTCCGGCTTCACCCCAGCCTTGTCCGCGGCTTTCCGCACCATCTGCACGTCACCGTAGCAGTTGGTCACTGTCCCGGTCTTTTCATACAGGCTCGCCGTGGGCAGCACCACATCGGCCTGCGCCGCGGTTCGCGTCAGGAAGCAGTCCTGCACCACGAGGAACGTATCCTTCAACGCGCCATCCGCCACACCGAGCGCGGCAAAAGGATCAGCGCCCACAACCAGCAAGCCATTCAGCTTGCCGCTGCCTGCCGCCTCCATCATCGCCACGTAGTCCTTGCCGCTCGTCACCGGCATACCGGCGTATTCCTGATGCATTGGCCCATCGCCCGCCAGCATCTGGTAACCAGGCATCAGATCCGGATAGACGCCCATATCCGCCGCGCCACGCGCATTCACGCCATCGCTCAACAGGGCAAATTTCACCTGCGGTCGGCTCAATCCCCAGCGCATCAGCGCTGCCAGCGCCGCGCCCCGGAACTCCGCTCCGCAGATCACCACCAGCGACTCCTCACCTGCCAGCGCATCGCGGAAGGCCGCCGCATCCGGAAGACCTGCCAGCGCTGTCTCATCGCCGCTCAGGCTGCGAACCAGCGCCTCATAATCTCCATCCGCCAGATGCAGGCTGCGCACGGCCTGCCGCTCCAGCCGAATCGCCTGCGTATTCGCCACATAAAGCCGCGCATGGTTCAGCCGAACATCGCTTCGCAGACTCCAGGCCAGCAGCGGATGCTCCTCGGTCGGATTGCCGCCCAGCAGCAGAATCGCCGGTGCCGCGGCAATCTCTTTCAGGCCTGCCGCGCGTCCCGTCGAGCCGACAAGCAGCCCGTGGAAGGTGGCGTAATCAGCCGTCCGTTCATGATCGATATGCTGCGTCTTCAGCACTGTCCGCGCAAACTTCTGCAACAGATAATTCTCTTCGTTGGTCGTGCGCGTCGAGCCGATCACGCCAATCGACCCTGGTCCGTCCTGGCCTCTTCCGTTCTTGCTCGTGCCACTCCGGCTCACAATCTCCTGGAATCGCTTCGCCACATGCCGGATCGCCTTCTCCCACGTCGTCGGCTCCAGCACTCCGGCCACATTGCGCACCAGCGGCTGGGTCAGTCGCTCGGCGCTCTCCACAAAATCAAATCCAAAGCGGCCTTTCGCGCAGAGAAAATCTCCATTGATGCCGCTTTTGTCGCGGTTGTCTGCGCGCACAATCTCCATGCCGTCGTTGGCGCGTCGCACACCCAGCGTCACCTTGCATCCGTCGGCGCAATGCGTGCAAACGGTCGATACGTGCTTCATCTCCCACGGACGTGATTTGTACCGATACGTTCCGCTGGTCAGCGCGCCCACCGGGCACACATCGATGCACATGCCGCACTGCTCGCAGTCCAGATGGTCGCCGCCATTCGGCGCAATCACCGCCGTCACGCCGCGATTCTGAATGCCCAGCGCCCACACGTCCATGCCCTCGCCGCACATGCGCACACAGCGGTAGCACAAAATGCAGCGCGGACGGTCAAAGTACACCGCCGGCGACCATTTCTGCTCTTCGCGATGCTGCTTGGCCTCCACATAGAGGCTTTCGCCCGCGCCATATTTAAACGTCATATCCTGCAACTCACACTCGCCGCCCGCGTCGCACACCGGGCAATCCAGCGGATGGTTCCCCAGCAGCAGTTGCAGCGTCGCCTTGCGCGCCTGCGCAATCTCCGGCGATTCCGTGATGAACACCTGTCCTTCGGCGACCGGCGTGGTGCAGGCCGTTTGCAGCTTCGGCACCTTTTCCTGGCGCACCACACACATCCGGCAAGCCGCCTGAAGACTCAATCCGGGATAGTAGCAGAAGGCCGGAATCTCGATTCCAGCCTTGCGGCAGGCATCGATCAGCAGCGTTCCCGCCGGTGCCGTCAGCGTCTTCCCGTCCACTGTAAAAGTTACATCCGCCATGCAATCGCTCTTTCCGTCAAGATGGGTATGGCCCGTTCGAACTTCGTGCTAGACAAGTACGACCTCGGGATGATGGGCAAACGGGCAGGGTTTCCCATGCAGATGATCTTCAAACTCTTTCCGAAACTTCTTCACAAATCCCAGCGTCGGCATCGCCGCCGCGTCGCCCAGCGGACAGAACGTTCGTCCCATCATGTTCTCCGCCAGATATTGAATATTGTCGATATCCTTTTCCGTGCCAAATCCGGCATGGAAGCGCGTCAGTGACTTCTTCAGCCAGTCCGTCCCTTCGCGGCAGGGAATACACCATCCGCAACTTTCATGCTGATAGAAACTGATCGTCCGCAGCGCAAACTCGACGATGCACGTCTGGTCATCGATCACCACCACGCCGCCGGAGCCAAGCATCGATCCGGCCTTGCCCACCTGGTCAAAGTCCATCCCGATATCGATCTCCTCCGGCAGCAGCACCGGCGTGGACGATCCACCCGGTACAACAGCCTTGAGCTTGCGCCCGCCGCGCACACCGCCGCCCACCTCATAGATGATCTTGCGCAGGCTGTAGCCCATCGGCAGTTCATACACTCCAGGCCGCTCAATATGTCCGCTCAGCCCAAACAAACGCGTACCGCCATTGCGCTCCGAGCCAATCGCGGCATAGGCCGCGCCGCCCATCGCCAGCACATGCGGCACCGTGGCGATCGTTTCCGCGTTGTTGATCACCGTCGGTCCACCGTAAAGTCCGACCACGGCAGGGAACGGCGGCTTGATGCGCGGCACACCGCGCTTGCCTTCCAGCGACTCCATCAGCGCTGATTCTTCGCCCACTTCATAGGCGCCTGCGCCCGTCTGCACGATGACCTGAAACTCCGTCTCGCTGCCAAAGATGTTCTTGCCCAGGAAGCCGCGTTCATAAGCCTCGGCCACGGCGCGCTCGACGATCTGAATCAGGTAGCGATACTCGCCGCGCAGATAGATGAATCCCGTCTTCGCGCCAATCGCCAGGCCCGCAATGATCGTCCCCTCGATCACGGAGTGCGGATCGTGCAGGAAGATCAGATGATCCTTGCAGGTGCCAGGCTCGCTTTCGTCGCCATTCACCAGCACATACTTTGGCTTCGCCGACTGCTTCGGCACAAACGACCACTTCATGCCGGTTGGAAATCCAGCGCCGCCGCGCCCGCGCAGGCCAGACGCCTTCATCTCGTTGATGATCCAGTCCGGTCCTTCCGCCAGCGCCTTGCGAGCCGATGCGTATCCGCCCAGTTCGAGATAGGTATCGATCTTCGCCGCACCCTTGCCAAAGCGGCTGGTCACAATCTTCACTTCATCCGGATGCGATACAAGACTTGGCATCAGCGACCCCCTGCATTCTGCGACCGATACTGCTCCAGAATCGCGTCCACCCGCTCCTCGGTCAGTTCATCATGAAAGTCGTAGTTGACCTGTATCGCCGGCGCCCAGCAACAGGCTCCAATGCACTCCACTTCCTCCAGCGAAAACAGCCCATCCGCCGTCACGCCCTTGTGGCCAATCCCCAGCCGCTCCTGAAAGCGATCAAAGATTTTGTAGCCACCACGCAGCATACAGCTGATATTGGTGCACACCTGCACGTTGAATCGTCCTGCCGGCTTGAATCGCAGCATCGAGTAGTAGGTGGCCACGTTCCGCACATCCAGTGGCGTAATTCCGATGCGCCGGGCGATCTCGTCGATCACCGCGTCGGAGAGATACCCAACCTCATCCTGCGCATAGAGCAGCATCGGAATCAGCGCCGAGCGCTTCATCGGATAGCGCGTCACCAGCTCATCGAAGCGGGCGGACAGTTCCGGAGAAAAAATCGACATCGTTTCCACGCTCATCCCACCAGCTCCCGCGACCACTCTTCAGCCTGCAAATCCATCGGCACTCTGCCCCCGGCTTCCGTCTCCAATTCACCCTCTTCGTTCCAGCGCATCCGCGACATCTCGCCCAGGTGCGTCCGAGTCTGTACCGCATCGCCCTCGCGCCCCAGGCTCAGCCAGCGCTCGCCGCATCGAACCAGAATCTTTCCCTCGCTCAGCTCAACCGCTGCCTGCGTATCGCCGTTCAGTCCATATGCCGCGGTGTAGCTGCGCAGCAGGGAAGCCAGCGAGACCCAAAGCTCGCGCGCATGTTCCTCGCCGATCCGCTTCTCCCCCTGGCTTTGTGCCGTCATCGTCTCCATCGCTTACCTGTCAATCTCGCCCAGCACCACGTCAATCGAGCCAATCACAGCCACCACGTCGGCCAGCATCCGTCCGCGGCACATCGTCTCCAGTGCCTGCAGCGAGGCAAACGAAGGATTGCGCATATGCACCCGATACGGCTTCGCCGTTCCATCGGAGACAACGTAATAGCCCATCTGCCCGCGCGACGATTCAATCCCCTGATACACCTCGCCCGATGGCACCGTGAAACCCTCGGTCACAATCTTGAAGTGGTGAATCAGAGACTCCATCTGCGTCTTCATCTTCTCGCGATCCGGCAGCACAATCTTCGGCGCATCGGCTTTGATTGCGCCCTCCGGCATCCCGTCCAGCGCCTGCTGAATGATCTTCGTCGACTCGCGCATCTCCTGCAGGCGCACCTCATAGCGCCCCCACACGTCGCAACGTTGCGAAACAGGCACCTGAAACTGAAACTTCTCATACCCGGAGTAGGGCATATCCCGCCGCAGATCAAAGTCCACTCCGGAAGCCCGCAGCGGCGGACCCGTCACGCCCAGTGCAATGGCATCCTCTGCGCTCAAATGACCCACATTCTGCAACCGGTTCATGAAGATCGGATTGCCCGTCAGCAGATTCGAGTACTCGTCGATCTTCTCCGGAAAGGTGCGAATGAATCCCTGCACCCGATCAAAGAAATCTACCGGAGGCTCCAGCGCCAGTCCGCCAATGCGGATATAGCTGGTCATCATGCGCTGCCCGGCCACATATTCAAAGATACGCAGAATCTCTTCACGCTCGCGGAACGTGTAAAGAAAGACCGTCAACGCGCCAATATCCATCGCGTGCGTGCCCAGCCACACCAGATGCGAGTTCAGCCGCGTCAGCTCAGAGAGCAGCACTCGCATCCACTGAGCTTTTTCAGGAATGGGCAACTCCAGCAGCTTCTCCACCGCCAGACAGTAGCAGAGATTGTTGTGCATCGGGCTTAGGTAGTCGATGCGATCAGTCAGCGGCACCACCTGGTGATAAAACTTCGCCTCGCAGGTCTTTTCGATGCCTGTATGCAGGTAACCAATCTCCGGATAAAGGCGCACGACAATCTCGCCATCAATCTCCAGCACCAGTCGCAGCACACCGTGGGTCGACGGATGCTGCGGGCCCATATTCAGCACCATGGTCTGGTCTTTTGCGCCTTCCGCCACAGGGGCTTCCAGAATCGGTGTTGCCGTCCACTGGCTCATCTGCCGCACTCCCGCTCTTCCGTCACGCCGTTCGCTCCCACCACTTCAGAATAATCGACTCAAAGCACAGCCAGAACCTTCAGCTCATCTTGATTGCGGCTCGTCCTGGTTTCGGCTCAGCGATAGCCTTCCACCGGATAATCCTTGCGCAGTGGATGCCCCGTCCACTCATCCGGCATCAGAATCCGCCGCAGATTCGGATGCCCCGCGAAATGAACGCCAAACAGATCGAAAACCTCGCGCTCATAGTAGTTGGCCGAGGGCCACACGTCGGTAATCGTCTCCACCTCCGGCTTCGACGCCGCCAGCATCACACGCAGGCGAATTCGTTCCTTCCGCGCGTGCGAGAGCAGATGATAGCTCACCTGAAAACGCGGCTCCTGCGCAGGAAACCAATCCACCGCCGTCACGTCTTCCAGAAAGTTATACCCAGCCTGCCGGATGACCCCCGCCACCGGCACCAGCTTCTCCGGCGCAATCGTCAGCGTCAGTTCTTCACGGTCCCACCGAGCGTCGGTCAACGCATCAGGCATCTTCTCCATCACAGCCGATATCGCCGGATGTTGTCCCATCTCCGCAAGCACAGCATCCTTGCCATGCAGTGTTGCACTCATCTCTGTCACTCCACACGAAGCCGGCAACTCGTCGCCGGGTTACAGATCCCCTTTGTCCTGCGACCAGTCCAGAATGCCTTTTTTCACAATGTAGTAGAGTCCAACCGCGACAAACGAGAGATACACCACCATCTCCCAGAATCCAAAAAATCGACTGCCCGTCAGTTGTGGCAGTTGCCGATAGATCACCGCCCACGGCATCATGAACACCACTTCCACATCAAACAGGATGAACAGCATCGCCACCATGTAAAAACGCACGCTGAACCGCCCGCGCGCGTCACCCACCGGCTCAATACCGCACTCATACATGCTCAGTTTGGTCTTGCTGTTGCGGTGTCGCCCGATCAGCCAGGAGCCAGCCAGCATCCCCAGCGCAAGTCCGGTCGCGGCCAGAATCTGAATCAGAAGCGGAATGTACTGCCAGATATATGGATTCTTCATCAAACTCTCATTCGAAACAGATTCAGGCGTAACGAATCAAGCAGAAACGATTTCAGTCGAAATGAATCTTCCAGCGTGCGATGAGGCAAAGCCGCTGCTTTGAGCTTAGGTTTTCAGCCTCGCTGAGTCAAGCAAGAGCGATCGCAACTCGAACAGGAAACACCCTTCGTCGCCACACTTTGGATCGTATCCTCGCCCGTACCCAAATCGTCCCATTCTGGCACTTTTAGCCCGACTGTGTCTTCATGGAATCGTTACTTTGGTGATCTGATCTTTATCAGGATTCCCTCCGATAAAAAGCATGAGGATCAATTCATGACACCGACCGCTCACCCCTGCGTCGCCCACTCTTCCACGTCGGTTCCTCAACTGGTGTCGATCCGGCGCAATCAAGTACGGCGCGTCTCTGCTGCCGACGGAATGGCTCTCGAAAAACTCGCTCATGCCATCGAGTACCTCACGGATGAGTTGACGATCGAGTGCATGACCGCGCAACGCGACGCATTCCAGCCCGCAGGTGCCATCGCCGCCATTGAACTGCTCAAGAAACGCAATCGGGAAATTTATCTGGCCTGCCCGATTCAGCCCACCTTCGGCGAACGTCTGCGCTCCTGGCTTGGCCGAGCGCAGGATTCGATGCAGGTCTCTGCCAGCCGCTGAATCATCGTCACGTTAAGCGCACGAGCGCGTACTGGTTGCGGCTGGCATGTTTCTCCTGCTGCACGATCCTCACGCCAGCGCAAGCAGCGCAAACAGCAGAATCCACGCCAGGCCCATCGTGTGCCAGTACCAAGCCATCGAATCCACCGTGATCTGCCGATAATCCACGCGCTTGAGCAGAGGCAAGAACGCCAGCGAGGTAATCAGCACCAGCAGGCCCATCAGCAAATGTACGGCATGGAAGCCGGTAATGATGTAGAAGAAGTAGCTGGCCGGCGTCGCCCACTGGTCAAATCCGTATCCCTGCGCCGTCATCTGCTTCCACGCATCCAGTTGCCCGGCCAGAAACAGGCCTCCAAGACCGGCGGTGAGCGCCAGCCATGGCCAGGCGCGTCGCAGCGCGGGTTTGCCCAGTCCCAGCCACTCTTCCACCACGTCAAACTCGCGAAAGATCTGCCTGCGGGCAACTTCGATCGTAAGACTGCTCAGGATCAGCACTGCGGTATTCAGAAACAGCACGGGAGGAATGCGGATCGGATGCCAGTCGCCGATGAAGTCGTTGGTGCGAGGGTCAAAATGCCCGGCATTCTGATGTGCAAAAAACATCACCGCAAGCGAGATGAAAAATACCATATCGCCAGCCAGCGCAAAGAAGAGCACCAGGCGAACGCGCTTCAGTAACTCCCTCGGGCCAAGCCGCCCCGCCCTGCGCCACGCGTCATCATCGCCGTTGCCGCCACCGCCCGTCGTACGCCGATCCACGGGCGGCTTTCCGCCGATACCGGTTTCTTTCTTTTCGATCTCAACGGGATTGTGAACGAAGGTGGCAGGCATGGAAAGGTCGCCTCGTACTCAAAGAGTACAACGTATCAACGAGGGATGCACAAAAAAACAGAAGATCGGCTCAAAGTACACCCAAGGTGACTTTGACGCGGCACAAAGTGGGTACGTTGGCGCTACGATTCCCGAATCATTTCCAGAAACAATTCATGAACCCGCTGATCGTCGCTCAGCTCCGGGTGGAACGTTGCCGCCAGAATCTTCCCCTCTCGCACCAGCACAGGAAATCCATCGCGCGTGGCCAGCGTTTTCACGCTCGGCCCTGTCTTCAGAATGCGGGGCGCGCGGATGAAGACAGCCTCCATCGGGCCGCCAGGCAAGGTGGTTTCAACAGGCACAATCGCCGACTCGTTTTGACGACCATACGCATTCCGCTCAATCGAAATATCCAGCGCCGCAAACGATTCCTGGTGCGGATGGCAAACCTCGCGCGCCAGCAGAATGCACCCTGCGCAGGTGGCTAGGACCGGTCGAGCGTGGACAAATTCCCGCAAAGCGGCATCCAGCCCGTCGCGCCGCAGCAGCCGCAGCATCGCCGTCGATTCTCCGCCCGGAAGCACCAGTGAATCCACCTGCGCCAGCTCGGAGACTGTCTTCACCGGCTCCGTAGCCACGCCAAGCCGCGCAAACGCAGCGGCGTGGGCGGCATAATCACCCTGAATCGCCAGGACGCCGATGCGCGATGGCCTTTCCGTCGTCATCCAGTGCTCCTCGTGCCGGGATCGCTTCCCATCGCCCGGCGCAATCATCCATGCCAAAGGAAAATCCGGAGATGCTCGCATCTCCGGATGCAGAATTGCCTTGTCCAATCACGACTCACCAGCCGCGTCACGACTCACCAGCCGCGCGTCTGCAACTGGTCGCGCTCTTCAATCGCCGCCGCGGCCAATCCCTTCATCGTGCCGGTCACCTGTTCGCTGGCCTCGGCCACCACCTTCGCATCGTTGAAGTGTGTCGTGGCAGTGACGATGGCGCGGGCACGCGAGACGGCCTCTTCGCGCTCCTTCGCGTCGTTTTCCACGTCGAGCGGCGTCGCGCGTTCCTTCATGAAGATGCCAGAGCCGACAAAGACCGTCTCCGCGCCAAGCTGCATCATCAGCGCAGCGTCGGCGGGCGTGGCAATGCCCCCGGCAGAGAAATTCGGCACCGGCAGCTTGCAGGTCCTGGCCACCATCCGCACCAGTTCATACGGCGCGCCGTGTTCCTTGGCCAGGTGATAGAGTTCCTCTTCGCGCGCCACCGTCAACTGGCGCAGTTCCTTGGTGATCTGCCGCATATGCTGCACAGCGTGAACCACGTCGCCTGTGCCTGCCTCGCCTTTGGTGCGGATCATCGCTGCACCCTCGGCGATGCGACGCAGAGCCTCGCCCAGGTTGCGCGCGCCGCAGACAAACGGCGTCGTAAAAGCATGCTTGTCGATGTGGTGCGCTTCGTCAGCAGGCGTCAGCACTTCGCTCTCGTCGATGAAGTCCACGCCCAGCTGCTGCAACACCTGCGCTTCGGCAAAGTGGCCGATGCGCGCTTTGGCCATCACCGGGATGGTCACCGCGGCCATAATCTCCTTGATGAGCTTCGGGCTGGCCATGCGCGCCACGCCGCCCTCGGCGCGGATCATCGCCGGCACCCGTTCCAGCGCCATCACGGCGACAGCTCCCGCCTCTTCAGCAATGCGGGCCTGCTCCACGTTCATCACGTCCATGATGACCCCGCCTTTGAGCATCTCGGCAAGCCCGATCTTCAATCGCAGTCCTGTGCTGGTATGGTTCTCGTTCATCTCGCTCATCATCTCTTCCTTCATGCCATGGGAATTTCGCGTTCGAGTGGGAAATTCCCGCGTTCTCGCCGCATTTGCAACTTCAGTTTATCAGTGATCGCATCGTGTGACGCAGCGTGGTTTTGCCCTCGTCAAACCGTGGGTCGGTCCCGGCTGCATCCCCCTGCCGGCCTGCTTCCGTCGCGCTCGTTCATGAAAATTTCTCGATCCTGATTCCCACAGCCGGAATTGCCTGCATTTTGGTTGTAGGATGTGTGAGGAACTGTGAGGTGAAATGGACGAAGGACGTTGGGTTTTGCTGATTGCAAGCGAGGTGGGCGGCACCGATTCCGTCTCAGATCGTGCGATGGAACGGCTGGTGGACGCGATCAGCAAAGAGGGTTACGAAGTGGTGCGAACCTCGACACCCGAAGACGGGCTGTCGCTGGTCAAATCCGACCCTTCGTCGTCGGCCATTCTGCTGGACTGGGATCTGGCCGGTGAACATCAGTTTGACGAACGCGCCGCGCTGCGCATCATTCGCGCCGTCCGTCACCGCAACAAGAAACTGCCCATCTTTCTCATCGCCGACCGCACACTGGTCAGCGAGTTGCCGCTTGAGGTGGTCAAGCAGGTCCACGAATACATTCACCTCTTCGGCGATACGCCGGCCTTCATCGCCAGCCGCGTCGATTTTGCCGTCGAGCGCTATCACGAGCAGCTTTTGCCGCCGTACTTCCGCGAGCTGAAAAAGTACAACGATCAGGGCGCCTATAGCTGGGACGCGCCAGGACACATGGGCGGCGTCGCCTTTCTCAAGCATCCGGTCGGCATGGAGTTCCACCGCTTCTTCGGCGAAAACATCATGCGCTCGGACCTCGGCATATCCACCTCCCCTCTTGGTTCCTGGCTCGATCATCTCGGCCCGGCTGGCGAATCGGAACGCAACGCGGCGCGCATCTTTGGCGCGGACTGGACCTTTTACGTTCTCGGCGGCTCGTCCACCTCCAATCAGATCGTTGGCCACGGCGTCATCGGTCAGGACGATATCGTCATCGCTGACGCCAACTGCCACAAGTCCATCTGCCACTCGCTCACCGTCACCGGAGCGCGGCCCGTCTACGTCACGCCAACGCGCAACGGCTACGGCATGATCGGCCTCGTGCCGCTCAAGCGCTTCAGCCCCGAGGCCATTCGCGAGCTGATCGACAAAAGCCCATTCACAGCAGGCGCCAGCAGCCGCGAGCCAAGCTACGCCGTGGTCACCAACTCCACCTACGACGGCCTTTGCTATGACGTCAACAAAGTCGTCACCGCACTCGCGCCAAGCGTTCCGCGCATTCACTTCGACGAAGCCTGGTACGCCTATGCCAGGTTTCATCCCATCTATCGCGGTCGTTTTGCCATGGATGTTCCGGACGAGATGCCAGATCGTCCGCTGCTCTTTGCCGTGCAATCCACACACAAGATGCTGGCTGCATTTTCCATGGCGTCCATGGTGCACCTCAAGCTGAGTCCTCGTGCGCCCATTGAATTTGATCAGTTCAACGAATCGTTCATGATGCACGGCACCACGTCGCCGTTCTATCCGCTGATCGCTTCGCTGGACGTGGCTGCGGCCATGATGGACGAGCCGGCTGGGCAGACCCTGATGGAAGAGACCATCAGCGACGCCATCAGCTTTCGCAAGGCCATGTCGTCCATCAAACACCGCCTGCGCAAGCAGGATGATGGCGACGGCTGGTTCTTCGATCTCTACCAGCCGGATCGCGTTCAGGATCCGACCGACGGACAGATCTACGACTTCGAGGACGCGCCCGACAAAGTGCTCGCAACGCACTCGCGCTGCTGGACGTTGAAGCCGGGCGAAGAGTGGCACGGATTTCTCGATGAGGATGTGGCCGACGACTATTGCATGTTGGACCCAACCAAGGTCACCATTCTCATGCCCGGCGTCAATGCCCAGGGCAAAGTGGCGGATTGGGGCATTCCGGCGGCGATCCTCACCGAGTTTCTGGACGCGCGTCGCGTGGAGATTGCCCGCACCGGTGACTACACCGTGCTCGTGCTTTTCTCCGTCGGAACCAGCAAAGGCAAATGGGGCAGCCTGCTGGAAAACCTCTTCGAGTTCAAGCGGCTCTACGACACCGAAGCCACTCTCAGCGAAGCGCTGCCGGAACTCGTCGCGCGCTATCCGCATCGCTACGGCAACCTCACCCTCAAAGAGCTTAGCGACCAGATGCACGCGGCCATGGTCGAGCTGCGCCTGACCGCTCTCGAAGGCGAAGCCTGCGAGGTGGAAGAGGTGCAGGTGCTCACCCCCGCGCAGACCTATCAGAAGCTGCTGCGCAACGGCACGGACAAGATTCGCTTCAGCGAGATGGCCAATCGCGTCGCAGGCGTGATGCTGGTGCCCTATCCGCCGGGAATCCCCGTCTGTATGCCGGGCGAGCGACTGGGTGCAACCGACAGTCCGGTCATCCGGCTGATCCTCGCGCTCGAGGAGTTCGGCAAGCGCTTTCCCGGCTTCGAGCGTGAGGTACACGGCATCGAGGTGGACGCAGAAGGCAACTACTGGATGCGCGCGGTGATCGAACAGAACGGCAAACGTGGCAATGGCAAGCATCGCGGCGCACCCAGTTCCGCTCCGCCCGTCAAGCGACGCAAGCGAACAGCGGAAAAGCCTCCGGCGCCGGCTCGATAAAGTCGGCGTCGAACGCAGGGTTCAGGAGTGCGCGCAGCTCACGTGGGATAGCCGGTTTCGTGCTACGCACCACCCCTCGTACCACGCCAGAGAAGCGGACACAGACAATAAAGCCAGCCAGCCAATCCAGCGCGGGCAACTGCGTGCAGGCAATTTCCCTCGTTTATGGCAATCTCTTGTCAGGGGGCTGCGGCGCGTCATTCGCGCCCGCAAGCTCCCTATGTTTTTGTCTTCCCGGGATACTTCGGTCAGCTCGCAGACAAAATTCAAACGTTTTGTGAAATTCCCATAACGCGCTTGTTTTCAAATGGATACCAAAAATGAAATTTCGCGAAAATCGTGCAAGTGTTAATCTATCAGTAGTTTACGTGAAAAACACCCCACCCCCCCCCCGGGGGGGGTGCCGAGCGACCCAGATTTGCCGGTCATCTCGGGTCATCTCAGGATCGACCCGGTCGGCTCCGCTTCGCAAACGAAGTCTCAAGCGCTCAGCCGGACCGAGAGAATCTCCGTCGGAGCCTGCCGGAAGGTTTCGACAAAGCTTTCCTGGGTGGTGAAGACGTGGCCAATGATGCGGTGCGCTGAAAATTCCAGGCGAAGCTCCGGAGCTGCAAAGGGCCAGGGAGTCACCTGGAACTGCCGCGGCGCAAGCGGTCGAACGTGGACGGTGACGCTGCCGCCGGAGCGCAGCGCAAGCGGCTGCGGCAGAGGGAATGGCTGGTCAAAGGCGAGGCAGGAGAGCAGCGAAAGATATTGGCACCCATGGAGCAGGCGAAAGTTTTCCTGAATCGTTTCCGACTGTTTTTCGCTGGCCATCAGAAAAGCATCGTCCTCGATCAGGTCAAGCAGCTGTTGCTGGAAGCTCTCTTCTTCACGTAGAAAGCGGTCAAGTACGGTCAACTGCTGCGGCGTCAAGTTTTCTCGGCGAATGAGCCGCGTCAGATGGTCTTCGTTGTAAAGGGCAATCAGCAACGCGGCATAAGCGTCCCCCTCACCGGCAACAGCTCGGACAGCGCGGGCGCGCAGATTGAGGTAGGTGTCAAAATTGATCTCGTCCCACGAAAGAGGCTGACCCAACTGTGCGGCGGAAAAAGCAGAGGGCTTGCCGTCCGGAGCCAATGTGGGCGAATTGTCGCGTTCTCGCCAGCCATAGTCGAGATTGGTGATCGCACGCTGGACGCGAGTGCGCGGCTCAGGTGAGCGAAGCTCGGCGTTGCCCCATTCGCGGGCAAAAGCTGCGGCCAGGCGCGCATGTTCAGCCTGTGTAATCAGCCACCAGCCATGTTGCGTTTCGCTGCGAATCATCGGCGAAGAACCTCCAAGGCAAGCTTAACGCGTGATTGTGATTGTGTGTAGACGAGCGGGTTGTCATGCTGTAACAAAAACCAATTCGGTCAAGCTTCCCGGAAAGAGAAAAGCAAGTGCTAGGAAAAGCAGGCGCGGATAATTGTGCATTCGCAAAGTGGGTGCATAGAAAGCAAGCTGAGGGATTCATCAATACGGAAGTGAGCATAAATCCAGCAAAATTCGTGATAAGCTGCTCGTGTTTGCGAACCGGGCTCGAGTGCGCGTCCTGCGAAGTGCGACGTGCCGGAAGGAAATGCGCAAGAATGAAGGTGGTGGAAGCGTCGTCTGGGGGTTGAGTCAGGTGCGACAAGTGGGCAGATCGGCAGTCAGACCGGTAGTCAGACCGGCGTTCCGAGCGTGGTTGGTCTTGGCGGCCTTGTCGATTTTTCCAGGCGTCGCAGCAGCCGAAAGCGCAAGCTCGATTCCCAACATGATGCGTCCGGAGGCTACGCCGGCGCACCAGATTTTTTCGCTTACGCTTTTCGTTCTGCTCATCACGGGAGCCATCTTCGCCGTGGTTGCCGGTTTGCTCACGGTCGCCATCATCCGCTTTCGAAGCCGCAACTCGGGCACAACCATAGAGCCGCCGCAGATCTATGGCAGCACCCAGGTTGAGCTGGC
Source organism: Acidobacteriaceae bacterium (assembly GCA_027449965.1). Classification (GTDB taxonomy): domain Bacteria; phylum Acidobacteriota; class Terriglobia; order Terriglobales; family Acidobacteriaceae; genus Acidicapsa. The sequence goes on from DAIDKP010000015.1 coordinate 173,213, forward strand.
GTGGACCGTGGTGCCGGTGCTCATCGTCGCGGTCCTGTTCCTCACCACGGCGCGAATTATCTTTGCCATTCAGGATGCGCCAAAACCGAAGAATGCCTTGGATGTGACGGTGGTGGGGCATCAGTTCTGGTGGGAGTTTCGCTATCCGGCACTGGGGATTGTGACGGCCAATGAGTTGCATGTGCCGGTGAGTCCGGTCGATCATCCGCAGCCGACATTCCTCAAGCTGCTCTCGGCCGATGTAATTCACAGCTTCTGGGTTCCCCGGTTGGCGGGCAAAACAGACCTGATTCCAAACCACGTCAATACGATGTGGATCGATCCTCACAAGCCGGGCTTGTATCTGGGTCAGTGCGCGCAGTTCTGCGGAGCACAGCACGCAATGATGCTGTTGCGAGTCTATGTGGATACGCCGACCGAGTATGCTGCGTGGGTCAGGAATCAGCAGAAGCCTGCCGCCCAGGATCCGACGGTCGCTGCGGGTCGCACAGTCTTTGAAACCCAGGCCTGCATGAACTGCCATCGCATTGCTGGAACGGCTGCTACAGGTACGTTTGGTCCAGACCTGACGCATCTGATGAGCCGGAGTACGATTGCATCCGGAGCCACAACCAACACACCGGAACATCTGCGCGAGTGGATCAAGGATCCGGCGCATTACAAGGACGGCGCGCTGATGCCCGCGATGCAGTTGAGCGACCAGCAACTGGATCAGGTGACTGCGTATCTGGCGACGTTGAAGTAGGGATCAGGAAGGACAGGATAAGGCCATGAGCAATCTGCAGAGCGATCTTCCCATGCCGATCCACGGAACGCTGGAGAGCGACAAGGCCAGGCGCAGTTCGACGGCGCTGCTTGAGTGGCTGCAAAGCTGGGTGGTCACGGTCGATCACAAGCGTCTGGGAATTCTCTACATCCTCTATTCGATTTTCTTCCTTCTGGTGGCCGGCGCGGAGGCCATTTTCATCCGCATCCAGCTTGCCATTCCGAACAACCACTTCCTGACCGCGGAGGTCTATAACCGTTTCTTCACCATGCACGGCACGACGATGGTCTTTCTCGTCGGTATGCCCATCCTCTTCGGTTTTGCAAACTACGTGGTGCCACTGCAGATTGGCGCGCGCGACATGGCGTTTCCGCGTCTGAATGCACTGAGCTTCTGGCTGACGGCCTTTGGCGGAATGTTGTTGTATTTCAGCTTTCTGGGTGGCGGACTGTATGGCGCAGGCAACGCGCCGGATGTGGGCTGGTTTGCCTACGCACCGCTGACGGCGCGGACGTTTTCGCCCGGCAATGCCACCGATTACTGGGCGTTGGCGCTGATTGTCAGCGGATTTGGCACGCTGGGCACAGCGGTCAATATCATTGCCACCATCTTTTCCATGCGCTGCCGCGGCATGACGCTCATGCGGATGCCGCTCTTCACCTGGCTTTATCTGGTGGTGAGCGGACTGACACTGGTCACGATTACACCACTGACTGCGGCTCAGTTCATGCTGCTGATTGATCGCTACCTGGGCGGACATTTCTTCGATACGCAGGCCGGCGGATCGGCGCTGGTGTGGGTGCATTTCTTCTGGATCTTTGGCCACCCGGAGGTCTATGTGCTCGTGCTTCCGGCCTTCGCCATCGCCAATGAGATCATTCCGGTTTTTTCCCGCAAGGCAATCTTTGGATATCCGGCCATGGTGGCCGCCTCGGTGGGCATCATGTTTGTGAGCCTGGGCGTCTGGGCTCACCACATGTTCACGGTCGGCATGACCTCGGTGACGAACGCGTTCTTTGTGCTTTCAACGATGCTGGTGGGCATTCCGACAGGCATCAAAATCTTCAACTGGATTGCGACGATCTGGGGCGGTCGCGTGCGCTTTCAGACGCCGATGCTTTTCTGCCTGGGATTCCTCTATCAGTTTCTGATTGCCGGATTGACAGGCATCATGCTTTCCGTCGCTCCCATGGACTGGCAGTTGCATAACTCCTATTTCGTGATTGCGCACTTTCACTATGTGCTGGTAGGCGCGATCGTCTTCTGCATCTTTGCCGGGCTGTACTACTGGTATCCCAAGGCGACTGGGCGGATGATGAGCGAGCGGCTGGGCAAGTGGCACTTCTGGCTCTTCGTCATCGGATTTCACATCACCTTTGACACCATGCACTTTCTGGGCATTCTGGGCATGCCGCGCTCCATCTATACCTATCAGCCGGATCGTGGATGGAACACGCTGAATATGGTGGTTTCGATTGGCGGATTCATTCAGGGAATCGCGGTGCTGATCTTTGCCTACAACTTCATCGTCTCCTATTTCAGGGGCGATGTGGCGGGCGATGATCCGTGGGATGCCTGGACGCTGGAGTGGACTACCACGTCGCCGCCGCCTGTCTACAACTTTGGCGAAGAGCCTGAGGTGCGCAGCCGTCGCCCGCTTTGGGATCTGAAGCACCCACACGATACGGACTGGGAGTACGAAGGATGAGCACGGCAAGCAGAGGGATGGATCTGCCGGCGGAGCAAGCATGGAAGCTGCCTTCGCGCGGGCGTGTCGGGATGCTCTCGCTGATTATCGGCGAGTCGGCGCTGTTCACAATCTTTGTCGTTGCCTACATCTTCTACATCGGCAAAAGCCTGACAGGCCCCACACCGGCGCAGGTGCTGGAAGTGCCGATTCTGGGCACGATCTGCCTGCTCTCCAGCAGCTTCACCATCTGGCGCTCGGAGCACGCAATTGAGCACGGCCGGATGCGCGCCTTTGCAGGCTGGCTGGCGGCAACAATCCTGCTCGGGGTGATCTTCATGGCTGGAACGGCCATCGAGTGGCACAAGCTGATTGTGCAGGACGGGCTGACGATTCGGACCAATCTCTTCGGAACCACGTTTTACTCGCTGGTGGGCCTTCACGCAACGCACGTGATTCTGGGGCTGTCCATGCTGAGCGTGGTGCTGGTGCTGGCGCTGCTCGATCGTTTTCCGGCTTCGCAAAGCGAGCGATTTGCCGTCATCGCGCTGTATTGGCACTTTGTGGATGTGGTCTGGGTGGTGGTCTTCACAGTGGTCTATGTGATTGGACGGTGATGGGATGAGCAGCGAAGAGAAGAATCCGCACGCGAGCGAGAACACGGGAGTGGTCGCTCTGCCTGCGAATACGGCGTGGCCTGTGGTGCTTGCCTTTGGCGCGACGCTTTGTTTTGCCAGCCTGGTTATGAATCCCGGTGTGGGCATTGCGGGCATCGTGCTGGTGGTGGTGGCGCTGGTGGGCTGGGTGCGCCAGATCTTTCCCCACGAGCATCATGAAGATGTGCCGATGGTGGCTCACGCAACGATTGTGACCACGGCTCGGACCGAGGTGGGACGCATTCAGCTGAGCGAGGTTCAGCGCTCCTATCTGCCCATTGAAAGCTACCCGATTGCCTCCGGAATCAAAGGTGGAATTGCAGGCGGCATCGCCATGATCTTCCCGGCGGTGCTGTTTGGATGGCTGACGCAGCACAGTATCTGGTACGCGGTGAATCTGCTGGGTGGAGCAGGCGCTGCCTACTGGACCAATCCAACGACGGCCTACATCGCAGCGTTTCACTGGAGTGGATTATGGATTGCGGTGGTGATTCATGCGGTCATCTGCCTGCTGGTGGGGCTGCTCTATGGAGCACTTTTGCCGATGTGGCCGCGGCATCCGATTCTGCTGGGCGGGATTCTGGCTCCTGTGTTGTGGACGGGAGTGCTGCACTCGGTGCTGTGGTTTATCAATCCTGCGTTTGCCAATCGCATTGCCTGGGGATGGTTCGCCGCATCGCAGCTTTTCTTTGGCATTGTGGCCGGTCTGGTGGTAGCCCGCACAGGAAAGATTCAGACGCGGCAACCGTTGCCTTTTGCGCTGCGGATGGGCATTGAGGCGAAGGAGTTGATGTCCACGGAGCAGGAGGATGAGAAGTGATGCGTACTTTCCTGGCTGCGGCCTCGCTGGCTGCCGGATGCCTGCTGAGTGGTTGTGGCTCGCACCTGCCCCGGATGAACTCCGAGCAGCCGGTGACGAGGCCCGATCAGTTGGTTTCCTTTGAGCCGCTGTATGCGCAGAACTGTTCGGCGTGCCATGGCAGCAGTGGGCAGGGTGGTCCGGCTCTGGACCTGAACAATCCGGTGTTGCAGCAGTTGCTGGATGACGGCTCGCTGCGGCGCTCGATTCAGGATGGAGTGGCCGGGACGCTGATGCCGGCGTTTGGCGAGTCGGCGGGTGGAATGCTGACGGATGCGCAGGTGGATGCTTTGGTGAAAGGGATGCGCGCGCGCTGGGCTACCCAGGGAACCGTGAGGCCAGTGCAGATGCCGCCGGAGACAACGGCGCTGATCGGCAATGCGTCGCATGGTGAGCAGATTTACCAGGTGGATTGTCGCTCGTGCCACAGCGGAGCGCGGCAGCGGGTGACGGACCCGACCTATCTGGCGCTGGTGAGCGACCAGGCGCTGCGAGCGATTCTGATTGCGGGCCGCCCGGATATCGGGCATCCGGGCTGGCAGACCGTGGCTCAGGGGCACGCAGTCAGCGATCAGGAAGTGACGGATGTGGTGGCCTATCTGGCCTCACGGCGAAGCATGACGCCGGGGCAGCCCTATGCAGCGCAGCCCCAGGGTGAGCCGACGACGATGGCCGCTGAGCACAAGCCGACGACAGAGAAGCAGACAACCGGGCGAACGACTGAGCCTTCCAGGATGGAGAAGTGAGACGTGAACGAATCAGGTCATGAGCATTCCTCAGAAAACCATTCCGCTGTCGTCCGCGAGCAGGATCGGCTAACCATTTCGCGGCGCTGGCTGCTGTTGAAGATGGGCATTGCCCTGAACGCGGTGGTGGGCGTGGCAATCACCATCCCGGTGGTGAAGTATCTGTTTGCAGCGGTGAAGCCGGATGCCGAATACAAGTCGTGGGTTTCGCTGGGGCCGGTGACGAATTTTCCAGTGGGCGAGACGCGCCTGGCGAAGTTTACGAATCCGGTACGGCGAAGCTGGGATGGCGAAACGGACGGCGTGGCCTGCTGGGTGCGGCGCGTAGCGGAGCGCGAGTTTCAGGTCTTTGCCATCAACTGCGCGCATCTGGGTTGCCCGGTGCGATGGTTTCCGCAGTCGCAGCTTTTCATGTGTCCCTGTCACGGCGGAGTGTACTATGCGGATGGCTCGCGCGCATCGGGGCCGCCCGAGCGCGGGCTGTTTCCCTATGAGGTGCGTGTTGTCGGGGATTCCTTACAGATCAAGGCAGGCGAGATGCCCACGCTCTCCGATTCAGCAAGCCTGGTGCAGCTTGGCGGAGTGAAGACTGACTCCAGCAAGGGAGATGCCCCATGTCGAGGATGAAGCGGATCTATTCCTGGCTGGACCATCGTCTGCAGTTGGGCAAGCCGCTGCTGGAGATGGCCGAGCATCCGATTCCCAATCGCACGGCAAGCTGGTGGTATGTCTTTGGCAGCGCGGCCTTCACGCTGCTGATGTTGCAGATTGTGACAGGAATTCTGCTGGCGCTGGTCTATGTGCCGTCAGCGGGCGAGGCGTGGAACAGCCTGAATTTTCTGAATCACCAGCTTACATTGGGCTGGTTTCTGCGCGCGATGCACGGCTGGGGATCGAATTTCATGGTCGCCGTTGTGCTGATCCACATGGCGCAGGTGTTTCTTTTTGGCGCCTACAAATATCCCCGCGAGCTGACGTGGACGCTGGGTGTTTTTCTGTTGCTGATGACGCTGGGCATGGCCTTTACCGGGCAGGTGATGCGCTTCGATCAGGATGCCTATTGGGGATTGGGCATCGGCGCTTCGATTCTGAGCCGTGTGCCGGTAGTGGGCGGCTCACTGGTCCACATGATGCTGGGCGGCCCGATTATCGCAGGAGCGACTCTCTCGCGCTTTTTCACTCTGCACGTCTTTGTGATTCCCGGCCTGATGCTGGCGTTCACCTTTCTGCATGTGTGGATGGTGCTGAAGCTGGGCATCAACGAGTGGCCGATGCCGGGGCGCGTGGTGCGCCGATCCACCTATATGGCGGAATATCACGAACTGACGGAGAAGGATGGGCGTCCGTTTGTGCCGGGCGGCGTGTGGAAGGATGCGGTATTTTCTGCGGCGATTATCGCGGCGGTGGCGGTTTGCGCCGTGGTCTTTGGGCCGTTTGGGCCGGGTGGACAGCCTGATCCGACGATCATCCAGACAGTGCCCAAGCCGGATTTCTTTTTTCTCTGGCTCTATGCGGTGCTCTCCTATCTGCCGCCCAGTCTGGAAACTCCTTTTCTGCTGATTGCGCCGGTGTTGGGGATTGCGGCGTTGCTGGGGCTGCCGTTCTATGCGGCGGAGGGTGAAAAAAGCTGGCATCGCAGGCCGGTGGCGATTCTGGTGCTGACGACGGTTGCCGTCTCCTGGGGTGTGCTCACCCATCTGGGCACGTATACCCCGTGGAGTCCGCACATGGACGCGTGGAGCGGCGGACCGGCGATTCCAGCGCGTTTTCTGCAGACGGCCGGGCCGGTGGAGCGCGAGGGCGCGGTGGTCTTTCAGGCGAAACAGTGTCGCAACTGTCATTCGATTGGCGGCTATGGCGGACAGCGCGGACCCGCTCTGGACGATGTGGCGACGCGGCTCACCGAGGATCAGTTGATTCGGCAGGTGCTGCAGGGTGGCGGAAATATGCCGGCCTATGGCAAGAATCTTTCACCTGCGGAGGTGACGGCGCTGGTGAGCTTCCTGAAGACGCTGCACCCGGCAAATGAGCCTTCGGCAGCGGATGCGGCTCAGGCGGCGACTGCGTTTCAACGCTGAGCCAGCACACTGAGGGACCGGCAAGATGCAGCAGGCAACCATAGCGGATCTCTTCACGCGCTGGGATGTGCCGCCGATTGTTTCGGCTGAGCTGGCGTTGGCGCTGCTGATCTATCTGGTGGGCTGGATTCGGCTGCGTCGGACTCGTCCGCTGGCGATTCCGGGTTGGCGGCTGGCGGCTTTTGTGGCTGGAATCGCAGCACTGTTTGTGGCGGTTTCATCGCCGCTCGATACTTTCAGCGAGTCGCTGCTCTTCATGCACATGGGGCAGCACTTTGTGCTTATGTCGCTGGCGCCTCCGCTGATTGTGCTGGGCGCGCCGGTTGTGCCGATGCTGCGGGGAGTGCCACGCTGGTTTGTGCGCGGTTTTCTGGGGTTTTTCTTTCGCCGCCGGGCACTGCATCGGCTGGCGCACGTGCTGGTGGATTTGCGTTTTTCATGGCTGGCGATGAACCTGGCCTATGTTTGCTGGCATATTCCGGCGGCGTACGAGTTTGCGCTGAGTTCAGAGAACTGGCACAACTTTGAGCACTTCTGTTTTTTCTCGACAAGTATCCTTTTCTGGTGGCCGATCCTGCAGCCGTGGCCCTCGCGCCCCAGGATCACGCGCTGGGCACTGATTCCTTATCTGTTGCTGGCAGACCTTGTGAATACAGGTGTTTCCGCATTTCTGTGCTTTTCCGGAAGACTGCTGTATCCCAGCTATGGAGAGATTGTTCCGCGACCGTTTGGGTTGAGCGCGCTCTCGGATCAGATTGCCGCCGGTGCCTTTATGTGGGTGGCTGGTTCCATTGTCTTTCTCATCCCGGCGCTGTGGCTGACGATGCAGTTGTTGCAAGGTCCGCAGATGGCGCCGGTGCGGGCTTCGGTCGGTTCTCGAACGGCAGTGGATCAAAGCGGGCGCTGAAAGCGGTAGACCAGCTCAGCGTAGCCAAATTGCAGATTGCGATCGACGGGGTAAATGTCGGCGATCACGGATTTGCCCCATGCGTGACCGTAGTAGAAGTTGAGCGCAAGCGAGCGCGTCGTCTGCCAGTCTGAAGAGATGTCCCAGAGCGAGGTAAAGGTGCTGTGTCCGTTGCTGGGCCTGCCGACGTAGCCGAAGACCTTGTTGTCAAACGCTCCGCCACCCTGATACCAGAGGTCGTTGTTGGCGGCAAGCTGAATCCAGTGGAGGTCGCTGCGCAACTCCAGCTTGTGGGCTGGGCGGTCGATGGCCTGGACAAAGGTGTCCTGATTGTTCATCAGGTTATAGAAGGGCGTGCGGGCGTAGACGCGCGGCGTCGGCAGCAGTTGAAAGAAGGTGGTGTGTTTGTTGTCCGATGGGTTGTTGTCGCCACTGCCGAGGTAGTATCCCGCGCGCAGCCAGGGAGTGGAGGCAATGCGTGTCCACTGGTAGCCGCCTTCGACGGCGATGGCGCTGCCGGAGTGCGACTGGAGACCCCAGGAGCCGTTCTGGAGTGCGCCCCAGAGCAGAAAATCCATGTTGCCATGAGCCAGCGGAGCGCTGGCTGCGACGTCACCGCCGTAGGTGCCGATGCGAATGTTTTTGTGGTCCGCGGCGCGGACGGCGAGCGGACGATTGTCGGTTTTGGTGAGGCCGGTGCGTCCGTCGTGATAGCCGATAGCAAAGACGCGACCGAGGATGTGACCGTGCGCGGCGATGTGGGAGAGAGCGAGATATTGGAGATCGACGTTCAGTTCAGGGTTGCCGTTCATGTTGAAGACGCCCTGATCGGAACGCCCGGCAAAGGCGACGATGTTGGAGCGTTGCAGGCCGAGATGCGCGTCGATGCCGTCAAAGCTGCGCTGAGCGTTGGTGAAGCCGAAGTTGCCGACGAGCCGCTGCTGGATGCGATTAGCCTGGAGCCATTGCAGGACGGGATTGCGAGGCGCAAGCTCGACGCCCTCAAAGAACTCAAAGCGTCCCAGTCGCAGGTAGCTGTCGGGCCGATGGAAGCGATATCGCAGAAAGCCCTGTTTGAAAAATGCCGCCGCGGGATCGCTGTTGTTGCCGTTCGCTGCATAGTAGGTTCCGCCCAGACCAAGCTGGCCCTGGGCAGGATTGGCGGCAACGGCATCGCCGGGAAGGCCGAGAACAGCGGGCTGGGCGAGTTCAGCCAGCCAGTCCCAGTGGCGGGTCTGCTGCGCAAGACTCAGGCGCAGCAGAGATTCCGTGTAAGGATACGTCTCCGAATAGCCAGGCGCGGCAAACCACTGCCAGGTGTCGAGCCGTGTGCGGTCGTAGAGCGAAAACGTGACGGGAGACCTGCCGTGTGGTGTATCGGGAGTTTGTGCCTGTGCCGAAGGGAAGGTGAAAAGCAGGGCAAGCGCGACGACGGCGCAGCAGAGGGAAGGGAGACGTTGGATCAAAAGCGACCTCACGGAGTGGTGCAAAAGATGCGCCGGGAGCCTGTTCCGAATCGAGCGTGTTACTGGCGGAAGCGCTCGAGCCGGGGATGGGGAAGCGGCGATGTTTTTGAATCTCTGTGACTATGCCTGAAGCGGAAGATGGGAGACAACCGACTGCTGATGGAGGATGAACTCCATCCAAAGGAGGAGCTGGCGTGGAAGCAAAAAAAACAGGCTGCCACGAGGGCAGCCTGTTGGGTGTGCTGGTTGGGTTAGACGCCTATGACGGCGCAGAGTTCCTTGACGGCGGCTGCGCTGCGCTTGAGCGCTGCGTCTTCGTCGGCTGTGAGTTTGATCTCGACGATCTGCTCCAGACCGGCGGAGCCGAGCTTGCAGGGCACACCGATGTAGTAGCCTTCGATGCCATACTCGCCCTGAAGGTAGACGGCGCAGGGAAGGATCTTTTTCTTGTCTTTGAGGATCGCCTCGACCATCTCGACGGTGGCCGCGGAGGGTGCGTAGTAGGCGCTGCCGGTCTTGAGGTGTTTGACAATCTCAGCGCCGCCGTCACGGGTGCGCTGGATGAGCGCTTCGAGGCGGTCGGCGGGGATGAGTTCGGTGATGGGGATGCCGGCTACGGTGGAGTAGCGGGCAAGCGGAACCATGGTGTCGCCGTGGCCGCCGAGCACGAACGCTGTGACGTTTTCGACGCTGACATGGAGTTCTTCCGCGATGAAGGTGCGGAAGCGTGCGGAGTCAAGGACGCCGGCCATTCCGATGACGCGCTCACGGTTGAAGCCGGACTGCTTGAACGCTGCCTGGGCCATGGCATCAAGCGGGTTGGAGACGATGACGAGGATCGCTTCCGGCGACTGCGCGACGACCTTCTCCACAACGTCGGACATGATCTTGAAGTTGGTGTGCAGCAGATCGTCGCGGCTCATGCCTGGTTTGCGCGGCAGACCGGCGGTGATGACGACGATATCGGAGTTGGCGGTATCGGCGTAGTCGTTGGTGCCGGTGATGTGGACATCGCGTTTTTCGATCGGCATGGCTTCGAGCAGGTCAAGCGCCTTGCCCTGGGGAATGCCCTCGGCGATGTCGATGAGAACGACGTCGGCCAGTTCCTTGGCCGCAATCCAGTGTGCGGCAGTAGCGCCCACGTTGCCTGCGCCTACAATGCTGACTTTCTTACGCATATATCTCCTGTCCTTGTGCCGCGCAAGGCGGCGCGGTTACATATTTTCGATGATGTGAGTGGCAAACTGGCTGGTTCCGACTTTGGTTGCGCCGGTGAGCTGACGGGCAAAGTCATAGGTAACGGTCTTGGCGACCACGGTTTTTTCAAGAGCCGTTTCGATGAGTTTAGCCGCTTCCTTCCAGCCGAGGAATTCGAGGAGCATGACGCCGGAGAGGATCACTGAGCCGGGGTTGATCATATCCTTGTCGGCATATTTGGGAGCGGTGCCGTGGGTAGCCTCAAAGACGGCATAGCCGTCGCCGATGTTGGCTCCGGGAGCGATGCCGAGTCCACCCACCTGTGCGGCGGCAGCGTCGGAGATGTAGTCGCCGTTGAGGTTGGTGGTGGCCAGCACGCTGTAATCTTCCGGGCGAATGATGATCTGCTGAAAGATGGAGTCGGCGATGCGGTCGTTGACGAGGATTTTGCTCTTCCACTGGCCGTTGCCGTGGCTGGTGAGAATGGAGTCAAGAACGGCCTTGACCTCGGCGTAGACCGAGTTGCGGAATTCGTCGTTGGCAAACTCGAGGCCTGGCTCAATGAGCGCGGCATTCTCCTCGACGGTGAGATTGGGGTTGGATTCAAGGTTGCCCAGAATCCAGCTTTCACGCTCGGTCACAATCTGGTCGCGGAACTCCTCGGTGGCAAGCTGGTAGCCCCACTCGCGGAATGCGCCCTCGGTGAACTTCTGAATGTTGCCCTTGTGCACGAGAGTGACGGTCTTGCGACCGCTTTCCAAGGCAAATTGAAGCGCGGCGCGCACAAGACGGCGTGTGCCGGTGATGGAGATAGGCTTGATGCCGATGCCGGAGTCGGTGCGAATCTGCTTCTTGCCGCCCTTGAGCATTTCGGTGTTGAGAAAGGTAATCAGCTTGTCGACTTCCGGAGTGCCCTGGCGAAACTCGATGCCGGAGTAGACGTCTTCCGTGTTTTCGCGATACAGCACGATATCCAGCTTCTCCGGATGCTTCACGGGCGACGGCACGCCAGCGTAATACTTCACCGGGCGAACGCAGGAGTAGAGATCGAGGATCTGGCGAAGCGCTACGTTGAGCGAGCGAATGCCGCCACCGACCGGAGTGGTGAGTGGTCCTTTGATGGAGACGCGCAGGTCACGCGCGGCGGCCACGGAGTCATCGGGGAGCCATGTGTTGAACTTGCGGAAGGCTTTTTCTCCAGCGAAGATCTCAAACCACTGAATGGAGCGCTTGCCGCCGTAGGCTTTTTCGACAGCCGCGTCGAAGACGCGTTGAGAAGCTTTCCAGATATCGCGTCCGGTGCCGTCGCCTTCGATATACGGGATGATGGGATGGTCCGGAACGGTATAGGTGCCGTTGGAATATTGAATGGGAGAGCCGTTGGCTGGGAGCGAAAGTCCGTTATACGTGCTTTGCATTGCTCTGCTTTGTGTCCTTTCTATGCGGTCCATCAAAAAAACGATTCAGTCAGGCTGCGAACTGCAATGCTGCGGCCACAACGAGCAGGCCAAAAATAGAGGCTAACACTCGGAAAATACAAGTGGCAATCGTCCGATGGGTGGAGAGCTTCCAGGGCGGCGCATTGCGGGACGCGGCATGGATATGGCAAAGATCCGGCACGGGTGTGGCGTGGACGTGGCGTGGATGTAGCAGAGAGGAACGCTGCCTGGGAAGGCGTTTGCAGGCCGACCCATCAGCTCGCGCGTGGGCGGAGTGAGTTGCGAATCGGGTACACTGAAGCCAGAATTGCGGATGCGTGGGCCGTGGAAAACGAAGTGCCGGATGCGCTCCGGGCATGGCCGGTCTTGCGGCGAATCGAACAGGTCTTCCGCGTTGAAAAACGTGCTCCGAAGTGGGGCGGGGAATGAGATGGTATGGCGGGATTGCGAAAGTCGACGGCAGGGAAGTATCGGATTGGCCTGGTGCAGATGAGCATGGGTGCCGATCCGGAGCAAAATCTGGAGCGGGCGCTGGAACGCGTGAAAGATGCAGCGCGGCTGGGCGCAAACGTGGTTTGCCTGCCTGAGCTGTTTCAGGCGCAGTACTTCTGTCAGCGCGAAGATACCGAGCTGTTCGATCTGGCAGAGGCAATTCCCAGTCCGACGACAGCGCGTGTGGCGGCCGTGGCGCGAGAAACGAAGACCGTGGTGATCGCTTCGTTGTTTGAGCGACGCGCAGCAGGGCTGTATCACAACACGGCGGTGACGTTTGGCACGGATGGGTTCGTGGCTGGGGTGTATCGAAAGATGCATATTCCGGATGATCCGCTGTACTACGAGAAGTATTACTTTACGCCGGGGGATTTGGGATTTCAGGCCGTAGATACTGCGTTTGGACGGATTGGAACGCTGGTGTGCTGGGATCAGTGGTATCCGGAGGGTGCGCGCATGACAGCGCTGCAGGGAGCGGAGACGCTGTTTTATCCAACGGCGATTGGCTGGCATCCGGCAGAGAAAGCGGAGTTTGGCGTGGCGCAGTATGAGGCCTGGCAGACGATCCAGCGCTCCCATGCCATTGCCAACGGAGTGTATGTGGCGGCGGTGAATCGCGTGGGTCTGGAGCATGGCGACGTGCTGGGTAATCGCGTGACTGGGCAGGGAATCGAGTTCTGGGGCGGGTCGTTCGTTGCCGATCCATTTGGGCGCGTGATTGCGAAGGCTTCACACGATACCGAGGAGATTCTGATGGCTGAGGTGGACCCCGGACTGATCGAGGAGACACGTCGAAACTGGCCGTTTCTGCGTGATCGGCGGATCGATGCGTATGGCGGACTGACGCAGCGGTTTCTGGATGCGCGTGGCGCGGCGTGGAATGGCACGGCGGGCCTGGAGCAGAAATAAGTGAGCGCAGCGAAGAAAACGACTGCGGCAAGAAGTGGGCCGCCGTATGAGCTTGGATTCCGGATGCCGGCGGAGTGGGAGCGGCATGAGGCGACGTGGATCGCCTGGCCGCACAATGCTTCGGACTGGCCGGGGAAGTTTGCCGCGATTCCGTGGGTCTACGTCGAGATTGTGCGACTGCTGGCAGAGAGCGAGCTGGTTCACATTCTGGTGAAGGATGCGACGCTTGAGCAGCGCGCGCGCACCATGCTTGAGCGCGGCGGAGCACGGATGGAGCGGGTGAGCTTTCATCGTTGGGCGACGAATCGGGTTTGGCTGCGGGATTCCGGACCCATCTTTGTGCGGGATGCCGAAGGCAAAGTCGCTGTAACGGACTGGAGGTTCAATGCCTGGGCGAAGTATGACGATTGGCGGCTGGATGACCGGAATCCTGAGCGCGTGGCCAGGCTGCTGGGGATGAAGCGTTGGCAGCCTGCGGTGACCCTGGCCGACGGTCGAGAGCATCGACTGGTGCTCGAAGGCGGAAGCGTTGATGTGAATGGCGCGGGAGCGTTGCTGACGACCGAGGAGTGTCTGTTGAGCGAGGTGCAGCAGCGAAATCCAGGGGTGACGCGGGAACAACTGGAGCAGGCGCTGCACGATTATCTTGGCGTGGAGCAGGTGATCTGGCTGGGTTGCGGCGCGGCGGGCGACGATACGCACGGACATGTGGACGACATCAGCCGGTTTGTGAGTGCGGAGACGATTGTGACCGCCGTGGAGCCGGATGCAACAGACGCGAATCATGCGCCGCTGGCGGAGAATCTGGCTCGGCTGAAGGCGGCGCGAACTCGTACGGGAAAGCCGTTCACGGTGGTGGAGTTGCCGATGCCGCGGGCGGTGATCTTTCGCGGGCAGCGGCTGCCGGCAAGCTATGCCAACTTCTATATCTCGAATGATCGCGTGCTGGTGCCGACTTTTCACGATGCACGGGATCGAGTGGCGTTGCAGATACTGGCCGAGCTTTTTCCTGAGCGCGAAGTGGTGGGAGTGCATTGCGTGGACTTCATCTGGGGGCTGGGCGCGCTCCACTGCATGACGCAGCAGCAGCCGGCGGAGATAGTGCCTCACGCTTCAGTGATACAAGAGGTCTGACTGGATTTGAGTACACTCAAAAGAGAATGCTGACTGCCATGAAAACCGATCTCGATTTCCTGCAGCTCGCGCTGGAAGAGGCGATTGCCGCCGGTCAGGCAGGCGAAGTGCCGGTAGGCGCCGTGCTGGTGCATCAGGGCGCGGTGGTGGCCAGCGCGCAGAATCGTGTGCTGCGTGACAGCGATCCGACGGCTCATGCCGAGGTGCTGGCGTTGCGGGCTGGCGGGCTGGCGATGGGGAATTATCGGCTCAATGGTTGCTCGTTGTTTGTGACACTGGAGCCGTGTTCGATGTGCGCGGGAGCGCTGGTGCACGCGCGTGTGGATCGCGTGGTGTATGCGACAGCGGACCCAAAGGCGGGCGCAGCCGGATCGGTGTTGACCGTGATTAACCATCCACGGTTGAATCACCAGATGCAACTTGACTCTGGCCTGCTGGCGGAGGAGTCGAGCGAATTGCTGAAGTCGTTTTTTCGCGAGCGACGCTAGGTGTGCCGATCAACCAAGTTGATCACAGTTGATCTAGGGCGCGTGGCCTGTGTCTTCCGGCAGCGTATGCAGCAGTGCGATGCCGGCACGATAGTCCATGGCCGAGGCAACGACGGCAAAATCCGTCATCTCCAGTTCGGTATCCAGGCTGATCTCACGGAAAAGCACACGCGCGTTCATCCGCAAACGCATGTTAGTAATGCGCCACTGGGCGCCGACGACAGGATGCTGCTCGATCAGCAGCGTGCCGCCCTGGTCGAGTTTGGCAAAGAGACCCAGGCCATAGTCAACATCGCGAATGCGTGTGCATTGCAGGCGAACGACTCGCTGGGCAGCGACGTTGATCCAAAGCTCGCCCGCCATGCCTTTGAGCACTTGTGTCTCCAGGTCAAAAGGGTCAAAGGATGGGTTGGGCTGAAACGTGAGTTTGTAGGCGGGGCCATCAGAGGTTGCAATCGCACCGGCGTAGCGATAGACAAACGCGCTCGGCAGTGCATGGATGATCTTGCGCAGCCGCTCCGTGTCCACGGCTTCGCGTTGCTCGCGATGGCGTTGCAGACCAGGGTCGGCAAGCAGGGATTGCAGGCGGCTGACCTCCAGTGCGCTGCGATCGGCGGAGAGCGGCTGATCGTTCCAGGCGATCAGGTGAGCGACATCGCCGTCGCGCGTTTCGACGATCCATTTGGTGGTGCTGAGGCGCGGACTGCTTTTGCGTATGCGATAGCGCATCCAGACGGTGGTGGGGCGCAGAGCTTCGTTTTCACGCCTGAGCACGGAGCGGACGAGAGCCTGAGCAGCAGCGTCGTTGAGCGCCGGAGGCTGCTGTGGCTGTGCGATGGCGGGCAGGAAGGAGAGCAGACTGAGCAGCAGTGTCTGCAGGTGAATCGGTCGAAGTCGGTGAGGTCTGTGCACGATGGGTTAGGTAAGAATCACGCGGTTCTATCGAAGTATGCCTGAGCATTGGACGCAGGACGGAGGTTGCCGTCGCAAAGTTTTGTGAGCGGATGGCAGAAACAGGAGCAGGATCCGTTCCTGCTCGAAGCGAAAATGATGGGAATTTTCAGACTCATCCTGCATGGGAACAGCAAGAGTAACGATATTAATTTTGGTCATATCATCCAGAGGTTGTTATAGTGCGGGCAGGGCCTCGGACTGGTCCGGATAAAGGATGAAAGTATGGCGGCAGAGAGTGCAGCGGCGCGAATAGGAAAATCGGTGTTGATTCGCGGAGAAGTGAAGGGAAGCGAAGAGCTGTTTGTGGATGGCCAGGTTGAGGGCACGATCAGCTTGTCGGAAAGCCGCTTGACCGTTGGCCCGAATGCGGTGCTGAAGGCTGACCTGTCGGCGCGCGATGTGCTGGTGATGGGTAACGTGCAGGGCAATATTGTGGCCACCGGCAGGGTGGAACTGCGCGCCGGATCGCAGGTGAGTGGGGATATTCGCGCGACGCGTCTGGCGATCGAAGACAATGCAATCTTTCGCGGCAAGGTGGACCTGACGCAGGCGGCAACGAAGCCGACTGAGGCGCCAAAGGCTGCCGAGACTCTGCCACTGTTGCAAACTGAAACGCAGGGATGAAGCGGCAGTGACAAGGAAGAATGCTGGAGCCAGAAAGTGAGTTTGCATGCTGACGCGGTTTTTTGACCGTAATGATGGGAGTGAAAAGCAGGAGACGACAGGGCAACGCATTCCGCGTCATTCCGGGGGGTGGGACGCGATTCGCAAGCACATGATCGCGTCGTCGGGGTTGCGCGTTCTGGATATTGGATTGACCTCTGCGACGAATATCAATCTGCTGACAGAGATGGGCCATAGCGTATACATGGCAGATCTGCTGCAGGATGCGTGGTCCGAGGAGTGGCGCGGCGAGCCGGATGCGGAAGGAGATCGAGCCTGGCGCGCAGATGAGTTTGTGGCAACCAATCTGAACTTTTCCGGACGCACGTTCGATGTGGTTCTGTTGTGGTTGACGCTGGATTATCTGCCGGAGGCGTTGCTCGCTCCGGTGGTGTCAGCATTGCGCGAGGTGACGGCGCATGGCGGGCAGTTGCTGGCGTTTTTCAATACGAAGCTCAATCCGGACCAGGCGCCGTATTATCGGCTGCACATTACACCCACGGACAACATAGAACTGCAGTTGGCGCAGCCGTTTCGACAACAGCGCGCGCTGACGAATCGCAATATCGAGCGGTTGTTTTCTGACTGGAGCGGCTTGAAGCAGTTCCTCGCGAAAGATGGTGTTTCGGAATCGATTATCCAGCGCTGAACATCACGACACTGGAAGTTTGATCGCATCCAAAGCACAAGCATCTTTTGGGCAGTCCGCGTCATCCAAGGGGCGTAACTTCAAACGAATATGGGAGATCGGAAACAATGAACATATTGAAGGGAACGAAAGTTACCTGGCTGGGACACGCGACAGTGCTGGTAGAGATACCGAGTGGGTTGAATTTGCTGATTGATCCTTTTCTGGAACACAATCCGAGTTATCCCAAGGACTTCCAGTTGCCCGAGCAGATCGACTATGTACTGCTGACGCACGGCCACATGGACCACATTGCCGATGCGGTAACAGTTGCGAAAAAACATGGCTCTACGATTTTGGGTATCTATGAGCTGACGAGCTATCTGACGGGCAAGGGCGCAGAGAAGACGATTGGCATGAACATCGGTGGGACGGTTTCCCTGCCAGGCGTGGATGTCACGATGGTTGAGGCAAAACACTCCTCCAGCATGCAGGAGGGCAATCAGATTATCTATCTGGGAGTGGCTGCCGGGTTGGTACTGACGGTCAAGGATGGACCTGTGCTCTACCACACGGGTGACACCAGCGTCTTCAGCGATATGAAGCTGATACGGGAGCTATATGCGCCGGAAGTTCTGATGATATCGATGGGGGGACACTTCACGATGGGCCCAAAGGAAGCAGCTCTGGCCGTGAAGTATCTGGAGCCAAAGCTGATTTTGCCGATTCACTGGGGAACATTTCCTCCCCTGAAGGGCACTCCGGAGCAACTGGCGGCGTTGCTGCCAGACGGAAAGATTGTAGCTCGCGTGAAACCTGGCGAGTCAATGTAACAAAAACAGATGCGACATAAGGAAAAGAGGGAGGTGATCGTATCGAGCCTCCCTCTTTTCTTTGCTATTTGGACGCCGTTTTCCGCTGTCGTTCCCAGCGCTTCTTGACCGCCTCGGCAATGCGCTTCCTGCCCTCAGGAGAGATATTCCGCTTCTTTTTTCCGGCAGGTGATTTGGGGGTTGTGGAAGCGGTTGCGGCAGGGCGACCAACTCGTCTTTTTGCGGTTGCACCACCGGTCAATAGAGCTTTTGCCTGTTCCAGACGGGCTATCTCTTGGTCGATCTCTGACAATATCTTTGCGAAGTTCATTGTTTCTCCATATTTTACGATCAGCGTCTTCGCATGAAAGGGATGGAACCAGCGAAGATAGATTGATCTACGAGTGGGAGTACAGGAGCATGTGAGTTATTTTTCGATCCTGCGGCAGTGAAAAATGGACATGCTTGCGTATGGCTACAATTTATCATAGCTGAATTCAGTGAAATAAATCCACAGGAAATCCACTGCGGACTAGAAATCTAAAAGCTTGTTCTCATTTCTGCAATGTGAGCCTGTACGCATCCCACTTAGAAGCGAATCAAAACGGCCATGCCCTGCATATAGGATGCGAGATTGCATCCTATATCATAATTGCGGTTCTTTCGCAGATACAGAGAGTCGAAGGCTGCTCCCGACTAACTCTTCTCCGGGAGTTCTTTCGCGGGCGCAGGAGAAGCGGTAAGCTCGGGCGGTGTCATGCGCGTCGAGGGCAATTGCTCGCGGGACTTGAAGTTGCGAATATCGCGAATCACTTCGTGGCTGTCACGGGCATATTGGCTGGCCAGGCGCGTAAGAGCATACGTGATGATTTCGCTGTGATGGAGATCGTGCATGGTTGGGTCGCGCCGCAGATTGAGCCAAAGCCGATGAACAAGTTGCACATCATCCGGCATGAGATTGGGCGCGTGCGGGCCAAGATGAAAGACTCGAGCATCGCCATTGGAACTGATGACATAGAAAGTCATCTGATTCTTTGGCTCGGGCAAGGCCTCCCATGCCTGGCCGATGTGGTACGCCTGTTGCTCCGGTGCCATTTTGGTGGAGAGACCGGAGACAACCGCATCCACTTCGAGCGCATGGGCGGTTTGAACGAGCGCGGCAAAGATATCTCCCGCCGGTACGACGACGAGCGAGACAGTTTTACCAAAGCTTTCGGCAACGGAGATAGCTTTGGTGAAGACCATCTGTTCATGTTCTGAAAAGATGGTATCTTCCGGGCCGAGATACTCTGGACCTCCCGCACCCATGATGCGAGCCGTGAGCACGACAATATCCTGCTCATCGGTGCTGGTGTGGGACAAGGCCCATTTGAGGGCAAATGGATTGGCCGCATCGCGCATGGTGACCATGACGCCGCCCGGGCGTATGCCGAGCGATTCGCGGCTGATGCGCTCTTCCCGCTCAAGCTGGAAGTGCTCCTTCATCTGGCGGGAAGCTTCCGCATGGCGACGGTGGTTTTGTCTCTCGGCGATGGAAAAGATGACGAACAGAATCGCCGAAAAGATAATGCCACTGATGGTGGCGACGCGCTTGGTGGCGAGATTGACCACGGCAATGGAGATGAGCACCATGGTGACTGAGGCCAGCCCCACGGGAAATTCGATGGAGCCGATGCGCAGGTTACCCGGAACCTTCCACTCGCGATTGCCTTTGAACTTCCAGCGCAGAACGAGCATGGCGATGCCCATGAAGGCAAACGACCAGATAACGCCAAAGGCATAGGCTTCGCCGAGCATATCGACATTGCCGAGCGTAACGATGATGGTAATCATCTGGAGGATGAAGACCATGTTGATGATGCGATAGCTGGTGCCGAATTTCTTGTGAGGCTTGCGGAACCAGTCGGTGAGCACACCATCCTCGGCCATGCGCATCAGCACTCCTGTAGAGCCGACAAAGGATGTGTTGATGGCTCCCGAGAGGATGAGAAAGCCGACGATGACGACGAAGATGCGGAGAGCGATCTTGAGCGTAGCCGGACCAGTCATGTACATCGCAAGGCCGGCGATGAGATTGTTCTGATAGACCTGTGTGCGGACCGCGTCCGGAATGAGCATGGAAGCAAGCAGTGTGGCGCCGCCGGTGAAGATGAGGCTGTAGAGCGCGATGACGAGCGCGGCCCGCTTGAGGTTCTTGAGCTTGGGGTACTCGATTTCGCGATTGACCTGGGCCAGCGACTCTTCACCGCTCATGGCCAGCACCGAATGTCCAAAGGCCATGAGAATGCCAAAGAGTCCGAAGAGATGAACGAACTTTGTTCCCTTGAAAAAGCCCAGGGCGTAGTCACTGAACTGCATGTTGGAAGTGGATGGGAAAGGCGGTAGCTTGGCGTGCTGGACAAGGGCGGAGTAGATGCCCCAGGTGAGGATGATGACAACCATGACGGTTGTGATCTTCATAACCTTGAGCGCCTTGTCGCTGGACTCTTCAATGCCCTTGATGTTTTCCCACCAGTAATAGATGGTGACGATGGCGGCGAAGAAAGCCGAGGTTTCGTTGATGGGAAAAAGGAAGTTGGGCTGCCCCTGCGCGTTGAGCAAGGCCGTGGGAAGCCAGCCATGCACGGCAAAGACGCCGATCAGTTCGTTGAGGAGGCCGACGATGTATTGGCCGGCAGAGACGCCGGAGATCGGTCCGGTAAGGATGTAGTCAAACATCAGCGCGGAGACGCTGAGTTTGGCAAAGGTTCCGCCGAGCGCTTCCTTGACGATGCGATAAACTCCGCCGCGCGTGAACATGGTGCAGCTCTCGACATAGACCGAGCGCACGGCGAAGGAAAAGAGCATGATGCCGAGGATGAACCAGGGTGCGGAGCGTCCGATAGCTCCTTCGGCGATGCCGCCGGCATAGAACGCCGACGAGGCCAGATCGTTGAGGACGATGGCAGCCGCTCGCCAGAAAGAGATGAAGGTGAGCATTACCGAGGAGGCGACGACCAGTCGAACTCGATCGGAGACGGGCGCGTAAGTGGTTTTCGAAGTTCCCATAACAAGGCTTAAACTGCCGGACCGCCAGACTTGCAAGATTCGTTCATGTTGCGTTGCGGGCTGGAACGGAAACGCCCAGCGCTGAGTTTAGAGGCAATCCGATCCAGCGTCAATGATGAAGGATGACAGGGGTTCGATGGATTCGGAATGAGTACGAGTTGATTCCAAAAGTAATTCAGGGCAAACACCGAAAATCAGGAGCCGTTGGCAGGGGTGACTGTTCCCGGACCGGAGACGGGCTGAGTCGGAATAACGTCGTCTTTGGCGAATAGTTCAATCGCGTCCTCGATGAAGCTGTAGACAACGACGACCGATGAGCCAGCGAGTCCGAGGAAGAAGATGACATCGAGAAGATGCATCAGCATCAGTACAATTTGCTGCATTTCGTCATTCTATCGCCACTTGCGGAGATGCTGCTAAATTTTTACGACTTTCCTTGAGCGGACGCAAAACGTGCGATGGCGCTCTGCTAGACTCAGGCCCATGCGAAGGATCGTGGTGCGAATGATGGCGGGCGCGCTGGGCACAGCGGCACTGCTGGATTTACCTTTTCCCATTGCCGGACCTGTTCCGATTTGGCGAACCGTCTTTGCCTGGATGGCTTTGGTGCCGCTGCTGGTGGCTCTCGATGGGCTGATGCGTCCTGCTGTTGCGGGTTCTGGCAGTGCCGGTCAAAGGAGTGGTCGCTGGCCACTTTGGGCCTTTGGTGCGGGTTGGCTGGCAGGTGCGGTGTGGTTTGGTCTGGATTGCTCCTGGGTTTACCAGACGATGCATCTCTATGGTGGAATGAGTCCGGTGCTGGCGGCATTTTCGCTGGTGCTTTTCAGCCTGTTTCTCGGCTTCTGGTTTGGCTTGTTTGCGCTGGCCTTTGCGCTGGTCAGCCGCGCGCTGGCGCGGCGAGGATTGGCACGAGAGCTGGCGTGGGTTGCTGTGCCGTTTCTGTGGCTTGGCATGGAGTTTGCGCTGGCGCGCGTGCCCAGCTTTCCTTGGGACGAGCTGGGTTCCTCGCAGGTGGATAACGGGTTGCTGACGCGGCTTGCTCCGTGGACCGGCGTGATGGGCATCAGCCTGCTGCTGGCGGTGGCGAATGCACTGCTGGCTGCGGGATTGACGGCGAAGGAAAAACGGCGGAGATATCTGAGCGCCTGGGTCGGTTTGGTAACCGTGGGAATGGGTGGTTTTCTGGTGCATCCGGCCGCTCCGGAGGCAACCGCGACGGCGATGCTGGTGCAGCCAAACCTGAATGTGGTTACAGACGACGTCTGGGTAGGTCCGCAGTGGGATCAGCATGTGGCCCAGTTTGCTCAGCTTGCCGGAAGTGTCTGCGGAGAGCCGTACTTTGCCGGATTGCCGGGAAGCAGCCGCGCGATGGAAACGAAGTGCCAGGGCGCGGAGGCGCAGCCGGATCTAATTGCCTGGCCGGAGTCTCCTGCGCCGTTTCGCGACATCGATCCGCGCTTTCGTGAAGCGGTGTCCGGGATTGCCAGAAGCGAACATGCGCCGGTGATGGTGGGAGACGCCGGGGTGGATTCTTCGCCTGGGGCCAATGGCCAGTTCAGCTATCACGTCTATAACTCGGCCTCGGTGGTTGCGGCGAACGGCAGATTTGTGGGCCGATATGACAAGGTGCATCTGGTGCCGTTTGGCGAATATGTTCCGGCGCGCAATCTGCTCTTTTTTGCGCATCAGATTACGCAGCAGTTGACGGACCTTGATCGAGGCACGGAGCGGCGAGTCTTTCGCCTTGCGTCGGCCCAGGGTGAAGCGCATCGATACGGAATTTTTCTGTGCTACGAATCGGTCTTTGGCGATGAGGTGAGGCAGTTTGTGGAACTGGGCGCCGAAGCGCTGGTGAACCTGAGCGACGATGGCTGGTATGGCGATACGGGGGCGCCGTGGCAACATCTGGCGATGACTCGGATGCGGGCGATTGAAAACGATCGCTGGCTGCTGCTGGACACGAACAACGGCGTTACATCGGTGATTGATCCAAATGGGGTGGTGCGGCAGAGCATTGCTCGAAACCGCGTGGGAGTGCTGCCGGCGCGTTTTGGCTATGAAGATCGCCTGACCTGGTACACCGTTCATGGCGATATGGTCGGAGTCTGCTGTGCCATACTGAGTATGCTGCTGTTGCTATGGTCTACGCGTGTGCTGCTGAGTGCCGCAGACCGAAGATAGCGGCACAAAATCCATCCTGAAGTCAGGTCAAAGAGCGAAAAATGTCGTCATTGAACGATCTGGAATTTGCTTATGCGCCGATCCGCGATGCGGTGCGCGACCTGCGGGAGTATCTTTGACCCCGCACGCCTGGAACGTGAACTGAAAGCCATCGAGAAGCGACTCGAAGACCCTTCGCTTTGGACAAGTCCGGCGGCCAGCCAGCCTCTGATGCGTGAGCGCAAGCGGCTGGAGACGCTGCTGGCCGATGATGCTTCGCTGGCGCGCCGAGCGGGGGATATCGAGGCTTATTTTGAGCTTGCTCGTGAGGGTGCCGACGAAGTTCTGCCAGATCTCGAACGCGAGATGACGGCGCTGAAGGAGTCCAGCGAAGCGCTTGAGGCTCGCACGATGCTGGGCGGTGAAACCGATCCGCTGAACGCGATTGTGACGGTGCATCCGGGTGCAGGCGGTACGGAAAGCCAGGACTGGGCGGAGATGTTGATGCGCATGTATCTGCGCTGGGCCGAGCAGCAGGGTTTCAAGGCGGAGATCAACGATCTGCAGGACGGTGACGAGGCCGGCATCAAGTCGGCGACGTTTACGGTGCAGGGCGAATTTGCGTTTGGACAGCTTGCGGGTGAGTCGGGTGTGCATCGACTGGTGCGCATCTCGCCGTTTGACTCGGCCAAACGCAGACACACTTCGTTCGCCAGCGTGTTTGTCTCGCCGGAGATTGATGACTCGATCGAAGTGAACATTCGCAGCGAAGACCTGCGCGTGGATACGTATCGCTCCGGCGGCAAGGGCGGCCAGCACGTGAATACAACCGACTCTGCCGTGCGCATGACGCATCTGCCGACGGGGATTGTGGTGACGTGTCAGAACGAGCGGTCACAGATCAAGAATCGCGAAAAAGCGATGAAGATGCTGCGCTCGCGCATCTATGAATATGAGCTGGAAAAGAAGCGCGCGGTGATTAAGCAGGTGGAAGATGCGAAGCTGGAGATCAACTTTGGCTCACAGATTCGTTCCTATGTGCTGCAACCGTATCGCATTGCGAAGGACCATCGGACGCGCGTGGAAGTGGGCGATGTGGACAAGGTGCTGGATGGATATCTGGAGCCGTTCATTCGCGGCTTTCTGCTGATGAAACGGCGCGGAACAGCCGCGGTGGCAGGGCCGATCGACGACGAAATGGAGCTGTGAGGCATGAGCGAACAAGCGAACGGGATGAAGGAAAAGATTGACTCGATGCTACGACAGGCAAAGACGATTGCCGTGGTGGGCATGAGTAACAAGCCGGAGCGAGCAAGTTATCACATTGCCGGGTATCTGGCGCAGAATGGCTATCGCGTGTTGCCCGTGAATCCGCTGCTGAGTCGTGTACAGTTGGGTGGCACAGAGGTGGATTGCTATTCGACGCTGGAAGCAGCGCAGGCCGTGGCGGCGATTGATCTGGTGGATGTCTTTCGCGCGTCGGAGGCGGTGCCGGAGATTGTGGACGAGGTGATCCGGCTTCGGATTCCGATGCTTTGGCTACAGGATGGAGTGATGCACGAAGAAGCCGTGGCGCGGGCAGAGGCTGCGGGAGTGGTGTGTGTGCAGAATGACTGCATCTATCGCCAACATGCGGCACGCATCGTGTAACGTTGTTCGTGCATTCCAATCTCAGAAGAACTGGAAGCGGAGGATCCATGCGCGGTTGGAAGTCTGGCTCGATATGGATAGCGTTGGTTGCGATGCTTGGCGGGGTTGCCGCGCAAGCTGCTTCCGTCGGCGCGGAAGCATCGCATCTGCGCGTGGAGTTGATTGCGCCCTCCGTACTGGTGCGCGGCCAGTCGGCGGAGGCGGGCGTGCACTTCACGCTGGAGTCGGGCTGGCACGTGTATTGGCAGAATGCCGGCGACGCGGGTGAACCGCCGCGGATTGACTGGACATTGCCGCAGGGAGTGAGCGCGGATGGGCTGGAGTTTCCGCCGCCAACGCGGCTGCCGCTGGGACCGCTGATGGATTTTGGTTACGAGCGCGAGGTGGTCTTTCCGTTTGCGCTGCATGTGGCAAAGGATGCAAAGACGGGCAACGCGAAGCTGGATGCGGAGGTGCACTGGCTGGTGTGCCGCGAAGTCTGCCTGCCCGGCCACGCCGATCTGGAGTTGAAGGAGACGATTGCCGCTTCGGGTTTGCCGAGCGGGCTGAGCGCAGCGGAAGAGACGCTGCTCTCCAGCGCGGTAGACAGCCTGCCCAAACCGGCTCCGGCAACCGTTCACACAGCATTTCAGGCGACACCGACAGGATTTCGACTGGCGGTGTTGACCGGGCAGCGAGAAAGCTCCGCGGTCTACTTCCCGAGTGTGAAGGGAGTGATCGAGAATGCCGCTCCGCAGACGGCTCAACCGGTTGTGGGCGGCGTGGTGTTGGTGCTCAAAAAGGATACGACTCTGACGGCAAATCCCAGTCACCTGGAAGGATTGGTGGAGCTTTCCGGCGGTCGAAGCTACTCAATTGCTGCGGCTCCAGGAGCGGTGGCAGATGTCGCCACGCAGCCCTCCACAGGCTGGCTCATGCTGGGGCAGCAGATGGGGCTTGCTTTTCTGGGCGGGATGATTCTGAACCTGATGCCGTGTGTCTTTCCGGTGCTGTTTCTGAAGGGACTGGCGCTGGTGAACAGTGCAGGCGAGGAGCGCGCACAGATTCGACGGCACGGACTGGTCTATACGCTGGGCATCGTGATTTCCTTCTGGATTCTGGTGTCGCTGCTGCTGGGTCTGCGCGCTGCCGGAGCGACGCTGGGCTGGGGATTCCAGTTTCAGTCGCCGATCTTTGTGGCGCTGATGGCGGCGCTGCTCTTCTTTCTGGGACTCTCGCTGGCTGGCCAGTTTGAAATTGGGCTTTCGCTGACCAGTGCAGGCGGTTCACTGGCGCAGCGGCAAGGCTACTCCGGAAGTTTCTTCACCGGCGTGTTAGCGGTTGTGGTGGCGACGCCGTGTACGGCTCCGCTGATGGGCGCCGCGATTGGGTATGCGCTGGCGCAAAGCGCAGGGGCAAGCTTTGCCATCTTTACGGCGCTTGGACTGGGGCTGGCCGCGCCCTATCTGCTGCTGACGCTGCAACCAAGCTGGACGCGTGTGTTGCCGCGGCCGGGCGCGTGGATGGATGTGCTGAAGCAGGCGACGGCGGTTCCGATCTTTGCAACGGTGATCTGGCTGGTGTGGGTGATGGCGCAGACACGCGGGGCCACCGGCGTAGCTGTGCTGCTGGCTACGCTGCTGCTGCTGGCGATCAGCGGATGGGTGCTGGGTCGATGGCCTGCGCGGCGCGGCGCATCGTTGGTTGCGATGGCCATTCTGCTGGTCGCAGTGGGTGGTTGTGCCTATGAGGTGAATGCGCTGCCTGCAGCGGTTGCGGCTGAGGATTCAGCCGGAGCAACCGCATCCGGATGGCAGCCGTGGTCACAGGCTGCGGAGGACCAGGCACGAGCGGCGGGCAAGCCGGTCTTTGTGGACTTCACGGCAAGCTGGTGCCTGAGTTGCCAGGTGAATGAGCGTGTGGCGCTGCGCACGGCGGCAGTGCAGAAGGCGTTTGCGCAGAAGCATGTGGTGCTGCTGAAGGCGGATTGGACCTCGCACGACGATGCCATCACGCAAGCACTGGCGAAACTGGGCCGCAGCGGCGTACCGACGTATGTGCTCTACGCGTCGACTGCAGGCAGCGCAGGAACGGTGCTGCCGGAAGTGCTGACGCCGGGCATTGTGTTGGATGCGTTGAATACACTTCCGTCGCGATAAAGCAGCCATCGCATTATTCGGACGGCTGGCGATGGTTCGCGCGCCACTGGCGAAGTTCATCCAGTCGCTGGGCGAGCTGTTTTTCACGTCCTTCGCGGGTTGGCTGATAGTAACGGCGATCGGCAAGCGAGGGCGGCAGGCAATCCATGGCTGCAATTTTGTCCGGCTCGTTGTGCGCGTAGCGATAGCCTTTGCCGTAGTCGAGTTCCTGCATGAGGCGCGTAGGCGCGTTGCGAAGGTGGAGCGGCACAGGCTCCTGACGGGTGGCTTCGATGTCCTCGCGCACGGCTCCGTAAGCGGTGTAGACGGCGTTGGACTTGGGTGCGAGCGCAAGATAGACGACCGCCTCGGCCAGCGCCAGGTCACCCTCCGGCGAGCCGAGAAACTCCATTGCCTGGCGAGCGCTGAGCGTGAGGTTCAGAGCCTCCGGCGCGGCAAGGCCGATATCTTCGACAGCCATGCGCACGATGCGCCGGGCCAGATACATGGGATCTTCGCCGGCGGCGAACATGCGCCCCAGCCAGTAAAGCGCAGCGTCGGGGTCGCTGTTGCGCACGCTTTTGTGCAGTGCAGAGATCAGGTTGTAGTGTTCTTCGCCGGATTTGTCATAGCGCAGAACTCGCTGCTGGAGGGCTTCGCGAGCGATCTCGCGGTGGATTTCAGACTGACCGGCGGCGGCAGCCAGTTGCGCGGCAATCTCCAGTGCGTTGTAGGCGGCGCGGCAGTCTCCGCTGGAGAAACCGGCCATCTGCGCGAGGACTTCATCGGTGGCGGTGAGGCCAAGCGAGCCGAGACCGCGTTCGGAGTCGGTGAGTGCGCGTCGCAGCAGGGTGATCTGCTCTTGCTCGCTGAGCGACTGGAGGACGTAGACGCGGCAGCGGGAGAGTAGTGCGGAGATGATCTCAAAGGATGGATTCTCCGTGGTGGCGCCGATCAGTCGAATGGCTCCGCGCTCAACCCAGGGCAGAAAAGCATCCTGCTGAGCCTTGTTGAAGCGGTGAATCTCATCGATGAAGAGGATGGTGCGGGAGCCGTGCCGGGCGGCGGACTCAGCACGAGCCATGACCTCTTTGATCTCTTTCATGCCGCTGAGGACGGCGGAGTACTCGAGAAAACTGGCCTGTGTGGTGTGTGCGAGGATGCGTGCAAGGCTGGTTTTGCCGACGCCGGGCGGTCCCCAGAAGATCATCGAAGCGGGATCGTCGTGCTCGATCTGCACGCGTAGCGGCTTGCCAGTGGCAAGCAGATGCTGCTGACCGACATACTCATCGAGAGTGCGTGGTCGCATACGCTCGGCCAGGGGCGCGGAACGGGGATGAGAACTTTGTTCCGAAGGTGTGGTGTCGAAGAGGTTCATCGCGGCGGCCTCACGCGGGAAGCCTCATAGAGCAGGATGCTGGCTGCAACGGCGGCGTTGAGGCTTTCGACCGGGCCGGGGCAGGGAATGGTGACCGAGTGGGCGCAGAGCGAGGCAACCTCCGGCGGAATGCCTGCTCCCTCCGAGCCGATGACGATGGCCAGCGGCGGCGTGAGCGCATCGCAGCGGCTTTCTGCGGCCTCTTCGCGAGGCATGGCCGCGACGGCGGGAATCCCGGCCTGTGCCAGTTGATGGAAGCATTTTTCCGCGCTGGCGGCCATTGTGGGCAGGCGAAAGACGCTGCCGGCTGAGGCGCGTAACACCTTTGGATTCCATGGGCTGACGGTGCCGTGCAGCAGAATCGCGCCGGACGCGCCGAAGGCCTCAGCCGAGCGCAGGATGGTTCCAAGGTTGCCGGGATCCTGAACGCCGGCCAGAACGACCAGCAGCGGAGTCGGCACACCGAGCAGCGAAGGCCACTGCCACACGGGCGGCGCGATGAGCGCGGCAATTGGTTGTGGCGACTCCGTGGTGACCGAGGCCTCCAGAAGAGGCGCGGGAAGCGCGAGCACCTCGACAGAGGGCGGAATGGACAGTGTGTTGAGCAGAGACTGCTGATCGGCGGCGACAAAGATCGTCTGTACGGAAATCTCGCTGGCCAGGGCCTCTTCGACGAGATGAAAGCCCTCCACGGCGACGGCTCCGCTGGCGCGCGACGGACGCTGCAACGCCGCGCGAAGTTGTCGAAGCCGCGCGTTGTCTTTGCTTTGAATGAAACGAATCGAAGCCATGCGATGGTGTGCTGCTCTTGGATGATTGTAGAGCGTGTGTCGTGGATAACCAACGCACTGCGATTGGATTTCCCCGGGCTGCGTTGCAAGCGCCGGCTGGATCCGCGGCTGCTTCTCTTCACGCCGGTTTGAACGCGGTGCGCTTCGCGGCTATGTTTACTGAAATATAACTATACGCGATTACCCCCCCCATAGGGGGTATATTATTTTTCTTGCCAACGAAAAGTGGGCGAAATGTTGACTGAGTTGCAACTAGTCCTGACTTGGTTTTGACGCTGTGGCGAGGCGGCAGAACTCAGGCTGAAACCAGTATGGCACAAGACGAAAGAATTGCCTGCAAGCATTGCGTGCAGCAGATGCACCCGTGCGCGGCGGCGCCTGGTCGCGGCGTCATGGGTAGCAGAAGCGGATTCTCCGCGGGTGTCATCGTTGTTCCGGTCGAGCGGGAGGTCGTTTTTGACCTTTCAATCACCGGCTGAAGAGTTTGCCGAAGAGGCTGCCGGTTTTCCGGGGAGTCTGTTTGCCGGGTGCTGCGGGTTTGAAGCCATCGGAGAAATGGATGGGGCCGCTGGAGTCGAGGCCGATCGGTTCAGGCTGAGGCGGCAGCTTCAGTCCGGTGATGGCGGCCAGCGGATTGTGAGTGCAGAGGCGGTCGGCGGTTTCCGTTCCGCAGCGGTTTGCGACGTAGTCGTAAGCCTTGCGCAGATGGGGTGGGCGCGAGGTGAGATTGTGGGCGTCGGTGGCCAGAAAGTGAATCCAGTTGCGGTCAAGGAGATGATTGGAGAATGTCTCGGCAGTGCGGCCAAAGCGTCCGTAAAGCGAGGATCCGGTGACCTGGACAAGGCAGCCGCTGCGCATCCACTCGGCCATGCGTTCCAGGTTACGGACGATGACCGGGTTGCGCTCCGGATGGGTGAGGATGCAGGTGTATCCAGCAGCGCGGAGTCGGCCAAGCGCAGAGTCCAACTGAGGTGGAATGGCAAGATCGGAGAACTCGACGAGGAGATATCCCTTGCCATCGATGGAGTAACGGAGTGGGTTCTCGATGGCGTCGAGGATGTTTTCTGCATTGAGGTGAAAGTCACATGCCAGCAGGAGATGGATGGAGTCGCCAAGGGCAGCCTGAATCTCGTTCATCCGCTCCCAGTTTACGCTGGTCCTGTAGGGGTGAGCGTCGCTGGCGTGGGGAGTGCAGACGATATGGGTGACGCCTTCACTGGCGGCTTCACGAGCCATGGCGAGCGAGGTTTCAAGATCGGGCGAGCCGTCATCGACCCCGTAGATGAGATGGTGGTGAATGTCGATCATTGGCCAGCCAAAGCGCCGATCATGGATTGAAAGATGCCAAGGCCGTCGGCTGAGCCGAGGATCGATTCGCTGGAGCGGTCCGGATGCGGCATCATGCCGAGGACGTTGCGACCGCGGTTGAGCACACCGGCGATGTTGTCGAGCGAGCCGTTGGGGTTTGCGTCCTGGGTGAGCTGACCATCGGGCGCGCAGTAGCGGAAGGCGATGCGGTCTTCGGTTTGCAGTTCGCGCAGAGTCTCGGCGTCGCAGTAGTAGTTGCCTTCCATGTGGCCGATGGGGATGCGCAGAACCTTGTCGGGCTGAAGCTGGTTGGTAAAGGGCGAATCGGTGGTGACAGTGCGCAGGTGAACCTGTTTGCAGATGTATTTGAGGCCGGCGTTGCGCATGAGCGCGCCGGGGAGCAGACCGGCTTCGGTGAGAATCTGGAAGCCGTTGCAGATGCCGAGGACGAGGCCGCCGGCATCGGCAAATTTACGGACCGACTGCATCACCGGCGAGAAGCGCGCAATGGCTCCTGTGCGGAGATAGTCGCCGTAGGCAAAGCCGCCGGGGACAAGGACAGCATCGACGTTTTGTAGGTCTTCCGAATCATGCCAGAGGAAGGTGACCGGCTGGCGGGTGATCTCGGCGAGGACGTGGAAGGTGTCGTGATCGCAGTTGGAGCCGGGAAAGACAAGAACGCCGAATTTCATAGTTTCAGGGTAACAGGATTTGGGCTGCCAATGCGGGAAGACACAGGCGCCAGCCGTCACCACAGCCTGCGGACGCGCATCGAGTCAAAAACTGCATCGGCGCTGAGCAGCGTGCAGCCGGTAACGATGGCCTGAGCAGCAAGCATCCGGTCAAATGGGTCGCGATGTGGATGATCCAGGAGCGCTCCAAGACGCGCGTGATCCAGATCGAGAGGCAGTGGCAAAAATGACATCGCGACAAGCACTTCCGAGGTCGACTCGATGAGATGCGCAGCTTCCGGCAATTTACCGAGGCGATATTTCGTGGCCGCTTCCCAAATACTCACTGCGGAGACGTAGACGGGAGAGTCAAGGCTGACGAGAACCGCGCGAGCCGACGCGCTCAAGCGCGGACTGTCGTTCATCGCCCAGAGCAGCGTGTGAGTGTCGAGCAGATACTTCATCGGCTCCAGGAGGGTGGATCAGCGACCAGAGATGCGTTCTCCCACAGTGCCATTTCGTCCGCTTCCAGCGGCGGAATACGGTCAGGGCCAGAACCCATTTCCGCGGCGTACAGACCGAGCGGGCGCCCGCGCTTGGACACGGCCTGGCTGGAATCCGGCTGGAAGGGAACAATGCGGGCGACCGGAGTCTGGCTCCGGCCATGCGTGAGGATCACCTCTTCGCCAGCAAGGGCCTGTTCGACAAGACGGGAAAGATGGGTCTTGGCCTGGTGCATCGTTGCTTTCACGCAATTTCCTCTTAGCTAATATAATGGCACAGTGCTTAGCTAAGATGCAACATCATCGCGTATGGGCCAAATCAGCGCAGGCCGCCGGTGAGCGTCAGATCGACGCCTTTGCCGTCGTCCGGCAGGAACGCGACCACGCGATGATGATCACTGTCATACGCGGCAGTGACCGGACCGTTGGCGGTGACGGCGGAGCGGACTGGGGCGGTGGCGCCGTAGATTTCCACGCGGTACTGCGTCCACCACGGCTGGAAGCTGCCCTGATGCGGGCCGATATGGACGACTAGTCCCTGGGGCGTGCGGGAGCAGGTGACCTGAACGCGGAGGAAATCGCCTTTCTGGTAGGCGTAGCTGATGCCGTCGTCGAGGTAGACGCTGCCGGAGCAGGGCTGATGTTCGCGCAGGGAACGAACCGGACTGCTGGGGGGATAAACCCTCAAGGTGAGCGGGCCGGAGGGTTTTTCCATGGTGCTTTGGACAAGGGGCTGCATGGGCAGGATGGAGCCGCTGCGCACGAAGACAGGCAGCTTGTCGATGGTCGGGTGCAGCGTGATCTGCAGGTCTTCGTCGGGCAGGTTGTCGTTGCCCACGCGCATGTGCTGCTGGTCGTCAGCCATCACTGGCGCGCCCGTCCAGAAGTCGTACCAGCCCACCGGCGGCAGCACGGCCTGGTAGTTGTCGAGCATGTCAGGGTAAGGACTGGGCGCGATCAGCAGGTCTGGGCCGAGGAGGAACTCGCTGCCGTTGTTGAAATCCAGCGGATGGCGGTCGTGGCTCGCGTCAGGAAACTCCAGAAACAGCGGGCGCAGGATCGGCAGCCCCGTGCGGCTCATCTCTTCGGCCACGGAGTAAAGGTAGGGCATGAGCCTGTAGCGGGTTTCGATGAAATGGCGGCGCAGGTCAAGATCCTGCGTCGTCCCGTCGGCCCACGGCTCCTGCGGATTCGTCCCCATCGACGTGTGGTCGCGGTCAATCGGCTGGAACGCGGCAATCTCCAGCCAGCGCGTCAGCAGTTCCGGCTGCGGTGAACCGGCAAATCCGCCCACATCAGCCCCGGCGAGCGCGAAGCCGCTCAGGCCGAGGTTGGCAAGCTCCGGAACCGTCTGTCGCAGGTGGTTCCAGGTGCTCGAATTGTCGCCTGTCCAGGTCGCAGCATAACGCTGCCCTCCGGCATAGCTCGCCCGCGTGAGCACAAACGGGCGCGTGTCGGGGTTCAGCCTGCGTACGCCGTCAAAGGTGCCGCGCGAGTTCTCCATGCCGAAGACATTGTGAATCTCCAGATGATTCGCCGTGCGCCTGGCAAAGCCCGGCTCGTCGATCCGGTGCTGCACGTCGTCCGGCATCGTCTTCGACGCAACACCGAAGACCGACGGCTCGTTCATATCGTTCCAGAAGCCGGCCACACCGTCATGCACAAAATCTGCGTAAAGCGTGCCCCACCAGTCGCGGCTGGATTTCTGGGTGAAGTCAGGGAAGACAGCCGGACCGGGCCAAACGGGTCCGGTGAAGACGCTGCCATCGGGATTGTGTACGAAGTGGTCGCCGGCCAGTCCCTCGTCATAGGGCTTGTAACCGGCATTGGGGGCGCGCGCGATGTGCAGATCGGTGATGAGCACGGTGCGAATATGCTCGGCCATCAGGTCGTGAATCATCTGCTGGAAGTGCGGAAACCGCTCCGGATCAACAGTAAACGGGCGATATTTGAACTGGTAGTCGATGTCGAGATAGATGGCGTCGGCGGGAATGCGTTCGGAGCGGAGTTTGGCGGCGATCTGCCGGACGGTGGACTCCGGGTAGTAGCTGTAGCGCGACTGCTGAAAGCCGAGCGTCCACATCGGCGGCAGCGGCGTCGTGCCTGTCAGCCACGCCCACTGCTCGACGACGGCCTTCGGGGTCGGTCCGTAGAGGATGTAAAAATCGAGCGGCCCATTGTCCGCGCCGAAGGAGTAAACGTCGCGCAGTTCCTTGTCGAAGTCGAAGCTCGTGCGCCAGGTGTTGTCCAGAAACAGCCCGCCGCAAATCCCGTCGCGATAGGTGAGGAAGTAGGGAATCGATTTGTAAATCGGGTCTGTCGACTCCTGCCAGCCATACGAATCCGTGTTCCAGTTGGTAAAGGCTTCGTTGCGCCGGTCCAGCGGGCCGGGCTTGTCGCCCAGGCCAAAGTAGTGCTCGTCCTCCGGCGAACGCGCGTAGAAGCGAAAACTCGTCCCGTGATACTCGATCGGGTGCTCCGCAGGCGTCTGCACGATGATGTGGCCGTCGTTGTCCGTCACTGTCATCGCCATCGTCGAGCGATCCACGGCCAGATGCAGCTTGCCCGTGCGAAACCCGAC
Source organism: Acidobacteriaceae bacterium (assembly GCA_027449965.1). Taxonomy (GTDB): domain Bacteria; phylum Acidobacteriota; class Terriglobia; order Terriglobales; family Acidobacteriaceae; genus Acidicapsa. The sequence goes on from DAIDKP010000015.1 coordinate 207,301, forward strand.
CGAGTGTGCCGAGGACTCCGGCTCGACGGCAACGGTGGCCGTGCGCGAGGCCGCCAGCACAGCCCAGGATGCGTCCTCGGGCAGCGTCCCCGTAGCGCCGACGCGCAGGCGCAGCAGGTCGCCGCGCAGGGCAATGATCTGGACGACAGCCGGGCCGGAATGAAGCTCGATGCCATCTGGCAGCGCATGTGCGGCGGTCACGTGGTTCAGCACAATGGGCTGCATCGACTGAGCCACAGCAGGCGCGGCCAGGCAGAAGCCGACTGCCACCAAGCCAGCCAGCGCGAAGCAGGCAGCGAGCACGAAGGCGAAAAACGACGAACGCGCACACAGGCAGCGTGCGGTGAAACGGCAACAGGACGGCATAGAAACCTCAGAAAAGTAGTGCAATTGGTACGAAAGAAGAATAGCCGATGCGCGGCGATCTGTGCCTGGAAATTGCAGGCAACGATCACTTTTTGGTCAAAGACGCATCACGCGCAGGAAAAAGGCTCATCCGTTTTGCGGATGAGCCTCGAAGCGGTACAAGATGAGTTCGCGGTATAGAGGTACAGAAAATTCAGGTTCGGCGATCAGGCCTCGCGGTCAGGCGCTCGGGATCAGGCTTTGCCGCGCAGCATCCCGTGCCAGTAAAGCCGCGGCAGCAGGTGCTTCTTGACGAAGTACATACTGTAGCGTTCCTTTGACTGGTCGATGGGAAACGTCTCCTGCGGCTTGCCGTCGTAGTCAAACTCAGCCATCACCAGGCTGCCGTAGCCGGTCACCAGCGGGCAGGAGGTGTAGCCGTTGTATTTGCGCACCAGCGGTTGCCCCTGCATCCACGCAATCAGGTTGGCCGCGGCTACCGGCGATTGCTTGCGCACGGCAGCGCCGGTCTTCGACGTGGGCAGGCTGCTGGAGTCGCCCAGGCCAAAGACGTTCGGGAAGCGCGTGTGCTGGAGCGTGAATTTGTCCACGTCCACCCAGCCGTCCGCATTGCCCAGCGTCGATTGCTTCACCAAGTCCAGCGGCCCCTGCGGCGGCGTCACGTGGATCATGTCATAGTGCATGGTCGTCATCTCGCCGGTGTCCAGGTGCTTGAAGACGGCCTCTCTGGCCTTCGGGCGCAGCTCGACCAGATTGTTGCGATAGTGCGTCTCGATCTGTTTGCGCTCGATCACCTTGTCGAGCGTGTCGGCGTAGCGCTTGACCGCAAAGATGTTCGCTGCGGCAGAGAAAAAGTGAACCTCGGACTGGCTGCGCACGCCGGATTTCCGAAAGTAGCTCTCGGCCAGATACATGATCTTCTGCGGAGCGCCGCCGCATTTGATCGGCGGCAGCGGCTGCGTAAAGATGGCCGTTCCGCCGCGAAAGTTCCGCGTGCATTCCCAGGTGTAGCTGACGGTTTCCGGCGAATAATTGCTGCAAACGCAGTGTTTGCCCACGCTCTCGGCAAGGCCGGGAATCTTTTCCCACGCCAGCCGCAGGCCCAGCGCCACCACCAGCGCACGATAGTGCAGCACCGTGCCAGATGCGGTCGTCACGGTGTTGTTTTCCGGATGAATCTGAGCCACCGAATCCTTGATCCAGCGAACTCCGGGCGGAATCAGGCTGGCTTCCTTGCGTACGGTCTTGCTCAGCGGATAGACCCCGCCGCCAACCAGCGTCCAGAGTGGCTGGTAGTAGTGCTTTTCCGATGGCTCCACGATGGCCACCGAACTGTTCTTCAGCTTGCCTGGAAGCATGTTCTTGATGTGTGCGGCGGTGGTGATGCCTGCGCATCCGCCGCCGAGAATGAGAATGTCGAAACTATCTGTAGACTGCATGTTGACCTCTGCTTGTTGATGCGATGGATGGAATCGGGGAAGAATTGGTTCAGGATCGGGGAAGTGATCGCGAAGTTCGGGACAGCATCCGGTCGGCCCGCTCAGGCGGAAACCGACGCCGCGCCTTCTGCCTGCATGGAGTTCCAGGCATTCATGCCGCCGACAGCGTTGGAAACCTGCTGGAATCCAAGCCGGCGCAAGATGCTTGTGGCGATCGAAGAACGGTAGCCGCTCTGGCAGACGACAATCACCTCGCGGCTGCGGTCGTGTGCTGAGGCCGTCTCCAGCAGATGAGCCAGTTCGTGATGGAGCGCTGCGCGGATGCTGCCCGCCTTGAACTCGCCCGTACGGCGAACATCCAGCAGAAGCACACTCGGATCGCTCTCCAGCCGGTCGCGGACCTCGGTGATCGGCATCTGTGCCACCGTCGTCAGCGGATAACCAGTCTGGTCCCACGCGTAAATTCCACCTTCCAGATAGCCGCATGCCGTCTCAATCCCAACGCGCGCCAGCCGCATCACGGCCTCATCCACGCCTTCCACATCCTCTGCAATCACAATGATCGGCGTCTTCATATCCAGCAGCGTGCCCGCCCACGAAGCAAACTGACCGGAAAGCCCGATATTGATCGCTCCCGGAATGTGCCCGCTGCCAAACTGCGCCGCCGGGCGCACGTCCAGCAGAACCGCACCCTGATTCGCCTTGTCCAGAACCTCGTCCGGCGTCATCGCCGGCGGACGCTCCATCGCCTCCAGCGCGCGCGCTCCGGTGCGATTCAGCTCTGCATCTTTCGAGAAATATACCGGAGCCTCGGGCAGATCGGTCGTCATCATGCGGATAAACTCATCGCGAGCCATCGGCTGCAACGCGTAGTTCATCTTCTTCTGGACGCCAATCGTCGACGAAGTGTCCTTCGAGATATTGCGTCCGCACATCGACCCCGCACCGTGCGCCGGATACACCTCCACAGCGTCGTCCAGCGTCATCACCTTGTGCCGCAGACTGTCGTAGAGCATCGCGGCCATATCCTGCGCCGTGTAGCCCTTCGACCCGGCCAGGTCTGGCCGTCCCACATCGCCGATGAACAGCGTGTCGCCGGTCAGCAGCTTCGGCGGCGCAGCCGAATCGGAGAGATCGCAGGCAAGAATGCACATTCCCTCCGGCGTATGCCCCGGCGTCTCCAGAAAACGCAGATTCACCGAGCCGACCTGAATCTCGTCGCCATCGTGAACCGCGCGGTGCGGGAAGGTCGCTCCGGCACGCGCACCCATCACAATGGTCGCGCCCGTACGCTCGGCCAGTTCGCAGTGTCCGCTCACAAAGTCGGCATGAAGATGCGTCTCCAGGATCCAGCGGATCGTCAGGTTGTGCGCGGCGGCTTCCTGCAGGTACATCTCCACATCCCGCTGCGGATCGACCACGACGGCCTCACCCTCGGAACCGATTAGGTAAGAAGCGTGGGCGAGACAGCCCAAATAAAACTGCTTGAAGTGCATAGCGATTCCTCCATGAGTTGCCGGCCATTGATTACCGGAAATGATGATCGGGATTCACTCTTCACCTATGCCGATGGAGTTGTCTTGAACGAAATTGCTATTTTCCGATACTGGCCCGGCGTGACTCCGGTCATGCGCTTGAAGTGGCGCGTGAAATGGCTTTGGTCCGCGAAGCCAGTCAGCGTTGAGACATCCGCAATGCTGGAGCCGGAGCGAAGCAGCTTCCGAGCGCGATGGACGCGCACCTGCTCCAGATAGAGGTGAGGCGGCATACCGGTGGCATGGCGAAAGACGCGGAGCAGGTGAAAGGCACTCAGGCCGGTGAGCTGGACCAGTTCGTGGAGCGTGACATTTTCCATATACCGGTCTTCCAGATAGCGACGCGCCTTGCGCACAGCGCCGGGTTCATGACCAACGGTGTCGGCTGATGGACGGTCATCCGCATGGCGGACAGCGAGTTGAGCCAGAGTCAGAAGGAATCGCGATTCGCGCTCCAGTGCGAGCGACTCTGCCTCCAGACAGCAGTGAAGCTGGCGCAGCGATTGAAAGAGCGATTCGTCGCGGATGACCGGTTGTGCGAAGAACGGAATGTCGCGCTGCGAGCCGGAAAACTCCGAAGCGGCGCGTTGCAGAATGGCCGGGTCAAAGTAAAACATCCGGAAGCGCCAACCTTCGCGGGTTGCACTTTCACCGGTGTGAACCTCGCCGGGATTGAAGACGACAATGCTGCCGCCGGGAGCGGTGTGGTGAGCTGCATGGTAGTCAAAGGCTTCGACGCCTTCTTCGATGACGCCGACGGCGAATCCGTCGTGAGTGTGCCGGGCGAAGGTGTGGGAGATGTAGCGAGCGTGCAAGAGTTCGACGTCGCCGATATCCTCGGCGCGCCAGATGTGTGCGGACTCACCCTCGGCGAGGGACAGGCAATTGCAGTCCATGACTCTGACCCGCGGTCCGCGTGGAGCGTGGCCCCCTGGAATGGCAGCCGAAAGGAAGTGCTTCCTGCGGAACTAACACTCAGGATGGCACGCCGAGCAGGAATCTGCACAGAAAAAGCGACGAAATCCTGGCGGGCAAAAGGGATTTGGGTTGTGTCAGATCAAATTCGGAAGCAGTTTTTGTAGCGCGTGGAGCAGGCGCTGGAACTGTGAGCGAATGCTATACTTCTGAAGGCGAAGGCGGTCGCCGCAGGACTCTGCTGCGAGATTCCGCTGAACGATTCTGCAAGCTGAGGTTTTCTATGTCCGGCCATTCCAAATGGGCCACAATCAAGCACAAAAAGGGCGCGCTGGATGCCAAGCGCGGCAAGATCTTCACGCGGTTAATCAAGGAAATTACAGTCGCGGCCAAGGCAGGCGGCGGTGATCCGGATGGCAACCCCCGCCTGCGTGCGGCGATTGCAGCGGCCAAGGCCGAGAATATGCCCGCCGATAATATCAAGCGAGCGGTGCAGCGCGGAACGGGCGAGCTGGAAGGCGTCTCCTACGATGAGATTTCGTTTGAGGGCTACGGGCCGGGCGGCGTGGCGCTGATCGTGGACACGTTGACGGACAATCGCAACCGGACGGTGAGCGAAGTGCGCCACGCGTTTTCCAAGCATGGCGGCAATCTGGGTGAGTCCGGCTCGGTGCGATTCATGTTCAGCAAAAAGGGCGTGATTGGCATAGAAAAAAGCGCTGCCGATGAAGAGACGCTGATGAATATCGTGCTGGAGCATGGCGGCGAAGATCTGAACGATGAAGGCGAAAGCTGGGAGATTGTGACGGATCCTGGAAGTTTTGAAGCTGTAGCCAACGCGGTGAAGGCGGCGGGCATCGAAACGGTGATGAGCGAAGTGACGATGGTGGCCAGCACCTACACGAAGCTCGAAGGATCGCCGGCAAACCAGATGATTCGTCTGCTGGATGCGCTGGAAGACCTGGACGATGTGCAAAATGTGTACTCGAACTTTGACATGGACGCAGCGGCGATGGAAGCTGCGGCCGGTTGAAGGTCGATTTGCCGAAAGAGGCTGGAACGAGGAGGGCCGCCGGTGCAGGCGGCCTTTTCTGTGATCGTTGTGTGGAGCAGGCCAGAGAGAATGAGGAGTGACGGGTTGAAACGATACGGAATCATCGCAGGTGTGCTGGTTTGGGTGCTGGCGTCGATGAGCATTGGCCGGGCGCAGTCGGCGGCTGGAGCCAAGAGTCTGAATTGGGCCGGAGATGTGGGCCAGCATCAGCGCTGGGAGTTTGGGCCAGTGATCAATGGCGGCAATGGGCTGTATGACCGATCAAGCTATCACTTTTTCTGGGCGGGTGCGCAGGCTGGCAAGATTCTGACGCCGCTGATTCATGCCGGACCGCTCAGCGGACAGTTTGAGTTTGGCGCCGAGGTTTTTCCAGTGTGGCAGGCCTACACGCCGGCGCCGTACACGCAAACCGTGATGGTGAACGGGCAGCCGGTGGTGCAGGACTGGGGTGGTGGCAACTTCTATGGGGTTGCGGTGATGCCGGTGATCTTCCGGTGGAACTTTGCGACACGTTCGCGCCGTTTCATTCCGTGGTTTCAGGCTGCGGGCGGAGTGATCTATACGACGCATAAATTTCCGCCGAATCTGCTGGTGCCGCATGGCACACCGGGTGGTACGTCGGTCTTCAACTTCATGCCGCAGGGCGGGGTGGGATTCCATTATTTTCTGCGCCCGAAGCGCTCGCTGGATGTAGGGCTGAATGCGGTGCACATCTCTTCGGCATCGCTTGGGGACAAGAATCCGGGCGTGAACTCAAGCCTGCAATTGCAGATTGGCTATACGTGGTGGAAGTGAAGTGGCGATGAGTGATGCGGTCGTGGAGTGCGTGCCCAATTTTTCGGAGGGCCGCGATGAAGAAGTGGTGCGCGCGATTGTGAGCGCGATGCGCGTGGATGGCGTGAAGCTGCTGGACTGGTCGATGGACGCCGACCATAACCGCTCGGTGGTGACGGTGGCTGGCGAGCCGCAGGCGGTGGTGGAGTCGGCCGTGCGTGGCGTAGCAAAAGCTGCGGAACGGATTGATCTGACGCGACAGCAGGGCGTGCATCCAAGGATGGGGGCGGCGGATGTGGTACCGTTTGTGCCGGTGCAGGGAATCACGCTGGAGCAGTGCGCGTTGCTGGCGCGGCAGGCGGGCGCGGAGATTCACCGGAGCAGTCGAGTGCCGGTGTACTTCTATGGTGCGGCGGCATCCCGGCCGGATCGCGCAAATCTGGAAGATGTGCGACGAGGACAGTTTGAGGAACTGCGCGAGCTGGTGTTGCGCGATCCTGCGCGTTGCCCGGATCTGGGCGGGCCGGGATTGCATCCCACAGCAGGAGCAACAGCCGTGGGCGCGCGGCGCTTTCTGGTGGCATTCAACATCTATTTCGACACGACGGACGTATCCGTTGTTCGATCAATGGCAAAGAAGATTCGTGCCTCGTCGGGCGGTCTGCCGGGGGTGAAAGCGATGGGAGTGATGGTGCGTGGCCAGGCACAGCTTTCGATGAACATAACGGACCTGGGAGTGGTGAGCATTGCGCAGGCGTACGAAAAGGCAAGTGAGCTGGCCTTGCAGAATCGTGTGGCGCCGGTGCGCACGGAGCTGATTGGGCTGCTGCCGGAGATGGCCTGTGAGCGGGATAGCGAGTGGATGCGTCTAAGTATTGAGTTCGATCCTGAGCTGAAGGTGATTGAACGGCGATTGAAGAGTCCGATGGAGTGGCCGGATGAAGCGGCCGTTTCGGCGATTCGGTAGGGAACAAGTCGACCGTTGCTGTGGCATGGTCGAAGGGAAAGGTGAACATGCACGTGAAGAAAATGAAGTTCTGGGTTGTGGGTCTTGTGCTTTCAGGCGCTGCGGTGAGTGGCTACGCGGCGCAGTTGTCGTCGGATGCGCGGTCGGCGATTCCCTATGATGTGCAGCAGATGGTGGTGGTGGACTATCGGGTGATGCAGAACTCGCCGACGGCGATGCAACTGCGGAATCAGGTGATGCCACCGGAGCTGAAGCGGCTGGAAGATACGCTGCAAAAGGCGGGTCTGAACGATAACAACGATCTGGATCAGCTTGCCTTTGTCCTGTATCGCACCAAGCCCGGATCGGACGATGTGGAGACGGTGGGCATTGCCCAGGGGCAATTTCCGGTGCAGGATGTGATTGCCAATTTCAAGAAGCGGCACATGAAGCCGACGATGCTTCGGACGACGACGATCTATCCGCTGGGTGCGTCGGGGATGAGCGTGGTGTTTCTGGATGAATCGACGATGGTCTTTGGGAGCCTGGAGTCGGTGAAAAAGGCGATCAATGTGCGTGACGGCATGGAGCAGGGCTTCCTGACCAACAACCAGATGATGGGCGAGATGCAGTCGGTGGACAGTTCGCCGCTTTGGAGCATTCTGGATCAGAAGGGCACGCAGACGATGATGAAGCAGCTGATGAGCCAGATGGGGCAGATGGCCGGCTCTGTGACGGACTTCAGTTCGGTGAAGAATCTGCTGGTGGGAAGCTGGTACTCGATGAGTTTTCAGCATGGAGTGAGTTTTAACCTGGCAGTGCAGTCCAACGACAACTTTGCTGCGGCAACCATCTCATCCCTGCTGAATGCGGCCGTGCTCTACAAAAAGATGAGCGGGACGGACTCCGAGAAGATGGCGATGAACGATGCGTCCATCAGTTCCAGCGGAGGCCAGTTGAACATTCACTTTGGCGCGTCGGATGATGATTTTCAGGCGCTGCTGAAGTCCGATATGTTCAAGAGCATGGTGCATTGAGGACGATTGCGAAGCGAGATTGCGCACAAGCGTGCTGATCGCGAATTTTCAGGAAGCAAACCGTGCGCCGTCGCCCTGGGACGAATCGTCCGCGTGGTTTGCTTCGTTCGCTTTGGATTTGCCGATCGGTTGCCACTCCTCGACGGAGTGGACTGACGGCAGATAGGGTCCGCTGAAGCGACAAACGCGATTGCGGCCCTTGTGCTTGGCATCGTAGAGCGCCTGATCGGCACGTGCGCATAGTTCCAACGCCTGAGTGCCGGGCCGAGGGACCATGGTGGCGCAGCCAACCGAGAGGGTGACAAAGCCGAACTCGGTGGCCGGATGGGGCAGGCGGCGGTTGCGCAAAGCGTCGCAGATATCTTCTGCAATGACAAAGGCGCCCGCGGCATCGGTTGCCGGCAGAATGATCGCGAACTCTTCTCCGCCGTAACGCGCGACCAGATCGGCAGGACGCTGAACGATATCGAGGGCAGCCTCGGCGACCTGGCGCAGGCAACTGTCGCCTTTCAAATGGCCGAGTGCGTCGTTATAGAGCTTGAAGCGATCGACATCCAGAAACAGCAGAGAGAGCGGGGTTCCATCGCGGAGATTGCGCCGCCACTCATGAGCCAGCACTTCATCGAAGCGGCGTCGATTGGCAATTCCGGTCAAGGCATCGACGGTCACCAAATCCTCCATGGTGCGATAGGCGGATTGCAGCTTTTCATCGGCGAGCTTGCGGTCATGAATGTCGCGGACAAGATTGAGGAATCCTGTCGGCCTGGCGGTGACCGGATCTTTGTATACGCGAACGCTGGCTTCAGCCCATATATAGGAGCCATCCCGTTTGCGGACACGATATTCGCAGATGCCGCCATCGAGGCCGTCGATCAGTTTGCGCAGTTCTTCTTCCATTACCGGCACATCGTCCGGGTGAACGATGTCGTGGAAGGTGTGTCCGATGAGATCCTGCGGCTGCCACCCGGTCATGGCGACGACAGCGTTGGAGATCCATCGGCGGCGACCTTTCAGGTCGGCAAGAATGATGACATCGCGGGAGGTTTCGGCGACGAGAGTTTGAAGCTGAGCCACCTGCTCCAGGTTGTGTTGTGTCTTTCGCAGCTTGTCGAGCACGATGGAAAGCGCGTGGATGGTGAAAAGCTGGGCAGCAAGGAAGAACTCAAGAAAGATGGCTGACGAGTGTTCGCCGGAGATCCTGTTGAGCATGATGGGGCCGTGACCGTGAACGGTGAACCAGCCGCCAAGGGTGGCCGTTGCCAGGACGCAGCCCGCGGCCCAGCCAAGGCCCAACTCCAACTCGACGAGAATAAGCAGCGGAAAGGTAAGAAAGAGCAGCGAGAGGCTCGACTGGCAGAAGATGGCTATTGTTGTCAGCACGGCTAGCAGTGGATACAGCCACTTCCAGCTGAGCGCGTCAAGTTGGCGCCGATGAGTGCGCAGGATGGCGACGACCGCGGGCGTTACACAGACAATACCAAGAGAATCGGCAAAGAGCCATTCGAGTACGCTCTGCAGGAAGGGTTCCTGATGCAGAGCCATGTTGTGGAGTCCGTTAAGCGCGGCGGGAACGATTGGCCCGACGAGGCAGGCCAGAAGCAGGAAGCGAAAGAGATAGGGGAGCCGTGTAAAGTCGGGCAATTTGCTGGAGCGAGGCCGCAGCAGCCAGGCGGGGATGAGTATCTCCAGGATATTAAGCGTGTTGAAAAGAAGATTTCGCGTGAGGGATTCATGGATGAGCAGGCTGCCGAGAAACAGGCCTACAAAGCCTGCTGCAAGATAGCCTGGCCAATGCCAGCGAGGGGCGAGCAGCAGAACGGCGAGCAGAATGCCGTTGGCAAACCAGATGAGGTTGAAACCTCTCTGGTTGAGATCGAAGTTGTGGGCGCACAGGATGGAGATTGAAACGGCGAGGAGGAGCAGGACCATACGCACGAGAAATTGTTTCGTCTCGCGTCGGCGAATTGGTTGCAATCGCGTCAAGGATTCACACCCGGGCACAGAGAAGCCACATCAGGATTCCGCATGGGGGGTGGGAACTCGTGAGCACCACGCAGAAGCTGTCTGCTTGATCTATCGGCTGGACGTTGAGAAGGTTCGCTCTATTCTTCAAAAAAATATAGAGCCGACTTCGATTGGAATGGAGATGATCTCTCGGGGAACTGGTATCAATGACCCATGGACAGAGTTTGTGTGAACCTGATCTGGTTGCCCGATTCCAGCGCAATCAGAATTTGCCCCTGATCGTTCTCCTGAAGCATGGGGCCGTCGACGCGGATCGGCTTGTCGAGAGCGCCGGGATATTGCGCATGGATCTTTCCTTGACCGCTGACTTTGAGTCGATAGTGATAGGTGGCGCCGGCTGCAAGCTGATTGATGCCAAAGCTGGCGCTGGGATAGTCGACTTCAATCTCGCGGATGGGTGCGGCGGTGTGGTTGACGACGGTTACATTGACCCAGAACGAGCGATAATCCTTGCAGCCGATGGCGACGATGATGGCCAGCCAAGCCACAGCGATGAGCGTGTATCGAAGAGCGTCGGAATATTTCATGGCTGACCTCCTGAGTTCCGGGTGATATCCGTCGTGGGTTGTGTGGCGGCCAGATGCTTTTCCAGTGCGCTGACGCGACGAACCAGATCCGGCAGGCGCTGGAAGAGCGCGATGGCCCGCAACCACAGGCGGTTGTCAAAGGCTGGCGAGCCGGAGATCATCTTTCCTGCGGGAACGTCATGAGAGACGCCGGACTGGGCGGTGAGGATGACGCCGTCGCCGAGTTCACAATGCCCGGCAACGCCCGCCTGTCCGGCGAGGATGGCGTTGGAGCCAACCACGGAGGAGCCGGCAAGCCCCACCTGAGCGCAAAGCAGCGTGTTGCTGCCGACGCTCGAACCGTGCCCGACCTGAACGAGATTGTCGATCTTGGTTCCGTCGCCGATGGTGGTGCTGCCAACGGATGCGCGGTCGATGCAGGCGTTTGCCTGAATATCGACGTAGGAACCGATGCGGACCGGGCCGGTTTGCGGAATTTTTTGCCATTGACCGTGGTTGTCTTTGGCAAACCCAAAGCCGTCGGCCCCGACGATGACGCCGTTTTCGAGCGTTACATGGTCTCCCAGCTGGCATCCCTGGCGGACGACGGCGTGAGCGTGAGCCAAGAAGTCGTCCCCGATTTGAACATCCGGGTAGAGGACGACATGGGGCAGCAGCGTGGCGCGAGCGCCGATACGAACTCCAGCACCGACAACAACATACGCTGCAACGTGAGCATCCGGGCCAAGGATGGCCGTGGGGTCAATGACGGCCGTGGGATGGATGCCCGGCGGAAAGGCGGACGGAGGGTGAAAGAGGCTCAGCGCCTGGGCAAATGCAAGATAAGGATTGGGCAAACGCAGCGTGGGCGTGCTGAGGGCAGGGAAGTCTGGCTGAACCAGGATGGCTGCCGCGCGCGTGGTGCGGGCCAGCGCCGTGTAGCGGGGATTGGCGACAAAAGTCAGCTCGTTTGGACCGGCTTCCTCCAGCCCCTGTACGCCGAGAATCTCGATGGAGCCGTCGCCTACCAGATCTGCCTGAAGCCGCTCGGCAAGTTCCGCGAGGGTCATAACTTGATTGTAGCGGACCGGAGGGTGCAGGCAGAGTTCCGGCAGAAAGCCGGTTGAGTGGGCTTTTTGGGGATTATGGCTGGTTGAGTACGAGCTTTAAGGCAGAAATCCGTGGCTGCGCTAGCCAACAGGTTTCTGTTGTGTTAACTTACTGTGGTTGCCTGGTCTTTTCTGCTGATCGATAAGCGCATTATCTTCAGCAACTTGATGGAATAATTCCAGCGGGAGCGAACTACCCAAAATGCCTGACTATATCTATTTGCTCGAAAATCGTCTGAGCACACATCAGCAGGCTGCGCTTCGCGCTGTCCGGGATGCAGCGCGTGAGGCGCGGATGCCCATCTTCCTGGTGGGGGATGCGGTGCGAGATCTGGTTTGCGGGAACTCTGTGCGCGAGCTGGAAGTGGTGATCCACGGCAATACGGCGGAGCTGAAGAAAGTGTTGACGGCTGCAGGAGCGGCAGTTTGGTGGGAGAACGCCGCCGCTCGAAGACTATCTTTGCGCTTTCCCGGCAGTGTGATGCTGGAACTCGCGAGCGCGCGCCATACGGATTATCCGAAATGCGGGAAGCCGGTTTATAGCTGGGCATCGATTCATGAAGATCTGCGTTCGCGTGACTTCACCGTGAATGCGATGGCGATCTCGTTGAATGACGGGTCGTTTGGTTTGTTGATGGATCCGCTGAACGGCGTTGCGGATATTGAGATGCGACAACTTCGCCTCGTCTCGAACTACGGCTTTCTGGAGGAACCGGCGCGGATGATTCGCGCAACTCGTCTGCGCGTTCGCCTGGGTTTTCCGATGGAGGAACGAACCCAGCGTCGCTTTGAAAACGCTCGCGACGAGGGCATGATGCAATATTTGTCTGACGAAGAGCGCCGCCGTGAACTGGAACAAATTGTGCACGAGGAAGAAGCGCTTCAGGTGATGACGGCGCATGAAGCGGACGGCTGGATGAAAGCGCTCTTTCCGAGCTGGACCACGGGCAAGGTGGACGTGGACAAGCTGCAGGCGCTGCATGAGTTCTCGATACAGTTGCAGATGCAGGGCGTTACGGCTGATTTGTCGGCTCCGCAGGCGCATTATATGACGGCAAAGCTCTCGGCAAAGGATCTTGCCTCGCTCAAAGAGAAGTTTCTGCGGCCAGGGTTTGTGAAGGCATGGGATGGCCTGGAAGCGAGCAGCGCGCAGCTTGCAAAGGCACTCACGTCTAAGGAGTACGCGCAGCCCTCTGCCTGCTACAAACTGTTAACTGCATTTGCACCCGAGGCTGTGGTGTGGCTTGGATTGACGACGAGGCAGTCGGCGGTCAAAGAGAGATTTGAAGCGTTTCTGAAGACCTGGCCGGAGTTCAAGCAGAAATTGCCGTTCGCTCTGATGGCTGAGATGCGCATCACGCCGGAATTGCCGGGTTATGCTGATCTTTCTCATCAGCTTTTCCTGTGCCTGATCGACGGAGAGTTAGCCACGGAAGAAGAGATGCGAGCCTTTCTTGAGCCGTTTTCTCCCCCTGCGCCTCCGCCGCCGGTCTCGATCAAACGCAGCCGCTCGCGAAAATCAGCGGAGATTCGGATCAAATCGCGAGATGTCGACGACGACGAACTCGCCGAGGATGAGGATGAGGAAGATTCGGCTGAGGTCGATGATGACAGCCCGGATCTGGACTTCCGTATTGGCGACAGCGATGAGGGCCGGATTCTGGGCGATGAGGATGATGGAGACGACGATGATGTCTTTGCACACGACTCAGTGGGTGGAGACGACGTGGATGCCGAAGCGGATGAGGACGAGGACGATGTGCCGTTGAAGTCTTCGGGCAAGGCTCGAAAAGAGGTGTCGCCGCGCAATACCGCTCCTTCAGCGCAGGCGGATTCGGCAAGCTCCGACAAGAAACACAAAACTGTGAAGCCAGAAGCTGCGGAGCCAAGGAAAAAAGACGCAGCAAAGCCGGTAGCCGCATCCAGATCGACGGAGAAAGCTGCTGCGGTAAAGATGGCTAAGTCGGCAGTTGGGAAACGTGACAGTCTGCCGGCAAAAGCCGGGAAGAAAGCAACCGTACAGGCCGCTCCGAAAGCAGCCGGGAAGAAAGCTGTCGCCGGGCCTGCGGCAGCCAAATCTGGAAAGAAAATTGCGGCGAAGCCAGCCGCCAGGCCCAGCGCAGCAGCGAAAGCCAAGCCTGCTGCCAAGCGGTCGCCAGAGGCAACTGCCAAAGGGAATCCCAAGACGGCCAAAGCCAGCAAAGTGCCCGCGCGCAAAGCCCAGCCCGTTGCCCGGCCAGCGGCAGCCAAAGCGGCGAAGAAGATATCGAAAGTTGCCGGGAAAAAGAAGCGCTGAATCGCCGACAAAATCGACGCAAAGAATCCAACCAATATGTTTGGGAAATGTGTCTGGGCGTCCGATGAGTTATCGAGCGAAGCGCATGTGCAGCAAAGTTGCGATTCGCTTGTTAGGGCTGATCGTCATGGGCGGGCTTAGCATCCGGCGTTGATCTGCGCTTCTCTCCGAGATAGACTTCGCCACGCTCGCTGCGCTTGCCGCGCGGATAACGCTGCTGGCTAAAGAAGCGTGCCTGACAATCCATGCACTCCCATGGGTAATACCCCAGAAAGTGGCGGAGGCGATGGAGGATGGTGGTGCGGCGGCGCGTCCGGCGAGTTGCTTGTGAGCCACATTTTTTGCATGTGGGATGCATTTTTGCCACCTGTCATTCGCGCCGGAGTAAGACGCGGGGAAATATGGAGTTATCCACATCCCTTTCTTATTCTAATAACTTTTCAACCTTCCGCGAATGATCTTTACAAACAAAAATTCATCTTGTCAATGAAATACATGAGCAGCACCTTTCCGTGTATGCACGAACAGGACCCAGGACTGGATTCAAGTCTGAGGGCTAAAAGCCGATCAGGAACTTGTAAGTTGGGAAGTTTGATCGAAAGGCAGGTACTATCGTGATCGACGCAAATGAGGGACTGTGGAGCCGATCCTCGTACGTTCTTCGGCTATCGACGGAAGCAGATCGGTTGATGGTTGGGGTCTTGTGGTTTCTTTGGGTTGCTTCGTTTGGCTTTGCCTGGCTTCATGGCACATGGCTGCTGTGGGCAGTGGCGGGAACGGCCATCAGTCTTGGAGCGATGCTTGTGGCGCATCTGGCAAGCGGAACGCTGCTGTCGCGATTGACGATGGCGGCAGCGCTGATGGGTTATTCCGCCCTGCTGATTGACCAGGCGCACGGTGTGGTGGAGACGCACTTCAGCATCTTTGCGCTGCTGGCGTTTCTGCTTTACTACCGGGACTGGCGACCGCTGGTCTTTGGCGCGGCAGTGATTGCCCTGCACCATGTAGGTTTTTACTGGCTGCAAAGCATCGGCGCACCGCTCTATGTCTTTCCCCACACTGGAATGCCGATGATGGTGTTTGTTCATGCGGCTTATGTGGTGGTGGAGACGGCGGTGCTGGTGAAGATGGCGCTGGGCTTGAACCAGGAGATGCGAAGCACCGTTGTGCTGGCAGAGCTGGGTGCGCAACGGGATGGCTCGACGGAGATCGATCTGGACCCTTCGCGCGTGAAGGGCGCAGGCGCAGCCGGGCAGGGTGTGGCACAGTTCCTGGAAGAGATTGGCGCGGCCATCGCGCAGGCCGAAGAGGTTTCTGCTTCAATTCTTCATGCGACGGTGACCATGGCGGAGGCTTCTGGCGAGATGGTCAAGATTCGCGAGCACCAGCAGTGTGAGACGGAAGGCGTGGTGCGAATGGTGAATCAGATGGATTCCGTGGCAGCGACGGTGAGCGCGCGCAGCGAGTCGTTGGCGGCTGAAGCGCTGCACTCCTCGGAGGCTGCGATGGATGCGCAGCAGCGAATCGAGGGCACGAGCACTTCTCTGCAGAAGCTGGTTGCATCGGTGGAAAAGACCGCGACCGAGATGGTGCGGCTGGAAAACGAAACCGAGCGTATAGGCAGAATTGTGGAGATGATTGAAGGCATTGCCAAACAGACGAATCTGCTGGCGCTGAACGCTTCGATTGAGGCAGCAAGAGCCGGGGAAGCCGGTCGAAGCTTCGCTGTGGTGGCGCAGGAAGTTCGCCGATTGAGTGAAAGCACACGTGAGTTTGCGGCGGAGATTCAGCAGGTGGTGGCTGGATTGCGAAATGCGACGCAGGATGCCCGGACGATCTCACAGAAGAGCCGGGAGGAAGCCGAAGACAGCGGCAATCAGATGAAGGCGGCCTGGGATGTCTTCCAATCGGTGGCGCAGAAACTGCCCCAGTACGCGCAATCGATGTCTTCTCTGGTGGACGCGATGGGCGAACAGCAGACGCTGATGCGGCAGGTTACGCAAAGGATGAGCCAGAGCAGTGAATATCTGGAGTCAACCGCTTCAACGGTTCATGGTATCCGCAGCAGCGGAGAGTCGCTGGAGCAAATGTCACGGCGACTGGCTTCGAGCGTCTCACGATTCAGTCTGGGAAATCGCGCTTCGCTGAAGTTGCAGCGGCAGGAACCTTAGAGCGAGTTTCATACACAACTGTTCGGTTGAAGAGGTCCGGATCAGCCCCGTCGCCCACGCGGGGCTGATGAACTTTGTAGAAGACACACAGGCATACAGGAAATACGCTCTAGCGATACTGGATGTGAATGGTGGTCTGAGTGGACGGGCAGGTGAGCTGGACCGATGCCGAGGAAAACGATGGGGCTGTAAGCACGACGTGAGGATTGTTGGCGAAACCGAATCCCTCGGTGGGTATGTGAAAGAAATTTCGGTCGAGCTTCTGGTTTTCGTTTTCGTCGTGGATAGCCGCGATGGCGTAGTTGCCGGGGGGAAGATTTTTCCAGACAACGGTCGAAGCCGGTCCGGATGGTGTCATGACGATGTCGGATGGTCCGTGGCGAAGGGATTTTGACTGGTCTTCGGGCCATCCGGCAGCCGAGTTGAAGACGATAGTCCCCACCTTGCCGCGCATATTGCGCAGCTTGTCCACGTGAACAATCAGATCGCAACCGGCAGGCGTACCGGCGGAGATGGGCGGTTGATTGGCGCTCTGAGCCATCGCAGGCTGCGAGCCGGCCACGCCAGCACTGATTGCCAAAGCTGCCATTGCCAAAGCGAGGGTTATCCTGTCAGCTCCGAAGCTTCGTAGACGATGCAAGATCGCACCCTCCATCTTTCTTCGACAGCACGTTTGACCGAGGCGGATCATGCGGCTTTCCCGGATTGATGGCGGCCGCGCCACAAGGCATACGCGAGGACAGCCAAGCCTGCCAACGCAACCATCGCGCCGCGTTTGGCCCAGATGATCTGGCCGGTCATGAAGCTGCCCGGCAGGATATTGACGCCCTGCAGAATCCAGATCATTCCCATCGTGAGCAAAGAAAAAGCGACAACATACAAGGCAATTTTCATCTCACCCTCCCGACTGGATTGATAGTACAACGAAGCAGGGCCGGCTGGATGGTGCAGGCCGTCGAATGAAGAGAGTTTTGTACCCGGTTTTCCTCGCCTACGAGGCGCAGCAGACGCAGCGGCGGAGTGTGCAGCGCCTACAATGAAGGCTGATTATGGCTGAGTTCACACATCTTCATCTGCATACGGATTACTCACTGCTGGACGGCGCCTGCGACGTGGACAAGCTGGTGGAGCGCGTGGCGAGTATTGGGCAGAAATCGGTGGCCATGACCGACCACGGCAATATCTATGGCGCGGTTCATTTTTTTGATGCGGCAAAGAAAAAGGGCGTCAAGCCGATCCTTGGCTGCGAGCTGTATATCTGCAAGAACGAGGATCATCGCGCTGATCCGAGCGGCGACAAATATAACCATCTGCTGGTGCTGGCGGAGAATGAAGAGGGCTATCGCAACCTGATCCGCATTACGTCGGAGGCTTCGGTGCATGGCTTTTACAAAAAGCCGCGCGTGAGCAAAGCCTTTCTGGCGCAGCATTCGCAAGGGCTGGTGGGTTTTTCCGGATGCCTGTCGGGCGAGCTGTGCGAGCAGTTGCTGGCCGGAGACTATGCGGCGGCGCGGGCCACGGCGACGCAGTATCAGGACATCTTTGGCAAAGCGAATTTCTATCTGGAGATTCAGGATCAGGGACTGATTCAGGAAAAGCAGATTCACAAGGATCTCTTCCGCCTGGAGCGCGAACTGGGCATTCCGCTGGTGGCGACCAACGATTCGCACTATCTGTGTGAGGACGATCACAAGTCGCACGATGTGATGTTGTGTGTGCAGACCGGCGCAAAGGTGCAGGATGTGAACCGTTTTCGCTTTGATGCAGACCAGTTTTATGTAAAGACCGCCGAGGAGATGGAGCGGCTATTTCCTGACAGGCTGGATATTGTGACGCGCACGCAGGAGATTGCCGAGCGCTGCAATCTGAAACTGAGCAAGGTGGACAATCCGTTCCCGGAGTTTGCCGTTCCTGCGGGTCACACGATTGACAGCTACTTTGAAGAGATCTGCCGCGCTGGCTATCGGCGACGACTGGAGACTTCGATTCGCCACTTGCAGGCGCGCGGGCTGCTGCGTTCGCAGATGCATGAGTACGAAGCGCGTCTGGAGCGGGAGATTGGCATCATCAAGCAGATGAAGTATGCCGGATATTTTCTGATCGTCTGGGACTTCATTCGCTATGCGCGTGAACACGGAATTCCCGTGGGTCCGGGGCGTGGTTCGGCTGCCGGCTCGCTGGTGGCGTATGTCATGGAGATCACCAACGTTGATCCGTTGCAGAATGCACTGCTGTTTGAGCGATTTCTGAATCCGGAGCGCGTCTCGATGCCGGATATTGACGTGGATTTCTGCATGAACCGGCGCGGCGAAGTGATTGACTATGTGACGCGCAAGTATGGCCGCGAGCAGGTGGCACAGATTATCACCTTCAACACGATGGCCGCCAAGGCAGCCATCAAGGACTGCGGTCGTGCGATGGACATGCCGTATGGTGACGTGGATCGGATTGCCAAGCTGATTCCTCCCACGATCGGCATCACGATTGAGAAGGCGCTGGAGGAGCAGCCGGAACTGAGCAAGGTCTATGAGAACGATGCGCAGATTCGTGAGCTGATCGACACGGCGCGCAGGCTGGAGGGACTGGTGCGCGGCTCTGGCGTGCACGCAGCCGGTGTGGTGATTGCGCCGCGCGCGCTCACCGAACTGGTGCCCATTGCCAAGACCAAGAACGATGAAATCGTGACCGCCTATGACATGAAGGCGATTGAAAAGATGGGCCTGCTGAAGATGGACTTTCTGGGCCTGACGACGCTGACCGTCATCACCGACGCGCTGAAGCTGATCGAGCAGAATCGCGGCGAAACGCTGGATATTGAGACGATTCCGCTGGACGACAAGCCGACCTATGAAAAGGTCTTCCATCGCGCGCTCACCTCAGGCGTCTTCCAGTTTGAATCGGGCGGGATGCGAGACGTGCTGCGCCGCTATAAACCGGAGACAATTGAAGACCTGACGGCACTGAATGCGTTGTATCGACCGGGTCCGATCCAAGGCGGAATGATCGACGACTTCATTGAGCGCAAGTGGGGACGGCGCAAGGTGGAGTACCTGTTGCCGGAGTTGGAGAGCCTGCTGAAAGAGACGCTGGGCGTGATTGTCTATCAGGAACAGGTGATGCAGATTGCCAACAAGCTGGCCAGCTACTCGCTGGGTGAGGCAGACCTGCTGCGCCGCGCGATGGGCAAAAAAGATCCGGCAGAGATGGCCAAACAGCGCGCGCGATTCATGGAGGGTGCAGCCGGGCTGGGGCTGCCGAAGGATCCTGCGGGCGAAATCTTTGACCAGATGGAGAAATTTGCGGGCTATGGCTTCAACAAGTCACACTCGGCGGCCTACGCTCTGCTTGCTTATCAGACCGCGTATCTGAAGACACATTATCCGGTTGAGTTTATGGCGGCGCTGCTCAGCTCGGAGATATCGAAGCCGGAAAATGTGGTCAAGTACATTCAGGAGTGCCGCGAGATGGGCATTCGCGTGGAGCCGCCTGACGTTCGATACTCCGGCGCACATTTCACGCCCAGCGGCGATGCGATTCGTTTTGGCCTGACAGCGATCAAGAATGTGGGCGGAAACGCGATTGAATCGATTCTGGCGGCGCGGCGCGCGTTGGAGTCGGAAGGCAAGACGTTCACCAGCTTCTGGGATTTCTGTGAGCGCGTGGACCTGCGCCTGATGAACAAGCGCGTGATGGAGTCGCTGATCAAGGCGGGCGCGCTGGACGCGATGGGCAGCCGGGCGCAGTTGACGGCGGCGATTGACAAGGCGATGGAGCGCGCGCAGAAGGCACAACGGGACGCGGCACAGGGGCAGCATGGACTCTTTGGCTTGTTTGCCGAGCCGTCCGCACCCGGGCGCAATGGCGATGACCTGCCACGCGTGGCGGAGTGGGAAGAAAATGAGCGACTGACGGGGGAGAAAGAGGTTCTCGGTTTCTTCGTCTCCGGGCATCCGCTCGACAAATATGCCGAGAAGCTGCGCAATTTGAGCGGCGTGGTCAGCGTGGCCGATGCGCTGGAGATGACGCCGCCCGCGGCACCACGCTGGGGCCAGCAGCGCGATCCGGGAGCGGAGATTGCCATTGCCGGAGTGCTGGTGGGAATGCGCGCCGCCAAGAGCCGCCGCAACGACAAGATGTACGCTCAGGGGCAGATTGAAGACGCAACGGGCAAGATGGAGGTCATCTGCTTTGCGCGAGACTATGAGCGGCTGGCGGAGCAACTGAAGACTGAGGCCGCAGTCCTGCTGCGCGGAGTGCTGATCGGAGAAGAAGACTCGGCGCCGAAGCTGGCGATTGAAGCGTTGCAGCCGCTGGATGAGGTCGAGATCAAGCTGCCAAGAGCGGTGCGCATTCGCGTAAGCCTGGAGAGCCTGAGCGAAGAACGGATGAAGGCCGTGCGCGAGCGAATGGATGCTGCGCCGGGGCCGGGGAAGGTGATGATTCATCTGAAGAAAGCGGAGTTCTTTGAGGTGGTGATTGAGCCGCGCGCGGCTTCGGTCGCTGCAGATCGGGGCTGGATCGAGTCCGTGGAAGAGATTCTAGGGCGAGGTTCGGTGCAGGTGCTGGCTTGACTCCGATGCTCGCAAGGCGGTCGCTGGTTTGGACGTGGGCACTGGTGGAACGTACAATCAATGTGGTCGAGGAATTGTATCGGCAAAACCGATCGAGTAGCGAATGAGCGAGACTACGCAGGGAATTGCAATTGAGGCGCGGGCTGTTTCGGCCGCGTGGATGAAGGTGGAGCGCGCAAGGCACCCAAAGCGCCCGTATCCGATGGACCTGATCGAACGCCTGTTTACCGATTTCAGCGAGATTCACGGTGATCGCGCCTTCAGCGACGATGAGGCCGTAGCGTGTGGGATGGCGCGTTTTCGCGGTGTGGAAGTGATGGTGATCGGCAACCGCAAAGGCGGCACAACCAAGGAAAAGATGCGCCGCAACTTTGGTATGCCCAATCCGGAGGGGTATCGGAAGGCGCTGCGCGCGATGAAATTTGCCGAAAAATTTCGCCGTCCCGTGATTACGTTTATCGACCTGCCGGGCGCGTTTCCAGGCCTGGGGGCGGAAGAACGCGGACAGGCCGAGGCGATTGCTCGCAATCTGATCGAGATGGCTCGTCTCCTCGTGCCGACGATTGCCATCATCAGCGGCGAAGGCGGCTCTGGTGGCGCGCTGGCGCTGGCTGTGGCCGACCGAGTGCTGATTCTGGAAAACGCGCTGTATTTTGTCATCACTCCGGAGGCCTGCGCGGCCATCATGTGGCGCGATGCCGCGCACAAGGAGCGCGCTGCGGAGGCGATGCGCATCACGGCGCAGGAAGTGCTGGAACTGGGCTGCGTGGATGCAATTATTCCGGAGCCACCTGAGGGCGCGCATGAGGATCACGAAGCGGCAGCCGCTTTGCTGGGCGATCATCTGCAGAAGCACCTGGCCGAATTGAATGCGTTATCGATCGACGCAATGATCGCGCAACGGCAACGGAAATTTCGCGAGATCGCGCGCTTTTACAACGAACTTTAGCCTGTTGCCCCATCTTGACCGACGCGCGCGCGTTGGCGGAGCACAGTGGATGGCAGCAGAGGGCAGGGAGTCCGGAGAATGGTCGATCCGCGCAACTCACAGTTCAATCGTGCTCGCGCTGTCAGTAGGCTGCTGCTGGCGCTTGTCGTTTTTCTGCTGGCGCGCGTGATCGCTGAGCGGAGTGCGCATGGATTTGCCAACGAGGCATGGGAGCCGATGCTGGAGCAGGCGATGCTGGCCTTCATGCTGCTGCTGGGCTTTGCCTTTCTTGGGCTGACACAGGATAAACAAAGCGATCCGGTCGCCGAGCAAGGCTTTGTTCGGCGAGAGGGCTGGCGCAGCGAGGCGGGGATGGGCATCGCGCTGGGCTGGGCCATGGCTCTCGCCTGCCTGATTCCAGTGATCGTCGCCGGTGGGCTGGTCGTCCGCTTCCATGTTTCCGCGGCTTCGTTGGGCTGGTTTGCCGCGGACGCTGTTTTCTTCGCGCTCTCCGCGCTGGTGGTCACGGTGGTCTTTCAGGGATACCCGTTTCAGAAAGCTATTCGCGCTTTTGGTGAGCCATCGGCGGCGCTGCTGATGGCCATCCTCTATGGCCTGATGCAGATTGGCTATCCTGGAGCGAATCGCGCCAGTACGGCATTCTGTTTCGCCTTTGGACTGCTGCTTGGCATCGCCTATCTGCGCACTCGCGCGCTATGGCTGCCGTGGGGTCTTCACTTCGGCTGGATTGCCGCGCAGGCGCTGCTTTTTGGCCTGCCGATCAACAGCGCGACGGCTTATTCGCCGGTGGTGCAGAGTGATGCCTACGCTCCGCCGTTTTTTTCCGGCGGCGCTTACGGCTTCAACGCAAGCTGGTTTGCCGGGCTGATGGCGCTGGCCGCGCTGCCGGTGCTCTTTCGCATGACGCGCGAACTCAGCTTTCGCTATAACGCGCCGGTGCTGATTCCAGGCGGAATTCCTGTCGATCTGGACGCGGCAGCGAGGCGGCAGCATGAGGCAGCAACGCGCGAAGCAACGCCGGAGGTGAAACCGCTGGTGCAGATCCTGCCCGCTGCTCCGCACCATCCGTCGTATCCTGCTGCGAACGCGGAACAAACCGCTTCCCAAGCGCAAACGGGCGCGCCGGAGACTCATGTAAACTAATGGAAGTGAGTCGCGCGGAGAACTGCGCTTCGAGCCTTCGCGGGAGTGTTGTCAGGATTCCTGAGTGGCAGGCGATGCACCCGATCGACCACGCCGTTGAAGCCGCCCGTCGGGCGTGTGCCGAGACAATCCAAGGAGAGTAAATTTACCAATGGCCAAGATTGCAAAAACAGGTGATCGCAAAAAAGCAATGGACACGTCGAAGTCGACGGATTGTCCGAAGTGCAACAAACCGACGCGCATCGTCAAGCGTGTCAAGGACAGGGAGCGCAACATTCCTGGCGGCGTGTATATCTCCTGCTCGGTCTGCGAGTTTTACGAGAAGCTGTAACGCTGAAAACAGCGAAGATCAATGCCCGGCTACGCGCCGGGCATTTCTGTTTCTGTCGCGCGGTCATTCTGCCAGCATGATGCGTTGGATGCGGTGAGCGCGTCCGGTCTTCGGATCGCAGTCGATCAGCGCGGCGCAAAGCCTGGGGTTGCCCTTCGCGGCTTCGAATTTTCCGGGCAGGCCGGTGCGAAAGCGCTGGAGAACCAGCTCCTTTTCGACGCCAATCACAGAGTCGTACGGACCGCTCATGCCCACGTCCGTCTGGTACGCCGTTCCACCCGGCAGCACTCGCTCGTCCGCTGTGGGAATATGCGTGTGTGTTCCCAGGCAAGCGGTGACTCGGCCATCGAGATGCCAGCCCATCGCGACTTTTTCGCTGGTGGCTTCGGCGTGAAAGTCCACCAGAATGATCCTCGCCGTCACCTCTTTGAGCAGGGTGTCGATCGCGTGAAAGGGATCGTTGGTGCCGTTCAGAAAGACGCGACCCATCAGGTTCATCACGGCATAGGGCGTGCCTGCATCCGGGCCATGCGTGAGGGTTCCCTGATAGAGGCCGTAGCCCGGCAGTCCGTGTTGGAGATTGGCTGGACGCAGGACTCGCCGCGCACGCTCATGGCTCTCTGCGGGGGCGGAACGCAGGTAATCCATCAGCTCGCGTTTGTCCCAGACGTGATTGCCGGTGGTGATGACATCGGCGCCGAGGTCAAAAAGTTCGTCGGCCAGCGCGGGCGTAATGCCAAAGCCGCCGGCGGCATTTTCGCCATTGATGACGGTGAGATCGACGGAGTGCGTCTGGCGCAGATGGCCCAGGTGCTCACGCACGATCTGCCGCCCAGCACTGCCGAATACATCGCCGACAAAGAGGATTTTCACGCGGTGGCCTCGCCACTCTGCGCGTCGTTGTGCTTCTCTGGACGCAGCAGCGGAAAGAGAATCACGTCGCGGATGGAGCGTGAGCCGGTGAGCAGCATGGTCAGACGGTCGATGCCGATGCCTTCGCCGCCCGTCGGCGGCAGGCCGTAGCTGAGCGCGCGCACATAGTCCTCATCCATCTGATGGGCTTCGTCGTCTCCGGCTTCACGTGCGGCCAGTTGCTGCTCAAAGCGTCTGCGCTGTTCGACGGGGTCGTTCAGCTCGCTGAAGGCGTTGCCGATCTCGAAGCCACCGATGAAGAACTCGAAGCGCTCGACGTGGGCTGGATCATCCGGCTTGGCCTTCGACAGCGGCGAGACTTCCGTTGGATAGTCATAGATGAGAGTAGGCTGGATGAGCGTGTGCTCAACGTGCTGCTCAAAGAGTGCATAGAGCGCTTTGCCGTCGTGGAGGTCTGCCCCGGGAACCGCGCGGCGCACGGCTTCGGCCATTGTCAACCTTTGCCACTGGGCCATGTCGATGGTGTGGCCGTTGAACTCGACGACCGTGGTTCCGTTGACCTCCTGCGCCACCTGCGCAATCAGCTCTTCGGTCAGGTCCATCAGGTCGTGGTAGTTGGCGTATGCCTGATAGAACTCCAGCATGGTGAATTCGGGGTTGTGCTGTGTGGAGACGCCTTCATTGCGAAAGTTGCGATTGATCTCATAGACGCGATCCAGGCCGCCGACGACGAGGCGCTTGAGATAAAGCTCCGGAGCGATGCGCAGATAGAGGTCGAGGTCGAGCGCATTGTGATGCGTCACAAACGGCCGCGCAGCAGCACCACCGGCGATGGGCTGCATCATCGGCGTCTCCACTTCCAGGTAGTCGCGGCTGTCGAAAAACCTGCGAATCGCGCGCAGAATCTTCGCGCGTTTGACGAAGACTTCACGACTGTCGAGATTGGCGAAGAGATCGACATAGCGCTGGCGATAGCGCAGCTCGACATCGGACAGGCCGTGATATTTCTCCGGCAGAGCGAGCATCGCCTTGGCCAAGAAGGTCAGTGACTCGACGTGAATGGTCAGCTCGCCTGTGCGCGTGCGGAAGAGATAGCCGGTGACGCCGACGTGGTCGCCCATATCCAACAGTTTGTAGAGCGCATAGCCCGCTTCGCCGACCGCATCCTGCCGCACGTAAATCTGCAAGCGCTCGCCGCCTTGCTGGAGCGTGGCAAAACCGGCCTTGCCCTGTGCGCGAATGGCCATGATGCGCCCAGCCACCGAAATCTCCACGCGCGGCGCAGGTTGTTCTGGGGTGCCGTTCAGCGCTTCGCCGGAGACTTCGTTCCACTGCGCGCGCACTGCGAAGATTGTATGCGTTGCGCGATAGTGGTTGGGATAGCGCGACTGGCCAAGCGCGGCAATCGCCTCCAGCTTTTCCTGGCGCAGCGCAAACAGATTCCGCTCAAACTCCGACTCAAAGACCCACTCCGACACCCGGGATTCCTTTCTGCTGCTGCAATGAATTCTCAGGCCAAGTATATCTGTTGAACGCATGGAGCGTTTCGCAACTTTGGTGCGGTTGTGTATAACCATCAGGGATGCCCTATCAGAATCCACTGCCGCAGAAGGATGGAAGATCGCCGCGAAGCTCAGCGGCTTTGCATGGTCTGGCGCAGGCCGAGAGCCTGATGCAGATTGCGCTTGTGCTGCCGTGCGCACTGGTCATTGGCTGGGGCGCGGGCTGGTGGGTCGACCATCACTTTCACAGCCACTGGGCTACACTGACCGGGCTGATACTCGGAATTGTCTCCGGCATGGTCACGGCGGTGCGCATGGCGCTGGAGGCGGGCAATCGCAAAGGACGCCGATGAGCCAGGAAAATTCGCAGTCTTCCGGTGAACAGAGACCGAATCCGCTTGAGAACCCGACGCAGGCTGAGCATCCGATTCTCGACTTTGGCGATGCCGATCTGGTGCGGCTGCTGCGCCGCTCCGCACGGCTGACGGCTGTGCTGGGCGGAGTCCTGGCCATTGTGACAGGCGTGGCGCTGGGCTGGGGCAGCGGCGCGCTGCTGGCCGTGGGCGCGGTGATCTCTGTCGCCAGCATCTTCGAATGGGGGCGGCTGATCCGGCTCTTCAATGCGCGCATGGACGCGCAAAGGCTGCCGCGCGGCGCTGCACTCTCGGTCGTGCTGTTTCTGGTGCGCCTGCTGTTTTTTGCGGCGGCAATTTATGGTAGCCTGAAGTTTCTGCATGGTTCTGTGTTCAGCCTGATCGGCGGCCTTGCCCTGGCCGTCGTGGCGCTTGTTTGGGAGGCGCTGAAGGTTTTGCGCGGAGCGGATGCAGCTTAGGAAAGACAGCGAACAATGCCGGAAACACTTGCCTGGACACAACTCCTCAACCATCTCTTCGGTGGCCCAGTCACCGCTCTGCTCCACGCCGTCGGGGTGCAGCCAAAGTATGCTGCCGCGCCGATCGATGACGCCTATGCGCTGGAGTTGCTCGTCGCCGCGCTGCTGCTGTGCTTCTTCTTTCTGGTGCGCATGACGCTGAGCGTGGACAAGCCCTCGCTGCCGCAGCAGTTTGCCGAGATCATTCATGAGTTTGTGGGTGGGCAGGCGGACCAGATCATCGGTCACCACTACCAGCGCTATCAGAGCTTCGTAACGGTGATCTTTCTGTTTGTGCTGGGCAACAATTTCCTGGGCCTGATCCCGCGCATCGATACGCCGACAAGCTATCCGGTGGTTCCGCTGGGCATTGCGGTCGCCACGTTTGTCTACTATCACTATCATGGCTTCCGCGAGCAGGGACTGGTGGGATATCTGAAGCACTTTGCCGGCCCCATCTGGTGGATTGCTCCGCTGCTGTTTCCGATTGAGATCATCTCGCACTGCGCGCGCGTGATGTCGCTGACGATTCGTCTCTATGCCAACATGTTCGCCAGCGATCTGGTCACGCTGGTCTTCTTTTCGCTGGTGCCGCTTGGTGTGCCGGTTATCTTTCTTGGCCTTCATGCCATGGTTTCGATCATTCAGGCCTTTGTCTTCATGCTGCTGGCGATGATCTATCTCTCCCAGGCTGTTTCACACGAGCATTGATGGAAAGGTGCCCGGGCGAAGGCCGGGCGCAGACAAAGTTTGCTGCCGAAGAGAGCTTCCGCTTCGGGACAAGCAAGGTCGCAAGCGCGAGGGGGCCAGCACGGTGAGCCTCAACCACCCACTGGCGACCGCAAAACAGGGAAGCAGGAGAATGCTATGAAGAAACTGCAATCGATTCTGATGGTACTGTCCACGCTTTGCTTTGCCATTCCGGCTCTGGCCGATGGTGGCAGCGGTGTGGTCGATCTGGCGCCAATCGGCGCGGGTCTTGGCATTGCGCTGGCTGCCGGGCTTTGCGGACTGGGACAGGGCAAGGCAACCGGAAGCGCTGTGGAAGCACTGGCTCGCAACCCCGGAGCACGCGCGGGCATTCAGCTTCTGCTGGTGCTGGGTCTGGCCTTCATCGAGTCCCTGACGCTGTTCACGCTGGTCATCATCTTCGCGAAGATCAAGTAAGCCAATTCGCCATCGAGCGCGGGAGTCTGCGCTCGATGGCTGAGATCAAAATCAAAGCCCGGCCTCGCATTGTGCGAAGCCGGGCTTTGGTTTTGCGGCGGAAATCCCGCTCCAGCTAGGTTGATCTGGCTGGAGCGATGGAGGTTTTATTGCAGGTCGAAGCGGTCGAGGTTCATCACCTTGGTCCAGGCCGCAACGAAGTCCTGCACAAAGGCCGCTTGTCCATCGCTGGCGGCATAGACCTCAGCCAACGCGCGAAGCTGCGAGTTCGACCCGAAGACCAGATCGACAACCGTCGCCGTCCAGCGCAGTTCGCCGTTCTTGCGGTCGCGGCCCTCCAGCAGGTTTTCGTCCTTCGCCGAGCGCTGCCATGCCGTTCGCATGTCGAGCAGGTTGACGAAGAAATCATTCGTCAACTCGCCCGCGCGCTTCGTGAAGACGCCGTGTGTAGAGTGGTCAAAGTTTGCCCCCAGCGCGCGCAGCCCGCCGATCAACACCGTCATCTCCGGCGCTGTGAGGGTGAGCAACTGCGCCTTGTCCAGCAGCAGGTCGGTTGCCTTGCTCTCCAGCCCCTTGCTGACGTAGTTGCGGAAGCCGTCAGCGGCAGGCTCCAGCACGGCAAAGGAGTGTACGTCCGTCTGCTCCTCTGTGGCGTCTGTGCGTCCCGGTGCAAACGGAACCGTGATCGCATGGCCAGCTTTCTTTGCTGCTGCTTCGACGGCAGCACTTCCGGCCAGCACAATCAAATCCGCCAGCGAAATTTTCTTGCCGCCGGTTTGTGCCGCGTTGAACTTCTGCTGAATTGCTTCCAGCTTTGCCAGCACCTGGGCCAGCTTGGCTGGCTGATTGACTGCCCAGTCCTTTTGCGGCGCCAGGCGGATACGCGCTCCGTTGGCACCGCCACGCATGTCGCTGCCGCGGAAGGTAGAGGCCGATGCCCAGGCTGTGGTGACAAGCTGAGCGATCGAAAGACCTGAGGCCAGTACTTCTGACTTCAGCGCCGCGGCATCGTTGTCGTCGATGAGTTTGTGATCGACGGCTGGAACAGGATCCTGCCAGATCAGTACTTCTCGGGGCACAAGCGGACCAAGATAGCGCGCAACCGGCCCCATATCGCGATGGGTCAACTTGAACCATGCGCGAGCGAAGGCGTCAGCAAAGGCATCGGGGTTTGCGAGGAAGTGACGCGAGATCTTCTCGTATGCCGGATCGACGCGCAGCGCAATGTCGGAGGTGAGCATGAACGGCGCGTGGCGCTTCGATGGATCGTGCGCATCCGGCACGGTGCCCGCACCTGCATCGCCCTTGGGCTTCCACTGGTGCGCGCCTGCCGGACTCTTGGTCAGCTCCCACTCATAGCCAAAGAGCGTCTCGAAGTAACCGTTGTCCCAGCGTACGGGGTTCGGTGTCCATGCGCCCTCCAGTCCGCTGGTGATCGTGTCGCCGCCCTTGCCGGTGCCGAAGCTGTTCTTCCAGCCCAGGCCCATCTCTTCCATCGGAGCAGCCTCCGGTTCCGGCCCCACGTGGCTGGCCGGAGCTGCGCCGTGCGTCTTGCCGAAGGTGTGTCCACCGGCGATGAGGGCAACCGTCTCTTCGTCGTTCATGGCCATGCGCAGAAATGTCTCCCGAATGTCGCGCGCCGAAGCCAGCGGATCAGGATTGCCATTCGGACCCTCGGGATTGACGTAGATCAGCCCCATCTGCACGGCTGCCAGCGGATTGGCCAGATCGCGATCGCCGCTGTAGCGCTGGTCGCCCAGCCAGGTCGTCTCCGGACCCCAGTCGATGTCCATCTGCGGCTCCCAGATATCTTCGCGACCGCCGCCGAAGCCAAAGGTCTTGAACCCCATCGATTCAAGCGCGACATTGCCGGCCAGAACAATCAGGTCGCCCCAGGAGAGCTTGCGACCGTACTTCTGCTTCACCGGCCACAGCAGACGCCGGGCCTTATCCAGACTGGCATTGTCCGGCCAGCTGTTCAGCGGGGCGAAGCGCTGCGCGCCGTGACCGGCTCCGCCGCGTCCGTCGTGGATGCGATAGGTGCCGGCCGAGTGCCATGCCATGCGAATGAAAAACGGACCGTAGTGGCCATAGTCGGCTGGCCACCAGTCCTGCGAATCGGTCATCACGGCCTGGAGGTCCTGGACGACGGCATGGAGGTCGAGAGTCCTGAACTCGCTTGCGTAGTTGAACTCTTCACCCAGGGGATTGGAAAGCGGAGAGTGCTGATGGAGAATCTGCAGGTTGAGCTGCTCTGGCCACCAGTCGCGGACACCTTTTCCGCCCGCTTTAGTGTGTTGAAGCATTGCGCCTGTAAAGGGACACTTCGATTCGTTCGACATGTTTTCTCCTGAAGTCGTCTGCGAAAGACGCACCGTTTCAGTATAGAAGTTGCGCGACGGTTGTGCCGGGAGCGATGCGACGCTGTGAAAATCTGAGCGCTCGCCGGGTTTGCACAGTGGCCGCGCTCGATTGCCTATAATCCGCATCATGTCTGTTCTCTGCATCCTTACCGCTGCCGGAGCGAGCCGACGGCTGGGCCATCCCAAGCAGCTTGTGCGGGTTAGTCGCAGGATAGATGGCCAGGTCGATGGCGAGACGCTGATCGAGCG
The DNA here is from genome assembly GCA_027449965.1 of Acidobacteriaceae bacterium. Classification (GTDB taxonomy): domain Bacteria; phylum Acidobacteriota; class Terriglobia; order Terriglobales; family Acidobacteriaceae; genus Acidicapsa. The sequence goes on from DAIDKP010000015.1 coordinate 237,493, forward strand.
CAGTGTGCGGATTGCGCATCAGGCAGGCGTGGAGCGCATTCTGGTTGTACTTGGCGCTTATGCGCAACGGATTCGCCCCGTCCTGGAGGCGACGCAGTATCCGCTCACGATGCTCGAAAACACGCGCTGGCAGCAGGGGCTTTCCACGTCGATCACACTGGGCGTGCAACACGCGATGGGGCTGCCGCAGTGCGAAGGCGCATTGCTGATGGCCTGTGACCAGCCCTATCTCAGCTCCGCTCACCTGCAAGCGCTGCTGGGCGCCTTTGACATGCATCATCGCCAGCGCATTGTAGCCAGCGGATACGACGAAGTCGTGGGTATTCCGGCGATCTTTCCAGCAGTTTCGTTTCCGGCGCTGATGAAGTTGAGCGGCGATGCGGGCGCGCGCGCACTGCTGCGGTCCTCTGCAGTGGAGACTCATCCTGTGGTTGTGCCATGCCCGGCTGCTTTGCTCGACGTGGACACGCCGGAAGATGAGGCGCGGCTTGCGCAGGATGGCAACCTGGGCGACTGACGGCTGAGTGCGGTCTGAAACTGGCATGGAAGCGCATGGCTCAACGGAGTTCAAAGTCTTGCATGGACTCTGTATTCTGTTACGAGCGATGCAAGTCAAAATTCTCAGCTTCGGCATTCTGAAAAATGTTTTTCCCGCGTCGACCATGGCGCTGGAAGATGCAACAACGGTGGGCGGCCTGCTTGTGCAATTGCAGCGCGAACTGGCTGCGCGTCATCTGGAAGAAAGGCTGCTGCAGGGCATCGCCGTCAGCGTCAACGCCGAGTATGCGCAGGCCAGCCGTGTGCTTCACGAGGGCGACGAAGTGGGCCTGTTGCCACCGGTCTCCGGTGGCAGTTCGTCGCCGGCAATCATCACCTATCTCACACGTGAACCCATTCCCACCGCCGCACTGATGCAGTCGATTCGCCAGCCATCCGACGGAGCTGTTGCTTCGTTTGATGGAGTGGTGCGTGACCACACCCGTACGCGCCGCACGCTCTTTCTCGATTACGAGGCATACGAAGAGATGGCCGCGGCGCAGATGCGACAGCTTGCCGAGCAGGCTGCGGAGCAGTTTCAGGTGCGCGCGGTTACGATTGTGCATCGACTGGGGCATCTGTTGATCGGTGAAACCTCCGTCCTGATCGTGGTTGCGTCGGCGCATCGCGCCCCTGCGCTCGATGCCTGCCGCTGGCTCATCGACACGCTCAAGCGCACCGTGCCTATCTGGAAAAAAGAGACGTTTGAAGACGGAGCTGTCTGGGCTGATGGCGAGCCGTTTCCGGATGCGATTGCGCTGCATGGCGCAGCCACTTCGCAGGCAGAGATGGAGCAGGGCAAGTGAAGTGTCTGCGAGCGGTTGCCGTGCTCGCGCTGACTGTCACCCTGGCATCGCTGCCTGCTGCGGCTCAGTCTGTAGAGGATGCTTCTGCACAGCATGATCCAGTGCCCACACTGCACGTGGATGTGCGCCTGGTCAATGTGCTCATCAGCGTGACGGATGCAAACGGTGCGCCGATTGACGGCCTGGGGCAGAATGATTTTGCCGTGGAGGACAATGGACAGCCGCAGAAGATTGCGCTCTTTGAGCGGCAGACCAATCGCCCTCTGAATCTGGTGCTGGCGCTGGACACCAGCGGCAGCGTAGGCAAGGATCTTGATGCGGAGCGCGCGGCGGCGCGTCGTTTTGCCCATTCCATTCTGCGCCCGCAGGACAGCATGAGCCTGATTGAGTTTGCCACGGAAGTGCATCCGGTTGTCCCCTTCACCAGCGACGTCAAGCGCATTGAGCACGGGCTGAATACCCTGCATCGTGGCGCGGCGACAGCGCTCTATGAAGCGATTCAAAAGGCCGCGCAATCACTGGGCACGCGGGATGGCCGCAGGGTGCTGGTGCTGGTGACCGATGGTGGCGATACGGTGGACACGGTGACCTATCAGCAGGCGCTGGAATCAGCTTTGCGCGCGGAGGTTATCGTCTACTCTCTGATCGATGTCCCGATTGAGGCCAGCGCCGGTCGCGACCTGGGCGGGGAACATGCGCTCATCACACTCTCAGGGCAGACGGGCGGGCGATATTTCTATCTTGACCAGATTGGCGCAGATGCTTCGTTCAGCAAAATCTCTGAGGAGCTGCGGACACAGTACTGGATTGGATACTATCCATCGCGGCAAAACGGTGCAGAGGATTTTCACCGCATCACAGTCAAAATTCCCCGCGCAGGAGGCGACGCGTACCAGCTTCGCTACCGGTCAGGATATTATTCAGCTAACACTCGTTAGGGTTTTTCCCTCCATCTGCTTCCCCGACGGCAGGCGGTTGCGCTTTTTTCGGCGTATTGTTTGCTTTCATGGTGGCATTGTTTCAGGGATGCTGTCATCTCACATCGCAGGAATTCCTACGTAGTCACAAGCTACCGCTTTTGCCATCAGACAACCCCGACACTCTGTTTTGCTTCCCAATCACTATCAGTCCTATGACACCGTTTCGCAATCTTCGTTCCGCGCGTACCACGCCCCCGGTCGAAACCGGGCAGGAGCAGCTCTACCTGCGTTCACTCAGTTCTCGACAGGTTGCAGTCAATGTGGTTCTGCATGACGGGGAGTCGGTGACCGGATGGATCGAATACTTTGACGATGGCATGATCCGTCTGACGCGCGAGAATCAGCCCAATCTTTTTATCTACAAAAATCAAATCCGTACTATTACGGAAAGCGCGCATCGGCGCACGTCGGTTGTGTCTGCCAACATGCCGGGGGAAGTATGAGCTTGCTGTTGCCGGATGCCGGAAAAGCGGATTTCTGTTGGGTGCCTGCCGCAGCCGAGATTGCAGTCAAGGCTGGCAGTCAGTTGCGCAGCTTTTTTCAGGCTGGAGTTGTCACCGAGTACAAAGGGGAAGTAGATCTGGTAACCGTTGCGGATCGAACGGTAGAAAGATATTTGCGCCAGGCTTTGGCAGAGAGCTTTCCGCAACACGGTATCTTCGGCGAGGAAGGAACACGTGACCGTCTGGACTCTGACTTCCGATGGTACGTGGACCCGCTGGATGGAACGACAAACTTTGCGCATGGGTTTCCTCACTTCTGCGTTTCGCTGGGGCTGGAAGACAGAAGCGCGATGGAGATGGAGAGTCGCGAAGGGTTGGCGAGCGATGGGGCGCTGGTGGCAGCCGTCATCTACGATCCCATGCGTGAGGAGTTATTTGTTGCGGAGCAAGGACAGGGGGCGTGGTGCAACGGTCAGCGCATCCACGTTTCGTCGGCATTGCATCTGGCGGAATCCCTCATAGCTACGGGATTCCCGAGCAGGAAGCGCCATGCCAATCCCAACATCCACTTCTATCAGGAGTTCACGCTTCGTTCGCATGGGGTGCGCCGCGCCGGTTCTGCCGCGCTCGACCTGGCCTACGTTGCCGCAGGGCGACTGGATGCGTTTTGGGAGTTTCATCTGAATCCCTGGGACACAGCCGCCGGTTTCTTGCTGGTGGAAGAGGCAGGCGGAAGGGTGAGCGTCTTTGACGGTGGTCCTCGCGAACTGAACAGCAGGGAAGTGCTGGCCACCAACGGCAACATTCACAATGAAATGCTGGAGACCTTTGAGGCGCTCTTCGCAGGGCGTGATCTGGATCCCATTCCAACACCCGCTGAGTACGCTGAGGGTCGCAGAAGGGCTGCCGAAGCAAGTCCCACCAAGTGAGAACGGCGAGGGATCGACCTGTGCGATCTCGTTTTTAACCCATCTGTCTGTTGTGCTACTATTTGGCTGGCAGAATAACTCCACGGAGAAGCTCAAGTCATGGCATACGTCATTGCAGAACCCTGTATCGGCACCAAGGACACCGCCTGTGTAGACGCCTGTCCCGTCGATTGCATCCACCCTAAAAAAGACGAAGGACAGCACGGAGAAGCAGATCAGCTTTTCATCGATCCGGTCGAGTGCATCGACTGCGGCGCATGTGTTCCTGCCTGCCCGGTTTCGGCCATTTTTGCAGCCGATGATCTGCCGGAGAAGTGGGCGCATTTTGCCGCGAAGAATGCTGAGCACTTCGGGCGATAGGCTTTCCTTCACACCTCGGATCACTGGATTCATTCCCGCTCCGAGATACCATCGACGGCGCATGGCCTGCAAAGGCTGTGCGCCGTTTTCACAGTGGTCGATCTGCAAAGATGCATAAGGGGCGACGATGCAGCTTTCCAGTGATGCGGTAATCCTGCGTGTGTGGCCAGTGAATGAAGCAGACCTGATCGTCAGCTTTCTGACGCGGGATTTTGGCAAACTCAAGGGCGTGGCAAAATCTGCTCTGAAGAGCCGACGTCGCTTTGGCGGCGCGCTGGAGATGATGACCGAGGTCAAAGCCACTTTTGTCGATCGGCCTCGCGAGGAACTGGTTCGCATCGATCACTTTGAACTGATTGCCTCACCCCTGCGTGTGCCCGTGAATTATGCAAGGATGACGGCGCTCAGTTTTTTTGCCGAGGTCACAGAGCAGGCATTGCCGGATCGCAATCCGGAAGAGCTTGCCTTTCGCCTGCTCACAACGGTGCTCGATCATGCCACTGCGGATCATCTATGGCTCTCGATCACTTATTTTTCACTGTGGATGACGAGGCTGATGGGCTGGCTGCCCGACCTGAACACATGCGTGGTCTGCGCCGCTTCCGTGCTCGACTCTGGTGCCTGGTTTCATCCCTCCGCCGATGGTCTGCGTTGTCATCTGCACGCCATGCCAGCAAGTGCATCCGTGTCGTCGGAGTCACTTCGAATGGCGCACCAGATGCTGCGTTGCCCCATCGCCGAGTTTGCTGCGCAGCCGTGGAGTGCGCAGCGCGCCGCCGATCTGCGGCGGTTTGCGATTCAGGCGCTGGAACGACATCTGGAGCGTCGCCTGCGTACAGCGGAAGCGCTGCGCAGGCTGAGCACTTCCGTGACTACAGCGCCTCCATCCCGCGTGCGGCTCAGTTAGAATGAAACCAATCCATTTGCGGTGAAAGACCAAAGCATGTCTGCATCTCATCCACCACTTACTTCCGGCAGCTCTGCCGATACGGGTCAGCCCACCGTTCCGCTCACTTTTCAGGAGCTGCTGTTTCGTCTGCAAACCTTCTGGGCTTCACGCGGATGTATCCTCCAGCAGCCGTATGACGTGGAAGTTGGCGCGGGAACGATGGCGCCGGAGACGTTTTTGCGGGTACTCGGACCTCGTCCCTACCGCGTGGGCTACGCGCAGCCGTCCCGCCGCCCCGCTGACGGTCGTTATGGTGAGAATCCCAATCGGCTTTTCAAGCACACGCAGTTTCAGCTCATCCTCAAACCGCCACCAGCCAATATTCAGGAGCTGTATCTCGACTCGCTGGCCGCGATTGGCATAGACCTGCGGCGACACGACCTGAAGTTTGAAGAAGACAACTGGGAGTCGCCCACGCTCGGTGCATGGGGCATCGGCTGGCAGGTGATGCTCGATGGGCTGGAGATCACGCAGTTTACTTATTTTCAGCAGTGTGGCGGCATTGATCTGGACCCCATCACGGCGGAGATTACGTACGGCCTGGAGCGCATTGCGGCCTTTCTGCAGGATGTGGATTCCATCTACGACATTGTGTGGATGCGCGATCCGATGACTGGTCAGGAAGTCCGCTACGGTGAGATTCGTCTGGAGGACGAGTTGCAGTTCTCCGTCTACAACTTTGAATACGCAGATGTAGAAAAGCTTTGGGAGCATCTGCGACTCTATGAGGCCGAATGCCAGGCGCTCATCGATGGAGCGCAGACATTGGCAGCGCTTGACGATGTGGCGCAGATTCGCCGTTACCCGTTGCTGAGCGCCTTTGATCTTTGCCTGAAGTGCTCTCACCTCTTCAACCTGCTGGATGCGCGCGGAGCCATCTCCGTCACCGAGCGTGTGGGCGTCATCGCAAGAATCCGCGCACTCGCCGTAGGCGTGGCGCGTGCCTACACGAGCCAGCAGACGGCTGCCCAGAAAGTGACTGCCGATGCCTGATTTTCTGCTTGAAATTGGACTGGAAGAAGTTCCTTCGCGGATGCTGGCTGCGGCTCAGCAAGAGCTGGCATCACGCGTGGAAGCGCTGCTCCGCGAACATCGTCTGCTGGAATCCGCCTTCCAGATCACCGCTTTTTCCACCCCGCGCAGGCTTGCCGTTTTGGTCTCCGGTGTCATTCCACGCCAGCCGGATATCGAAGAAGAGATGATTGGGCCTTCATGGAAGATTGCCTGGCAGCAGGAGTCGTTTTCTCCGGCAGCAACAGCCTTCGCCCGCAAGGCCGGGGTTCCGGTGGATGCGCTGCGCAAGATTGCCACGCCCAAAGGGGAGTACGTGGGAGCAACTGTGCTGCGACAGGGTGAAGCAGCGTCTGCGATTCTTGTCACTGCGCTCCCAGCCTGTGTTGCGGGGCTTTCCTGGCCCAAGAATATGTATTGGCGCGAAGGCAAGCCCGAGCGCTTTGTGCGTCCCGTGCGCTGGCTTGTTGCACTGCTGGATGCAGAGATTCTTCCATTCCACTTTGCCGGGCAGGTCGCTGGGAAGACCAGTCGAGGCCATCGTATTCTGCACGGCGCTGCACACGTTCCACTCCATCACGCTTCCGAGTATGCTGGTCGATTGCGCGAAGCCTTTGTCCTCGTCCATCCTGACGATCGTCGCCACATCATTCGCAAGGCGCTGGATCGAGCGACGCGACTGATCCCTGATGCTCGATGGCGCGAGGATGCGGAACTGATTGAGACGGTGGTACACCTGACGGAGTGGCCTACGGTGCTTTCTGGAGCGTTTGAATCGGAGTATCTGGCGCTGCCGCAGGAAGTGCTGGTGACCGTGATGCGGGATCACCAGAAGTATTTTGCCGTGGAGAGCGCAGGCGGGGAGCTGCTGCCGCATTTCCTGACCATCCTCAACACGGAAGTGGATGATCAAGGGCAGGCAACTATCCGCCATGGCAACGAGCGTGTGCTGCGTTCTCGCTTCAAGGATGCGCAGTTCTTCTGGAATGCCGACCAGAAGACTCCGCTCACCGAGCGCGTGGAGCTGCTGCACGCTGTGACCTTCCAAAAAGAGCTTGGAAGCTATTTCTGGAAGACAGAGCAGAATCTTCGCATCGCTGAAGTGGTCAGCAAGACGATTCAAAGTCGCGGAAAAATTCTCAATCATGCAGCGCTTTTACAGGCTGTTCTGCTGGCGAAGGCGGACCTGACGGCGGAGCTTGTGAAGGAGTTCACCGAGTTGCAGGGAATCGTCGGCGGGCTTTATGCGCGCGCTCAGGCGCTGGGCGAAACCGTAGCAGCCGCCATCTATGCGCAATATACGCCTGCGTCGATGGAAGACTCCATTCCATCCACCACCGAAGCGCAGATACTCGGCCTGGTTGATCGCATTCAGACCATTACCGCCATGTTTTCGATCGGCAATATTCCCTCTGGCTCGCGGGATCCATTTGCGCTGCGTCGTGCAGGAAATGCCATCATTCGCATTCTGGCAGAGGCGGCCTTGCCGCTGCGCCTGAGCGAACTGATCGCCGCTGCCGGACAAGCGGAGACATCGGTTGCCGGTTTTCTGCGTGAGCGTCTCAGTTTCTATCTCAAGGAATCTCGCGGCTACAGCTACGATGTGATTGCCGCGGTTCTGGCTGCAGATGCCGACGATGTTCTGGATGCGTGCGCGCGCTGTGAAGCGCTGACTCGGGTTCGAGGCTCCGCGGATTTTATGGCTGTAGCTGCCGCATCCCGGCGCATTCGCAACATTCTGACTCAGGCAAAACAGGCAGGCAGCGATTGGTCAGCGGCACAGAATGGGCTGCTCGCCGAACCAGAGGAGCAGGCGCTTCTGGCTGCTTCCGAGCGGCTCTCCGAGCAGGTGCAGGCTCTGCGTATGCGCCACGAATACACCCTGGCGCTCGAGGCCATAGCAAGCCTGGCGCCGACCGTCGATGCATTCTTTGCCAAGGTCATGGTGATGGCTCCGCAAGCGGATTTGCGCGCAGCTCGACTGCGCCTGATCGACTCCGTGCTGGCCAGTATCTCAGGCATTGCGGATTTCGCCGAGATTGTGATTGCCTGAGACTCAGTTTCCGCCAAGGAACGCATTCACCGCCGTGCTGACGGTCTGTGCTTCGCAGTTGGGAGCCAGGTGGCCGCAATCGGAGTGGAGGACCAGAACCTTCGCGTGGATCTTTGGCGCAAACTCCTGCGCCGGGCCGGGATTGACCATATGATCCTGTTCTGAGACCACGGCCAGCACCTTGGCCCGCACGCGGGCCGCAGCCGCATCCAGGTTGCCGCCATGCGCCACATCCTGGTGAATCATCGCCTCCAGCTGATAGATGCGATCGTTGGCGTCAAATCCATCGGCATTCCAGTTGCCATAGCCGGCATAGATGGCTGGAAACATCTCACGGCTTGTCGTCGCCGCGTAGTGGTGCGGCGTGGTGATGTTCATCGAATGCAGAATCTGCACCATCGGGATCGATGGGTTCTCCTTGTAGTTGCCCATCTGCCACGCAGGACTGGAACGAATGGCATCTTCCTCCGCGTGCCAAAGCAGCAGGTCATAGGCGGTCAACCGCGGCGAACCAACAATCGGCACTGCATCATCCATAAAGTCCGGGTGGGCGACCATCCATTCAAAGGTCTGCATACCTCCCATCGACGTGCCGAGCACCGCGTGAACGTGCTTTAATCCAAGCGCCTTTGTCGCAAGAGTGTATTCCGTCTCAACCATGTCTCGAATGGTGATTGCGGGAAAGGTCATGCGTGGCTGCACCCTGCTGTTCGATGGCGAGCTGGAGACGCCATTGGCCAGCGGATCGATGCCGACGATGAAGTAGCGCGAGGAGTCCAGCACCTTGCCGGGACCGACGGAAGACTCCAGTTTGGATGTATTCCCGGTGAACCACAGGGGCACCAGAATGACATTGCTGGAGTCAGCATTTCGGACGCCCCATGTTCGATATCCGATGCGACACTCCTGCACCTTCTCACCGCTTTCCAGCGGGCATATGCCAAGATTCGCAAACTGCTGTGGACTCGCCTGGCTGTTGTCATTAGCGGTCTGTGCCTGGGCAATCCCTGTGCGGAGCGCCGGGTGCAGAGCAAGCAGCAACGCGAGGAGGATGGTGCGGAAAAGGATTCGAGGCTGAAACATAAGCCGCAGTATATCAATTGCATCATGGGGCAAATAGAACGGGTGACCGGCGCTGGCGCCAGATAAAATGAAAGGGCTATGTCTGATTCGATTTCGCTCAGTCTCTGGTACCCGCAGATGCGCATGGAAGACCTGGAAGAAAAGCTCCATCACGTGCTTGCGCAGTTTGCGGCGCATGGGGGTGAGCCAGGTGTTTTTTCCGTCACCGTGTGGCCCATCAACTGGCGTGAAACCGCGCTTTTTCAGGAGATTTACGGCGCGGGAGAGCACGCTGCGCGGATCGAGCACGCCGTCGATCAGGCGCTGGAACTGTTTCATCCCGATGATGCCTGCGAGTTTCAGATTGGCTGGAATCTCTGGGAGCCGGATGCTTCGTCTGATTCAGAGTCCGGGTGGTCCAAACGGCGCAGATTGATTCGCGTTCTGGCCTACGGACCGGAGTTTGATGAGGGCGCATGGACGCAGGACGGACATATCCGCATTGACTTCGGCAGTGACGAAGTATTTCTGCAGGAAGGGGCGGAGCTGGATTCGCAAGCGTTGCGCTGCATCGAGGAGAACATCCGCCAGTTGATTGCGCTCGTCGAATCCATCCAGCGGGAGACTGAGCCATCGTCTCGTCTGCTTTGGTCCGAACTTGGCGAGTCTCTCGTGGCGCGGCTTCAGGCGCGTCTCAACCGAGTGCATTGAGCTGACAGCGACCGCACACGCATGAAACCACTTTTCAGCATCGAACGCACCCGCAATCTCATTCTTGTCGTGGGAGTGGTGCTTTTTCTCGCAGTTGTGGTTTTTCTGCTTTCTGGTCAGTGGAAGCGTCATTTCCTGCTGCAGGATTTGCCGCACAGGCTGGGCGCCGACATTCAGTTGCAGGCCAATCAGTTCGATTACACCCAGACGCGACGGGGCAAAACGCTCTTTCGCATTCACGCAGAGCGCGCAGAACAGACTCGCAAAAACGGCGAGACGATGCTGCACCATGTCCAGATCGAGTTCTTCAATCCGCAGGGCGAACGTCAGGATACGATTCGTGGCGATGAGTTTCAATATGACCAGTCCGCTGGCATTGCTGTGGCTCAGGGCGAAGTCGAGATCGATGTGCGTAATCCATCCCACGCCGAGGCTCCAGCTTCGACGGCAAAGTCTTCCATTCACATTCGGACCAGCGGACTGACCTTTAACCAGAAAACCGAAGTCGCCACCACCAGTCACGAGTTGGATTTCCTGTTGCCTCAAGGCAATGGCTCAGCCGTCGGAGCTACCTATGATGCTGTTCACGGACAGATCACGCTGGACTCTGCCGTGGATATCCATGTGCATCGCAATGCTGAGCCAATGACCATTCGCGCCGATCATGCGGTCATGGATCGCACGTCGCAAAGTGCCACACTCCTCAACATGCACACCGACTACAGCGGGGGAGCGGCATCCAGTGGAGTGGCGCATATTCTCTTTCGCGCCGATGGTTCCATCGCTTCGCTCAATGCCTCGGACAAGGTTCATCTGCACACGAATTCCGATTCAGATGCGCAGGCTTCTCAGGCCGTTTTCCTGCTGAATGCCAGAAGTCAGCCGACATCCGGGGTGATGTCCGGTGGAACAACTTTTCAGATGAATCGTGAGAACCGTCAGCTTACCGGAAAATCGCCACGTGCAAAGCTTTCCTTTGATGGAAACGGCCAGTTGCAAATGGCAAAGCTTCTCGATGGAGCTGAACTTCAGGATCATCAAGCCGTGCCGCAAGCGCGAAAGGCAGCCACGCACATCGTGCGGGAGTGGCGCTCTGAGACAGCGGATTTGTATTTCGTGCCATCGGCTCACCCAGCGAAGCCCTCCGCGCTTCCTCTGGAAAGTCATCCTGAAACTCAGCATGACGCGCATACAGAAACACGCTCTGCCATGCAGCTTCAGCAGATTCGTGGAGATGGTCACGTAAGCATCCTCACCACCACACTGGCTGAAGGTCAGCCGCCCCAGAGATCGTCACTTACCGCGGATCATGTACAGGCATTTTTTTCAGCAACGGGAACGCTGCAACGAGTTCTTGGTTTGGGCAATGCCCGGTATCGCGAGACGACAGGACCTGAAGGTCATCCGATTCGCCAGTGGACAAGCACCTCGGATACGCTGGACTCGCAACTCAAAGAGGATGTGAATCGGCGGCAGCCTCGGATCGAAGGTGACGATCTATCGGGAGCCAGCCAGATTGAGCGCATCGTGCAGGATGGTCATATTCGCATGGATATGGTGCAGGCATCGTCCAGGCGCGATCAGCCCGCCAGCACGATGCATGGCGTTGCCACGCACTCCATCTACAATGGCGAAACCGGTGTTCTGCATCTTACCGGAACTTCAGACACGCCTCCTCGACTGGAAGGAGACACCTTTTCGCTGGTTGCCGACAGCATCGACCTGGATCGGATCCGCGAAAATGCATTTGCAAAACGAGCGGTGCAAGCCACCTGGAAGGATTTGGCAGGCACGGCCCAATCCAGTGCGTCGTCGCCCGTTCATGTACTGGCCAGCGAGGCGGTTCTCGATGGTCACGCGCAGAAGATCACCTTCACCGGGACTGTCGTTTCGCCGGTGCATCTCTGGCAGGATGCCAGTTCCATCACTGCGCCAACGATTGTGTTGAATCGAATGCTTCAGACGCTCGATGCAGAGGCTGCCTCACGGACTCGTCCGGTCTTTACGGTTCTTGCTCAATCGCCGCAGCCTCTGCCCAAAGCTGCCAGTAAGGCGGATGCTTTGACTCACATTCTTCGCTTTACCAGCGGCGCTGTCCATGAGTCGTTTGCTCAGCAGCTTGCCGTGTTTTCTTCCGGAGTGTTGCCACATGTGACCATTGCGGCCACGGCTTCCGGTGGCACCGCTCGAATCGACTCCAATTCTGTCCGTGTCTACCTGCACCCGGATTCATCTCACGCCGCTGGATTGCCGCGCAGTCAGTCTGCCTTGTCCGCCGTGGATCGAATGATTAGCAGCGGGCACGTACGCTTTTCTTCGCCCGGCCGCACGGGCAGCGGCGAAACCCTCGACTACACCAGCGAAGACTCGACGATGGTCCTGACCGGAACCTCGACACAGGAGCCAAAGTTGATCGATCTGTTGCACGGCACGGTCAGCGGACGCACCATCCGCTTCCACCTGGACGATGACAGCATCTCGATCACCGACGCAAGCGGAAATGCACGCTCCACCGGAAAGCAGCGTTAAACTGAAATGGCTCATCCCACATCGACGATGCAGACCCTGACAGCAGATAAAATCGCAAAGAGTTACAGTGGGCGCCAGGTCGTTCGCGACGTAAGCGTAGAGATTTCGCGCGGCGAAGTGGTTGGCCTGCTTGGCCCCAACGGCGCGGGCAAAACCACCAGTTTTTATATGATCGTCGGCCTCGTCCGTCCCGACTCCGGCTATGTCCGCGTGGATGAAACCGAGATCACGCATGTGCCCATGTATCTGCGCGCACGCGATCACGGCATCAGCTACCTGCCGCAGGAGCCATCCGTCTTTCGCAAGCTCACGGTTGAGCAGAACATCCTCGCAGTGCTTGAGAATCAGCCCATCTCTGAGCGCGAGCGACAAAGCCGAACCGATCGCCTGATCCAGCAGTTAAATCTTCGCCACATCCGCTCCACGCGTGGTTACGCGCTCTCCGGCGGCGAGCGGCGTCGCGTGGAGATTGCGCGTTGCCTTTGCATTCAGCCCAGTTTCTTATTGCTGGACGAGCCATTCAGCGGCATTGATCCCATCGCCGTTCTGGATCTGCAAAAAATCATCTTTGAACTGAAATCGAGTGGCATCGGTATTCTGATCACCGATCACAATGTGCGCGAAACACTCTCCGTCACGGATCGCGCCTACATCATCGCCGAAGGTCAGATCTTTCGCACGGGCACTCCACGCGAACTCGGCAATGATCCGGACGTGCGACGCATCTATCTCGGCGAGGGTTTTACCCTCAGTTGATCGCTTTCAGCGCGTTGTCTGCCGGTTGGATTGTTTTCATGCTTTTCCAATTCAGCAGCGACCCATTCTGGAACACTCGTCTCGAAATTCAGTCGCCAAATCCACCCGTAAGACGGGATGGATTTACACTTGCACTCAAGGGTCCACTCCATGCCACTGTTGCAGCCAAGACTCAATCTGAAAGTCTCGCAGCGCCAGATACTCACACCTGGGCTGATGCAGATGGTCAGTGTGCTTGCGCTGAACAAGATGGAACTGGCTGAGATGATTCAAAATGAGATTGCGGAGAATCCGCTCCTGGAGGAGATGGACGAATCGATTCCCATGCTGGATGACGTGGAGCAACGTGAATCTGCGCGTGAACAGACAGCGCAGACGACGGAAGCGGCTCCCGCAGACCCTTTTGAAGAGATTGATTTCGGCAATTATTTTCAGGAGTATCTCGATCCTGGATTCCGTTCCCAGCGTGAGTTTGAAGAGATTGAGAAGCCTGGCTTCGAACAGTTTCTTTCACGCCCCACTTCACTCTTTGATCATCTGCAATGGCAGCTTGGCGCGCAGACTCTGGCTCCGGAGATTGCACAGGCCACCGAGTTTCTGATCGGGAATCTGGACGAGAATGGCTATCTGGCTTCCTCGCTGGATGATTTGACGGACGTCTATGCTTCGTCGATGGAGATGCGTGCTTCGGCGGCGATGGAAATCCTCCTTCATGCGTTGCAAGTGCTGCACTCCCTTGACCCTGCCGGTGTCGGTGCGCGTTCTCTCAGCGAGTGTCTTCAGCTTCAGGTGCGTGCCCAGATGCATGAACTGGACGCGCTCTATGCGCCGACCCGCGCCACAAATCTTCCTCTTTCCGATGCAACGACGCTTCCTGCGCAGGCGGGGGAACAGCCAACTGCGGAAGCACTGGACTCGCCACACCACAGCCTGCACGCCGCCGTTCAACTCGAGTTGCAGCAGCGCCGGCATTGTTTTGATCTGGCTTCGATAGTACTGCAAAGCCACTTCACTTTGCTCACGCATCGTGACCCGCGCGAGATTGCCAAGGCGCTGAGCTGCACAGCGGCGGAGGCTACTGAGGTTTTAAGTCTGATTCGCTCCCTAGACCCGCGCCCGGGCACGCGCTACAGCAGTCGAGAGACGCAGTGGATTGAGCCGGATGTCGCCTTTGTGAAACGCGATGAAGTGTGGGTCGCGCTGATGAACGAAGAAAATCTGCCCAGCTTGCGACTCAGCCATCGCTATCGTCGAATGCTGGCTGCCAAATCGACGGAAAAAGAAGTTCGGGATTATGTCAAAGACCGCTTGCGTTCGGCCATGCAACTGATGCGCAATATCGCCCAGCGCAAAAGCACCATTCTGCGAACCTGCGAAGTCATCATTCGCCGCCAGCAGGATTTTCTAGAGCAGGGAATGGAAGCGCTGCGCCCCATGATGATCAAGGAAGTTGCCGAGGAGATTGGCGTGCACCCGTCCACGGTGAGTCGCGCCGTCGCCAACAAATACGCGCATACTCCGCAGGGTGTCATTGAACTGCGCGCATTCTTTTCCGAGGGGTCGAACGGGCCGGAGGGTGCAGACACTCCGCTGGTTGTGCTCAAGCGCAAGGTCCGCAAGCTGATCGACGAAGAAGACCCGAAGCGACCGCTGACCGACGATCAGCTTGCCGCGTTGCTTCAGGCCCAGGGCATTCAGGTCACGCGCCGGACGGTGGCGAAATATCGCGAAGATCTGCGCATTCCGTCCACACATCAGCGGCGAGTGCGTGGGTGATGCCAGCGCTCTCCGCAATGGACACCGCTTTCACAAACAGTCAGTGCGGCGTAACCGTAAAGCGCATCGTTCGATAATCAAAGGTGTAGCTGGCAAACTGTTGCAGGATATCCACCCCGAGCGTGCCGTAGGTGTCGTCGCTTGCCGTTGCGCCCAGTGGTTGCGTCAGCACCTGTACATCGTGAACCATTACATGTTTTCTGCCTACGGGCAGCATGAGCGATTGCGCCAGATAGGCAGGCACAGGCGCTGCATCCTCCATTCCTGTCAGTTGCAGCAGTTGCAACCGGCTGCCTGCAAAATCCTGCGCATGTTCTGAAAAGTAGCGCGAGGAAAGATAGCTTTGTTGTCCGGCGGCATCGACGGCATACAGGCGATCATCGGAGCCATCGGGTTTGCCCAGCGCCACCAGCACGCGCTCTCCATCCAGATAAAAGGGCGCGCCATCCGTAACCCGCGCACCCACTGCACCGGGCTGTACTTCGATGGTTGCGTCCGAGGTAATGGTCAGGCTGCCAAGCGCTGAGACTGCCGGAAAACCAAGCACCCCTCGCACGGAATAGTCTGACTGCGGGAAGGCAAAGTCCTCATCGTTGAAGACAAATGCCGTCATGTTGCGAAAGGTCACATTGCCCAGTGTCAGTCGAGGAATCACTGTGGAATGCACTGTCATCGGCTTCCCGGTCAGCGTATGGATCGTTGCAACCTGATCGGAAAGTTTGAGGCCCACCTCTCGCGCGGTGGATCGGCTGATGAGGTTGAAGGGTTCCGTAGGATCAAGCATCCAGGCGTGGGAAACTCCGTCAACAAAAACCGGAATATCCGATAGTCCCAGCGGATCCAGTTCATACGGCAGTGAGAACGGAGCGCCTGCCTCAACGGTCATGGGCGGGTGATCCACGGCGAGCGGCAAGAGCTTGAGCGGTTGTTCCAGATCGTCGCGTTCGTCCTGGCTCATCCGGTTGTGCATGCGCGTGTCGAGGGCCTGATAGGCTGCAGCGGCCTGGGTCAGTTGCCCGCTGCGCAGATAATCTTCGGCCAGTGTCTGGCGAGCGAGTTTCTCTTCGGTTACATTGCCCGAGGCTGCAATTGCATCGATCAGCGGCGCAAGCTCCTGAATGGACTTCTTCGGATGATTCTCGCGATTGTCCAGAATCCCGCGCAGAAAGTGTCTTTGCGCAGGTTGCAGCGAGGACTGGCCATCAGCGTTGCTCTGCAACATCTGCTCCAGATGATGAAACTGCAAATCGTCAATCAGATTCAGCATTCGCTGGGTTTGGTCTGCGGCATCGCCAATCACGGAACCGGTGGAAATGTGCAATCCTGGCTCACTGGATGGATTGTTTGCGGGGGCTTGCGTCGCAGGATTCTGCTTTGTCGTCGTCTGCTGCAACTTGCCTGCCGGCGATTGCTGCGCGGCGGTGATCGGGCTGGCTGACAAGACCCAACCCAGCACAAAGCCCACTGCGCCAAGCCGGCGCACGGATCGAAGTTGCCAGATTCCCTGCGGTTGGATTTCTGGCTGTCTGCACTGCCGCGTCATATTGAAAAACTACCAGACCGCCATCGTGACAGGCATCTGTCGACGTGAGACGCGCATGCTCCATTTCCGGCTAGACTGGTAGCAGTCATGAAGCGTCGTGTCATCGAGCACTATGAAATCCTGCGCCGTCTGGGAGCGGGCGGCAGCGGAGTCGTGTATTTGGCGAATGACACGCTGCTCACTCGTCCTGTCGTGTTGAAGATTCTGCGTCGTGGCCTGCTCACCCAGCAGCAGATGCGTTCGACCATCCTGCGCGAGGCGCGGCTGGCCTCGGCCATCGAGCATCCCAACGTCTGCGCGATCTACGAGATTGGTGAAAGCGGGGATGAAGCCTTCATCGTCATGCAGTTTGTTCCCGGTCAGTCGATTGATGCGCTGATTGCCAGGGGCGCTTCGACCGTCCAGCTTGTACTCTCGGTGGGCATTCAAATCGCGGATGGACTCCATGCCGCACACTCACTTGGCATCTTTCATCGCGACCTGAAACCGCAGAACGTCATGCTCACCGATGGCGGACTCGTCAAGATTCTGGATTTTGGTCTAGCTCGTCGCCTGCGCCCGGAAGATGCTTCCTTTGATCCATCGAAGCCTTCGGTCTCTCGCGATGCATCCATTGCTGAAACCTACACGGCGCGTGGCGGCACCATTCGCTACATGGCTCCTGAGCAGTTCGTTACCGGCCAGTCCAGCGTGCAGTCCGATGTCTGGGCGCTGGGTGTTCTGCTTTTTGAGATGCTCAGCGGACGGCACCCTTTTGCACGTCCTGACGCTGAGGATTTTCAGGTTATTCGCGCCATCCAGTTTGTCGATGCTCCTGACCTGGTTGAGATCGTCCCAGGCATCCTGCCCGAGATGAAAAGTGTTGTCGAGCATTGCCTGGCCAAGAACCCCGCCGCGCGCTACGCCTCTGCAGCGGAGGTGCGTGAGGCGCTGAAGACGATCATGAAGGCGATGCAGCTTGAAACAGGCGGCATTCCCGGCGATGCAGCGGCCAATCTGGTACCCACCGGTGGGGAATCCGAGAAACGTGCTACCAGTTTTCTCTCCATGCTGGCCGAGCGATTTCGTGAATCGGTGCCAGACGCGCCGCGTCAGAACTCGATCGTCGTCCTGCCGTTTCACAACTTAAGCTCAGAGCCTGTCGCGCCGCTTTATGGCTTTGCGCTGGCAGATGCTATTGCGGCTCGGCTGGCGCGCATTCCCGGTCTTGTCGTTCGACCTTCCAGCTCGCTGATGAATCTTCCCACGGCACAGATGGACCCGCTTGCCATGGGGCAGCGGCTGCTGGTGACGCACGTTCTTGCAGGCAACTTCATGCGATCCGAGAATGGTTTTGATCTCAACTGGCAGCTACTCGACGTGCAGGGCCAGAGTGTTCGCTCCGGTGGAGCGATTCATGTTGAATCGTTCGATCTGATTGCCGTGCAAAATGAGTTGTCCAGCGAAGTCTTTGCTGCGCTTCATGCCATCGGTGGCGTCGATCCTCGCGGAGGTACCGCAGAGCCGCCTGCTCAGCGCCAGGGTTCATTGCCAGAGACGCTTTCGGAGGAATATCTTCAGGCCCGCGCGTTGCTTACTTCCTTCATGACCCGCACTGGCTCACGCGCTGATCTGGATCGCGCCACCATGCTCTTCGAGCGGGTCACTGTCAAGGAGCCGGAGTTTGCGTCAGGCTGGAGCGGACTTGGCATTGCGCAGCTCCAGTACGCTCGTCATGGATTCGCCGGTCAGGTGCACCTGATGCAGGCGCGACGTGCTTTTGATCGTGCTCTTTCCATCGATTCTGACTCGATTGAGGCCAATCTCTATCGTGTCTACATGCTGCTTACGCGCGGCGACAAGGAGTCGGCTCGCTACGGAATCGCCAACCTGCTCAGCCAGGCAGACAATGACTGGAACGTGCATCTGGTAGCGGGCATTACGCTGCGGCTGGATGGCATGTATGAGGAAGCTCTGGCACAGTTCAGCCGTGCTCTCAAGTTGAATCCGGGTAGTGCAGCTATCCTGTACAACCATCGCGCGCGCGTCTACCACTACCAGAACCAGCTCGACGTAGCCGATGATGAACTGGCCAAAGGACTGGCTTTGGAACCGCGTCATCCGCTGTTACGGACCTCCGCCGCGTATCAGCACATGCGGCAGGGCAACCTGCGCAGCGCCATCGATATTCTGGAAGAGGTCATTCACGATGACAGCTCCATGCGCATAGCCGTTCCCACGCTTGCGCTCTGCTATGTTCAGGCGGGCGAACGCTCCCTGGCCGCCACGCTGCTGCGCGAAGATACTCTGGCCGCGGCAGAGGCGGATAGTGAAATGGCCTATCGCCTGGCCTCCTATTTTGCGGTGGAGGGCGATGCCGGCGAGGCCCTGCATTGGCTGCGCCGCGCTATCTACCTGGGCAACGAAAATTATCCATGGTTCCAGAAGAATCCCGTTTGGAACAACCTGCACACCAATGCCGACTTCAGCCGAATTCTGGCCGACCTGAAGAAGACGTATCGTCGCAATCAGAAGACCTGGAACCGGCTGTTGAGCGAAGTCAGTCCTGCCTGATTCTCTGCACTTGTGCGCCCATGATGAGCGCTCACCCATTGCGAACGCTTCATCCGTGCGTGCGCAGTACTGTGGAGACGATACGCGCCATCTGAAGCGTTGTGGCACTGGCGATGACTGTACTCAGAAAATTCACGGCGTCATTATTCAGCCAGCCGCACCGCTCCGCCACTGCTCCCAGCAGACTGTCAGCAGCCCATCCGACCATCGCTCCCAATAAAATCAGCGCTACCCCCAGACTCTGTGATTCCACGGCACCAGTCAGTGACCAGATGCCCGCAACAGCCACCGCGGCAGCAGCCATCAGTCCAGCGAGTGATCCTTTCACGGTCACAGCACCGTCTGTTCCGGGTGGAACGCGCTGCCACGTCGTCACCAGCCGTGGCACACCGCCAAAGGCCTGTCCGATCTCTGAAGAGACGGTATCTGCCGCCGCCTCAGCCAGCGCCGCATAGGCAATGAGCGCTGCAAAATACGGATTGTGCGCGACCACGCGCGGGGCAAAGGGAATGAGCGTCACTGCCAGCGCCGCCGCTCCCAGATTTGCCGCCACCTGCGCCGCATCCCGCCCCCGTCGAGCCTCGTTTGAGTCCTGCTCGTTCCTTCGGTTTCGGGCAATCCTGGTGGCGGCCAGAGTCAGAATCAGCGTCACGAGCAGAGGCGTCAACCCGCTTCGTAGCCAGTTGCGATAGGGATATTGCAGCGTACCCAGCATCAGGCATCCGGTAATCGCCGCGCCCAGCGCCGCTGCTCCCGGTGTGCCCGCGCGCAGCCGCCACACCAGCGCAGCCAGCAGCACGCACACTCCCAGCGCAATCCAGGCTACGCCCGGCATCGTCTGTAACCATGAGTGAAACTCGAGCAGATCCTGTGCAGCGATCCACGGGGCCACCACAAGCAGCACGGCACGAGACATCCAGGAAGCCGTGAGGCGGGGCAAAAAATCCAACTTTGCCTGCTTTCGCTTTTCCTCGCTCATGCGTCCAACCTATCAGCTTTCACCGTCTGGCCGCCTGTCGCGCGTTGCCCGCCTCAGGCTGTTTCATCCATAGTTTGTCCGGGAATGTCTGCTTCTCACCGGATGTGTATGACCACTTCCCGAATGCGTGATTTACAATCAGGAAGAACGCAGGATAATCATTGAATGAGTGACACGACTCACCCTTTTTCTCCATTGAAAAGACCTCTTGCAAAGTTGTCTCTTGTCGCCGCCGCTGCTCTCTTTCTTGCAGCCTGCGGCAGCAACTATCGTCCCGTCACCTATCCCATCGTCACATCCGGCCCCGCGCAGCTTCCTTCTGCCTACGCGTTTGTCGTTTCGGCGCCATCCACGAGTGTGTTGGGAATCGGAACCGTGATTGATTATTCGGGCGACGTGGTTATGGCGACCTCTCCGCTTGGGCCCACCCCGGTGGGCTTTGCTATGAACTCCGGCGGCTCGCTGGCCTGGACGCTCAACGGAGACGGCACTATTGCCAACATCCCCGTCAGCACCAACCTTCAGCAGAAGAACGTCCAGTTCAGCACCCTCAGTCTTTACTCCGGCATCGATCCGCGCGTGAACCTTTTCTCTGGGTCTGTGGGTCTATACGCTCTGGATGTGAATACGAATCAGGTAGATGTGTTGACCGGCGCACCAGACGCTTTCAAGCTGGTTGTTCCAGTCGATGAGTCTCCGGTAACGATGGAGGGCGTCAGCCTGGCGCAGCGCTACTATACCGTCTCTCAGAACATTCCGTACCTCAGCAACATTACGCTGGACGGCAACTCGGTTCAGGGCGGCGTAGCCTGCAACATCGATCCCTATTCTCCGTCGCTTCCCGCCGGCACTGCCGACGGCATCGAAACCACCACGTACTCTGTCTCGTCACATATCCCTGTGGGCGTATGTCCGGATTACGCAGTCGGCTCGCTCGACGGTCAGCGTGTCTTTGTACTCAATCGAGGCAGTGACAGCGTGTCGGTCATCAACAGCGAGATCAACGCGATCGACAGTTGCGCGCCGTTCAACAACCAGAACGGGCAGCCGGTCACCTGCCATCCCAGCCTGCCGCTCACGCCAACCAATGGGCTGCCGCACGCAGGACCTGTGTATGCTGAGTACAATCAGGCCACACAGCAGCTCGTCGTCGCAAATTATGATGGCGATACGGTCAGCATCATCGATGTCAGCCTGGACGAATACGGCAATGACAGCCCAACCTTTGGCACCACGTACACCGTTCCGGTCGGCCATAATCCAGCCTCTGTCACGGTGCTTGCAGATGGCAGCCGCGCTTACGTCGCCAATCAGTCAGACGGCACGGTCAGCATCATCAACATGATCAGTCACACAGTGGAAAAGACGCTCGCCGTCAATGGCCACCCACGCACCGTTGCCTCTATCCAGAACTCGCTTTACGGCAAGGTTTACGTGGTTTCACCAGACAGCCCTTACGTCACGATCATCCGCACGGATCAGGACATCGTGGGCACGAGCATTCTGGTATCCGGCAACGCTCTCGATGTCCGCGTCACTTCGCCGGATACCGCAAGCAACAATCCGAATACGGTGAGTCGCATCCCAGGCGCCGGGCAACCCTGCAATCTGCCGCCTGCGGACTTCACATCAACCGGAGCAGCCATCACCATTCAGAACTGCCGCCTGCAGGATCCCACGCAGCTTTGATCATCAGTTCGATTTGCTGACGATTTTTATACCTTCAAATCACAAAGCTGGTACTTGCATTAGCAAGTACCAGCTTTTTCATCGAAACAGGGAAGCAGCGATCAAACGCCTCTGCTCTTATTCACCGCTGAGCAGGATGGGCAGCGTGGGCTTCGTCGCTCCAGAAGAATTTTCGAGCGTTACGCCAAACCCCGCTGCATCTACTCCAGCGGGAATCTGGGGATAAACCACAGCCGCGTTGCCCGTCGGCCCCGGGTTAAAAACTCCAGCCGGAATCGGCGCGCCGCCATCCCGCGGAAGAATCCAAAGCTCGTAGGCTTTGCCATCCGGAACGGGAGGCAGATTGGAAGCTGTGAATACCAGCTTGCCCATGCGCGCAGAATACAGTGCATGACCTTCCGGCTCCGTCTTTGCAATTGGCTTGGGATGCAGCGCCACTGCCTGCACGTTATTCCCCTGCAGGAACTGCTGCAAGTCAGAGAGCTTGGCCATCTGCACTTCAAATTGCGCAACCTTCGGTATCATCTGGCGCATCTCGTGGTAATGCATCGCATCATCATAGGCAAAAAACACCATGCCAGCGGCCAGCGCACCGGAGAGAATCTGAAATGGGAGCGGAGAACGGTTCCAGGCAAAGAGCTTACGGGTGCGCTTCGGTATCGCGTTCACTGACGAGGTCATAGCTGCCTCTGCCTGCACCGTCTCTCTTTGCAGCATAGCCATAAAGCGATCCTTGGCTCCTGCTGGCAAAGACTCCATGTCTGTTGTCGCGCCAAAGGCCGCCATCGTGCTGCGAATTTTTTCCACTTCGCCCCGACATTCGCCACACATCGAGATATGCGCCGTCATTTGAAACAGTTGAGCATCACTCAGATTGCCCAACGCATACTGGATCAGGTCATCTTCATCTACATGAACTTGTTTGCGCATAGTCATACCTGTAGCACCTTTCTCACGGCACTCAGTCCAGACCGAATCCGCGTCTTTACGGTACCCAGCGGAATCCCTGTGCGTTCAGCAATCTCAGAGTGACTCATGCCATCAAAGTAGGCCATTTGCAGCGAGCTTTGCTGGTCTTCCGGCAACTGCATCACCACACTTCTCACCTGATTCATCAACTGTTCATCCTCCACGGAACGCAGCATCGATCGAGGCTGCTCCGCGACCGTCAGGGTTTCCAGCGGCTCCTGATGCGCTCTTCGCCGCAAGACGTCAATCGAGCGATTCCGGGCCACCACCGCAAGCCAGGCTCCCATGCTGCCTCGCTGCGCTATGAAGCCACCCGGACTTCGCCACACCTGCATCAGCACTTCCTGCATCACGTCCTCCGCCAGCGACGGTTCTTTGAGCACGCGCAGAGAGATCGAGTAAACCAGTCGGGAGTACCGATCAAATAACTCTGCCATTGCGCTTTGATCCTGTCGCGCTACAGCTTCCAGCAATTCGGCATCTTCCATGTTTTGCCTTACTTCCATTGGGTTCCGTGATGGATGCCTGCCTGTCTCAAGTACGTGGCTGGCGAGGGATTGGATTTCTGTTCCGGATTGTCATCGACCAGAATTCTGATTCTCAGCGGCTGATCCGGCACACCTCATGTTAGAAGAATATAGGATAGACCCGGTTGACACCCTCTGCCAAAATTCGTCTCGACCACTGCCTGGCGCAAAGTGGCCTGGTTACCAGTCGAGAACGTGCTCGCGCCCTGATTCTGGCTGGCCGGGTTCTGGTCAATGAACAGAAGATCGATAAACCTGGCGTCACGATCCCGGCAAACGCGACCCTGCGCATCCTTGGCGAGCAGCCGCGTTTCGTCAGCCGCGGTGGACTCAAGCTCGAACACGCGCTTCAGCACTGGCAGATTTCTGCTCACGAACGCCACTGCCTCGATGTTGGCACCTCCACCGGAGGGTTCACAGACTGCCTGCTTCAGCATGGCGCGGCCAGTGTCTCCTGCGTGGATACCGGCTTTGGCCAGATTGCCGTCTCGCTCCGCAACCACCCGCGCGTTCATCTGCACGAGCGCACCAACGCGCGCCTGCTTCCAGCAGGATTTTTCTCTCCATCGCCGCATCTCCCCGCTCGTCCGACTCCCACGCTGCTCGTCATGGATGTCTCGTTCATCTCGGCCACGCTGCTGCTGCCCGCTGTACTGGCCGCGGCAACCGGGCTGACGGAGGCCGTCATTCTGGTCAAGCCACAGTTTGAGGCCGGTCGCGAACATGTCGGCAAAGGCGGCATCGTGCGTAATCCCGCAGCCCATCAGCTCGCCATCGATCGCGTGCATGACTCGCTGGCAGCTCTTGGCGCCATCGAGATCGAAACCATCCCCTCGCCTATCACCGGCGCCGAAGGCAACGTGGAATTTCTGCTTCACGCCCGACTGGCTGCACGCTCGATCTCTGACTCTGGGATACACTGAGAGCCTGATGAAGCCGATTGCCATTGTCTCCAAGCCGCAAAAGGAAGAGTTGTGCACGCTCATTCCCATGCTTGCCAACTGGCTGCTTGCTCATTCCTTTCAGCCGGTGCTCGACCGCGAAAGCGCCTCCTATCTTGACCGCGAAATCGCAGATACTGCCAGCGAAAGCGCCAGCAGCCGCAATCCGGCCATTGCATCTCACCCCGCTGCTCCTGACCACCACTCTACCCCTCACGGCTGCGTCGTGCTTGATCGTGAAGAGATGCCGCAGACCCATCCTGCGCTTGTCATCGTGCTCGGTGGCGACGGCACGCTGCTCTCCGTAGGACGCATCTTTGCCCGTCTGCAAACGCCAATCCTTGGCGTCAATCTTGGCTCACTTGGCTTCCTTACGGAAGTTCGTCTCGCCGACCTGTTTGAAACCCTCGAAGGCTGGTGCCAGGACTGCTACACGCTCGACGTGCGCACCATGCTGCATGGTGAGCTGTGGCGCGCCGGAGAGCGCATCACAACCTTTGAAGCCGTCAACGACATGGTGCTCTCCAAAAGCTCCATCGCACGCATGGGCGAGTTCAGCATCGAGCTGGATGGCATGGTAGCTGCGCAATTCCGCGCCGACGGAGTCATCGTCTCCACCCCCACCGGCTCCACCGCGTACACGCTCGCAGCCAACGGACCGATCCTCGTGCCTGGTGTCGATGCGCTGGTCATCACGCCCATCTGTCCTCACCTGCTCACGCTGCGTCCGATGGTGGTGCCCGGTGGATCCGCCCTGGTGTTGCGCGTCGGCGGCACACGTGCCAGCGCAGCCAGCCAGATCCTGCTCACCGTCGATGGTCAGCAGGCGATCGACCTGCTTCCCGCCGACGAATTGCGCTGCCGCCGCTCCGAGTTTTCCATTCGCCTCATACGCCTTGGCGCCTCCACCGCTCCGGGAACAGCTGGCAACGGATTCTTTGACGCCCTGCGCAGCAAGCTCAAGTGGGGTGAGCGGTAGTTTCCGCTGTAATCCTGGGTGTTTGGTCCAATGCTCTGACGACTTCAGTCCCACACCCTGGATGTGCGTGGTAACCTGATTTCCATTCAGCAGGTAGCTCCTTTCCTGCCGGCTTCGCGCTCCACTCCCATTGCACTTCATCGGTCCAGGAGGATTCAAGTGTCTCGTTTTCCGCGTTTCGTTTCCCTATCTGTTGCATCCCTTGCCCTCGCGTTTGCGCTTCCTGTCCTGGCTCAGTCGCGTCCATCAGATGTCCATCCCGACGCATCGCCTGCAACCAAAGAAATCCCCATTCCTCAGGAGACAAAATCCGTCACGCAGCACCAGATGACCGTCTCCGGACAAACCCTTCACTACACCGCGACCGCAGGCAATCTGCTCATCTCCCGCATGGCGCAGGACGAAGTGGAAGAGCCGTATCACAGCATTTTTTATGTTGCCTACACACTGGACGGCGCAGATGCGAAGACGCGTCCGGTCACCTTCCTCTACAACGGAGGGCCAGGCTCGGCCACGATCTGGCTGCACATGGGTTCCGTTGGACCGATGCGCGTCGTCACCGACAGTCCCGACGCCACGCACAACGCGCCCTACCAGATCGTTCCCAACGAATACACCCTGCTCGACAAATCTGATCTCGTCTTTATTGACGCGCCGGGAACCGGATTTTCCCGCCCGGTCGGGAAGGGAACCATCAAGGATGTGGCCGGGGTGGACGAAGATCTGACCGCATTCACGCGCTTCATCGTGCGCTACCTCACGATCAACGATCGCTGGAACTCGCCCAAGTTTCTCTTTGGCGAATCCTATGGCACCACGCGTTCGGCTGGCCTGTCGGCCACGCTCAACTCCGCCGGCGTCCAGCTCAACGGCATCGTGCTGCTCTCCTCCATCCTCAACTACAACGCAGGCAGTCCGGGACTGGACAACACCTATCTGACCGATTTTCCCAGCTTTGCGGCCATCGCCTGGTACTACAACAAGGTGCAGAACAAGCCCGCCGATATCCTGGCCTTTGTGCAGAAGGCGCGCGAGTTTGCCAGCGGACCCTACGCCCAGGCGCTCTATGCGGGTAATGCGCTCAGCCCTGCTGAAACCGACACCATCGCCAACCAGATGAGCGCCTTCATTGGCGTCTCGCCCACCTTCATCCAAGAGTCGAACCTGCGCATCTCGCCTTCGCGATTCCGCAAGGAACTGCTGCGCGACCAGAACGACATTCTCGGTCGCTACGACGCACGCTTTGAAGGCCCCGACGCAGAAGCAGCAGGCGATGTTCCCGGCTACGATCCGTCCGACACGGGCATCACCGGAGCCTTTGTTGCAGCCTTTCAGGACTATCTGCGCAACGACCTGAAGTACACTAGCAAGGAAACCTACGCCCTGCAAGGCCCGGGTCTCATTCAAAACTGGGACTGGAAACACCACGCCGCGGGCATGAGTTTCGGCTACATGCGTACGCAGGCGCGGCCTTACGTTGCCGGTGACCTCGGCGACACGATGCGCAAGAATCCCCATCTGCGCGTCTTCTCTGCCAACGGACTCTATGATCTTGCCACCCCGTTCCGTGCCACTGAGTGGGAGCTTGCGCACATGGGCATCAGCCAGCAGCAAAGCCACAACATCACCTTCGGCTACTATCCGGCAGGTCACATGGTCTATCTGAACGTGGCCGCACTCAAGAGCTTCCGCCACGATCTCGACGGATTCTACGCAGCCGCGACGAAGTAAAACACGGGAGTCCGCCAGCCAGGTTCGAGGGAATGAATTCAGGGCCTGTTCACACTACTAAGTCGTCAACTGCGGCGAGTGTGAACAGGCCCGCTCACAGGAGGAACCGCGCGGCATCCGCAGCTGCGCGTCTGCTCGAACGAATCGTGCGTCCGCCGCATCTCAAGCTGATATTCTGTTCTGTCATACACCTCGTTCACGCCTGCTCAACGGCAGTCAGGGGGAACGGAGACACGGAAAGGAATTCAATCTTGGCAGCACTTCTTGAAGCCATCGAAATCAAGCGCAAAATGGTCTTTGAACACGAGGGCGTTCCGTATGCTTGTCTTGATGTTGAGGTTTCCACGCCCACGGCGCGCGGCGGCCAGACGCTTGTCCGGCTGAAAATGCGCAACCTGCTCACGCGCGCCGTCTTCGACAAGACCTTCAAGGCGGGCGAAAAATTCCGCGAGCCGGATCTGGTCACGGTCGACGCGTCCTATCTCTATTCCGATGGCGACGGCTCCTACTTCCTCGATCAGGACTCCTTTGAAACGCTTCAGCTCACCAGCGAGATGATGGGCGATGCGCTGGAGTTCCTGCTCGAAGGGACACTCGTCCGTCTGAACAAGTTCAACGGGAATCCCATCGGTCTTGATCTGCCTCAGCAGGTCGAGCTTGCTGTCGAATACACCGAACCCGGCGTTCGTGGCGACACCGCCAGCGGAGCCGTCACCAAGCCAGCCAGGCTTGAAACCGGACTGGAGCTTCGAGTCCCGTTTTTTGTCAAAACCGGAGAAAAAGTTCGCGTCTACACAGAAACCCGCGAATTTGCCGGACGAGCCTGACCTGATCTCGCCGCCCCAAACGGCGGTTCAACACTGACCGCTTGCGCCCTCCGCGCAGCTGCAACCCAATACTTATTGCAAGGAGACTGGATATCATGCGTGTAGCACTTCTGACCGGCGGCGGAGACTGCCCCGGACTCAATGCCGTCATCTACGCGGCCGTCCGCAAAGGCATCAACACCTACGGCGACGAATTTGTCGGCTTCCTCAACGGCTGGCGCGGCGTCCTCGACAACCAGTGGATTCCGCTCACCCTGGAAAAGATCGATGGCATTCAGCTTCAGGGCGGCACCATCCTTCACTCCTCCCGCACCAATGTCAAAAAAATCCCCGGCGGCATCGAGAAGGTCAAGGAAGTTCTGCAAGCCAATAAAATCGATGCATTGATCGCGCTCGGCGGTGACGATACGCAGTCCGTGACGCTCGCGCTCACCGAGGCCGGCATACCCGGCGTTGGCGTTCCCAAGACCATTGACAACGACATCAATGGCACCGATGCCACCTTCGGCTACGACACCGCCGTCTCCATCGCTACTGAAGCTGTCGATCGCATCCGCACCACCGCCGATTCGCATAACCGCGTCGTCGTCATTGAAGTCATGGGCCGCGATGCCGGCTGGATCGCCTATGCTGCCGGAGTCGCTGGTGGAGCCGATGTCGTCCTCGTTCCGGAAAAAGAGATTGATATCGACCACGTCTCGAAGCTTCTCAAGTACAACTATGACCGCGGCAAGCACTACGGTCTGGTCGTTGTCGCCGAAGGCTGCCACCTTCCCGCCGGTGGCCAGGTGCTTGGCTCCGGCGAAGTCGATTCCTTTGGCCACGTCCGCCTCTCCGGCATCGGCGAAGCTCTCGCCAAGCTCATCGAAGAGAAGACCGGCTTTGAGACTCGCTCCGTCAATCTGGGCCACACCCAGCGTGGCGGCTCGCCCACAGCCTTTGACCGCATCCTGGGCCAGCGCTACGGCCTGCACGCGATCGATATGGTCCACCAGCAGAAGTGGGGCCGCATCGCCGTCCTCAAGGGCACGGACATCACCGACATCACCATCAAGGAAGCAGTGGCCACCAACCGACGTCTCGACCAGCGCTTCTTCAACGTAATCAAAGACTTGGAAGCCAAAGTTTAACTACAATCTTCAGAAACACCCCGCGCCCTGGTCGACATTGTGCTGCCAGGGCGCGTTTTCTTTGGCACCATAACCGGCAACCCCAAAGGCTTGCGCTGCGCCAAACAGCTCCCGCAATCCCCGGTGGAGTCGCGCCGGACTTTATCTTTGCATTCGCTCAACCTTCGCCACGCGCTGTAAATATCCTGGAAAACCCCTTGAATCTCTGCCGCAACGGGGCTATACCGGTAATACAGCCGCTGAGTCTGCCCGGCATCCGGCAGATTCTTCGGTGACCCGTACACCACTGTCGGAGGAACTCATGCGTCTCGCTGAAAAACGTAACCTGCTCGTTCCAGAGATTCGCGAAGTCATGGATATTCGTCAAGCCTCCGATTACCTTGGCATCTCGCCGGATACACTCTATAAGTACGCTTCCGAGGGCTTCATGCCCGCCTTCAAACTGGGCAATCGCTGGCGCTTCAAGCGTTCTCGCCTCAATGAGTGGATGGATCAGCAGTCCAGCCGCAACGCATCGCAACAGGCCGACGCGCCCGCAGCGGACGACAGGAAACCTGTCAAGTCCATTCACTGAGCGCGTTTGGCTGTCTCCAATCGCTTCGCAGCGCAGCTCCGGCGCGCGCCCGGATCAGTTCCTGCCAGATTCCAGCCTCAAAGCCTATCTCAGACATTCTCCTCGCCATTTCGCTCGCCATTTCGCGAAACCCATTTCCTGATTTCCAGTCGCCATCCCACCCTCTCGGATGGTATACATGATCGAGTGATGCAACGCCGACTCACATCCCTGCGCCGTCATCTGCGCGAATCAGGACACGCCGCCCTCCTAGTAACCCATCTGCCAGACGTTCTCTGGCTCACCGGATTCACCGGCTCCAGTGCGGCTCTGGTTGTCACTGCGTCTGCGGCGACGCTCTTCACCGATGGTCGCTATCGCGCTCAGGCAGCGCAACAGGTCACCGGAGCCAAGGTTGAGATCATCGATTCTGCGCCGGCACGTGCCGCTGTGCTGTGGGCCTCCGCGCAAACCGGCGTCCACGCGCTGCCATTTGATGCCGAACAAACCACCGTGGCGGAACTGGATCGCCTCCGCGCTGCTTTGCCGGCTCGGCTGCGCCGTTCGTTTCTCGTGTCGACTCCGGAGCCAATCGTCGCCCAGCTTCGAATGCGCAAGGATGCCGCCGAGATCGAGATCATGGCGGATGCTGCCGCGCTTGGCTGTTCGCTCTTCGATCACATCCTCGGCTTCCTTCGTCCTGGCATCACCGAACTCGCCGTAGCCGCTGAACTGGAACATCAGGCGCGCCTGCGCGGCGCCGAAGGCATGTCTTTTGAAACGATCGTAGCCTCCGGTCCGCGTTCGTCCTTGCCGCACGGTCGCGCCACCACAGCTCGACTGCCTCGCCGCGGATTTCTCACCCTCGACTTCGGTGTTATCCTCAAGGGTTACTGCTCTGATATGACTCGTACCGTCTGTTTTGGCCAGCCCACTGCTCGCGAGCGTCAGGTCTATGATGCAGTGCTCACGGCGCAGCAGGCCGGGCTTGCCAGCGTCCGAGCCGGAGCCACCTGCGAGCAGGTCGATGAGGCCACTCGCTCGATTCTTCGACAGGCCGGCATGGCAGAGGCATTTTCCCACTCCACCGGCCACGGTGTAGGATTGCAGATTCACGAAGCGCCTCGCCTTGCCGCGCGGCAGAAAGCGAAACTCGAATCCGGCATGGTTGTCACCATTGAACCCGGAGCCTATTTCCCAGGCCAATTCGGTGTCCGTATCGAAGACACCGTTGTTGTCCAGCGCGGGGGCTGCCGCAACCTGACCGCTGCCTCACCCACTGCGCTCATTCACTTGTAAAAAATACCCTCCGCTACAGGAGCAGGAAAGCAAGCCATGGAACCCAGCAAACTCGATCATCTCAAAGAACTCATCGCCTACCTCAAGGAAAACGACGTCGCTGAGTTCGATCTTGACCGCGAAGACGTAAAGATCCGTCTCAAGTTCGTCTCCGCCGTTGCACCAGCAGCGCCGCCAGCCCCCGGTTTCGATCTCGCAGCCATGGCTCGCATGATGTCCATGAACGCTCCGTCTGCCCCGCCGCAAGCTGTGCATTCCGTGCCTGCCGCGCCGTCGCCCTCAGCTCCTGTTGCTGCCGCTCCGGCCGAGGAGCAGCTTCACATCGTCAAGTCGCCCATCGTCGGCACGTTCTACGCATCTCCCGCGCCAGGATCGCCCGCTTTTGTCGCTATCGGCGACCGCGTCGCGCAGGGTCAGATCATCTGCATCGTCGAGGCCATGAAGCTGATGAACGAGATCGAGTCCGACTCTGCCGGTGAGATCGTCAAGTGTCTCGTCACCAACGGTCAGCCCGTCGAATACGGCCAGCCGCTCTTCGCCATCCGGACGGTGTAACGTGCCCATCATTCGTAAAGTCCTCATCGCCAATCGCGGAGAGATCGCTCTTCGCGTGATCAGCGCCTGCCGCGAGATGGGCATTCGCACCGTCGCCGTCTACTCTGAGGCAGACCGTCATTCGCTGCATGTCCGCTTTGCCGACGAGGCCATCTGCATCGGTCCGCCGCGCCCCGGTGACAGCTATCTGAATGTGCCGGCTGTCATCTCCGCCGCTGAAATCGCCAACGTGGACGCCATTCATCCCGGCTATGGACTGCTCAGCGAAAACGCCAACTTCGCCGAGGTCTGCCGCGCTTCCAACATCAAGTTCATCGGACCCCCGCCGGAGGTCACACGCCTCATGGGCGAAAAGGAAAAAGCCCGCCAAGCCATGAAGAAGGCCAAAGTGCCCATTCTCCCCGGCTCGGACGGCGTCATCGACTCTGCCGAAGACGCTCTTCAATGGGCCTCCAAAGTCGGCTATCCCGTCATCCTCAAGGCCAAGGCCGGCGGCGGCGGACGCGGCATGCGCATCGTCCGTACCGCAGAGGAACTGCCCAATCTCTTCAACGCCGCCTCCACTGAAGCCGCCAATGCCTTCGGCAACGGCGAGATGTACATGGAGAAGTTCATTGAGCGGCCGCGGCACATTGAGTTTCAGATTCTCGCCGATGAGCACGGCAACGTCGAGGTTCTCCACGAGCGTGAGTGCTCCATCCAGCGCCGCCATCAGAAGCTCATCGAAGAAGCGCCCAGCCTTCAGGTCACACCTAAAATTCGTGCCGAAATCGGAGCTACCCTCAAGCGCTGTCTCAGCGAGATCGGCTATCAGAATGCCGGTACCATCGAGTTTCTCATGGATGAGGATGGCTCCATCTACTTCATCGAGATGAACACGCGTATCCAGGTTGAGCATCCGGTCACGGAAGCCATCACCGGCATCGATCTCGTCAAAGCCCAGCTTCGCATCGCCTCTGGCGAGCGGCTCGACCAGATTCTGCCCGCTGAGATTCCCATGCGCGGTCACGCCATTGAGTGCCGCATCAACGCTGAGCACCCGGTCAAATTCACCCCCAGCGCAGGCAAAATCACGGCCTTCAATACCCCTGGCGGCAACGGCGTGCGCGTGGACACGGCGCAGTACTCGGAAGGCGTCGTCCCACCCTACTACGACTCGCTCATCGCCAAGCTTATCGTCCACGGCAAGGACCGCGCCGAGGCCATCGCCCGCATGGAACGGGCTCTCGGGCAGTTCGTCGTGCAGGGAATTGAAACCTCCATTCCGCTCCATCAGGAGATCTTCGCCGACGAAGACTTCCGCGCGGGCAACTTCGATACCAAGTTCATGGAGCGCTTCCTGGCGCGTCGCAGCGTCTGAATCCAACTGCGGCGCAGACGCGCTCCATCGTCCACCGATGCCGACTCTCAACTCTTTTTCAGAGCCAGCGCACTTTCATCGCTTTTTATTCGCTTTTGGATTTGTTTTTTGCTAATCTTCATCCTGCATTCGCAATCCCGAAAATGTCTGCAAGGAGCAATCCAATGGACGCACAGAAAGAACTCATCGCTGAGTTTGATCGCGAGACTGCCATCACCCGTAAAATGCTCGCCGCCATCCCGTCCGAGGTCGATTTCAGCTTCCGCTCTCATCCGAAGTCGATGACGCTGGGCCGCATCGCCGGCCACACGGCAGAGATATTCACCGAATGGCCCGTCGCCACGCTCACCCTCGACGTGCTTGACATGGGCAAAGGCGGCTTCACGCCCTACTCGGCCACCAGCACCCCGGCACTACTGGAAAAATTCGATACCCAGCTCGCCAAGGCCAAATCCACGCTCGCCGACTTCGATCCCGCTCACTGGACAGACATCTGGAAGCTCACTATGGGCGATCAGGTCCTTGTACAGGGGCCGAAGTGGGAGATCTTTCGCACCTGGGTTCTCAGCCACGGCATTCACCACCGCGCTCAGCTTGGCGTCGATCTTCGTCTCCTCGGAGCCAAGATTCCCGGCACCTACGGACCCTCTGCCGACGAGATGCCCGGCGCCTGAAGCATGATGCTCCCCACTACTTTTTCCATTCCGAGGCTTTATCCCATTCTCGACGCGGGAATTCTGCCGACTCATCCGGAAGCTCGCGCCGAATTTTTCACCCGACAGAGCAGGGAACTGCTCGACGCCGGTCTCACCCTTCTCGAATACCGCAACAAAGCCGCTACCGACGCAGAGGTCTTTGCTGACGCCTTGCTCCTGCGCTCACTCCTGCCGCCCAGCCGCGTCCGTCTCGTACTCGATGATCGTGTCGATATTGCGCTTGCCGCAGCTTTCGATGGCGTCCATGTCGACTCCGGCGACCTGCCTCCAGACGTTGCGCGGCATATCCTCGGCCCAGACGGCATCGTTGGAACCTCCGCCAGCAGCGAAGCCGCGCTCATGGAAGCAATCAGCCAACCGGTCGATTACATCGCATTCGGACCCATCTATCCCACCACCACCAAGCAAACCGATGTCGCCCCCATCGGTATCGATGGTGTACGCCGATTCCGCGCCCTCGCCGGCCCCGGTGCAATGCTCGTCGCCGCCGCCGGCATCACCCTGCAGACGGCTCCCGCTATCCTCGACGTCGGTGCCAATGCT
Organism: Acidobacteriaceae bacterium; assembly: GCA_027449965.1. GTDB lineage: Bacteria > Acidobacteriota > Terriglobia > Terriglobales > Acidobacteriaceae > Acidicapsa. Next base: position 271,289 of record DAIDKP010000015.1, read on the forward strand.
GTCGCTGTCTCTGCCGCCATCTTCCGTGCGCCGCATCCCGCCGCTGAGCTTCAGCGCTGGCTCACCACCCTCGCCTGACCCAACCATCGCTGCAGCCCGGCGGATCGCGCGTACCACGGAAAGGCTACAAATCCCCGTAATGCCACAGTTGCACTCACAGCACACGATGCTGTTTGTCCACTCGCGCCGGGGAGTGATATTCTCATCAAGTTGAAGCTTCCAGATTTCTCCACCGGCTCCCAGCCGCGCGGAAGCCAACCGGGCGATTAACTCAGCGGTAGAGTGCCACCTTCACACGGTGGAAGTCGCAGGTTCGAATCCTGCATCGCCCACCAACTCCCCATCCAAGAACATTCCATCAAGCCCTAATCCATCCTGCTCCTACGTCTTAAAGTTCTAAAAATAAGCGATTTATTGAGGAATTGCGTCCTAAAACGTCCAGCCAGTCATTATGGAAGCCGAATTCGCGTGGGGGTACAATTGGGGGTACCGATTCCATAATTTGGGGGTATCGGGCAATTCCGGCCCAAGGGGAGGGCAAACCGATGGCACTCACTGACACAGAGATTCGCCGGGCAAAACCCACAGACGCACCGTACAAGCTCGCGGATGCCCACGGCCTCTATTTGCTCGTGAAGCCAAGCGGAGGAAAGCTATGGCGGTGGAAGTACCGCTATGAAGGCAAAGAGAAACTGATGGCTCTCGGCACCTACCCGGAGCTTTCACTCGCTGGAGCGCGCGAGCGTCATGCGAAAGCTCGCAAAGAACTCGCCAATGGCATTGACCCGATGGCCGAGCGCATGGCCGAGAAGACAGCGGTGGTGATTGCTACACAGCACACGTTCGAGAAGATCGCCGAACTCTGGCTGGAGCATTGGCGGGGAAACAAGAGTGCTCGCCATTCTGAGACGACCAGTAACCGCCTCAAGGGGAATATCTATCCGGTTTTGGGGAATCGGCCTATCCATGAAATTGAACCAATGGAGCTTGTCCAACTCGCAAAGGGCATCGAAGCCCGTGGCGCATCGGACATGGCGAAACGGATTCTCCAGATCGTCGCTATGGTCTTTCGCTACGCCATTGCCCACGGCTACTGCAAGCGCAACCCTGTAGCCGAGATTCGCCCCGCTGACATTCTGAAGCCCACACGCAAACAAAACATGGCGCGCATCGACGCGAGCGAGCTTCCGGCTCTGCTCCGCTCCATCGAGGTATATGAGGGGCGGCAACTGACGCGACTTGCCATCAAGCTGATGGCGCTGACCTTTGTCCGCACCAGTGAGTTGATCGGTGCACGGTGGGACGAGTTTGACTTTGAGGCGCGCCGGTGGAACATTCCCGCCGAGCGCATGAAGATGAAGACGCCGCACATCGTTCCTCTATCCCGGCAGGCCATCGAAGTGCTGGAGCTTCTGCGAACCATGTCCGGTAATCACGCGCTGGTCTTTCCCGGCGAGCAGGACTCCAGCAAGCCGATGTCCAACATGACGATTCTGAAGGCGCTGGAGCGGATGGGTTATAAGGGGCGCATGACCGGGCACGGTTTCCGTGGTCTGGCTTCGACGATTCTGCATGAGCAGGGCTACAACCATGAGCATATCGAATTGCAGCTTGCCCACGCGCCGCGCAACGCGGTGTGCGCGGCCTACAATCACGCGCAGTACCTTGAGCCGCGCGCGAAGATGATGCAGGACTGGGCCGACTTTCTGGAGCAGACGCAGCGCGGCGGCAAAGTGCTGCCGTTTCGCGGTTCGGCGGCGTAGCGCGCATCCGCCTATTGCTGCGCCGGGAACGTTGCACCAGCGTCTCTCAACTTTCTTGCCACAGCGTCCGCGATTTCATCCGCATCGGACTGCTTCGATGGCTGGACGTTTCCTATCTCCCGCAGAATCTTGCCCTGCCGGTCAATCGCAACTTTGCCATAGTTCATGAAGGTTGTGAGCACCTGCTCATGCCCCAGATTCTGACTCCACGCCTTGAACTGTTCCGGCGTGCGACAGGTTTCTTGTCCCAGCCGAACCAGCGTCCGGCGCAGGCTATGCGGATTGAAATACGGCAAGCCCGCGCTCTCGAATGCCTCGCGGAAGATGGCGCGAATCGGTGTCGCCGTGCTCCAGTGTTTCCGGTCCAGCCCAGCCGCTTCAAACTGACGGGACTCGCCCAACGCCATGCGCGTTGCCGGAAACAGCGGATCGTCATTGCCCCACAGCTTCTCTTCGCGCAGAAACCGGACCCACTCCGCCACGATCTGCCGGACCTCATCGCCTACGGGAAAGAAATAGGTCGCGAATGTTTTGCTGAATTTCGTTTTCACCTCGCGCGCGTCCTGATGGACACAGCCTTCCGCCAAGTCCACATGCTTCAGTTTCATCGAAGCAATGGCAGCGTCACGCGCGACGGTCAGCAAGGTGAAGGCGAGCAGAGCGCGGTCGCGTCGCTCGATTTCAGTTCCGCCGGGCATGGATCGGATCACATGCCTGACCTGCTCCAGCGTCGGCGTCTTCCGTTCCCGTTGCGCCGTCGCCACGCGCATATCCTTGTCGGACAGGTTGAAATAGTCCGCATCGGAATAGTTCAGCCGCGCCTTGTAACCCGGCTGCCCGGCCAGCCAGAAGAAGAAGGCGCGCAATTGCTTCAGCGTGACGTGCAAGGTCGCCTTGCTCAGCTTCTCGCCTGTCCGCTGTCCGGTCTGCTCGGCCAGATGGTGCTTGAAGGCAACGGCCTGCTTAAAATGAAACGCTTTGAAATCCCAGTTCCGGGTGTACGTTTCAAACCGGCTCAACGCCTTGGCGGCGGCGTCCACTGTCGGCTCACTGTGCCGTTTGGCTTCCTTCAAATAGGCGAAGTACTGCCGCTTGATTCGCTCGTTTTCCGCATTGTGTTTTGCCATCGTTTCTCACCTCCGGCTGAAGTCACTGTTTCCGATGGGGCCGTCCCGCTCACTTAACCCTTGCGCTTGCGCCAGTAACTCAGATTGTCGGCATGGCAAAAGTACGTCGCACCCTTCCAGAACTGCGGATAATCCAGAAACACCACCACCGCGCGCTCATCATGGCCGCCCAGCCCGGCCATCGCCTCCACAAACTGCGCCAGCTCGTCCGGGGTGTTGCGCATCTGCCACACGGCCTCGTCGCGGATCGCGCACCAGCCCTTTTCGCTGCTCATCCCGTGAATCTCACGCAACTCGGCGTCCATCCCATCGCGACTGGCCTCCGGCAACGCCAGCCAGGCGTCAAACAGCGGCTCAATGCGTGATTCCTTCAGCGCGGCAAAGTCCACCCCGTCCAGCACCCCACGCGCAACAAAGTAGCGCGCCAGCAGCCGGTTCGGCATCTGCCGGAAGAAGTCGCGCGTCGAGTAGTGACGCCCCATAATCCCCCCGCCACCCATCGCAAACGCCCCGCACAATGGGACATAGTAGGATGTTGCTGTACACAACCATAGCGCAGAATTGCAGCCGCCGCGAACTGAGATATGAAGCTAATCAAGTCCAAGCAACGGATAGCCGACCACGGTGAGGTATTCACTCCCGCGTGGATGGTTGACGCGATGCTTGATCTCGTGAAAGAGGAAAGCGAACGGATTGACTCGCGCTTCCTGGAACCGGCCTGCGGAAGCGGTAATTTTCTGGTCCGCATTCTGAAACGCAAGCTAGCGGCTGTTGAACTCAAATATGGCAAGTCGGCCTTTGAAAAGAACCACTTCGCCCTGCTTGCCGTGATGTGTACTTACGGAATTGAACTTCTGCCGGACAATATCGTGGAATGCCGCGCCAACATGATGGAAGTCCTTGCGGACTATCTGAATCTGGTTGAAACGGATGATCTGTATGCTGCGGCCTCCCATGTTCTGTCTCAGAATCTGGTGCATGGCGATGCGCTGACGATGCGCACGCACGACGGCCATCCGATCACTTTTGCCGAGTGGGGATACCTCGGCAAGGGCAAGTTTCAGCGCCGCGACTTCAGCCTTGAAACGCTGACGCAAATGTCTTCCTTCAGCAAAGAGGGGACGCTCTTTGCCCATCTGGGCAAGCATGAGGTTTTCACTCCTGTCAGAACCTATCCTCCGATGACAGTGCGTGATCTTGCCGCCATTGTTCGCGGCGAGGTTCTGGGTGAGGCGATATGAGCGGCCAGGCGGGTTTCACAATTCGAGGGCGTAATCCGGATGTGCTCACCTGCATCGCCAATCTTTCCAATGACGAGGTTTTCACGCCGCCGGAGTTTGCCAATCGGATGCTCGATACGCTGGCCGAAGCATGGGCAAGAGCGAACAACGGAGCAGATATATGGGCGGATCGTTCCGTGCGATTTCTTGATCCTTGCACAAAGTCTGGAGTATTCCTACGCGAGATTGCCAGTCGCCTCAATAAAGGTCTGGCATCCGAGATTCCAGACCTTCAGCAACGCGTGGATCACATCCTAACCAAACAGATATTCGGCATTGGCATCACGCATCTCACCAGCCTGCTGGCGCGGCGCAGCGTTTACTGCTCAAAATTTGCCAACGGTCACCACTCGATTGCGAAAGGCTTTGCAACCGATGCGGGCAATATCTGGTTCGAACGGATGGAGCACGCCTGGGTCGAGGGCAGATGTACATTCTGCGGAGCAAGCCGGAAGACGCTGGATCGCGATGAGGGATTTGAGAGCCACGCGTATGCGTTCATTCACACGGATAACGTCCGGGCGCGGATGACCGAGATTTTTGGAGACGATATGCAGTTTGACGTGATTATTGGAAACCCGCCGTATCAGTTGGACGATGGCGGCTACGGCACGAGTGCAGCTCCCATCTACCACCTCTTTGTCGAGCAGGCGAAGAAACTCGAACCGCGTTATCTGACCATGATCATTCCTTCGCGATGGTTTTCCGGCGGCAAGGGACTGGATGAGTTCCGGGAATCGATGCTTACGGACAACCGCGTGCGCTCAATTGACGACTACCTCAGCGCCGCAGACGTGTTTCCCGGCGTTGGACTCAAGGGCGGAGTGAATTTCTTTCTGTGGGATCGCGATCACCCCGGTCCATGCTGTGTGAGCACACACTTCAAGGATTGGCCAGTATCGACGAGCACCCGCCCTCTGCTCGAACCAGGCGCGGACGTGTTCATCCGTTTCAATGAAGGGCTTTCCATTCTCAAGAAAGTCGCCGCTGTTGAAAATCCGAAACGACGAGGTGACTCGCTGCTGCTCCCCACTCAAAAGCGATTTGACCAACTTGTAAGTTCGCGAAAGCCGTTCGGATTACAGACGACTTTCAAAGGCAAACGTGTGGGACGTGACGGTGATCTGGTGGTATATCAAAACGGAGGTCGCGGGTATGTTCGGCGCGAAGCAATTTCGACTGGCGTAGAACTCATCGACAAATGGAAACTTTTTGCGGGATATGCCGCGCCGGGAACTGGCAATAGAGACACTTATCCGCACAGAATTATCAGCACTCCGTTTGTTAGCGAGCCTGGCAGCATTTCCTCGGAAACATATCTCTGCATCGGACCATTCGATTCCAAGAGTGAGGCTGAAAGCGCCTTGTCTTACCTTACGTGCCGTCTGACACGGTTTCTCATACTTCTGCACAAGCCATCCCAGCACGTTACTCGCAAGGTCTACACTTTTGTGCCGACTCAGGAATGGGCTCGGACGTGGACTGACTGCGACCTTTATAAAAAATATGGCCTGACTGAGAGCGAAATCGAGTTCGTTGAGCGTACCGTGCGTCCCATGGAGATCAACGGGGAATTGTTCGAGGAAACCGTTGATGAGGGTGGCGGGGATGAGTAAGCCCACGATTGAGGAAATCCTGACGCCGAAGTCAGAGGCTCGACCGCGCATTTACGCGTATTCGATTGCCGATGCGGCGCACAAGGGATTGCTCAAGGTGGGGCAGACGACGCGGGAGGTGAAGCAGCGCATTGCCGAGCAACTGAAAACAGCAGCAATCAAAAACTATCGGATTGAGTTGAACGAACCGGCGGAGCGCGAAGACGGGACCGTCGTCAGCGACCACGAGGTGAGGGCGGCGCTGGCTCAGAAAGGCTTCGCGAATCCGGAGTTGGAGTGGATGCGCTGTACGGTTGCGGACGTGAAGACCGTTCTGGCGGAGCTTCGCACCGGGCAACGGTTCACGGGTACGCATCACGAAACGTTTGCCATGCGGCGCGAACAGGCCGAGGCGGTGGATTTGACGCACGCCTATTATCTTTCGCGCTGGGCGGAGGACAAGAATGCGGTTCCGCGTTTCTTGTGGAATGCGAAGATGCGCTTCGGCAAGACCTTCACCGCCTATCAGCTTGCCAGAAAGCTGGGCGCAAAGCGCGTGCTGGTGGTCACGTTCAAGCCAGCGGTGGAGGATGCCTGGCAGACGGACCTTGAGAATCATGTGGACTTCGACGGCTGGCAGTATCGGTCGAAGTCGCACGGAGGTGATCCGACCCAGATCGACGGGCAAAAGCCCGTGGTCTATTTCGGTTCCTTTCAGGATTTGCTGGGCCGGGATACGGTGGGAAACATCAAGCCCAGGAATGAATGGCTCCACGTCGTGAACTGGGACCTGGTGGTGTTTGATGAATACCACTTTGGCGCGTGGCGGGAGACGGCAAAGGAACTGTTTGAAGGGGAAGACGATGCGGTGTCGAAGAAGGAAGCCCGGATCGAATATGCCGCCGCGCTGGAGGATGTGAACGAAGACCTGAACGTGCTTTCTGAGAAGGAAGCTGACTTCCTTCCCATCACGACAAGGGCTTACCTTTACCTGTCGGGAACGCCGTTCAAGGCGCTGGCGACGGGTGAGTTCATAGAAGAACAGATTTTCAACTGGACCTATACGGACGAACAACACGCAAAGGCAGAGTTTGCCTCCAATCACCCCGGCAAGTGGAATCCTTACGGAGCGCTGCCGCAGATGCGGCTGCTGACCTACCAGATGCCGCCGGAACTGCTGGCGGTGGCCAGCGCAGGGGAGTTCGATGAGTTCGACCTGAATGAGTTTTTTGCCGCGACGGGTAGCGGGCAAAGCGCTAGGTTCAAACACCAGAGCGATGTTCAGAAGTGGCTGGACATTCTTCGCGGGCAATACGGTGCAACAGTAGTGGAAAGTCTGAAGACAGGCAAAAAGCCGCCGTTTCCTTACTCGGATACGCGCCTCCTGCCGTATTTGCAGCACTCATTCTGGTTTCTGCCGAAGGTGGCGTCGTGCCACGCGATGGCGAATCTGTTGGCGGAGAAGCATAACGTCTTCTGGCATGAGTACACGGTTGTAGTGGCAGCGGGCGCATCGGCGGGAATCGGATTGGACGCGCTGCCTCCAGTGCGCGAAGCCATCGGAAGCGGCTTCGAGAACAAGACGATTACGCTATCCTGCGGCAAACTGGCAACGGGAGTTACCGTGCCGCAGTGGTCGTCGATCCTGATGTTGAGGAATCTGACGAGTCCGGAAACATACTTTCAGGCCGCCTTTCGCGTGCAGTCTCCCTGGTCGATCAAGAATCCGCATGGCGACAACCCGAACGAGGAAGAAATCCTGAAACCAGTTTGCTTTGTCTTTGACTTTGCGCCAACGCGCGCCCTTCGTCAGCTCTCGGAGTACGGGATACGACTCTCGCCAAACGAACTGAACCCGGAGAATGCCGTCAAAGACCTCGTGTCGTTCCTGCCTGTGCTTGCCTATGACGGATCGAATATGACGCAGATCGATGCGGGCGGCATTTTGGATATTGCGATGGCGGGCACCTCGGCTACGCTGCTGGCGCGGAAATGGGAAAGCGCGCTGCTGGTGAACGTGGACAATGACACACTTCGGCGCGTCCTGGATAACCCCGAAGCAATGGCCGCCGTGGAGCGGATCGAAGGTTGGCGTTCCCTGGGCGACAAAATCATCGAGACTATCATCAACAAAAGCGAGAAGGTGAAAGAACTCAAGAACAAGGCCAAGAACAAGGGCCTGACCGAGAAGCAGAAAAAGCAACTTACAGAGGAAGAGAAGGAATACAAGTCCAAGCGCAAGCTGGTGCAAGAAAAGTTGATCAAGTTTGCCACGCGCATTCCTGCGTTCATGTACCTGACCGATTTTCGCGAAAACACGTTACAAGATGTGATCACCAAGCTGGAGCCTGACTTGTTTCGGACCGTGACAGGCCTGACGGTTGAAGATTTTCACTTGCTCGTGCGACTGAAGGTATTCAATACCGAGCAGATGAATCAGGCCGTGTTTGCATTTCGGCGGTATGAAGATGCCTCGCTGCGGTACACGGGTATCGAAAGCCACGAGGGACTGTCGCATTACGGACTGTACAGTACCGTCGTCGCAAAAGAATGAAGAGTCAATTCCAGCGGAGGTGTTTTTTGTCGGCTTCGGGTTTCTGGCGGGATGGGAAAATTGAAAAAATTGCCGGATGAGGGCAAGGGGCTGGTGCGGCGGGGTGGAGGCAAGGCGTAACCCCCTGGAACGAGCGGCAGGATGGTCTGTTTCCCGCGTGTCCTGCCTGTGGTGCTGGATCATCCACAGTGGCGCGCCCACCGGCGTTAGCCAGCATCGATCCACAATCGCCCTCCGATGCCGGACCTGCCGAGTTGGAACCGGCGAAACCACTCCCAGCGCCGCAATTCTGGGGGTACATTTGGGGGTATGCAAAAAGACGTACTTTGTATCTATATGAATTCGTTGCATATGGAGTCTGATACGAATCCTGCATCGCCAAGAATCAACAATAAGTCGCTGAAATACATAGGCTTTTGTTTTTATTCGTCCTAAGAGCTATCATGAAAAGCCATGTTCCGGTGGGGGCACGTTTGGGGGCATCCGCTTTGGGATTTCGGGGCATTTCGACTTTCAGCCGATGAGGTGAGACGATGGCGCTGACCCACACTCGACCAGTGCAAATCCCGCATCTTCTGTGGAAAACTTGGCCAGTTACCAATAAAATGTGTCAATATTAGTCAGTAACCGTTTTCCTGTTTCACTTACCCTGCGTTTGTACTAGGGTTTCTGTCTCTAGCCAAATCTGCCGCCGTCCTGGGCGATTCTGTCGCTGAAGCAACACGAACCCGGTGAAGTCTTGTCTCTGTTCGACTTCATCGCTCCGCCCAATTTTGCTTTTTGCGGGGGAATGTCGTGCTCAAGCGCTGCTTTGACGTCGTGCTGTCTGCCTATTCACTCTTGCTCCTCATGCCGTTTCTGGCTATCCTTGCCCTCCTCATCCGTCTCACATCGCCCGGTCCCGCCATCTTTCGTCAGCAGCGGACAGGCCGCCACCTGCGCCCATTCTCTCTCTACAAATTCCGCACCATGGCCGACGGCGTCCGTGGTCCTGCCTTCACGCTCGATCTAGACCCGCGCGTCACCCCAATCGGTCGGTGGCTGCGCCGCACCAAACTCGACGAGATTCCTCAACTCTGGAATATCCTGCGTGGAGAGATGAGTTTTGTCGGTCCGCGCCCGATCATGCCTGAGCTGATTGATCCTCAGTCTGTCGCCTATCGCCAACTGTACAGCGTTCGCCCGGGACTCACCGACCCGGCCTCTGTGAAGTATGCCAATGAAGCGTTTCTGCTTCAGCATGTCGAGAATCCTGAGCGATATTTTCTCGAAGTCCTTGCTCCCGACAAGCTGCGTATTTCCCTTGAGTATCAGCGTACGGCCAGTCTGGCCACCGATCTGCAACTCATCGCGCAAACCATGCTCGTCTGCCACAGAACCATCATGCAAAGCCCCATCCTTCCGTCGACCCATTGGCTACGTCAACGCATTCGAGGTACAGTCGCAGAGCAGCCATGAAATGACACGATTCCATCTTGAGTATTCTTTTTCTCCGTGAAAACTCGGATGAATATTTTTATTTCAAGTGGAATACACGGCGTAATTTGAATTTGACAGTTAATCTCTACTTTTGTGCTGACGCTCCTGGGAATACCATGAGGATATTCCCTGCAGGAGGGTCTGCCGTCGCATGGCCACACTGTTTCAGCCGGAGCTTCTCTACGCCGATGGCCAGGTTCAGCCCGGCGGATCAGGTTTGTTCGTCGATGCCGACGGGATGGTTCTTCGCACCCTGGCGGAAACGCAGATTCCCCCCGATACGGAGATCGTTCGCCTACCGGGTCGGGCGCTGATTCCTGCCTTTGCCAACGCGCACTCGCATACCTTTCAGCGTCTCTTCCGTGCCCGCGCCGAAGGTCGCAAAGTCGGTGGCGACACATTCTGGACCTGGCGCGAACAGATGTACCGCGCCGCCGCCTTCGCTGATCCCGATTCGATGTATGACATCGCCCGAGCAGCGTTTCTCGAAATGGCGCTCAACGGCACGGCACTCGTCGGTGAGTTCCACTATCTTCACCGCGACCGTAACGGCCAGCCCTACGCCCATCCCAACGCGATGGCAGACGCCATTCTTGCCGCGGCACGTTCCATCGGACTTCGCATCACCCTGTTGCGCACAGCCTATTTCCGCGCCGGTTTCGGCCTTGATCCACACCCTGGTCAGCGGCGTTTTTACGAGCAGCCTGAGGAGTATCTTCGCAACCTTTCAGCCCTGGCTGCGCAACACTCCTCCGATCCGTTCATTCATGTAGGTGCCGCGCCTCACAGCATTCGCGCCGTTCCGCTGCCCGAGTTTCACCCCATCGTCCACTGGTGCCGCGCCAACGGATCTCGGCCCGTCCATCTCCACATCTCCGAGCAGCCCGCGGAAAACGAAGCCAGCCTGCGCGAATACGGCGCAACGCCCGTCACCCTGCTCAGCGGGGAGGGTTTGCTCGATGCGCAGACCACACTTGTCCATGCCATTCACATCACCGCATCCGAGATGGCCCAGATCGCCCGCACCCGCGCCACCATCTGCAGTTGCCCCACCACGGAGCGCAATCTCGGCGACGGCATCTTTCCCGCCGATCTTGCCGCGCAGCTTGGCGTGCCGGTCGTCTTCGGCTCTGACAGCCAGGCGCAGATCGATCCCTTCGAGGACGCTCGACAACTGGAGTATCACCTCCGCCTGCGCGATCGCGAACGGGGCATCCTCGACAGCGCATCACGACCCGGCTGGGCCGGTCAGGACTCCATCGGAGCTGCGTTGCTTCGCTCCATGACCAGCCACGGCTATCGCGCGCTCGGCGTTCCCGGTGGCTCGCTTGCTCCGGGTGAGCCTGCCGACTTTCTCGCACTTCGTCTCGATGATCTCGCTCTCCTTGGTGCCGACGCAGCGTCACTGCCGGAGCAGGTTGTCTTCGCCGCCTCACGCTCCGCCGTCGATTCGGTCTATATTCAGGGCAAGCCCATCGTTCGCGACGGCGCCCATTCTGAAGCCGACGAAATTCGCACCCGATACCGCAAACTGCAACAGCGCTTTCACGCACTTTCAGTCGAGGAGACCATTCAATGACCACAGCCACGGAAACCATTCGTGCCCCGCGCGGCAGCGCCCTCAACTGCAAAGGCTGGCAACAGGAGGGCGCTCTGCGGTGCCTGATGAATAATCTTGACCCGGAGGTCGCCGAACGCCCAGAAGACCTCGTGGTCTACGGTGGCATCGGTCGCGCCGCGCGCAACTGGGAGAGCTTTCACGCCATCGTCCGCGAGCTAAAGCAGCTTGGCAACGAAGAGACGCTGCTCGTGCAGTCCGGCAAGCCCGTCGCCGTCTTTCCCACGCACGAGATGGCTCCGCGCGTCATCCTCGCCAACTCCAACCTCGTCGGCCAGTGGGCCAACTGGGATCACTTCCACGAACTCGACCGCAAGGGCCTCATCATGTACGGCCAGATGACGGCCGGAAGCTGGATCTACATCGGCACGCAGGGCATCCTGCAGGGCACATTCCAGACCTTTGCCGCGCTCGCTGACCAGCACTTCGGCGGCACGCTCAAGGGCCGTCTCGTCGTCACCGGCGGCGTCGGCGGCATGGGCGGCGCGCAGCCGCTTGCGGTCACGCTGAACGATGGTGTCGTCCTCGCCATCGACTGCGACCGCAGCCGCATCGAGCGCCGCGTCGAAACACGCTACTGCGACTGCCTCACGGACTCGCTCGACGAAGCGCTGCGCCTCTGCGAAGACGCTCGCCGCGAAGGCCGCGCGCTCTCCGTGGGCCTGGTCGGCAACTGCGCCGAGGTGCTGCCCGAAATCGTTCGTCGCGGCGTCACCGTTGATGTCATCACCGACCAGACCAGCGCCCACGATCCATTGAACGGATACATCCCCCTCGGATACACGCTGGAGCAGGCTGCTTCGCTTCGACAGCGCGACGCGCAAACCTACACACGCCTCTCCACCGAAGCCATGGCCACCCACGTCCACGCCATGCTCGCGCTCCAGCGCAACGGGGCCATCGCCTTCGACTACGGCAACAATATCCGCCGCTTCGCCGCCGACGCGGGCTGTGCCGATGCCTTCAACATTCCCGGCTTCGTACCCGAGTACATTCGTCCGCTCTTCTGCGAAGGCTCCGGACCGTTCCGCTGGGTCGCGCTCTCCGGCGACCCTGCCGACATCGACCGCACCGACCGCCTCGCCCTGGAACTCTTCCCGCACAACGAAATCCTCCAGCGCTGGATGCGCCTCTCGCGCAATCGTTTCGCCTATCAGGGACTGCCCGCCCGCATCTGCTGGCTCGGCTACGGCGAGCGAGCGCTCATGGGAGAAGCCATGAATGATCTCGTCCGCAAAGGCGAACTCTCAGCGCCCGTCGCCATCGGTCGCGACCATCTCGACACCGGCTCCGTTGCCAGCCCCTACCGCGAAACCGAACGTATGCTCGACGGCTCGGACGCCATCGCCGACTGGCCGCTGCTCAACGCCCTGCTCAACACCGCCAGCGGTGCCACCTGGGTCAGCTTCCACCACGGCGGCGGCGTCGGCATGGGATACTCGCTCCACGCCGGACAGGTCACCGTCGCCGATGGCTCTGACAACGCTCGCCGACGCATCCAGCGTGTGCTCAACAACGATCCCGGCCTCGGCGTCGTCCGTCACGCCGATGCAGGCTATGAGATCGCTCAGCGCACCGCACGCGAACGTGGCATCCACATGCCCATGCTCTCGCGATAGTCCACCGCTCATGGCCCACGAATCTTCGCCTCTCGCCATCGTCCACATAGGCCAGCTCGTCACGCTGGCCGGTCCTGCTGGCCCACGCGCTGGAAAGCAGCTTCGCGAACTTGGTCTTGTTGCGGATGCAGCGCTGGTCATCGAGGATGGCCGCATTCTCGCTGCCGGTCGCTACGCTGATCTTCGCGGCCAGATACACGACTTCGAGTCGCGCAACTGCAAGATCATCGACGCCGGTGGTCATCTTGTCACGCCCGGCTTCGTCGATGCGCACACTCATCTGGCTTTTGCCGGCAATCGCGCCGCCGAGTACGAGCAGCGCATCGCTGGAGCCACCTATCAGGAGATTGCCGCCGCCGGAGGCGGCATCCAGTCCACCGTCCGTCTCACCCGCGCCGCCACTGACGCTGAACTGCTCGCCCAGACGCGCCGCCATCGCGACTGGCTCCTGCGCGGCGGCACCACCACCCTTGAGGCCAAATCCGGTTACGGCCTCAACACCGAAACTGAACTCCGGCTCCTGCGCACACTCGCCGCGCTCCACGCCGAGGGTCCGGTGCGCATTGTGCCCACTCTGCTCGCCGCTCACACCGTCCCGCTGGAGTATGCCGACGATCGAGCTGGTTACATTCGCTCCATCCTCGAAGAGCTGCTGCCCGTCGTTGCGCATAAGTCCCTTGCACGCTACTGCGACGCCTTCTGCGACGATCACGCCTTCACCGTCGACGAGTGCCGCACCGTCCTCACCGCCGCCGCCCGTCACGGCCTCGGCCTGCGCATCCACGCCGAGCAGTTCCGCCCCGGCACCGGAGCCGCGCTCGCCGCCGAACTGCGCGCCACCACCGCCGATCACCTGGAGACAATCGACGAGCCAACGATCGCCATGCTGGCCCGCGCCGCTGTCCAGCCCGTGCTACTGCCCGCATCCGTTTTCTGCCTTTCGCGCACCGAGTATCCGCCCGCGCGCCGCATGATCGACGCCGGTCTTGCCGTGGTCCTGGCCACGGACTTCAACCCCGGCTCGGCGCCCGCGCCGTCGATGTCCTTCACGCTTTCGCTCGCCTGCCTCCAGATGCGCATGACGCCCGCTGAAGCTCTCACCGCCGCTACCCTCAACGCCGCCCACAGCCTCGGCCTCGGTGCTGAAATCGGCTCGCTCGAACCCGGAAAATGCGCCGATTTTCTGCTCCACGAGATCGACGACTACCGCGAACTCGCCTACTTCGCCGCCGCTCCGCTCCGCCCGCGCGTCTTCATTGCTGGCCGTGAGGTTACGCCGTGAAATTCGCTCCGCAGCCGAACCTGTCCTCGGTCGAAATTCTGAGTGCGCTCGTCGCCATTCCCAGCGTCTCCAGCGTCTCCAATCTGCCGCTGCTCACTTGGGTCACACGCTATCTTGAGCCGCGTGGCTGGAGCTGCCGCCTGCTTTCATATCAGGACGAAAACGGTGTGGCCAAAGCCAATCTGCTCGCGCAACCCGCAACCTCACTGAACGCTGATCCTGACCGCATCGATCTCGCTTTCATCTGCCACACGGACACCGTTCCGCCTGCCGTAGGCTGGAGCGATCCATACACGCTCCACGTCGTCGACGGTCACGCAAACGGCCTTGGTGCCTGCGACGTCAAAGCTGCGCTCGCCTGTTTCCTTGCCGCCGTCGCCAGCCTGTCCGGGGCAATCCATCCCGGCATCGCTCTCCTGCTCACCGCCGACGAAGAGATCGGGTGCAAAGGCATGGAGCGCCTGCTCGCCGCGCTCCCCAACCTACGCATCGCGCGCGCCATCATCAGCGAACCCACCAGTCTTCGCCCCGCCGTCGCCGGCAAAGGCTACGGCCTCGCGCGCGTCACCGTGCGGGGCAGGGAAGCGCATTCGGCTTTCCCGTGCGAAGGCGTCTCCGCCATCGCCGCCGCGGCCAGCCTCATTCCGCGCATCCTCGCCGCGTCCAGCGACTTCACTTACGCGCTCTTTGATCCGCCAACGACCACCTTCAACGTCGGCACCATCACCGGCGGTACAGCCAAAAACATCGTCCCCGGGGAATGCTCGTTTCTGCTCGAGTGGCGCGCCATTCCCAATGAACACGCTGTCGTCACGCGTCTTCGCCAACTCGTCCAGCAGGCAAACGACTCTGAGCACGGCATCACGACCCACTTCGAACTGCTGCGCGACGAACCGGGTTTCGACCGCGCCTCCGCGTCCACGCTCGCCAATCATCTCGCCACCACACTCGCCCGCCCGCTCACCGGCATCAGCTTCGGTTCAGAGGCTACACGCGTCGCTCGCATCGCAGATGAAGTTGTCGTCCTCGGCCCCGGCAACATGCACACGGCGCACAGCGACCGCGAATCCGTGCCACTGACCGAACTGGATGAGTGGACGCAAACTCTCAGCACGTTACTGTACAAAGCACTTTAGCGAAAACTCATTCTTGCTCAGCGCACTTTGGTCCTTTGTTTGCCCTCAGAATCAGCGTCTGGACCGATGCGCCAACCAGCGCGCGGAACGGCCCTCCACAGGACGGAACCACACCGGAGTGTACGTCTGGCAGTTATGTCTGGCAGTTCAGACGTTGGGTGAACGATGCACATTGCTCCAGCACGACCACATACCGCTGTCAGCACAGGTCATGCCGCCATGCATTCTGCCGGTGGAGCGGGTCATTCAATTCTGCGTCCTAAAATCACCGAGGATGTCTACACCGGCGCACAGGACAGTGAAAGCCTCTGGATGGCCAGCGCCTGGCAAGGACAAGGCAACGATCCGACGCAGGAGCAATCTTCCGCAGCCACGCCTCCCGCGCAGACTGCCAGCGCTTCCGCGTCCGCAGGCCTTGAACCCTCGGCCCAGCCAGCCACCGGCACAAGCATCTCGATCTGGGCCTGAATCCCGAGCCGGAGCGTACTTCTTCAATCACCAGAGGAAATTGCACCCCGTGGATGACCCAACGGTCATGCGAACGATCTGAAATTCATCGAACGCAATATGTGCCTGTGAAACCGCTCTGCGAGCGCGTCACTCCGTGCCGGAAGCAAGCGGCATCAGCCCCAAAGCCTGCATCCACTCCGCGGCGTGATCCACTTCGAGATCCGGACCCGCCCCGCGCATCGACTCCGGCGACAATCCAAACCCGCAGCCCAGCGACCACGCACCCGCATTCCGAGCTGTCTTCACGTCCACCTCGGAGTCGCCAATCATCAGCGTCGTCTCCGGGCTTGCCTCCAGTCGATCCACCAGGTGCAGCAATCCCTCGGCATCCGGCTTCTTCGTCGCAAAGCTATCGCCGCCGCGGATTGCGGCAAAGTACCGTGACAATCCCAGCCCATCGCAGATCGCCTGCGCCGGACCCACCGGCTTGTTCGTCAGCACAGCCATCTTCGGCGCATTCGGGCCAGTCTCAATCGCAGCCAGCGACTCCAGCACGCCCGGATACACCCGCGTGTAATCCAGTTTGTGCGCGCGATACCACGCCAGAAAATACTCCAGCGCATCCTGAAAAAAAGCCTCGTCGTCTTCGCGAATTCCTGCCGGCAACTCGCCCGGCACCAGCAGTGCCCGACGAATCAGCATCCCCGCGCCATCGCCGATGAAGCTGGCAATCTGTTCATCCGGCAGCGAACGCAGGCCAAAGTGCTCCAGCGTCGCGTTCACGGAGTTGCAAAGATCCTTGCTGGAGTCGATCAGCGTGCCGTCCAGATCAAAGACCAGCAGCCGCAGCGTGTGAGTGGGTACTGCCCGATACATGCGAACCATACTTGTTCAGTGTACCGGCCCGCTTCGCCGCCTGACCCGTTTCGCCAACGCGGTCAGCCTCAATGCACTCGTACATCACCGCTGCCCGTGTGTACTTCGATCATCGGTCCGCCGCCGCGCACCTGCGCTTGAAATGAGTGGTGCGTCGATTGCACATTCGTCATCGGAGCGTTGCCTTCCACATGCACATTGCCAGAGCCGGTATGCGCATCCAGATTGAAGCCCGCACTTCCCGGCTTCATCTCCACGTTGCCCGATCCCGTCGAGAGATACCAGCTTGCCTTCGGCGTTCCCTCCAGATTCAGGTCTCCCGATCCAGCAGTCGCGTGCAGGCCGCCATCCACGCCGCTCAAATGAATATTGCCCGACCCTGTGCTCGCACGCACATCGCCGCTTCCGCTGCCCGCGGCCACCACATCGCCCGACCCCGTACCCACGGAAAATCCACCCGTCAATCCACTTGCATGAATGTTGCCGGAACCGGTCCGCAGCCGTGCGTGCTCGCCCACGCCATCGTCGGTCACGTCGCCCGATCCCGTATTCAACTCCAGCATCACGTTGCTCGGCGCATCAATCTCATAATCGATCGAGATGCAGTGCAGATTGTGCTCATGCTCGCCCACCGTGACGATATTTCCCGTCTGCTCAATCGGCGGATTCTGCACAATCGCGCGAATCTGCTCTTCCGACGGATGATCACCCCAGCTCATCCATCCGCATCCTGACTTCACCACACCCACAATATGGATCTGTCCGCTCGCTCCACTGCGCAGATGCACATTCCCCGAGCCATTCATCACATGCAAATCCGCATGTTCGCCCACGCTCAACGTCTTTTCAAAGCGTGCTTCGGCACTAGCCAGCAGGGAACTGGCCGTCATCACAGCCATCATCACTCCCATCCATCGCATCTTCATCGCACAGTCCTCGCACTTTCATTCTCGTTTTTTGTCATCCACAGCAGAATCAACTTACTGCAACACCACGGTCTCGCCTTCGTGCAACCCACTCACAATCTCCGTCACCGATCCATTCGACAATCCCACCACCACTGGCACCTTGTGCATTCCCGATTTCTGATGCGCATCCGGGACCTCCACCGTGGCCTGTTTCGCGTTGTCGTAGGTAATCGCGTTTTCCGGCACCGTCAGTACATTTTTGTGCTCGCCCATCAGGATCTCGGCATTGGCCGTCATCTGCGACTTCAGCTCGCCGTTGGGATTGTTGATCGACACACGCACCTCAAACGTTGTCACGTTATCCTTCTCCACGCCCATCGGAGAAATCTTCGTCACCTTGCCATCGAAGTAGCGATTGCGAAAGCTCTCAACCTTGATCCGCGCCGGCTGGCCCAGATACACATGCGCAATGTCGGATTCGTCCACCTTGCCCTTCACATACACCTCATGCGTATCGCCCAGCGTCATCACCAGCGTTGCCGTCGAGCCAAGCACCAGGATTGAGCTGACCGCATCGCCAATCTGCACATCGCGAGAGAGCACCACGCCATCCATCGGCGCGGTAATCGTCGTATAGCTCAACTGCTCCAGAAGTTGATCGAGCGTCGCCTGATTCTGCGCCACCTGCGCCTCTGCCTGCTTCAGCTTCGCCTGGTCCACCACAATCGCCGCTCGCGAGCTATTCCGCTTGTTCAGCTCTGCCTCATAGTCGCGCCGCGCATTGTCCAGCGACTGCTGCGGCACCAGTCCCTGCTTCAGCATGGCCTCATTGCGATCCAGCGTTGCCTTGTACATCGGCAGGTCCGGCGCCTTCGCATTCACGCGATCCTGTGCGATATCGGCTTCGATAATTCCCACGTTTGCTTTTGCCGCGCTCAGTTGTGCGCGTTGCGCCGCCACCTGCGCTTCAATCTCCTGCTGGTCAAGCTGCGCCAGCGGCTGGCCTTTTTGTACGTGGTCGTTGATGTCGGCATACAGCTTCTCCACGATTCCCGACGCCTTCGACTTCACTTCCACCTGCGTAATCGGCGTAATCTTTCCCGTCGCCACCACCGAGCGCATCACGTCCGCGCGTGTCACCTTCGCCAGCTTGTTGGGATCGATGTGTGTGCCAGAAGCCAGATGCGCTAATCCCACTCCCGCGCCCACCACGACCAGCGTGATGCCGCTTCCCAGCCATATCCAGAAACGCGATTTCTTCTTCGATGTCGCCAACCGATCCTCCAAAATCTTCCCGGCGGTTGCCTGCAACTTCAGCGGGCAAATCCAGCACTCATTTAGCCCATACGTAACCGCTCGACAATTCGTTCCATGCTCTCCATCGCCAAAGTGTTAGACTCAGGTCCAAATGCACGGGCATGCACTTCTTCAGTCGGTTGCCGTCGCCGCTCTCATTCTGGCCAACGGATTCTTTGTGGCCGCCGAGTTTGCGCTTGTCTCCGTGCGACGCACCCGAGTTCAGCAGATGGTCGAAACAGGCGTCACCGGCGCAGCCGCCGTCCGTCGCCTGCTTCTTGATCTCGACAGCTTTCTATCTGCTGTTCAGCTTGGCGTCACACTGTGCAGCCTGGCTCTTGGCTGGGTCGGCGAACCGCTTGTCGCCGGCTTTTTCCTCGATCTGCTTCGCTACGTGCCTCACGCGCAAACGGCTTCGCACGTACTTTCGGCTGCGCTTGGTTTCGCGCTCATCACCTATCTTCACGTCCTGCTCGGCGAACTCACCCCCAAATCGCTTGCCTTGCGTCGCATCGAGCCAATGGCCATCGCCATCGCTGGCCCCATGCTCCTGTTCATGACGCTCACACAGCCCGCGTTGCGGTTTCTCCAGCGCTCCGCTCGCACCGTACTCGCCATCTTCGGCGTTCCGCTCACCGTTGAGCTTTCGGCTCACTCTCCAGAAGAACTCAAGCTCACCGCCTCCGCCACGCGTCGCATGGAACTCATCACACCTTTTCAGGAGCAGATCATCCATCGCGCTCTCGAGCTGGACGAGGTCTCCGTTCGGCAAATCATGACCCCGCGCCAGAAAATCGTCTCGCTGCCCGCCGAGATGCCCATTGAACAGGCCAGCGCCAACATTAACGACCATCTCCACTCGCGCGTTCCCGTCTTTGAAGATGCGCCGGAACACATCATCGGCATCGTCTACGCCAAGGATGTCGCCCGCCTCATGCACTTCCTGCGCACCGCCACCACGCGCTCGCCTCACGCTCCCATCGCCGAACTGCGTCTGCGCCAGATCATGCGTGATGTCCTCATGGTGCCAGAGACGAAATCCGTCGCCGGACTCATCGAAGACTTCCAGCGCCGTCGTCGTCAAATCGCCATCGTCGTTGACGAATACGGCACCACCACCGGCCTGGTCACCGCGGAAGATCTCATCGAGCAGCTCACCGGCGAAATCGAAGACGAGTTCGACGATCCCGTTCGCCCCATCCTTACCTCTGCCTCCGGTGCACTGCTGCTTGAGGGCAGTCTCAATCTTCGTGACCTGGAGACGCAGATGCAGTGGTCTTTGCCTCGTGATGGCGACGTGGAAACACTCGCCGGTTTTGCGCTCACGCAGCTCGGGCGCATCCCCACTCCGGGTGATTCCTTCACCTTCGATCAACGCCTCTTCACCATCACAGAGATGGACGGCTATCGCATCCGTCAAATGCGTGTCGAACCCATGACCAAATCCGCGACCGAGTCCACCACCGAGCACACGACCGACGCTTCGCTCCCCGCATTGAAACTACCTTATTCGTCCGAGTCCAGGGCATGAGCCAGCCAACCCAGCCATTCTCCCAGCTCGGTCATCTCGCCACCATCGCTCTTGGCGCCAACATGGATTCCCCCATCGGCTCACCCGCCCAGACGCTCAGCGCCGCCGTAGAAGATCTGCGTTCGCTGGGTGAGCTTTGCGCGGCATCTTCCATCTGGCTCACTCCACCCGTCGGCTATGCCGATCAGCCCCATTTCCACAACGCCGTCGTGCAGCTCCACACGACATTTTCCCCTGTTTTACTGCTGGAAAATCTCCTGCGCATCGAGTTCTCGTTTGGCCGCAACCGATCCGGCAGCCAGACCGCTCCGCGCAACGGCCCGCGTTCCCTCGATCTCGACCTTATCCTCTTCGACGATCTTGTGCTCACCACGCCCACGCTCACACTGCCTCATCCGCGTTTCCACTTGCGCGCCTTCGTCCTCTTGCCGCTGGCTGAAATCGCTTCCCAACTCATCCATCCCGTCACACAACTCACCATCGAAGACCAGCTCGCCGCACTGCCCGCCGCCGACCGCGCCGCCTGCACACGGATCCCGCTTCAACACTGAAATCCTACAAGCGAGATTCCGCCCTACTCTTTCGCCTCCCATCTGGAATCGCAGCCCTGCTCACTTCCGTTACAGTAGAAAAATGTCTACAGCTTCACGCGACCCATGGAAGAGCGAGATCTCCGCGCTCGTTCGCCTCGCCGTGCCCGTCGTGCTCAGCGAACTCGGCTGGATGGCGCAGGGCGTCGTGGATACCATCATGGTTGGCCGCCTCGGTCCGGACGCCATCGGCGCCGTCGCGCTCGGCAACGCCGTCTTTTACACCCCGTCGCTCTTCGGCATCGGCCTGCTGCTCGGCCTCGACACCGCCGTCGCTCAGGCTTTCGGTCGCAACGATCACGATGACTGTCATCGCTGGCTCGCTCAGGGCATCTCGCTTGCACTCGGCATCGCGCCCATCCTCATGCTGCTCGTCTATCTGGCCAGCTTTGGTTATGCGCACTTCGGCATCGCATCGGTGGTCGCTGTACCCGCCGCGGCCTATCTGCGCGTGCTCGTCTTCAGCCTGCCGCCGCTGCTCGTCTACGCTGCCGCGCGTCGCTATCTTCAGGGCGTCGGCCAGGTCAAGGTCATCACTCTCACCTACGTCCTTGCCAACCTGCTCAACTGGGCAGGGAACTGGCTGCTCATCTACGGCCACTGGGGCTTTCCCGCGCTCGGCGTGCGCGGCTCGGCGCTCTCCACGGTCGTTGCCCGCATCGGCATGGCTCTTTCGCTCATGGCCTTTGCCTGGCGTTATGAACGCCGCCGCGGTCATCCGCTTTTTCATCACTGGGCCGCGCCGCAGTGGCAGCGCATCCGCTCGCTCATCCGCCTCGGCCTGCCCGCCGCTGGCCAGATCACCCTCGAAGTCGGCGCCTGGAACACCGCCACACTCGCCGCCGGATGGGTCAACCCCATCGCCCTCGCCACCCACCAGATCGCCCTCAACTACGCCAGCATCACCTACATGGTGCCGCTCGGCATCTCCTCCGCCGTCGCCGTCAGCGTCGGCCACGCCATCGGCGCCCGTCGATTTCCCACAGCCCGTCGCGCCGCCTGGATCGCGCTCACCCTCGGCACTGCCTTCATGCTGCTCGCCGGCCTCGTCTTCCTGCTCATCCCGCGTCCGCTCATCGAGCTGTACACCTCCGACCCGCGCGTCCTCACGCTCGGACCGTCCCTGCTGCTCATCGCCGCCGCCTTCCAGGTCTTTGACGGCATCCAGACCATCTGCACCGGTGCCTTGCGCGGCCTCGGCGAGACGCGCATCCCCATGTACGCCAACTTCGTCGGTTATTGGATCCTCGGCCTGCCGCTGGGCCTCTTCCTCTGCTTCACCCTCCACTGGGGCATCCACGGCCTCTGGATCGGACTCACACTGGCCCTCATCGTCATCTCGCTCATCCTGCTACTGCGTTGGAGCAGGGAATCGCGCCACCTCATTTGAATGATTGAATGTATATACACATAATCCTAAGAAAGTTCAGATGACTACTATAGCTTTCCACAATCCCTGTCGATATCTCCTGTAAAGCCAATCGCAGCAACAGCCAAAATTCTGGCTACTCTGCCCGGCAGAACTGGAGAAAGATCATCATGGACATCCAAGAAGCAATCAATAAGCATGGGCAATGGCGTGTACATTTGCGTACAGCGCTGATTGCCAAGCAAACCCTCGACGACGCAACCATCTCACGCGACAATCAATGCGAACTGGGAAAATGGTTGTATTCCGAAGCCAAAGCGAAGTATGGAACGCTCGCCAGCTACAAGCAGGCTGTCGAAGCACACACCACATTCCACAAACACGCTGCGGAAGTGGCTCGCGTCATCAACCGCCACGATGAAAAAGCCGCGATGGATATGCTGGCAACCGGCTCCCCGTATTCCGCCGCTTCTACAGCCGTCGGAGTAGCCCTGCTCGCGTTGCAACGCGACATTGGCTCCTAGTGTTTGTTCGCAAATCAGCGAATGCCGGAAACATCGCCTGTCAGCCTCGCCCTGAAGCGGGGCTGATGCGTTAGACCAATCCTTCAGAGTACGATCCGAGTCTTGCGCCGCCCCACCTGACCGGTCTTGCCATCCGTTTCGCGCCACCCAACAATCTCTCCCATTTTTTCCCTTGCATTCGTCTCGTTTCGGGTATCTACTTAACGGCAATTCCGAAAGGCGTGCCCATCCTAAGCGCCGTTTTTCGAAGTCTCAGGCGGAGGTGCCTCATGGTCACTCGCGTCCATACTTCCTCGCTGCAAACATTCCTTACACGCATCCTCATCCCGCTGGCATTGCTTGCCAGCCTCTTTCTCTTTGCCGTACCGGCTCTCGCTGCCGCGTCCTCATTTCCATGGTCGGCGGCCATCTTCAACGGCCCACCACGCTTCGATCACAGCTTCACCGTCCCCTTCGAATACTCCCACGACCACATCTTCCTCAACCTTACCGTCAACAATCATCCCGGCATGGTCTTTCTCTTAGATACCGGCTCCAGCGTCAACATCCTCGACCTCACCACCGCCCAGCAACTCGGCATCCAGTCGGTCCTGCTGGTCAAGCAGCGCGGCGTCGGCTATGGCAGCAGCAAGGTCCGCATCGCCGCTGCGCAGAACCTCGACGCTCGCCTCGGAGCCATCCCCATCGCCAGTTCCATGACCCTCATCGACCTCCACAACCTGGAGTTGCTCAACGTTCATCACCTCGATGGCATCCTCGGCCTGCCGCTCCTCCGCCAGTTCATCGTCGAAATCGACTTCGCCGACCGTCTCATCACCTTCCATCCGCGCGGCGGCTTCAGCTACGTCGGCAGCGGGGAAGTCCTCGATCTTGCTTCGACCGGCAACTCCATGGCCATTCCCGTCGAACTTGCCACCGGCAGGCGTCGCCAGCGTTACGCGCTGCTTGATCTCGACACGGGCAGCGACGCCACGGTCATGCTCTACCCCAATTTCATTCAGAAATCCCACATCACCGATGCAGAGCACAAGGGTTCGCTCACAACCGTCTCCACCACCGCGTACGGCATCGGCGGCATCTTTGGCCTTCAGTCGGTCATCGTACCGTTCTGCCTCATCGGCCACACCGAAATGCAGCAGCTTCCCGTTTTCCTTATGCACACCACCCCGGAGTTTTCCGACCGCCGCCGCACCGACGGCGTCGTCGGTACCAATATCCTCACGCTTTTCCGCCGCGTCGTCTTTGACCAACCACACGGTCGGGTCATCTTTGAGCGCCGCGCAGCCATGAATCTCCAGCTCGACGACACCGAAGACGCCACCGGCGTCGGCTCCATCTGGGTCAAACCCTGATACCGGCAACCTCGCTTCGCTTGCTTTCTATTGCAAAATTGCCTGCCATTCCCGCACGGAGTCTGCTTCTGACTGTTCCCATCGTCAGCCACCACCAGCTATCCTTCGGCAAAAGCACACATCTACGGCTTCGCATCCGCCGGTTTGCTTCCGGATTTGCTTTTGTATTGACTCGGCGGTTTGCTCAGCTTGCCAGCGCTTCTGGCCATCTGCTTCCGAATCGCCTCCGCATCGTCCATATCGAGCAACTCCGCCGCCGCTTGTCGACTCTTCGGCCTTGCCAGATGAGCCGCCGCCGGGTCGAAGACGCGTTTGTCGGCGGCCACGGTCTCGAATGGCGCCGGATCTGGTTGCGTATCGAAGATGCCCGTTATCTCGCCCGCCAGCGTATCCTCCAGGTTCAGCGGCCCCAGGCCGAGCAGTTCATCGATTGTCCGTGTAATCGATCCCATACTCGTATGCTGATGCGACACCGCGCCGGGCCTCACCCACGGGCTGGCCACCAGCAGCACGCTGCGATGCGCATCCACATGGTCCACACCGCCTTGCGCATCGTCTTCGGTCACAAACACCGCCGAGCTGTTCCATATCCGCGTCCGCGAAAGAAACGCGATGATCTCTCCGGTCGCCAGATCATTGTCGGCCACATAGGAGGCGCGATATGGATAGCCGTCACGCGGACGCGGATCCGCCGTGTGATCGTCCGGCAGACGGATGACGATCAGCCCTGGAACTTTGCCCGCAGCGAGTCTGCGCTGAAAATCGCGCTCGAACTCACGCACGCGAAACTGGTCGGGAATGCCCAGGTTGAAGGTAGGGTAGCTACGATCGGTTGACTCAAAGACCGGCTCCGGCAGCGGCGCATTCAGGAACAATCGCTGACCCTCGGGCTGCGTCCCCGGCAGCTCTTCGTTACCTTCGATCTCCAGACCCTCACCGTAGTTCAGAATGCCCTTGCCGCTGGCAGCCACATGCTCCCACAGCGAGCCGAACTCCGGCTCATCTTCAGGCATCGGTGCATCATCACCGCCGAACGGCGCGCGGCGTCCGGGCTGTGTGGCACTGGAACTTCCGCTCCGCCGTCCGCCGTAGTTCGAGGTCCAGGCTGTTTCGAAGAACGGTGTCAGACGAATGCCCATCGCCCAGCGGTGCCCATCGGCGGAGACATCGGAATCAACAAAATAGTTGTCGCTCGTGGCAAAGCGTACCGCCAGTGCGTGCAGATTCGGCGTCACGCGCAGATGCGTCGCCGCCTGACTCTCTTCCGCCCAGCCATCCATGCCATAGCGTGCCAGCGACGCGTCGCCGTTTCCTCTCGCCATGTCTCCCAGCATCTCATCGTAGGTCCGGTTCTCCCGAATCATCAGGAAGCAGTGCCGCAGACGCGGAAGCGCGGGACGTTGGACCACATCGGCCAGATTCCCATCCCGAACGTGCTGCATCAGCGCCTGCGGCGAGAGCAGGGAAGCGAGAGGAATCACACTCAGGCTGCCTTGTTCCAGCGAACCAATATACGTCGGCGTATGCGGAGCGTGCCCGCTGCCAGCATTCGGCCCCGTTCCCTTGCCTTTGGTATTAACGACGTACAGCGTCGAGCCATCGGCAGAGAGCGCCGCCGCCGTCGGATTCCATCCCACGGGAATCTGCTCGATGATCCCGAGCGTTGCCGTATCCAGCACTGCGACAGCGTTAATGCCCGACTCCGTCACAAAGACGCGGCCTTTGGCCGCGGCCACGCCGCTCGGCATCACGCCGCGCAGCGGCCGCCCGGCACTATCCTCAAAACGCTTCCCTGTAAACGGAGACAACTCCACCCGGCGCACCACTCGCGTTCCGTCCGGGCTGATCTTCACCAGTTCATCCTCATGCGCCAGCGCCACATAGACCGCATCTGCCGAAGCCGCCACCCCGGCCGGCGCCGCGCCGCCCACAATGCCACGCGGCCTTTCGCTGATCCTCGCTCCCAGCCGCAGCTTCGCCGTCACCGCCGGATGCTCACGGTCGCCGATCTCGTAGGTCCACAGCGAACTGCCGCGCGTTGAGTTCTCATCGCCCAGCCCGGGAACCGGCTTGCCTTCGACGGTTGCGCCGTTCCGCGCCGCGCGCGATGGATACCCGAAGGGCGGGAAGTGCAATCCTGTCTCCAGAGGATGGTGCTGCGGATCGGTTCCCGGAATCAGCCGGTACTCGAACAAACCCGCGTTCGTTACATACAACCGGCATCCATCCGGAGATAGCGCCATCGCGAACGGATACGCGCCGGTTGGAACGCTCGCGATCAGCCGCAGCGAAGCAGCATCCAGCAGCACAACGCGCCAGTTTCCCTGGTCCAGGACCAGCAGCGTCCTGCCATCCGGCGATACGATGACAGATGCCGCAAAGCTTCCGCTCACCGAAGCGACCTTTCCATTCGCCTTGCGCGTCGGCCCATCCAGCGGCACATCGCCAGCCAGCTTCCAGTCGCTCGTACGATACACACGCAGCCTGCCCGAGTCGCCCGTCGCTACATAGAGCAGTCTGCCGTCGCGCGAGTAGGCCAGACCGGCATGGACGGCGATCGACGGATTGCTTCGACTGCCGGACGGAAGCCGAAACACGGATGGATTTGACGGATTGTTGATCACATTCAGCGCAAACGGAAATCCAATGGACGGAACGGCAATCTGCTCGCCATCCGGTCGCACGGCCAGCGCAAACGGATAGGGAGCCAGAGGAATCCAGCTGCCCGCCGGATGAATCTCGCGCCCATTGGGCAACGTGGCCTTGAAGCCCGCCTGCGCCCGCAGCACAGCCACGGGCGCAAAGCCCATCGTCAGAACAAACCCGAACGTCACCAGCACGCGAGCGAATCGGCGATCGAAAAACAGTCTGGAAAACCGGAAGCAACTTCTACCTTGAGCCGACACAACCATCTCCTTCCTGCGATGCCGGCGGGCCGCAGGCAGCGGCCACCTGTCGCCCCACTGGCAAGCATGGGTTCCTCCCGGATTCGAACGCCAGCCCGACTCGATCAGAGCGTCTTTCATCAATGAAATCATGCCCGAGTCGCCCCGGTTCAGCCCCGTGCCAAAGCGGGGCTGAAGAATGAGGACGAAGCCATAAAGGCATAGAGGAAACACGCACTCAAGCAGAATCACAGCTACTGTGCCCAGCGGAGCCAATCTGGATGCTGCCGTTCCTCGAAGAACGGCAGCGCGAACAATCGTGAGTCGGGTACACCGATTGAGATTCTGCGTTAGAACTCGTACCGCGCCGCCACCTGAATCGTGCGCCCACCGCTGAAGTATCCGCTGTTCGTGCCCTGGATCAGGCCGAAGGTCGGCAGCGAAAGATTCATCACCGGATCACCGAGATTCGTATGGTTCAACACGTTGGTAAAGGTTCCTTCAATCCG
The DNA here is from genome assembly GCA_027449965.1 of Acidobacteriaceae bacterium. Classification (GTDB taxonomy): domain Bacteria; phylum Acidobacteriota; class Terriglobia; order Terriglobales; family Acidobacteriaceae; genus Acidicapsa. Next base: position 299,032 of record DAIDKP010000015.1, read on the forward strand.
AAAGTGCGTCTGCGCTGTGACCGCAAAAACCTTGTCGATTCCCGCTGACAGGTTCACCAGCCCCGGGCCTTCGATTGACCCATTCCGCGCATTGCCGAACCGCCCAATCGGCAGCGGCGAAGCAGCTCCGGGGCCGGTATAGCGCGGTGTCCCGTTCGCGTTGTAGCCTGCGCCCGTGTAGCATCCGTATCCCGGCTTCCACGTTGCGTCTCCCGGACACGTAAACGCCGCCGGATTCGCCCACAGCGTGCGTGTCCGTGCGCCCGACCGCCAGTTCGCGCCCACCACCTGGTCCGCATACTGTGTCCGGTGCGAGGGGTCCCATCCGGCCAGCGACGAACTCAAGCCCGAACCCGTACCCGAAGGATCGCCGTCGCCAGCAGGGAAGTACGGCATCAGATAATCTCCCGTTTCCAGCGTAAAGATGCTGCTGATCTCCCAGCCGCCCACCAGGCTGTCGGCTAGATGCGACATGTTGCCGCCAATCGTCTTCCCGCGGCCAATCGGCAACTGGTACAGACCGGTCGTATTCCACAGCAGCCGACGCGTGCCATACACATCGCCGAAGTCAACCGCCCGATCCAGAATCGACGTGGCCCGGCTGCCGCCGCTTTCCCCGGCAAAGCCGCCATTGTTCGGCCCCTGGTTATCGGCCAGGTTCTTCGCCCAGGTAAACGTCGAGTCGAATTCAAGCCCCTGTTGCAGCCGGTGGCTGGCTTCGATCTGAAGCGAGTTGTAGCTGTCATTGGCACCCGTCGCTCGCGTATTGATCCGGCCCCAGTTCGGAAACAGTCGCGCCGTGAACGGCTGATTGTACGCCGAGACAGTGTTGGAAAACGGCAGAGTGTTTTCATCGGGTGCCCACACAAGCTGGTGCGACTCCGACCCGATGTAGGAGACGCGCAGCGCATACCCCTGGCCCAGATACCGATCCACGCTTAGGTTCCACTGATACGTATACGGATCCTTCCAGTTCACACTGTTCGCTGTGCCAAAGTAGTCGGTTCCGTACGCGTTCGTCGGCCCGCCGTTGCCTGACCCGGAATAGACCTGCGGCCACTGGTAGGTCGGTGCGCAGGTATTCGGAGCCGTACAGTTCAGCGCATTCGTATAGCTTTGCGTCGCCGCCTGAATCGTCCCCGTCAGCGAGTAGAAGTTGGAGCCAAGCAGGCGAATGTCGTACATGCCAAAGCCAGCGCGAATTGCCGTCTTGTCATCACCAAATGGTCGATAGGCCAGGCCGAAGCGTGGCATGAAACGCTTGTGCGGGTACTGGCGAAGTCCCTTCGGCAGACCGGCCTGCGAGTTCGTCTCCACCGGCATACACGCCACGCCGTTCACCGCCGCGTTGTTCGTATTCGTCACACCATCCGGGTCGCAGGCATTGGCCGATGCCAGATAGTTCCTGGCCAGCAGTTTCTGATAGCCGTCCATGTACACCACTGCACCCGAACCGGCGACAAACGGCGAGAAGTTGCCAATATCGCCACCCTTGTCATAGTAGGCCGGATGCAGCTCATAGCGCACGCCGTAGGAGATCGTCAGCCGATCGTTGGCCCGCCACTCGTCCTGCGCAAAGGCCTCGCAATCGACCGAGTAGCCGTTATTATCCTGCTGCACCACGTCATACTCGGTCCCGTTCGGAATGCCCAGCAGGAAGTCGGCAAAGTCGATGCCGGTAAAGCATCCGCTGCTTCCATTCGTTCCACAAAGATCGAAGGCATAGGTGCCGTAGTTATCCGCGCCAAAGAACCCCAGCGGCGTCCGCGCGCCGAGCGTCGAAACCGTTCCGCCAAACTTGAAGACATGGCTTCCTCGCGTCCACAGCAGCGTGTCCTGATAGACATTCGTGATCGAGTTGCTCAGGCTCGTCAGACGATCCGCCGTCAGGCTCTGCAGGTTCTGAAAATCCATCTCCGGAATACCGTTGAAGAAGAGGTTTTGCAGCCCCTGAAAATTTTCTCCCTGCGTCCATGCCGTGCCGTTGAACGGGTTGGACGTGCCGCCCCAGACGCGCGTGAATCCGTAACCGCCCTCGTTGATCAGATTCGGTGTAATCGTCCAGTTCGTATCGACGCGCAGCACCTTGTTCGTGTTGATCTGCGTCGAAGAAGGCAGGTTCAGCAGCTCCGGCGATACGGTCGGAAAGTTCTTCCACGTGAATTTTCCCCACAGCAGGAATTTCTGATTCGAACCAAAATACTGATCGCCGCGAATGTCAAACTGATCGGAGTGCTTGCTCGCGTCCACATTCTCGGTCCAGTTTGCCGTCTCGCCATCCTGATACGTATTCGGATTCCCGATATTCGGCGTCGGATAGAACTGCTTCAACGTCGCCGCCGCAATCCGGCTGATCTGCCCGGATGGAATCCTGGTGCCCCACATCTGTGTCGGGTTATACGGATCACGCAGCGTGATCGCATGTCCCTGCGCATCGGTATACCCGGAGAAATCGCCCTGCATCATCCCCTGCGTCGGTACCACCTCCTGCAGCACGGCCTGGGAAGGGAAGCGCCACCCCTCGTAATCTCCAAAGAAAAAGCTCCGATCGTGCCCATCATAATGCGGCAGAATCACCGGCCCACCCAGCGACCCGCCAAAGGTCGTGCCGTGATACGACGGCTGTTTGTACGGCGTAAAGCTATAGGCATGGGCATTCCAGTTATTGTCCTGGTAATAGGTGAAGGCCGAGCCGTGAAAATGATTCGTGCCGCTTTTCGTCGTCACTACCACCTGACCCGGATCGCCGTACTCGGCGCTGGCCAGCACGCCGTCCACGCGAATCTCGCTGATCGCCTCGGTCGACGGAAATGCATCGTTGATCCACGTCCCGCCCTGCGCATTCTTCACTGTGATGCCGTCAATCGTCACGTCCGTCTCAAACGGCAGCGCGCCCTGAATCGAAATCCCTGACTGATCGTCCTGCGCCCCCGGCAGCACGCCCAGAATCGCCGCCGACGACGTGCCGCTCGCGCTAGCCCGCGTATTCACCGGCAGGTTCTCAGCATCGCTTGCCGTAAACGCGCCGCTGATCGTCGGCGAATCGGTCTGAATATCGGACACCGTATCGCCATTGACCATCACCTCCTGCTTCACTGCGCCTACGCGCAACGTCGCGTCCACGCGAAGCTGCTGCCGCACCACCAGCGACACTCGGCTTGCCTCAAACGACTCAAACCCCGGAGCAGCCACCGTCACGGTGTAGTGCGCCGCCACTGCGTCCAGAAAAATATAGTTGCCCGATGCATTCGACGTCGTCGTCCGCCTTACGCCCTCGTCCAGGTTGCTCAGGGTTACCTTCGCGCCTGCAATCGTAGCGCCGCTCGCATCGCGCACCGTGCCAAAAATCGATCCCTGCGTCGTCTGAGCCACGCCGCGCACGCCCATCACAATCAGGAAGAGCACCACAAAACAGATCAGGCTCCGCACCTTCAACGGAACGTCAATCGACAGAAACCTCTTCATCGCGTTTGCCTCCGAAAACACAGGTAGATGAGTTAAGTCATGCGCAGAAAACGACCTTCGCATCAAAAATTCAGGCGTAATCACCCCCTGACTGACAGGCATGTGCAAAGCACGCTTGGATTTCGTGACGAACGTCGCAGGATTTGTGTCGAAGATAGTCCCGGTTTGTTGAAGCCACGCCAACGGACTGTAAAAATTTCCGCACGGAATGTCTTGTGTCAAATTGTTAATCGAAGAGAGATGGAAGGGATCACGCGGTCATGCGGCCGTCCTTCGCAGCGAAGGACGGTACCCACTCGCTGACGCCACCCAGGTCAACGATTGACCCATTGTTCTGGAGAGTCGTACAGGAACGCTACACGGATCCGTTCTGCATGAAGGGGAGATCCCATCTACAAGAAAAACATCGACCAATCATGTCTGATAACGGATATTCTGTAATATACGTTCGGCCAACAAAACCACTATCAAAACCCCTGCCGTGTCTGCTCTGCCAGCCGCTGCTCAAAGCTCTTCTGCGCTGCATCTATCATCGCCCGATACCCTGCCGGGTCGATCCACACCCGCTCGCCCTCGCTTGGCATCCTCTTCAGCTTCGCATTCATATCAAAGTAGCCGCCATGCGCCCCCAGAAACACCGCGCACCGCAGCTCGCGCAGCTCCCGGAACGTAGCCTCAAAATCTGTCTCAATCCCTGGATACGACGCCGGATGCCCGGGGCGCGCCACCAGCCGATACGAATCCAGCGGCGCATACCCGCCCACAATCACCACCGGTACCACCTCCGGATACGACACCGGACCTCCGGGGCGCTCATGCACCTGCGTCTCCATCGTCCACGTCGTACATCCCCGCGAATGCCCCGCCGTAAGGTGCGCCGTCATCTCCACACCGCCTAACCGCACCACCTCGCCATCGTGCAGCACATGGTCCACGTGCACCGGCGTATAAGACAGCAGGCCTGGTCCGCCAAAGTCGTGCGCGTCGCCTGTCTCCACAGCCTGGGCGTCCCCATCCATCACCATCAGCCGCGCGCCTGTCTCCTTCACCACCTCGGCGGCTCCCGCAGCATGGTCATAGTGTGGCTGACTCAGCAACAGAATCTTCGTGTCGCGCCAGCGAAAGCCCAGCTCCCGCACACTCGCGCGAATCTGCTCTGGCGAGCTTGCCAGGTTGGCGTTCAGCAGAATATTGCCCGCAGGCGTCACAATCAGATACGCCGCCAGGCCCTGACTGCCCACGTAATAGAGATTGTCGCCAATCTGAAATGGCTTTTGCGCCGCCGTCCAGTCAGCGGGGATTGCCGCACGCAAACTTCCCTGAATCAACCACATCAGGCAAAAGATCAAACCATAATGTCTGATAATTCGCCCATATCGGTTACATTTTGTACCTGCCAAGATCTTCATCATTCAGCCCTTCAAGCCATTTTTTCAGGTGTTCGGCGCTCATCGTCCCCTCAGCACTCTCGGCATTGACGCGCGCCACTGCAAGCAGCGACTCCGAAACATAGATCGGGCAGTCCATCCGCAGGGCCAGCGCAATCGCATCGGATGGGCGCGCATCCAGCGTCACCCACTCCCCTGCCTGCTTCATCCACAACACCGAATAAAACGTATCATCCTTAAGTGACGATATAACAATCTTTTCCAGTCGAGCATTCATGCTCTCAATGAGCCTTTTCAGCAGGTCGTGCGTCAGCGGGCGCGGCGCGCGTACCTTTTCAATCTCCACTGCAATCGCATTGGCCTCATAGATCCCCACCCAGATCGGCAGCACGACCTCAGAGGCCACATCCTTCAGAATCACGATAGGCATATTCGTGTTCGGATCCATCATCAAGCCCCGAATTCGCATCTCGACATCCATCTCCACCCTCCGCGGTCGCCTCATACCGCCTCACCCACCAGGCTGTTGGGAAACGTTCGTGTAATCCGTACCTGCTGATAGCTTCCGGGGGCCGGAGCAATCGGATGCGGCCAGCGAAAGTTCACCGGAATATTCTGCGAGCTTCGACCCACAATCTGCTCCCGCGCCGGATTATTTCCTTCTACCATCACTTCCAGAACTTCTCCCAGGCGACGGTCATAATTGACTCTTTGAATCTCTCTCTGCCTATCCAGCAGAATCTGCAGCCGCTTGGACTTCTCTTCATCGGAGATTGAATCGATCATTACCAGCGATGGTGTATTCGGCCTCGGCGAATACTTGAAAGCAAAGACCACATCGTACTGCACCTCGTCCAGCAGCGTGATCGTCTCCTCAAACTCCGCCGGCGTCTCCCCGGGAAAGCCGACGATGATATCCGTCGAAAGTGAGATCTTCCGCTTCGCCGCCTTGATCCAGGCCATCCGTTCCAGATACCACTCCCGCGTATACTCCCGCGCCATCGCCCGCAGCACCCGCGTCGAACCCGACTGCACCGGTAGATGCACATGGTCGCACAGCGTCGGAACGGCGTCGATCGCCTCCACGATATCCCGTGTAAAGTCCCTGGGATGGCTTGTGGTGAAGCGAACCCGGCGAATCCCCTGCACCTCGCCGACCGCAGCCAGCAGTTCTGCAAAGCTCTTGTTTCCAGAAGGATCACGATAACTGTTCACGTTCTGCCCAAGCAGTTGAATCTCCGTATATCCCATCCCGGCGATCCGCTTTGCTTCTTCCAGTACGGACTCAGACCCGCGGCTTCGTTCCTTGCCACGCGTATACGGCACCACGCAGTAGGCGCAGAACTTGTCGCACCCTTCAATGATCGTGATGTAGGCCCGATACGGATTCTTCCTCGCGGTAAACTCGGTCTCGAACGTCTCCTCGGTCTCGCGATCGTCCAGGCCGGTCACGCGCGTCTCGCCCGCCTCCATCCGCGCAATCAGCTCCGGAAGCCGACGATAGGAAGCCGATCCCGCCACCAGCGAGACATACGGCGCGCGCTCAAAGATCTTCTCACCCTCCTGCTGCGCCACGCACCCGATCACTCCAAAGCGCTTCCCTGCCTTCGCCAGCTTCTTGTAGTCGTTCAGCCGATGAAAGACCTTCTGCTCCGCCTTGTCACGAATCGAGCAGGTGTTATATAGCAACAGGTCGGCAGCCTCTTCGCTGTCCACCTGCGCATAGCCCTGCTGCTCCAGCGTCCCAATGACCTTTTCCGAGTCATGGGCATTCATCTGGCAGCCAAATGTTTCCAGGTAAAAAGTCTTTCCGCTCACCAGCCTAGTATATGCGTTTTACGCTCGTCGCGAACGCTCTTCGTCAATCTGCATGTGTGTGCAGATACGCAAGAAGCGCTTCCATTTGCGGCTCCGTAAAACGCCCCATGAACGGTGGCATTTTGTTCTTCCCGTTCACCACCACGCGCATCACGTTCAGGTCGGTTGCCGGCTCTCCATCCGGCAGCTTTGCCCGCGTCAAAACGCCTCGAATATCCGGCGGAGGCGGCTTCAGATTCAGATCGTTCTCGCCATGGCAGTGCTCACATCGCTGATGAAAGAGCATCTGTCCCTCAGCCTGCTGCGCCGTCAGCGGACTCTGGCTACGGCATCCAGCCAGCGCTCCCGCCACGCTCATCGCCGCCGCCCACATCCAAACGTTGCACTGTCTTCCCATGATCTGATTCTAGCCGTCCGAGCCTTGTTCATACGCTCTCCCACAAATTCGGAAAGCCTCGCCACCCAACGGCAGCGAGGCTTTCCAGCCATTTGTCCCGCGGCTTCCGGGCCGATGCAGCGATCAGTTGCTCATGTCGTCCACATAGTGGCCCACCAGCACAGTCTGGCCGCTCGACGGATCTTTCAGCAGCACGCCCACCACGCGCACCTTCGCTCCGTCTGTAATGTCGCTCATTCCGCTCCATCCCTTCCGGAACTGCGTCTCGCCTGTCAGGTAAACCGTCACCGTTTGCGGAATCAACGCGCCTGCAAACCCATTCACCTGAATCTGGAAGCTGCGGCCGGAGTCGTTCTCACTGCCCGGAACCACCGTGCCCACAAAGCCCCAGTCTCGCAGCACCATGCGATGCACGGATACCGACTGCGCATTGCTCGCTCCGCTTGCCGGACCGCCCACAGCCACATCCTGCCCGGCCACCAGTTCGCTCTGGTTAAACAGAAATTGTGTCAGCGGATTATGCATCCAGTAGATGGAGTATTTTTCGCTACCCGTCAGGTTCACCTGTGCAATCTGGCCCAGGCTCAGCCCGGTCGTCGTCGGCAGCAGCCCTCGCACATACAGGTCAAAGCTGCTCGCCGGCCCGCTCATCGGCGAAACATACGTCACCTGCCCGCTGGCCATGAAGCCCTGCTGCGACAGAATCGCCACCTCATCGGCGTCAATCGTCGCATCCGTCTTGTCCAGTTGGCCGGAGATCTGCACAATGCTGCTCGACGTCAACTGGCTCAGGCTCGCGTTGCCATCCCACGCTGTCTGCCCATTTACGTTCACCGTAAACTGCCGCCCATGCGGTCCCTGGATCACAAACGACTGCGCGCTCGTATTCACGCTGACCACCGCCGTCGTGAACTCATCGATATATGCATCTGGATCGCTGGTCGTCACCGTGCTCACGTCAAAGGTCGGATTCACCATGCCTGTAATCTGACCATTGCTGTCCACCTCGATGGATTTCGCAAGCTTGAAGTCCAGATGGATGCCCACCGGCGAAGCGTTCGTCGCCACGACCAGCGGCGTGCTCAGTGGAACTGTCACTGTCGTGCTGGTCAGCGTCGCAGGCTCTGTCATAATCGTCGGAGCGGCTCCGGTCGTCGTATTCAGATAACCGATCGTCGCGCTGCCCAGCGTAATCGTCACGCTGGAGTAGCTTCCCGCCGGAACATCGTTCATATCGAGCAACGTGTTCAGCCCATTGAACCGTGCAAAATCCACCGTCGGCGTACCGCTCAGCAGTGAAACCGAAGTCCCACTTGAGTTCGTCGCCGAAATGCCTTCCAGCACCACGGAAAACGAGGTTACGGACGCCATCGGAGCATCCGTTCCCGTCACAAACGAAGCACCTGTCGGGGCATTGGCCGGGGTTGTCATGGGAGAGTTGCTGCTGCCGCATCCGGCCAGCGCCACCAGCGTGGCCGCGCCAAGGGCAGCGAGGAAGTTTCTGTGCAAGGGTTGAAATGCTGACATTGAAGTTCTCCTGTGCTGAATTGGTCATCTTCCATTGGCCAAGGCGCAGGGAGCAGAGCGGCAAGCAGATTTCGCCGCGTAAATCAAACAAAACAGCAGTGGAGGACGATCGAGGATGGCTCAACTTCTCCGCAGTCATCCGCAGAGCCACACGACTCCGGCTATCCAAACCTGCCCTGCAACGCTCCGCGCGATGCCCGGCAAGCCGCCAGCCGATTCCCTCCTCTGTTGGCAAATGCGACCCCCAAAAAATTACGGATCGACTCGCACCCGGTCAGACGGCAAACCCAGAGAAAGAGTTGCGGGCTGAGAGATTTTTTTTTGAAAGCAGCAAGATGCTGCCATTCCCTAATCGCCTTTTTCGGACTCGCTCTTCGTCGCCTCGCTATCGCAGGCCCGGCTATCGTAATCTGAGAGCGCATGAAGACCCCCGACCCAACTGCCCAGCCTGAATCGCCAGCCCATCCCATTCAGCCGCTCACACACGGCCAGCGCAACCGCTGCTTCGGCTGCGGAGCCGACAACTCCGTCGGCCTCCATCTCGCCTTCACCGCCGACGATAGCGGCGTCGTCACCGCCGAAGCCACGCTCGGCGACCAGTACGAAGGCCCGCCCGGTCATCTCCACGGCGGCATCATCGCCACCCTCCTCGACGAAACCATGAGCAAGGCCAACCGCGCCCGCGGCGAAATTGCCCTCACACGCCAGCTCCAGGTCGAATACCTCCGCCCCATTTCCTCCACCCAGCCAGTCCGCCTGCGCGGTCACGTCGCTCGCATCGACGGCCGCAAGCTCTGGACCGAAGCCGCTATCCTCGACGCCACAGGCAACACCCTCGCCACCGGCAAAGGCTTCTTCATCTCCGTCATGAAGGCCAACCCCTGATCCTCAACCTCATCCCATCCGGCATCCTGCTTCAGGGCAAACCGTCTCCAGCACTTCCCTGCCAGGCCAGCCTACCCACCAAACTGAAGGCCGCGACACACTCGACCACGACTGCGAACTTTCGCTTCACTCCGTCGCAGAAATCGACCCCATCCGCGCCTGCAACGACTCCCTCTCACGTTGCAGCGCGTAGATATCCCTGTTTCCCACACCGGCTTGGTCTCTGACCGCTCCTCCTGACCCTGCTCGCTCATCAGAGTGATTCCGTGTCAACCCCATGCCCTGTGAAAAGATCGCATATCATTCATTCCAAAGAGAAAATAATCTATCAGAAAATGGCATGATTATTCCTCCAATCTGCCATACTCATCTCCATGGACTTGCTCTGCACGAATTCTGCTTTCGCCGCAGAGCGTCGTATCGTTGATCCGTCGGCACAACACACCACCGCCAACAACGCTTCAGAAGACTGGTAGTTTCCACCACATCATCCGTTCATCCAGCCTCCTCATCCTGCAGCAAAAAAGTAACGGAAAAGTTAACAAAAATGCCGAATGAGGGTAACGAGAAAAATAATATACCCCCCCATGGGGGGGGTATATTGCGGCGCTGATGGGACAATTCCCTTGAATCACTATAAGATCAACATAATCAATCACTTGACTTAATATAAAGCCAGAGTTGAGGCAGGCACCAACGTCAGGCAGCAGTGACTTCAGCTACAACTTCGGCAATTTGCCCTGTTCGGTAATCTCGCGCGTCCGAACAAACTTCTCCGGCAGCGGATTGCGCAGAGAGTCTTCGACAGCTTTGCGATAGCCACCGTTATAGATGGTATAGAGAACGGCAGCCGCACAGCCCACGCCAAAGAGGAATCCCAGCAACAATCCGAAGAGTGCGGAGAATCCAAAAATTTCCATCGTGCCCTTACACCGCGATCAGGAAGCTGTCTTCCGTGCGCGTCACCGCGTGATACAGCGTATCGCGCTCAACCGGCACTCGGCCTGCTTCCGTGATCCATCGGCAAAGCGCCTTGCGTGTCATGCCTTGCGGCGTCGTTGCGCCGGCATCGTGATAAATCTTCTCTTCCACTACCGTGCCGTCCAGGTCGTCCGCGCCAAACCGCAGCGCAATCTGGGCAATCTTTGGCGTCATCATCTGCCAATACGCCTTGATGTGCGCAAAGTTGTCCAGCAGCAACCGGCTCACCGCAATCTGCCGAATGTCGGTCAACCCTGTTGTAACCGGCAGATGATCCAGCGCCGTGTTCTCCGGATGAAAGGCCAGCGGAATAAAGGTCTGAAATCCACCCGTCTCGTCCTGCACCGCGCGCAGCTTCAGCATGTGGTCCACACGGTCGGCGTCACTTTCAATGTGACCATAGAGCATCGTCGCATTCGAACGGAAACCCATCTTGTGCGCCAGTCGCGCCGTATCCAGCCACTCCTGACCATCGATCTTGTGGTCGCAGATTACGCTGCGTACCTCCGGCGCAAAGATCTCCGCGCCTCCGCCTGGCATCGAGTCCACGCCGGCTTCCCGCATCTGCCGCAGCGTCTCTTCGATGGACAGCTTTGCGCGACGCGCCAGATACGCGACTTCAACCATCGTGAAGGCCTTGATGTGAACCTTGGGAAAGCGCTCCTTCAGTCCACGAACCAGATCCAGAAAGTATTGAAACGGAAGATCCGGATGCAGCCCGCCAACAATGTGGAACTCCGTAACCGCTTCCGAATAGCCCGAAGCCGCCGTCTCCCACGCTTCTTCGAGCGCCATCGTATACCCGGCAGCATCACCCTTCTTGCGGCCAAAGGCGCAGAGCCTGCAACTGGCAACGCAGACGTTCGTAGGGTTAATGTGCCGGTTTACATTGAAGTAGGTCAGGTCGCCATGCATCCGCTCGCGCACATGGTTCGCCAGCCAGCCCACAGCCAGCACGTCTGTTGAGCGATAGAGCACCAGACCGTCGTCCATGCCCAGTCGTTCCCCCGCCATCACCCTGGCTGCAATCGGCTCCAGTGCCGGGTCGTGTGTCCGAAACGGATGTGCTTCCACAGTGCTCTGCATCGCCTCACTCCTGCAATCGATGATACTGGAAATCGAAGCCGCTCGAAACCATTCCATTCATGCGCTGAAACACCGTCTGTTCAGGGCTGAGCGATCACGCCATTCTGCATCGTGGCGGCAAACCATTTGCCATGCATCGCGCGCACTCGATAGAGCGGATAGCCTGTATCGATCACGGTATGTGCAAACGTCTGCTCGTCAATCACCAGCATCCGAGTGTCCAGCCGCGAGCCAGCCAGCACCTTGCCTGTCGAAGCATCCATGCTCAGATCATCCATGAAGTGAAACGGAAGCCGATCCAGCCAGAACCAGTTCTTGCCGCGATTGCGGGAGACATAGACACCGTCGCCAGCGCCAATCCACAGGTCTCCATTTGGAGCCAGCATCGCCACATGGATGGTACGGATGCGCGCCGGCAGCGCCATCGGATCCCAGTGCTGGCCGGCGTCGGTCGAGAAGACCGCGCCCTCGCGGCGCACAGCCATCATCCAGCCCTGGCCGACAGCCACGGACTCGTACGCCTCCGCGCCGTAGCCGATGCCGCCCTGCCAGCTTTTGCCATGGTCGACGCTGGTATACAAACCGTCGTCGGTTGCCGCAAGCCAAGTGTCAGTATGCGCATCGAGCGCTGTCACTCGCCCGCTCAGCTCGCGCGCCGGCAAGGTGAACTCCTCCATGTGGTCAATGCGCTGACCATTCACTCGTGTCGTCACAAAGCGCGTTCCGTGATTCACAATATCGCTGGCAATCTGCCAGCGGCGACCTCCATCCGGCTGGGTGACGAGCATAAAGATTCCGTGGCTGGTGCCTGCCAGCACCGTGCCTTCCTTTGACTGCACCAGCGCAAAGACGTCGCGATCCTCCAGACCTTCGGAGATCTGTTGCCAGCTTGCGCCCGCATCGTCGCTCACAAAAACACCGCCATGCTGCTTGTCGTTCACGATGCCCGCCATCAACTCCGGCCTGGCACCTTGCGTCACCAGCAGTGCTCCCACTTTGCGCGAAGAAAACCCCGCATTCGAAGCTGCAAACGAGCGTCCATCGTCGTTGCTGGCCAGTACGCCGCCACGGTCAGTCGCCAGCAGAATTCTACCTTTGCGCGAAGGATCAAGATAAACATCGTTGATGATGACATCAGAGCCGGTCAGCAGATGCCAGGTGTGCCCGGCATCGGTGGTCCTATACAGCCCTTCGGTGGTTCCTGCATAGACGACGGCGCGATTGTGCGGGTCCTGACGCAGCACGCGCGTTCGCCGCGCCGTGGACGGAATTCCCTGCACCTTGTGAAAGAGTTCGCCAGAGGTTTCGCTTTTGTAGATGCCCGAGCAGGCGCTGATGTAAACAGTTCTTGCCTCCTTGGGATCGATGATGATGGAGAAAACATCAGAGTCATCAATGACGCCGCGCTTGATATTTTTCCAGCTTTTCCCGCCATCGCTGGTCTTCCACGGCAGATGCCAGGTACCAGCATAGACAACATCCGGGTCGCGCGGATCGATGGCCAGCGACTCCACCTCATGAATCTCGCGACTTCCCATCGGACTGATCTGCCGCCAGTGTTCGCCACGATCATCACTGCGAAAGATACCCTGTAAGGTGCCGGCTACCAGTACGCGTGGGTCAGCCTCGGACTGCGCCAGCGAGCGGATCGATTGCCCGGCCAAAGCGGCAATCTCACGCCAGCTGTGACCGCCATCTTCGCTGATGAAGAATCCGCCATCAGGCTGATCGACGCGCCAGACAGCGGCATAGATACGTTGTGAGTTCTCAGGATCAACGATCAGATGGTCGACGATGTAGTTATCCAGCGAGCGCGGATTGGCGGTAATCCGGCTGAGGCGATGCCAGGTTGCGCCGCCATCTTTCGATTCGTAGACCCAGCTTGTAATTCCACCCAGATAGAGATGTTCCGGATGGCCAGGTTCCGCCACAAACGCGCGCGCATCGCCGCCATCCGGCCCTACTGTGCGCCAGCGTGAACTCTGCGCAGGCAGAGTGACGGTGACCGCAGAAATAATCAAGAGAGAGAGGAAGCTTCGATACAACCGCCTGATCCTGATCGTTCGGAACATGAGGCTTGCGGGACTCCCAGGGAAGAATGTGATGAGGCATCTTCAAAAGAAACCGGGACTGACCGTGTTCGGTCAGTCCCGGCTGGTTTGCGGAGCGAAGATCACCGGGCTTCACTTCCACTTCTGCGCCAGTGAAGCCTGGCAACCGATTACATCGTGGACTTCTTCTTTTTGCTGCTGTGAGGATGACGTTCCGCCAGAGGTTTGCGAGCCTGGGGCTTGACGTCGCCGTTGACCGGCGTGACGCCGTTCACGTCGAAGTTGGCGCCGGCAGGGATCAGGTAATCCTGAGCGGTCTGCGAATTGTCTGTACCCGTGTAAGTGCTGATGCGGGAAGCATCAATGCCCTTCTCGGTTACCAGATAATCCTTGGCGTTGACGGCGCGTTGTGCGGCATCATCGACCATGACGGCATGCTTCTTCACGTGCTTCGGAGGCGCCTGCTCAGCAGTCGTTGCGTTGCCGACAATGGCGGCCTTGGCATCTGACTGTTGCTGCAGGGTGAGTGCGATGTCATCCAGGCAGGCCTTGGCTTCGTTGTCCACGCGGGTCGGACGCTTCTTGTCCTTGTCGAAGCTGAGCGAGCAGAGCGAGGAAATCTTGGGCGCTGCTACAACCGGAGCTTCGATATTGACGGAAGTGTTGGCCGTTGCGGTCTGGCCCTTATCGTCGGCTACGGTACAGGTGACAGTCGCTGAACCACTGGGAGCGCCTGCCGCTGAATAGGTAGCCGAGGAGCCAGAACCGCTGACCGTGCCGGCAGATGCCGTATAGCTGTAGGTCAAAGGACGATTCTGCGGGCTGACGCCGGTTGCCGTGATGGTGCTGGTGCCGTTGGTCGGAATGCTGGTCGGGTTGGCCGAGCAGCTCACTGTGGGCGGCTCAAACTGCTTGATCGTGTACTGCGCGGTGCAATCAGCAGACTGACCCGGCTTGGAACCCTCTGAGACATTCGCCTTCGCCGTGTAGGTTCCTGGAGCGAGGTTCGCCGTAGCTACCTTGCCGTTGGCATCCATTCCAGAGACGCCATCGCCGCTCCAGGTATAGGTTGCCTTCTTCTTGGGGTTGAGATTGGTAGGAGTGGCCACAAGATTAATGGACTCACCCGGGAAAACCGTGCTCGGTCCGTTGACCGAGCACGCCAAAGTCACAGGGGGCGTGTAGATCGAGCCGATGTGATAGACCAGTCCGGCACTCAAACGAGCCGCATTGATATTTGCGCGGCCACCGTAAGTAACCGGGCCCCAGTTGGCATGCATATACATGAAATCAGCCTGGAAGAGACGAATCGCAAGGCGATGATTGAACAGCGGCGTCTCGTAATCCATGCCGCCACCGACGGTGAGCGCGGGGCCTAGTTTGCCCGGCTCGTGGTCAGGACCGCTAACATCGGCCACGCCGACAAGCGCATGGACGAAGGGCGTGATATCGCCGTTCGGGAAGCGACTGATGATGCCGCCAGAGTAGGTCTGGAAGTTATTGCTGTTACCGTTTGTGGAATCCGGGTGGACACCGACCTCAACCTGCGCGCCGAGATACTTGTTGAAGTAATAGGCTCCGCTTGCGAGGGCGCCGTAGTTTACGGCGTGATAGGTGAAATCCTGGGTAGTACCGTCGGGCTGAAGCGCCGATACGGTTCCGTGAGGGGCCAGATAACTGTAACCAGCAAAGATGTCCCACCGGGACGGCCCTTTCTGGCTAGCTTGAGCGGTCTTTGCCTGCGCGAATGCGGCCAGACCCGAAAGTGAGGCAGCCAGCGCAAAGGCGAGCGCCTTTGATTGAATCGTATGCAATTTCATTTCATCCTCCGCAACCAATTTTGATGAAGCATTGTGCGATCTGTATTGATTTGTCTTGCGTAGAATCGCCCTAAATGGCTCGGGCTGCTCTCCGTCACTGCCTGAAAAACACAATTTTCAACTTTAACTTACCACAGGCGAAATGCACTTCCGACGTTTTTTGTATCACGGTCGCCTCTCTGATAAACAGCTTGTGCTGTTTTCGCTGGAGGCATTGGCCGCCCTTTACTCCAGATTAAGAACTTTTCGCAACGTACCTTTTTCGCGTTGAATCTTTTCCTGAAGCAGGGTTATGGCATAGATCAACTGCTCCGGTCGAGGCGGACAACCCGGTACATACACATCAACCGGGACCACCTGATTGACGCCCTGCACCAGAGCGTAGTTATTGAAAACTCCACCTGAAGTCGCGCAGGCACCCATCGAAATGACCCACTTTGGTTCAGGCATCTGCTCGTAAAGACGCTGAATGACGGGGGCCATCTTGTTGGAGACGCGGCCTGCGATGACCATGAGATCGGATTGACGAGGCGAAGGACGAAATACCTCGGCTCCAAAGCGCGCAATGTCGAAGCGAGCCGCACCGGCTGACATCATCTCGATGGCACAGCAGGCAAGCCCAAACGTCATGGGCCAGACGGAGTTCTTGCGTACCCAGTTCAAAGCAAAATCAACCGAGGTCATGAAGACACCTTCGGTCTGGTCATAGCCATAAGTTGCCTCGCGCACCTTGGCGCGATTCAAGCCGTGACTCTCCAGCGAGCCGAAGAGATACACATCCTTTTCCGGCGTATGCGCGCCGGATCGGACAGGCGAAGCCATTTGCGGATTACTATCCATGTCTATGAGTATACGACGCAAGGGATGAAAGTTTGGTTGCCCGGTACGGGCAACGGTCCGATTGCCGGCGCCGAGTCGGCACATGAAGGGGAAGGCTTCGCCAAAGAAGTCAGTGATCGCGTGCAGGGCAGGAGAGGATGGAACGCAAGAACGCAAAAAAAGCTGGGCGCTGAGGCGGAAGCCGGTTAAAATGCAAGCAAATGTTAGAGAATTCTTATACGCTTCGTGCGCGGGCCACACGGCTGGCGCAAGCCCTCAGTCTATTTCCACTTGTCATGCTGACCGGGTGAGTTGATTTTTAGAAATCACTGATTTATCGAGAGATAAATAGCCAGTTTTTGGCTGTGTAGGAACTGTGCAGGCGATTTCTCGATTTCTGTGTATTTCTCGAACGCAAGACACCATTCTACAGGGACGATTCATAGCTTAGAGGCTATGTCCTAAACCCATGCCGTGTTCGATGACCGGCGCGATCTCCGGCTGTAGCGGCTTGATGGATTGCTCCGGTTTTATCGCTGGCGTGTGGGCGCTTTCGTGGGAGACGTTATGCCCTAATGCTTCCGGCAGCTTCGCGCGGTCGTTGGTATAAAGCTGCGCGTCTTCCGCGCCGCGGGAGACGGCGACGTAAGCCATGCGGCTGTTGAGCAGGTCTTTTGCGGCCAACTCGGTATCGACGTGAATCAATACCCGCTCGGCGGTCTGTCCCTGGCTGGAATGACTCGTCACGGCATAACCGTGATCGAGATGCGGATGCTCGCGTGGATCGATCTGCACGTCTCGGCCCCCGTCCATCCTGAGAGACAGACGCCCATCCGGGCCGATGGCTTCAACCGTCCCTAGTTCGCGGTTGGCTACTTTCAAATCGTTGGCTGGCGCGGTGAACTGAATGCGGTCGCCAGCAGCGAAGCTGCGCGGCTCTTCCCGGTACACAGACACGCCCTGCTGCCGTCTAGGGTCATAGGTCACTTCTGAGCCATCGGCCCGCACCACGGTCAACAGATTTTTCTCCGCATCTACGCTCTTGACTCGCGCGTATTCGCCGCGTTCCATGCCGGTTTCTTTCGACGCGCGGGCATAGCGCACTACATCGTTGAACTCATACCGCGCTGCCCATGTCCGCTCCGGCCCGGTAAGGTCCTGGCGCGGCACAAGCGCCGCAATGGGATGCTCGTCTTTACTGACCAAGCCGCGCTCCTGCATCTCTCCACGAATCGCCAGATTGATTTCCACGCGGGAACGGTTGTCGGGCGAGACAACCAGCGTACCCTCCGGCGACTTTGCATACTCCTTCGCTATTGCACCGATGCGTTCCTCGCGGCTTGCAATCTCATGGACGCGGCCTTGCCGCTCCAAACTCTGCACGGCCTCGCGCACCTCGCCACGCGCAAGCTGTTCGACCACCTGTTTCAGCTCCGGGTTTTTCTGGCGGACGATCTCTTCGAGCTTCACCGTTTTCATGCCTGCGTCCTGAAGCTGCGCGAAGGGACGCCCTGCCTCGACTGCCTCATGCTGGCGGCGGTCGCCTACCAGCAATACGCGGTCGTTCGGATGCAGGCGAGTCACAAACTCGTGCATCTGTCTGGTGGACGCGAGCGAGGATTCATCGAGCACATACAAACGGCGCTCTCCGGTGTCCGGCTGCTGTCCACGCGCAAGATGCTTTTGCAGCGTGGATGTTTCCATGCCTGCATCGGCCAGCTTTTGCGCCGCGCGAGATGTAGGCGCGAAGCCTTCGACTGTGTACCCTTGCGCCTCCGCGCCTTCACGGATGACGGCCAGCGCCGTTGTCTTGCCAGCCCCGGCGACACCATCCAACCCCACCATCTTTTCGCGGGAGAGAAACACCTGGTCAACGGCTTGGCGCTGCGAGGTATTCAACTCCGAGTGGCGGTCTTCCGTCGCAATCCGAATCTGCGGAGAAACCAGCATCGGGTCGCTCATCCCGCGCTGATTGCCTTCCTGCATCCGTTGAACGATCTCGCGTTCCATGCGAAGCATCGCGGCAGTGGTGTACTGCTGTCCTGCTCCGACGGTGCGGAACTCGCCTCGCGCGGCCCGCTGCGCGAACTCCTGCCGAATGTGGGCATACGTTGTTTCACCCATGCCTCGATT
>DAIDKP010000016.1 GCA_027449965.1 Acidobacteriaceae bacterium
TCAGCGTCAGTTATGGTCCAGTGAGCCGCTTTCGCCACAGGTGTTCCTCCTGATATCTACGCATTTCACCGCTACACCAGGAATTCCACTCACCTCTCCCATACTCAAGCCCGGCAGTTTCTCGTGCAGACTTCAGGTTGAGCCTGAAGATTTCACACAAGACTTACCAAACCGCCTACACTCCCTTTACGCCCAATAATTCCGAACAACGCTTGCCCCCCTCGTATTACCGCGGCTGCTGGCACGAAGTTAGCCGGGGCTTCTTCTTCCGGTACCGTCATAATCGTCCCGATCGAAAGGAGTTTACGTCCCAAGGGACTTCATCCTCCACGCGGCGTTGCTGCGTCAGGGTTTCCCCCATTGCGCAAAATTCCCCACTGCTGCCTCCCGTAGGAGTCTGGACCGTGTTTCAGTTCCAGTGTGTCCGTGCGCCCTCTCAGGCCGGATACCGATCACTGCCTTGGTGGGCCATTACCCCGCCAACTAGCTAATCGGCCGCGACCCCCTCCTCAAGTGGATTACTCCTTTGACCCGTAGGTATTATGCGGTATTAGCCAAGGTTTCCCTTGGTTATTCCCCGCTCGAGGGTAGGTTAGTCACGTGTTACTCACCCGTGCGCCACTGTACTCAGGGATTGCTCCCCTTTCTCGTTCGACTTGCATGTGTTAGGCACGCCGCCAGCGTTGATTCTGAGCCAGGATCAAACTCTCGTTTGAAACTGTCTGACATTGAAACCACCGACGGAGGTCTGTGGCTCCAACCGCGCCGCCTGTTTGCAGGACAGCGACTTATTTTGTGAGAAGATCAAGCTAAAATGCTTGCTTCATCACGACTGGCATGTTCAACCAATTGTCAAAGATCCGTAAGGCTTGTCACCTGAGTGAGGCCGTTTGGATCGAGGCCCTTGCGGGTTGTCCTCGAACTTGTGCGCCGCTGAGCTTCAAGCTGCAGCGTTTTTTGCGCCTTTCCCAGTAGATCAGATATTGCTTGATTCTGTCAAGCATTCTCTTTTACTGTCCGGTTGCCGGATCGGCACAGCGCAAATCTCAAAGAATGACCGACAAATGTCTTTGCCCATTTGGGCGCACGGGATAATCCCGGGTCTTGCAATGGTTGCTCTCTGGAGGATTCCCTACAGGGGACCAGCGCTTATGCACTTATCCCAACGAACTTGCTTCCTTATCGTGACGCTCTGCGTCTGGAAGCCCACCGCTCTACTGCAACTTTCCGAGAGTATCAAACATTCTGTTTGATTGCAAATTCGTGAATTTCTTTATTTCCCGAATCGCTTCTCTCGCCGCATTTGCTTAAGCCTTGCCAAGCTGTTTGCGACTTCCTGAGAATAGCAATACCCGGCACAGAAAGCAACCTTTTGAGCGACGAGTTTCTGTGGATGGCTGTGGAAACAGACCCGGCAAGTAGCCTCAAGGCCGCACCAGACAAGGGTTTTTCTATTTTTTCTTTTTCTTGTGTGCGGTAACGATTTCGGCGCCAGTGTTGCTCGCAATGTAGCCTCCTGGACCCATATCCCTCTTTTGGCAGGGAGCAGAGAGGCAGGCAATGGAGTCTTTTGGATTTGCCGCAGGGCATTCGCTGTGCGCGTGAGGGGTTGTGCTCCGGTGAATCATTGGTTAATAAGCGTCGATCGCGTAATCAAACCCAGATCAGTCAATCCATTGACGAAGAACTGCATAGCCAGAGCGACCAGGAGCAGTCCCATGATTCGCACAAGAATACGAATCCCGGTCTCTCCCAGTACGCGACGGACTTGTTCCGCACCGGAGAGAACCATGAAGCTGACCCACGCCGTCACGGCAATGCAGCCCAGAATCGCCATCATCTGCCATGCGACGGTAACCTGGCCCACAAGCACCATTACGCTGGAGATCGCTCCTGGGCCCGCCAGCATGGGAATGCCGAGCGGGACGATGCCTGCATCTTCCTTGTGCGCTGCTTCTTCCGTATCCCCGGTGGCTTCCTGGGTTGCGGAGCGCTTGGCCTCGAGCATGTCGAGGCCGATGAGGAGCAGAATCAATCCGCCGGCAATCTCGAAGGCGGGCAACGTGATCCCGAACATGCGAAAGATAGCGCGACCCGCCAGAGCAAACGAGGTGAGCACAACAAAGCATGTGAGTGCTCCTTTACGCGCGATGCGGGAGCGACGCTGCTTG
This sequence comes from Acidobacteriaceae bacterium, assembly GCA_027449965.1. Lineage (GTDB taxonomy): Bacteria > Acidobacteriota > Terriglobia > Terriglobales > Acidobacteriaceae > Acidicapsa. Next base: position 2,172 of record DAIDKP010000016.1, read on the forward strand.
TCTGCGCCTGCCGTGATGGCCAGGAAGGATGGAATGGCCGCGAAAGGATCAACCAGAAAAAAGATGGAGCTGACAGCCAGTACGCTGAAGCGGACGTAGGGAGTCGCCTGAAGTTCATGCAAGACGCCCGCGGCTGGATTGACAAGGATCACTCTTCGAGCCTAACCCAGAGGCGGTTATGCCGCTACTCCTGAGAGCCACGGTGCATCACTCGGGCAAAACGTAGTCCAGCTCGTAGGTATGTTTTCCGTCTTCGATATGGATGACAAACGTGCCGGCAATCCCCTTCAAATCGTCCGTGCCGGAACGGGCACTACGATTACGGTCATCTGCGGTCCGTTCACGTCCATCTTTGCCATGTGTTGCAGGGCAAAACTGCCATGTTTGCCCACGAGGGTGCCGGTCACCCGTTCCATGTCCACGTAGCCAGCCATGCCCAGCATCGACCGTGAATGTGCCTTGTGCGTGATCGGCCACGGAAAACTCCTTCCATGAACTGAAAATCAAAAACATTCCAAGTGTCCGTAAATGTTCCGTCACCGCAGCGTTCTTTCGAGAGCAAAACGGCGTGACGCGCTCTTCACGCTATCACCTCTGGAATCTACTCTGATGCCGCATTCAGTCCGGAAACTGCCGAATGGGTTTGCCAGCTCACAGGGGCATTGCCTGGTCGCATCACGAGTCGCGTTGCACAACCAGCCTCTCGCGCCGCATCCAGCTCCTGCACGACATCAGAGAAGAAGAGTATCTGCTGCGGAAGGACAGCCAGGCTGACGGCGATGCGCTGATAGCTGGCTGCGTTTCTCTTAGTCCCAACACGGGTGTCAAAATACGCGGAAATATAAGGCGTGAGATCGCCAGCATTTGAATGCTGAAACAGCAGGCGCTGCGCCTCGACTGACCCCGAAGAATAAATGGCCACTCGCGCTTGATTGCTCCAGCACTCGAAAGCCGGTCGTACATCATCAAAGAGCGCGCCAATCAGCTCTCTGGACTCAAACCCTGCACGCCAGACACGGCCCTGGAGAGCCTTGAGCGCAGTCGATTTTCGGTCCTGATCCATCAACCAAAGCAGATACTCGGCAATCTGAGGCACGCGCGACTCCCAGCTTTCATCCTCTGCCGGAGCAGTCAGCGCCGGAGCGCCGGAGATCAAATCTTCCGCAGCATTCTCCTGGGCCAGAAGCTGTAAATCCGCGGCGAGTTCAGCATCGATCCACGGCTCCCGAACCTGCATACGCAGATACGGTTCGAGGCGTTTTCTGGCATAGGGGAAAAGCTGTTCAGTGACCAGCGAAAGCGGCGCAACGGTTCCTTCGACATCCAGCAGATAAACGCGCGGCGACTCACTCATAAAGCGATCGTCGCTGTTGCGCGTTGACCCACAAATACTGGCCCGAAACAAAGTGGCTCATAGCCCTGATCGACGTCGGAGTCGGTATATTCCGGCGTCCATCCGGAGGTCTGTTGAAACCAGCGAATGGCTCGAATTTGCCGCTCCGAGCAGAGCGTAAACCAGTGTCGGGTACCGCGTGGAATACGAATCCAATCTCCCGCGGCGACTTCGACGGAGATCACTCGTTGATCGTTGCCATGAAGAAAGAAGATGCCGCGTCCGCAAAGGATGAAACGCACCTCATCTTCGGCGTGTGTGTGCTCCTTGTCAAACCGCGCGAGCATAGCATCCAGCCCTGGAGTATCGGGTGTTACGTCGATCACATCGGCGGTTGTGTATCCGCCCAACTGCTTCATGCGTTCAATTTCGTCCCGATAAGCTACAAGCACATCTTCGGCTGGGGCAGTCTCGCTGACGCGCGAGAGATCCCATCGCTCGTAATCCACGCCCACCATGGCAAGAGTTGTACACACATCTTCCACTGCCGTGAGCGCGGTCGCATCTGCTGCGTTGTTGTCCAGGATTTTGACTCTTGCCATGTGTACTCTCCAGGCATTACCAGCCAGCCATCTGTCGCCGCGCTTCCACCTGAAACAAAAACTCCAGCGCCTCGATATGGCGCCAGACCTCGGCGATCGATTTGCCCCAAGTATAAAGCCCATGGCCGTGCAGCAATACGCCGTGAGTCGTGGGAAATTGCGCCAGGACATGGGTTAACTTCTCGGCAAGCCCAGAATAATCCTGCGAGTTTTCGAGGATTGGGATCTGCTCCGAATATTCGTGTGTCGCGATGCCATCGAGCGCCTTCAGCAGTTCATAGTTGGCGAGTACGACTGTGCCCAGCCCGGGCCAGCGCTGCACATGACGCTGAGAGAGCAGCGTATTCCAGATGGAATGAACGTGCGCAATGGCTCGGGCCTCTGGCCTGTCCCGGTAGATGACCGCGTGCAGGCTCGTCTCCGCCGAGGGTCGCAATCCGTCCGCTGCCAGTACCACGCGATAACCCGGAGCATTGTTTGCGAGCGCGATCTCCAGCAGATCGTCCGGCGTCATCGCGCCTTTATCCAGCCCGCTTGCGCTGACAAAGATTCCGCCATCCGCATCGGCTTCCACGGATTCGCGAAAGCTGAAGTTTCCCGCTGTCGCTGGCACCCAACCCCGAGATGCACACCGATGTGCAAGCGAGCATATCTCTTGAGCCTGAAATTTTTGACTCGACTTGTCGTTCACCTGGGTTCTCCTGAGAGTTTTAATGTACCCCCTCTGCTGTCCATTGCAAGAGAGGCTGAACAGCACCAATGTGATGCCAGACCATTTCGTCGCTTGATGACGATGATCGCTTCCTGTTTAAGCCTACAGCCAGACTCTTACTTTCTTCGTTCCGCTTTCGTACAATCAGACTTTGCTCACCCCTGACCAATCCGCCCGTGTCGAAGTCGTCCTGGTTTCGCCGCGCAATCCACTCAACATTGGCGCCGCAGCACGCGCAATGGCCAATTTTGGCTTGCGCCGACTCTCCATTGTTTCCCCTTTTGCGGTGAACTGGAGCGAAGCCAAATCGGCCGTGGGTGCACCGGAACTGCTCCATGAAGCGCGCGTCTTCGACTCGCTGGGTGAAGCCATTGAAGCCTGCGCTCTTGTGATCGGTACAGGCTCTCTGGATCGACGACGACCGGAACAACGCGTGCTGACGATGAGCCAGGCCGGAACTGCACTGCGCAGTGCGCTGAATACGACCGCGCATGGAGGCCAAGAGAATGCCCGCGTTGCGCTGGTCTTTGGCTCAGAGAAACATGGCCTGACGGCTAGCGATCTTGCCTGGTGCCATGCGATTGCCGTCATTGAGACAACCTCGCAGCAACCCTCCATGAATCTGGGACAAGCGGTAGCCGTGGCGTTGTATGAGCTGACTCGAGTGGAGGACGGAAGTTCACCTGTGATTTTGTTTCCGCAGACTGTGGCGGACAGCGAACATCTGGAACGGCTGGCCGCTCTTGTGGAAGAGACAATGGAAGAGGCTAACTACCTGACGCGCGGACTTCGCTCGTCCAATGGCGAAGCATTGCGCATTCTGCTTCGACGGCTGATGCCGAACGATGCAGACCTGCGTCGCATGATGGGCCTTTTTCGCAGGATTCTGTGGCGACTGCGCCATACGGATTGAAGAAGCTCAAGCCGGATGCTAGAAAACGGGAAGGATTTTTATCGAAGTGCACGAAAGTCCTGCTAGAGTGTCCTCGACGGAGACTGATACGTGGACCGGATTCGCAGCTCGAAATTGTCGATGAGAATTGCTGCATATACCTTCCTCGCGCTGTCTGGTGTGGCATGGATGGCATCTTCCAGCTTTGCGATGAGCCTGCATCAGCAGACGGCGGCAGCTTCGTCGGAACAGACAACGGCTTCCGCCCTCACGGTGAAGCAAAACACGGAAAGTGATACGAAATTGGCCAAAGTCGCGATCACAGAAGACGAACTGCGGAAGCGGCTGACGGGAAATACCTGGTACCTGCGGGGAGCGTGGCTCAGCGATTCACTGGAGTTTTCGATGCGCGGCAAGGTCTTGGGCCATCCGGCGACAGGCTCGTTCACTCTGGCACTCATGCGCATTGAAAAGGTTCACCTGACACGAAGAAATGTTGAACTTGTGGGCACTCGCTATGCGCTCCACTTTCTGGGCGCTTTGCCCTACGAAAACCCCGAGAAGTCGGTCGAGGAAATTCGCATCACTCCAAAAAAGAAGTTTGTGCGCGTGGTGATTGCGCGTGAGCAGGTGGTGAAACCCAAAAAGTCGGGAAAGAAGAAGCATGCCGAAGTCATCCCGGCAGGCGGCATAAAAGATCAAACAACGCGGAAGATCGATCCGAACGCGCCCACGACCGAGTCGCCGGCAGAAGCGGAACAAATGCTGGAGCAGGCTTTGGATCGTATTTTTGCCCCGATCGTGGATGAAACGATGCTCGCGACCCTGCCTGATTACTGGCAGCGATACTACAAGGCTCGGCTGGATGGCCATGCTCCGGATATGAATGCAGGAGACTCACTGCCTGCGAGCGCAGTGGACCGCCCGGCACGGCTGTTGAAGGCAGTGGACCCGGCTTCCAACGAGTATGCGCAGGCGAATGGAATTGCAGGAAGAGCGCTGTATCGGGTGGTGGTGGAGGCGAATGGCAAACCCGGCAACATTGCGATTATGCGTCCAATCGGTTTTGGACTGGATGAACATGCGATAGCCGCGATTCAGGCCGCTACTTTTGCTCCGGCGATGAAGGCGGACCTTCCTGTGGCTGAAGTCCTCGATCTGGCGGTGATGTTCCGCATCTATTCGAAACGGACGGACGAACTGGGGAAAAAATCCGTGGCAACCGAGCCAAGCTCGCCGGCACTCCCTGGGCCGTACAGCGTGAAAGACCGGTAATCGGACCAGATACCCCGCTGAGCGACTGGGATCATTGGCTTTCTTCGTCGCGTACAATCTGGCTGAGCGAGGATTTATGCTTCTCTCCTCGAACGTTTGTGCGATCTATGGATTGCACGATTCGTCCGGGTTTGGGTTGGCCGACCCGCACGCGCGCGATGGACTTGACGGTACTGACTACATTGAGGCGGTCTTTTTTCTTTCTGGCCATGGCCTTGAGTATGGAATACTTTGTTTGAAAGTGGGAAGTATCGCAATGGAAGAGCGGGATTTTTTCAACGAAACAACCGAACAGCGAAAACACACGTTGAATTGTCCGCATTGCGGACAGGCCGGAGAATATACCGTTACATGGGTTGTCCGGCGCAAGCGAGCACAACTGCCGCGTCAGGCCGATGAACGGGATAAGGCACGATTTGCCAAGGCGCAATCCTACATGGTGCGACGCGACGACCAACTGGGGTGCTTGAACATGCGATGTCGCAAACGGTTTGAGATCAGTTCCCTGCAGTCACTGGCGTTTATCGACTGAATGGTGTTTGGGCTCGTCCGGCGGGAATCTGAAGTGTCGGTAATGTTTCCCGGCATGAAACAGCCGAGTGGGGCATCTGCAAGAAGTGGTTGTCACAGACCGGCGCACTGCGTTTACAATCACTGAAGAGCCGGTTGGACACATCGACCCGACTCATCTTTTCCGGGAGACTTTTGCTCCATGCCGAACATGATGCTGCCCCCTGAAGAACGCAACCTGACGCCAGAGCAGGTTGAATCCCTGGATCGCCGTCGCGATTGGGGTTTGACCTTACAGGTGATTGCTGGCCAGTTCGCCGTCATTAGCACCCTGCTCTCTTTGTGGGCAGGACAGGATCTGACCTACTCCCCGGGCTGGGCACACCCCATGGCCTATTACATGGGCATTGCGCTGACGATCGTACTTGTGGCTGGCAGCGTCGGGACGTATCTGCGGCGTGGTACTGTTCGCATCGACTGATTGACTTGGCTGCCAGTGTTCAATGGGCAGCCTGCTGAACGTATGGCAGCCCATTCTCATCTCGCTCGAGAAGTAAGCTCCGCTCCACCTGAAGCGGAACTGTGTGACAGTCACGGCAGGCGAATCACCGATCTTCGTGTCTCGATTACAGATCGCTGCAATTACAAGTGTGTTTATTGCAGGACTGGCCAGCATGGCGCGCAATACGCGGAGCTGAGGGCGGACGACTATCTGCGTCTGATCCGGATATTTTTAAGTCTGGGAATTGAAAAGGTCCGGCTGACCGGGGGAGAGCCTTTGCTGAGGCGTGATCTTCCGGATATTGTCGCCGAAGTTCGTGCGATGCAAACGCGATCAGGCCAGTCTCCTGAAGTGGCAGTGACGACCAATGGCCATCTGATGGAAAATTTGGCTGAACCCCTTAAAAAAGCGGGGCTGAGCCGAGTGACCATTAGCATGGACGCTGTCAATCCGGCGATTTTCGAGCGCATCACGCGTATTCCGGGAAGCTTTGCAGCCGTCGTGCGCGGCATTGAAGCAGCGCAGCGCGCTGGTCTTGATCCGGTCAAGATCAACTGTGTTCTCTTGCGCGGATTCAACGACGATCAGGTGGAATCGTTCGCTGCCTTTTCGCGCGAGCGGCGAGTCGTGGTGCGATTCATCGAGTTCATGCCGCTCGAAGAGGATCGCCTTTGGACGCCGCAGATGGTCGTGCCTCTGACCGAGATCGTGGAGCGAATCGATCGAGTGCATCCACTGGTTTCCCTACCGGCGACGGTGGCGGGTGAGACGGCACGGCGATACGGCTTTGCCGATGGGGCAGCCGGTGAAATCGGAGTCATTGCGCCGGTCACACAGGCATTCTGTGGAGCGTGCAGCCGTGTTCGACTCACCTCAGACGGAAAGATTCGAACATGCCTGTTCTCTCATCGTGAGCACGATCTGGCGGCGCTCGCGCGAAACGGTGCAAGCGATGACGAACTTCGCGCGTTTATTCTTGACGTGATCCAAACCAAGGAAGCGCGTCATCATATTGGCGAGCCGGGATTTCTCAAGCCATCCCGGTCGATGGTGCATATCGGCGGTTAGATCGCAGACTTGCTGGCTATACAGACGGGGTCAAGAATGTGTTTTTGTTGAGAAAATCTCCCGTCGAGTCCATCTTCCTTGCAGACATCGAGTCTGAACGTGCGCTCTTGTGATCGGCCGGAGACTGCAGTGAGGAAATACATCCGCAAGATGTCAGAGCCTTCAGTTTGTCGATCGCGCTAAAATTAAAATCTGTTCACTTGTAACGACCATGGCAAAGGAAAATCGAATGCCGCTGGAAGACCTGATGGTCTTTCATAAGCTGGCCCGCTCACTCACTTCCAGCCTGGAGCTGGAAAGTATTCTGCGAGCGATTCTGGAACAGATGAACCGCTTCATCTCAGCAGAACTCTGGGCATTGCTGATGCTGGATGAGTCACGGCAAGAGCTGTATTATGCGCTGACCGGATCTGGCGATGGCTCGGCACTGAATGAGCTGCGCGTGAAGGTGGGCGAAGGAATGGCCGGGTGGGTAGCGGAACACGGACAGACGCTGATCTTGAACGAGGCCGAGGATGATCCCCGCATGAAGGCAATGCGCATTCAAAATGGGTTTCACTTTCGTTCCGCAGTTGCAATTCCGATTCGAGGCCGGCGTGGAACACATGGTGTTCTGGAGATATTCAATCCCGATCTAAAGCAAAACTCTGACTACACCATTGCGTTTCTTCATATTCTTGCGGACTATGCCGCGATTGCAATTGAGAATGCTCAGGATGTTTCTCAAGTTCAACAGCTCACTATCACTGACGATGTAACAGGGCTGTTCAATGCAAGACATCTGTATACGCTGCTGGAGCGGCAAATCGCTCATCTGAACCGATCCCGGCATGGATTCTGTTTGCTTTTCCTGGACCTTGATCGATTCAAGCAGGTAAACGACAAATATGGCCACCTGGTGGGCAGCGAACTGTTGGGCGCTTTTGGCCGCAGGCTGCGAAGCATGAGTCGCGCGGAGGATATCTGCTTTCGCTATGGTGGCGACGAGTTTGTCGTACTGATGCCGGAGACCGGACGCGAAGCTGCTCTGGCAGCCTCAGAACTGTTGCATACCCGCTTGACGAAAGCCGTCTTCCGCATGCGCAATGGACTGGAGATTTCGATCGGCTCAAGTGTAGGAATTGCCAGTTGTCCGCAGGATGGCCAGACGGTCCATGCCATTCTGGGCGTAGCAGACAAGCGCATGTACTCAGTGAAGGCAACGGGGCGTGGACGTGTCAGCGATTAGTCGAAGCACGAGCGGGAATTTACTCTGAACCTTCCCCTGATCGCGCCTGCTGCTTTGCCATCGCTTCCAGTTGACGTCGCCAGTCCAGATGCTCGACGAAGCCCTGGGATTCGCGCCAACCAGACTCAACAATCACGCGCAGTTCCAGGTATACAGCCGTATCCAGCAAAGCCTCGATCTGCTGACGCGCACTGGTTCCGATCGCCTGGAGCCGACTTCCGCCTTTTCCGATCAAAATAGCTTTCTGGCCATCACGCTCGCAGTATATGGCAGCAGCAATTCGGGTGAGAGCGCGACGCTCAGGCGCCGGAATGCCGCCTTTCATCATGCGCGGCTTCTTGGCTTGCCGCACTTCCTTCTGCGGCTCTTCAAACTGCTCGATAACAACTGCGGAAGCATAAGGAACTTCTTCGCCGGTTTCCATGAGTATGCGCTCGCGAATGATCTCCGCCACAAGAAAACGGATCGGCTGATCTGTGTACTGATCGGGCGGGAAAAAGCGCTCTCCGATCGGCATCAACTCCGCCAGCCCCGTCAGCAGCCGATCCAGCCCGTCTTGATGGCGTGCGCTGATGGGGAAAACGGCAGCAAAGTCATAGACCAGACGCATCTGCTCGATGCGAGGCAGAAGCTCATGGCGACGAATCTGATCGATCTTGTTGAGGACAAGGACAACCGGACGACTGACCTGTTGCAGCAAGCGCAGCAGTTGAGCGTCCTCGCTTTGCCAATCCGTATGGGAATGAAATGGATGCTGATCTTTCTCGACATTACTCGAATCGGACAGGGTTGGCAGCCTTAATTCGCGTGTCACATCCACGAGCCACGCAACTACATCACAGGACTCCAGCGCATCCTGAACCTCCTGCATCATGCGACGATCCAGTTGCGTCTGTGGCTGGTGAACACCGGGCGTGTCAATTAAGACAATTTGCGCGCCATCCTGCTGCGTTTCCGCTTCGGCAGGAACTTCCACAACTCCAAGAATGCGGTTGCGCGTGGTTTGTGGCTTGCTGGTGACGATAGCAACCCGTTCGCCCACCAATGCATTGAGAAGCGTGCTCTTGCCAGCATTGGGCCGACCGATCAACGCAACAAATCCTGATCTCATGTATGAGTTACTCCTGATCCGATGATTCGCGACCAACTTCTGAAAGGATGCTGCGATTGGATATTGACGATTCCGGCTTATCCTCTGGAACCAGCCTCATAAGCACCTGTTCGATGCGCCGCTCGGTTGCTTGCACAATCTCCAGTCTGAGCTTTCCCGCCTCCAGTACTTCCCCTGCAAGCGGGATGCGGTCTGCAATCTCCGAGACAAGCCCGCCCACGGTCTGCGACTGAAATTCGTCAATCTCCGCCGATGTAAGATCAGGCAACAGTGACACCAACTGACTGACAGGATAGCTGCCTGGCAAAAGCCACGAGCCGTCAGGCTGCGGAATGGGGTTTCCCTGCCCTGCCTCAGAGTCCTCTTCGTGCTCGTCACGAATAGCCCCTACAATCTCTTCCAGCAGATCTTCGATGGTTACAAGTCCTGCGACCTCACCATATTCATCCAGGACCACTCGCATATGCTGTTTCTCGCGTTGCATCTCGCGCAGCAGTTCATAACCGCGCTTGGTCTCTGGCACAAGAGCCACCGGCCGCTGAATGCTACCAACTGTGCGCTGAGCGATGTCAGCGTCCGAGACGTAGAGCAAGTCATGTGCAAAGGCGATTCCAGTCACAGAATCAAGTGCATCGCGGTAAACAGGGACACGGGAGTAGTTATGCTGGCGAAGCGACTGAAGAAAATCACCCAGTAGCATGGAACCAGGAACAGCAAAGATCGCCGAACGTGGCGTCATGACTTCTTTCACCAGCTTATCGCCAAACTGGAGTGCGGAACGCACAAGCTGGCGATCTTCTTCCTCCAGGATGCCTTTTTCTTCGCCTGCCTCGAGCAAAGCTTCCACATCTCCGGCTTCGTCCTCGTGAGGGCTTTCGATACCGGAATCAGCGAGTGTGGCAATAGAAATCAAAAACATTATGACAAGTGTGACCGGAAGCATGAGCGCAAGCAGAATCCGCACCAGCCAGACGATGGACGCAAGCCAGTCTCCAGGCATGCGCTGCAAAATTAAAAAAGGGAATACTTCTCCGCAAAGCATCACGGTGAGCACCATGAGCACAAGCCATTGCAGCGCCGCATCGCCATTCCAGGTGAAGGAATGAAGGAAAAGAATATCTGCGACGAGGATCGCCTCGATCGCCATGGAAAGGTGCATCCACACAGATGCTGCAAGCGTGACATGCTCTCGACTCATTCCAAGCCGAGGCTCAACAAGTTGCTCCCACGCTTCGAGGTGCTGCTGAAGATCGCGCGCAAGGATGCGCCCAAACTGATTTTCGAGGCGCACGATGTAGCTGCTAAGGCACAGGATAACCGCAAGAAGAAGAGCCATGAAGACGAGCGCGAGAATTATCATCGCGCTTTCCCGTCATGTGTATGAGTAGATGTTGTTCGCTCAATGAGACCTTGCGGCAAGCGGAGTTTGCGACGCAGATTGCATTCCAGGCTGGCCATCTGACCGGAATCAGTCTCATGGTCGTATCCAGCCAGATGAAGAACACCGTGGAGAATGAGAATGCGCAACTCTATGCGCAATGGATGCCCTTCCGCGGCCGCCTGCCGAGCGGCCGTTTCAACGGAGATGGCAAGATCGCCTGCAATACCCAATTGAGGATCAGCGGCGGGAAACGACAATACATCCGTTGGCTTGTTCTTCCCACGAAACGTGCGATTGAGCTTACGAATTCCCTTGTCGTCCGTGAGCATGACGGCAACTTCACCCTTGAGTGCAACACACTTTTGGGCAGCCAAAAGGGCACGCTGGAGGGTGGAGCGAACGGGCAACTTCAATGTGTCGCGAAAGAGGGTCGCTGCCTGAGGATCGTAGACAATCATCGCGCAATTCCCAATGAGGAGACTGGATTTGGCGTTTGATTCAAGAGGCAGAACATGCTCTCCATGATACGGCAAATTCAGTTACTGCTACGCCTCCTGATGTGTTTCCATGCCGGGACGCATTTTCCACGGCGCACAACTCGCTCCTTGCTGGAGACCCGATTTCGACCGGATCTCCCGCAAGGATTCGTCGCATCCAGTTAGAGTAACGTCCGAGATTACTGAGGCTGCGAGTGTCGTCGAGAAGAAAGAGTAGTGGCAACAGCACCATGTACACCCGTGGCGGGGGAATGATTCGCATCGACAGAATCTCCCATATCAAGCGGAAGCTCCTGCTGGAGATTTTTCTGCTCATAGGCGCGAATGATGCGCTGGACCAGTGTGTGGCGAACAATGTCCACATCTTCGAAGTGGCAGAATGCAATACCCTCAACGCCTTCCAGGAGGTTGATTGCCTCAACCAACCCACTCCGTTTGGGATTCGGCAGATCGATCTGCGTAATATCGCCTGTGATGACTGCTTTGGAATTGTTGCCAAGGCGAGTGAGAAACATCTTCATCTGCTCACTGGTCGTGTTTTGGGCTTCGTCCATGATGATGAACGCATCATTGAGTGTGCGACCTCGCATAAAAGCGAGCGGAGCAACCTCGATGATATTTTTCTCCAGCATCTTGTCCACACGCTCTGGCTCACAAAGATCATAGAGAGCGTCGTAGAGTGGACGCAGATATGGATCCACTTTTTCCTGAAGGCTGCCAGGAAGAAATCCAAGTCGCTCGCCTGCCTCTACAGCCGGTCGTACCAGAATGATGCGGCTGGCCTTTTTTGCGTTCATGGCAGCAACGGCCATGGCGACAGCGAGATAGGTCTTCCCAGTTCCTGCCGGGCCGATGCCGAAGACCATGTCATTCTGCTCGATGGCCTCGAGATATCGCTGCTGATTGGCGCTTCGTGCCTGCACGCTGCGTTTGATGCCGGTGGATCGCTGGCGCGATGAGTCTGCCAGTGACTTCAGCGTGATTTTAGGATCAGCAACCACAACTTTGAGCATGGCGAGCAGGTCGCCATTGTAGGGATGAACGCCGGCTCGGCGGAGAGACTCAAAGTCAGCAAAGATACGCTCCACGCGTCGCACAGCCTCTTCCGAACCTTGCACATGAACGGCATCGGATCGCAGGTCAATCCGCACGCCGAGTGAGTCTTCCATAAGTTTCAGATTTTCGTCGCGGGTCCCGAAGAGGGGCTCAAGATTGGGCGTAATCTCCAGTGCGATCTTCAAAGGGAAAATGAACCTCCATCGCCGCTGCAAACGCAGCCGCAGGGTTGGGTGGGATTGAGAGATATGTGCAAGGGCTGGACAGGAAACAGGCCGTGTGATGGATGACATGCCGAGCACGATCGAGTGCGAGGCTGACGGGGTGAATCCACCGAATTGGCGTGAGTGGCCAAATTCTGTATCTGGCAAGAGAGTACCCCTCAACCCAGCCGCCGTCAATACAGCGAGTAAGATTTTTTTTGACCACGGTCCAGGACTAACGCGCGGCACTCTGCGCAATGTCCAAGCCCGGAGGCCCTCGGCGAGAGGATAATGAAGCAGACGTCCGCTTTAAGACATAATCAGCGAGACTCGAGAGGTCATACGTTGAAACGATTCCTGGTTTTGTTGCCGCTGATCTGCTGCCTGAGCGCCCACGCGACCGCCACGATGAGGCTGAACCGATCTGGCGAGCGTTGGGCGCGGCGAACACTACGCCATATGACGATTGAGGAAAAGGTTGGGCAGATGATGCTCATCTGGGCACACATGGAATTTACAAATCCTGCCAGTCCGGAGTACCAACATCTTTTGAAGGAGATGCAAACGTATCACATTGGCAATTTTGGGCTGACGATTCCATCGATGGACGGACATCTGGTGAAAGGCCAGCCGCTTGAAGCCGCAGCGCTGACCAATCAACTGCAGAGTGACTCCAAGCTGCCACTGCTCTTCGCCGCCGATTTTGAACGCGGACTTTCGATGCGACTGGACGGAGTGACAGCTTTCCCGTCGGCGATGGCGTTCGGTGCAACAAATGATCCACACCTCGTGGAACAGTTTGGCAGAATCTCCGCGTTGGAGTCGCGCGCGATCGGTATTCAGTGGAACTGGTTTCCAGTTGCCGACATTAACTCCAATCCGGCAAATCCGATCATCAATACCCGATCGTTTGGTGCCGATCCAGAGCAGGTGAGCCGCATGGTCGTGGCCTACATTGCCGGAGCGCATACGGGCGGGCTACTGGTAACAGCGAAGCATTTTCCGGGTCATGGAGATACGGACACCGACTCTCATCTGTCTTTGGCCCGCGTAAAGGCTTCGCGTGACGAGTTGGATCACGTGGAACTGGTTCCATTCCGTGCGGCGATTGCTGCCAGTGTCGATGCGGTGATGATTGGCCATTTGACGGTACCGGCACTGGAGCCAGATCCGGATCGTCCGGCAAGTATCTCCTACAGAATTACGACGGACTTATTGCAGAAACAGCTTGGTTTTCATGGGCTGGTGGTAACAGACGCGCTGGATATGGGGGCGCTGATGCAGGCTTTCCACGGGAATGCAGCGCAGGTTTCGGGCGAAGAGGCCGTAGCAGCCGTTCAGGCAGGGAACGATATGGTGATGATTCCGGCGGACGTAGCGGGCGCATACTTCGGATTGCTGGATGCAGTGAAGACCGGCGTGATCCCCCGCGAACGCATCGATCGCAGTGTGCTGAAGATCCTGCGACTGAAGGCGACTCTGGGACTGAATCGCAATCGCAGGGTATCTCTGGATCAAATCACGGAGGAACTGTCACAACCGCAAAATCTTGCTCTGGCGCAGAGTATCTCCGAGCGCGCGATCACGCTGGTACGCGATGAGGGGCAACAGCTTCCGCTGGCGGTCGGGATGCATACTGTCGCGCTGGTGCTCACCGACGACGCGCATCACACCGAAGGCGGACAGGCATTTCTCCGCGCGCTGCGCCAACGTCTTCCCGATGTCCAGAGCTTTCTGGTGGATTCAGAGAACGTTGGTGCACTTTCACCAAGGGTGCTCGCAGCACTGCCCTCGGCACAACGCATCGTGGTCCTGGCCGAATCGTTTCCGAGCGCGGGCCGCACCGTTGCAGGAAAAGCCACCGGGTCTGCCGGACTGGACCCGGGATCAATGCATTTGCTGAGAAGTGTTCTCGATCTCGCAGGAAAGCGTACAGTGGTGATTGCCTTTGGAAATCCATACATCGGAACAAGCTTTCCGGATGTATCCACCTATCTGTGTACCTTCTCAAATACTGCTGGATCAGGCATTGCCGCTGCACTGGCTGCGATGGGAGAGATTCCGATTACGGGACATCTTCCCGTAGCACTACCCGGACTGGCAAGACTCGGAGATGGCATTCAGCGCGCTCCTGCGTCGGGCAGAAAGCCTGCTCCACGCTGAGAGACTGCATCGATGGAAGCGCGTTCCTGCCGCCTCTGCTTCCATTGCTACTTTTGCTTCCATTGCCCCGCGGCAGCAGCGAAATCCTGAAATATCGTTCGCGACAAAGCACTGGTCGTCACCGTGCGCTCCGGATGCCATTGCACGCCCAACAGCCAGTGGCTTTCAGCCAATTCCGGCAGCAGTTCCACGGCTTCGACCACCGCATCCAGAGGGCTCACAGCAGTGACACGCAGACGATCACCGATCTGACGAAGAGCCTGATGATGACTGGAGTTGACCATGATGGGTCTTGCTTCACCATGCTTCACGGCAGCATTTGCCAGCACTTCAAGATGCGAATCTGGCACAACCAACAAAGTGTGCGCGGAGGAAAATTCTCTACCCGGAGCGTGATTAACATGCTCACCCATCTCTTCCGGAAGATCCTGAATTAACGTTCCCCCAAGCCACACATTGAGCGTCTGGATACCCTGGCAAATTGCGAGGATTGGCTTGCGCATCTGAAATGCATCCTGAATCAACAACTCATCCACAGCTGCTCGTTCAGGATCCGGGGGAGCACACAACGGATGACGCGGCTCGCCATATCGAGCCGGATCAACATCCGCACGACTACCCGGCAACAAGACACCATGTGTCGTCGCAAGAATCTTCGCCACACGCGCCGGTGACTCATGCAGCGGAATCACTACAGGAACAACACCTGCGCTATGCAATGCAGCAAGGTACTGCGGTAATGCGCGCTGATTATAGGAGGGTGCATCGCGGTCATAGGCAGGACTGATCGGCTCAGGAATGGCAATATGAATGGAGTTGCGTGAAAGATTCTGGGGCATAGACCACCGGCACAAAGTTGAACGGACCCTGGATTCCATCTGTCTATTGATCCAGTGTTCTGATTGTACGCGGGAATCACAGCCGAACGGCGTACGCGTAAGATGTGGAGAACAAGATGTCTCCATCATTCAGGCAATTGCGAGGATCTTTCTCTCTATGCTCAGACTCTTCGGCTTCTCCCTTTTCGCAATGCTGCTTTCATCCTCCATGCCAGCACAATCTCCCGCTGCCGGGAGCACGAGCAATGCTCCCATATCCGAGCACGCTCAATTTCAAGCCATCGATCGGATTGTCCAACAGGCTATCCAGGAGCATGCGATTCCCGGGGCTGTAGTGCTCATTGAACATCATCGACGGATCGTCTATCGCAAGGCCTTTGGCGATCGCTCGCTCGAATCGGGCACTGTCGAGCATCCTGCGACGGACCGTGAGGCGATGACCGTGGATACAATCTTCGATCTGGCGTCGTTGACCAAATGTGTCGCCACCACTACGGCAATGATGCAGCTGATGGAGGCGGGGCGTGTCAAGCTGAACGATCCAGTTGCGATGTACCTACCGGAATTTGCACAAAATGGAAAAAGCCAGATTACCGTTCGAGAACTGATGACACACTACTCGGGGCTGCCGCCTGATCTTGACCTGAGTCATGCATGGATGGGACGCGATGCCGCATGGACACGAGTGATGGCCAGTACCCCGATCCATCCACCGGGAAGCAGCTTTCTGTATAGCGACATCAACTTTGAAGCGCTTGGATTTTTGATAGAAGCAGTCACAGGACAGGGACTTGCAGAGTACGCGCAACAGCACATATTCATTCCGTTGGGCATGGCGCATACGCGCTTTCTGCCGCCCGCGACGTGGCGCAGCAGGATTGCGCCGACGCAGTGGGACACCGATACAGTCGCTGACGGACCCACCGTAGATGAAATGCTGCGGGGCATCGTGCACGACCCCACCGCGCGACGAATGGGCGGCGTGGCGGGCCATGCTGGAGTATTTTCAACCGCCGATGATCTGGCGATCTTTGCTGATGATCTGATGCATACGCATCGCATTCTGAGCGCATCCTCCGTGGCGAAGATGTCTACACCCCAGCAACCCGCCAATGCCGCCAGTCTGCGTGGTCTGGGATGGGATATCGACTCTCCGTTTGCCAGCAATCGCGGCGACTTTTTGCCCGTGGGGTCGTTTGGCCACACGGGCTTCACCGGCACCTCGCTCTGGATGGATCCGGTCACCGACACGACGATCATTTTGTTGACCAGTGCAGTGCATCCGGACGGCCATCCGCAGCACGCTGGGACCTCGATCGTCTCGCTACGCACAAGGCTGGCGACGGCAGTGGTTCCTTTGCTCGACCTGACGGTGAGCGAGCAGCAGAAGCTGGCGTTGGCGCGCATCACCGGCTACAACGACACGCTGATGGCGGAGCGGCGCATTGCGGATCGTAATGGTCACGTGAGAACAGGCATTGATGTACTCGAAGCGGATGGCTTCCGCGAATTGCATCCGAATCCGATGCATCCGGTGCGCGTCGGGCTGATTACCAACCAGACAGCGCTCGACGAGCATGGGCATCGCTCGGTTGACGTGCTGGCGCAGGCTCCAGGGCTGAAATTGACGGCCATCTTCAGTCCGGAACATGGCTTTGCGGGAAGGCTTGACACTACAGCAATCAGCAACTCGACAGATGCGGCAACCGGAGTGCCGATCTACAGCGCGTATGGAGTAACGGATGCTGCGAGGCGGCCAACTACAAGCCAGCTGGATCGTGTGGACGTGCTGGTCTACGACATACAGGATGTCGGTGTTCGATACTACACTTTTGAGACGACGCTGGGCTATTTCCTTGAGGCTGCAGCGCAGGCACACAAGCCGATCCTAGTCCTCGACCGCCCAAATCCTCTGACCGGATCCATCGTGCAAGGCCCAATCTCAGACCCTGGCTCGGAGTCGTTTGTGAACTATACCTCCCTGCCGGTGCGTCACGGCATGACTGTGGGCGAGTTGGCGCGCTATGACAACGCGATTCGCAGAATTCACGCTGCTCTGACGGTTGTAGCCATGCAGGGATGGATGCGTGGAGACTGGTACGATGCAACCGGGTTGCTGTGGACGAATCCTTCGCCGAATCTGCGCTCGCTGCCGGAGGCCACGCTCTATCCGGGCATCGGGCTGATTGAAAGCTCCAATATCTCCGTGGGACGTGGCACGGATTCGCCGTTTGAAGTGCTTGGTGCTCCATGGATCGATCCACAAAAACTGGCAACAGCGCTGAACGCTCGTGCTATCCCTGGGATTCGCTTTCTGCCTCTCCGCTTTACGCCGACCGAAGCGACGTACAAAGGAGAACTCTGCGGCGGCATACAGATGATCGTCACGGATCGTGCCAGTCTGGATGCACCCGAGCTTGGCATGGAGATCGCAGCCATGCTCTATCGACTTTATCCGCAGCAATACAAGCTGGCTTCCGTAGATACTCTTTTGCGCTCGCACACTACGCTGCAGGAGCTTGAGGCTGGGGAGGATCCGCGTCGCATTGCTGAAGACTGGCAGGACGAAGACGCAAATTTCCTGGAGCAAAGAACCCCTTATTTGCTCTATTGACGGCATCTTCCGAGTGGAAAGGCGACAAACAAAAATGCCCTCGAAGATTGTTCTCGTGGAACGACCTTCGAGGACTGGTGTTTCCTCCCCCATAGTGAATCCAGTGACGAATTATGCCGATTCTGCAGTTGGAGCCGCAGTGGACGCAGCAGCAGCCGCTTTGACCTCAGGTTTGCGGATGTCGATGCCGCCCTTGAAAAAAGCGCCGTCTTCAATACTGATGCGAGCCGCGGAAACATCTCCGGTGAGCGCGCCTTCGCTGCGAATATCGACTCGGTCGGTGGCGACTACGTTGCCACGAATCTTGCCCAGAACGACGATCTCACGCGCTGAGATGCTGGCAGCTACTTGTCCGTTGCGACCTACGGTCACGCGGTTTCCTGGCAAGTTGATTGCACCTTCCACTTTGCCGTCGATAAACAGGGATTCCGAACCGGTGATCTCGCCCTTGACCATCAGACCTTTACCAATTGTGGCCTGATCGCCGCTGGCGGCAGGTGCAGGGGCTGATGGGCGTGCAACTGGCGGCTCAAAGGCTGGCGGTGCGGGACGAACAGGTTCCGGCGCAGGAGGAATGGGCGAATTGCTGGACTGACTCGGTTTCCACATAATGAAAGACTCCCTGAAATGATCGTTCTGCATCGATGCCGCGAAGCTTAAAATCCGCAGCGCCTTCTTCTGCATTGTAATCCGCAAAGCAGCACTGACAGCGCGAAGGGTTGTTTCGTTTGGTGGGAATTGTTCCCGATCGGGAATGAGGACGACTCCCAAACATGATGTGTGTGGAACAGGTTACGAGCAAGTACATTTTCCCGATCAAAGCATTTTTTGTGTGAACGAAGCACGAATGGGGATCCGCATTGGGCAACCGCCGCGCCGAGTTGCCAATGCGAAGGCATATCACAACTGCTTAGCATGATCGCCGCTTTACGCTACGCGCATGAACAAAAGACACCGCAGGCCCGTGCGAGTAAACTAACGGGGAAGAGGTGCGATCCGGCACCGGGAGCAGAGTATGGCAAGCACAGCAGTTCCCCCACTGAAAGAAAAACCGAAACCAGGGCCGCCCCACGCGGCAGGACGATTTGGCGAGTATGGCGGCCGTTATGTGCCAGAGACACTGATGGCTGCGCTGAACGAACTGGAGCAAGCCTATGCCGCCGCCAGCGCTGATCCGGTTTTCCGGGCAGAGTTGGACGATCTGCTGCACAACTTTGCCGGTCGCCCCACGCCACTATATTTTGCTTCACGACTGACCGAGCAACTGGGCGGAGCCAAGATTTATCTGAAGCGCGAAGACCTGCTGCACACAGGCGCACACAAGATCAACAATGCTCTTGGTCAGGGACTGCTTGCGCGGCGCATGGGCAAGCGCCGCATCATCGCCGAAACCGGAGCCGGACAGCACGGCGTCGCCACCGCCACCGTCTGCGCCCTGCTCGGCATGGACTGCATCGTCTACATGGGCGAGGACGACATCCGCCGTCAGGAGTTGAACGTCCTGCGCATGCGCCTGCTCGGCGCCGAGGTTCGTCCCGTCACCTCCGGCTCGCGCACGCTCAAGGACGCCGTCAACGAAGCCCTGCGCGACTGGGTCACCAACGTCCGCGACACCTACTACATCCTTGGCTCCGCGCTCGGCCCTCACCCTTACCCCACCATGGTCCGCGACTTCCACCGCGTCATCGGCATTGAGTTGCGCCAGCAGATGCTGGAGCGCGAAGGTCGCCTGCCGGATGCCATCCTGGCCTGTGTTGGCGGCGGCTCCAACGCCATCGGAGCTTTCCACGCCTTCCTCGACGATCCCGCCGTCCGTCTCATCGGCGTGGAAGCCGGTGGCCGGGGCAAATCGCTGGGCGACCACGCCGCGCGCTTCGAGGGCGGCGTTCCCGGAGTTTTGCAGGGAACCTACTCCTATGTCCTGCAGGATGAAGATGGACAGGTTGCGTTGACCCACTCGGTTTCTGCCGGGCTGGATTATGCAACGGTCGGCCCGGAACACGCGGCTTTACATGACAATGGAAGAGCCAGCTATGTTTCGGCGGACGATGCTCATGTTCTGGAAGCGGTTGTACGCCTGTCGCAGGCGGAGGGTATTTTACCCGCGCTGGAGAGCGCTCATGCCGTGGCGGAGTGTCTGCGGATTGCGCCGCAGATGCCTCGTCATGCCATACTGGTAGTCAACCTCTCTGGTCGTGGCGATAAAGATATGGGTATTCTGGCCCGAGAGTTAAAGATCGCAGGAGCAGAGCCGCTGAGCGGACGATAGTCCATCATCCAGCGCCGTTGAATGTCATGCCGATACGCTTTCCACAGCATCCAGGTCTGGTGGTCTATCTCACCGCAGGCGACAACGGACTCTACGCCGACGCAGCGCAGATACGTCCTGGCGACCTTGCAGTAACACGCGAAATCGCTTTGGCCGCCATCGATGCCGGAGCCGATGTGATTGAGCTGGGCGTGCCGTTCAGCGATCCCATGGCCGACGGCCCGGTGATCCAGCGGGCCAGCGAGCGGGCACTGAGAGCGGGAACGCGGCTCCAGCATGTGCTGAATCTGGCAGCAGAGTTGCGCGCGGCGCGTCCTGCGGCCGGGATCATTCTCTTCTCTTACTTAAACCCAATCCTGCGCTACGGGATGAGTCGATTTGCCGATGCCGCGGCAGAATCCGGTGCTGATGGAGTTCTGCTTACGGATATGATCGTCGAAGAAGCAGGTGACTATCTGGCGGAGATGCGCCGCACAGGATTGAATCCTGTATTTCTGGCCGCACCCACCAGTCCCGATGCTCGCTTGCAGGCAATTGCCGAGCATTCAGCAGGATTTATTTATGCGATTTCACGCACGGGCATCACAGGAAAGCAGCAGCAATTAGCCGCCGACGCCGCAGCGCTGGTAGAACGCATTCGGCGATGGACCCAGCTGCCAATCGCCGTTGGGTTCGGCATCTCAAACGCGGATCATGTGGCTCAGGTTGGCCAGTTTGCAGATGCGGCGGTAATTGGCAGCGCAATTGTGGAGTTGATCGAACGCTCCACCCCGGCCACAGCGCCCGGCGAAGTTTCTCGATTTATCAAGGGTCTGCGGCAGCCCTCTGGCGCAGGCCCTGGGATGCAACGGGAGCAGTCTGCCCGGCGCTGACGAACCCTTGACCTGTGGCATGCAGCAGGTTCTGCGATGCCGCTATCTCTGGCCGATCCATTCTCTGCTGTTCTGGATTCGGAAATCTTCCGAACCTGAGCGGGTAGGATTACAGAAACGCAACCCATACACGAGGTAGACGATGACGTTGGAAGAACTGCGACAACAGATCGATGACCTGGACCGCCAGTTGGTGGAACTGCTCAATCGCCGCGCAGAAACAGCGCTGGATGCAGGACGGCTCAAGGTAGCTACATCACTTCCCATCTATGAGCCGACGCGCGAGAAGAAGATTTACGAGAATATTCGCGCAGCCAATCATGGTCCTTTGCCCGACATCGAGTTGACGCATATCTATGAGCGCATTATCGACGTGATGCGGACCCTACAGAAGAATGAATTGGCCAACAAGAGAAACGCTCAGACGAATGGTCCGAGCCACGATGGAGGCGCACAGTCGCCCGAGACGGGGAAGAACAAATGATCGTAGCAATGCAGGAACATGCAACAGAAGAGCAAATCGACAATGTTATCGACAAAATGGTGAATAGCGGCGTGAATGTGCACCGCACCACAGGAACGACGCAGACGATTCTGGCTGGCGTGGGCCCAACGGCAAATCTCGATATCGAAGAGTTCAAGCTGCTGCCCGGCGTTTTGTATGTCCACCGCATCAGCTCGCCCTACAAGCTGGCGGGGCGCGGTTTTCGACCGGAAGGTACGATCGTCACCTTTCGCAACGGAGTCCAGGTTGGTGGCGAACAGGTTGCCATCATGGCCGGTCCCTGCTCGATTGAAACGCCGGAGCAGATTCACGAAGTTGCCCGCCAGGTGAAGCAAGCCGGTGCCAGCTTTTTGCGTGGCGGAGCCTTCAAGCCGCGCAGCTCGCCCTATGCCTTTCAGGGCCTTGGCATCGATGGCCTGAAGTTGATGCGCGAGGCCGCTGATGAACAGGGGCTGCTTGCCATCAGCGAGGTGATGGAAATCTCGCAGATTGAGCCGATGCTGCCCTATGTCGATTGTTTCCAGGTTGGCGCACGCAACATGCAGAACTTCAATCTGCTGCGCGAACTGGGCAAGGTGCGCAAGCCGGTGATGCTGAAGCGCGGCATTGCGGCAACGATCGAGGAGCTGCTGCTGGCCAGCGAATACATCCTCGCTGGTGGCAACTACGATGTCATCCTTTGCGAGCGCGGGATTCGCACCTACGAAACCTATACGCGCAACACGATGGATGTTTCGGCCATTCCGGTCATCAAGAAGCTCTCCCATCTGCCCATCATCGGCGACCCGTCGCACGGCACTGGACGACGCGATATGGTGCCGCCGATGGCGCGTGCTTCGGTGGCTGCCGGAGCCGATGGCATTATTGTCGAGGTGCATCCGAACCCCGACAAAGCCGTCTCCGATGGCGCTCAGACCATGTTCCCGGAGGCCTTCACGGAACTGGTCGGCCAGCTTCGCCTGATTGCTGCCGCCGTGGGGCGCAGCCTGTAAATGGAGGCTCGACTCGAGCGCGTCCTGATCGTGGGCACCGGTCTTCTCGGTGCCTCCGCAGGACTGGCGCTGCGAGCCGCTGGCTTCCCGGGACAGATCGCCGGTTGGGACAAGGATGCCGGGCAGCTTCAATCTGCTCTGGAGCGCGGCGCAGTCCACGAGGCTGCGTCTGGCATGGAAGATGCCCTCCAACGCGCACGCGCGTCGAACCTCATCCTGCTCAGCGGCCCCGTGTACGCGATTCTTGACTGGATGCAGATGCTTGCACCTCTGCTTCAGCCTCACCAGCTTGTCACGGATGTGGGTAGCACGAAAGCGCAGATCACCGCCTCTGCAGAGCGCCTCTTCACGGGCTCGGATCGAGCTGGTTTTCTGCCTGGCCATCCCATGGCCGGCAAGGAGATCCGTGGCGCCGAAGCTGCTGAGGCGACGCTCTTCCGTGACGCTGCCTGGATATTTACCCCCACTGAGGACTTCATCCGATCAACGTCTGCGCACAGCATTGCCAACCTCTGGCGCGAATGGGTCACGCGCATCGGGGCTGTTCCCTTGGAGATGAACGCTGGCGAGCACGACAAGCTCCTTGCATGGACCAGCCATCTCCCGCAATTTGTGGCCACCGCACTGGCGGCTGAGTTGCAGGTGCAACTCGGTGACGACGCAGCGCGCACCCGGATTGGCGGACGCGCTTTGCGCGAGATGACCCGGCTTGGCGCCAGCCCCTTCAGCATGTGGCGCGACATCGCCTCCACCAATGCCGAAGCCATCGCCGCTGCGCTTCTGGCTCTGGAGCAGCGCCTGGCTCACCTGCGTGAAAACCTGCGCACTCCGGAGTTACGCGAAGAGTTTGAGCGTGCCAATCGTTTCCATCCGTAGCGCTCGTTTCCGTGCTTTGCAATTCATTGGGATGATTTTTCGTTCGGTGCACAGCAGTTTGCACTCCTGAAGCCTCCGCCAAACATCGGAAGTTGCTCCGGTGATACCCTTGAAGATGAAAGTTTTCCCTGATTTCAGACCAGGGAACGGGAGAGAAAATGGCTGTCGCTGCGCTTGAAGCTGTTGCATCGGATTCCAAAGTCGCTGACCTTTCGCTGGCCGACTGGGGCCGCAAGGAAATCGCCATCGCCGAGCACGAGATGCCCGGCCTCATGTCCATCCGCGCCAAATACGCGCCCGCGCGTCCGCTGGCAGGGGTGCGCATCACCGGTTCGCTCCACATGACCATTCAAACCGCGGTGCTCATTGAGACGCTTACAGCGCTGGGCGCCGATGTCCGCTGGGCCAGTTGTAACATCTTCTCCACGCAGGACCACGCCGCCGCTGCCATCGCCTCGACCGGCGTCCCCGTCTTCGCCTGGAAGGGCGAATCCCTCGAAGAGTACTGGTGGTGTACCTACCAGGCGCTCGCTCACCGCGACGGCCTCGGCCCGCAGCTCGTCGTCGATGACGGCGGCGACGTCACCCTGCTCATCCACAAAGGCTATGAACTGGAAAACGGCGACCGCTGGATCGACTCACCCTCCGACAGCCACGAAGAGCAGGTCATCAAGGATCTCCTCCGCCGCGTCCACGCCGAAGACCCCACCCACTGGCATCGCGTCGTCGCCCACTGGCGCGGCGTCTCCGAAGAAACCACCACCGGCGTCCATCGCCTCCACAAAATGATGGAGCAGGCGAAGCTTCTCGTTCCCGCCATCAACGTCAACGATTCCGTCACCAAATCCAAATTCGACAACCTCTACGGCTGCCGTGAATCCCTCGCCGACGGCATCAAGCGCGCCACCGACGTCATGGTCGCCGGCAAAGTCGCCGTCATCTGCGGCTACGGCGATGTCGGCAAAGGCTCCGCCCACTCCCTGCGCGGCATGGGCGCACGCGTCATCGTCACCGAAATCGACCCCATCAACGCGCTCCAGGCCGCCATGGAAGGCTTCGAAGTCACCACCGTCGAAGACACCCTCGGCCGCGGCGACATCTACGTCACCTGCACCGGCAACGTCGACATCCTCACCCTCGAACACATGCGCCAGATGAAGGACCAGGCCATCGTCTGCAACATCGGCCACTTCGACAACGAAATCCAGATCGACCGCCTCAACGCCGCGCCCGACTCGACGCGCATCAACATCAAGCCCCAGGTCGATCAGTACACCTTCGCCGACGGACACAGCATCTTCGTCCTCGCCGAAGGCCGCCTCGTCAACCTCGGCTGCGCCACCGGCCATCCCAGCTTCGTCATGAGCAACAGCTTCTCTAACCAGACGCTGGCTCAGCTCGACCTCTGGGCCAACCGCGACACCTACAAAATCGGCGTCTACACCCTGCCCAAGCGCCTCGACGAAGAGGTCGCCCGGCTCCACCTGGAAAAAATCGGCGTCCGGCTCACCACGCTCACCCCGCGCCAGGCAGAGTACATTGGCGTCTCCGTGGAAGGCCCGTTCAAGCCGGAAACCTATCGCTACTGAAGCAGCCAGGGTCTGCAGCAGCGGCAACGAGCGGTTTACCCGTCCGATCTTGCCGCTGCGTACAATGGTGAAAGACCGTCATTGTCCTCGGAGGTTGCAACCGTGCCCCTGTATGAATATCGCTGCAAAGCCTGCGGCCACAGCTTCGAAAAAATTCAGAGCTTTTCCGCAGAACCGGAACGCGTCTGTCCGCGCTGCTCCGGTGAGTTGGTTCGTCCCATCTCGGCTCCTGCTTTGCAGTTCAAAGGTTCCGGCTGGTACATCAACGACTACGCCGCCAAAGGAGCCTCGGCTTCGTCGAATGATGGATCGAGTTCTTCCTCCGATTCAGCTCCATCCGGTGCTTCCACATCGAGCGACGCAGCCTCTGTCCCCGCTTCCGCTCAAGCTGCAGAGTCTGCATCCGTTGCTCCCGCGCCTTCCAGTAGCACGGCGCCATCGGCTTCCTGAGCATTCAGTGCGCAGTCGGAATCCTCTGGCCGTGCGCTCAGCGGGTCGAACGTTCCAAGCGACGACTGAAAAACTCCGCCATCACCGCAAACGCATCCTGAGACTCCGGCACTTCTGCGTTATAGAAAAACCCGTGGAACAGCCCGTCCCACACATGCAGTTCCGTCGCTACACCCGCCTTATGCAGCGCCAGTTCCGTCTCGATCGCACCGCTCATCGCAAAATCTCGCGTTCCGGTAATCAGCAGTGTCGGTGGAAACTTTGCCAGCGTCGAAGCAGATCGGATCGGCGCTACCATTGGGTCGTCCGGATTCGCCCCTGCGAAATATCCCAGCTGTCGCGCTCCCGGCACAGCCGCAGGCGGCATCCGCGCCTCACCCAGAGGAAACGCAATATACTGCGCATCTCCGCCAAACCCTCCCGCTGAAGCGCAGAAGATGCCATCGGCTCCTGGCATCGGCAGTCCATGCGTCTCAAACCACGCCAGCGACATCGCCGTCAGCATTCCACCCGCAGAACATCCATAAACCCCGATGCTCTTCGCCGCATACTGCTTCAGCAACTCTCGATAGACTCTTGCCACATCTTCGCTCGCCGCAGGGAACCGATCCTTGGGCCCTTCACGATAGTCCACACTGACCACCTTCACGCCCATCTGCGCCGCCAGTGGAATCGATTCCAGTTCCGCGCAACCCGGCCAGCAGCCCGTAAATCCACCTCCGTGCAGGTTCACCAGCACACGCCCGTGATTCTCTGCTTTCACTCCTCCACGCGGGGTGTAAACATACACATGCACGCCGCCGATCTTCATCTCCTTGCGGTCTACTGCAAACCTCTGCCGATCCCATGCCAGATACGGCTTCATAAAGCGTGGCACACCCGCGTCCTGCTTCACGATCTCCGGATCCTGCATCTGTTCCAGATGCTCCGTGACATACTGTCGCGCCGCCGCGCTTAGATTCGACGACAGTGGCACCATTTCAGCCGGAACCATCACCGCACCATCGGCTTTCACCTGAATTTTTGCTGATGGACTCTGAGCATAGACGATTCCAGACACCAACAGCCCTGCAACCATCCAAAACGAAAAAGAGCTGATTCGTAACGATGCGGTTTGGTTCATCCTCACACCTCGCCCGTGGAGCAAGCCGAGTCTAGCACACACCCAGAATTCGTGGTTGCGATTGAGGAAACACTTCATCGATCCGTCGATTTGTGAGGAGCAGACAAGTGGCTGGAGTCTCCCGATATATCTGCAGGAAATCCAATTCCAGGCGGATGCCATCGATGCACAGCATCCATCGAAATCGCTTATCGCTCTGGGAAGCTCATCTGCATTTCCACCATCGCTTTCGCCGGCAGTATCTCGTCCACATCCACCCACTGCGTCGGATACTTGCCCGTGTAGCAGGCCGTGCAGAATCCCGTCCTGCCCGTCTCGTCGCAGCAGTGGACAAGCCCATCCAGCGACAGATACGCCAGCGAATCGGCCTCAATGAATCCCCGAATCTCTTCCACTGACTGGTTCGCCGCAATCAGGTCTTTTTTGCTCGGCGTGTCCACCCCGTAAAAACACGGCGAGATCGTCGGCGGGCAACTGATCCGCAGATGCACTTCCTTTGCGCCCGCGCCGCGCACCATCCGCACAATTTTCCGGCTCGTCGTCCCGCGAATAATCGAGTCATCGATCAAAATAATCCGCTTGCCTTCCAGCAGATTCCTCACCGGATTCAGCTTCAGCTTCACCCCAAAATCCCTCACCCTCTGCTCCGGCTCAATAAACGTCCTGCCCACGTAGTGATTGCGAATCAGCCCCAGCCGAAACGGAATTCCCGCCTCCGCCGCGTAGCCAATCGCCGCCGTCACACCGGAGTCCGGCACCGGCACGATCAGGTCCGCGTCCACATGCGACTCCCGCGCCAGTTGCCGTCCCATCTCCTCGCGGCTCGCCTGCACCCATCGCCCATAAATCCGGCTGTCCGGCCGCGCAAAATACACATGCTCGAAGATGCAGCTCGCCTGCTCCACGCCCTGCGCAAAGTACCGGCTCGTCACTCCATCCTCGGTCACCATCACCAGCTCGCCCGGCTCCACGTCGCGCTCATACTCGGCCCGCAACAGGTCAAACGCACACGTCTCCGAAGCGAAGACAATCGTATCCGGCCCGTCCGCATTGCGAATCCGCCCCATCGACAGCGGACGAAAGCCGCGCGGATCACGCGCTGCAAAAATCCTGTCCCGCGTCATCATCACAATCGAAAACGCGCCCTCGACCTGTTTGAGCGAATCGGCAATCGCATCCACCAGCGTCCCTGCCGTCGAGTGCGCAATCAACTGCACAATAATCTCCGAGTCCGAAGTGGTCTGAAAATACGCGCCCGCGCGCTCCAGTTTCGCTCTCAGATTGCCCAGATTCACCAGATTCCCATTGTGCGCAATCGCAATCAGCCCCTTCGTCGATTCCACGCGAATCGGCTGCGCATTCAGCAGCGCCGAATCTCCAGTGGTTGAATAGCGGGTGTGTCCGATGCTCAGGCTTCCAGGAAGCTTGGCCAAAACATCTTCGGTAAAAATCTCCGACACCAGCCCCATACCTTTGATGTTGCTCAGCGTCTGCCCATTCGCCGTCGCAATCCCCGCCGACTCCTGCCCGCGATGCTGCAACGCATAAAGCCCCAGATAGACCTGTCGCGCGGCCTCTGCATGCCCATAAACCGCCATCACGCCGCACTCTTCGCGCAGCGTGTCGGGATCACGCTCTTCCACGGCACTTTTCTGCATCTCCACGTTGACTGCTGTATCAGCTATTCCGGGAACCGCTTCGTAGAGCCGCGCGACGCTCATGCCATCACCTCTTCGTGGAGTGCGGTTTCCAACGCATCAGCCCACTCGCCGCGCAGGTCCTGCAACGCTGCGCCGATCACCGTCTCTCCGTAGATGGAAATCTCCAGCCGCTCGCCACCGGTTGTGCCAACACGCGCTACGTTGTAGCCGAATTCCTCGGCCAGTTTCTCAATCTCACCGACATGTTTCGTCGGCACAGACACCACCATCGTCGACGCTGGCTCGGCAAAGATGCCAAAGAGCGGCGCAGCCGCCAGTGCCGGAGCCTGTTCCACAATCGCTCCCACTCCGTGCGCCAGCGACGCCTGGGCCAGAGCAACAGCCAGTCCGCCGTCGGAGATATCTCTTGCTGCAGTCACCAGACTACGCTCGGCCAGCCGCACCAGCAGTTTGTGCAGGCGCGCCTCAGCCGCCAGATTCAGCTTTGGCGGCGCGCCCCACACGCTGCCCAGCACCACCCGCGCATACTCCGAAGAGCCAAACTGCCGCAGCGCCTCGGGTTGCGCCTCCGGATGCGCCGGATCGCCTTCCGTCGCAAGCTCGGCTTCATCGACCGGCACCAGCGAGTAAACAATATAGGGATTGATTCCAACCGGCTCAAAAGGCACGGCGAGTTTCGGCTCCGGCATGTCTGGCTCCGCCTTCGGCCACAGGAGCATGACCACCTCACCCGCCCGCTGAAATCCAGACGGCACAGCACGTGACACATCTTCGATGATGCCCACGACGCCAACCACCGGCGTGGGATAAATCCCCACGCCCCGCGTCTCGTTGTACAGCGAAACATTCCCGCCCGTAATCGGCGTTCCCAGCGCCACACAAGCCTCCGCCAGCCCATCAATCGCCGCTGAAAACTGCGCCATGATCTCCGGCTTCTCTGGATTCCCGAAGTTCAGACAATTGGTCGCCGCCACCGGCTCCGCGCCCACCGCGGCCACCTTCCGCGCCGCCTCAGCAACAGCGTGCATTGCGCCCAGCCGCGGATCGAGCCAGCACCAGCGACCATTTCCATCGACCGCCATCGCCAGTCCTCGCTCACGTCCGGCTTCGCCTGTACCCGACTTGGCCGTACCCTTGATGCGCATCACCCCGGCTTCGCCCATCCCCGGACCCAGCACTGTATTCGTCTGCACCATCGTGTCGTACTGCTCATGGACCCAGCGCTTCGAGCACGCATTCGCGCTTCGTAACAGCTTCCGCAGGTCCGCGGCATAATCTCGCTGCATGGTCAACCGATCGAGCGCATCGGACGGAATCTCCTCACTCACCGGCGCGCGCCACTCGCCCACAGGACGACGGTAAACCGGCGCATCATCCGTCAGCGACTGATTTGGAATATCGGCCATGAGCACGCCGTGATGCCTGACGCGCATGCGCGGCTCGGCGATCACGCGTCCCACTGTGACTGCGTCCAGCCCCCACTTGGCAAAGACTCGCAGCACTTCATCCTCTCGTCCTCGCTCGGCGACCAGCAGCATCCGTTCCTGGCTTTCGGAGAGCATAATCTCGTAGCTCGACATGCCGGTCTCGCGCTGCGGCACCTCGTCCAGCTCAATCTCCACACCCACGCCGCCGCGCGCGCCCATCTCACAGGTGGAGCAGGTCAATCCGGCTGCGCCCATATCCTGTATGCCGACGATCGCGCCCGTCTGCATCGCCTCCAGGCAAGCTTCCATCAGCAGCTTTTCCATGAACGGGTCGCCGACCTGAACATTGGGCCGTTTTTCTTCGGTTCCTTCGTGGAACTCCTCGGAGGCCATCGTCGCTCCGTGAATCCCGTCGCGGCCTGTCTTGGCGCCCACATAGATCACCGGGTTGCCGATGCCAGCAGCCTTGCCATAAAAAATCTCGTCCAGGCGCATCAGTCCAAGCGCAAAGGCATTCACCAGGGGATTCCCACTGTAGCACAGCTCAAACTTCGTCTCCCCACCCAGATTCGGCACTCCAAAGCAGTTTCCATACCCGGCAATTCCACTCACCACGCCCTCGACAATTGCGTGGTTCTTCCGCGCCGTCGCAGCGCGCTCAGCGCCTTCCAGTTCGTTTGTGTCCAGCGGTCCAAATCGCAGCGAATCCATTACCGCCAGCGGTCGCGCGCCCATAGTGAAGATATCCCGCAAAATCCCGCCCACACCCGTCGCCGCGCCCTGATGCGGCTCAATATAGCTCGGATGATTATGGCTCTCAATCTTGAACGCGCACGCCCACCCGTCGCCCACGTCAATAATCCCGGCATTCTCGCCCGGACCCTGCACCACGCGCTCGCTCTTCGTCGGCAGCCGCTTCAGATGCACCCGCGACGACTTGTACGAGCAGTGCTCGCTCCACATCACCGAATAAATCCCCAGCTCCGTCAGCGAAGGCACGCGCCCCAGCGCGGCCAGAATCCGCTCATACTCCTCCGCGGTAATGCCATGCCGAGACAGCACCTCGGCTGTCACTACTGTCGCCTCCGGCGTGCCCAGTCCCCTGCTCGCCGACGCTGCCTGCCATGCTGCTTCGCTCATCGCCCTCAGCCCTGTTTTGAGTATGAATTTCCCATGAAGAACCCTCTTTATTGTCGCACGGTCTTTACCTATCAAGGATCTGAACGCCAACTAACGAGAGATGCCCGAAGTCAGCATCAATGCAGTCAATCCAACTGCCGTCGGGAAATGTAGCCCTTGAAAACTAGTTGAGCGCGAACTCAATGAGAACCGAATGTCAGATCGGCCAGAGGATTCCGCAGAAATTCTGCCCTGTTTCACGGGATTGCTGACATTCCGATTCGCCATCAATATGGTCTAATAGAGATACAGGCGGGTTGGCGGAACTGGCAGACGCAGAGGTCTCAAAAACCTCCGAGAGCAATCTCATATCGGTTCGATTCCGATACCCGCCACCATCGGGCACATCCAAAATACCAAGAAGCCGCATCCGTCGTAGTTATCCCGAAGCCGCGTCTGGTTCTTAGCCAAGTACCGAAATCCGAGCATCTCTCGATTTGCGCGACAGACATGGCCGGGCACTGCGCGTATCCGTGGGCCGCGTGTCCTGGCAGAAGTCTTGACGTCTCGGCCTCTGCAAAGCCCCGCAACGCTATTCACTACGCACCGCGAATCAACACGGTGTTCCCTTTCGCAAAGTCCTCATTCATCCACCCAAGCCAACGTTCGTCCTATGCTGACGATTCTGTCCGCGTCAGGATGACGCAGGCCCTCAGCTCAATGCTCGTCAGGAACGACAGGCATATCCACAAACGTTGGATGGGATGGGGTATGCCAGATGCGCTGCGTGGCACGTTGGAAGTCTGATGGTTTTGCAAAAAAGATTCTCGGGACATAGGTTTGCGGGTTGCGGTCGTAGAGAGGAAACCAGCTCGATTGAATCTGAATCATGATCCTATGACCGGGAAGGAAAACGTGGTTAGCCGTAGGCAAGGCAAATTTGTAATCGAGCGGTTGATTGGGAGTCAGCGGGGAAGGATGGCTGAGGCTGGTACGGTAGCGTCCGCGGAAAATGTCCATGGCAATGGGAAGCTGGTAGCCGCCAAGCTGCGGATCGCCGGGAACTTCATCCGGATAAACGTCGATGAGTTTGACCACCCAGTCAGAGTCTGTACCGGAGGTGGAAGCTGAAAGATGAACAACAGGCTCTCCCGAGATGCGCAGTGGCGCGCTTAGCTCGGTTGAGGTCCAGGTGAGAACATCCGGACGCCCAGAGAACTCACGCTGATCATCGACCAGCCAGCGAACCCAGGAAAGATCCGATGTATAGCCGACGGGCTGGCTGGGACGAGTACGGTAGGGTACTGGCCTGGAAGGATCCGAGACATACTCGTCGTAAGCCGTGCCGCCAGCATCGGGTGCGGTGAAGCTAACCCTGCCGCCAGAGGTGACATAGAGCGGGGTTGAGCGCGGCATGCACCCTGAGACGCACGAGGAGGGCCAATCCGACAACTGCTGCCAGCGATTGGCGCCCGTTTCAAAGGCATTCACGCGCGCAACGGTCAGCGGCGGCGGATTGTCCTGAAGATAGTGGGCAAGAAACGGGGCGAGAATCTGCGTACGGAAATAAAGCCCGGTGTCGCTGTTGAACGGAATCGCTCCGAGCGAGCTGGCTGGCTCAATCTCCTGGCCGTGATGCCATGGCCCCAGCGTGAGAAACAGATTCCTCCTCGCAGTCTCCGGCTGGGCGGCGTTGACAGCCTTCCAGACAGCGATGGCGCCATAGATATCCTCCTGATCCCACAGGCTGGCAACAAGCATGGTGGGCACCGTGAGCGGCTGGCGAGCAAGTATCTGATCGACTGCCTGGTCAGCCCAGAAACTGTCATAGGCCGGATGGGCAACCACTTTTCGCCAAAAGCCAATCTGCTCCATGCCACGCTCTTTGGCCAGTTCTCCAGCCGTACCGGGACGCATGTACGTGTCGTAATCGTCGAAGGTGCTCGTGAGCCATCGCGCAGTATTGGCTCGGGTCGCAGTCTGCTCATAAATGTAGGGGAGATTCTGCTCGCGGAAAGCTCCGTTGTGAAACCAATCATCGCCGCGCCAGCCATCAACCATCGGATTCATAGGGACGGCCACTTTGAGTGCAGGATGAGGGCCAACAAGAGGCATGAGCGAAAGGAATCCGTCGTACGAGATACCCAGAACACCGACTTTGCCATTGGATTCGGGGATGTGTTTGACCAGCCAGTCAATGGTGTCCCATGTATCCGTGGATTCATCGATGGGCGTGGGATTGAGCGGACCATGAAGCGGGCGATTCATCACGTAATCGCCTTCAGAGCCATACTTGCCGCGAATATCC
This sequence comes from Acidobacteriaceae bacterium, assembly GCA_027449965.1. GTDB lineage: Bacteria > Acidobacteriota > Terriglobia > Terriglobales > Acidobacteriaceae > Acidicapsa. The sequence goes on from DAIDKP010000016.1 coordinate 35,349, forward strand.
TGCACCACGCGAATGTATCCGCCGGAGAGAATGGTCTCCACCGCATTGTCATAGCCCCAAAGTGCCGAACCGAGGTGCATACTGGGCGAGTTGGCGGTGAGAACATCGGCGCTGTAGGGTGTGCGGGTCAGCAGAATGCCTGCGTGGTGAGCACCGTTGGGCACGAGAATGACAGTGTGAAGGCGGATGCCATCACGCATGGGAATCATGACCTCACGACGCTGATAGTCCATGCCAACCTGCGTCGGTTGAAAGTGCGCAGGAGTCTCGCTTGGATAATTGGGATACTTGGGCGCTGACTGTGCAAAAACAGCAGCGGCTGAGACCGCGAGCACGCACACTGGCAGAAGGCTGGAAACACGCACCATGAAGTTGACCTCGAACAGAACGGGATAGGAGCAAGCTAGCACGGCGAGGACGCTTTGCGGAAGAAATCTCGACAACCTTGAGCCAAGATGCCCATTCCCAAGCGCCCGAATACAAGCGCAATGGCCGCTCAGGGTTGATCTGATGGTCGAAAGATGCGCAGCACAGGGTGGCCATTCACATCTTGCAATGGGAAGTAGACCAGGTGGGTTGCCGGATCGACAGCGACAGTGTGAGCGTGGGAAAGGGTCAGCGCGCCGATCCGCGTGAGCTTCATGTCCTGGAGTTGAAAGACCGTGACTTCGCCCGATTCCGCCGAAACATAAAGCCGCCGCAGGCCAGGATCAAAAGCGAGCACATCCGGATCGTCGCCAACGGACTGTGGTGCTCCGAGCACTCTGAGATCCCGCAATCGAACGACTGCCAACGAATGATTGCCTTCGCCAGCAACAAAAGCGAATCCATCGGCTGGATCAAGAACGATCCCATGCGGATCATCGATGCCCGTCAGAGCGGCACGCGTGAGAATGCGGTTCGTTGCAGGATCAATGGCCACAAGCTGGTTGAGATGGTGTACGGCAACGAGAATATGACCCGTTGTGGGATCATAGACAGTATTGCCCGCGCCTCCTCCCAGCGGAATGGAAGCCATCACCTGTGTCCCATCCTGATTCACAACAGCATCTGTCCCGCCATGCTCGTCCGAGACGAAAACCTTACGCTGTGCCGGTGCATACGCCACGCCATCGGGATAATTGATCGGCCCGGCACGACCCACGATACGCCATGTGTCGCTGTCCATTGCAATCAGCGCATGGTCTCCCGTCGCTGAAGCATAGACGCGGTGAAGCGATGGAACGGCGAGCACGCCGTGTACACGTTGAAAGCCCGGAAGATTGGCCAGGACGCGACGCGCGCGCACATCAAAGACAACGAGATGGTCGTCGTTCATGTGGGCGATAAATAGCCGCCCGCTCACCGGATCAAGGCTTTGATAATCAAAGCGAACCGCAGCACCCGGCAGCGGAATCTCGGCGATTGGAATCAGCACGGATTCATGATGGACCGTCAGGGTTGGGTTAGCAGCGCCCAGGGAAACCGCAAGCGGGCAAGCGCAGAAAAGACCGATCAGCAATCTTCTGTGCCACCAGACAGCCATGCTGCGCATAGAATTCCTCCCGAGGGCAGGACTTACAGGCTTATGCTGGCGGCGCGGTGAGAGATGCCGCTGAGTTCGGCGGCTCGTGCTTCGGCATAGGCAGCCGCACCCATGAGCGCAGCACGACTCTCCATGATGACTCGGACAGGCATGTTGATGAGCAACTGGCTCAGTCGCCCCTTGTCGGTAAAGGCTCTGAGGAAAGATCCGTCCTTGAGTTTCTCCAGAATGCGCGGAGCGATGCCGCCGCCGATGTAAAAACCGCCAATTGAAAGCACCTTGAGGGCAAGATTGCCGCTTTCAGCACCGTAGGCCGCGACAAACATATCCAGAGCGCGCTCGCATATCTCGCTTTTGGCGCTGAGAGCCAGCTCCGTGATGACGGCGTTAGGGTCTTCCTCCGTGATGCGGTCGTGAAGCCAGGCAGGTTCCTCCATGCCACGGACGTCACGCAGGAAATCATAGATGTTGGTCAGGCCCATGCCACTGACAACGCGCTCAAAGCTGATTCGCCCCTGGTACTTCTGCTTGAGATAACGAAGCAGGTCAATCTCATCTTCGTTGCGCGGAGCGAAGTCGCAGTGCCCACCCTCGCTGGGCATGGGAACGTGCATTTTGCCATTCCAGGCAAGGATCCCTTCGCCGAGTCCAGTGCCCGCTGCGATGAGCGCGCGGTTGCCGATCTGGCGCGGGTCGCCCTCGGACAGCGTGAATATTTGCTCCGGAGAAAGCTCCGCAATGCCGTAGCCGTTCGCCTCCAGATCGTTGATGAGGAAGACATGGTCAATCTTGAGCGAGTGAGACAGCTCACGGCTGTCCAGCGTCCACGGCAGATTGGTCAGGCGCAGACGTCCGTCACGCACCGGGCCAGGGACACCAAAACAAGCGCTTGTGACGCTTTCTTGGCCCAAAAAGTCGCGGACAATCTCTTCCAAACCAGAGTATTCGCGAGCCGGGTAGCGGGTGTCGCGGGTATGTTGCAGCTTTCCGTTGATAAAGTCGAAGAGCGCCAGGTGTACCTTTGTTCCGCCCACATCGCCAGCAAGAATCATCGAGTTCGCTCCAGGTGAACGATGCCATTGGCATCGGGCGCGGGCAGGCAGGCTGCCGCAGCCTCATCAAGAATCATTGTGAGTATACCGCTCGCGGGCCAGATCAGTTGCGACGGTAAGCGCTCAACATCGCCCGGCCCCATGAGTACTTCGCGCAAGACAGTGGCTTTTTCTGCGCCACCGATGAGGAAAAAAACTTCGCGGGCATGGTTGATGACCGGCCAGGTGAGCGTGACGCGCCAGGTGTCCTTTTGCGGAACGTGATTGGCCACTACCAGGCGGCCCATCTCATGAATGGCGTCGGTATGCGGAAATAACGAAGCGGTATGGCCGTCGTCGCCCATGCCAAGGGCGAGAATATCGAATCGAGGTGACTCAGCTCCCTCCAGACGGAAGCTCTGGCGTATCTCAAATTCGTAGCGGTCCGCTGCTTCTTGTGGATCAAGCTCCCCCTGGATACGGTGAACCTGCTCAGGGCGGAGTGGAACGAGATCCAGCAAGGCTTCGCGCGTCATGCGATAGTTGCTGTCAGCATGGTCGGGCGGGACCATGCGCTCATCCACCCAGAATATTTCCAGCGCATCCCAGGGAATCTGCTTGCGAAAGTGCTGGGCTGGGTCCGCAAGCAGATGAAACATGGCCTTGGGCGTCGAGCCGCCGGAGATGGCGATGCGCACTCGTCCCCGCGCATCATTTGCCTCTTCGATCAGTTCGACGAGATGCTCAGCACCAAAGCGGGCAAGCGCAGAGGCATCAGGGGCAATTTCACAGGTGATCTTCAGCAAAGAAGCCATGCACGCTCCTCACAACAAGTTTGAACGCTCCGCACGGGAGCGGAATGCATCGACGCGCGACCGCAGACAAGGTAAGAATGCCTGTCCGCAGTCAAACGGTCTGTGCGCAGGATCACAGTTTGCGCCAGGCGCGATGTTCGCGCTCCAGCAGGAGTTCAGCACAATCCGGTCCCCAGCTTCCAGCAAAGTAGTTGGGGAACGCATCGGGAACCTTTGCAGCCCAGGCTTGCAGAATCGGCGTATACAGCGTCCAGGTAGTCTCGACACCATCGCGATGAGCAAACAGCGTCTGGTCGCCCAGCATCGCGTCCATGAGCAGCCGCTCGTAACCGTTCGCAGTGGACTTGCCAAAGGCGGAGGCATAATCGAAATCCATGGTGACCGGGCAAACGGAGATACTTTGCGTAGTCGGCACCTTGGCCCCGAAGCGGAGAGAGATACCTTCGTCCGGCTGGATGCGGATGGTCAGAACATTTGGCTCAATTTCGCTGCAAGCCCCACCGACTGTGCTGCGATTGAAGAGCATAAGCGGGGGCTGCTTGAACTGGATGCTGATCTCCGTTGCGCGGCGCTTGAGACGCTTGCCGGCACGCAGATAGAACGGGACTCCGGCCCAGCGCCAGTTGTCAATCTCCAGCCGCATCGCCGCAAAGGTCTCGGTCTGGGATTCAGGATCGACGCGGTCTTCTTCCCGATAGCCCTTGACCATTGCTCCATCGACCTTGCCCGGCCCGTACTGACCGCGAACGGCGTTTTTGATGGGAATGGCGGGAATCGCCTGCCAGGCTTTGAGCTTTTCGCGGCGCACGCTTTCAGCCTCGAACGAGACCGGCGGCTCCATGGCGACAAAGCTCAGCAATTCCATCACATGGTTCTGCACCACATCGCGCAAGGCACCGGCTTTTTCATAAAACGGCCCGCGGCCCTCGACTCCAAGTGTCTCTGCTGCGGTGATCTGCACGTTGTCAATGTAGTTGCGATTCCAGATCGGCTCGAAGATCCCGTTGCCAAAGCGAAAAACCAGGATGTTCTGGACCGTTTCCTTGCCCAGATAATGGTCGATGCGAAAGACCTGACGCTCATCGAAGACCGCATTGACGCGGCGATTGAGTTCTTTGGCCGATTCAAGGTCATGACCAAACGGTTTTTCGATCACAGTGCGGACAGTGCCCTGCTCAGGATTGGCCATGCCGTGCGCACCAAGACTCTCGATGATCTCCGCAAAATACTCTGGCGCAGTGGCAAGATAGAAAAGGCGATTCCCTCCAATGCCGGATTCTTTTGCGATCCGGTCCAACTCGGCCTTGAGGCCAATGTAGCCGTTTGGATCGTCAAAGTTCATCGAAAAGTAATGCACCTTCTTCATGAACGATTCCAGTTTCGGATCGTCTGCCGTCACATCACCAAAGTCCAGGATGCCCTCGCGCATATCGGCAGCAAACTCATCGCCAAGCGGACGACGAGCAACGCCAACAATCGCGAATTGCTGCGGCAGCAGATTGACCTGCTCCAGGTGAAAGAGAGCCGGAAGCAGCTTGCGCTTGGTCAGGTCACCCGAAGCGCCAAAGATGATGAGGATCGTTGGCTCCGGAATGCGCTCATGCGGATCCGGCATCTTCGAGAGGTCTTCAGCGCTGATTTTTACTTGAGTGGTCGCCATATCTTTGTCCTTTCCGGCGTTCTCGCATTGCGGTGGATCGTTACATCAGGAAGAACTTTCGCGAATCGACACTCAGTTCTTCTTGATCGCATGGCCACCGAAAGCATTGCGCATAATGGAGAGCATACGGTCAGTGAAGTTATTTTCTTCACGCGAACGAATGCGGCGAATGAGGCTTTCCGTGATGACCGGCGCCGAGACGTTCAGGTCAATCGCCTCAAACACGGTCCAACGGCCTTCGCCAGAGTCTGAGACATACGCTTCAAGTCCGTCGAGCGTGGGATTCTGCTTGAGCGCGTCGGCGGTGAGGTCGAGCAGCCAGCTTCGCACGACACTCCCGTAGCGCCATATCTCAGCGATCTGAGGCAGATTCAGGTCAAGAGATTCTTTCTTTTCCATGATCGTGAATCCCTCGGCGTAGGCCTGCATCAGGCCGTACTCAATGCCATTGTGAACCATCTTGACAAAATGGCCCGCACCCGCTGGACCGACATGTCCCCAGCCCTGATTGGCAGAAGGAGCAAGCGCCTCGAAGATCGGTCGCAGGCGCTCGACGGGAGCTTTATCTCCACCAATCATCATGCTGTAGCCCTCTTTAAGTCCCCACACACCGCCGGACGTGCCCACATCCACGAAGTTGAAGCCCTTGGCCGTGACCTCGGCGTGGCGACGGATGGAGTCCTTGTAGTTGGAGTTGCCGCCGTCAATCAGCGTATCTCCGGGAGCGAGAAAGGGCTCAAGCTTGGCAATGGTCTCGTCGACCGGCGCGCCCGAGGGAACCATGATCCAGATGGCACGGGGCGCGTCGAGCTTCTTCACCAGGTCTTCCAGGCTTGCAGCTCCAACATTTCCCGTGGCCGCAAGCTTTGCGACTGCTTCCTGACTGAAATCAAAACCAACCACCTGATGGCCGCCCAGACGCAGCCTCTCGGCCATGTTGCCGCCCATCTTGCCCAGACCAATCAATCCAAGTTGCATGTGATCCTCTCCTTCGTGCTGGCTATCATCAGCGTTCCATCCTGAAAGACTGTTTTTTCAGGACAACTAGCGGCCCAAGCCTGCCGCAACGTTACCATCTATAAAATTCCCTGTGCGGTCAAAGCCGCCTGGAGATTCGCTTCCCCCGTGAACCGAATCGCTTGCATGCCGGCCTCACGGGCTGCTTCCACATTCTCTTCGCGATCATCAATAAACAATACACTTCGCCCTGAAACACTCAGAATATCCAGAGCGCGTTGGTAAATTGCCCTGTCCGGCTTGCGTAGACCAAGATAACAGGAGCTGAACTGCAAACGCACCAGGGAGCCAATGCCAAATGCAGCCATGCGATGCTCATGCAGATCGCGTGATTCATTGTTGAGCAGCCCAAGCATCACACGCCCTGCCATCACCTGTTTGGATGCCGCAAGAACCTCCAGGGTTCGCTGAGCACTATTCTGCAAGGGCAATGAAACTGCCTGCATCTGCGCATAAAACTGATCCCGCGTGAAAGACCGCGCAGCAAAAAAGACCACCTGGTCCAGATATTGGCTGGTTGGAATCGCATCCCGCTCCCAGGCGTCGTTTGGCTCTGGGTGGCGAGCTTCGATCGCAGACTGCTCTTCAGCGGTAAGACCGAAGTGCGCGTAAACTGCTGCGCGCTCGCGGTGATCCCATCCGTTGGTGAGCAAGACACCGCCCACATCAAAGAGAATGACCGTGACTTTGGAATCGGCGGGGAAGTCGCTCATAGGTCTCCAGGCGAGCTGGGCGGGCCAATGCCCGGTTAGAGTTCCTTTGCATATTTCGCTTCGATAGCACGCACCTTGTTAAAGCGCCGCACAAAGCGCTCCTCATTCGCGCCAAACTTTGCACCAACATAGGCATCGACAACATCCAACGCGGCAGCCGAACCGATAATGCGCGCACCGAGCACCAGCACATTCATATCATCGTGCTCCACCCCCTGATGCGCCGAGTAGTGATCGTGACAAATGCCTGCGCGAATTCCGGGAATCTTGTTGGCCGCTACACAGACGCCAACGCCAGAGCCGCAGATGAGAATTCCTCGCGAAGCTACGCCTGCCCGGATGGCCTCCCCGACAGCCTCAGCCGCGTCCGGATAATCCGATGGCTCGGTGCTGTGAACACCAAGATCGACAACCTCATGGCCGGACTTGTTCAGATACTCTCTCAACTCTTCTTTGAGCGGAAATCCGGCGTGATCGGAACCGATAACGAGTTTCATCGACTAAGCCTTTCCGAGCAGATTTTTGGCTGTGGCGGCAACATTCTCCGCCGTGAAGCCAAACTCGGTGAGGATGCGTTTCGCAGGTGCGGACGCTCCAAAGTGATCCAGCCCTATGACCGCACCATCGGTACCGACATACTTCCACCAGCCCAGCGTGGAGCCGGCTTCAATGGCGACTTTGGGAACTCCAGGCGTCAGAACCGAGGAGCGATACGCTGCCGATTGCTCTTCGAATATCTTCCAGCTTGGCAGTGAGACGACGCGAGCTGCGATGCCTTCAGCTGCCAGCAGCTTCACCGCATCGACTGCCTGCCAAAGCTCGGAACCGGTGCCCATCAAAATCACATCGGGCTTTGGCGCATCTGCAACAACGTATCCGCCCTTGCTTACACCGCCATAGACGTCGATCACCGCCGTGTCAAGGATGGGGAGATCCTGACGCGTGAGCGCCATGAAACAAGGGCTGTTTCGCTCCAGCGCCAGCCTCCAGCAGGCAGCGGTCTCATTGGCGTCAGCAGGTCGAAAATCCGTCATGCCAGGAACTGCACGTAACGCCATCAGATGCTCGATAGGCTCGTGCGTAGGGCCGTCTTCGCCTACAGCAATGGAGTCATGTGTAAAGACGAAAAGCGAGTGAACACCCATCAACGCGGAGAGACGCATGGCGGGCTTGCAGTAGTCGCTGAAGACGAAGAAGGTGGAACCAAAGGGCAGTAGCCCGCCGTGTGCGGCCATGCCGTTGACCGCTGCGGACATGGCAAACTCGCGAACGCCAAAGAAGACGTTGCGCCCGGCAGGATCGGCATGGAAGCTGGGGCTGTCCTTGAAGATGGTCTTCGTGGAGCTGGTCAGGTCTGCGGCTCCGCCGAAAAGTTCGGGAACCACCGGGGCCAGAGCATTGAGTACGGCGCCGCCGGCATTGCGTGTCGCCTGAGGCTTGTCGGTCGGGAAGACGGGTATCGCTTTCTCCCAGCCTGGCTTGCGCTGGTTGGCAAAGACGCGCTCGAACTCAGCGGCAAGCTCCGGATGAGCAGCCTTGTAACGCGAGAAAAGTTCGCTCCATGCTGCTTCACTGGCTTTGCCTCGATCGATAGCCTGGCGCCAGTTGGCCAGGGCGGCATCCGGCAGCACAAAACTCTGATCCTCGGGGAAGCCGAAGAACTTTTTGGTCGCCGCAACGTTTTCCGCCCCAAGAGCCTCGCCGTGAACGTTCTTCGTGCCAGCCTTGGGACTCCCGTAACCGATCACCGTTCGAACGCCAATCAGCGTGGGCTTGGTCGTCTCTGCCTGAGCGGTGGCCACGGCTGCGGCCAGTGCATCCAGGTCGTTACCATCGGCAACTCGCAAAACCTGCCATCCGTAGGCCTCAAAGCGCTTGTAGGAGTCTTCCGTGAAACTCAGGCTTGTGGGACCATCGAGTGAGATCAGATTGTCGTCATAAAAGAAAATCAGTTTGCCAAGACCCAGCGTTCCAGCCAGCGACGCCGCCTCATGCGAAACGCCTTCCATCAGGTCGCCATCGCCCAACAGTCCGTAGGTGTGATGATCCACAACCTCAAAGCCGGGACGATTGTATGTAGCCGCCAGATGCCGCTCCGCCAACGCCATTCCAACCGCCATCGCGAAGCCCTGTCCGAGCGGGCCGGTAGTGACCTCGACGCCATCGGTGTGGCCAAACTCGGGATGCCCTGGAGTCTTTGATCCCCACTGGCGAAAGCTTTGCATGTCTTCCAGCGTCAGCTTGTAGCCTGAAAGAAACAGCGAACCATACAGCAGCGTGGAGGCGTGACCATTGGAAAGGATAAAGCGGTCCCGATCCGCCCAGCGGGAGTGTGCGGGATTGTGCTTCATCACACGGCTGTAAAGCAGATACGCGATCGGAGCACAACCAAGCGGCGCACCTGGATGTCCGCTGTTTGCCTTCTGCACGGCGTCAACGGCCAGCAGGCGCAGCGTATTGATCGAAAGCTGATCAAGATCAGAACCGTGAGAAGACATCATTCCTTAAACCCTTTCCTGTTATGAGGGGAAGTTTCCCGCAAGCGCTTAAGTGGTCCGACCACTACGCCGCTCTCCTTGATCCTATGGAAGAACGGGCCGTCGTGGCCAGTAGCAATTCTCTTTTCAGCGTATCGCATTCAACGTTTCTTCTGGTTGCGCGAGCGATATTTTCTCTATTCGAACCGTGTGATTTCGCCCCAGCCATGTGTTCGATTCCGGCCAGTAGAAGGTCAATTCAATCGGATCGCAGCCTTCCGATGGAACAATATCCACCACAAATCCGAGTTCACTCATATTACGCCCGGTCGAGACATGCCGACTCTTCCATTGGTCATCGGTCCAGATCAATTCAAACTCGCGATCATCAAGGACTCGTAGCGTAGTGCCCGGAGGTATTCGCTGGATAGGTCGCCGCAGGCTGAAGAACTCAAGTCGTTTCGCATGGGTCTGGCCCAGAGCATGGTCATGCTCTCGCAGTCGGCAGCCATAACGCTGATACACCGGCTCGATGCGATCATAGACCTGTCCGTCGAGAGCCGAGCGGAGCAGCTTGAGATACTCCGCGTGTGCCCAGACAAGTGGACAAGCTGACCCAGCAGGGCGGCCCTGAATCAGACCGCGCTCCGGGCGATCCGCTTCGTCCCAGACCTGCTCGGGCATCATCAGACCCGCTGTCGCAAAACCTTCGTAGGTGTGAATGAGATGGTCGATCGGGCGTCCTGCTGCCAGTTCGTAGTGGGCGCGCTCTCCCGTCAACAACGGCCAGACGCGACCCTTTCCAGTGCCATGGTACGCACCACCTGCTTCGGTCTGCCCATAACCATCCCAGTTGTAACGTATCCAGCCAGCTCCTTGCGGCAGTTCTCGTCGCAGTGCAGCATCGACCACCTTCAGCGAATCGACGATGAGCGGGTCGTGAGGATTGCGCACGCCATAGCGGACGAGCTCCAAAAACCCTGCGTCGATGATCTCGCGTGCTTCAAACTCATAACGCGTTCCAGCCGGCCGATTGCTTAGATGGATTGTCTCCGCCCCCGCACCCTCGCAATCATAAGCGTCGCCTGTCTCTGGAGGGCGAATGCGCATGTAGTGACGTGGCACCTCAGCCAGAATGACCCCAGCGTTGGTTACGGTCCAGTCTTCCAGATGGCTTTCAATCCAGTCGGCAAACTCTTCCAGAAAATCCGCCTGTTCGTCAGACTGATGAGCACGACATATCTCCGCCGCACAGATAAGCCCCGCGATGACGGCGGCAAGGGTGGAAGGCGAGTAACCACTGTTCTCTTCCCAGCGCTCCTGATGCGTGATCGGCGCATGACGAACAAGGAAACCGGCCGCGCGCTCAACAAAGGCAAGCACATTCCAGTTGCCCAGGCCATTGAGCTTCCACAGTCGCCATGTGAGGATGAGCGGAAAAGCAACTTCATCGAGTTGCACACCCTTCCAGTAAGGTCGTCCATCAATCCAGAAGTTCTGATAGAAACCACCATCGGGTCGCTGGGTGCAGGCCAGGTAAACAAGCGCCCGACGCGCGGTGTCCAGGCGTCCACAGGCCAGCAGCGCCGTCGCTGTCTGAACCATGTCACGCGTCCAGACAAGGTGATATCCACCCAGATCGTCGTCTCCCTTCGCCTGTCCCCAGGGAATGGAGGCAGAGGCGACAAAGGCACCCGAGTAGGTCTTGTCTTCGTGAGCAAGCAGAATATTGTGGCTGGTCTGCATCAGGCGTCCGCGGTCACCCGTGACTGTGGCTAACTTGAACGGACTGGCAGCACGCTGCCACTGCTCCAGAAATCGATCCCGATTGCTGGCGAAGGGCGTCGAGAGTGCGCCGAGCGTCTTGGCCAGCGCAGAGTGACGCGTACTGGCGATCCCAATGCCAAGCGTGAAGCTGCGTCGGTTGCGAAGATCAAGTTCAGCCATCAGCGCGATGTTGCCGTTGGTGGCCGATCCAAACTCCCAATCCATCCGGAAGTTGCTCATCAGGTCGTGCCAGCCGTCGCTGGAGCCGACAAAGCCGCAGCTCGCCTTCAAGAAGCCGCAATCCGAGGAAAGCACCAGCGCCCAGTGATTCTTCCAGGCAAGAAAGACCTTCTGACCGGCAAGATCCATGACCCGAGCCGAGTTCCCTGCTCCGCCTCCGTCCAGATGTGGCGCCAGTAAGGCATAAACATGCAGCTTGTCCAGAAACTCGTCGCTTCCATTTGGACCAGCCTCGAGCGTCACGTTCATCAGAACGACGCTATGGTGCGGGTCACAGATAATCTCCTTTACAAGCTGATACCGACCCTGCCGATCTCGATTCGTATATCGAACACCAAGCGCCTCTGAGTGGATGTACTCGAAGTGAGGATCGAGATCACGCTTTTCTTCATGAACAAAACTCTCGCCATCTGTGACCAGCAGGCCAAGGTCACGCATCTGGGGATGATCGATATTCGGATGGTAAATCTCGTTTATGATGCCGTGAGAAACCGTGAACCAGATGCGACTCGAGGCGGAGTATGCCGTTCCCACTGCATCTTTGACGCTGGAAGTCCAGCGCGGTTCGGCTCCAGGCTGTCCAGGCGCTTCCCCATCCTGCACTAACCATCGATAAAGCGATTCGTCTTCTGGGGCCTGCTTCGATGCTTCGTTCACAGTCAATCCTTTCGCGTTGCGATCCCTGGGGGAGAATACGCACATTCCCCCCTGAAACACAATGCTTTATTTGATCATCGACGAGCGGTGGAACAGATACCTTACAAAGTCCTTTGATGCTCCTTTTTTGGGAAGAGTTACAGACGCAAGGGCATTTGGACTCAAATGGAATCCATTTCGTAGACTCTTTCAGGATCTCTTTGGATTACGACTCGGGAACGGGTGGCTGCATGAGCGACTGCGGATTCTTGTGTGATCGGGGAGGACGGACCAGGATGGGCAGCAACATCGAGATTGTCATCATGCCGGCAATGAGATGCAGGCCGCTACGATAATTACCACTGGAATCATGCAAAGTTGCAGTCAGCATGGGGCCAAAAACGCTGGCAGCGCCCCAGGCAGTCAGCATCAATCCGTAGATTGGCCCGACATTTGCCGCGCCATAGTAATCCGCCACAAAGGCTGGCATGGTGCCAAAGCCCCCGCCGTAACACATCAGAATCAGGAATGCGAGGATTGCAACCGCCCAACTTGCGGTAAACAGCGGAAGCAACCAGAAAAGCCCGATCTGGAGCGCAAACATCAAAACAAACGTCCATCGTCGCGTAATCACATCGGAGACTCCGGTCCAGAAGAAGCGCCCCGCAGCATTCCCGACGCTGGCAACGCCCACCATAGCAGCAGCGATGATCGCCGAAGCACCCGTCAACTCCGAAAAGACAGGAGCCTCCTGTGAGATGAGCGAGATACCCGCCGAGGTATTGAGAAATAGCAAGAGCCAAAGCGCCCACCACTGCCACGATCCAAGCGCTTCATAGAGCGTCCAGGAATGGGATGTTCGCTGCCGCTCGACGCGTACCGACGGCTTCCATCCTTCCGGGCGATACCCCACGGGGGGGTCCTGCATGAAGTATCCGCTCACCAGACCCAGGACCATAAATCCAAAACCAAGCCACGCAAAGGTGTGCAGCACTCCAACCACCTGAATCAGGCGTACAGCCAGCGGCGCAGTCACAAGCGCGCCTGCGCCAAAGCCGCATACGGCCAGTCCGGTAATGAACCCGCGACGATCCGGAAACCAGCGGACCAGCACTGCAACGGGAACGATATATCCGAATCCGAGTCCCACGCCACCAATCAGACCAAAGGTCAGGTAGAGCCAGCCCAGTCCGTGACTGGAAAAGCTCGCCAGCAATACGCCTAGCCCATAGAAGAACCCGCCCAACATCGCTACTGGTCGAGGACCGATGCGATTCATCCAAAAGCCACCTGCAAACGCAGCAATACCCAGCGTGAAAATAGCCACAGTAAACGCAAAGGTTACATCGGGAGTGGCCCAGTGAAACTGGTGTGTGAGCGGAGTCTTGAAAACGCTCCATGCATAAACGGAGCCAAGTGTCATCTGGAGCAGGAAACCTGCCAGCGCAATTCCCCAGCGATGAAATCGTGTCACATGAACTCCTTGTTTCAAACTTGCTTCGTTTTTTGTTGACATTTTTTCAAGAGTTACTTCAGCGCTCCGGGTGCGTTCGCAGCTTGATTTGATAACCAAGGTTACGCATGAATCGATTGAGGAGTCCAAGACCCCGACGCATATCACGGCTGAAGAAATTCACAACGAGAGAACGGAAGGATGGAGGTTCAGCAGGTGTTGATTGTGCGCTGCCAAACGTATCGGCAACCGCAACTCCGATGCCCTCAATGATCGTCGGATCGACGGATGCAAGCATCTTGCCCAGCAAGAGCAGGTTACGAGTTGCTCGAATCGCGGTTTCAGTGTTGGCCGCCCCAGCTGCAGTTTCAATCAGCGTATCGTGAGAATCCAGAGCCGCTTGGGCGATTCGAAGCAATCCGCTGGCGCGCAACGCCTCGAGCAGTTCACAGCTCTCCAGTAAAGCCGCGGCATAATCGGATGGTGCTGACTCAATGCGAGCAAGCAGCTCGCGCTTGGGGTCGCGCGGTGGAATCTCCAGCGAAATGGGCTGAGCCATGGATCAATCCTCCTTGTGCTGCGTTGCGGTTCGTTGCTCCATACCTGTCAGTTTTTCCTTCCGATGCGCGGATTGAATCTGAACCAGTGAGGAATGGCTCTCGCTTTCTCCAGGCATTCGATAATCTGCGCGCCTCCACTTGCGCTCTACCTCGACTCCGCGTTGCGGAGTCGGGTGACCAAAACGCGCATTCGTGCGTGGCAAAGGAGCTGGTCCCGTCGGTGCGAGAACGCGCATGCGCACGGATGTTTCTTTATACGCCGGAGTATGCGTTGCCGCATCGGTATGACTGCTGGTCAGACGATTCACGGCGGACTCTGTCGAGTTCATCGGCATATACAACTGGTCGCCTTCCACGCGATCGGTGACCAGCGCTGAAGCCTCAACCTGACCATAACGCGAGGTCAGTTCCAGCACGGATCCAGTCTCGATTCCTCGCGCTCGGGCCAACGCGGGAGAAACCTCAATAAACGTACAAGGAGTTCTCTCGCGAATTCCTTCTGTACGGAGGGTCATGTTGCCCTCATGGAAATGTTCCAGCAGACGCCCGTTGTTGAGATGCAGATCAAAGTGATCATCTGGCGGATCGGTTGGCTCCGTAAATGCAACCGGATAAAGTTGAGCTTTGCCATCCGGAAAAGCAAATCGCTCGGTATAAAGCAGGGGTTGGTCGGATCCATCCTCAGCTACCGGCCATTGCAGTGTGCGATAGCCTTCAAGACGTTCATAGCTGACACCGGCCATCAAAGGCGTGAGCGCTGCAATTTCGTCATAAATCTGCGAGGGATGTTGATACTTCCAGTTCGCGCCGAGATGGTTGGCAACGTCCTGAATAATTTGCCAGTCTGGACGACTTTCTCCGAGTGGCTCAAAGACTTGATACAGTCGCTGAATGCGGCGCTCTGTACTCGTAAATGTTCCCTCTTTTTCCAGACTCGGCGATGCCGGCAGGATCACATCGGCGAAGCGACAGGTGTCTGTGAAAAAAATCTCCTGCACGACAAAAAACTCCAGTTTTGCCAGTGCGGCTGCCACGTGGTTGGCGTTGGAATCAACCAGACTCATCTCCTCGCCAAAAAGATACATCGACTTCAGGTCGCCCGCGTGAATAGCATCGATCATCTGATGGTTATCCAGACCAGGCTTTTCCGGCAGATTCACGCCCCAGGCAATTTCAAATTTCGAGCGAACCGCTGGATCAGTGACGCTTTGATAGCCCGGCAAAAAGTTCGGCATCGCGCCGTGATCACTGGCTCCCTGCACATTGTTATGTCCACGGAGTGGATAGGCGCCTGCTCCGGGACGCATGTAGTTACCGGTTACCAGCAACAGGTTCGATATTGCAGTAGAAGTGTCTGATCCCATCGAGTGCTGTGTTACGCCCATTGCCCAAAGCACGCAAACACCGTCTGCCGTTGCGATGCGCCGTGCGACGTCTTCCAAAGTAGCCAAAAGAACCCCGCAACGTTCGCTGGCCATTTCCAATGTGTAAGGCGCGAGGCTGACGCGAAACTCCTCCACTCCATTCACCCACTGGTCCAGAAACTCTTTCTTTGCAAGACCATGGTCCAAGATCCAGCGCGTGACGGCAGAAATCCACAACAGATCGGTTCCGGGCCTGGGACGGAAGAAAACATCAGCGCGTGAAGCCATCTCATGCTCGCGCAGATCAGCAACAATCAGCTGTTGACCACGCAGTTTATGCGCTCGCTTGACGCGCGTGGCCAGCACTGGATGGCTCTCTGCGGTATTACTGCCCACTATCAGCACCAGACCAGCTTGCTCAATGTCGGAGATAGATCCCGCATCGCCACCATAGCCAACCGTGCGAAAGAGTCCCACCGTTGCGGGAGCCTGGCAATAGCGCGAGCAGTTGTCCATATTGTTGGTGCCGACAACGGCGCGCGCCAGCTTCTGCATCAGATAGCTCTCTTCGTTTGTGCATTTGGAGGAAGAGATGAAGGCAAGAGCATCTGCACCGTGAGCGCTTCTGATCTCCCGGAACCGGCGAGCTACCAGTGCAAGCGCTTCATCCCATCCTGCCTCGCGAAAGTGACCATTCTCGCGGATAAGCGGCTTCGTGAGCCGATCTGAGCTATTCACATACTCCCAGCCAAACTTGCCTTTGATGCAAGTGGATACCCCATTTGCCGCGCCCTCCGCAGGCTCTACTTTGAGGATGCGCCGGGAAGTTGGCGACTCTTCCGACCAAACGTCAAAGCTGCATCCAACACCGCAATACGTACAGACCGTCTTGGTCCGTCGAATGCGATCTTCTCGCATGGCCGCCTCCACCTCGGAGAGTTGCAGGATCGCGCCGTAACCAATCTCTGGCTCAATGCCTTTGACCACATCGATCATTGCATTGAGTGCTCCCTGTGGAATCGCGCTCAAATATCCGGCCTGGCCCAACATGCTGCGCTCCATCAGTGCATTGCAGGGGCAGACGGTCACACAGTGCCCACAGGAGACGCAACTGGATTCACCAATGGAAGCGCCACCGTCCCACAGCACACGCGGACGCTCCATCTCCCAGCCGATGGTAAGCGTCTCATTCACTTGCAGATTCTGGCACGCTTCCACGCAGCGACCGCACAAGATGCACTGGTCGGGATCATACCGATAAAACGGGTTTGAGAAATCTGCCTGGTAGGGCTTGGATGTATAAGGAATGGACTGATGCTCCACCGCAAGCAGTCGCGTCGTATTGTGCACGGTACAGTTTCCATTGTTGTTGTCGCACACCGTGCAGTACAGCATGTGGTTGCCAAGAATGCGATCAAAGGCCTCGCGACGCGCAGCCTCAGCTCGACGTGATGTCGTCTCGACTCGCATTCCTGGCGCAGCAAGCAAGGAACAGGCACGTGCAAGCTTGCCATCCAACTCCACCATGCATGTGTCGCAAGTCTGAATCGGACCAAGCTGGGGATGGTGGCAAACCTGTGGAAGATCCAGGCCGGCGCGCGCAATCACATTCAGCAGCGGTTCGCCGGAAACAATAGGAACCGGCATACCATTTATCAGCAAACTATCCACAGCACTCATCGAAGACAATCCCCCGCTTTGCGAGTGTACGCTTGTTCAACACAATGAAACCATCCCGTGGGGATGGTCCATGCTCATACAATGAAAAATATACATAAATTTCATATTCATCTTCCCTGTTGCACTCCATCTGTCATAGCTTGCACCGCTGGGAGCCGGAGTAGATCACAAAGCGACGTTCTCGCAGAAAACCAATCAGCGTCAACCCCAGCTCGCGCGCAAGCTGAACAGCCAGCGTGGAAGGCGCGGAAATGGAGACAACGACTGGGATACCCGCAGCAATCGCTTTCTGGGTAATTTCAAATCCACATCGCCCACTGACCATCAGCATGTTCTTGTGCAGTGGAACAAGACCGCGCTCCATCGCCCAGCCAACAACTTTGTCCACCGCATTATGGCGGCCGATATCTTCACGCAGAACCAGCAATTCCCCGGCAAGATCAAAAAGCGCAGCAGCATGCAGACCTCCTGTATGCGCAAAGATTGTTTGCGCAGCAGTCAACCTCCTCGGTAGTTCGCAAATCAGCTCCGAGGAGACGACCACACCCTCCGCATCCACACGCAACCCGCGCAGACGTATCGCGTCGATGGTTGCCTTTCCGCAGATTCCGCAGCTTGAACTCGCAAAAAAATTGCGCTGAACCTGATCCAAAATCATGGTTCCTGAATCCCTCAATGTCGCACAGATTCGATTCTGCGCCGCACGCGTTGAAGGATTTCCTTCTGCAGGAACAGCCTGCAACGAAAGCAGATCCCCAGGCTTTTCCAGTATGCCTTCCGTCAGCAGAAATCCCGCAGCCAGCTCACGATCATGGCCAGGCGTCCGCATGGTGACCGCCAGAGAACGGTCACCATGGAGACGATCTGCAATGCATATCTCCAGCGGCTCTTCTGCTGCGATTGAATCCAGATGCCCGGTGGTGCTTCCTTCCTCCCACACGGTCACCTGAGTCCACTCAAGACTGCGCGGCGGCGGCACTTGTCGCGTCACTGGCTATCACCAGAGAGATGGAAGACCATCCAATTTCGTCGCACTAGCACATGCATGGAGTTCCCTCCTCTCAGACCACTGCCCGTTCACCTGCCCAATCAGCCGCAAACGCTCCCTATCGTCGCGCCTGAATTGTGCGAGGTCCCTTGGCCGCAGCACGTTTGGCCGCCAAAGCATTCAGTTCACGACCAAGTTTCGAGCGATTGATGCCAAGCTGCAGACCAATGTTGAGCAGATTTCCGGTGGCCCAGTAAAGTGCGAGTCCCGAGGCGAATCCCCACATGGAGAAGCCGAAGATCGCTGGCATCATAAAGGCCATCATGCGCCGCTGTGCCGGATCCATACCCGGCGACGGCGTTATGAACTGAACCAGAAACATGCTCGCAATGATCAGGATCGGAAGGATGTGCAACGGGTCTGCCGCAGCCAGATTGGGCAACCAGCCCCACGAAGCCTGCCGAAGTTCTATCGAGTTCAACAGAACCCGATAGTAAGCGAAGAAGAGTGGCATCTGAACCAGCAAGGGCAGACAACCGCCGTACATGTTGATGCCCTCCTCCTTGTAAAGCTTCATCGTCTCGGCATTCATCTCCGCTTTGCGCGGGTCTGTCGCCTTCAGGTTGGCATACTTGCGCTTGATCGCGTCCAGCTTGGGCTGGACACGC
Organism: Acidobacteriaceae bacterium; assembly: GCA_027449965.1. Lineage (GTDB taxonomy): Bacteria > Acidobacteriota > Terriglobia > Terriglobales > Acidobacteriaceae > Acidicapsa. The sequence continues at coordinate 53,943 of DAIDKP010000016.1, forward strand.
TGCATCTTGAGCGACGACTTCATCATCGTGAAGCGCGTCGGCAGCATCAGCAGATTGAAGAAAAGTGTGACTACGATAATCGACCAACCCCAGTTGGGAATGAAATGGTCGTGAACGTAACGCAGCAGCAGAAAAAGCGGCTCAGCGATCACCTTGAACCAACCGTACTGGATCAGAGGACGCAGATTTTCGCCAACAGCTTTGCCATCCGGCGCCGTCGTGTGGATTGAACCAAGCACATCGTATTGCAGCGGCCCCGCAAACAGTCGCGTATGGGTAGGACCCGATTGATTGCCAACTGCTGCACCCAGCACCGGCTCAGCGAGTTCCGCACCCTTTGGGCTGCTGGCGTCACGCGGAACCTGCATGGATTCATGCAGGGTGACAACGGAAGCATCCGCAGGCGTCGCAGGAAGGAAGGTCGCACCGAAATAAAGATCAATCATGCCTGCATAGTCGAAGGGCTGGTTCAGCGTAGCTCCTCCACTGATCTTCTTGGCAGCCGTCGTGTCTCGCTTGCCGTCCGAGGAGAAAGCAAACTTCGTGTAGTTGTACTGCGCTGCTTCTTCCAGATCACCAAGACCGCTGGGCCAGGAGACGAGCGCGCGCACATACTGCCCATTCTGCAGGACCGCAACTTTGACATCGATAACATAACTTTCATTGAAGAGAAAAGTCTTGGTTACCTGAAGCGGCCCATCGACATAGCGAAAGACGATACCCGTCGGAGCAGTAATATCTCCGGTGACCGAGGGCTTGTAGAGCACACTGTTCAATTGAGCGGTCAGCTGCGGCTCATACGTATAAAGGGAAAGAGGAAATCCAAAACGTGATGCCGCGGCCTGATTGACCAGATCCAGCGGATGTCCGTGAGAGTCCTTATATCGTTTGAGAATCCAGCTTTTGACCTGTGCGCCACGATTGGTGAAGGTAATGCGATAAAGATCGTTTTCGACAGTCGTCGTGGACTCCGAGACAGCCTGAATCTTTGCCGCAGATGACGAGACAGCACCCGGCGTCACAGGTACTGGCGCTGGGGCATGTGTCGACGTAGACGAAGATGCAGGCGCCTGCGGCGGAACGGGCGGCTTGAAATATTGAAAAGCCATGAGCGCGCCAAGAGCAAGCAGCGTAAAGATGAGCATGGAGCGCATATCGCCGCCGCCAGAGCCGGGCGAAGAAGCATTGGGATTGCGAATTTCAGCCAAAGAAGTTTGTCCTGTCGTTGAGCCTGCGCAGCAAGGGGGAAAATCCGCGCTACATGTTTATGGTAACGGGTGATGTTCCCGCGTCATCCCATCCATGGCCGCAACAGGCAACGGAACGGGGTCAAATCCGCCCTGTCTGAATGGATGGCAGCGGGCAAGGCGAAAAATCGCAAGCCGCAATCCACGGGCAGCGCCGTGCATCTGTATTGCCTCGGCTGCATATTCGGAGCAGGTGGGATAAAAACGACATCCACCAGGAAAGACAGAATGCATTGCCGGAGAAATCCAGCGTCGATACAAGGAAAGAAGTGCCAACAGCGCGCGACGCATCATCTCTCCGCCTCCACAAATCGGCCGTTCACAGATGCAGGCAAAGATCCACGTTGCTCTCCGCCTTTCCCTGCGAGTGTCGGTGAACCCATCTTCTTCACCAATGCACTCGGGTTACGTTGCACGTATTCTGCCGCGCGAGAAAAAATGCCCCGCACATCGGCGAGTAGATCAAAATACTCCATGCTGAGCACAGTTCGACGCGGATGCAGAATCAAGTCAAGTCCCGGAGGCAACAACTCCAGGGAAGCGCGAATCACCGCTCGAAGTCTTCTTTTGATGCGGTTGCGATCATGCGCTTTCCCAAGCACTTTTCCCACTGTCAGGCCAACGCGGGCGGGCGCGCAACATGTCTCAGAGTCGGAACGTACATAGCCAAACCAAGCCATGGACGAAGCATGTTGCTTGCGCGCATGAGAATAAACGACCTGAAAATCCGCATGATGACGCAAACGAGATCGCTGCCACCGAGACAATGAATCAAGGGGAGAAGGCTTTGCGCCGGGGACAATCAGTGAGTGAATCCTGGTTGAATCAGGCTTTTCGGGTGCGGCTTGAATCATCAACGTCATCCCGAAGGTTATGCGGCGAGCGAAGTCGCCGCACTCTGGATCGAAGTTAGTCGCGAAAACCAGCACTGACAGCGACGCGCTTGCGTCCCTGGGCTCGCCGACGGCTGAGGACGGCGGCTCCGCTCTTGGTCTTCATACGGGCACGGAAACCGTGCGTCTTCACGCGCTTCCGGCGATTGGGTTGAAACGTGCGCTTGGGCATGATGCACTCCTGAAAAAATTCGGGCGTCTGTCAATCGCAGCGCCGATTCGCTTCATTTGCTTTGCACGAAAACTTCTCTTCGAGCAGACAATTTCAGATTATACCGCAAACGCGCTTTTTTTTCACTCCTCCGGCTGAAGCGCAAGAAGCACCGACCAGCAGCCGAATCGGCGCAAGAGGCTTGTAGCTGAAAGCGAGGAATCCCTCCAGGGATTCAACCCTGGATATTGTCGATTTCACTACAGATGGTGCAACCAATTTATCCACGTGAATGGAGTGTTGCAGAGGTCTCAATTTGTGCTAGTATCAGACCCGTTCACAACATTTCCGAATGTTGTTTTGATTTGATTTTTTCAAGCCAAATTCTGCTCGTCCGACAATCCGTCGGAGAGCTTCCTGGCAGACGGTAGCAACTTCACTTTCAGCCCGCGATAGCTCGCTATCGCGTAGCCTGACTGTTTTCTGTGCGCTATTGGTTTGTCCGTGGGTTTTTGCGCTGTTGCTTTTCGATTTCATTCCAACCGTTGTGGACTACGAAAGCAAGGAAGTTTTCCATGTCATTTGTTCCCGCCCCAGCCACAGCAGTGAATCCGTGGAATCAGATTTTGGCGGCTCTTGAGAAAAAGATCGTCCGGCAGTCTTTTGAAACCTGGCTGAAACCCACTCGATTCAGCCATATTGCTGGTCGTATGCTTTATGTCCGGATTCCCACTGAGGAATTCCAGCACATCGCAGAGAAATACAGCGATCTCATTCAAGAGGCAATGGATCAGCTAGGTCTTGAAATCGATCAAGTGATCTTTGTCACCGCAGAGGTTGATCCTTCGCTGCCGCAAATGCGCCGAGACGGAGGCTTTGCTCCACAGTCTGAGCGCACGCCAACGCCGATGCAGCTTGGTGCCAGCAATCGCCGCAATACCCCTGCACAGGCCGAGCAGATACGTTTTGACTGGTCGACTGCTGCTCAACTGAACCCCCGCTATACCTTCGATAATTTCGTGATCGGCAATGGCAATCAGTTTGCCCGTGCTGCCTCCCTTGCCGCCGCTGAGCGTCCAGGAAAAGCCTACAACCCGCTGTTTCTATATGGCGGAGTCGGGCTGGGCAAGACGCATCTGATGCATGCCATTGGGCATGAGGTCAAACGTCGCCAGCCAGCCTCAAGCCTCTACTACGTCACGGCTGAAAAGTTCCTCAATGAGATGATTAACTCAATCCGCAACGACCGGATGACCAGCTTTCGCGATCGTTTCCGCAGCGTGGATGTTCTGCTGATCGACGACATTCAGTTCATAGCGCAAAAAGAGCGCGTGCAGGAGGAGTTTTTTCATACCTTCAACGCCTTGCACGAAAGCATGAAGCAGGTTGTGATCGCTTCCGATCGTCCTCCAAAGGAGTTGGCAGAGATCGAGGAACGACTTCGCTCGCGCTTCGAGTGGGGGCTGATCGCCGATATCCAACCACCTGACCTGGAGACAAAGGTCGCCATTCTGCAGAAGAAGGCCGAGAGCGAACAGAAGGCATTACCGATTGATGTCGCAATGTTTATCGCCTCGAATGTGCGAACCAATGTGCGTGAGCTGGAAGGTGCGTTGGTGCGGCTGTTTGCCTGGTCACAGATGAATGGCGTCGAGGTAACGCTGCAGACAACGCAGCAGTGCCTGAAGCAGTTCATCGACACACAGGCAAGACGCATCTCGATCGATGCGATCCAGAAAGCCGTTGCAGAAAACTTCGGTATGCGAGTCAGCGAACTGAAGCAGAAAAACAACTCACGACAGGTGGTAGTGCCGCGACAGATTGCCATGTATCTGGCAAAAAATCTGACCGATGCAAGCCTGCCGGAGATTGGACGCCAGTTTGGCGGCAAACACCACACGACCGTCATGCACTCGATCGGCAAGATCGATGAGTTGCGCCGCAGCGACAAGGAACTGAACGCAACCATCAACAAGCTTCAGGAGACACTCAACGGATAGTGCTTCGAACCTTCACAGCAAAACAGGCCGCGCAGAGACTCTGCGCGGCCTGTTTTGCTTACGGAGTACGGAATCTTGCCGCAGCCTGACCACTGGACTGCGACGTTCCAGACTATCGGGATGAGATCACCATCACTTCAACCGAATCACCCGGAATCGAGTGGTGAAGGACAGATCCTGCTACGGGTACTGTAGTCTCCGAAGGAACGATGTGGTTGGGTTCGGCGATAGAGTTCGTGTCTGCGGGCGTAGCCGCATGGAGACGCATCAGTTTTGCAGTCGAAGCAACGCTCCGCGCGCCGTCTACGCGAATCGTAAGCAACTGTGCTTTGGGCGAAGCATTGACCATCTTCAGAAAGAGCTTGCCGTCGGCTTTGCGTTCCGTAACGGAGTAAAACACACGCTTACCAGCACCGACAAGCTCCGATTGCGGCACCTGATCGCCAAGATGCCCGGCAAACATGGCAAGCACGTAATAGCTTGGCGAGCCGTAACTGTGGAGACCATCGTAGCCGATCAGGTCAGGATGCCATTGCATTCCGCCAGGATTCACATTGACAAGCATCGGCGCATAGCTGGACATCACGACAAGATCGCTGTTGCGTTCGAGACCGGTGAGCCAGGCCGCATCGCCGAGCGCCGCACCAAAATCCGCCGTCGGTGTGCCTTCCATGGTGGCATATTCGCCAACAAAAATCTTGGGACCACTACGATCCGATTTGTCATAGTGATGCGTATCGGCAAAGAATTCTTCCGCGCTCTTGTAGTAGTGATCGTCAAGCACATCAGGCTTGCGGCTTTTGACTGGTGTCGTGGCAATCAACTGGATGGAAGGATACTTTGCCTTGAGCGCGTCATAGAACTGCGCAAAACGGCCCTCATAACTCCCAGAGCGATCAAACTCATCTTCATTGCCAATCTCAACATAGGGAACGGCAAAGGGTGCTGCATGGCCGTCGCGTATGCGCTTGGCGCCCCATTGGGTATCAGGGCCGCCAGTGGCGTATTCAATCTCATCCAGAGCATCCTGAACAAAGGGGGCAAGATCTTTGCCGGGCGCAATGTGATCATGGTCCAAAGCATAACCCGCGTATACCGCCAGAACCGGCTTCATGTGCAGTTCTTCGCACCACTCCAGGAACTCCAGCAGACCAAGCCCATCAGAAGAGTGATAGCCCCACGGACTTGCGTGTGTGGGGCGGTCGACAAGCGGGCCGATCGTTTTCTTCCAGTCATACCAGTCAGCAAGTCGGTTGCCTTCAAGATAGTTTCCACCAGGGAAGCGCAGAAATGTCGGATGCATTCCAGCCATCTTTTGCATCAGGTCGATCCGATCCCCATTCGGACGATTGTGATAGGTAGGCGGAAAGACAGAGACAAGTGTCATCCAAAGCGTGCCCGGATGAGCGACAGTGAGTTCCAGATGATTCGCAGCGGAGGCTTCCATCGTTCCCGTCTTCAGCGTAAAGGAATACTGCTTCCAGTCTGCGCTGAGAGTCGGCAGAGTCGCGGTGGCTACAGCTTTGCCCGTTGCGTTGTTCACAAGGCGAATCGTGAGCGCACCGAGGGCAGAGGCATTTGCCTTGGCGTAAAGAGAGCCAGTGTAAGTGGTATCGGGCTGCAATGGATACCCCCAGAAGCCGTTGTTCCTTACGCCCGCAGGATCGGCAGGCGATGCATCCGTGACACTGAGCTTCAGGCTGTTGCTGAGTGCGGCCGATGGGCCGGTGGTCTTATCCATGCTCATGGTTGCACCCGCTGCGGAGTTCTGTACCAGCAGCCAGTCCTGCTGCTCCCAGCCTCCATCGCGAAGGGTACGGTTGCGCACCATCTCCGGATACAAGCCACCATCATAGGAGTAGTTGATCTCTTCGGTCATCAGGCCATAGAGCGTGGGACTCACGGAGTGCAGAGGATGATTGACGTCAATGGTAAGCTGCGCGGGCGACTGCGCAAGCAAAAGCGAAGCGGCAACGAGCGGCGGTAGAACGAATGCAGATCGAAGAGAACGATGCATGACAGGACTCCACTTGCAGAAGAATCTTTATTGGGCGCAAGTCTAGCCGATTCTTCCATACAAAGACAAGGCGCGAGAAAATCGATTTCTATCCACTCTTTTCCAGATTGCTCCAGTGGGCGCCTCACGAGGCTACGGAATTTGTTGACCAGAAAGCCTGCGCGCACTTTCAGGCGCCTCGACGATTCGACCGCAGTAAGCACTCAGATCAGGCGCGTCACCTCAACCAGCGTCGAATAAAACGTGGCAGCCGCACCGATATCGGTGAGCCGCTCGCTGGTGAGAGCGTTCACATTCTGGCCATCGGAGCTGAGCTTGCCCCAGTCCAGCCGCGCACTGACAACGCCAGAGACAATGCGTGAAGAGATGCTTGCAACAAGCGTGATCGAGCCGCGATCATTCCACACCCGGACTTGATCACCATCTGCAATGCCACGCGCAGCGGCATCTTCTGGATGAATTTCAAGCTTTTGCGCTGTGGCTGATTCCATGCGACGGTGACCGTCGAGATTCGCAAACGTGCTGTTCATGAAGTGGTCAGCTTTGCGGGGCAAAAACTCAAGCGGAAACTTCTTCGCTACCTCACTGTGCCGAGATTCAGTGGGTACGACAAAAGCGGGTAGTGGATCGAGGCCAGCGGCAGCAAGTTGGTCAGAGTAGAACTCGACCTTGCCACTTGGCGTCTCCAGCGCACCGCTTTGGAAGGGCAGTGCATCCGGCAGCGCGTCGAACCGAAGCGCGATGTTCCCTTCGCTGGCCAGCGAATCCAAAGAAATATGTTTCATGCCAGGATTACGCGAGAGGCCGCTTTCGTCTGGATCCAGCGCCTGCTGCATCATCTGACGCGGCGTGTCGCGAAAGCACGGCTCATCAAAGCCCATGCGTGCGGCAAGTTGCGTGAAGAGCCAGACGTTCGAGCGAGCCTCACCCAGCGGGGCAATCGCCTGGGCAGAGTGCTGGACGAAGTTGTGACCATAAGCGCCCTGAATCTCCTCGTGCTCCAGAAACGTGGTTGCCGGCAGCACATAGTCGGCGAAGTCGGTGGTGTCGGTAAGAAACTGCTCATGAACAACAGCAAAAAGATCATTACGCTCAAGGCCACGCCGAACAAGATTCTGATTGGGCGCGACCGCACCAGGGTTGGAGTTGTAGACAAACAAAGCGTGAACCGGCGGACCATTGCTGGGGTCGTCAGAGTCGCCGCCCAGCGCGGTGAGTGCGTGACCCAGTCGCGACATGTTGACGATGCGCGACGCGCGCCCGAGCGGCGAAGCAAGCATCAGATCAGGCCGTTCGAGCGCTGCACGATTCCACTGAAAGCCTCCGGAAAGCGACAGTTGTGCGCCCCCACCACATTCGCGCCAGGAACCAACAAGCGCCGGAAGCATGGCGATGGCGCGTACGGCTGTGCCGCCATTCTCCGAGCGCTGGACACCGTAATTCAGGCGTATCGCGGCTGGGCTTGTGGCTGCATACTCGCGAGCCAGCTGCTCAATTTCAGATGCGCGCAGCCCGGTCCACATCGCAACACGCTCGGGCGTGTACTCGCGAACGCGGTCTGCAAGGGCAGCGAAACCATACGTCATCGCTTCAATGTACGAGCGGTCCTCCAGTCCGTCGCGCAGAATGACGTGCATCATGCCCAGTGCGAGCGCTGCGTCCGTTCCGGGTCGAATGGCGATGTGCCAATCGGCCAGGCCTGCGGTGCGCGTACGATAGGGGTCGATGACGACAAGCCGTGCTCCGTTCCGTCGAGCCCGTTCAACAAACGGCCAGAGATGAATGTTATTGCCGTGAATATTGGCGCCCCATGCAAGAATCAGCTTTGCATGGGCAAAATCTTCATTGCGGCTTCCAAGCTTGCGGCCATAGACGAGATTCCATGCCTGCCCACCGGCCTCGGCGCAAATCGTCCGATCGAGCTGCGAGGCTCCGAGACGATGAAAGAATCGCCGGTCCATCGAGCCATAACCCAGCAGACCCATCGTACCGGCGTAGCTATAGGGCAGGATCGATTCCGGGCCATAACGCTCGGCGATAAGACGAAGTCGCGCGGCGATTTCATCCAGCGCCTGATCCCAGGAGACGCGCTCAAACGATGAACTGTCATGCGCGTTCGATACTCGCTTGGGTGCGCCGGACTTCCGCTTGAGTGGATAGAGAACACGTTGAGGAGAATAGACGCGGTCCAGATATTTGGCCACCTTGCCACAAAGAAATCCTTGCGTGACAGGGTGCAATGGATCGCCGACGACCTTGACCGCGCGACCAGTTTCATCCACCGTGACCAGTACGGCGCAGGAATCCGGGCAGTCATGCGAGCAAACCGTGTGCACTACACGCAGAGATGGGGATTGCAGGGTCGTGGGTAAGGCTGACATAGTGGCATTCTAGTCTCAGTTTGGAGGGATTGCCATGCGCACACGGTGGATTGGCTGGATGATGGGTTGTGTCGTTCTTGTCGTTTCTATTCCTGCGCTTGCTCGGCAGGCGGACAGCGGCGATGCAAGCGCGATTCGCGCGGTGATGGCAGCCCAGGTGACTGCCTGGAATCGCGGAGATATCGACGGTTTTCTCCAGGGCTACGAAAACTCCCCGCAAACGATTTTTATCGGCAGCACCATTGCGCATGGCTATGCTCCAATCCTGGAGCGCTACCGCAAGACGTATGTAGATAAAGCACAGATGGGCACACTCACCTTCCGCGAGCTTTCGATTCGTCTTTTGCCCAGCTCAACACATAAAGTTGAGTATGCAATAGTGACGGGACGTTTTCATCTCGACCGAACCGTAAAAGGCGCGAACACAAAGGATGACGGAGTCTTCAGCCTTGTTTGGCACAAGGACGCTGATGGATGGAAGATTTTGCTCGATCACACAAGCTGAACAATGCCGACTGTGTGCACAGACACACGAACACTTCAAAAGCGCGCGCGAACCCCGACTTGCAGTTCTCGTGGACGAAAGTAGTTGCTGCCGTTGACAATCAGGGGCTTGCCAAATTCAACGGAATTCACTTTGAGTCCCGTGAGAAAGTTCAGCGTCGGCAACCCGCCGGTGGCGCTGCCGCGGCTGATGTAGTAGCCCGTGGTTTCAATCCATGTGACGTTTTCATGGTTGAAAAGATTAAAGCTTTCTGCAAGGAACTCAAGCTCACGATCGCCACGGAAGATGAGTCGCTTTCCCAGACGAAAATCCGCAGTATAGGTCTCAGGATAACGATAGGTATTGCGACCCACCGAATAAAGACGATTATCGCCGCCGGATCCGTTCAGCCCAGGGCCAACTCCTTCGATCAGCGCCCGTGACTGTGTGTAAAAGCCCGGCAAATAGCCGCCTACACGCATGGTGTACGGAAGTCCTGATCGAAACTGGCCAACGCCGGAGATGCTCCAGTTCGCGAAAGCGCGACGCGCCCAGTCCGCTCCGTTCCAGCGTGACTCCCAAAGCAGCATGACCATCGCGGAGTGACGAATGTCCAATCCGGACGTGCCATATTCCAGGCCAAAATTCGTGGGGTCCAGAACGCCATTCACCTGAACGTAGCCGGTTTCGTTCGGATTCCAATCCGTTGCATGAGCATAAAGATAATGCGCTCGAAGGCTCAGGCCGTTCCGTCCAAAACGCAGGACGCGAATCATCGCTGCATCGTACTTGGAGTTGGAGCGGCTCTCAATCGCGTCAATCTGCTGATAGTTGGGATTCAGGCGTGCAGAAAAGAACGGGACGGTGATCTGCGATGTCTTGATCGGGCCAGCGCCCAGCGCGTCCACGACGCCGTAGGTAATCGTCTGCGGACCCTGGGTTGGATCGATGTTGGTATCAATCGAGACCGGCAGACGACGACCAAGGCTGGCCAGAGCACTCAGCTCAATCTGCCAGTTGCCGGGCAAAGACTGCCCCAGGCTGACGATGCCCTGATCCACTTCCTGCAATCGGAAGTTCGGAGCAAAAAATACTGCACCTGGCTTGACTGCGGTTTGGGGCGGAGCAGAAAAAGCATAGGGGAACGGAGGCGCGCCGAGGTCGGTGGACTTGAAGAAGTATTGCAGATCACCGTTTTGCGACCCAGTCTGGGTCAGCGCGCCCAGGGCTGCAGAGTTGTCGATGCGTCCGTAGTAAAGGCCAGCGCCAAGGCGCAGTACGGTCGAGTGAAATGGCGACCATGCAAGACCAAAACGCGGTTCCCAGTTGTATTCAATCGGCGGCAGCTTGGTGGTCTGGGGAAGATCTGCGTTCGCGACCGCGGGAATGGGCGGTGGAAGCTGTTCCGCCTCAACGCGTCCTCCAAGCGAAAGCGTGAGCGAGGGTTTAGGCTGCCACTGTTCAGTGAAAAATCCAGCCAGATCATTGGTGCTCAGCGTCCAGGTGGAAGGTCCAAGCTGCTGTTTGAACCAGGTATAGCAGGGCAGATAGCCCAGGCTCTTGCCCGATGGATCGCAGTTGTGCTGACTCTGAAAAGGATTCTGGACACCGTTGATGCCGTACTTTTGAAAGCTTGCCACATCCGAGATGAAATTCAGCAGCGTTGCATAATCATAAGTGCCATTCTGGTTGTAGACACCGTTCGTAGTGTCGGCAATGTGATCAAAGCTCGCTCCCAGTTTGAGCAGATGAGCGCCATGCACCCAGCTCAGCGTATCGATGCCGAGAAAGGATTGTTCGTCCGGGTATCGCGAGCCAACCAGTCGTGCTGGTGAACCAAGAACAAATCCATAGCGCGAGTCGGCCATCATCTCGGGCAGGCGTCCCGAAGATGTTGCGAGCAATGTCGACTCCAGCGATGAAGGCGCCGATGGAGTGACGCTGAGGATGTGGCGATTCCACTGACCACCCAAAACGTTGAGCAGATTCGGCGTAAAGAATTTTTCGTGCTGCATGATCACCCATCCATCTTTACGACTCATATCGCCGAAGCTATGTCCACCATAGGTTTCTATGGTGCTGCCCAACGCGCCGGAAGATGAGATAAAGCTGGCAAGGTTGATCTCCGTATCAATGTGCTGTCGTTCGGTAGGCTGCCAGTCGAGTCGGAGAAATCCTTGATACTGGTGAGCGGTGCGTGGCACCTGGCCCAGAAGTCCGGTGAACTGCGTGAGCCAGCCGGAGTATGAAGCGACCTCCTGTTCAAAAAGCGTTGCGCCCCCGATGCCGGTGCGAGCGCCAAAGATGGCCAGATTCTCGTTGGTGGGCTGTAGAAAGAAGTTGGCCGGCTCACGAACGGTGGCCATCGCTGGATCATTGCGCCAAAGACCATCGAACGAGGCAAAACCCCACAAACTGCGACGAATAATCTGACGCCCAACGCCCAATCCAACGGCTTCCCGGCTCCAGGGTGGGCTGAAGCTGACCGGCGTGTACTGCACAATGGTGGTTGACGTAGCCGGCGCGGTGAGTGCGAGCCGCTGAGTATAGGGATTCAGCGCGCCCCAGGCGCTGTTGCGCGTATTGAAGAAGAACTGTCCGTGAAGTCCGTTGCGCCCGTGCTGCGTAAAGAGCGCGACACCGCTGCCGTCGCCGCGCGCCTGATCCGCACCAGCCAGACCGCGGCGCGCGCTCAGCGTCATCACCGCCGACTCGCCCAGCGTCTGCTCCGTACGTCCCTGATTATTTCCTCCACGCTGAAAACCAACCGGAGTGCGCACACCGTCAACAGTGGTCGAGGCTTGCCGTGGGCTGCCTCCAATGGTGACCGTCTGATTGGCAGAATCTGCTTCGAGCGAGCCACCCAGCGAGTAGTCCGGAGGCGGTGGATTACTGGGGTTCGCAGCTGGGGTCGTAGCGGCAATTGCGACCCAGTCGTGCTCGCGAGCCGGCAGAGCGGTGAGCTGCTGGCCGGTCAGCGTAGAAGTAACGGCAGGCTCGACCGGATCAACTCCCGAATCTTCCTCCGAAGCCATCGCAATCGAGCGCGGAGCGGAGACGACAAGATTGAGCGCGGCCTGCATCCGCGTGGTGTGCCCGGCGATGATCTCGATGCCATCCAGCTCGGCATGGCCCAGCAGATCGACCGTCGCCTCCAGCCTGTACTCGCCTGGAACCAGCCCCGTGAGGTGATAGACACCTTTGCGATTGGTCGCAGCCGTGGCAGTTACATTGGCAGCAGAGTTTCGCAGCACGACTGTGGCATCCGCGAGCGGCCGACTGTGAGAATCGGTGAGCGTTCCAGCAAGCGACCCAGTACCGGACTGCGCCGCTCCTGTCAACGGGACGACAAGGCACACAAGCAGCAACAGCCATCCAGGCCACCCATTGGCCAGCCAGCGAAGCATCCACGCATGTACGCGCCTCAAGCCGCGATAAGGATGTGGCACAGCCCTGCTCCATAGTCATTGATAGCGACGAAGCAGAATCCGGGTAGACGAAAACAAGCTTTCAGCCAGCAGGCCTTGGCTCAAATTGGTACATTACCTGCGAGTATAGGTCGTCTTTCGTTAGACTGAAAGAGGCAGAAAGAAGGTTTGCGGGAAATGTTTATCGATGAGGCGCGGATTTATGTGAAGGCTGGGGACGGCGGCAACGGGTGCGTCGCCTTTCGCCGTGAGAAATTTGTGCCTCGCGGCGGACCCTCCGGCGGCGATGGCGGACGCGGCGGCGATGTGGTGATGGAGGCTACTCAGCAACACAATACGCTCATTCATTTTCGCTATAACCCGGAGCACAAGGCAGGACGAGGTCGGCACGGCGAAGGCTCCAACTGCACAGGCAAAGACGGAGATCCCATCATTCTTCAGGTGCCGGTTGGAACAGCGCTGTTTGACGAAGAGACCGGCGAGCAGATTCACGACTTTGCGCAGCCCGGTGAGCGTTTCGTTGTAGCCAGGGGCGGACGCGGCGGACGCGGCAATCAGCACTTTGCCACACCCACGCACCAGGCACCCAGAGAGTCGGAGCCAGGCAGACCGGGTGAGGAGCGACACTATCGACTCGAGCTGAAGCTGCTGGCGGATGTGGGCCTGGTCGGCTATCCGAATGCGGGCAAATCGACGCTCATCTCGCGCATCTCTGCGGCGCGGCCCAAGATCGCCAACTATCCCTTTACAACGCTTGAACCCAACCTGGGTGTGGTGACAATCGGCGAAATGCCCTCTCAGGTCAGCTTCGTCGTGGCCGATATGCCGGGCCTGATCGAAGGCGCACATCTGGGTTCCGGGCTGGGTATCCAGTTTCTTCGCCACATTGAGCGAACCCGCGTCCTGGCACATCTGATCGACGTCTCGGACGGCTCCGGGCGTCCCGATCCCATTGAAGATTTCAAGGTGATCTGCGCCGAGTTGGAGAGCTTTGGCCACGGGCTGATGGAGAAGCCGATGATCGTGATCGCAACCAAGCTGGACGCGGCCAATCCGGAAAAACTGAAGAAGCTGTCCATCTCCGCCAAACGGCGCAAGCTGCCATTCCACGCCATCTCCGCTGTCACCGGCGAAGGAATCGACGAGCTGAAGTATGCGCTGGCCGAAGCCGTTCGACTGGCCACTCCAGCCCATGCCCAATCGACCCCGGAGTCACAGGTTCCCGTCTTCTGAACCAGAGACACGGCGTATTCCGCTACAATGAGGAAACGCTCGGGCCTTGCGACGATTCTTTTCTCCGCCCAGCGCATCGAAACCTTATGCTGAACTCGCCACTGCCCGAAGCGCTTACATTTGATGACGTTTTGCTTGTGCCTGCTTACTCTGACGTAGTTCCCACGCAGGTAAGCACGCAAACCCGTCTGACATCGGAAATTACCTTGAACACGCCGCTGATCTCGGCAGCCATGGATACGGTGACAGAATCCCGCATGGCCATCGCCATGGCTCAGCAGGGCGGCATCGGCATCGTTCATCGCAATCTGACAATCGTGGAACAGGCCGGAGAGATCGACAAGGTAAAGCGATCGGAAAGCGGCATGATCGTCGATCCGGTTACCATCGAGCCGGACGCACCCATTGCAGCGGCACTCGAGGTCATGCGTCGATACAAGATTTCGGGTGTTCCCGTAACGCGAGGCAAGCGTCTTGTGGGCATTCTCACCAATCGCGATCTGCGCTTCGAAACTCGCTCCGACATTCCGGTCAATGATGTGATGACGCGCGAAAATCTCATCACCGTGCCCGTGGGAACAACCCTCGAAGAAGCAGAGCTGATTCTGCATCGGCATCGGGTGGAAAAATTGTTGGTCGTAAATGACCAGTACGAATTGAAGGGCCTGATTACGGTCAAGGATATTCAGAAGAAGCTGAAATATCCCAACGCTTCAAAAGATTCCAAGGGCCGACTGCGCGTCGGCGGAGCGATCGGAGCTACCGGAGATTATCTGGAGCGCGCTGCGGAACTGGTTCGCACTCGTTGCGATGTGCTTGCCATTGACTCCGCGCACGGTCATTCTTCGCGCGTTCTGGAAGCAGTGACAGCCGTGAAGAAGGCGTTTCCCTCAGTCGCTCTTCTGGCTGGCAATGTGGCCACTTACGAAGGAACCCTGGCCTTGATTGACGCCGGTGCAGATGCCGTCAAGGTTGGCTTTGGACCCGGTTCCATTTGTACGACCCGCGTTGTCACCGGCGCAGGCATGCCGCAGATTACTGCCATCGCAGAGGCCTTTCGAGCGGCCAATGAACGAGGAATCCCTGTCATTGCCGATGGCGGCATCAAGTACTCGGGCGAGATCACCAAAGCGATTGCCGCCGGTGCGAGTTCCGTGATGATTGGCTCGCTCTTTGCCGGGGTGGATGAAAGCCCGGGAGAAACCATTCTCTATCAAGGCCGCTCATTCAAAAGCTATCGCGGAATGGGTTCCCTGACGGCGATGGCACTTGGCTCCAGCGAACGCTACTTCCAGGGCGCTTCCACCGAGAGCCAGAACGGCACCGAGAATGTTGTACAGCGCGAACGCTCAAGCGAGAATCGTCTGGCTAAGTTTGTGCCGGAAGGTATCGAGGGGCGAGTTCCCTATCGCGGCCCCCTGGAGGCGATGGTGCAGCAGCTTGTCGGCGGGTTGCGCTCCGGCATGGGCTATCTGGGCTGTGCATCGATCGACGATCTGCAGCGGAATGCGCGGTTCGTCCGTATCTCCAGCGCAGGCTTGCGCGAAAGTCACGTACATGATGTCATCATTACCCGCGAAGCTCCCAACTATCACGTCGAGTAGCTGACGCTCACTTCTCCTGGTGCAGCAACCGCGCTGGATTTCTGCATCCGACGCGGTTGCTGCGCATCTGTAAGAAAGCAGCGATTTCACATTGCGTCCGACGACGGATTTCGGACTGCTAGCATTTTGTATGGCTCCGTTGACGTGCAGCGGATAAATTTTTCTGGCGGATTGTCTGTTTTTTGGGGCGAAAGTATATGGCAACAACGAACGATGCGATCCAGTTGGATGAATCCGTCGCCGAGCATACAGTCGAAAATCCATCCATCGATCCTCACGCGCATTGGAAACCGCGCGCAAATCCGTGGTTCATTGCGATGACTGTTGCGCTGGCAGCCTTCATGGAGGTGCTGGACACATCCATTGCCAACGTAGCTCTGCCGCACATTGCGGGCAACCTCGGCGCAAGTACCGATGAGGGCACATGGGTGCTGACCAGTTATCTGGTCTCGAATGCGATTGTCCTGCCGCTGGGCGGCTGGGCCTCCAATCTGATGGGGCGGCGAAACTTCTTCCTTCTTTGCATCACCATCTTCACCGTCTCCAGTTTTCTGTGCGGCATCGCGCCGACCCTGCCTATTCTGCTTTTATGCCGCGTACTGCAGGGGGCTGGCGGTGGTGGATTGCAGCCCATGGCCCAGGCCATCATGGCAGATTCCTTCGACGAAAAGCATCGTGGCCAGGCTTTTGCTCTCTATGGTTTGGTGGCCGTGCTGGCACCGTCGATTGGTCCGACGCTCGGCGGCTGGATCACCGACAGCTACTCGTGGCGCTGGATCTTCTACATCAATATTCCCGTCGGCATTCTTGCTTACATTCTCGTCACGCGCATGGTGGATGATCCACCGTGGATTGTTCCCGATCGCAAGCATCTGCTCAACATGGACTACATGGGACTTGCATTCCTCACTCTGGCCATGGGAGGTATGCAGATCATGCTTGACAAGGGCGAGGAGAACGACTGGTTTTCCTCAGGCTTCATACGCTTTTTCGCCCTGCTCTTTGTGGGTGGATTGATCGGACTGATCGTCTGGGAGTTCCGGAAGAAAAATCCGCTGATTAACCTGCGTTTATTCAAGTACAAGAATTTCGCCATCAGTTGCTTCCTCATGGCGCTGGTCGGTGGCGTGCTCAACGCCAGCACTGTTTTGCAGCCCCAGATGCTTCAGGGCCTCCTGGGATACACAGCCACCAACGCCGGTGAAGCGCTGACAGCGGGCGGGTTTGCACTGGTATTCGTAATGCCTTTTGCCGGCTGGACAACCAGCAAATATCCCGCGCGCTACATTGCAGCTGTAGGATTTTTCTTCTTTGCCCTCTCCTACTGGTTCACGACGACGCAGTTGACGCTGGACATGAGCTTTTATAACGCCTCTCTGCTGCGCGTGGTCCAGATGATGCCGATCCCCTTCTGCTTCATCTCGATTACGACGGCTGCCTATGTTGGAATTCCGCGCGAGCAGAGCAACCAGGTAGCTGGCCTGATCAACTTTGTGCGCAACATCGGCGGCAGCATCTTCATCGCCATTACGGGAGCCGCTGTAACCAACCAGTCCATGCACCACCAGGCGCTGTTACAGGAGAAGATGACAAATCTGCGCATACCCTATGCGCAAGTCCTGGGCGGCACCACCGGTTATCTCGATCAGAGCTTTGGCAAGCACAATGGCGTCGGAGCAGCCATGGCGTCTATCTATGGCGAGTTAAATCGTCAGGCAGCGATGCAGGCATATGTGGATGTCTTCAAAATGCTCTTCTGGATGTCCATTGGCATGATCTTTCTCTCATTTCTGCTCAGTAAGAATAGTCCTGCCGGCGGGAACACCGACATCGCGATGCACTGAGTCTGCTGGCACACCCAGAAAATCCTGTTTTAGCAGTCGGATCAGGATAATTCCAGCCTGAATAAAGGCCACTTCAGAATGGAGTGGAATGCTGTTTCTTCACAAATTTGCCCCGCTCCAAGTCGCCTGACGGTACAATTGTATTAGTGTATGGCGCAAAGCCGAAGGAAGCAGGAACACCCAACGATGTCGCAATTTCAATCCAATCCGGCCGCTGAGAGCAGCCTGAACTCCACCGTAACCACGATGAACAAGACCTCGGACGGACAGGCATCTGCATCCAGACGAGACGAGCTTCGGATGGGCCGCAAGGATAACGAGGGCGGCGTTAACTGGGTTACAGCGGTCTTTATCGCAATCTTCCATGTGGGCGCAGTGGCTGCGCTGTTCTGTTTTAGCTGGCAGCGGCTGGCAGTTGCAGCGGTTTTGTGGTTACTCGCCATCAACTTTGGCATTGGTGTCTGCTACCATCGGCTGCTGACGCATCGCGGCTTTCAAACCCCGAAGTGGGTCGAGTATCTGCTCACCATCTGTGGCACACTCGCCCTCGAAGGCGGGCCTATCTTCTGGGTTGCTGTGCATCGGGTACATCATCAGCACAGCGACCATCCCGGCGATCCGCACACGCCCAAGGAAGGTCCGTGGTGGGCACATATCGGCTGGCTCGTTCTGGGCCGCAGCATGCACGCCGAATCTTCTGCGCTTGCTCGTTACGCGCCGGATCTCGCTCGTGACCGCTTCCATGTCTGGATCAGCAAATATCACTACCTCTCGCTGGTCACCTGTGGACTGCTGCTCCTGGGCTGTGGTGCACTCGTTGACCACAGCATCATGGGCGGTGTCGATCTCGTGCTTTGGGGCATCTTCCTGCGCGTGACACTGGGACTTCACGCCACTTGGCTGGTGAACTCGGCAACCCACATGTGGGGCCGACGACGCTTTCCCACGCGCGATGATTCGCGCAACAACCTGCTCGTTGCACTGGTCACCGGCGGCGAGGGTTGGCACAATAACCACCACGCTCATCCTGTCTCGGCGCGTCATGGACTCACCTGGTATGAACTGGATCCCAATTTCTGGCTGATCTGGATGCTTAGTCGCGTCGGGCTGGCGAAAAAGATTCAGGTTGCGCGCTATGATAAGGCCAACCCACGCCCTGCCGGAGTCTAATCGTCCAACGTCCGTTCGTTCCTAAGAAGCGGTTCAGGCTTTACCCTGAGCCGCTCCTTCTTCGTTCAGCTTCTTTCTTCATTCAGATAGGTCCGGGTGTAATCCAGATAGTTCCGCGCATACTTCAAGATCATCTCCCGATCCTCATCGTGAAGCGTGCGACGCATCCTCGCCGGAACTCCCGCCCAAAGCGTTCGAGGCGGCACCTGAGTACCCTCTGGCACAACGGCGCCTGCAGCGATAATCGATCCCTCGCCAATGCGACAGTTGTTCAGAACGCGCGCGCCAATACCAATCAGCACTGCATCCTCGACGGTGCAGCCATGTACGGTCGCATTGTGGCCGATCGTCACCATGTCCCCGACAATCACAGCGTAAAGATTGCGCTGTCCATGCAGAACCGCGCAGTCCTGCACGTTCGAGCCGCTGCCGATCCGGATCGAATGCACATCTCCGCGCAGAACAGCGTTCATCCACACGCTGGAGTTGCGACCGAGATCAACATCACCAATCACCTGTGCCGAGGGATCGACATAACAGCCCTCACCAACCACCGGCCAGCGCCCCTGATAGCTTCGAATCACAGAAATCCTCCTCACGCCGAAGCGCAATCTCTGAGTATAACGTTACGCAAGAGAGTTGCCTCCAGAGCCATTGTTCCGTATTCTGATAGAAGCCGGTTTGGCAGGTGAGGAGGTGGAAATACTATGGCAGAAGTTCGCATTCAAGAAGGCGAGCCCCTGGAAAATGCCCTGCGCCGCTTCAAGCGCAAGGTGCAGCAGGAAGACATCATCAAGGATGTCAAGCGCCACTCCTATTACCTAAAGCCGGGAGAAAAACGCCGCGTAAAAGAAGCGCTGGCAAGAAAACGGAATCGGAAAAAGGCGCGCAAAGAGCAGGATTGATTCTGCGCGTTTCAGATGGAAAGAAAAACCCCATTCGCTTCTCGCGAATGGGGTTTTTCTTTACATCCGTCTCCTGAGCTAGGGAACAGGCCCGTGGGTAGATTTCACTTCTGTATTCTGCTTTACCTCTGTACCCTTGAGATGTCCGCGGTGCACAGATTTACGCGCTCGCATGGCATTGGACAAAGAGACATGGCTCCGTTCCCTGCACAGTCGGCAGCGAACCGGATAGCGCAGTAGGAACAAGTGAAACAAATCAGAGAAACGAAGTCGAGACAGCCGAAAGTGGCTGGACCCACAAGAGGGGCATCGCATAGTGAACGCTCCTGAAATTTTGCAGTTGGATAAAGATGAGACAGAAATTAGGAATAACTACTACGAGCGGAACAATACAGCTTTTCAACTACCGCGACTATAGCATGATGTCGAAATCTAACTCATGAATTCTTCGCAGAAAACCTGGGTTTGTGATCCTGGCTTGTCCTTTGCATCGAGTCCTGGTGGTACAGAACTACGTGCCCGGATCGAGCTGGAAATCCGGGAAAAGCATTGCTCGCTCGGCAGAAGCAGGTTGCGTCGTCGTTCGAGGCTTGCGACGCACGGTGGGCACTGGATCTCGGCTCAGTATCTCCCGCAAATCTCGCAGCTCAGCCTCGATCTGTTTCAGCGGATTGGAAGCAAGCGGGGCAGGAGCTTTTGGCGATGCAACGGGCGCTCCTGCAGTCAACCCGAGCGAAGTCTCCGCAGCAGGCATAGCCAACGCCTGGCGCGCACCTGCAAGAGTAAAACCCTGCACGTGAACAAGCTGATGAATGCGCAGCGCCATCTCCAACTCGCGACGACGATAGAGCCTTTGCCCTGTGCCACCTTTCGCAGGCCGAAGCTGCGGAAACTGCGTCTCCCAGAAGCGCAATACCGACGTTGCTACGCCACAAATCCGCGCGACTTCACCGATCCGGTAGTACAAGCGATCCGGGATTGCAACCGATGCTTGCGACTCCTGTTTCTGGTCGACTTTGCGACCCATTCGGGCCATTTTCTCCGCCTCCATGACGACGACAGACAATACAGGCTGTGCCATTCAGTTCAGAGCGAGTATAGCCGACAGGCGCCCTCCACAACAGATTTTTCTTGATCGGCACCAGGTCTGAGATTGCTTTGCATCACCATGGTGCAGTAACCTGCAAACGATTCTCCCCCCTCGGCAAACGCTTCATCGCTGTCCATTCTGCTGAGTCATCCGTTGCATTTTTCAACCTGCGGTTCTGGAGTATGAGTCTCAATGAAGAGTATCCATGCGGAAACTTTGTCGAAAGATGTGCCGACTGAGCCAATCCCGCGCACGATACGAAACCTGGTACAGCTTGGCTTCTGGGCGCCCTCGATGGCATTTCTCCGCCGTTGTCGTGAAGCAGGTATCGCGGTCCACCTGATGCCACTCCGAGACAGCGCTGCCACTGGCTTGACACGAAATCCAAGCTGCCCGAGCGCCGCCATCACGTCCCTCGGAGAGAGCATCCCCTGGGGAATCGACAAGCCTTCACAGGTGCTTGAAACCGTTCTTGCATTTGTACAATCCGTTCAAGCCGAAGCGATCAGCAGTGACGATGAAGCCACCCTGTTGTGGCTCGCCATTCATCGCAGCGCCTTTGAGCCATCCTGTCGCGTCATGACCTCTCCGGCATCTTCGATGCAGCGACTCCTGCAAAAATCCGAACAAGCCGCTCTCGCCACTCAATCTGGTTTTTCTGTTCTTCCCACCTGGCTCATCGAAACGTCAGAAGATGCGGAAATACCGGCTGAAACCAGTTTTCCACTTTGCCTTCGACCGACAAGGATGAGTTCTGTCCTGCCAGTCTTCAAGGCTCGGCGTGTCAACACGCGCACCGCCCTGCAAACCTTCCTCAGCGAGTTGCAGTGGACCAGCCCTCTGATCGCTCAGCCCTTTTGTTTGGGGCCAAACCTTGTCCTGCATGGCGTACGCAAAGCCGATGGGCATCTCCTCACGCTCGAGTGTTTCCGCACTGTTCGCAAACATCACGGCTTTGCTCTCACCATCGAGCGCTGCCCAACGCCGATTTCCATCCATCATGCGGCCATTCGTTTCGCGGAGTTAGCCGACCTTCACGGTGCCTTTCACTTTGATTTGCTGCAGTCAGCTGAGACCGGCGAAGTTTACTTTCTGGAAGTGAACTACCGTATGGGTGGAACGACAGCAAAAGTTGTCCGCATGGGCTTCGATGAACCGATGCTGGCGCTTCAAGCCTTTGACCTCTACCCGCCCCAGCAGCCGAAACCCCTTTCGCTTCGCAAACGAGCAACCGGCAAGCGCATGCTGGTCGGTTGCATGTTGGAAAGCTTGCATCGCTCTCCGAGCGAGTTGGATTATCCCCAGGATTCAGCGTTCGATCGCTTTTTCAGCAGCGTTTTTCAGTTATTCACCGTTCCCGACGCGCTCCTGTCATGGAAAGATCTGCGCGGAAGCTTCTGGTACCTTCGATACGGTGGCAGAATGTAAGCAGTTTCGTGCAACTATCTCACATGCAGTATTCCTGCCCCATTTCTACAGCAGCTTTTCGATATGCTCTTCCAGGTCAGCCGGTGCCGTCTTCGGTGCAAAACGTTCCACCGGATGCCCACTGCGATCCACCAGAAACTTGGTAAAATTCCATTTGATCGCCTCAGAACCCAGAAAACCCTTCACTTCGCTCGTCAGATATTTATACAGCGGATGCGCGCCAGCGCCGTTAACTTCAATCCGCGCAAAGATGGGAAAACTCACGCCATAGTTCATCTGGCAGAACTCCGAAATGTCCGCAGCCGTTCCCGGCTCCTGAGCGCCAAACTGATTGCACGGGAAGCCCACGACCACCAGCCCGCGATCTTTGTACTTTTGATAGAGCGCCTCCAGTCCTGCATATTGCGGCGTAAATCCACAGCGGGATGCGGTGTTCACAATCAGCAGTACCTTGCCTGCAAAACTGGAAAAGTCACATTCCTTACCGTCTAGCAAGGTGGCCGAGAAGGAATAGACTGAAGATGTTGCAACTGTCATGGATTTTGCCTCACCTGTAGGAATCTAGCGCGTCTATTCATAAGTTAATCCAAATGAGCCGGACCACGGATACAAATCAGGAAATCCATCATCCTGCACCCGGATCAACAAATTCTTCCGGGGAACTCGACGAGGAATCAACAAATGGACGTGAATGATGGCAGATTTTGCTGCTCTGGATGCGGCGAATGGAACGAAACATTCGTTGATCCATCGGCAGGATTGCGACAATCCTACGTGGAAGACTGTCAGGTATGCTGCAAGCCCAATGTGCTTCAGATTCGTTGGCTTGAATCTCTACAAAGTTGGCAAATTGAGTCGGAATTGGAGAGTTGAACCATTTGCAGTCCAACACAGATTTGGGCCGGGGTGGTGCGGTCCAATATAATCAAATTTTCGTCAACCATCATGGATTCCGGGGAAACTCTCTCCGGGGGCATGCGGTCCGGATGCAGGAGTCTCTGGCTCCGGCCACTACGATTTTCGAGCAGTGAGGGTGCGCTTATTTTTCCCGTTCAGTCGATCTATGCACTGTGTTCTTCCAGTGGTTCCCGCGAAGAGGTGACTTCCGCGAGCGCCGAGCGCCCTCGATCACGCAATTCGCTCTTCGGGCGTCTCCCCGTCGCGCTGCGTAGCTGGCGCGCACTGGCC
Organism: Acidobacteriaceae bacterium; assembly: GCA_027449965.1. Lineage (GTDB taxonomy): Bacteria > Acidobacteriota > Terriglobia > Terriglobales > Acidobacteriaceae > Acidicapsa. Next base: position 77,006 of record DAIDKP010000016.1, read on the forward strand.
ATTGCGCTCGCCGTTTTCAGCATCTTTTCCAGCTTCTCGCTTCGTCTTTCCGCGCAGGAAGGGCCAAACACGATCTATCAGATCCGCGTCATTGGCAATCGGCGAATCCCTAAGGAAACGATCCTGGCTCGCCTGTTCACCCACGTTGGCGACACCTACGATCCAGCTTCGATCGAGCGCGACTTCAACTCGTTGTGGAATACGGGCTATTTCGAGGATCTCCGGATTGAGCGCGAAGACTCCGAGAAGGGCATCATTCTCGACATCTTCGTCTTGGAGCGCCCCACCATCCGCGAGATCAACTACAAAGGATTGAATTCCGTCTCGCAATCGGACGTGCTGGATCGCTTCAAAAAAGAAAAAGTCGGCCTTTCGGTGGAAAGCCAGTACGATCCAACGAAGATCAAGCACGCAGAAACCGTGCTCAAGCAGTTGCTGGCTGAACACGGCCATCAGTTCGCGACCATTCGCACCGAAGTCAAGCGCATTCCGCCTGCTTCCGTCCAGGTAAACTTCAACATCAAGGAAGGTCCGACCGTCAAAGTCGGCAACATCAAGTTTGTTGGAAATCAGCACATCAGCAGCCTGATTCTCCGCCGCTCGATGAAAAATCTCCGGCCCATCGGCATTCCCTACTCCATCTTCTTCGAGGATCTTTTCCCCAAGACCTATGACAGCTCCAAGCTGGAAGAAGACTCGGAACGCGTTCGCCAGGCATATCGTGACCGCGGATACTACAACGCCGCCGTGGAAGACCCAAAGACCCAGATTCGCGATCAGGGCGGACTCAACCTTTTCACCTTCCAACCGAATAAAGGTAAGCGCATCGATATCCTGATGCCCATCGAAGAGGGCCAGCGTTATCGGCTGAGCCACATCACCTTCACCGGCAACAAGGCCGTGAACAATACTCGCGCGCTGCGCAACACCTTCCCCATCAAGGATGGTGCCATCTTCAACGCAACTGCGATCGGCAAGGGCCTTGAGAACCTCAAGAAAGCCTACGGCCAGCTTGGTTACATCAACTTCGGAGCCATTCCCAGCGCTACTGTTGACGACAAGAATCACACCGTTGCGCTCAATGTCGACATCGACGAGGGCAAGCAGTTCTATGTTTCGCGCATCGAGATTCAGGGCAATACGCTCACTCGTGACCGCGTCATTCGCCGCGAACTACTGTTGCAGGAAGGTCAGGTCTACAACTCTCAACTCTGGGAGTACAGCCTGCTCCGGCTCAACCAGCTGGATTACTTCGATCCCCTCAAAGTCGATCAGGATACCGAAGCCCACCAGAATACCGAAGCCGGAACCGTTGACCTGTTGCTCAAGGTCAAGGAAAAGGGCAAGAACTCCATTGGCTTGAATGGTGGCGTCTCCGGCCTTGAAGGCGCATTCCTCGGTTTGAACTACCAGACCAACAACTTTCTCGGTCTGGGCGAGACATTGAGCCTGCAGGCAAACCTGGGCAACGTGCAGCGGCAGTTCCTCTTCGGTTTCACTCAGCCTTACTTCCACAACCGTCCATTGAACATCGGCTTTCAGGTCTTCAATACCAAGTCCGACTACAACCCGGCAAAGAACTATGCCGCCTCGGCAGGCATCGGCTATAACCAGCAGCAGGCAAACAACACCCTAGTGCAGAACTACAACAGCGCGCAGACGGGCATGAACTTCTCCATGAGCTACCCGCTGCCACACCACAACTTCCAGCGCGTCGGCTTCACCTACTCACTGACTCGCGCCACCATCACAGCCTTTAGCTCCGCCTCGCAGGAGCTGTTCAACACCTTGAACTTCCGCTCTGGCATTCAGGGTCAAAACGCTCTGGCTGGCATTGTGAACAGCTCCATCTCCCTCAGCTACTCTCTGAGCACGATCAGCAATCCGATGCGACCACGCACCGGCAAGGAGTTCTCGGCTCTGGTCCAGACCTCCGGTCTGTTCGGCGATGTCCGTTACGTCATGCCTGCCCTTGCCTACAAGCAGTTCACGCCGATGAAAGGACTCTGGCCCTCGTCGCAGGGTCGCAATGTGCTCGGATGGCGCGCCGAACTCAAATATATCCAGGGTTACGGCGGCGATGTGGCGCCGCCAAACAATCGTTTCTACGCTGGCGGCGAGGCTGACCTGCGCGGATTCGATGTTCGCTCGGCAACGCCCTACGCCTACATTCCAAACCGCATCAGTTTCCAGCTTGAGAATCCTGACGGAAGCTGCGTCCCCCGTGACCCCTACAATCCGCAGCTTCGTCAATGCATCCAGATTCCGCTGCCGGTTTACAGCATCGTCTCCATCGGTGGCGACACAGACTTCACCAACAACCTGGAATATCGCATTCCAATCGTCGGACCGGTTACCTTCGCCATCTTCGATGACTTTGGCATCGACTCTTCAGTTGACAACAACCAGCTCCAGGAAAGTCCGGAAGGCTACGCCGCTCTGAACTCACCTCTGTACGGTTGCCCGGTCTACAACAACGGCACATGTGAAGGCGGCGTGCCCATTCACTTCAGTGACTACATCCGTCCGCTGACCGGCACAAACTTCAAGCCGCGCATGTCTACCGGTGGCGAACTCCAGGTGATCATGCCCATCATCAATGCACCGGTTCGCCTCTACTACGCCTGGAACCCGATGCGTATTGATCGTCAGAACCCGGGGGAAACGCTCATCACTCGCTCCATGTTCCCGCCGGGCGGCGCAGGCGATTACTCCTATCAACGGGCCATCGAGTTGTACGGGCCGCAGTATCTGCTTCGCGAGCCGCATGCCACCTTCCGTCTGACGGTATCCACTACCTTCTAAGCTAAGACTCGATCAAAAGAACAAAGCCCTTCCACACAACGGTGCGAAGGGCTTTTTCATGTGTACATCTGCAATACAGGAAAAGCCGGAATATGCAGAAACACCGCTGCTTCCGCATTGACCAAGGCAGGGGGCACTCCTATAATCCAGATAGTTCCTGCTGACGTTTCTGTCCGCATACTGCCTTGGTTTCGCCTGATTCAAGTCGGGCAAATCAGAGACAGAGCAGAGAGACACCAAACAGGAGGCAACGTCTTGCTTCCTTGACGGAATGCGGGCAAACCCAAACAGGAAAAATGAAGGAGTTTCAGAAGTCCATGAATCGTACTCTAGCCATTGCAGTCCTCGCGGTTTCGAGCATGACCCTTGGAGCCGTCGCGCAAATGCCTGCCACACGGGCTGCGTCCACCGCTCCAGCGGGTCCCACCAAGATCGCCGTAATCGCCTTTCAGGCGGCCGTTGCGCAGACCAACGAAGGTCAGCGCGACTTCGCCGATCTGCAAAAAAAGTTTGAACCCAAGCGCGCTCAGCTCAAGTCTCTCAACGACCAGATCGAGTCCATGAAGAAGCAACTCCAGGGACAGGCCTCGACCATGACTCCGGCGCAGACTGCGGCCACCACAAAGAGCATCGACGAAAAGACCAAGCAGTTGCAGCGGGATGCTCAGGACGCGCAGGCTGACTTTCAGCAGGCCGTTCAGGATATGTACAACTCCCTCGCATCCAAGGTCTACGACGTCCTGAACACTTATGCCAAGCAGCACGAGTATACGATGGTGGTGGATGTCAGCCAGCAGCAAAGCCCTGTTCTCTGGGCGGCGGACTCGACCAACATCACCAAGCAGATCGTCGATGCTTACAACGCCAAGTCTGGCGTCCCAGCTCCGGCTCAATCCGCGGGTCAATCGGGCGGCCTTCCTTCGGCTCCAGCTCCCAAGCCAGCTTCTCACTGAGGCATCACTATCTGCCCTCCGGCTTCAAAGAGCCAGAAAAGCCCCGGTAGTGACCGGGGCTTTTCTGGCTCTTTGAAGCTGCTTGCACGAGGCATGGCGGATCGTTCCAAAGAAAAAACTCGCCTGTCGCAATCTGTGGAAAATAATGTGGAAGAAATCTGTGAAAACTTCACAAAGCAAGTCCTCCAACTTGCCTGAGCGGCCTGCTCCCATCTAGGGAAAATTGCAAGTCTATTTATTTGATGCACTTATAAGAACTAATCTGCGGCAGGAATCTAGTTGACAAACAGCTGTCCCGTTATGTTATGGCGTGCGAGCTTTCCACAGTTCGCCATGAAAATTTCGTGAATCTGGTTCAGTTTCTGCGTCAAAACCATCGATGAAAACGACTTACGCGCACTCTGAGGATGAGTCAGTTTTGAATGTCCTCGCCCACGCGCAGAACCGCCAGGAAGGCTTCCTGTGGAATATCCACCTTGCCAATGCGCTTCATGCGCTTTTTGCCTTCCTTCTGTTTCTCCAACAGCTTGCGCTTACGACTGATATCGCCACCATAACACTTGGCGATAACATTCTTTCGTAATGCGGCCACCGTCTCGCGTGCAACCACCTTTGAGCCAATTGCTGCCTGAATGGCAACCTCAAATTGCTGGCGCGGAATGAGTTCGCGCATCTTCGACACCAACGCACGGCCTCGCTCATAGGCGTGATCGCGATGCACGATGATCGACAGCGCATCCACCGGATCGCCGGAGACGAGAATGTCCATCTTCACCATTGGCGATACCCACATCCCTGCCGGTTGATAATCCAGCGAAGCATACCCGCGCGAAACGGACTTCAGTCTGTCATAGAAATCCAGCACAATCTCATTCAGCGGCAGTTCATAGGTCAGCATCACCCGTGTCGGCGTCACATACTCAAAATTCAGCTGCTTTCCCCGCTTCTCTTCCACCAGCTTCAGGATCCCCCCAACGTACTCTTCATTGGTCAGGATCATGGCGCGGATGATCGGCTCTTCGATCTTCTCGATATTGGTCGTCTCCGGCCAGCGCGAGGGATTATCCACCTCCACCACTTCACCACTGGTCAGCGTGATCCGATATCGCACACCCGGTGCCGTGGTAATCAAATCCAGGTTGTACTCTCGCTCAATGCGTTCCTGAATGATCTCCATATGCAGCAGGCCCAGAAATCCGCATCGAAAGCCAAATCCAAGCGCCACTGAAGACTCCGGCTCAAAAAAGAAGCTGGAGTCGTTCAGCCGAAGCTTTTCCAGCGCGTCGCGCAGCAACGTATGCTCGTGGGAGTCCACCGTATACAGGCCCGCGAAGACCATCGGCATCGTCTCCATAAAGCCGGGAAGCGCTCCTTCAGCAGGTCGATCTACTTCTGTTACCGTGTCTCCAATCTGTGTGTCGGCTACGTTCTTGATCGTCGCCGTAAAAAAACCGACTTCGCCTGCAGTCAACTCCGGAATCTCAACCGGCTTTGGCGTCAGCACGCCCATAGCATCAATCGTGTAGACGCTGTTATTCGCCATAAAACGGATGCGTTGACCCTTGAACATTCGTCCGTTCATAATTCGGGCCAACACCACCACGCCGCGATACGGATCAAACCAGGAATCAAAGATCAGTGCCTGCAGCGGAGCCTTTGCATCTCCCTTCGGCGCGGGCAGCCGATGCACAATCGCCTCCAGTACCTCTTCAATGCCCTGGCCCGTCTTGGCGCTCACAGGAATAGCGTCGGTTGCATCCAGCCCCACTGCCTGCTCAATCGCCTCCTGTGTTCGCGTGATGTCCGCCGACGGCAGATCAATCTTATTGATGACAGGAACGATCTCAAGACCACTGTTGATCGCCAGAAACGCGTTTGCCAGCGTCTGAGCCTCCACTCCCTGGCTCGCATCCACCACCAGCAGCGCTCCCTCACAGGAAGCCAATGATCGCGAGACCTCGTAACTGAAATCCACATGACCCGGCGTATCAATCAGATTGAGCTGATACGTCACACCATCACGCGCCTGATACATCATGCGCACGGCATGAGCTTTGATGGTGATTCCGCGCTCTCGCTCCAGATCCATCGCATCCAGCACTTGCGCCTGCATCTCTCGCGCCGTCAGAGAGCCGGTCTGCTCCAGCAGCCGATCGGAGAGGGTCGATTTTCCGTGGTCGATATGCGCAATGATTGCGAAATTTCTGAGTAAATGCGATTCCATAGGCGGGTCGACGAGACGCGCTTCGGAGGAAATCCCGAAGGCTGATCTCACTAAGATAGCTTATCATCGGGAGAGTCACAGAATGTTGCCGCGCAGCGCCAGCACACTCGGCATGAGATCAGCGCAATCGGCATAACCATGGATTTGGGCGATGCAATGGATCGAGGCGCGAAGTGCCTCCATCGTTCGCCATCAGGACAGGGAATGAAATCGAAAGACCGGCTTCAGCACCGGATGCTCGCGCATCGGATTGGCATATCTGGGCTGACCATGATCGTCTGGCTTGGCGGCTGCGGTGGAACACATCCAACACCGGCACCCGCCACCACGGCACCCGCAATTGCAGCGCCCGCTTCGACCGGCAATACTCCGCGCTCCGGCAGCTCTGAGCAGATCGCAGCTACCCCGCCAGAACCTACCCACGAGCAGGCCATCCAGCAGCTGATTGCTCGGGTGGAATCGGACATCGCACAAGGCCAGGCAAGCTACCACGAAGGTCGATTGACCGAAGCCAAGAAGCATTTTGATGCTGCCGTCGATGCGATGCTCACCGACGATATCGATATTCGCAGCAACGTCCAGTTACTGGATGAATATAACCATACGCTTGATGTTGTGAACGGCCTGGAGATGGAGGCGCTCAAACAGGGCAACGGTTTTGCACCTGTCGAAGAGCCGACTCCAGCCGATGTCGCAAATGATGTCACCTTCGCGGTTGACCCAAATCTTGTAGCCAAAGCGCGAGCCAATCTGGCCACTACGCGTAGCGATCTTCCCCTTGCCATCAATGATTACGTCGCGGCATTCATCAACTTTTTCTCCAATACAAAGATTGGGCACAACACGCTCAAACACTCTCTGGAACGCAGCGGAAAATATCGCGCAATGATTCAGCATGTCATGGCTCAGGAGGGTGTTCCCCAGGATCTGATCTATCTGGCCGTCGCCGAATCCGGCTTCCAGCCCCAGGTCGTCAATCGACAATCCGGCGCCGGCGGCATGTGGCAGTTCATGCCTCATGGCAACTATGGCCTGGTTCGCAACAGCTACGTCGATGAACGCTTCGATCCTGAAAAATCCACCCGCGCTTACGCGCGTTATATGAAGTTTCTCTATGACCAGCTCGGCGACTGGTATCTGGCAATGGCAGCCTACGACTGGGGCGCCGGCAACGTGCAACGCGCTGTGCAGAAAACCGGGTACGCCGACTACTGGGAGCTATACAAACGAAACAATCTCCCGGGAGAAACAAAAAATTATGTCCCTGAAATCCTCGCAGCCATCATCATTGCCAACAATCGCAAGCAATACGGCTTTGACGACATCCAACTCGACCCACCCGTAGTCATCGACACCGTCAAGATTGACTATTCACTCGACATCCGGCTCGCCGCAGATATCGTGAATGCGGATCCGCGCGAGTTAATGGCGCTCAACCCATCCTTGCTGCGCATGATCACCCCACCACCTTCCATGCTTCAGGAACCGTTCGAGCTGCATCTGCCACCCGGCACAGCCTCCGCTTTTCTGGCAAAGATCAGCCGCATCCCTGTCGAGCATCGCACAGCATGGCGCTACCACACCGTCTCTGCGGAAGACACGCTTGCCAGCGTCGCACGCAACTATCGGGTCTCTGTCGGAGAGCTTGCCCAGGTCAATCACCTCCAGGCCGATGACACGCTGCAAAACGTCGATGCACTCGTCATTCCCGCGGCTCCAGCAGCTCCCGCGCGACGACGCGTCACTTTTTATCGAGCTCATCGAGGTGACACTCTGGTCACGATTGCAGATCGTTTCGGCGTTTCAATTTCCGATCTCCGCCGATGGAACAAGCGCAGCGGAACCCGTGTCGTCAGCGGTGAGCGCATCCGCGTTACCGAACCTTCTACGATCGCTCGCAGCCGCTCCAGCCAAGGCTCCAAGCCCCACGCATCCCGGCGCAGGCTCAACGCTTCCGGCACATCGCATCATCCCGCCTCTACCGCTCAGACAAGCAGAAAGACAGCTCCGGACACACCTCATTCCGCGTCGAAATCAAAACGGCACAGCACTGTCCAACCCAGCACAAAAAAGAAAAAACACAAGAAGTAGTCAATTACATACTTGTCAGCGCTCGCATTTCGTAGCAAGCTATTGCTAAAATGTGCGCCGATGGCGATTACAGAAAAATCGCGTTACGTAATTTTGACAGGCATCCATGGTTCGACAGGTTGGAGTATCCGATGATCCAGTTCGCATCCAAATTCGCAGTGCAGCACGGATTGCAATTCCTCTTGAGGACGACCGCATGGAGCGCATGATTCCGATTTGCGCACGCAGCGAAACAGGCGAGGTATCGATGCGGTCGTTCGCGAATCCGGCGCAGGATATTGAGCTGAACGATGACCCGGCACCGGAGACGACTCGAAGCCAGCACAAGGCCGCGCTCGAATCTGGACGCACCGTGGCTACCACAGCATCCACATCCAGCAAGCCTCAGGCTTCGATCAAGCATCGGCCCGCTACCGCCGAGAAACCCATTGCAAAGTCTGCACCACACAAAGTGGCGCCGACTCAAAAGATTGTGGCGGCCTCCGCCACACAAAAGTCTGCCGCAAAAATGCAGAGTAGTTCTGGTGCGAAAAGCGGCGGCAAGGTTGTGGCGAAAGCTGCAACCGGCAAGCGCACCAGCAAATCCACTAAGCGAGGTAAAACTGTGGCAGCTCCCAAAGCAGCTAAGAAAACTGAAGTGAAGAAAGTGGCAGCCAAGAAGCCGGCAGCCAAGAAGGCGGCTCCGAAGCCAGCAGCGAAGAAAGCTGCAGCCAAGGCTCCGGCCAAGAAAGCGGTTGCAAAGAAAGCAGTCGCCAAAAAGCCAGTCGCCAAGAAAGCGGCTCCTGCAAAGAAAGCAGTCGCCAAGAAGGCAGCCCCTGCAAAGAAAGCGGCTCCTGCAAAGAAAGCGGTCGCGAAAAAGGCACCCGCAAAGAAGGCTGTTGCCAAGAAGCCCGCAGCGAAGTAACTGCGAGACTCTCCGCATCAGACAATTCAAAGGCAAGCAAAAAGGCCCGTTTGCAGGAAACTGCATTCGGGCCTTTTTGCGTGTCCTCTACATCTTCATCCGGCTGTATAGGGTGGTTTCTGCACTCGATACAGCGACCGCCTACTTGCCTCCGTCGCGAATCGCTGCCAGCACCTGCGTGCTGTGATCCTTGATGTCCTTGTCCACATCCGGCCACACCTTCACGATCTTGCCCTGCGGATCAATGAGAAACGTCTGTCGCACTGCAATGTTCATAATTCCGAAGTGACGCACCGGAACACCATACTCATCCACAACCTTGTGCTTGGGATCAGCCAGCAGCTTGAAGGTCAGGCTTTCCTTGGAGCAGAAGGTTGCATGACTCTGCGGCGTATCCAGGCTCACGCCCAGCACCACAGCATTGACCGCGCTGAATTTGGACAAATCACGTTGAAAGTTATGCGCCTCCAGCGTGCAACCGGGCGTCATGTCCTTGGGGTAGAAGTACAACACAACCCACTTGCCGCGATACTGCGAAAGACTGATCGGCGTGTTGCTCTGGGAAGGCAGTGTAAAGTCAGGTGCTGGCGTGCCTGCCTGCAGGTCACCCGCAAAAGCAGGCACAGCAGCCAGACCCAGAATCACAACGGCAACAATTAAAAACTTCTTCATCATTCTCTTCTCCTGTCATGAATCAATGAGCGGACCGGTAGGTTCCAATTGCGGCAATCGGATGAAACGACGGCTTTATCGCCAACCACGCGGAAACCCTTATTCGTTCCCATTTCCGACACGCAATGATTATCCGCGCGGAACCGCCACAATAGCAATCTCTGCCGATTCCGCCATGCCAAGCACTGTGGTGAGATCAAAAATCAGCGTTCGATCAGCCTCGACCGCAAGGCAGGCAGCGCCGGCGCGAATCATCGATTCCATCGTCCTCGCACCAATCACAGGCACATCGAAACGCATATCCTGCTTCGGCTTGGCCTGTTTCACCACCGTCAGCGCTCGATCCAGCGTCGAAGCCTCTGCGTCCAGCGAAGCCATCAAAGCTCCGGCACGTTCAATCGTCGCATCGGTACCCTCCATTGCTTCCACGGCTACACATGCCTGCGCCGCAATGACCACGGTCTGGCCTATATCCCACTCCGCCAGCGATCGCGCCACGCTCAGACCATACTGGATGTTTCGTCGCTCTTCTTCGCTTGGTGCGCGTCTCGTCAGCACGCCTTCACGCGCCAGCAGCGGCTCCAGAAACGCAGTGGACGAAATCAGTTCGATCCCCTCATCCGCCAGCACCTTGGCCACAGCTCCCAGCAGCATGTCTGTTGAGCGCGTACGCAAATTCAGCAGCAGCTTCGCCAATCTCCAATCCGGTCGAATCGAAGAAAAAATCTGCTTGTGCTTCACCTGACCGGCCATCACAGCACGCCGCACATCTTCCGCATGGAAGGTTTCAATCAGGCGCGAAAGTTCTCCCAGCGAAAGCCAGTGAACCGTGATTCCGCGATCCGTTTCCGCGCGGCGATCCATCTCAGGATCGGTCTCTTCTCGAATCGCCGCAACCACAACATGCAAACCTTCAGCTCGCGCCGCATCCAGCAGCAAAAACGGAAATCGGCCATTGCCCGCGATCAACCCAAGGCGCTCCGAACCCGCTTCCGTCACTTGATCACTCCACGCTGACTATGCCGGATAAAATCAACCAGCTCCTGCACGTCAGAGCGCGTCTCCTCAGAGAGCGATGCATCCTCCGCCAGCAACTGCATTCGCTCCACAGCCTCGCTTGTATTCAGGCGAGCCGCCAGCAGCAGGCGAAACGCCGCACGGAGCAGCTTCAATCGCTCTTCGCTAAATCCACGGCGCTGCAGACCAACCTTGTTGATCCCAAATGCCTTGTTTTCTCTGCGCGCGCTGGTCAACGAATACGGCAGCACATCCTGCGTCACAATCGTTCCGCCGCCAATATACGCGTAGCGACCCACTGTGCAGAACTGATGCACCGGACTGAAGGCGCCAACCGTGGCAAAATCGCCGATCGTCACATGCCCGGCCAGCGTGGCAGCATTCGCCAGAATGCACTGGTTCCCCACCTGGCTGTCATGTCCAATGTGGACATAGGCCATCAGCAGGCAGCCAGAACCAACGCGAGTCACGCCACCGCCTTTTTCCGTACCACGCGAGATCGTCACCGACTCGCGAATCGTATTGCCATCGCCAATCTCGGTCAGCGTCGGCTCACCGTGATACTTCAAATCCTGCGGAGCAACCCCAATCGACGTGAACGGGTAGATCACATTGTCCTCGCCAAGACGAGTCCGCCCATCGAGGACAACGTGAGAGATCAGCCGATTTCTCTCACCCAGAACGACCTCTGACCCGATAACGCAAAAGGGGCCTATCTCGCACGACTCCGGAACCACGGCTCCGTGTGCGATCACGGCACTGGAGTGAACGCTCATGCCTCCGCACCCGCAGACGTCGAATCCGGAGCAGGTCGAGCGCCACGCGGCACAACCGCACAAGTAAGCGTCGCCTCACAGGCAAGCTTGTCTCCGATGTACGCCTTGCCCGCCATCCGTCCCACCCGCGGGCGAAAGCTCAGCACTTCCACTTCAATTCGCAACTGATCTCCCGGCGTCACCGGACGACGAAACTTTGCCCCCTCGATACCGGTGAAGACGACGAGCTTGTTTTCACGCTCTGCAATCTCCTGCAATAAAAGAATGCAGCCGGCCTGAGCCATCGCCTCCACAACGAGCACACCGGGCATGATCGGATGACCCGGAAAATGTCCGTTGAAAAACTCCTCGTTGATCGTTACATTCTTGATCGCTGTTATGCGTTGCGCTCGTTCAAAGCCAATCACGCGATCGATCAGCAGAAACGGGTAGCGATGCGGAAGAAACTCCATCACCTGGCTGATGTCCATCGTCTGCGGCGCGTCGTTCATGCGGGACTCCGGAGTGAGAGATATGCGCCTGTCTGCGCAAAGGCTGATTATAAATTGCGCAGCAGATCCCTGTTGCTTTCGGCTTTCACCTCACAATGCGCCGGGCCGTAGCCTGAGGGTCAAACTCGTCGGCTGGCAGTGCCCGGTCATACTCTGCACCAAGCAGAAATCGCTCGTTGATCATGTCGCCATTGTGATAACGGGTAATGCTGTACGGCGTTTCAATGCCGTCCACAACACGATAGTTGTCATACTCTTCGACATCTTCGTCCTTGTCTTTGTAGACAGGATCGCGCCAGCGAAAGATACACCGCAGCGGCAGGTGCGTTTCTGCGTCCAGTTGCAACGTCACCGAGTCATTCGTCGCTGAGATCATCGTCACCTGATCCGCCAGATGGCGCTCGGCAAGCTGCTGTCCGTCATAGGTAAAAATCGTATTCGGATCGGAATACCACGTATGCATGACCGTCTCAATCGAGTGACTGCGCCGTCGCAGATAATCTTCCAACTGATCCTTGGGGAGCGGCTTCATCCCGCGATAAAGAATCTCCCACCCTTCATGCGCGTTGAAGATCTGCACGTCGTCACGATGTTTCGTAAACTCCCAGCGATCGAGATCCGGGGCCTGGTGAAAGAACCAGAACTGAGTCGTGATTCCATTCGGCTTGCCCTGATAAAACTGCGCCGTCGTACCCCACCACTCGTAGTTCGGCATGTCCATCCACAAGCCTCCGCCCAGCGCCTTCACCATCGCCTGCAGCAGCGCTCGGGCATGGGCTGAGTTCTTCTCCGTCGCGGCATCTTGCGCATGCAACCCACGCGAACACAACAAAGCCGCCACCAGCATCCAACTCAGCACACACCTGGAGATTCCTCGTCGCATCAACCCACCAGCACCGCTCCACCATTTACGTTGAGCACCTCTCCACTGATGAATCCCGCCTGCTGCGAACACAGAAAGACCACCGGCGCGGCAATCTCCTCCGGCCGACCTGCCCGTCCCACCGGAATCACGGACGCGATCTGCGGTCCTCGCACCGGATCCTTCAGTGCCGCCGCCGACATCTCCGTCGCCACCCATCCGGGCGCTACGCAATTCACCAGAATGCCGCGAGGTGCCAACTCCGACGAAAGACTTTTGGTCATGCTGATCAACGCGCCCTTCGTCGCCGCATAGTCGGCATGAAAAGCCTCGCCGCGCTGCCCGGCCGTCGAACTGATGAGCACAATGTGTCCGCGCTGAGCAAATATCTGAGACTGTGCGTCCAACTGCGTCACCATCGCTCGCACCAACCCAAAAACTGAATCCAGATTTACCCCTGAAGTCCGACTCCACTGCGCATCGCTCATCGTGGCAATCGAAGCATCGTGCGAAGGCCAGATGCCATGATTCACGATCAGGCAATCCAATCGTCCAAACACACGCGCCGCATCTTCCACCAAAGCACGCCCGTCCGTCGGCGTGCATAACTCCTGCTTCAAAGCGACACAGTGCTCCGCGCCTCCACACTCCGTCACAAGCATCTCAGCCTGCACAGCCGCTTCACGATAGCTGAAAACCACACGCGCCCCAGCCGCTCGCAGCAATCGCACCGTAGCTGCGCCTATGCCACGTGAACCGCCCGTAACCAGTGCCACGCGACCCGAAAGATTCAGTGAAAAACCATCCATGGCCAAACGCTATCGCACCCGGGACAGGCACTGCAAATCACGTATTGTATTGACGATTTCCATCTTCCACATCAAACGTAATCAAAAATTCATTCATCTCAAACTAACCGCTGCCGATAAAAAGAGTCTAAGCTGGCAATAAGTCAGGATTCATGCTGGTATCTCGTTCCGTCCCGGCGCACAACTGAGGCGTGATATTTCGCGCCCACATATCCCGACAGGAGCACACGCACGATGCAATCCCCCACCCCCAAAAACCTGAAAGCCCTCACCGTCGCCTCAGCCGCTCTCATGCTTCTCAGCGGCTGCGGTTCGTCTTCCATGAATTCAAACTCGATCGCGGGAACTTCGCCTGCAGCCGCGCCAATGGTTGTCACGGTCAGCGACGCTCCGCTCGGCAATATCCTCTCGGCGCGCGTCACCCTTTCCGCCGTCTCGCTGGGCTCCAGCGCCACCGGATCAACGCCCGTATCTGTGCTCTCCAGCCCGGTAACCGTTGAGCTTTCTGGCCTTGGTGCTGTACAGGAGCCAATTGAAATCTCCAGCCTCGCCAACGGCACCTACAACTCCGTCACGCTCACCGTAAGCGCGGCCACTGTGGTCTACACCAACTCCAGCGGACAAGTCACCACCGCAACCGCAACCCTGGCCAGCCCTACTGTAACCGTGCCTCTTTCACCCAGCCTCACCGTCAACTCCAATGCCGAGTTGCAGCTCCAGTTGGCCTTCAATCTGGCACAATCCTTCAGTATCACCGGCAGCACCGTCACTTTCACGCCGGCCATCAACACCACCGGCGCGCAGGTTGGTTCGGAAAGTTCGGGTGATCGCCAGGTTGAGGTCACAGGGAACGTTGTCTCCACCACCCCAAGCTCTATCGTGGTTCAGTCGGGGGATTCCGGAAAGCAGTTCACCTTTACCATCAATAGCTCCACCCAGCTTCCCTCCGGCGTCGCTCTCAGTTCCATCGTCCAGGGAGACATCGTGCAGGTCCAGGGTCAGACGCAGACCGACGGCTCCATCCTGGCCACGTCCATCACACTGGAGTCTGGACAGGCCTCTGCCGGCCAGGACCAGAGCGGCGCCAAAGGCATCATCCTCAGCGTCAACAGCAGCGGAGGCACCATCACCAGCTTCACCATGCTCCCGCGTGAAGACTTCGGCTCCGGACTTAGTGGCAGTTCTGGCTCGCTCACAGTCAATCTCGCTTCCACCACGTCGTTTGCACTTCCAGAAGATGCTCTCAACGCCGGTCTGACCGCCTCCTCTTTTGGCATCGTAGATCTCTTCCCCGGAGAATCCGTGATCGTCAGCGGCAGCCTGTCCGGATCCACCAGCACTCCTGTCATTGCGGCTACGCAAATCATGCTTGCGGCTGAAAGCATTCCCGCTACCCTGAACACCGCTGTCACAGGCACAGCGCCCAATCAGAACTTCACCATTGGCATCAGCGTGCCTTCGTTCCTCACAACCTACGGTCAAATGGTCACGCTGAACGTCTCCACCAGCTCTGCCACCGAGTATGGCAATGGATTGACGCAAAGCACCTTTGCCGCTCTGGCAACAGGTGCCAGTATCGAAGTCCATGGTTATCTGCTTCAGACCAGCCCGGGAACCTTCCAGCTTTACGCCACGAAAATCGCTCAGATTGAGGCGCCGGAAACACCGGAGGGCGGCGATGGCAGCGGAGGCAGCAGCGGAGGCAGCAGCGGAGGTAATTAATCGAGCTGCTCCCTTCATCCCATACCCTTTCGACCCGGAGCGCAAACCGCACTCCGGGTCGATTCATCTCCGCGCCTCTCACTCTCCGCCCAATTCCGCCGATAACAAAATTGAGTCACTTCCTGTCATAATTAGTACAGGGAAAGGATCTATGCCCACGACACAAAACAAGGACTACTACGGCATCCTTGGCATCAAGAAAGGCGCGTCGTCGGAAGAGATTCGCAAAGCCTTCCGCAAACTGGCGCGAAAGTATCATCCGGATGTCAACCCAAACGACAAGCGCGCAGAAGAGAAATTCAAGGAGATATCCGAAGCCAACGATATTCTCAGCGACGACAAAAAGCGAAAAATCTACGATCAGCTTGGCTTCTACAGCGATCAAATCGATCCGGCTGCGGCTCAGGCCTACGCCCAGCAGGGTGCTGGACGTGGAACTCCGGTAGATTTCGGAGGCTTCGATTTTTCCGGCTTCCAACCCGGCAACGCCCAGAATCAGGGTGCCAACTCCTCCTGGGGAAGCTTTCGAGACATCTTCAGCGGCATCTTCGGCGGCAACGGACCGGAACATTCGCAAAGCGGTCCTTCCGCGGGTTCAGACCTGGAATATCAGGCACCCGTTGACTTCTGGACTACCATTCGCGGCGGCAACGCTCGCGTCACTGTCCAGCGACAGGAAACCTGCCCCACCTGCCGCGGACGCGCTTCTTCCGGAGCGCCCACGCAGTGCCCGGAGTGCAACGGCAGCGGCCAGGTCACGCAGATGGGTGGACGCATGAAGTTCAACATCGCCTGCCCCCGCTGTGGTGGCTCAGGACGCATCTCCAGCCTCTGCGGTACCTGCCACGGAGAGGGTGTCTTGCCACGCTCAGAGGTCGTCGAATTTCGCATCAAACCAGGCACACGCGACGGACAGCGCATTCGTTTGCAGGGCAAGGGCAACGCTGGCCTCAATGGCGGCTCAACCGGCGATCTTTACGTCATCATCCGCACCGGCACTCATCCACTCTTCCGCCGTGTCGGCGATGATATCCACCTGAACGTGCCGATCACCGTGGCCGAGGCCATGCTGGGAGCCAAGGTGGATGTACCCACCATCGACGGCCGAGCGCAACTCCGCATTCCCCCAGGCACGCAAAGCGGCCAGAAGCTGCGTATGCGCGAGCGTGGCGTAGAGAACTCGCAGGCTGCCGGACAGCGCGGCGACCAGATCGTCACTGTCGAAATCGTCATTCCCCAACTCAGCGACGAGCGAAGCCGCGAAATCATACGTGAATTCGCCAAGCTCAACAACCAGGATCCTCGCATCACGCTCTTCGACAAAGTCGGATAAGATCATTTTTTGATTGCGCAGCATGAAATGAAAGCGCGACAATCATTACGCACACTCTCCAGCGATCAAGCCTGACTTCACGCAGGAGCGAACGGCGGGGATCGGAACGACAGATGGCTGCGAAGCGAAAGTCCAAAGGCGCATACATGATCTCGGCGGTCGCCGAGATGTACGGCATTCATCCGCAAACGCTTCGCCTCTACGAGCGCGAAGGTCTGTTGAAGCCCAGCCGTACCGATGGCAACACACGCCTCTACACGGAAGAAGACATTGAACGGCTGGAGTTCATCCTCAACCTCGCTCGTGACCTCGGTGTCAACATCGCCGGCATCGCCATCATCCTCCAGATGCGCGAACGCATGGAAGAGATGAACCGACAGATGCAAAGCTTCGTCGAATACGTGCGGACAGAGATGCTTTCGCACATCCAGCAGGCCGCTGGCCAGCATTCCTCCGCAGCGATGGTCCCTGCGCGCCGCCCTGTGATCGTGCCGCGCGCTGAGGCTGTCGTGGCCACGGAAAAGCCGCGCCGAAACTCTCGGAAAGCGTAAGCGGGATCTTGTTTTGATCACAATCTCCATCCTCTTCACGCTTGGTTGTTTTGGACTGGTCACCTCCACGGTCTTTGCCGGCCTTGTCCTCGCTGCCGCGCGCCATCACCTTCGCTCTCGTCAGCCACTGCCCACTGAGTTCACCCCACCGCTCAGCCTGCTCAAGCCGTTGCACGGAGCAGAACCGGGACTCGAGGCCAACCTCACCACCTTCTTTCAGCAGGATTACCCCAACTATGAAATCCTCTTCTGCGCGCGTTCCGAAGACGATGAGGGGTTGGCCATCGCTCGGCGTGTCGCCGCACGTTTTCCCCATATTTCGGCTCGCTTTTTCTCTGCCGGAGAACCGCGCTACATCAATGCCAAAGCGCAGTCGATGGAGGTCATGGCCAACGCTGCGCATGATTCCATTCTTGTCGTCAGCGACAGCGATGTACGCGTCACTCCCGATTACGCTCGCGCTGTTGCAGCGCCTTTTGCTGACCCCTCCGTTGGCGCAATGACCTGCCTTTATCGCGGCGTCGCCGCTGAAGGTGGCCTCTGGGCAAGCCTTGAAGCCGTCGGCATGTCGGTCGAGATGACCGCCGGAGTTCTCGTCGCAAACAAAATGGAGGGAATGCGCTTCGTCCTGGGTCCAACCATGGCTTTCCGCGCAGAAGCTCTTCGCCAGATCGGAGGCTTCGCCGTCACCGCCGATTACTGCGCCGACGACTTCGTCCTCGGCAGCGAAACCTTCGCCCATGGATGGAAGGTTGTGCTCAGCCACCACTCTATCGACCACATCGTCCTGCACTCCAGCTTCGTTGCCTCGCTTCAGCATCAGGTGCGGTGGATGAAATCCACACGCTTCTCGCGACCCAAAGGACACTTCGGCACCGCTCTCACCTTCAGCATACCTTTTGCTCTGTTGGCCGCCGCCAGCGCGCTCGCGCTTCATCTGCCACTCACCGCAGCCGCGCTCCTCCTCTGGGGAGTCTTCACGCGCATCGCCATCGCTCTGGCAGCCGGACGCAAAGTCGTCGGCGAAAACAATCTCGTCTCACTTTGCATCCTCTATCCGCTTCGAGATCTCATGGGATTCGGCTTTTGGGCTGCCAGCTATCTTTCACGCAACGTTCTCTGGCGCGGTCGCGTCTTTCGCCTGATGCCAGGGGGGCGAATGCAGCCTCTGCACTGAACTCATCTCCCACGCCTGGCTTCCTCAACGTCTAGCTTCCATGATGAGCATGTAACCTGGCCGTCCATTCTCCCAGCAGCGTAGTCTTCGCCGCTCCAGGTTTCGGAGCTGGCGTCCATGCCGCTGGCTTGCTCAGGATTGCCGGCTTCGCAGTCGCTGCCGGAGCAGGAGCCGGCGCAACACTTGCGGCTTGCCGTTGTGCCGTCGTCGGCGCCGCCTCTGTTCCTGCTGTATGGATATTCGGCACACCATCTTCGCTGGCCCATTGCACAATCAAAGAGATGCGCCGGTTGGACGGATCATAGGGATTGTTCTTTATCCGCAACATCTGGTCGGCATACCCACGCACCTGCGAAACCTGATCCTGCCTCACTCCATCCTGCTGCAGCAGGCGACGAGCAGAGTTGGCTCGATCCGCGGAAAGCTCCCAGTTCGTATAGCTGCTGTCCTTCGAATACGCTTGTGCATCCGTGTGCCCTTCAATTAAAAGATGATTCGGCAAGCTCTTCAACTGCCCTGCCAGCATCGCCAGCAACGCTCGTCCATCCTGGCTCAACACGGCGCTTCCGCTTTGGAAAAACGTGCCATTCTTCGATTCGATCAGCTCAATCCGCAACCCTTCCGGCGTGATCGTGATCTCGATTTGTTTTGCCAGCTTCTCCAGGTCTTTTTGCTTGTGGATTGCTTTCTCGATCTGCGCCTTCAGGTTCTCCACATTCTTCCGATCAATGGGTATATTCTCGTCATCGCCCATCATGTCGGTACCGGTTTCCTTCAGCGAACTTTTCGGATCCTGAAAGTATCCAGCCACCGCTTTTTTCACCTGCGGCGTGGAATTCAAAAGCCAAAGCACAATGAAGAGTGCCATCATCGCCGTCACAAAGTCGGCATACGCCACCTTCCATGCGCCACCATGATGGCCACCATGACCACCCTTTTTCTTGATCACAATGATGGGGCGTTTCTCTGGCATGACTCTCAGCTCCTCGGCACTTCATTCGCTTCCATCAGGCTGCCGCAGCCATTGTCTCGGCACCGCCACCCTTGCAGGCTTTCTCCATCTCGTCAAAGCTTGGTCGAACATGCGCGGGAATCGCTCGCCGCGCCATCTCCAGCGCTATCATCGGAGCATTTCCCTTCAGAAAAGCCAGCAGCAGTACACGCAGCATGTGCAGATACTCCTTCTGCGAATCCGCCGTCTTTGTCATGTTCGCGGCCAGTGGACCCACCACGCCATAGCACATCAGAATCCCCAGAAATGTGCCCACCAATGCCGCTGCAACTTTATGTCCCACCTCCGCCGGTGGTCCGCCAATTGCACCCATCGTGATCACCACGCCTAGCACCGCGGCCACGATTCCCAGACCAGGCAGCGCATCGGCAACGGTTGACAAAGCCGAGATCGGCGCAGCGCTCTCGTGATGATGCACCTCCATATCCAGCTCCATCATCTGGTCCATGTCAAACGGCTCCACGCCCCCGGTAATCGCCATCCGCAACGTATCGCAGACAAAATCTCTCACATGGTGATCCTTGATGAAATCCGGATATTTTTTGAAAATCTCGCTCTCTTTCGGCTTCTCAACATCCATTTCCACCGAGAGCAAGCCCTCCTTCCGAACCTTGTTCAGAAACTCGAACATCATCTTCAACGTGTCCAGATAGCGCTTCTTTCCAAACGGAGAACCCTTCAGAACTCCCAGCACCTGGCCAATAATCGCCTTGATGATATGCAGAGGATTGGCAATCAGCAGCGTACCCAGCGCCGCACCGCCAATAATAATCAGCTCCGCCGGCTGCACCAGCACCAGCAGATTCCCGTGCTCCATCAGGTATCCGGAAAGGATGGCTCCCAGCACGACGACAATCCCAATAATGGCAAACATAACCTTCCCTCCCTTTTCCGAGCATCAGTCTTGCGATGTGACTTTTGTTCCCTCATGGGCGCGGCTCACTTGATTGCCGCCAGCAAAGACGCTCGCCTGCATCGCATGTTGAGCCTGGTCCAGCAACTCGGCCAGCGTGCATCCCGGATGCCACTGCGCCGCGCCCACACTCAGCGTCAGTCCAATGCGATCGCCCCACCAGCGAAACTCCGTCGTCCGAGCCTCACCAGCCAGTCGACGACCATGCTCCATCAGCAGGTCCATACTGCGCTCGTGCGAAACCACCAGAAACTCACTCTCACCCCAGCGACCTAAAATCTCCGACGGCCGCAGTCCGTGGCTCAGTGTGCGCTCCACCGCCGGCATCATCTCTTCGCACGCGTCTCGCCCATGTGTCTTGCGCAATCCCTCACCCTGATCCACCATCATCCACAGCACTCCAAACGGAATCTCCGTCGTCTGCGCCGTGCGGTAGCTCTCTTCCAGCCACTCCTGCATCTCGTCCTGCACGCGGCTCAGCCGCTTTCCTTCACTGTTCTCACCGTGAGGCAAACGATCAAAATCTTCCGCAGGATAAAAATTCGCACACGTGCCAATGCGTCCTCCCAGCTCATCGCGCAGCACTGATTGGCGAATCATCACCAATACCGCGTGTCCCAGCGCATGATGCAGCTCCGCTCGCACAGCATGGCCCTGCGCGCCTGATTCAAACTCCATCCCATCCGCGGCATGACTCTTCAGCCGCTCAACATCCGTGTAAAAATGCCCGCGTCCCCCGGAAGCAACAGCATCCGCTGTTGCTCCGGATCGATAGGCAGATTGCACCCATGCCTCAGGCAACGGCTTTCCCAGCCTGTCCGCCCGTCGATACCCCGTCACATCTTCCGCTGCTTGATTCCACACCACCACGCGACCGGTCTTGTCCGTCACCACCAGCGCGTCGCTCATCGCATCCAGCGTCGCTTCCATCAACGCCTGCATCGTCGCTTGCTGACCGTCTTCATGGCTCACAGGATCGTCCACCTTCAAGGTCACGTTTCCCACGCGCCTTCAACGTCCCTATCGGCGAAGCTCACCCGAACTTCACTCGTTTGTCTGCCTGAAAAACGGTCTGCCGAATCAATCAGGCGCTGGCGCGCGGCAGACGTACAAGGAACTCCGTATGTCCGGGATGAGACTCAAACTCGATCGTGCCGCGAAAGTTCTGCGTCACAATACGATGTGCAATCTCTAATCCCAGCCCCGTCCCTTTGCCCACCGGTTTGGTGGTAAAAAACGGCTCAAAGATATGTTCGCGTATCTCGTCCGGAATCCCGGTTCCATGATCCGCAATACCGACACAAAACGCGTCCGGCTCATTCCATGTGCGCACTTCAATCACTCCGCCATCCGACGAAGCATCAATCGCATTATCCAGCAGATTCGTCCACACCTGGCTCAGCGCAACGCCTCCCGTTTCGATCCCCGAATCCGTCGCGTCAAAGCGCTTCACCACGTCAATTCGGCGCTGCCGAAGCTTATGCCCCAGAATCGTCAACGTGCTTTGAATATTCTCATGCACATCCATGCGCCGCAGCGAACAGCGATCATCATAGGCAAACTTCTTCACGGCCATCACCAGCTCAGACATCCGGGCCACGCTTTGCTCCACCACATCCACCAGAGCAATGCTCGACACCAGCGATTCCAGCCAGTTCAATGCATCCGAAAGCCGTCCCTCGTGAAACGCCTGACGCGTACATTCCAGCTCCTCCGTGGTCATGCCCATAGAAACCAGTTGCGGAGCAATTCTCGATGCGTTCTGCACACCAGCACGCTCCAGCCAATCCGTCATCGCATCTTCGGCATCCATCTGCTCCATCGAACTCATCGTCGCGCAGCGGGCATGAACAATCGCTTCCTGCTGCAGATCTCTCATGCAGCTCAGCTGCCCTTCAGTCACCGGCTGATCGCAAAATCGCAGGCTCAGTTCCTGCAACCTCAGAATATTCTCACGCAGTTGCGAAGAAGCGCGTCGAGCCGCAGACCCGGGATTATGCAACTCATGCATCAGTCCGGCAGCAAGGGTTCCAAGCGAAATCAACTTTTCACGGTGCAGCGCTTCTGCCTGATACGCATACTGACGCTTGGCGCAGTCCGCCAGAACCTCGCGGCGCACCGCCGCGCAACATGCCATCATCTGCCAGAACTGTTCCTCTTGAAACAGGAGTATTTTGCTGGCAGCAATCGCATACACACGGATGGACTTGTGCTTGCCCATCAGCAGAGGCACTTCACCGAAGCAATCTCCGGCTCGCGCAATCCTGATCCGGGCAACGGAGCCGTCCGACTCCTCCCGATCCGCAGCAACTTCACCCTCCAGCAGGATGCAGTATCCGCGAATCGCCTGGTTGGGCGTATAAATTGTTCCGTCCGCAGGAACCTCGAGCACGTCACACTCGCCCAGGGAGGCCAGTTCGGCATCCGTCAGCGAAGCAAAGACACGGACATGGCCCATCTCCTGCCTGAAATCGCTGAGCAGTGTCCTTCCCGTGAAGAAAGGCGGACGGACGTAGGATGTCGACTGCTGGTCCATGCAATTTGTCAAGGCGGGCACTCGTTGATCGTCCGCGCTATCCAATGGATGAATCCCGGACGGCAAGGATTCGATTTTCCGCCGTTTTTGAATCGATTTCCCGCTTGCCTCCATAAACGGAAACGCCCTGCCTCAAAAGCTCGCAAGATATTGGTGCGCAAACTGCACCGCGATCGAACCTTCACCCACCGCCGAAGCAGCCCGCTTCACAGATCCGGAACGCACATCGCCCGCAACCAGAACCCCGGGAATACTCGTCTCCAGCAGATACGGCTCGCGCGCAGACGCCCACCGCTGGCTGAAGCCGTTGGTCGCGCGCAACTCCGGTCCCGCCAGCACAAATCCGCGATTGTCCCGCAAAATCTCCGCCGGCAGCCAATCCGTCCTCGGCTCCGCTCCAATAAACACAAAGAGTGACGACGCATCTCGCTCTCGCTCGCCATCCGGGCCCACCGTGCGGATCCGTTCCAACCGCTCTTCACCTTCCACCCCCACCACCTGAGTCCGTGGCTCGACCGTAATGCTTGGAATCCGTTCAATCTCGTCGATCAGATACTTGGACATGCTTTCCACCAGACTTTCGGCTCGCACCAGCATCGTCACTTTCCGGGCGTAGCGAGCAAAATACAGCGCTGCCTGACCTGCCGAGTTTGCCCCGCCCACCAGAAAAACCTCTTCGTCCCGGCAGGCAGCCGCTTCCACCAATGCTGCCCCATAGTAGATCCCTCGCCCCGTCAATGCCCCTGCGCCGGCAATCTCCAGTCGTCGATACTGCACGCCCATCGCCAACAGCACCACATGAGCCGAAACCTCGCGACCATCCGCCAACTGCACAAATCGATACTGACCCTCAGCCCGCAATCCCGTTGCCCGTTGCGTCAGAAACTCCGCTCCAAAACGCACTCCCTGCATGTGCGCCCGACGCCCCAGATCACTTCCCGTGATCCCGGTCGGAAATCCAAGATAATTCTCAATCTTCGACGATGATCCCGCCTGTCCCCCGGGAGCTTCCGGCTCAATCACCAGCGTGCGCAAGCCCTCGGATGCCCCATACACCGCAGCAGCCAATCCCGCCGGCCCGGCACCCACAATCGCCAGATCATAGAAATCGCTCGCCGCCTGCGTTCGCAATCCCACACGTGCTGCCACCGCATCCAGCTCCGGACACACCAGCGCACTGCCATCCTCGCACAGCAACACGGGAAGCCGTGACCCATCCAGACCCCGCTCCGCCAGCAGCCGACCTGCCTCCTCGCTCGACGCTGCATCCAGCCAGCGATACGGCACATGGTTCCGCGACAGAAAGCTGCGCAGTTCATGGTCCTTCTGCGACCAGCGATGCCCCACCACTCGCAAACCTTCAAACCGTGGCTGATGACCCGCCTTCCAGTCGCTCAACAGGTCGTCCAGCACGGGATACAGGCGCTCTTCCGGCGGATCCCACGGCTTCGTCAAATAATAGTGAATGCGAGCCGAGTTGATCGCCTGGATCGCAGCCTCCGTATCCGCATACGCCGTCAACAGCACACGACGCGCATTCGGATACTCCTGTCGCGCACGCTCCAGAAATTCAACACCCGTCATCCCCGGCATCCGCTGGTCGCTCACAATCAGCGCCAGAGTCTCCTGTCGCTCCCGCAACTGCCGCATCGTATCCAGCGCAGCCTGCCCGCTGGCCGCTCGCGCCACACGATATTCCTCGCCATAACGGCTGCGCAGATCCTGCACCACCGCTTCCAACACACTAACGTCGTCATCTACCGCAAGCAGAATTGGCCTTTTCATAGTCCTTATCGATAGTGTAGCGCTCGCCGTAAATCTCCCCGGCTTGCCAGCTTCCGCCTGCGGCGAAACTCGCCGCACGTTACCGCGCAACCCCCACCAGCTCTGTGCGAAATATGAACCGGTGTGCCACAATTGGGGAACTGTTGTGCTTGTTGCAGCAAATGTGTTCGACTTTGTACAAAATCGATACACTTGCAGGGCCTCGCGTAACTCGTCGATAGATCAAAGTAACGTGTACTGACTCGGAGACCAGGAAACACTCTGACTTGGAACAGGAAATCCGGAGAAAGCGGCCTCTTCGCATGACAAAGATCATCCTCGCCGACGTTCAGCCCATCTATCGCGCAGGAATCGTTCGAGTGCTCTCCAATGAACCTGACCTGCACATCGTTGCTCAGTGCTCCGATATGGAACGAACCCTCCATGCCGTCACCACTTTCCCCGGTGCTCTGGTGCTGTTTTCCTCCGCCCTGCAGCCGGAGTGGCAACGTTTCACACTTCTTCTTGAGACCATGGGCAGCCGGGGCATTGTCATCGCCGAAAACACCGAAGCCGCGTCCACCTTTCTTCAGATGGGCCTGCACGGTGTCCTCTTCCGCGGCTCTTCAGGACAGTTGCTTGTAGGCTGCCTTCGAACCGTAGTATCCGGGCAGGTGTGTCAGCCCGTTCCGCAGGATAATGCCACGGCGGCTGCCGAAGACTCTGTCGGCATTCGCGTTCGCGAGCGCCTCACACCCAAGGAGATGCGCATCATCGCTCTCATCGTCCAGGGGTGCAAGAATCGCGAAATCGCCTTCCGCCTCAAAACCACAGAGCAGGTCATCAAGAACTACTTACGCTCCATCTATGACAAAACCGGCGTCGGAGATCGACTCGAGCTTGCTCTTTTCATCCTGCATCATCGCGTGCTCGCGGAAGCTGCCTCAGAGCTTGGCGCCACCATGGAACGCGAGGAAACGGCTCGGGTGAACAGCCTTTCCCAACTCGACGAAAGTGCATAACTCTTGTCGAGCATTCCAGGCACATCCGGCTCCGCCCGCTCACTTCAGCCGCTGCGCTGCCACCCCTTGCGGAAACTTCACCTCAAACTGCTCATCGCTCAACGATGGATTCATTGTTACCCGCTCCACCGTCACCGAGAGCTGATAATCCTCTTCCGGCCGCTTCAGAAAGATCGTCCCCGGATACATGGATCCGTCAAAACTCTGATACTGACCATAGATCACCTGCGTCTGCAGGTTGCCCAGATCATCGTAAATATCCTGCTCAACCGGCCGCAGCGTCACCCGGTCAAAGCGCACCACCCGCACGGGAATCAACCCATGCTGCTCCGCTCCATGGCGCATGATGCTCAGCACATACTCCGGCTTCGCCAGCAGATGGCGCTTGGTCATATCCTCTTCCGTCAGCGTCTCGGCAATCACCGAGTAGTACTCATCCTTGGCCACGCCGCGCACCACAAAAGCTCGAAACAAAAATCCCGGACGCAGATTTTCATACCAGTTCTTGGACGTTCCTTTTTCGCGGCTTTTCCCCACGTACGCCTTGTTTTTCGGCGGCACAGACAAGCGAAACTCCCGACCATCGCTCCCCAGATCAAACATCACCGTCTGCACCAGTGGCGCTTTGCCCAGGATGCGCAGCATCTCCGGCTTCCGCATCAGCAGGTTTGCATGGAAACTTGGATAATCCGTCGCCTCGCCCTGCTTTTCCTTCAGGTGACTGGCCACAATATCCACGCTCGCCGTCATGCTCTGAAAGCTTGCCCACTGCTCATTCAACCGCTCCACCAGTTGATCCGCCGTCACCGTCTGCACCACCGCGGGAGCCTCCGGCACCGGCAGTCGGCGTTTTGACGTAAACAAGCTCACGCAGCCCGTCAGCCACGGCAACACAATCCCGACGGCCAACGCCATCAAGCCTGTCGCGCGTCCTACTCCAGTGCGTTGGCTCATTGCGAACCCGCCTGCTTGCTCATCTCGTGTTCCTTGGCTTTGCGATAGATCGCCACGTTCTTCCGATGCTCTTCCAGAGTCGATGCAAACAGCGACCGCCCCTGCGGATCATCACCTGCCGCTACAAAGTAGATGTAGTCCGACTTGGCCGGATGCATCGCGGCGCGCAGAGAATCCAGCCCCGGATTCGAGATCGGCCCAGGCGGCAGCCCCGCATGGCGATAGGTGTTATACGGCGTGTCGTGGCTCGCATCACTCAGGTCCGAAGCATAAATCGTTCCGCGCCACTCGTTCCGCGCCCGCAGCCCATAGATCACCGCCGGATCCGTCATCAACGGCATCCCTTTCGCCAGGCGATTCACCAGCACGCTGGCCACCATCGGACGTTCCTCGCTCACCGCCGTCTCTTTTTCCACAATCGATGCCAGCGTCACCACCTCATGCACATGGTCCGTCAAACCCAGGCTCTTTGCCGCCCGGCGAAACTGTCGCACCATCGCATCCGCCATCTCTGCGTCCGTCGTCCTTCGACCAAATCGGTATGTATTCGGAAACAGATATCCCTCCAGATTCGCGGCTCCGGGATCCAGATCATGGATACGGCTGGCCTCCGTTCGTGTCGCCTCCAGAAAACCCGCTTCGGTTCCCAACCCGGCTCGCGCAAGCTTTTCGCCAATCTGCTGTCGATCCATCCCCTCCGGAATCGTGACTGCGATGGTGAATACATCACCCCGCGCAATGCGGCCATACACTTCACCCAGCGTCGCCAGCCGCTCAAACCGGTATTCCCCAGCCTTCAACCGCCCGCGCCGCCACAGGTGCATCGCCACAAACGCCCAGCGGCTGCGCACCACGCCAGCCTCTTCCAACGCACCGGCAATCTTCGTCGCCGAGCTGCCCGAGGCAATCTCCACAAACACAGGCTGCGCCGGTTGCGCCGGAACCACGAAGAACCAGACCGATACCATCGCCAGCAGCCCTACTGCGATCCAACCGACCGCCATCGCTCCCAACCTGCGCTGCCTGCGTCTCCTTGCCATCAACCGCTCGTCTCCACCAGCCGCCACTCCGTGCGCTTCCGCGCGGATGCGTCCACAACTTTGCTGCTCAATGTTTCCGTCAGAATCCTTCCCCATTGTAACGTTTGTGCAACATACCGCCTCTCATCTGCCCGCACCGTATACTCAATGTGAGTGGACGACACTGCCTCCAATCTCGCGCCCGCCGCTGAATTCAGTTCTCCCCCGCGTCGCAGCTCGGCTCGCTATCTAGCACTCGACGCAGGCGCCAAGCGCATCGGCGTCGCCATCTCCGACCCTCTCGGACTCACCGCGCAGCCTCTGCTCACCGTCATGCGCAAAGCCAATCCTCGCGAAGACCTCCGCTCGCTCAGCCGACTCGCGCGGCAACATGGCTGCACCGAGTTCCTCGTCGGGTTACCGCTTCGACTCTCCGGAGAATCCAGCGCGCAAACCGAACGCGTTCGACGCTTCGCCGCCCAGCTCGCCGAATACTCCGGCCTCCCGGTGCGCCTGTGGGACGAGCGGCTCACCACTCAGCAAGCTCACGCCCTCCTCTACGCCTCCGGGAAAAAGCGCCAGCAGCACACCCGCCTGGTCGACCAGGTCGCCGCAACCCTCATCCTTCAGTCGTTTCTCGATCGTCCCGAAGCCAGGAATACCCCTCCTGGCGATTCCGAGCCTCAGGATTCACTCGATCCCGCATCCCCGCAGCGCTCTCTCTTCCAAAGCTGAACCAGGGCTGAACTCCCTCGACCGTCCGCCGTCGTATAATCAAGGTTTCAAGGCTTTACCCAATTTTCCTGCGGGTCTGGCCGTCGCCCTTTTGCGGTCATCCGTCCTTCGCCGCCGCTTTCGGCAGACGCCGTCCAGTTTCACCCGCTCACACGGATCGAAATGACCGAACACATCAAAAAGCAGCTCCTCGAAGAAATTCAAAAGCTAGAGCACGAGCTGGCGCATGAACTCCCCGCAGAAATCAAAAAAGCGGTCGCGCTTGGCGATCTCTCGGAGAACGCGGAATATCACATGGCCAAGCAGCGCCAGGAGTACGTCAACGCGCGCCTCGGTCAAATGAAGAAGCGCATGGCCGAGTTGTCGCTCGTCAATCTGGCCAACATTCCTCACGATCGCGCAGCTTTCGGATCCACAGTCACCGTCTATGATTCCTCCAAAGAAGAAGAGATCGTCTACAAGCTCGTCACCAGCGAAGAATCCGATGTCGCCAAAGGCTTGATCTCGACCACTTCGCCCATCGGTCGAGGACTGATCGGAAAAAAAGTTGGCGACGTCGCCACCATCGTCACACCCAACGGCAAACGCGAGATGGAAGTGCTCAAACTCATCACCATCCACGATGAAGCCGCAGCCGCCACCGGCTCGGAGCAGTAATCATGGCTACTACATGGACCAGCGCCTTCGGTCGCGCCTGCGGATGGCTGCTGGATCGCATCGTGCACGGACTCTCCCTCACGCGCATCTCGCCCAACGCACTCACGTTCATCGGACTCGTCATCAACATCGTCGCCGCTGTCTTCTTTGGCCGCGCAAACTCATACAACTCCGTCCGCATGTTTCTCTACGCGGGCCTCGTCATCATCGGTGCCGGTGTCTTCGACATGGTCGATGGCCGCGTCGCACGCAAGACCAACCAGGTCACCGTCTTCGGAGCCTTCTTCGACTCCGTCATGGACCGTTACTCCGACGTCGTCCTCTTCTTCGGACTCATCATCTACTACGCGCGCATCAACCACCTGCGATATGTCTTCCTGGTCGCCTTCGTCATGGTCACCTCGCTCATGGTCAGCTACACGCGCGCCCGTGCGGAGGCGCTCATCGGCTCCTGCAAAGTCGGCTTCATGGAGCGACCCGAGCGGATCGTGCTCATCATTCTCGGCGCGCTCTTCCATCGCTGGGGAGTCATGGCTCCCGTACTCTGGGTGCTTGCCGTTCTTTCCACCATCACCGTCATCAATCGCATCACCTACACTCACTCCCAGACGCGCATGATGCCCCCCATCGCCTGAATCCCCTGCATCCGGCGCCCAAGGAACTCCCATGTCCGACATTGAACTCCACTCCGCTCCCGCTCAACTGCCCAACATCCATGTCGCCGTGCTTGGCACCGGCAAGATGGGCGGCATCCTGCTTCAGGCCTTCCTCAAGCAAAACCTCTTTGCACCCGATCAGATTCACGCCACCGTCGCCCATCCGGAGCGCGCAGCGGCTCTCTCCACTCAGTGGGGCATCCATGTCTCCACCGACAACCTCGACGCTGCCCGACAAGCCGATCTCATTCTGCTCGGCGTCAAACCCTTTCAGGTGCCGGAGATCATCGCACAAATTCGTCCCGCTCTCACGCCACAGAAGACCATCGTCAGCTTCGCTGCCTCCGTCAGGACCGCTTCCATGGAAGAAGCTGCCGGCATCGAGATTCCCGTCATCCGCGCCATGCCCAACACCCCCTCGGCGCTCGGTGCCGGGGTCGCCGGTCTCTGCCGCGGTCGTTTCGTCACCGATACCCACATGGAACTCGCTCGGCGCATCTTTGAAACTGTCGGACGCACCGTCACCGTCGATGAAAAACACATGGACGCCGTAACAGGCCTGTCCGCCTCCGGACCCGCCTTCATCTACATCATCCTGGAATCGCTCGCCGAAGCCGGCGTCAAAGTCGGACTGCCCCGTGACACCGCCACCCTCCTGGCCGCGCAAACCACCTTTGGCGCTGCCAAAATGGTGCTCGATACCGGCTATCATCCCGCCCTGCTCAAAGACGCCGTCACCACACCCGCCGGCTGCACCATCGACGGCATCCTCGAACTCGAAGAAGGCGGCCTCCGCGTCACCCTCATCAAAGCCGTCATGCGCGCCACCCAGCGCGCCAAAGAACTCGCCGCGGGCTGATCGTGAACACCTCTGGCGCCTCCAACCCTGCCGGAGCTTCCGCCTCTGCTGATTCCCCAGCCACCCGTCCCACCTGGCTGCCGCGTTATCTGCCGGAGTTGCAGGGGCTGCGCGGCATAGCCGTGCTTGCCGTCGTGCTCTATCACTGCCATCCGCTGCTCGTCGGCACGCCACTCTACGCGGCTTCACTCTGGGGATGGTCCGGCGTCAATCTCTTCTTCGTTCTTTCCGGATTCCTCATCACATCCATCCTGCTCGAAGCCCGTGGCCGCCCGCATTACTTCCGCAACTTCTACGCGCGTCGCGCGTTGCGCATCTGGCCCGTCTATCTGCTGCTGCTCGCCCTCTGTTATTCGGTTCCCCTTTGGTTCCTTGGTGACACGCTGGCACATCAGGCGCACTGGCGCACACTCGCCGCCTACGCGCTCTTCGTACAGAATCTCCAACATACCCCCCTGCCTGGCACACTCGGACCCACCTGGTCGCTCGCCATCGAAGAGCAGTATTACCTCCTCTGGGCGCCGCTGGTCTGGCTGCTTGGCGCACGCCGCCTGGTGCTGAGCCTGGTCCTCTGTGGGCTGCTCATTCTCTCACCCACGCTGCGCACCCTCCATCCCCACTGGCTCACCAGCACGCACACGCTCATTCACCTTGATGGCATCGCCCTTGGCAGTCTGCTCGCCATCGCGCTGCTCACCCTGCGCCGCAGTCGGCAAACCTGGCTCGCGCTGGGCTTCCTTTTCGCTGGCTGTGGATGGCTGGCCACCGCCACCGTCGCCGCAGGAACTGCCTTCCTCGACTCCGCGCTTGCGTTCCTCTTCTGTGGCCTCCTGCTAATCGCCATTGCGGGCGGCGGCGCGCGCCTGCTCGCCCCGCTGCGACGTGGTCCTCTGGCTTTTTACGGCACCATCAGCTACGGCCTCTATATGATCCACATTCTCGTCTTCGTCTACTTCGGCTCTTTCAGCTCCCGTCTCACGCTCATGGGCACCACCGGCCAATTGCTCATCACCCTGCTGCGTCTGCTTGCGTCCACGCTCGCCGCCACGCTTCTCTGGTACGGATTTGAGTCGCAGATACTGAAACTCAAAGCCCGTTTTTAGCACACCTTTCCTCGCTTTTCCTCATCTCTTCATTTCGCCTGTACTACCATCACGATATGCGCCCCACCGTCATCGTGCTCACTTTCAACTCCGAAGACACCCTCGGCGCCACGCTCGCCCAGGCCCGCAAGGTCGCCCACGAAATCTTCGTCGTTGACTCCTTCAGCACAGACTCAACCGCCACCGTCGCCGCCTCGTTTGGCGCTCAGGTCGTCTCCCACGCCTTTGAGCACTACGGCGCGCAGCGCAACTGGGCCATCGACAATCTGCCCATCTCCCAGCCCTGGCAGCTTCATCTCGACGCCGATGAGGTCATGGACGATACGCTCGTTCAGTCCATTCTCGACCTGCCCGACCAACCACCTCACAACGGTTATTTCGTCCCCCGCTACGTCCGTTTCCTTGGTCGCGTCATGCGCCACGGAGCCATGAGTCCCACCTGGCATCTACGCCTCTTCCAGAGCGGTGCCGGGCGCTGCGAAGACCGCAAATACGACCAGCACTTCATCCTCCTCTCCGGCTCCAGCGGCCAGTTGCGCGGCACCATGATCGACGACATCGCCATGAGCCTCTCCGAGTGGACCGCGCGACACAACCGCTGGGCCGACGGTGAAGTGCAGGAGCTTTTTGCCGCGCAATCCGCCAATCGGCTCCAACCCGCTCTCTTCGGCACACCCGCGCAACGCAAGCGCTTCCTGCGTGAGCGCTACAACCGTATGCCGCTTTTTGTGCGGCCATTTCTCTTCTTTTTCTATCGCTATCTTCTTCGCCTCGGCTTTCTCGATGGCAGGGAAGGCTTCATCTACTGGACCCTCCAGACCTTCTGGTTCCGCTTCCTCATCGACTCCAAAATCTGGGAACAGCGCAACCTCGACCGCATCCGTCGTCCCATCGATCCCAGGATCATCACAGGAGAAAAATCCCAGTCGTGAGCACTTTGCCCATCCTCGTCCTCAACGCAGGCTCATCTTCCATCAAGTTCGCCATCGTCTCTGCCACCGTTCACCAACAAGCTCTGCTTGCCTCCGGGGCCGTCGAAGGCATCGGAGCCCCCGGACAAGGACGCTGCTGGCTGCGCAATGCCTCCGAATCAACGCTCGCCGACCAGCCGATTGAAATCGCCGACGCCGCAAAGGGTTTCTCGCTCATCACCCGCCTGCTTGCCCGCCATCCTGAGCTTCCGCCTCCCGCCGCCATCGGTCATCGCATGGTGTGCAGCAGCCCCGAAGTCACAGACAATCAGCGCGTCACTCCGGAGCTGCTGGCGACTCTGGAGCGCTATCTTCACTTCGCCCCGCTCCACACGCCACCGGCGCTCCACATCCTCCATCACACGCTCGCCGCTTACCCCGATGTTCCCAACTTCATCGTGCTCGACAGCTGGTTTCATCGCGACCTTCCGCTCGCATCGCGCTCGCTGCCCATCCCGGAACGCTTCACCGCGCTTGGCGTCCATCGCTACGGTGCGCATGGCCTCTCCTATGAGTCAATCGTCGATCAACTCGCTCCCGAGCTTCCTCAACGGCTGATCGTCGCTCATCTTGGCAACGGCTCCAGTATTGCCGCCATCCAAAACGGCCGCTCCATCGACACCTCCATGGGCCTCACGCCCACCGGCGGCCTCATCTCTGCCACACGCACCGGCGACATCGATCCCGGCGTGCTGCTCTTTCTTCTGCGCCAGCTTGCCGACTCCCATCCGGGCACCTCCGATGCCGCCAATGCTCTCGAACAGATCGTCAATCGCCAATCCGGCCTCCTCGGCGTCAGCGGAGTTTCCAGTGATATGCGCGCCCTGCGCAACGCCATCGCCGCCGGAGACGCAGACGCACAGCTCGCCGTCGATCTCTTCACCACCTCGATTCGCCGATTCATCGGAGCCTACATCGCCCAGCTCGGCGGACTCGACATGCTCGTCTTCACCGGCGGCATCGGCCAGCACGACAGCGCCACCCGCGCCGAGGTCTGCCACGGCCTCCATGCACTCGGCATCACACTCGATCCGGCGCGCAACGCCGCTCACGATCCGCATCGCATCTCCGCAGACCACTCCCGCGTTCTCGTCCGCACCATGGCTCCCGCCGAAGATCGCATCATCGTCCGCCACGTCCTGCAGATGCTTGCCTCCCGATGAACGCCCGGCGTCATCCCGAACCGGCCAGTTCGTGAACTACACTGAAGTCTCCGGAGTCGTCATGTCCTCATTTTCCGCTCAAGCCCGCCATCCCTCTTCGGCTCTGCGCCGCTTTGCCTGGGGCGTACTCGCCTATTTCATCGCCACCATCCTCTGGGGCACCGTCGTCCGCGCCACCGGCTCCGGAGCCGGATGTGGCGACCACTGGCCGCTTTGCAACGGTACCGTCTTCCAGCAGTCCCCCAGTGTTCAAACGCTCATCGAGTTTTCTCACCGCCTCACCGCCGGCCTCGACGTCATCCTTGTGCTCGCTCTGCTCCTCTGGACATGGCGTAAAACAGCGTCACGGCATCTGGCCCGCTGGACCGCTGCACTCAGTGTCTTTTTCACCTTTTCTGAAGCCTTGCTCGGCGCTCTGCTCGTCAAGCTTGGACTCACCGCAGCCAGTCAATCTCCGCTGCGACCGCCCTTTCTCGCGCTTCACCTCAGCAACACGCTGCTGCTGGTGGCCGCCCTTGCCATGACCGCACATCTGCTCGGTCGCAGCGAAGGCTTTCGCTGGCGAGACCTCCACATCACACACCCCGTCGGCACCACCATTGGCATGATCGCCGTCATGATCGTCGGTGTCACCGGCTCGCTCGCCGCTCTCGGAGACACGCTCTTCCCTGCCGCCTCGCTGCACTCCGCACTGGCGCAGGATTTCTCAGCTCACAGCACCTGGCTGCTCCGCTGGCGCTGGACTCATCCCACCGTTGCCATCCTTGCCAGCATCTTCCTCATCTGGGTACTCATCCGCGCCAACCGTCGCGGCGGCCCCTGGGATAATCGCGGTCTTTCCTCGCTCGTCGTCGGACTGCTCGCCCTGCAATACCTGCTCGGCGCGCTCGACGTCTGGCTGCTCGCACCGGTCTGGATGCAGGTCATCCACCTGCTCGGCGCCGATCTGCTCTGGTCCGCGCTGGTCGTACTCACGGCGCGCCTCACGCTCGTTCCTCGCCAAGCCCAGGGTTAAGCTTCGAGTGCAGACAGACTAAAGCGCCAGCACTCCCGCGGTTACGTACTCAGTCCCGTCGCAGGCGGCCTTGATCTCCGGCAACTCCGGCGTCGCCGTCAGGTTCTCGATCCGCCCATCGCGCAGCAGGATCGTGTCCTCAGCCTTGCCACCGGCCGCGCTCGGATTCCACGCAAATGCCTGCCGATCCGCAATCCGCTCTGTACCCTCAGGCGTCGCCACCCACTCGCGCTCCCAGTAGCCAGTCGCACCACCCTGATGGTGCCTGCGCTCTTCCCCCACAAATCCGGCGCGCTCATAGGTCTGCGCAGCCAGCTCATACAGCCGTGCCGAGATCACGCCCGCTCGCGTGTTGTGCTGCAGCACGGCATTCACCTTCGCCGCAGCGTCAAATCCCTGCTTCAATGCATCCGGCATCGGGCCAAAATGAGCAAAGCGCGTGATGGATATCGTCAACCCCCAGCGCCGCGAGCATAGGTTCAGCATGGCAAATCGCTGAAGTCGCTGCCCTCGCGCCACCGCGTGTTTGTAGCGCACAATGCGTTCATCAACCGCCATCAATAACACCGACGGCTGGATTCCGCGTCGAAGCAACGCCTCCGAAACCAACGCTTCCATCTCGAACTCGCTCACGCCCAGCTTCAGATTGCGCAAAACCTCCACCGTCGCCGTCGCCGTCGTCTTTCCCAGCCACTCCAATCGACGAATCTCCGTCTCGCAAAGGCACTTCCGCAGCGAATACAGATGCGCAGGCTGCATGCCTGGCTCCGGCTGATCGCAGGCCAGGTGCGGCCCGGCAATCTCCAGCGCGCGCTCCGCCGTTTGATCCGCGAACCACGGAAAGAGCACAGGCGTATAGCCCAGCGCTCCAAACTCCTCCGCCGCCAGGCGTGGCGCTTCATTTTCTGTTGTCAGATAAAAACATCGTCCATCCACCGTCACCAGAATGGAGCCGACGCCCGTCTCGGCTGGCGTAAGCACGCGCAGCTCCACCGCGCCGCCCGTCAGCCACGCAATATTTTCATGGCGGCGCAGCAGCACACCATGCAGGTCGCGCTCGCCCATCCACTCCACCAGGCGCGCGCGTTTCGCATCCATCTCCGCGCTCCACTCCGCTGCGGCAATGAGCACCGCGTCATCCACCTTCAGGTCTTTCGCTATGCCCATCCCACGCGCTCCGTCGGTATCCGTTTAGTCTTCCAACTCCGGGTGATAGTGGCTTTCAAAGCCCAGATAACGCACCGCTGCCTCATGCACCGCGCGCGAAACATCGCTGAAGTTGGCTGCCACATGATGCTCAAAACCCTCGCGGCAGATGTATTTCAGCAGCTTCTGCAGCTTGGGAATCTCGGCCACACCCGCGCCGCCAAACGTCGTCAGCGGATCGTCCGTAAACCGGCCAGGCCCAACGTATCCGCGAACCACACCGCGCCTGTCGTCGGTCGAGAACCGCGCATAGCTCATCGCTCCGCTCTTCACCCGACCCACGCAGGTGCCAAAGGTATTTTCCTTGCCCACCGTGCCGGCAATAATCTCCTGGAAGTCCATCTTCACTTCGTTGAAGAAGTGCTTCGGCAGATTCGAGCAGTGGAAGCAGACGCACTTATCCGGGTCGCTGCCATAGTTGTTGTTCCAGTCCAGCAGCGCCGACGGAGTTCCCGATGCCAGCGCCAGCATGTGCATGCTCAGCGTGCCCGGCACATCCACCTCACAGGCAGAAGGAATCAGGTCGTTCGACATCATGCTCATGATCGTGCACGGCACCACGCCAAAGTACTCCTCAAGCGAAGTCCAGCACTGCACCGCGCTCACCGTCACTGCGGTCTGCTTCATCCACGTGTCGATCACCGCGCCCAGCTTGGCCATCTTCATCAAAGCGGCTTCAGGAATTCCCGAAGTGCTCACATAGCCTTTGATCGCCGCCAGCTTCGACTGCGCCGCGTCGTCCGTATCCTTCATGCGCTCGATGCGGCCCATGATCTCCGACAGGTCAATCGGCTCGACCGAGATGCCGTGCGTCTCCAGAATGCGCTCCGAGTAGCGCACCGTATTGAACGCCGAAGGCCGCGCGCCAATCGCTCCGATCCGCAAATTCTTCAGGCCGCGCACAATGCGGCATACCTGCCCAAACCACTCCAGATCCGCCTTGAACTCCGCCGACTGCGGAGATTCGGTATGCAGCGTCGTCAACGAATACGGAATCCCGTACTGCATCAGGTTGTTGCAGGCGCTCATCTTCCCACAGAAGCTGTCGCGCCTCGTCGCAATCGTCATCGCATCGCTTTTGTCCGGCGTCGCCTGCACCAGCACCGGAACATGCAATCCAGCCAATCGAATCGCATCGGCCACGCCCCGCTCATCGCCAAAGTTCGGCAGCGTCACAATGATGCCGTCGATCTCGCTGGCATGCTTTTTGAACAGCTCCGCGCAGCGTTGTGCTTCGGCAAAAGTTTCCACCGCGCCAAACTTCGACTCCTCCGCGGTGAGCACAATCGCCTTCCCGCCTCCTGCTTCCACTGCGCGGCTCATCTCCTCGCGTCCAGACTTCGCAAGCTGATCCGGGAAAAATCCGCGATTGCCTACCACCACACCAAACGTCAATTGTTTCTGCGCCGCCATGCGTTTCTCACTCCGCTTCCATGATTGGTCTTGTTTTACGTTTTCGTCGTCAGGCTGCACTCATCGTCCTGGCCGAAACTTCACCAGATAGAACAGCCCCAACACCAGCATAAGCGCGCCCCACCACACCGGCGCATGCAGATGAGCCAGCACCACATTCGCAACGTGTCCGGTTGCAAGCTCCCACAATCCATAGCCGAGGATCATCACCCCGTACACACTCAACAACACGCCGATAAAAAACCAGATCGGTATCTCCCGCGTTCCCGTCATCGCTTCACTCCTACCAGAACATCACATTGAGGCCCACAAAAACTACAACGGCAATTGCAGCCCAGAAGAGTTCGTTCTTATAGAACGCTACTGGATCTTCCTTCGGCAGCACCGTCGCACCATACACCAGCCCCTTCAATTCGCTATCCGGCTTGCCGCTCGTGCATAAACTCACAACCAGCGTGACAATCACCGTAATGCTCAGGCTCCACAGCGCGCGATACATGTTTTCCGCCATGTCTTTGGCATCCGGAGACAACGCAACAAACCGCAGCGCAGCCGGATAAAAGTGTACCCACGCCCACAGTCCCACCGACGTCACCGTCCCAATCAGCAGACCCCAGAAGCCCCCGGATTTCGTCGCTCGCTTCCAGAACATCCCCATCAGAATCGCGCCCAGCAGCGGTGCAATAAAGAAACTGAAAAGCGCCTGCACATAGTCCATGATTCCCTGCGCATGCATCACCAGATACGCCGCGCCAATCGACACCACCACACCCAGCACCGTCGCCCACCGCCCAATCGTCACATAGTGCTCATCCGGCTCATTCTTCCGCAGCATCGGCTGATAGATGTCATACGTCCACACCGCCGCAAAGGCACTCACATTGCCCGCCATCCCGCTCATGAAGCCGGCAATCAGCGCCGTAATGCCCAGCCCCAGCAAACCCGGTCCGCAGTACCTCACCAGCATCAGCGGCAGCACTTCGTTGTAACTGTGCAGACCCATGCCCGGATGCGCGCTCACCACATCCTCACCCACCAGGTGCATCAGGCTTCCGTTGGGATTGTGCAGCACCACCAGCGCCAGCAAGCCCGGCAGAATCACAATGAACGGCACAGCCATCTTGAAAAACGAGCCAATCACCGGAGCCATCCGCGCCGACCGCAGACTGTTCGCCGCCAACACCCGCTGCACCACCAGAAAGTCTGTCGTCCAATACCCGAAGCTGATCGCAAATCCCAGGCCAAAGATAATTCCAGTCCAGTGAACCCCCATCGGGTTGTCGTGGAAGTGCCCCAGACCCCGCCACAGATGCAGATAGTCCTGTCCAGGAAGATCATGCAGAATGCGCGTCTTCAGTCCCGTCCAGCCCCCCGCGTCAATCATGCCCAGAATCGGCACCAGCAGCGCACCGCCCCAGATCAGCACAAACTGCAAGACCTCATTGAAGATCGCCGAACGCAACCCGCCCAGCGCCACGTACGCGGCCACCGCCAGCGACGAAACCACGATGCTGAAGGTGATATTCCAACCCAGCACCACCTTCATCACCAGCGCCATCGAAAACATGTTCACGCCGCTCATCAGGATCGTCATAAACGCAAACGAAACCGCGGCCACCGTGCTTGAACCCTGCCCGTAGCGCAGCTTCAGATAACCCGGCACGGAGTGCGTCTTCGAGACGTAGTAGAACGGCATCATCACTATGCCCAAAAACAGCATCGCCGGAATTGCCCCGATCCAGTACCAGTGCGCCGCCAGGATGCCGTACTGATACGCCGACCCAGCCCAGCCCATCAACTCCAGTGAACCCAGATTCGCCGAAACAAAACTGAGGCCCGCAATCCAGGCCGTCATCTCACGGCCGGCCATAAAGAACTCTTCGCTCGTATTCGCGCGGTTCTTCAGGTAGTAGCCAATCCAGATCACCATCGCGAAATACACCACGATCACGGCGATATCCAGACCCGTCAGGTGTGCAATCGACGTTGTCGCCACCATCGCAGCCGTGGCTGTCGGCAAACTCAGGGAAAAAGCAGGTGCAATCAGCATGGCAAGCATCTTACCTCTGTCGTGCCCGATCCTGCTTCGCGCAGCGGGCATTCTCGTTGCGTCCTATCAGTAAATTGGTTTAGTTGTGGGATTGTCAAGCGCTACGGGCACAATTCCCCTTCGAAAATGAAATTCTCCCGCTCTTCTCCCACCGCGCACGTCTCTCCCCATCCCTCATCTCCATCCACCCGCCTCACTTTTTTCTTGAAATCTTAATCTTTCAACGCTACGGTGAGTCATGGGGCACTTGTTCTCTTTCTTTCATCCTTCCTTCCACACATATACTCCTGTGCTCTGCTCCGAAATCCTTCCAACCCAAAGGAGTCTTCCCGATGACATCGCCTGCCGCCACCCTCTCCGGTGGCCTCTCTCGTCGTAACTTCCTTCGCGCCGCCGCCGCATCCTCAGCCCTCGCCGGACTTCCCTTTGTCACCGAGGCGCATCTTGCCCACGCCGCCATCCCCAAATTCGCCCCCTCCGATCAGGGCATCCACATTGACGCCAACGAGAACCCCATGGGGCCGTCGGAGGGTGCGCGCCAAGCGATTGCGGCGATCATCCCCAAGGGCGGGCGGTATCTCTTCGACAAGGAGATCGGCTTTTCAGAACTCTTTGCCAGGCAGCAAGGGCTGGACCCGGAGATGGTGATCGCCTATCCCGGATCGAGCGAGCCGCTGCACCTCGCTGTGCTGGCCTATACATCGCCGACGCGGCCCCTGGTCGTCGCCGACCCCAGCTACGAAGCACCGATGTGGGCAGCGCAGGCAGCGAAGACGCCCATCCTGAAGGTTCCTGTCGCCGATCCCAAGGGCGCGGCGATCAATGACATTCCGGCAATGCTGGCTGCGTCTTCCACGCCGGGCCTCATCTACATCTGCAACCCCAACAACCCCACCGGAACAGTCACCCCCTTCGAGCAGATCGAAAAGGCCATTGACAGTGTGCCGAAGGACTCGGTGGTTATGGTGGATGAGGCCTACATTCACTTCTGCGACGCGCCCTCCTGCATTCCGCTCGTCAAGCAGGGTAAGAATGTTGTCGTGCTGCGCACCTTCTCCAAGCTCTATGGCATGGCGGGCATTCGCATGGGCTTCATCGTGGGCCAACCCGAGACGCTCAAGAAAATCTCAGCGCTCGGTGGGCAGAATCCGCTGCCCATTACGGCCGTCGCCGCGGCCAAGGCCAGCCTGCTCGATCCAGAACTCGTACCCACGCGCAAGAAGATCATGGCCGGACTGCGCGAGGAAAATATCGACTTCCTCCGCAGCCACGGCTACACCGTGACGCCATCGGTGAGCAACTGCTTCATGCTCGACGTGGGCCGTCCGGGTAAACAGGTCCAGGCCGCCATGGCCGCCAAAGAAATCTACATCGGGCGCGTCTGGCCCGCATGGCCAAATTCCGTTCGCATCACCGTCGGAACCCAAAGCGAAATGGCAGCCTTCCAGAAAGCTTTTGTCGAGGTGATGAAGACCAACACCGCCGGACTGGAGCCACCCGCACTGCATCCCCGCCTGCAACAGACCCCTTTCAGTCATCTCTCCTGACCCACAGGCTCACATCAGCAAAGCGGCCATCGGATCACTCCGATGGCCGCCTCCATTTTCCGTTCGCGTGTCCGCCGCTCAGAAGATAATCTTCATCGCAAGCTGCGTGTTGAACGGCTCACCGGCTCCAATGCCTGGCGCGCCAAAGTTCGCTCCAATCGTCGTACTGATCGCGCAAGCATTCGGATTCGCGCCGTTGTTGGTATCGGTGCAGAAGCCGTCGCCAGGCTGCGCCAGATTCAGCCGGTTGAAGAGGTTGAACATCTCCACGCGAAACTGCATATTCACAAATCGCGTGATCTTCGTATTCTTGAAGACCGAAAAGTCCACGTCAGAGAATCCCGGCCCGTGCAGATCGTTGCGATGACTGGTCCCAAACTGCCCATTCAGCGACGGAGTGTACGCCGTTGAAGTCCAGTTCACAAAGTAGCCGGTTGTGCTGTTTCCCTGCACGCTTTTGCTGATGCCGCTATTCGGATTGATCCCCGGCGTCCGATCCGCGCGCTCGGCAAACTCGTTGGTCCCGCTGCTCCCGCTATTGCTCGAGTAGATGGTAAACGGCATCCCACCATGAAAGCTCAGCAGCGAATTGAACTGCCATCCATTCACCAGCGCCGATGGCCCATGATGAAACTCCGGAAGCGAATACGTCAGATAACTCACCGAAGTATTTCTCACATCAAAGTCGCTGTTGCCATATTCCCCGGCAAGGTCAAAGCTGTTCTGCGGGTTATACAGATAGATTTCACTGATCTCATCCAGCGAATGCGCATACGTAAATGCCGACTGCGCCGTCAGTCTGTGCCAGTTGTTTAACCGCAGCGTAGCCTGCAGCGAATTGTAGTTCGACGTCGCCTCCGACTGAATCTGGTTGATCACGGCATAGTTTGGATACTGCCCATAATACGGGCGCGTCGAGTTCGCGCCGCCACTGCCCACTCCTGCCTGATTCATATCCACCAGATCACGCAGCCTGCGCCCGGAGCTTCCCACATACCCAATCTGTAACTCCACGTTGCTACTGAGCGCGCGCTGGATGTTTACGTTGTAATTCTCCACATAACTCGGCCGCAGATTCGGCTGAATGGCAAATACATTCAGGCTCGAACAATTCGCCTGCACCGCACTTGGATTCGAAAGGCATGTGTTACTCGAGCTAAGCGCGTTGGGAAACATCGGCTGGTTATACATGATGTAACCCGCTGCCGGTGCCGTATCAATCGTCTTCACCGATCCCGCCGGATTATCCTGCACGCCAAAGGCACCGCCATTGCTGGAGAATCGTGAATTCAGAAAATTCACCACGTTCGGATTGTCATATCCCAGGCCAAATCCGGCGCGAATCACGGTCTTCCCGTCGCTGCCCGGCTGCCACGCCACACCAACCCGAGGCCCGAACCCAAGATAGTACTGCTGATAGAGATTGGCGACATCGACGCCTGCCACCGCAAGGCCATTCGGAGCGCCCGGCAGAAACGTGCTCAAATCCTTGTATCCATCGTGAATCGGACCGCCATACTCATACCGCAGGCCATAGTTCAGACTCAGATGCGACGTCACCTGATACGTATCCTGCGCAAACAGCCCATAGGAGTTCAGGAAGACCTGCCGCTTCGGATTGCCCTGCACAATCGACGTTCCACCCGCGTTGTAGCAGCCCGCCAGAAAATCCGCCAGTTGCAGAAAACGTGGGTCCGAAGTCTCCGACGATGGCAATGTCACCGAACCGGCAGCCATTCCCGAGAGCATGTCGCAAGCCGTTCCCGCATTGCCCGACCACGGCCCCTGCGTACCATCAAAGACAAACGTCCCGCGCTGATCCGCCTGATAGAAATCGTCCACCTGCGCCTGTCGCAGTTCCCCTCCAAAATGGAACTGATGCTTGCCTACCGTCCAGGAAAGCGACTCGTCCAGATGACCCGTAATGTCGTTACGTCCAGAGTTTGGAATTCCACCTACAGTATCGAAACCATCCGAAGACGATCCCAGTCCGCTGCTCGATGATGGCGCTGCAATCTGAATGCGCGGCGCACCCGCCAGCGCTGGTCCCGTCGCGCCCGTATCCAGTCCCAGTCCAATCGGGTTATACGCCGTGCTGGAGTCAGAGAACGCCTGGTTGAAGTAGTTCACGCCCACGAAGATCTGGTTCGTCAACTGCGGCGTCAATACCGTGTTGTACGTCAGGGAATAGTTCTGCACATGAATCGGTGCCGCTTCATAGTAAGGTGTCAGCAGCGAAACCGTCGGTGCCACCTGCGTTCCCTGACCCACATACCACTTGAACGATAGCTTGTTGTTATCGTTAATCGAGTAATCCAGCTTCACCAGTCCATTGTGACTGAAGCCAAACTCATTCTCCGGATTCGTGTAGTTGAACGGCGTCGCAGGACCGGTCAGCGCATTCGTCGGCCACAATCCCTGATTATTTCCCGACCCTTGCAGCAGGTTGTAGGAAGCCTGATTCACAGGCACCCCATACGCATTCAGGATCGAGGTCGCCGCAGCCTGATACGCCGCCGAAGGCTCCGTGGATGGCTGATTCACACCGATCGTAAA
This sequence comes from Acidobacteriaceae bacterium, assembly GCA_027449965.1. Lineage (GTDB taxonomy): Bacteria > Acidobacteriota > Terriglobia > Terriglobales > Acidobacteriaceae > Acidicapsa. The sequence continues at coordinate 120,544 of DAIDKP010000016.1, forward strand.
ACGCTGATCCTCATACGTCGTAAAGAGAAACAAGCGGTTCTTCAGAATCGGCCCGCCCGCCGAGTATCCAAACTGCTGATTGCGTAACTCCGGTTTCGTCAACGCCAATTGCGACTGCGCTGCCAGAGCTTCGTTGCGGTTGTAGTAGTAGGCCGTCCCGTGAATCTGATTCGTTCCAGACTTGATCGCCAGGTTCACCGTTGCTCCCGGACTTCGGCCCACATCCGGCCCCGCTTCCGTCACCACCGACACCTGCTCAATCGCATCCAGCGGCAGCGTCACACCCGCGATTCCCGAAACACCTCCCTGGTTGGCCGCAGGAATATTCCACCAGACATCGTTGTTATCCGCACCCTCAATCTGCCAGCTCACCATATCCGGCCGCGTGCCATTCACCGATCCATACCCGCCGCCGGAGTAACCCGCATAGCCCGGCGTGATCGCGATCATCTGCGTAAAATCCCGCCCATTCATCGGCGTATCCTGTATCACCTAATTCGGAATATCTGTCGTCTGCACCGTCGAGGTCGTATCCAGCGACACCGCTTCGGCTGAGACTTCCACCGTCTCACCCGCCGACGCCATTCCCAGCTTCACCGGCAGCGAATACACCGCGCCTGCCGAAACCGGCACTCCCTTGATATCCTCCGTCTTGAATCCATTCGCCGTCACGCTCACCCGATACATTCCAATCGGAATATCGCGAAATGCAAACTCGCCAGCACTGGAGCTGACCGCCTTCAACATCACGCCCGTCGCCTCGTTTACCGCCGCCACAGAAGCACCCGCCACCACGGCTCCGCTTGGGTCTGTCACAATGCCGTTGATCGCACCTCGAAATGTTTGTGCGCGTCCCACCCCTGCCGTCACACTCCACATCCATATCAAAACCAGAAAACCAAGAAGCCGCCAGGAATAACTCCGAGTAAGTCTCATGCAAACTACCTCCAAAAAGAAAGTAAGAAGGGACATTCGCCTCACGAACCGATGATCGGGAGACGCGGATAAAAAGAAAATGAAAAGGACCGCTGATAAAACAGAACTGCCGACAGAAGGAAGAATCTCAACTAACTCTGGAATTGCCTTCCGTCATCCGTTGCAACCGTGAAAGGATAGGTCAGAAAAATGGATAGATACGGCTATGCCAATGCCCACACGAGCACTGGCCTCAGACAGAAAAATTGTCACAGGGTGGCTTGTTACCCAAACAGGATTGTCTGGCTTCCATTCTTAAACATAGTTTTACTTTTGATATTTTTGCAAGAAAAAACTTGTCCCAAAACTTTTCCTTATGCTTCTCTATCGCATTCTTCTATCAGCCGAACGATTAACTCGCCCTGCTCATGACAAAATCGTGCACTTCTTCCCGTCGCCGCTCGCAGCGTTTCCGCGCCACTCGCAGCCGACGCCTCCGGAACCGTCATCGAACAGGGCCTTGGCAGCGTCGACTTGATCGTTCCCACAATCATGTTGGCAATCTCTTTCGTCGCATCCATCACGTCCGTTTCCCGCACATGCTCCTCAGGCAGTGCCAGCATCATCGACGTCGCCATCATCGCCAGCCCATGCGTCATCCGCACTTCAATCCGCCCGCTCCACGCACCGGAAAGCACACACCATCCGGCAACATGCGCATCCTCCATCCATTCGGAATGCGCTGACACAGCTCGACGCATCTCCACGCCAAGCATCTGGCTCCAGAAAAGCGAGTTCGCTTGTTCAATCTGTACTTCGGTTACAGTTGCGCTCGTGGAGTCCATAGCAGCGAAGCAGCCTCAAGTCCGGATCGTGCGCTCAGAAGAGTGCGCCCTTGCTGTTCATCGCCCGTTTTCGATCACTCTTGAACTGACCCCAACTCCGGGCATACCAAACCTTCCCGCTCAAGCTGTCATCTGGTCCAGCGCCTCTTCGTTCAGAATCGTCACGCGCGATCCACTTACCCGGATCCACTCATCACGGCGAAACTGGCTCAGCAGCCGAGTCACCGTCTCGCGCGACGTACCGGCCATACTTGCAAGCTCTTCATGAGTCAGCGCCATCGTAAACTTCATCTCGCCGTCGCCACAGCTTGCCGATCTCGCCCACTCCAGCAGCAGTTGCGCCAGTCTCCCCCCAGCCGTCGTCGAAAGCGCCAGTCGGCGCGCATCCCGAAAGACCGTCCAGTACTCGGTCGAAAGCGACTGCGCCGCATTCATGCTCGCTACGCCATATTTGTGCAGAAACTCCACAAACTGTTCCCGCCGCGCCGTCTTGATCGTGCACGGCTCAATCGTCTCCGCCGTCAGTTCATGCGGAGCATCCGCCAGCGCCGCATTCAACCCAAGCAGATCGCCCGGCACCGCAATCTTCAGGATCATCGTCTTCCCATCCCGCGAATTGGTCGACAACTTCACCTGGCCGCTGCACAGCACAAAAACATTCCGCGCAACATCTCCCTCGCTGAACAGCTTTGCACCCCGCGCATGACTCACCAACACACCAAGCCGATCAAACTCCTCCAGCGCTTCCTGCGGCAGATTGCAGAAAAGCCTGTGATGTCGTTGCTGGCAGTGGACACAATCCACCGGATGGGGAGAAATCTGTTTGAAGGGTGTCATCTTGTCCCGTTAACCTCAGATCGTTGATCGCTCAACGTCACTTCCAGAATCAAGGTATCGATCCATACTGCGTATTTCCACTGACTGCGCCAGTATACTGCTGCTGCGATTCCACTACACCTGAAATCCTCAGCGCATATTCCAACCTTCCCGACTCTCGCTCCTCAGCTCTTGAGCAATCGCTTTAACAATCGTTTGTTTGTACTTGCCAAACGCCTCTTCCGCCGTGTACTCTTCCACACGCTATGCAAATCCATCTCTTCACTTCGCCTCGCAGTCTCCGCTCTTCCGCCTGGCTCATCGCGCTTGCGGCCATCTTTGTCGCTCCGGCTGCCATCCTTGCCCAGACACATGCCCAGACACTCTTCGGCCCTGCGCCCGATTCTCCCGCCATCGAGCAACAGGCTCACGCCATGGTCACCAGGCTCACCCTCCAGCAGAAGATTCATCTGCTCGGCGGAGTCGATGGCATGTTCACCCACGCCATGCCTTCCATCCAGCTTCCGCGGCTCAAAATGTCCGATGGTCCGCTCGGCGTCCGTTCCTGGGGACCAACCACCGCCTATGCCGGTGGCGCCGCTCTCGCCGCCACCTGGGATCCCTCCGTCGCCCGCAAGGTCGGCGAGGGTCTGGGCCGTGACGCTCGCGCCCGCGGCGTCGATTTCCTCCTCGCGCCCGGCGTCAACATCTCCCGCTCTCCGGTCAACGGTCGCAACTTCGAATATCTCTCCGAAGACCCCTACCTCAACGCGCAGCTTGCCGTGCAGTATATCGAGGGGGTCCAGTCCGAGGGCGTCAGCGCCACCGTCAAACACTTTGCCGGCAACAATCAGGAGTACGACCGGCACAACGTCAGCTCCGACATCGACGAACGCACCTTCCGTGAGCTTTATCTGCCACCCTTTGAAGCGGCTGTCAAAACCGCTCACGTCACCGCCGTCATGGACTCCTACAACCTGCTTCACGGCGTCCACTCCACCCAGAACAACGACCTCAACGTCAAGCTGCTCAAGCAGGAGTGGGGCTTTGACGGTCTGCTGATGTCGGACTGGGACGCCACCTATGACGGCGTCGCCGCGGCCAACAACGGCCTCGATCTCGAGATGCCTTCCGCAAAGTTCATGAACGAGCAGACGCTTCTGCCCGCTGTCCGCTCCGGCCAGGTCACTGAAGCCACCCTCGACGACAAACTCATGCGGCTCTTCCGCGTCGCTCTGCGCTACGGATGGATTGGCCCCGACGCTCGTCCGCAGCAAATCGACTCCCTGCCGCTCTACTCGGTCGCCGACCGCGCCATCGCCCTGCAGGGCGCGCGTGAGAGCCTCACCCTGCTCAAAAACGACCACCACTTTCTGCCCTTCACCCCGGCGCAGATCAAAACCATCGCCGTCATCGGCCCCGACGCCTATCCTGCCGTTCCCGGCGGCGGCGGCTCGTCGCAGGCCACCGCTTTCGATCCCGTCAGCCTGCTCACCGGCCTCGCCAACCTCGGTGCAACTCAGGGCATCCGCGTCCTCTATGCTCGCGGACTTCCCACTCCGCAGGAAATCTTCGGCGCAACTTACTTTGCCGGGCCGGTCACCGTCCAGCACTTTGACAATCACGACTTCACCGGTTCGCCAGCCTCCACCACCACCCAGCGCCAGATCAACGACCTCAAACCCGCCATGTGGGATGTGGTCGATCCTCATCCACGTGGCCTCCGCTACACCGCCACCTACACCCCCAAAACCTCCGGCGACTATCTCCTGCTCGCCGCTGCCTCCGGTGAGGATTCCTACACCGTTCGCATCGATGGCAAACAGCTCCTCGACCAGCCCCATCAGGAAGGTCAGTTTCCGCTCTCCGCCACGCTTCACCTCACGGCGGGCACGCCCATCCACATCGTTGCCGACTACATTCCGCAAGCACCCGGCATCCGTCTCGCGCTCGGCCTTCGCGCAATCTCTGACCTGATCCCCGCCGACGCCCTGCGCATCGCCTCCAAAGCCGATGCCGTCGTGCTCTCCGTCGGATTCGATCCTGACACGGAAAGCGAAGGCTATGACCGCACCTTCACCCTGCCCTGGGGACAGGACGCGCTCCTCCACGCCGTTGTGGCGGCCAATCCAAAAACCGCCGTCGTCCTCACCGCCGGTGGAGCCGTCGACACCACAACCTGGCTCGACAAGGTTCCTGCATTCCTGCAAACCTACTACCCCGGTCAGGAGGGTGGCACAGCCATCGCTGAAGCACTGCTGGGCAAGCTCAATCCCGAGGGCAAGCTCCCAGTCACCTTCGACCGCAGCTTCCAGGACGATCCCACCTTCGCCAACTACTACTCCAAAAAGGAAGCCGACGGCCTCCAGCACGTCCACTACAACGAGAAGCTCATGGTCGGCTACCGCTACTGGACCACCACCGGCAAGCACCCACTCTATCCCTTCGGCTTTGGCCTCAGCTACACCACCTTTGCCTTCAGCCACCTCCAGGTGCAGCCCACCGTCCGCATCGGCCAGAATGTCGCCGTCACCTTCGACGTCACCAACACCGGCCACCTCGCAGGAGCCGAAGTCGCCCAGCTCTACGTCTCTCAGCCAGACGCCGCCGTCAACCGTCCCGAGCGCGAACTGAAGGGTTTCGCCAAAGTCCGCCTGGCCCCGGGAGCAACCCAGCACGTCACGCTCACGCTCAATCCGCGTTCCTTCTCCTACTGGGACGTCAACACCCACAACTGGAAGATGGACACCGGCAAATTCATCCTTCGCGTCGGCGACTCCTCGGAGTCCACTCCGCTCACCGCCACACTCGCGGCCGTTCGCTGACGCGCAGACCTCACCCGTCGCCGTCCGCTCGTCGCTTTCCGTGCCCGCAGGCCATCCAACGGCTGGCCTGCGGGCACGCCTGTCTCACCCTCAGCTTTGGCCGCACCGCTGCGCCTGATGCAGCAGCGCAGCTACCGCGCATGAGGTCAGCCGTGTCGCCGCAGAATCCGCTCGGCTTGTCAGGATCACCGGCACCCGCGCTCCCAGCACAATCCCCGCCAGTTGCGCGCCTCCCAGATACTCCAGTTGCTTGGCCAGCATATTGCCCGACTCCAGATCCGGCACCACCAGAATGTCCGCCTTCCCTGTCACCGGCGACACCAGACCCTTGATCGCAGCCGCCTTCTCGCTCACCGCCGTATCAAACGCCAGAGGACCATCCAGAATCCCGCCCGTGATCTGCTTCCGATCCGCCATCTTGCACAGCGCCGCCGCATCCAGCGTCGAGCCAATCTTCGGATTCACCGTCTCCACTGCCGACAGCAGTGCCACCTTCGGCTCCGGAATCCCCAGCGCATGAGCCAGATCAATCGCATTCTGCACAATATGCACCTTGTCCTCAAGATCAGGCTCAATGTTGATCGCCGCATCCGTAATCAGCAGCGTCCGGTCATAGGCCGGCGTATCCATCACAAACACATGCGTAATCCGCTTGCCCGTCCGCAATCCCGTATCCCGCGCCATCGCCACGCGCATCAGTTCATCCGTGTGCAGACTGCCCTTCATCATCGCCTGCGCCTTGCCGCTCCGGCACATATCCACGCTTGCCTGCGCCGCCGCGCTTTCGCTCGCTGCCTCCACCACCGGCAGACCCTCCACGCTCACGCCCATCTCCTGCGCCAGCTTGCGCATCGCCGCACCATCGCCCACCAGCACCGGCTCAATCAGCCCTGCCTCCGCTGCTTCCAGCGCCCCTCGCAGCGCCACCTCCGACATCGGCCAGCACACCGCCGTCGTCAGCGCCGGCAACTCCCGGCATCGCTCCAGAAAACGATGAAACACGTGATAGTCCTGCGGATGTCCCACCCATGGATCCACCGTCACCGACTCCGCCAACGCTGCCAGATCGCTCATCGCATCCTCCACACTCTTCGTCGATTCCATCACGGCGGCCGTCCCGCCTGCTCTCTCCATCCTCCACCATTTCGCCCCGGTTCCGCCTGTGTCTACTGTCACATTCCCCCGCTTCTGTTCTTCTCGCCGCCTCTCTTCCACCAAAGTTTTCAGTCCATGAAGACTATTTTCAAAAATTCGGGTTAAATCCTTTGCCGCACGCGTCTCAGTAAGTGGACGCAAATGCAGCCACCGGGGATAATGGGATACTGCTCTCGATCCCGGCGCTCGATCGCAGAAAGGAACCAGCAACCATGCAAGCCAGACTTCTCTTCACTCTTTCGTTCGCAGCGGCCATCCTCGCCGGCGGACTTGCCGCCAGCGCTCAGGACACCAATCCCACACAGGGCCGCGCCATCATCACCGTTCTCGGCAAACGTGACAAAGACCCGGCGCCCGCCATCACCCCCGCCGACATCAAGCTCGCCGTCGATGGCAAACCCGCCACCATCACCAGCCTCGTGCCCTCCCAGGGCCCCAAATCCCACATCGAGTTCATCATCCTCATCGATGACACCGCGCGCAGCAGCCTCAGCATCCAGTTCTCCGACATTCGCAACTTCATCCAGGCTCTGCCCCCCAACGCCCGCGTCTCACTCGGCTACATGGAGTACGGTGGCGTCCAGCTTGCCACTCCCCTCACCCACAACCGCGACGCTGTCCTCAAAAGCCTGCGACTCACCGCCGGCCCGTCCTACTCCAACGGCAGCCCCTACTTCTGCCTCTCGGACCTGGCCAAGCGCTGGCCCTCCGCCGACACCACCGCCCAGCGTGAAGTCCTCATGATCACCGACGGCATCGACGATTACGAGCGTCGCTTCGACCCCGAAGACCCCTACGTGCAATCCGCCATTCAGGACGCAGCCCGAGCGCATATCGTCGTCTACACCCTCTACTGGCATGGCCGCGGCGACCCCGGCAGCAGCTCCTACGTCGGCAACGGGGGCCAGAACCTCCTCGTCGAAGTCACCAGCGCCACCGGCGGCATCTCCTACTGGGAAGGGTTTGGCAACCCCGTCTCCTTCCAGCCATTCCTCACCGACCTCAACCGCCGTCTCCGCAACCAGTATGAGATGACTTTCACCTCACCCTACAGCGGCAAAGACAGCATCGCCTCCGTCCGCTTCAAGCTCGACAAGGCCAACGCCAAATCCACCGCGCCCCAGCAGGTCTACCTCGTCCATCCCAACGGCGCTCCCATGGACTGACTCCACCCCTGACCCCCGCGCAACCTCCAACCCACTCCAGGCTCCCACCCATCCCGCGCACCCTGCGGCATCGGTGGGAGCCTATCCCAACATCCCCAAGCGCGACCCCATTGGGTTTCCATTCCCGCAGGGAATCCGCTTTTGCCCAGCAACCTTCCCCCACACCCGGCCCGCGACCCAAGGGAGCGCCACGGCGCGCACGCGCGTCTGCTCCATGCAATGGCTCCATACAATGGCAGGCAATTCTTTCGCTTTGTGGCATACTGATTCCGGTCTGAGTTCTGTCCCCACAACACGGCGGCAAAACCAAGTCGGGTCTAGTTGCAACTCAGTACACATTTCGCCATATTTTCGTTGGCAAGAAAAATAATATACCCCCCATGGGGGGGTAACCCATGGAGTAGCCTTCCAGTTACGATACAAGTCGACACTAAATCCCCATCAATATGTTTATTATCAATTACATAAAGGAATTCATCTGTAAGCATTCTGACTTGAACCCAAAGCAGGTCGCAGCCGGATTGCCCATTCTTCAGGCCGTTCCCTCCTGCGCGCTTGCTGGTTCGACCCGTCAAGCTGCATCGCTCGCCGCAGCCGATCTTGCCCGCCGCCCGGTTCGAGCCGCCTGCTCTCTTCCCCGCTCGCGCCCAGGGCTGCTATCCTCACTCTGCACCGGCCTGGCTCCCGGAAAAGCGATTTATACGGCAGAAAATCTGAGCCTGAAGAGGTGAGCGTATGTGGTTTCTTGGCATGGATATCGGAACCGGCGGCACACGTGCCGTCCTCGTGGATGAGCAGGGCTCCATCGTCAGCTCCGCCTCTGCCGAGCACGCGCCCTTTCGCACGCCGCATCCAGGCTGGGCCGAGCAGGACCCGGAAGACTGGTGGCGCGCCGCCGTCCTGGCCATCCGTGGCGCTCTGGCCGCCGCGCCTCAGCCGCGCCAACCCATCTCCGGCATCGGACTCACCGGCCAGATGCACGGCGCCGTGCTGCTCGACGCCGCCGGCCAGGTCCTCCGACCATCCCTCATCTGGTGCGACACGCGCACCCAGCCGCAGTGCGACTGGCTCCACGCCACACTCGGCTACGACCGCCTCATCGAGCTGACCTGCAATCCCGCTTTGCCCAACTTCACCCTCACCAAGCTCCTCTGGGTCAAGCAGCACGAGCCGGAGATCTTCGCCCGCACCGCGCACATCCTCTGCCCCAAGGATTACGTCCGCTTCCGCCTCACCGGCGCTTACGCCATCGACGTGCAGGAGGCCAGCGGAACGCTCCTGCTCGATGTCACACATCGCCGCTGGTCCTCGGAGGTCGCAGCAGCCGCCGGCATCCCTGAATCCTGGCTGCCACAGGTCTTTGAATCCACCGACGTCTGCGCCTCCATCTCCGCTGCCGCAGCCGCGGAAACCGGCCTTGCCGCGGGCACACCCGTCGTCGCCGGAGCAGGCGACCAGGGAGCCGGAGCCGTCGGCATGGGCATCCTCGCACCCGGCTCTGTTTCGGCCACCATCGGAACCTCCGGCGTCGTCTTCGCCGCCACGGCGAGCCCCGTCAAAGACCCGAAAGGCCGCCTGCATACCTTCTGCCACGCCGTCCCCGGACGCTGGCATGTCATGGGCGTCACGCAGTCGGCTGGCCTCAGCTTCCGCTGGCTTCGCGAAACCTTTTTCCCCGGCCAGGACTACGACGCGCTCACACAGGCCGCTCAGGCCATTCCTCCCGGCAGCAACGGCCTGCTTTGGGCGCCATACCTGCTCGGCGAGCGCACGCCGCACCTCGACCCCGAGGTCCGCGCCTCGTTTGCCGGGATACACAGCAGCCACTCCTCGGCCCATTTCACACGTGCTGTTCTTGAGGGCGTCGCCTACTCGCTCAACGACACCTTCACGCTCTTTGCCGAACTCGGCATTCCCGTCTCGGCCATCCGACTCGGCGGCGGCGGAGCGCGTGGTCCGCTCTGGCGCAGGATTCAGGCCGCAATCTACGGGCTGCCCGTGGAGATTCTCACCGCGGAAGAAGGCGGAGCCTTCGGATCAGCGCTCATGGCCGGTGTGGGCGTCGGTCACTGGGCCTCACTCGACAATGCCTGCGGCAACGCCATCACTGTCGCGGAGCGCATCACGCCCGATTCACCCGCCCTCACCGCATATCGCGAGGGCTACGCTCGATGGCGCAAGCTCTATCCAGCTCTTGCCACACTTCGCGGCTGAGCCATTGGGATTCTTCCCGCGACCAAGGCATAGCACAGTCTCTCCATCCAGGCAAAGGCATATCTCTGGCCGTTCTGCCCTGCATCCGGAACGGCCACGCTTCACCACACGAAAATCGACCCCGAAGTTCCCGAACTTTAGGGCTTTCGCTTCGATGCACAACTCGGTTATCGTTATTGCGAGCGCAGTTTGCACGCCCGGCGCACTTGGAGCATCTTCATGCCTGAAGCGATTCTTGACGCAACCCAGTCTTCATCCAGCCAAAGTGGTAATACCAGTTCCGTCCTCGGCAAGCCTACGCCGCGCATCGACGGCCCGCTGAAGACGACCGGCACCGCGCAATACGCCGCCGACTATCACTTCCCCGGCATGACCTACGCATGGCCTGTTGCCAGCACCATTGGCAGCGGCAAGATCCTCTCCATCGACGCCACACAGGCGCAGAAGATGCCCGGCGTACTGCTGGTTCTGCATCATGGCAACATCACATCGCTGTATCGCGTCGGTCCCGGCAGCTTCAGCGGCCGCGCCGGCGAGTCGCGACCGCTTTTTGCCGATGACATCGTGCGCTACTACGGTCAATATGTCGCGATGGTCGTGGCTGAAACCCTCGAACAGGCGCAAGCTGCCGCGGCCACCCTTCAGGTGCAGTATCAGGCAGATACACCCAACGTCTCCACCGAACTCAGCGATCCGCAGACGGCGGATCTGCCGCTGCACACCGAAAGCAAGCGCGGCGACGTCGAAGCGGGATTTGCCTCCGCGCCCGTGCAGATCGATGCAACCTACGTAACGCCCACCGTCACGCACAATCCCATGGAGATGCACGGCACCGTCGCCGTATGGGACGGTAGGCGGTTCACTCTTTATGAGTCATCCCAGGGCGTCGTCAACCATCTGAACGTGATGGCGGAGATGCTCGGCGTTCCCCGAGAAAATATTCAGGTCATCTGCCGTTTCATGGGTTCCGGCTTCGGTGGCAAGCTCTTTCCCTGGCCCCATTCCCTCATGGCCGCCATTGCCAGCCGCGAGCTGGTGCGCCCGGTCAAGATTTACGTCCCACGCGATCTGATGTTCACTGCGGTGGGCCATCGACCCGAAACGCAGCAGCGCATCCGCATCGGCGCGCAGCATGACGGGAAGCTCGTCAGCATTCATCAGGATTACCGCAACCAGACCTCGCTCGGCGACGACTTCCGCGAAAACTGCGGCGAAGCCACACCCCTGCTCTACAGCACACCCAATCTCCTGGTGACATCTGCTCTGGTTCGCCGTAACATCGGCGCACCCACACCGATGCGCGGTCCAGGCGCTGTGCCCGGCCTCTTCGCTCTGGAATCGGCAATGGATGAGCTGGCCATCAAGCTGGTCATGGACCCGGTCGAGTTGCGCATCAAGAACGACACTCTCACCGACGAGAGCAATGGCAAGCCGTTCTCCTCGCGCCACTACAGGGAATGCCTGCAGGTGGGAGCAGAGCGCTTCGGCTGGGCCAAACGCACGCCAGCCGTCGGCTCGATGAAGCAGGGCGACCTGGTGCTCGGCTGGGGTGTTGCGGGGGCAAGCTGGGGAGCATTCCGTGGCGGCGCGCAGACCGTAGTCTCCTTGCTCGACGATGGCTCTATCCGGGCAAGCTGTGCCACCCAGGACGTTGGAACCGGAACCTATACGATCTTCGCCCAGGTGGTGAACGACAAGACCGGCGTTCCGCTTGATCGAATCCAGGTCATCCTCGGAGACAGCTCGCTGATTCCCGGCCCAACCTCCGGCGGATCGGTGGTTACGGCAACGGTGATCCCGGCCATTGCCGACGGCGCGGAAAAAGCCATGCAAACCATGCTCGAGCTGGCCGTGAACACGCCCGGCTCGGCATTCCAGGGCAAGCCCGCGTCCTCGCTTGCCTTCACCGATGGCATGGTCCACATCAAGACGCAGCCCGCTTCTTCCGGACAAAGTTTCCAGTCTCTGCTGCGCCTGGCCAACGTGGAAGCGGTTCATGGTGAGGGCCAGTCGGCTCCGCTCTACGCTTTGCCGCAGGCCCGAAACGTCTCCACTCACTCCTTCGGCGTTCACTTCGCGGAAGTTACCTGGGATGCCGGGATTGCCCGGCTGCGCGTGAGCCGCATTGTCAGCGTCATCGACGCAGGCCGCATCCTCAATCCCAAGGCAGGCGCGAATCAGATCATGGGCGCGGCGGTGATGGGTGTCGGCATGGCGATGCTGGAACAGACAATCTACGAGCCAAATACCGCGCATCCCATCAACAACAACTTCGCCGACTACCTGGTCAGTACCGCTGCGGACTGTCCGAAGATCGACGTTCACTTCCTCGATTATCCGGACCATGCGATGGGAGAGTATGGCGCGCGCGGCATCGGCGAAATCGGACTGGCTGGCGTGGCCCCAGCCATCGCCAACGCGGTCCATCATGCTACCGGAGTGCGCGTCCGCAAGCTGCCCATCACCATCGAAGACCTGCTGACCGCCTGACAGGGGGCGGTATTCCGTCGCTCTGTCAGGGTTTCGTGCCCGAGGCGCCCGAAGCGTTCGCCGCTTCCAGCTCCACGGCTTTGGCGCGTTCCGCACCAGCCTCCGCGCTGCGCCCCTGACGATCCAACGCCACCGCAAGCTGGCGATGCGCCTCCGCATCACTCGGATCGGCTGCAATCGCCTCCTGAAACCGCGACACAGCATCGGAAATCTGTCCCCGCGCCAGCAACTGGTTTCCAGCATTCGTGCTGAACTGCGCGCGTTGACGATTCACCGCCACGCGCGTCAGATCGGCTGCCTCTTTCCGCAGCGCCACAGCTTCTTCATGTTTCCCCTCAGCGGCAAGAACAGAAGCCAGGGTAATCCGAGGTCCGGGCTGGCCCGGCAGCAGCTCCATTGCTCGTCGAAGCGCTCGTTCCGCTTCCTTGAACTGATGCAACTGGTTCAGTACGCTGCCCAGAATCGCCCATCCATCGCCATTTTGCGGTCGCAACGCAAGCGCCGTGCGCAGTGAATCGGCAGACTCGTCGAGCTTGCCAAGCTGCATCTGCAGGATTCCAAGCGTATACGGAGGATCGGGCAGCCGCGGATCAAGCGCTGCCGCCGTCTGCAACTCCTTCACCGCGTCGTCCATTCTGTCTTGTAGCTTGTAAGCCAGACCGAGGTCGTAGTGCAGCTCAGGATTCTTTGCATCCAGCTTCGATGCTGCCTGAAACTCGCGAATCGCCGCATTGAAATCCGACATTTGAAGATCGGCAACACCAGCATCCTCATGAAAGACAGGGTTGTCGACCTGGATGGCCAGTGCACGCAGAAAATAGGGCATTGCCTCTTTCGCTTTGCCTGTCTCTGTCAGCGCCAGACCCAGATTATTGAGTGCGGAGGCGTTCTTTGCATCCTCGGCCACGGCGCGTTCAAAATATGGAATTGCCTCTGTCTGCCGGCCCAATCGCTGGAGGCTCATCGCAAGTGCCAGATCTGCACCAGATGGCGCAGGCGCCGGAGGTGTCGCAGTCTCGGCACGTACAGCGGCCAGCAATGGAGTGAGCGCTTCGTCGTCGCGCTCTTCTCCGGCCAGCAGCAGTCCAAGCTGCAACTGAATCGCCGCATTCTTTGGAGCCAGCTCCACCGCCGTTCGCAGCTCCTGCTCGGCATCCGTCGGCTGCTGCTCCTGCTCCAACGCCACGCCCAGATGCATGTGAACCATGGCAGCCGTTGCGGAATCTACAGGAGCTTTGCCGAGGATGCCAAGCGCTTTCCGAAACTCTGCCTCGGCTTGCGGCCACTGCTTTTGCTGCGCCAGCAGCGATCCGAGCTGATCGTCGAGGGTCGGATCGGTGGGGTCCACTGCGACCGCATTCCGTAGCTGCGCCTCGGCCGTAGCGGAGTTGCTCGCAGTTCCCGCAAGCGACGCATACGCCTTCGCCAGATTGCTCCGGATGCCGGGGTCGTCCGGCTTCAACGCCAGCGCCTGCTTCAGCTCCGGAATCGCCTGATCGGCATGTCCAAGCTGCACCAGAACCGCACCGAGCGCCATGTGCCCCTCGGGCAGTTGCGGAGCCAGCCGCACCACGCGCGCAAAGTCTGCGCGAGCTTCATCCAGATGCTGCGCTTCCAATGCCGCATATCCCGCATGGAATGCCTGATTCGCCTGCTGCAGTTTGCCCACTGCCTGCCGCGTTCCACTGGAATTGGCCGGCTGCGCGAATGCTGACACACCTGCCAGTACCCACACGATCCCGGATCGCATGATGTCCCTCACATCTACCTTCCCGTTCCTTGTGGAGGATTCTGCGCGGGCTTGGGATCATTGCGATGCTGGATGTCGATCGACATTCGATACTCACGAGCCGCCAACTCCATCTCTCCCATTGCCCGATACGCCTGCCCGAGTTGCGTATGTGTGACCGCGTTGCCTGGGTCCATGTGCTCGGCATGAACCAGATAATGCACCGCTTCCGCCGGTTCACCCATCCGCGTCAGCGCCTCGCCCAGCAGGATGTACGGGCCGGTATCGTTCGGCTCCAGCAGCACCGCTCGATTCAGCACCTTGCGCGCCAGTTCATACTGACCATTCCGCACATAGGCGTCGCCCAGATGCTCATAGAGGTTTCCATTCAGAGGATTCAGCTTTTCTTCGGCCTGCAACTCGCGAATCGCTGTCGGCAGATCAGCTCGGGCCAGGGCGATCTCCCCCAGCAACTGGTGAGCTTCCGGAAGCCTGGGGTCGATCGCCAGCGCTTTTTGGACGAACAAAGTCGCCTCATCGGTAAACTCTCGTCGCAGCAGCAGCCGCGCCGTCGCCACATACGCCGCGGGTGAATCCGGAGGAAATCCAAATTGAGCAGCAAAGGCGTGGCGGGCGTCGTCGTAGCGCTTCACATCCATGTAGCACAGGCCCAGCACATACTCCGGATCGATATTGGCTGAGCTGACCGTCTGGTTGGCGCGCTCCAGCAATGGAATCGCCAGTTCAGGATGCGCCAGACGATAGAGTGTCACTCCGCTCATCTCCATCGCTTCGCGGTCGGTTGGATCCTGCTGCAGGGCCTTGGCAAACGCCGCTTCGGCCTCGACCAGCATCTGCTTCTGATACAGAATCTCGCCACGCAGCCGCTCGACACCGGCTGGCTCGGGCTGCTTCTGCGCCAGAATATCCAGCAGCGACATCGCCGGATCCAGATGTCCCCGCGCGGCCAGCCGCTTGGCTTGGTCAAAGGTGGCGGGCGCAGTCGGGACGCTCGTTCGGTCCGTGACTGCTACCTGTTGGGCCTGCATAGGTAAAAGCGCGGCACAACTGAGGACAGCAACCACTGCAGTCGCTCCAATAAACTCTGATAGCACTCCGAGGAAACGCAACTCCATCATGGTTTCAGTCTATTCTGCAAACTCGAATGGGGAGCCGAAGCTCCCCATTCTGAGGGTTGATGGTGCGGTTGGATGTGCCTGGACTAGAACTGGACGCGCGCTGAGAAGACCAACTGGCGCGGTCCCGGTCCAGGTGCCTCACCTGTGATCGAACCCACATTCAGCAGGTAACCGCCAGGGTTGCCTGGATTGATGTGGTTGAACGCGTTGTAGGCGTCCATACGCAGCTGAGTCAGCACGTTGTGCCACACGTTCATGTTCTTCAGCAGCGCCAGATCGACGTTGTAGAAGCTAGGTCCGAAGTACTGGTTACGACCACCGTTGCCGATTTGGTCCAGCCCCGGATCCGAGAATCCGCTGCTGCCCAGTGTGACCGGTTGATAGAACGTCCAGCCCTGTCCCGGGACAAAGGAGCTCAGCTTCGTGTGCAGCTTGATCCCCGGTGCAATGTTCGGGTAGCAAGGAGCACCCGTACTTGGTCCATTGGGCAGGTCCGGTCCAAGCGCAGTCGAGCAGTTGACGCCCAGACTGAACGGAAGACCACTGGCGATGTTATAGGTTCCGGACAGTTCCCATCCACCGACGATCAGATCCGTAGCCTTGTTGGCATCCGGCAGGAACTGCTTGCCTTTGCCAAAGGGCAGATCGTAGCTGCCGTAGAGGGTCGCCGAGTGGTGACGCACGTTGCTGTCGTTGCCATAGGCAACGCGCTGGCTCCAGGTGGCATAGCCGCTGGCAAAGTCCGTTGCATGTGCGAATTGGTAGTTTGCGTTGACAGCCAGTCCCTTCCACATCGCCTGCGCCAGCGTGATCTGCAGCGCATTGAAGTGGGTGTTCTGGTTGTCGCCATAGTAGCTGATGCCCTGTGACCATCCGCAGGCTCCCGCCGGCAGATTCGGATCGCTGGGCTGCATGTAGTTCGGGTCAGAGCATGCTTGCAGCTTCATCCCATAGTAGCGTTGCAGATACAGCGGATTCGAAGTGGCACCAAACTGATTCGGCGTGCTGGGAGCTTTTGGATCCCAGTGCAACGTCTGGCCGTTGATACTCATCGAGCCAGGCATCGTGATGCCTTCTTCGTTCGGGTTGGTATTGTTGCCGTCGCCATCGCTCAGAGTGTGTGTTCCCTTATTGCCCACGTAAGCTACCGTCAGCGAAAGGGTCGGCGTCAGAGCGCGCTGATACGATACGTTCCACGCATCGAGCGTCGGATACTGCATCGGATTCGGACGAGCCTTGGTTGTGACCAGGCTGCCTGGGTTTGGCAACAGGCCGCTGTTGGGAACCGAAACCGGCGTGTATGTCAAAGGACCACCGCCACTCGGCTGCGCGCTGCCATCGTTGCCCGGATTACAACCCGGGTTATCTGCAGGTGAACCAAGGCAGAAAGCCTGCGTGGTGCCGCCCGCATTGCTGATGCTCTGGTTGGCGAGCACAGGCAGGTTCTGTGTGACTACGTGACCGAAGACAGAGCCGAAGACGCCGATGTCGAAGCTGCGTCCATAACCAGCGCGGATCACATCCTTCTCGTCCATCTGGTAGGCCAGACCCAGACGCGGTTCAAACATCTTCATCGCATCGAAGTTCCAGCCCATGTCGGAAGGAATGCTGCCGATGCCCGCAACGTGGAGATAGCCGTCGTTGAGGTTCATCAGTGCACCGTTGCCCGGCCCATTCACCGTCTCCGGGAAGTAGCCCTCCCAGCGAACGCCGATGTTGGCCGTCAGCTTGTTGGTTGCGCGCCAGGTATCCTGCGCATAGAAGAACATGCGCTTCTGGAATTCCTTGGCATTGGTGGAGGTGGAAACGTAACGGTTGAAGCTGGTTACGTCGCCCAGAGCGAAGGTAGCAAAGCCGAGGCCTGTGCCGCCGGCACCGTTTTGCGCCGTCTCCTGTGCGTTGAAGTTCAGCAGACCCGCGCGATCGTTATCCGAGGGAACGCGGAGGTTGCGACCGTAACGAAGATCCATGCCGACCTTGATCTCGTGATTCTTGATCGTTTTGGTCCAGTTGTTCACAATCTGGAACTGGTCTTCGCGCTCGGTCAGAGGACAGTTACAACGGCTGATGTTCAGGCCGTCGCCATAGAGCGGCTGCTGCGCTCCGCCTGGCAGCGTCTGAATGAAGAAGCCCGGCGAACCACCCGTGTAGAACGTACCAAAATTGATGCCCGGAATGCCAAGCGTGTTGGCGAATTCCGTGCTCTGATCGTTCTTCTGGTCAGCAATGTTGTAACGCAGATAACCCAAACGAAGATCAGCAATCAAGGTTGGGCTGAAGACGTAATCCGAGCCAATGGCAAGGCTGTCGTCGGCGCTCGTCGACTGGCCACCATAGCCACCGATGCCGAAGCCGGGACCGCCTGCACCCACTCCGCCGCCCGCAGGATCGTACATCTGAGCACCAGCCAGCGTATCAGTCCAGCGAGAGAAGCGGACGAAAGCATTCGCCTTTTCGTTGATTGTGTCATCCACGCGTACGGTCCACAGGTTGCTGTTGAAAAGACCCGTTCCCTGCTCGGTCGAGTTTGCGTCCAGACCGCTCAGGTCGCCACCCGACTCCTTCAGCACGTATGGCTGGAGGTAGGTGAGCATGTTCGTCCACTGCTTGCTGACTTGCGAAGTTGGAATGGTATTCCCAGGGAACGGGTTTCCACCGCCAGCCGCGCTGTTGTCAAAAATTTGCCCCTTACTTCCGAGCGCGTTGAGGTACTCGCTGAAATCGCAACCCGGAACTCCGCTGGGGCCGGTGATCTGCCCCAAGCAGCTTTGCGTCAGGATCTTGCTGGGCAACGTATTAACGGCGACAGAGCCGACCTTCTGACGCTGACCTTCATAGGCACCAAAGAAGAAGAGACGATTCTTCAGAATCGGCCCGCCGATCGTACCGCCAAACTTGTTCTTGATACCCGGCGCAGGCGCTCCCGCAAAGGGATCCTTTGCCAGGTTCGCATTGCCCGTACGGAAGTCGTACGCGCTGCCGTGGAAGCTGTTGGAACCAGACTTGGTCTGGACCGTCTCCACGGCGGCCACGGCCTTGCCCAGCTCAGCATCAAAGTTCTGCGTCGTCACCTTGGACTCAGTGATGGAATCCAGCGACGGGTTGATGACGATAATGCCCAGAATCGGATCCTGGTTGTCAGTACCGTCCAGCTCGTAGGCAACGCCACCGAATGCCTGGCCGTCGATTTGAATCTGACGGGATGCCTGCGGGTTTTCATCCGCAGCGTGGGACCAGCCCAGAAGCTGCGCGCCGGGCAGCAGAAGCTGCAGGTTGGCGTAGTTTTGACCTTCGACCGGCAGATCGTTGACCTGCTGCGAGTTGAAGATGGTGGAGACATCGGCGCGGTCGGTTTTCAGTTCCGGCACCGAATCTGCGTTTACGGTCACCGTCTCGGCACCTGCGCTGGTAACCCCCAGCGAGATGTCAGAGCGCGGTGATGTATCTGCCAGCACCACGATGCCCTTGACCGTCGAAGTCTCAAAGCCTTTTGCTGTAACCTGCACGTCATACGTGTCAGGGATAAGATGGGAGACCGTGTAATCACCGGTTGCGTTGGTGGTCACGGTCACTGTCGTGCCTTTCCCTTCGTCGGTCACGGTCACCGTAGCGCCTGGTACCACTGCGCCGGTTTTGTCCGTGACCGTGCCGAAGATCGATCCGTAGACCGACTGGGCACGAGCCATGGTCGAGGAGAACAGGCATACGATGGCGAGGAGTGCCAGAGCGTACGCTGTTCGCGTGTACTTAGTCATGCGGTCTCCTGAGAAATACTCCAGGTTTCAAAAAGCCCATTGGCCGTTTAGCGTGGCCTGCTCCACCAGTGACTTCGCCTGATCCACTACCAGAACTTGCCGGCATGGATCCAAAGTCGCAGTACAAAGGCACACAACTAACTTTCGGCGCTCCGACGAGTCCTGCCGCGCTGGCGAGTCCCGTTCTCTCGTTTCCCTGAACACTCGCGTGTATCAAGCTTCATGTTCGGCTCAAAAAGCTTCGCCGAGTCACTTTCCGGCGAGCAAAAAATGTACTCCTGAGCACCGATGAACTCTATCGAAAGCAAGAGAGGATTGTCAATCTTTCGGCTGAGTTTTTTTCTAATCTGCTCGTCAATCGGTATAGTCAAATCCCGTAAGCGCTCATCTGAATGCTGCTAGTTGCCCTATGGAAAGGCATATATAAGCATCTATTGAAAACAATAGGCTTGCTTTGATTCGGCAAAGTGAGAGGATCGGCTCAACCAAGCTGTTATCTCCAGATTGCCGCTCCACGCGTTGAACTTTTTATAGCATTTGGTATGACAGATTTGATAAAATGACATATATATGTATTGTCATTTTAAGATTCGCCTACTAGCCGTTTCTGTACTCGTTGATGTCCACGAGCGCGTAAGCTGTTCAAGGGCAACAGCAATCCTTATCCATAAATAAATTGCTTTACTAAAGCGCCGGGCTCCAGTCGGCGGAATCGGCTCCGCTTTTCGGTCAGAGTCTGGATTCCCATCTTCTCAGAAGTTGGACTCCGAATGGGTTGTTGAATGCCCACTTCAGAGTTGGATGGAGACTATACATTTGCGGGCACTCTTGAGTTGCGAGCGGTGGCGTGAAGGACTCAAAATGAAAGCGTTATCTTCCACATCGGCGCTTTCGTTCGTGGATCACCAACCGCAGTGCTGCCGCCGGGCGATCATCCGGCTCAAACTCCAGCACCTGATCCAGCGTGGCCAGGGCCACCTCTCGTTGACCCAGCTCACACTCCACGGTAGCAAGGTTGATTCCGACTGTTTTTTCTGCAGGATTTCTTGCCAGTACTGGCGTCCACAACTGGATCGCGGCCAGAGGATGTCCAAACTCGGCCAGGATTGTCCCCAGGTTTCCTGCCGCGAAAGCATCCTCTGGATTAACCCGCAAGGCCGCTTCATACTCCTGCGCGGCGGCGCGAATCTGTCCGTTAACCTGGTGGAGAAATCCAAGCTGCGCATGCAGAGGCGCGTCCTCTGAGCTGGTCGATTCCTGCTCTGCTTGCAGCAAAATCTCCTCCGCTTGCTTCGCTGCCTCGTGGTCGCCCAAAGCGGCAAATTGCGCATACGCCAGACCGAGGTCGCGATTGCGTGCGGGAGTTTCGATGCGTTCGGACCCCACCTCGAGCAGCGGCCCAGCGGTTGCAGGCGGAATCACTTTGGATGCGAACTGCGTCACGATGTGATGATCGGTCACCTGCTCATGCGCGATGTCGGTTGAGCCGGCTCGTTGCATGTGACAGGCGACGCAATCACGATGCTGCGGGAAGTGGGTCTGCGAGAATGGCGGATGGTCAGCTTCCGTCGGCGTTTCATGGCAGCTCAGGCAGCGAGCGCGATACCAGTTGACCTTTGCGCTGGGCGTCATCCGCGTGTCGCTGCCGTGCGGATCGTGGCAGGTGGTGCAGGTCAGCCGATCTCCGGAGGCTTGCTTGCAGGCACTGGCCAGCAGAGCCTCCCACTGGCTGGTTGCCCTTCCGTCTGATCCTAGCGCGCTGGCGTGTACGTAAAAACTGGCATAGTCCCATAGGTCGTCGCCGGGGCGAAAGTCCACAAGTTTTTTTCCGCGATGCACGATGGCCGCCTGTCCCTCCAGATGGCAGCTCAAGCAGATGGAATCGCGGTTTTTCGCAGGCATTTCGTCGATCTTCGCCATCGAGACGTGGCCGTCCGATTCCACATGCGCAGTGGCATCTCCATGACACGTTTCACATGTGATGCCACTGTGCTGAAACGGAACGTCAGCAAATTTGTTTCGGGCCTGCGCCATCGCCGTTTGCGCGCCCGAGGTGTGGCAGCGCAGGCAGCCAGGATCGACGGGCAGCGTAAGCGGCATCTCCGCAGCGTGCAGGAAGTTAGGTGCCATGTCCCATACGCGTTTCTGGGCATACCAGTTGATGGGCGCTTCGAACCAGTAGCCGTCCCGCTCAAACAGGTAGGTCCGCCCTTGCAGTCCCGAGCCGATGGAATACTGCAATACACGCTGGCCCTGAATCTCCGGGATAAGTTCCCCGTTCGACGCCATTGCTGGACGTGCGTAGTCCAGCACGACCTGCTGCCCATCTTTGCGAATGCGATATTCCACTCCCGTTGTGCTTTGCTTCAGGTCGGCGGGAATCAGCCCTTCTGCCGCCGGGCCACTGGCCAGCGCCATCGGTGTCTGCTCATATTTTCTGTAGATAGCCTGGTGGCAGCGCTCACAGCGGTTGTCGGGATTGTCTGCTCCCTGCTGCTCATCCGCCTGCGCTGCGCCCGCAGCAAACACACAGGCAACGCGGTCGCCACCGATCCTGCACAGCACGGCAAAGCAAGCCACAAACAACGTTATGGAGTGAAAAAAGCGCAGACTCAACCGACTTCCTGCTCTTGCTGCAATCTTCTTTAACTCTGTCAGCGACGCTTTTCGCCTGGCGAAAGACGCATTCTACGACGGATCGCCTTTCGCTTCATCAAAAAACGATTCACTCTCATTCATCTCCGTATCTTTGCCCACAGATTTCACGCAGCATTTTCCTCTGCCTCCGCAACGTCGGCACACCCTGGCTCATCTATCTAGCAGTACATCTATCACGCTCCTGTTGCCTGGCTGCCTACCGCGATCATCTCCGTAGATGGTGTTCAATATCGGGGCTCAAGGCAGGTTTTTTGTGAGCGTTGCACTTCACCCGCTAAAGTCAGAAGCAGAGGAACGGACATGCACGCACTCTCCGCCACGAACGATCCAGACGCCAGCATGATCCGGAGACCTGCGCCTGGACGACTGGCCTTGTTCCGTCTTTACGCGCGATGGTACCTGCGCCGCCACTTCCATGCGCTGCGTATAGCCAACGCCGGACGCATTCCGCGCCATGCTCACTCGCTGATTCTTTTTGGCAATCATGCTTCGTGGTGGGATCCGCTGACTGCGCTGCTGCTTGCGGAAGCGTTTCTGCCGGAGCGCGAGCATTACGCGCCGATGGACTCCGCCGCGCTCGACCACTACTCCATCTTCCGTCCGCTTGGTTTTTTCCCGGTGGAAAATAGGACACGGCGGGGGGCTGCGCAGTTTCTGCGTCAGGGGCAACAGGTTCTCTCGCGCCCCAACACTGCCCTTTGGATCACCCCCGAGAGTCAGTTTCAGGATGTACGCAAACGTCCCATCGTTTTTCGTTCCGGTCTGGGCACGTTGATGGCGCGCATCGGCCGCCTCACCTGCATTCCCATCGCCATCGAATACACATTCTGGAACGAGCGGCTGCCGGAGATTCTCGTCAACTTTGGCGAACCGCTGGAGATTGCCGACGGTCACATGGAGCAGCCCCGCACCTGGACCAATCTGCTTGCCTATGCGCAGGCAGCCACTCTGGATGAACTTGCCATGCTCGCCTCGGAGCGCAATCCTGCCGCGTTTGAGACGATGCTGGATGGGACATCCGGCATCGGTGGCATCTATGAAGGCTGGAAGCGACTGGTGAGCGCTTGCACGGGAAGACCTTATCATCGCGATCACGGAAGTCTGCACACAAAATGACCCTCTCCCCATACGCAGTTCTCGCCTGGTTTTCATTGGCAGCCGCATCGATTCCGCTGCTGCTTTTCGTTATCAACATCCGGCTTTTTCGCCGTCCGTGCCTGTGCGGAGACAACCCCGAGCTATTGCCCGTATCGGTGCTGATTCCAGCACGGAACGAGGAGCTTTCGATCGCGGATGCAGTGCAATCCGTGCTGGCATCGCAGGGGGTGAAGCTGGAACTGATCGTGCTCGACGACAGCTCGACGGATCGCACCGCGGCGATCGTTCGTGCGCTTGCCTTGACCGACACACGCCTGCGCCTCGAACAAGCTCCGCCGCTGCCGGAGGGATGGAACGGCAAACAACATGCCTGCTGGCATCTGGCTTCGCTGGCACAAAACCCCGTGCTCTGTTTTCTGGATGCGGATGTGCGACTGGGGCCTTTAGCGCTGGCTCGAATGCTCACCGAGCTGCACCCGGACTCAACCGGAATGGTCACAGGGTTTCCTCGCCAGATCACGAAAACATGGCTGGAATGGCTGCTGATCCCGCTGATCCACTTCATCCTATTGGGTTTTTTGCCACTTCCCGGAGAACGGTTCACGCGACGCCCGGGCTTTGCCGCTGGCTGCGGCCAATTCATGATGGTGCGCCGCAGCAGCTACTTCGCCAGCGGTGGGCACTCGGCCATTCGCACCACCATGCACGACGGGCTGCTGCTGCCCGAGCTCTTCCGCCGATGCGGAATCCAGACGCACGTTTATGACCTGACAGCCGACGCCGTCTGCCGCATGTACCGCAGTGCCGCTCAGGTCTGGAGCGGACTGAGCAAGAACGCCACCGAAGGCATGGCTGCGCCCTCCCGCATTGGCATCTTTACCCTGCTGCTCGTTTGCGGTCAGGTTTTGCCGCTTCCGTTGCTGCTGTGGTCGCTGATGACAGGAGATGCATCAACCTTTCAACTCGCGATGGTGGGCTTGAGTCTCGGGCTCATCCAGCGCATTGCCTCTGCCGTGCGCTTTGGTCAAAGCTGGCGCGGAGCCTTGCTGCACCCGCTTGGTGTACTGATGCTGCTTGTGCTGGAATGGAATGCCCTTGTTCGGAAACTCATGGGCCGACCCGCAACGTGGAAGCAGCGCAGTTACCCTGTTGGGTAACAACGCTCGTATTTGAAAACAAGAGTCCCGTGTCGGGTCGCGCCATCCGGAATCCGCAGAACCGAAAAGAATGGCCCACAGGCGTAGTGCTGAAACTTGCGACTTTACCGCCAGTCTTTTGTGGGGTGTTTCGTCTGGATTGACTTCATCCATTCGTTCACCGCAGGGGGGAAGCGAAAACATGAGTCCAAGGACGTTCGTTTGGGGCTCCTGGTGTGTATGGGGTGAGCGTGCAGAACTTCTACATTCGATGGAAGTATGGTCAATACGGATCATGCCTTCATCGCCAGATGAACACGCGGATGGATCGGCGGAGTCCTGCCTGCAACTACAATAATGGAATGAGGCTTTGGAAAAAGATACCTCTGCGCTTCAAAACACGGGTCTGCTGGTACGGCTTTGCCATTCAGGTTTGTGTAGCCGCCAGTGCCTTGCCGCCCGCGAACCCAATGAATCGCGCTCAGTACTCCGACCTTTACGCGCAGAGACTTGCCACCGCCAGAACTGCTTATTTTCGCGTCATCACCTCCAGCAATCGCGCAGCCGATATCGCTGCGCACAAGGCACTGGCAGAGTTGGAAGATGCCTACCCGGACGATCCGACGGCTGAGGCGTACCACGGAAGTCTGGAACTGCTCGACGCCGCACATAACTGGCAGATATGGAATCTGCATCGCCAGGCGAGCGATGGTCTGAGCCGCCTCGACGAAGCGATTCGACACGCACCCAACGATCCTGAAGCACGCTTCATTCGCGCCGCTACCAGTTGGCACCTGCCCGCGTTCTATCACCGTCGCCAACAGTGCGAAGAGGACTTCGCCTGGCTTGCTCAACGCGCTCAAAGCGACGCACATGTCGGCAAATTGCCGCCTGAGCTTGCCGCCGCTTCCCTCAACTACTGGGGACAGATTCTGGTGCGCCGAAAGGATTATTCTTCCGCCAGGAGCGCATTTCAGCAGGCAATCCAGATCGCTCCGCAAAGCCCCGGCGCGCAGGACGCAGCGCGACGTCTCCACAACCTGCTGTAGCGCGCGCGCTCAGGATTTTTCCAACGGTTTCCGCGCAAAGTAATAGAGCGAGTACGCCAGCGCCACAAACATGAGCACAGAAACCCAGTCATGATGGAGCCAGGTATCCTGCGGCAACTGGATGGGGAGCGTCTTCCCGCTCAGCGACTCATAGGCTTTGATGGCGACACCGATCAACCCCATAATGCCGCCAGCGGCAATCAGCCCTGAGGCGTAGAGCGATCCGCCACTGACCTCGCTCTCAGAGGCCGCGGCATCACCTGTTTTTTCAAGCGCGCGATCCACCATCCAGCGCATGACTCCGCCGACAAAGATGGCCAGCGTCGTGCCGATGGAAAGGTAAGCGCCGACGGCAAAGGTGAGCGACCGGACGCCGAGCAGCTCGACGCCAATCACGAGAAAGACGCCCATCAGCACCAGCCCCCACGGCAGCTTGCGGCTCAGGATTCCGTTGATGACGGTGGCCATCAGCCGCGCCTGCGGGGCGGCTGCCTTTTCGCTTCCAATCCCCTGTATCCACTGCACTTCGATCCGCTTCGTCTGTGGCGAATAGAGATACTTGCCGTCCGCCAGCACGGACGAACCAATCGCATTGAGCACCACGTAGTCGTCGCCGTGCAGCACCGAGCCTCCGGTCACGGTGAAGTTTTTGGGTGCGTGCGCATCCTGCTGAATCTCCACACCCTGATGCGGCTGAGACAGATCCCACGGTTGCGGAGCCAGGCGAAACTCCTGAAACGCCGTATTCATGGCCGTAAGCGTAAACCCGATGATGATCGTCGAGACGCACACGCCGATCATGAGCGCGACCTGCTGCAATCGCGGCGTGGAGCCAACCAGATAGCCTGTCTTGAGGTCCTGGCTGGTGTCGCCTGCATTCGAAGCTGCGATGCATACGGCACCGCCCACGGTGATCGCCAGCGCGCCGTAGGCAGGAGCCGTCCATCCTTTCAGCAAAAAGACCGCCGCCGTCGCCATCAACGTGGCAATCGTCATCCCTGAGACAGGACTGGCGGAACTGCCGACAATGCCCACGATGCGGGCACTGACTGTGACAAACAGAAATCCGAAGACTACCACCAGCAGAGAAGCCGCCAGATTGGCCCATACTCCGACCAATGCTCCGGGCACCGGATGCAGTTGCAGGAACAGAAACATGATGACGACCAGCAGCACCGACCCGCCGAGCACGACGCTCATGGGCAGATCATTTTCCGTTCGTCCCGGCTTTGCCTGCGCGGACTTTGCCTTTACGGATCGGCCTGCGCGCATGGAGCGAATTCCGCCGGCCAGCGCGCCGATCAGCGTAGGCATCGTCTTGAGCAGCGTAATCAACCCGGCAGCAGCGACCGCGCCAGCACCCATCGGACGGATATAGGTGGACCACAGATCGCTCGGCGACATCTCGCTGATAAGACGCGTTCCCGGATAAACAGGATGATTCAAAACGCGTCCAAAGAAGGAGATGAGCGGCATCAACACGAGCCACGAAATTGCGCCGCCAGCGACGAGCACTCCTGCCACGCGCGGCCCGATAATATATCCGACTCCAAGATATTCCGGCGTCACATCGGCGCGAATCGCAGCCCCTTTCAGGATGTGTTGCGGTCCAAAATCCGGCTCGTAGTTTGGCGTGGCTGGCCAGGCAGACAACAGATTGTCATTTTGGAAGAGCGTGTAGAGACCGCCGAGTCCCAACCCGAAGAAGACCCGACTTGCAAACGATCCTCCACGATCTCCAGCGATCAGCACATCGGCGCACGCTGTCCCCTCCGGATACGTCAGCGTCTCGTGTTCTTCCACAATCAACTGACGTCGCAGTGGAATCATGAACAGCACGCCAAGCCAGCCGCCGACGAGCGCCAACATGAAAATGCGCGCGTACTCCAGATCAAAGCCCAGAAAGATCAGCGCAGGCAGGGTGAAGATCACTCCCGATGCAATGGACTGGCCCGCGTTGCCGGTGGTCTGGACGATGTTATTTTCCAGGATGGACGATCGCCCGAAGACTCGCAAAATGCTGATGGACAGGACGGAAATCGGAATCGAGGCCGCCACGGTCAATCCCGCGCGCAGGCCCACATACACCGTCACGGCACCAAAAATAATCCCAAAGATCGAACCCAGAATCAGCGCGCGAAAGGTAAACTCCGCAGGCGACTGCTCTGACGAAACATATGGACGAAACATAGACACGCAAACCCCTCCCCGCATTCAATCCTGACCAGCCACGAGTTCAAACCAGCATGAGCGAC
Organism: Acidobacteriaceae bacterium; assembly: GCA_027449965.1. Lineage (GTDB taxonomy): Bacteria > Acidobacteriota > Terriglobia > Terriglobales > Acidobacteriaceae > Acidicapsa. The sequence continues at coordinate 147,789 of DAIDKP010000016.1, forward strand.
TATAGCCGATTCCCCGTTCTTTCGTGAATTGCGCAGGCTCTTCTTCCATGCGGAAGAAAATCCGGTAAAACCGGGATGTTCGTGTACTTCAGCATAGATTTCTCTGGCGAACTCTGCATATACTGGTTGCCAGAGTCGCAACGGGCGTCCTGCGGCCACAAATCTGGTTTGTGAGGTGCGAATTCAGTAGCCTGCCTCGACCCGAACCGATCCCGGAACGCTTTCGCGCGGAAGCTACCCAGTTTTCTGCGTCCCGTCGACTTGCTTTCCTCCCTTCGCTTGGCCGTCACTTTCTGTCATCGCTTGCATCGGTTCTCTCGCCGGATCTCTGCTTCCTCTGCGATCAACCACTGATACGATTTTCAGCTGCGCCGGTTTGCGAAGACTGCTGGAACACGATACGAACCACGCCCACCTGTCCTGATCCCTGCTTTCGCTGCGGAGCATCTCTGGCCGTTTTCAGCCAGTCTCCTTCAGCGGATGCGATTTGTCGAGTTTGCCGCTTCGCACTGCCGCCCTTCACGCGCGTTGTTACCTTCGCCACCTACCGCGACCAACTGCGCCTGGCCATCCACGCTCTCAAGTACAGCCGCATCCTGCCCATGAGCCGACCGCTGGGCCAAATGCTGGCGGCGGCGATCGCTTCGATGGCCGCCGAAGCTCCTACGCCGATGCTCGTCGTTCCTGTACCGCTGCATCCGCGCCGCCAGCGCGAGCGGGGGTTCAACCAGGCGCGCCTGCTTGCTGCATCTGCTCTCCAGTCGCTGCGCCGAACGCACTCGGGTTGGGCGCTCCAACTCTCGCCCGCTTCTCTTATCCGACATCGCGAGACCGCGCCACAAGCTCTGCTGGCGCCCCACCAGCGACGCATCAACCTTGCTCGCGCTTTTCGCGTGGCTGAGCCTCGGCAGATCAAGGGCCGCAACATCCTGCTGGTTGACGACATTGTGACCACCGGCGCCACGGCGCGAGCCTGCGCTCAGGCACTGCTGGACGCTGGCGCATCCAGTGTTTCCATCGCCGCCCTGGCGCGCGCCCAGTTGAGCGTGGAGAACGGGCGCTGGATTCCGGCAGATGCTTTGGACAATACCCATTGCGTTCATTACGAATTGCCGGACGATCTTCCGACGAACGCTCATCCACCCACTCCACATCCCACATAAACCCGGAACGTACACGCCATCGATTGACAGATCCACAACCGCTACAACCACACATTTTGACGAGGAGATTCCGATGTCGCTTGGTAAAGCAATGATCCACGCCCGCAAGCAGAAGTCACTCGCAAAAGCTGCTCGCATCGTCCACACGGAGGGCCAAAGCTGGGCACAATCCGGGCAGGTTCTCCAGATGCCTGTCCTCGTTCTGAACGCTTCCTATGAGCCGATCAATATCTGCGGAGCACGACGCGCGCTGGTGCTGGTGCTGAAGGGCATTGCACGCACTGAGGAAGAACACGGCGTGCTGCTCCATGCCCAGCGCAGCCGCATGGCCATGCCCTCGGTGATCCGACTGCTGGAGTATCGCCGCATACCGCACCAGACTCGCGCACTCTCACGGAAAAACATCCTGCTCCGCGACCGCAATACCTGCCAGTACTGCGCTGTGATTCTGCCGCCCAACGAACTGACGCTGGACCACGTCGTCCCGCGCTCCCGCGGCGGCAACTCGACCTGGGAAAACCTCGTCGCCTGCTGCCATGCCTGCAATCGCAAGAAAGGCAACCGCCTGCTCAGCGAGATCGACGACATGCACCTCTTGCGCGAGCCGCGCTCCTTCAGCCTCCACACCAGCCGCCAGATCATGCGGATGCTGGGCCGCGGCGACGACCGCTGGCGCAAATACCTCTTCTACTGAGCCGCGCGTCCTGCGGAGATCGTGCTAATGCGCTTCGGAACCACGCGTCGCCAACATCGCCAGCAGCGCGATCTCGTCGATCACGGCCACACCAAGCTCCTGCGCCTTGGCCAGCTTGCTGCCCGCCTCTTCGCCGGCCACCACGTAGCTAGTCTTCTTGCTCACCGAGCCGGCCACCTTGCCGCCTGCGGCTTCGATCCGTTCCTTCGCTTCTTCGCGGGTGAGGGTAGGAAAGGTTCCGGTGAGCACGAAGGTCAACCCGGTCAGCTCCGTCGAGCGCTGTTTTTTCTCCGCCGTCATCTTCAGGCCGAGCGCTCGCAGCCGCTCCACCAGAGCCTGATTTCGCTCATTGGCAAAGAATTTGCGGATTGAAGCCGACACCTTCGGGCCAACCTCATCGACGGCCATCAGCTCGTCCTCGCTTGCCGCGGCAATGGCCTCCATCGAGCCAAACGCGCCAGCCAGCAGCTCCGCCGTGCGCTCGCCGACGAACCGCACGCCGAGGCCCATGAGCAGCCGCGTCAGCCCGGCCTGCTTCGACTGCTCGATCTGCTGCAACAGCGCCAGCGCCGACTTCTCGCCGACGCGCTCCAACTCCACGAGCTGCGGAAGGGTGAGGGTGTACAGATCGGCGATCGAACGCACCAGGCCGCTGGCCGTCAACTGCTCGACGAGCACCTCGCCCAGGCCGTCGATGTTCATCACCCCGCGATGGGCAAAGTAGAGCAGCGACTGTGCCAGCCGAGCCGGACAGTCGGTATTCACGCAGTAGCTGTCCACCTCTCCTTCGGTCTGTTGCACCGCTGTTCCACACACCGGGCAGGCGGTTGGCATGTGGAACGGCTCTGCGGATTCGACAATTTCGTTCTCGCCCTCCGGCTTGGACGGTCGCGGGACAACCTGCGTAATCTTCGGAATCACGTCGCCGCCGCGCTCGACCATCACCCACGATCCCACGCGCACACCAAGCCGCGCCACCTCGTCGGCATTGAAGAGGCTCGCCCGCTCGACGGTCGTTCCGCCGATCCTCACCGGACGCAGCACGGCCACCGGCGACAGCTTGCCCGTACGGCCCACCGTCACCTCAATCTCCTGCACCTGCGTCACACCGGCGCGCGCAGCAAACTTGTAAGCGATAGCCCAGCGCGGCGCGCGGCCAGTGTAGCCCAGCCGAAGCTGCGTCGCCTGCGCGTCCACCTTCACCACCACGCCGTCAATCTCATAGGGCAACGTCGGACGCATCGCTTCCACACGCTCCAGAAACGCCAACAACTCCTCGACCGTTGCGCAGCTTGTGCGATGCGGATTCACGCGGAATCCCAGTGTCTCCAGCGTCTGCAGCGCAGCCGTCTGTCCCGCAGCCGCATACTCGCCGGCGATGAGCAGGAAATAGGCGTAGCAGTCCAGCCTGCGCTGCGCCACAATGTTCGGCTCCAGCGTGCGGAGCGTGCCCGCAGCGGCGTTGCGCGGATTGGCCGCCGGAGCCAGCCCGGCGCGCTCGCGCTCCTCATTCATACGCCGAAAGGAGGCGATGGGCATGACCACTTCGCCGCGCACCTCAAAGCCCGGCAATCCGTCCATCCCGGCGACGCGCAGTTTCTCCGCCGAAACCAGCAAGGGCACGCTGCGAATGGTGCGCACGTTGCCGGTCACATCTTCGCCCACCTGGCCGTCGCCGCGCGTCAGCCCGCGCACCAATCGCGCGTCGCCGTTGGGCTGCGCCTCGTAGTGGAGCGCCAGCGAAAGGCCATCCAGTTTCATCTCCGCCGCGTAGCGAACAGGCAGTTCGCCGGCAAGCTCGTGCACACGCCGGTCCCAGTCGGCCAGCTCCTCGGCGCTGTAGGCATTGTCGAGCGAAAGCATGGGGCGCGAGTGCGCCACCTTGCGAAAACCCTCCGCTGGCCGACCGCCCACGCGCTGCGTCGGCGAATCGGGAGTCAATAGCTCAGGATGCGCCTCTTCCAGCGCCTTGAGTGCGCGCATCTTCGCGTCGTACTGGGCATCGCTGATCTCCGGCGAATCGAGCACATAGTAGCAGTGTTCGTGATGCCGCAGTTCCTCACGCAACGATTCAATCTCCGCTTCGATCTCCGCCGCCGAACTCCCCATCTCACCGCTTCTCATGGCCGGATTATAGCCGCGCGGATCAAACAGCAGATCATCCCCACTCAGGGCGAATCACTTGCGCACTCGTAGAAGATCCCAAATACTCGTTGACAATCCGCGCAGGATTGGATGAACTGTAATCGCCAACGCAGGGTCCAGGGCAACACAACTTTGCCTGCTGGACAAAGCTCATCGAAAATACGTGACTGTAGGAGTTTCCGCCGTGACAACCCTCGAAGACCTGAGGCCGAAAGGAACGCCCCGCGTTTACGACCTCCTGAAGGAAGCTGGAATCGACGTAACTGACTGGGGCGTAACCAAAGATAGAGGTGTCGTTAAAAGCCCAGCCGCGAATCGAGCGAAAAGCAGAAAATGGTCATTCGTTGATCATCAGAAAGGCATCGCAGCACTGTGCGTATGGTTCAACGATCTCGTACAGGAAAATCCATCCGGCCCGATTTATTGCAAACCCGCACCCGGAGCGTATGCGACCCGCATAAACAATAACGAAGTTACATTTACGACACCGCAAGCGAGAAAACACGCGCTCCATGAGGCCAAGTCCATGTTCGCCAACATCGCTGAAGCGAACAAAAATCAGTGGCCCATTCGCCTAATCATCGGGGATGGTCCTCAAAGAGATACCGACAATCCCGACACAGGGCCATCTAAGGTCAAATTCCGAATCCTCGACAACGAGGCATGGTCGATCAAGAGCTTCGATTTGCCATCCGGCGACGCCATTCTGGTTCGCGGAGCTATCCCAAAATTTGTGGACCAGCACGCACTTCGGCAACCAGCCGCACCCCAGAAGCGCGACGTCACCGGCACAGCATGGAATCGGGATCCGGCAGTGCGATCCGAAGCGCTAAAACGTGCAGCGGGCCAGTGTGAGTACTGCGGAAGTCGGGGATTCGAAATGGCCGACGGCAGGATTTATCTTGAAACCCACCACGTAATCCCATTGTCTGAGGGTGGCCCAGACGACATAACAAACGTAGCTGCTATCTGCCCGAATCACCATCGCGAGGCGCACCATGGAAAGCAGCGGGATTCTATCCGCGACGAGCTTCTCACAAAACTCGAAGCCGCGAAGCGATAACGTTCCGCATCACCCTTTCAGCAGCGCCAGCACTTCTTCGGCGTGGCCTTCGGGCTTCACTTTCGGAAACACATGCACGAGGCGCTGGTCGGGGCCGATGACGAAGGTGGTTCGCTCGATGCCCCAGACTTTTTTGCCGTACATATTCTTTTCCTTCAGCACGCCGAACTGGTTGCAGACTTTTTCGTCTACATCGGCAAGCAGTGGATACGGCAGGTCATACTTCTCGCGAAACTTCCGCTGCGCCTTGGGCGTATCGCGCGAAATTCCCAGCACGACCGCGCCGGCAGCTTGCAGTTTGGTGAAGGTATCCCGGAAGCCACAGGCCTCAATCGTGCAGCCAGGCGTGTCCGCTTTGGGATAAAAGAAGAGTATGACCGGTTTTCCGGCAAAGTCGGTCAGGTTGATCGTCTGTTCCTGATCGTCCTGGAGCGTGAAGTTGGCGACTTTCTCATGCAGTTCCATGGTGAATCCCTCGCTGCGCCCGGGCTTGCCGCGCGCAGCCGGATCACGCGCTGCGCAAAGGCTTTGTTCGGCTGCCTTCGGACTACTCCAGCATAACCGCGCCGCCCGCCGACTGCCCATCGCGGCAGTACACTTGATTTCCATCGTGCGCACGATGCCCGCCGCCCTTTTTGTGGCAAGTCTTACGCTTCCGCTCGCCCTTTTCGCGCAGTATCCGGGACGAATTGACACCACCAAGCCGAGCAAAGGCTCCACGCTCCGCGCCGTCGCCGTGCTGGAGTGGACCGGCACGCCCGGCAAGCCCTCTGCCAGCCGGCTCATCCCGGTCAGCGTCTTCGACGGAGACCGCCTGCACGACGGCACACTCTACCTGAGCCAGCCGGAGCCGTTGGCGCTGGAATCCGGCACCGAATATGAGCTGCAATCCACCGGCAAGCCTGTCGGCATCTTCGACATCTTCTCCGCCGGACACAACCAGCTCGGCGACGTTGATTCCTGGCTTGGCTATGGCGCGTGGAAGCCGATGCCCAAGCCCGCGCCGCCTGCGTTCAACTCCAGCGGTCTCACCGTGACCGGACTCAACGAAGATGAACCGGTGCTCCTGCGCAAGCATCCCAAAGGCGCGGAGACTGCGAGCGCCTCTGCAACTGGCAATGCTGCCGCCAGCAAGACGGCGACGGGCGGAACCGGTCCGGTTGATCCAGACCGGCCCACGCTGCGCCGCAGCAGCCAGGCATCCGGCTCCTCAGGCCAGGCAACGCAGCCAGCCGCGACATCGCAACCCGGTGGATCTGGCCCCGTCGACCCTGACCGGCCTACGCTCCACCACCTGCCGCCTGCGCCCACCACCCCCGCCACCGGCGATGGCCCCTTGCGCGAAACCGGATTGAACTCGCCTGATCCCAACCGCCCTCGACTCACCTATGGCAAGCCGAAAAACCTTGCCGCGGCAGCGCTCGAACTGAAAGGCAATCCGCCACAGATGCAGCAGATCGTTGCCGTCTCCGACCCCACGGCGTCGATGCCGCATCCATGGACGTATAGCTGGCCCAGTTCCTTTGACCAGGCCAATGCACGACGCGCGCTGGAAGCGATCGCGCGCGCTGCTCTGACGCCGAAAGCTGCTCCCGCTCCAACTCCGGCCGCAAAGACCGCAAAAAGTGCCCATCCAAACTCTACAGGTCATCTCGTCACTCCGCTCACACCACCCGTGCGGCTCGGTCAGGAGTCCTTTCGCAGCTTTGAGTTGGAATACGGTGCCGCGCCGACGATGGTCTTCAGCGCGAGCACACCACCGGCTGACTCGCCCACACTCGATGCGAATGGTCAGCCCACGGCAGAGCCGCCGCAGCGCTTTGTCACCCTCGTCGCGCAGCCTGATCTCTACGGCAATCCCATTGTCCTCAAAAAAAACGTCACCGACGCCGCCCATCTGGATGAAACTCCGCGCCTGCGCCTGGTCGACGCAGTTGATGCCATGGGCAACAACCGCGCCGAGCTTCTCTTTGAACGGATTGGCGACCACAGGCGAACCTTCGCGCTTTACAGCGTCATCAATGGCTCGATGCAGCGCATCTTCACCACGGTTCCCTTGCCATAGGGCAAAGTCAGAGGATGTACAGTCGCACAAGCAACGCGTCAGTGTATGTATCTTGAGTAAGATGCCGACTGGCATCGTATGCGCTGGGTAGAGATGCTCCTGAATATATCTGCGTTTCTTTGGTCGAATGAGCGGATCATCCCGGAGCATCGGCACACAAGCAGATGCGCAACGATGCATGGGTCCAGAAGCAAACAGCCCGGCACTTGCCGGGCTGTTTGCTTCGTCACTGGCGATTCACTCAGGCTTTGGCCTGCTTCCGCGCCTTTTCCTCATCGAAGCACTTCATCGCGCGTACCACATGGTCGCGCGCGTAGGCTGCATCATGCCAGCCCTTCACCTCGACGCGCTTGCCTTCCAGATCTTTGTAAATGGCAAAGAAGTGGGTGATCTCTTTGAGAATGTGCGGATAGACATCGGTGTAGTTCCATACATCGGCGTAACGTGGATTGTTCTTGCCGACTGCAACAACCTTTTCATCCAGAACTCCCTGATCGAGCATCTCGAGCAGTCCGATGGGGCGCACCTCCTGGACACAGCCAGGAAAGCTCGGCGTGGGCACCAGCACGAGCACATCGAGCGGATCGCCGTCGTCACTGAGCGTGGACGGGATGAAGCCGTAATCGCCAGGGTAGTGGACAGGTGAGTGCAGGTTGCGATCGAGCTTGAAGACGTGCAGCTCCTTGTCATACTCGAACTTGTTGGTTCCCTCTTTGGGGATTTCGATGACGACACGGAAGACCTCCGGAGCTTTGTCGCCGACGGGCAGTTCGAGGTAGTTAATCATGATGTGCAGGTTCTCCTCAATGGTGAGTGGTTATGCCGGGTTGAAAAAACAAATCGGGGAAAATCAAACAAAAACGAAGGGTCCGACTGCGAACCGCCGCAGCGTACCCCCGGACTACTATAATTACGAGAAATGAAGGCTTATGTCTATGTCACGCTGAAAACGTCGGTGCTGGACCCCCAGGGCCAGACCATCCAGAACGCTCTGCGCAAGATGGGCACCAGCAGTGTTCACGGTGTGCGCCAGGGCAAATTTTTTACACTTTCGCTGTCTCCGGAATTGTCCGAAGAAGCGGCCCGCGCCGAGGTGGAGCGCATCGCACGCGAGGTGCTGACGAACACCGTCATTGAAGAGTTCACCTATCGCATCGAAGCGTAGACCCGCGAAAGGATCCTGCGCCTGCTCAGGCACTCGATTTCTCCTGCTACAGCCTGACCCGCGTGCATCGCGCGCGCCAGCTACAATCGCAATATGTGCGGAATTGTAGGCTATGTCGGACCGAAACCCGTTGTCCCCATCATTGTGGAGGGGCTTCGTCGCCTCGAGTATCGCGGCTATGACTCGGCGGGTATTGCCGTCGGCGCTGCCGGCGTGGAGAAGCTGTCGATTCTGCGTGCACCGGGCAAACTGCGCAACATGGAAGAAGCGCTGCACTCCCATCCACTCGTGGGCAGCTACGGCATCGGACATACACGCTGGGCAACGCACGGACGACCGACGGAAGAAAACGCGCATCCGCATCGGGACTGCACCGGACGTCTGGTCGTGGTCCACAACGGCATCGTCGAAAACTATCTGGAGCTGAAGCGCGAGCTTACTGCGCAGGGTCACATCTTTGTGACCGAAACCGACACCGAAATTATTGCTCACCTGATCGAAGAGGTGCAGAAATCCTCCGCTGAATCTGGCCAACCAATCCTGCTCGAAGAGGCTGTCTGTCGCGCCGTCAAGCAACTGAGCGGAGCTTTTGCTCTGGGCGTTCTCTCCAGCCAGGAGCCGGATAAGATCGTGGCCGCGCGCATGGGACCGCCCGTCGTCATCGGAGTTGGCGCCGGCGAAGCCTTCATTGCCTCCGATGTGCCGGGAATCCTTCACCACACGCGTGAGATTTACTTCCTCAACGACGGCGACATGGCCGTGCTCACGCCCTCCGGCGTCACGCTCACCGACTTTGCCGGTCACCCGGTCCAGCGCAAGCTCCAGCACGTCACCTGGGATCCGATCCAGGCCGAAAAAGGCGGTTTCAAACACTTCATGCTCAAGGAAATCTGGGAGCAGCCGCGAGCGATACGCGAGACCACGATGGCGCGGGTTTCCCTTGCCACAGGCCAGATTTTTCTCGACGAAACGGGTCTTACGGACGAGGAACTTCGCGCAGTATCCTCCATCCAGATCGCTGCCTGTGGAACAAGCTGGCACGCGGCCATCACCGGAAAATATATGATCGAGCGGCTTGCCCGCGTTCCCGTCGAAGTGGACTACGCCAGCGAATATCGCTATCGAGCACCGCTGGCCGACGCCAACGCGCTCGGCATGGTCATTACCCAGTCCGGCGAAACCGCCGACACACTCGCCGCCCAGCGCGAGATGATCGCTCTCGGATTGAAGACCATCGCGATCTGTAACGTGGTCGGAGCCATGGTCACGCGCGAGGCCACCGGCACCATTATCACCCACGCCGGACCGGAGATTGGCGTCGCTTCCACCAAAGCCTTTACTGCGCAAATCACCGCCCTGCTGCTCTTTGCGCTGCGCTTGGCGCAGGCGCGCGGCACCATCAGCACAGCTGAAAGCCTGCAACTCGTCGAGGAGCTGGGACGAATTCCCGCGCGCATCGAAGAGATGCTGCCGCGTGTCTCGGCACAGTGCGAGGAATTGGCAAAGACCTTCAGCCATGCGCGGGATTTTCTCTACCTCGGACGCGGCATTCACTACCCGATCGCGCTCGAAGGCGCGCTCAAGCTGAAAGAGATTAGCTACATTCACGCCGAGGGCTATCCGGCAGGCGAGATGAAGCACGGCCCGAATGCACTGATCGATGAATCGTTGCCGGTTGTCGTGCTCGCAACCCAGGATGCCAACGATGCCGGCTCAAAGCTGCGCTACGAAAAAACCCTCTCCAATCTTCAGGAGGTCACCGCGCGCTCGGGCCGCGTGATCGCCATCGCCGTCGAAGGACAAAGTGAAATCACCAACCTGGTGGAGCAGGTCATCGAAATTCCTCGTGCACCGGAGATGCTGCTTCCGTTGCTGGAGATTGTCCCTCTGCAACTGCTGGCCTACCACATCGCCGTGCGGCGCGGCTGCGACGTCGATCAGCCACGCAACCTGGCAAAGTCTGTAACCGTGGAGTGATTCCCTCTCATCGTGACCTTGTTGTTCACTTACAAAAATGTCTGCACAAGGACAAGAAAAGTTGTACATGAACAAAATTGGTCTGCCCGGCGAATTTTGCCGTGGACGGTCGGGAAACCGAATGCAGTCGTATGGCTTGTGCTGTAGCCAGTGCGTAACCCGCTCTTGCCGAGATTCCAGTGAAGCCAGAGAGCAATTGTCCATAGGCACTCTTTCTTCTAATGCAACTCGCTGACTCTACCCGTCGTCACGCTTCGCGATCCGCCACGAATCGATTCGCGCAAGCTCACCGCTTCCTCCGCGGAAGACAATTGCGATATCCACAACCGTTGAGGGCACATTGATGTCGACGCGCAACTCACGATAGTTGGTCCACGAGCCTGTGTCGGAGATGGCCACCTGTCCAAGCCGGCGTCCATTACTCCCGCCTGCGTAAATCTCAAGCCAGGCTTCGCCGGTGCCAGTTCTTGATACTCGAACAAACATGGTGCGGGCACCCGAGGCATGTTCAACGTTTGGATAGATTAATTCGCTCCGGTCGTGGAGTTTTCTCACTTCGAATGTTCCATCTTCTCGCTCGCCGACGACCCCACGTCCGATCAGGCTGAAGAAATCTTCCGCTTCGATCCTGCCTCTGGCGGCGTCGTAGCGCCCAACGCCCACTCGATCCATGCGAAGCGGCGCGATCTCCCCGTTGGCGCGGTAGTGAACATACGACAGAATCGTATTGCGGAAGAAGTTGGATGTTCCAGGTTGGCTCTCGTCGTTGCATGCGAAATACCATTGACGATGAAACTCAAAGAACGATCCGTGACGATCGTGCAAAGGCCTGTCCGAGCGGAGGCTGGTATCGATCAGGCTTGGATCAACAAAGGAACCCTTGTAGCGGTACGGACCGTACGGGTTGTCGCCAACCGCATAGAAACACCCCCAGGACAAGTAATAGATGTCGCCGTTGCGATGCAGAAAAGGCTTGTCATCGGTCTTGCCTTCGCCGTAGGGTCCGGCTTTGTGATCCAGGTGAATGAGGCGCGGAGCCTCGGCAAGGGAGACCATATCGTCGGCCAACCGGGCGATATAGTAGTCCCACGTTCCAAAGACAATGTAATTTGCACCGTCCTCATCCATCAGAATTCCGGGATCCCGCTCCTCTACTGGGGTCAGCCCCTCGGCAATCAGGGGCTTCCCGATAGGGTCCGTCCACGGACCGGACGGCGTTGGCCCTACCACGACCCCGATATTTTGGGGCCCGGCCGAAAAATAGAAGTAGTACTTGCCGTTGCGCGTGGCCGCGTCCGTGGCCCAGCAGTCTGCAAACGGACGTCGCAGGTACGTCTGTTCCGGATGTAAAACACTTACCTGCTCCCAGTGAACCAGATCATCGGTTCTCCAGACCCACCAGTTCTCCATTCGGAATCTGCGGCTTTCCGGGGAGTAATCATGTGTCGCATAAAGATAGATATGTCCATCAAACACCCGCACCTGCGGATCGCAGACACCGAGACCCGGCAGGATTGGGTTACCGTTTGGAGGCAAGGCGCCAGACTGCGGAGACCAAGCCCCCTCAAGGCCAGTTGGCTGCACACAGGAATAGCCATGACCTGGCAGGGCCATCGCAATGCTTACCCCAACCCCTCTGCTGATGAACGTTCTACGATCTGAGTGGCTCATGCTTGCCGTTACCCTTCTGCGATTGTCGGAGCGGCGTTGTAAACGGCTAGCCGACCGCAAAGACCAACTGCGAGGACAGCAGAACGGCAAGAGGTGCGTATCGGCGCTGTAAGGAACACCGAAATAGGAGTCAAACCCGCGATGCGTTCGTCGGTGTGCCGGCTACAGTTAGTCCCGATCGGGCTTAACTTCTCATGAACATCTATCCATTGATTTGAGAGTAATACCAGTTGAGAATTAGCTTCTATTAACAAACTCATATCGAGCTGAACAGATCGTTGTCAAGGCCTTGAACTTCAACCGCAGGAGCGACACGTATCAAAATCCACAGACGACCTCTGACTGTCCGGTGTGTTGCCCAGCCCGCACCAGTCTCATGACCGGCCAATTCCCATTGACGGACGGTGTGTACATCAACGCTGGAGCCTAAGGAGAAAACTCTTGGCGAAATGTTTCAGGCTGCCGGACACAAAGACTGGCTACGTCGGGAAGTGGCACCTAACGGTCGCTTTTCGCCGGGCGGGCCGGTGCAGCCGCTGGCCCGGGAGCCGCGACATTCTGGCGCAACTCAGCATACGCCTTCACAATCGGCTCTGGAAAGCTGGACATCTGCGCCTCCATGTTTTGGAATATGTCCGCCACAATGTCGGGATGGGATCCGGCGATGTCGTAGCTTTCCGCGGGATCGTCATCGACCTTGTACAGCTCCGGGCTCGGCAGCCAGTACGTAACCCTATCCAGTGCCTCCTGCGCTACGCGCAGCTTCCACGGACCTTTTCTGGCGCATTGGATATCCCTGCCGCCCACAGCGAAGTACAGCATTGCCTTATCGCGCTTCGGGACTTCGTCTCTTAGCAGGAATGCCGACAGGTCGATGCCATCGAGCGGATTCGGCGACGGCTTGAGATCGCATAGCTTCGTGAGGGTAGGCACTACATCCAGCTCGCTTATCCATTGATCCGAGACTCGTCCCGGAGCAAGGCCATTTGGCCAGTGCGCCAAGAAGGGAACACGGAAACCACCCTCGTAGGTGGTCATCTTGCGACCCCGTAGCAGTCCGGGAGAGCCCTGGAACCATGGACCGTGGTCGCTGGTAAAGATAACAAGAGTATCGGAGAGCTTATCCTCGCGCTCGAGCGCGCTAAGGATCTCCCCTACGCTTGAGTCGATCTCCTGGACAGAGTCACCGTAGCTGCCGAATCCGGACCTTCCTTTGAAGCGTGGAGAAGCCATTGGAGGTTCATGGGGATAGGAGTAGGCGAGATACAGGAAGAACGGCCTTGGATCGGAAGATGCAATAAAGTCGATTGCAGCTTTTGTGTACCGAGGCGTGAGCATGGCCCTGTCGGTGTTTGCGTCGATACTTACATCGTCTCGAAGAAGCGGGAGCGGGTGCATATCGACGCTGTACGGAACACCGAAGTAGGAGTCAAACCCGCGGTGGATCGGCAGGAACTCAGTGCGTCGATAGCCAAGGTGCCACTTTCCAATCGCCATGGTCCGGTATCCCGAGTCTTGGAAGAGGTTTCCCAGCGTCCGCTCGTCGAGGTTCATCCCAGTGTCTGCCGTGGCCGCGATCATGGGCGGCGTGCCGTTGCGTTCGGCATAGCGGCCCGTCAACAGCGCGGATCGAGAGGCGGAACAGATAGGATGTGCGGCGTTGTAATGCAAGCAACGCAGTCCTCGCGCTGCCATCCTGTCCAGATTCGGCGTTTTGAGCTTCGAGCCATAACAACCAAGATCTCCAAAGCCAAGATCGTCGCAGATCATCACGATAACGTTCTTCGGCCTGGAGGAAGTGGGTACCCGCGGTTTCGGCTCTGCCGATTCCCACGCAAATACTGAAGTGCCGCTCAACGCGAGGACGCCCGAGGCGGTCCGAACGAAATACCTGCGATCAACCTTCATACATCACCCGATCCGAAAAGAATGGAGACCTTGGAAAAGTAAGATTCTGCGCCGTAGGCGAACGCCAAGCTCAAATCAAGTAGAGAGTTCTTTCCTCTTGTGCTGGAAAGGACTCACCTCGGACCAAGCTGGGCATCATGCAGTGTCAAAAGCTCATGGCTCGAATCCGAGACGTTGATGCTGAAAAAAGTTGCTTTGGATGGATCGAATTTCCAATTGGGGCGGCGATCCTGTCCACTGAAACTGGTCGGCATGACGGAGTGTCCGTACGCTTCGTCGCCTCCCCGTATTGTTAACTGAAAAAATATATCGATCGAAACAAATTGCTGTCAAGACTTTGCATTTGAACCGGCAGGGGCGACGTATTTTCATTTCCGATAATTTGAGAAGGTAAGCGCGCTCCCATGCTTCGTTGAGGCGTTTCCCTCGATTTCTTTTTGGGGGAGATGTCGTGCTTTTGAATATTGAGTGCGATGCGATTGTGAAACGAAGACTTTGCGCGGAGCGGCTTGCTCGTTTTGAACTATTTCGTCGTTTCGACCTTTCTCTTCGCCGAAGCCGACGGCCGAACATTCAAAGCGGTTTGGTTTCCAGTGCCCCAGCGCAGATGCACATGTTTCAATAAGGCTATAATACCTCTACGGAACTATTTTCTTGACAATGACACGGAGCAGACAGGATACTTGCGCTGTCTTGGCTCACGAGACAGCAGTTGCGTTGCGACGTGCGGGCCCGGAGGAAATATTGAATAAGTGCGTAAGCAGGCGAACATTCATGTCAGCACTTGCCTCCTCAGCCATTCTTCCGGCATTGACCAGGGGCCAGACAAGAAGCGACAAGAAACCCCACGTGCTTTTCGTCATGGCGGACGAGTGGAGAGCGCAAGCCTTCGGCTTCGCGGGTGATCCTAATGCCCACACTCCAACCCTGGATCGATTCGCGGGTGAAAGCGTTAATTTTGCACAGACGACCTCTGGCTGTCCGGTGTGTTGCCCAGCCCGCGCTAGTCTCATGACCGGTCAGTTTCCATTGACGGACGGTGTGTACATCAACGATGTACCGCTGGAGCCTAAAGGAAGAACTCTTGGCGAAGTGTTTCAGGCTGCCGGATATAAGACTGGGTACGTCGGGAAGTGGCACCTGTATGGCAGTCCGGATGGCCACTATGGACGCCGCGAAGCCTACATCCCACCGGATAAGCGGTTCGGTTTTGAATACTGGAAAGGTGCCGAATGCACTCACGACTATAACCACTCGTTCTACTACGACAACAACGATCCGACGAAGCGGTACTGGCCTGGCTATGACGCCATCGCTCAAACGGCGGACGCCTGCAACTTTATCAAGGAACACGCGACGCAAGAGGCACCCTACCTGATGTTCCTTTCCTGGGGCCCGCCTCATTTCCCACTGAACAGCGCTCCGGAAAAGTATCGCGAAATGTTCAAGGACAAGGAACTGACGCTGCGTCCGAATGTTCCCGAAGACAAGAAGGCACAGACCATACAGGATCTGCGGGGGTATTACGCGCATATGGCGGCTCTCGACGACTGCTTCAAGACCCTGCTCGAGACAATCGAAGCCACGGGATCGGCCGAGGACACAATAGTGCTCTTCACCTCCGACCACGGCGACATGATGGGATCGCAGGGATTGACGGTGAAGCTTTTTCCGTGGGAGGAGTCGATCAGAATTCCGCTGCTCGTTCGGTATCCGCGAAAGTACGGTAAAGCCGCACGAAAGTCTGATGCGTTGGTTAGTTCACCGGACATTATGCCGACGCTTCTCGGTCTTGCCGGTATGCCGATTCCAAGAGGAGTTCAGGGCACAGATTTCTCTTCGACGGTCCCTAAGCCCGCTAAGGTGAGTTCGTCGGAGACCGCGTTTCTTGATATGCCCGTATCGATCGGCGCAGCTAGACACTATGGCATTGCGGAGTATCGCGGAGTTCGTAGCGCTCAATACACCTACGTCCGATCCATTCATGGTCCATGGCTTCTCTACGACAACATCGCCGATCCATACCAGATGCACAATCTCTGCGGAAAGCCATCTGCTAAAGCGATTCAAGCGTCGATGGAGGTGGAGTTGAGCAAGTGGCTCGTCGCACTGAACGACAAGTTTCTTCCCGGCGAGGACTACCTCGAACAGGGTCACCTCACCAACTACATGGAGACCAAAGAGAAGATCAACGATGTTCTCAGTCCGTGGGGCGATTGGCAATCAACGCTGCCGGTCGGAACATATTCGCTGCATTAGCAGACGACTCGTCGGCAGCACCGATCAGTAGCGAGCCTGCACTGTGCGGCGATGGGAACAAGCCGAGAACTCCTTCGAGGGCCGCACTCGCAACCCAACAAGAATTGACTCAGACGAAAGAACTCGTCGCGTGGCATCAACAGAATAGATCGGGGAACAACATGAACATCCGTCAGCGAGCGACGCAACTCACGATGAAGCGGCGCGAATTCCTCAAATCATCCAGCATTTTGGGCAGCGGTATTGCTCTTTGGCAGCTTCTCCATGCCGGGACCGCATACGCAGCCAATCCAATACTGCACGGCTTTGCCGACCCGGCCATGCGGGTTTGGAATGGCAGAATGTATCTGGCGGTGGGTAAGGACAAGAGTCCGACCATCAACGGATTTGCCATGCCCTACTGGGCGATCTTTTCCTCAGCGGACTTGGTGAGTTGGAGAGAAGAGAAGATTATTGACCCATCGCTCGTATCTTTTATGGGTAAGGACAGCCTTCGGTGCTGGGCCTCGGACATAACGTTTGCAAACGGGAAATTCTATTTTTATTTCTCTAACGGAGGCCTCTCCACAGGTGTCCTGGTGGCGGACAAGCCAGACGGCAAGTACAAGGATGTTCTCCGAAAGCCCTTGGTCGCTCCGAAAAACAATCACGAAAACTTTTACGACCCCACCATCTTTACGGACACCGACGGCGCTTCCTATCTCATCTATGGTCGCGATGGTCATCTGACTGGTGAGACGAAAGACCGTCACTACCAGATTGCAAAGCTGAACCCGGACATGGTTTCATTCAGCGAAGAACCAAGGGATCTCCTGACCGACCACCAGTATGGCTTTGGTAATGCAACTCAGGCCCAGGACCACAACTACTTCCACAAGCATGAAGACTTGTATTACCTCAGTTCTGATTCTCGCTATATGACGTCAAAATCAATCTATGGTCCCTTTTCAAATTTCCGCACGACAGGTGGCACCAATGGGCACAGTTGCTTTATAAGCTTTCATGGCCAGTGGTATCACTCCTGGGAGTTCACCGACGATCAATACGGAGTCCGCACCTATCGGCAGGTGATGATGACCTATCTGCATTACAAGAACAATGGAGACATGCTGGATGACCAGTTTTTTATGGAGGGTGGTCCGGGATTTTCTTATGGCGTCGGCAACTACAACGCGGACTGGGATACGATCCAGGCGGAATGGTTCTTTGCGATTTCCGGCGCGCGAAAGAGGGATTCGCCCTCAGGCGGATTTGAGATCCAAGACATTACCAACGGTGGCTACCTGAAATTTCCGCAGGTGAAGAACCTCATGGCAAGCAGCCGGATTTCCTTCCGGGCTTCCTCGGCAAACCCAAACGGAGGAAGAATTCGAATCCATGAGGGGCACCCCGGCGGGCCGCTGCTCGGTACCTGCGACGTTCCCTGCACTCAAGGCTGGGACAAATATCAACTCGTTTTCTGCAATCTGAAGAACGCCGTCGGTACAGTTGACCTCTGTCTGGTGTTTGAAGGTGGACCTGGGGATTTAATGCACTTGGATTGGCTGACATTTCAGCAGCCGAAATAAGATCTGTTTCATAGAAGCGCTTCGGATGTAACTGGAAATGAGACCAAGCTTGATGCAGTGCTTTTGGAGCATGTTAGTACTCGGCGCTTAGGGGCACGGGGCGCTTGCTGTCTGTGCTCATGCTGCCCTTGCCGAACTTAACTTGCATACGTTCTCTTGTTCCAAGGAATTGGATGCGCGTACAGACTCAACGATGTTCGCAGCTCATGTGGCAATTTGGCATCGACGCTGTCAATCGGAACACATTCTTCGTGTTAGTTCTGCTACTCTGCAACGAAACCGGCGAGTGACAAGCCTGCACTCTGTAGCGATCTACGTGAAGGCTGAAAGACAATGTCATGAATTGCTATCCACGGAGGAAGTTCCTCAAGGCAGTGGCTGCTGCGACCGCAACGGCTCAAGCTCTGCGTCTTCAGGCTTCACCATTCCGCGCTCTTCTGCCAGCGTCCGACCTACCCCCATTCGAAGAATCCCTTGAGGCGGGGTGGAAGACTCCTGCGGCCACCTACAAGCAACATACCCGCTGGTGGTGGCCGGGCAATGCGGTGACTGAAGAAGGGATTCAGTGGGAGCTTGATCAGATGCTGCAGCAGGGGTTCGGCGGGGTCGAGATCATGAGCCCATGGCGGTTTTATACCAAGGGCAACATCGATTACTTATCGCCTGAATTCCTTAGACTGATCAAATTTACGCTGGCAGCCGCGAACACCCGGGGCATGGATGTTTCGCTCAACTTCGGTCCGGGCTGGGACTTTGGAGGGTCATGGGTGCCTCCAACAGAGCGCAGTAAAGTCCTGAGCCAAACCACAGTGGAGTTGACTGGGCCTCAGGTCTTTGAAGATGTGTTGCCGCTATACTCGTATCCCACGTTGGGACCAGACTCGCAGAACTTTTACTTCGAGTCCGAGGCGCCTGACAATCAGGAGATTCAAGGTGTCGTCGCAGCTCTGACCAAAGGCGACAGACTCGATGGCGAAACTCTAGTCGATCTGACTGGCCAGGTGGAGAACAATCGCCTCCGTTGGGAAGTTCCTGCAGGACGCTGGAGATTGATGATTTTTCGTCTGAACTACACCGGACAGAAAAATGCAGCGACCGACAACTTCCCACAACAAGAATGGGTTGTCGATCACTTTAGCAAGACGGCGATGATGAACTACTGCAACTACCTCGGGGGAGCGTTTTACAAAGGCTTTGGCAGAGACTTTGGCGGAGCACTCGGCACCTTTTTCTCGGATAGCTTTGAAGTCGCGGTGATTCCTGGGACTATTCACTGGAGCAACCTTTTGCTCACCCAGTTCAAGAGGTACAAAGGCTATGACTTGCGCCCTTATCTCCCTGCTCTCTGGTTCGATATCGGCGAATTGACTCCAAAAGTTCGCTTCGACGCCAATGACTTCCTGTCCTACATTGGGATGCAGACAACCTTCGCAACCTTCATCGACTGGTGCAATCAGCACAAGGTGGAAGCGAGGATGCAGCCGCACTATCGCTTTACGGAGGAGTTGATTCAAGGTGCGGGAATGGTGCCGCGACCGGAGATGGAGTGTACGACGGCGCGCTTTGCGGTTGTTCCTGACCCACGCAAGGCTATCGCGTCAGGGGCTCACCTTTACGGACGGCCCATCGTCTCGGCTGAATCATTCACCTTTCTCCATCCGGAGCGCTATCGAAGCACAATGGAAGAGCTCAAGGTTGCCACCGATGCATTTCTTCGCGACGGTGTGACGCAGTTTTATAACCACGGCTATCTCTACTCACCGGAGATGCATGTAGCTCCGTCTCGCGATGTGCCATGGGCCAACCGCATTAGCCATTGGAATACATGGTGGAAGTACTATCACTATCTCACTGCATACACGGCACGATGCTGTTATATGCTGCGTCAAGGTGAGTTCGCCGGCGATGTACTGCTCTACTCCCCACAAGCGACGGTCTGGGCGCAGAAGGTAGTCTTCAACAATGACCGCAGGGTGATGCCGTACGGTGATGTCGGTCAGGTTCTCGTTGCGAACGGCTATGACTTCGATCTGGTTAATGACGATATCCTCCAGAATTATGCAACCGCCGAAGATGGCTTCATAAAAGTGCGAGGACTTTCCTACCGCTTCCTGATCTTGCCGAGCATCGTCGCAATTCCTCCAAAGACGCTGGATTTTATCGAACGCTTCGTGACGGCAGGCGGCATTCTCATCGCGCTACAGCAGCTTCCGGCATCGGCGGTCGGTTTGAACGATCACCGCAGAAGCGATGCCGCAGTTCGCAGCAAGGTGGCCTCTCTGTTTGGGCCCGACGGCAAGGGACTACGCCACGCTGGCGGTGGCAGCACCCACTTCCTCCCCGATTATCCCGTGCCTGACTTCGAAGCGACCGCCAAGACATTTACCCCGATGGAGGTCCTGCACCCTGTCATCCCATCGAAACGAATGCCACACCAGCAGCAACTCGTCGATATCCTACGGCAAGCACTTGAACCGGACTTCCGGCTAAGCGGCGATGTGCTGAGTCAGGGGCTGACGTTCCTTCATCGTAAGCTCAAGGAGCGAGACATCTATTTCGTTACCAATCTGCAAGACGCGCCGGTCGCAATTACCGTGACGTTCCGTGTGCCAAACTTGACTCCGGAGTGCTGGAATCCGATGGACGGAAGCGTGACGAGGTTGGTTACGCATCGGCAGCACGCTAAGGGAGTGGAAATTCCGATCCAGCTTTGCGCGTTCGAATCGCGAATCTTCGTCTTTGGCCCTCCATCCGAAGCAGCCCACGTGGTCGAGTCAAACTTTGATACGCTCATATCGCTGGATGTAAATGGCGTGACCGGACTGATGCGTCAGAACGGTCCGGTGATGGTCACGGTCCTCGATGGATCAAGAAGCAGGATAGCCCGGTCCAGAGTCTCAGACCTGCCGTCGGTGGTCACATTGCAGGGCCCCTGGAAGCTCGTGCTGGAGGGCTATCGCTTCAGCAAGCTGCAACGTACCTTGACCACACTGGCGTCCTGGACGAGCAGTCGGGAGTCGGTGCACTTCTCCGGAACTGGAAGCTATCGCACCGTCTTCGACATCTCCGGCGATCAACTGAGACCGGATCTTCGATGGACGCTTGACCTCGGCAAAGTGGGAAATATTGCCGAGGTGATCATCAATGGAAAGAATCTCGGCACCGCGTGGATGCAGCCCTACCAGATTGATGTCAGCTCCGCTCTGAGACCGGGCACCAACGAGTTGACGGTGCTTGTGACGAATACGTTAATCAATTACGTGTCAGGTCTACAGCGGTTGCCGGAGGCTCCGGAGCAAGTAGTGCCTACGTTCGGCCACACCAACAAGAACTACCGCGAGGGAGCGGTCGTATGGCACGAACACGAGAAGAATTTCCATCCACTTCCTGATTCCGGCTTGTTTGGGCCGGTCAGGCTTATCCCCAGCAAGCAGGTCATTGCTCGCTTCTCCTGATCTGCGAGAAGACGACACGACGATTGATCAGAGCAACCTCTGGCAGTCTTGATGAGTATATCCTGCAGGCGCTCAACTATGGACCACACTACCTGCTTATCGATGCCGCATCGAAAGGACTTGAGCAGAAATCTCTTTTTTCTTCTCTTGGCTCGAAAGCCTTTGGAACTCGGCCAGATACTTAGCTGCAACTACTCGATCTCCTCTTTTTCTCGCTAAGGTCGACAGAATATAGTATGCGTTGGTATAGGTCGGATCATACGTGATTGCTTTTTTTAGATTAGCCTCTGCATCACTGTTACGCCCGAGCATTTGCATGGTACGTCCAAGCTCATAATATGCGGTTGCATTTGCAGAATTCATTTGTAATGCTTCTTGTAGCAGTACTTGCGCTTTGCTGGGGTCACGATCCATCAGAGATGCTCCGTAATCGACGAGATGCCACTCATCTCTAACGTTGTGCTCCTGATCCAACTTTATAGCTCTTTCAAAGTTCTCCACGGAAGCCGAGAAGTTTCCCAGTCCAGCGTAGGTCAACCCGAGATTGTCGTAAACATCTGCGTAGTTTGGAGCAAGTGCCAGGGCCTTCTTAGAAGTGGTGACAGACTTACTGAACTCGCTCATCGTGTAGTAGTAGCGGGCCAGTTGATAGTAAAGCTCAGGTAAATCGGATTTCAGCTTGATTGCGCGATCGAACTCCTGCTCTGCTGCGGACACCCATCCTGCCTCCACATAGTTGAGTGCATATAACTGGTGGAGACGCCAGTCATTTGGATTCTGCTTGTAGGCCAAATTCAATAAGGCAACAGACGCTTCGAATTGACCACGGCGAAACTGAAGGAAGGCACCCAGATAGATCAAATCCTCGTCTCCATGTCGCCGCTTCATTTCATTCGCTACCCGCTCTAAGCCCTCATCGTAGTTTTTTATCTCCCGATACGTCGATGCGAGATCCAGTGTCTGCTCGGGAGTCTGCGTCCCGCTTGAGACACACTCCCAAAGTGTGCTCTGGGCTTCGCGATAACGTTGCTGCGTAAACTGCTCCACCCCTCGCGCGCAGGACTCAGACTGCTCCGCCACCACAGTCACTGGCACCAGTAGAAGCAATGCGGCAACGACGCTGGCCGTGAAACCAGTCATTGCGCATTCATCCAATCGTGCGGTGTCAGGGTCACATCACTTCGTTCGTTAGAACTTCCAATTGAGTGTGTCAAGACCACACGACTCCCCGCCACCATACCCATCGCTAAGCTCCATGAGTGCCCTGTTGGTACCTGAGGTTTGTAACCATGTCTAACCCGAGCTGGGTTGCCCCTGCCTCTGGCCAAGAGCGGCGGAGTCGGCAACTCCGTTAGAAGTACCTACACTAATTAACGCTAACACAGCGCTGGCTCAGTAAATTCGGACACGGGAATGAGTGAAAGATGTCACCTCGCTAACTTACTTCCGTCCCTACAAGTTTGATTCATCTTGCAGAATACGTCGACCTCAGCCTGAAGCCAGCCGCTTAGATTACTCGGAGGGGACCCATGTCACTTTGGTTTGCCTGACACGGGAAACCCTCCACACTGCTTTCCCTATGGATTGATCTGTACATCGTCGATGAAGGCCGTGTTATCGCCTGAATTCATGCCCTCTATGGTGATGGTGTGGGTTCCAGTTGTCACTGTGAAGCTCTTTGTATTCAACAGGGTGAAGCTGCTGGGAATCGAGCTGAAGGTCCCCACCAGTGTCGAATCAACGTACACGGCGATTGTTTGCGCCCCGCCCGTGCTAGTTCGTTGCGCAGCGTAGAAGCTGATGTTGTAGTTTCCGGCGTTCATGGCTACCGACTGGATAACGCTGGAGACACCTTGCAGTAAACCAGTCTGCGTTCCTCCTTCCGGCGCTGCTGGGGCACTCCATGCACTCCCATTGGCCTGCACGCCGGCATGGCTGCTGAATGTCCAGCCATAGGTCATGGGACCGTATTGATATCCTTTGGCAGGCTGGGCAGGCGCCTGGAAGTTCGCGTTCGCCAACTCGGTTATCGTCACATCGTCGATGAAGGCCGTGTTATCGGTGGAAGTGGTGCCCTCGATCATGACAGTGTGGGCACCAGCCGTCAGAGTAAAGCTGTTGGTGGTCAGTGGAGTGAAGCTGCTGGGAATCGAACTGAATGTCCCAACCAGCGTCGAATCGATATACACGGCGACTGTTTGCGGCCCGCCAGTGCCAGTTCGTTGCGCAGCGAGGAAGCTGATGTAATAGGTTCCGGCGGCGAAATCTACCGACTGGGTCACGCTGCCGGGACCTTGAAGAAAGCCGGTCTGCGTTCCTCCTTCCGGCGCGGTTGGAGCACCCCATGCGCTCCCATTAGCCTGTACTCCAGCATGGTTGTTGAATGTCCAGCCGTAGGTCATGGGGCCATATTCATATCCCTTGGCAGGCTGGGCAGGTGTCTGGAAGTTCGCGTTGGCCACATTGCCGGCATGGTTGGTGTAGATGATGTTCGGAGACCAACTGATCTGATCCGTGTCGTTGTTGCCGCTGCCGCCATTGTTGACTTGGAAGCGGATCGTGTCACCCGCGGCAACCGGTACATCCACGTTCGTGGAAAAGCCCGTGGTATTGGTGCCTGCAAGCGTTGTGCCGCTTCCGCCCCAGATGGGCGAACCATTTTGAGTAATGTTGACCAAAACCCCATTGCCACCGCTCGCTGTTTTTGTCACCCAGCCACGAATGCTGAGATTGCCCGCGTAGGGCGCTGTCCAGGTGCGCGCGGTCCAACACGTGTTGCAGGCATCTGGCTGCATCGTGTTGCCCCCGACTAAAGCTGTATTGTTGTTAGCTCCCCATGTGCTCCAAAGTCCGCTGATCCCAGCGCCGCTGGTGTAGGGGTTGTAGGTGGCCATGTTGTCCCATGAGGAGCCGTTGTAGTATTGGTATGACCATTGATTCTGGCCTTGTGAGTTGCTGAAGTCGTTCATGGCATTCCAGGTGTCCGACTGTGTGTCAGCAGCCAGGTTATTGATAAAAGTAAATCCACTGAAGCTGCCCGTGCTGCCGAAGACGACATCGAAGCCGTAGTTCGGCTCATAATAAAGATTATTTTCGGCCGTACCGCTGGGCACGTCGGAGTTGCCGGTGGTGGCGATGGCACCCGCCGAGCCATTTGAGCTCCCACCCCCGTTGCTGACGAACAGATTGCTGGCCACTTCGTTGTTGCTGTCGAAATCCCCGATGCCATGGATGGCCAGAAACTCGATCCCCGCTCCGGCATTATTCGCGAAGTAGTCGCCATAAAACTGGGCCCCGTTACTCTTGACTTCGTTGTCCCATCCGCATCCATCGGGACTGCTGGTTGGGGGCGTATTGGTGAATGTGCTGTTAACAACCGCGTCGTTGTTGTTTAATCCTGAAATAGTCTCTGTGGTGCCGACGGAATTGCCGTTGATGACATCCGTAAATACGGAATCCAGGATCGTGCTTTGATTTGCCTGGGTCATGTAAAGAGAGCCGCTGGGCCCCCACAAATCCTGGTGTGCATACACATTTTGGATCACGGCATTCCAGAGCCCCCAGGTCGAGACCCCATTTCCCCCAAGAGGACGGGGGAAGAGGGTAGTTTCGTTCCCGGTACCCTCAACATAGGAGATGTTGACACCACTGACTGTGTATTGGCCGGTAGAGAGAGAAATGCTGGCGGTACTTGGGGTACTGAGCGCGACACCTGGAGATTCAACCAGGTTGTCCGCAGTACCGTTGCTTGTTCCAGCAATGCCTTTCATGCCGGTAGCGTAGATATCGGTGATGTTCAGGCCGTAGTGATTGGGGGTCGTAAACTCCACCAGAATACCGGCCCCAGCGTTCTCCACCGTCAGGCTCTGGACGTTCCAGTAGTCGGGGTTCATAAGACGGAGGCAGCGGAGGGTCCCGGAGGTGTCATTGCGGTTGATGATCGGGTTCAGGCCTGTTCCATAGCGGCTCAGCGTGATCCAGTCGCTGGAGGTTCCAGTACCCGACAGATCCAGCTCCTGATTCCAACTGCCGCCTGCGGCCAGCAAGATCTGGTCTCCGGGGCTAAAGATGTTTCCGTTGACGTTATTGAAGCTGCACCACGGCGCGCTTGAGCTGGTGCCGGCGTTATGGTCGCTGCATCCGGAGTTGCTGATGTAGTACGTTGTATTTGCAGGATAGGTGGTCTGGGCCTTGAGGTCGGCACCAAACAGGAGAACAGCACCAATCAGCAACGCCGGCAAGGGGGGAAATTTGCGATTCATCGTTTCTCCTTTTTCATTGATCGCTCGCTGAACAGAGCGCACGGTTCTGTGCGAGCCTGCATGTGAAGATCGCGGGCCGAACTGCATATATCGAACGACTTCCCTTACGGACCAAATGCCGGATATTGTCTTGCGTCAATTGCAAAACATAGAGCTACTTACACAACAGTCACATCAAAGTTCGCTCTCGCTTCGCCACTGAAAGACATACGACAAACGCTTACGGCTCCCAATTCAGAATCAGGTACGGCCGATAACCACAGTGAGAGTACGCCCACCTTAGTTCCGGCCCTACTGATGAAGCTTCTCGCGTAGCCCGTTAGTGTACTTTCCCTGTAGTTGCAGCCGGAGTTCACTGCATCCTTGGGCGTTTTCTCAATGAAAACGCCCCTGTGCGGCCTTGCTGGGACACCCAGTAACTGGGAAAATGCTCTAGAAGACGAACTTCATGACCGCCTCGGTGATCTTCGGGCCTGGCTGGACGCCGAAGTTAAGGTCGCCATATTCCGCGGTGTACTCTCCAAAGTGTCCGTTGGGAGTATTATCGGCGAGATTCGTGTCAAGTCCTCCGTAGTTCGCGCGGTTGAACGCATTGAACATCTCAACCCTGAACTCTACATAGTGTGTGCCACTTCCAGAGACGGCAATGTGCTTCCAGAGAGCAAAGTTTTCGTTCAAGACCGCCAACTGATGCAGATGATCCAGGTATGCTCTCGAATTACCAAACGTATAGGGAGCTGGGTTGGCAAAAGCAGCTGCATTCAGCCACTTTGTTCCATGAGCTGTACCCAGCGGATCATAGAGACTGTTGTATTTGACTGTTTGCCCACGACTGGCAAGCTGCTGCTTGACACCTGGCACGATGTTGACGAAAAGTTGAGAGTTGAACAGCGGCACTCCCGGAACGCTTGGATTGATGTGGATCACAGCACCGCTTTCGTAGCTGTGTAATCCGGAAAAACCGAAACCCCCAAGAATGTAGCTAAGCGGGCCGGAATTGAGGAATTTCTTCCCCCTGCCAAACGGAAGATCGTATACGTAGCTTAATTCTAGGTTTTGAGGTACGTCGAGGTCACCTAGGGACTTTTGACTCTTCGAGTCGTAGGTGTTCTGCGTTGTGTTGTCGCCGAACCTGGAGAATCCAACGTTGCTGAACTCTTTCGACCATGTGTATGCAAGCAGAACAGTCAGGCCGTTGGAGTACTGCTTTTGGACTTTGGCAAGAAGGCCATTCCAGGAGGAACTACCTGCCGGATAGTTGATAGCGTTGACCCCCAAATACTGAGGGAATGGCCTTAGAGCCTGCGCAAGGCTGCCCTTGAATCCTGGGTAAGGAGGGGTGAATCCTGCTGCGGCAACAGCGGGACTGGTAATGCTCTGGGTAAGTAGCGGACCCAGCGAAAGATAGTTGGGGTGAACCTGATTGTAGTTAGGGTTCCCACCACCAGGTATGTGATGCCCTACTTCACCCACGTAACCAACATCCACGTACC
This sequence comes from Acidobacteriaceae bacterium, assembly GCA_027449965.1. GTDB lineage: Bacteria > Acidobacteriota > Terriglobia > Terriglobales > Acidobacteriaceae > Acidicapsa. The sequence continues at coordinate 174,677 of DAIDKP010000016.1, forward strand.
ATTGACCAAATGTCTTCTGCAGGTCTAATTGCCAGATTTGATTATCCTGCAGGCGGTTTGACTTGCCATCGTGGGTATCAGTGAGAGTGACTACCTGATTGTTATATAAAGTTGGAGTGAACGTTGGCGAAGTGACCAGATTTGATGAAGGAAAACCAGAGTCTAAATTGAAGGCCGCGGAATAGCTGCTGTTGGGGCTAATGGCTGTGGAGTCAAGACTGAATCCTCTCTGATCAAAGCTATACTCCAGCGGCGCATAGAGAATGCCGTAACCCGCACGCACCACCATTGTGTGGCCCAAGTCATAGGCAAGACCTACACGAGGACCCCAGCCGTTCTTCCATGTTCCCATGAAAGAGTTGGACCCTGTGCGGCCGGTGCCGGTACCGGCAAAAATAAGTGCACCCGGAAGACCACCCGCTGCGGAGTTGGCCAAGGTCGGATTCATTGTTGTCATATTGCCCTTGGCATCGATGATAGGGGTTTGCTCTTCCCAGCGAATACCGTAGTTGGCTGTAAGCCTGGAGGTCACGCGCCAACTGTCCTGAGCAAACACTGCGAAGTATTTGCTCCTCGCATAAGTGCTTACGTTCGATGCAACATTGGCACTATCGGTATATCCAAGCAGGAAACTGGCAATGGGGTTACCTGAGTTGCTTCCGGTCTGGTTGGGCCCGATCCCGGTCTCGTTGTTCAGGAATCGGAAGGCACCAGCCTTACCTTGGGGTACGGTGTCATTCTGTTGGAAGGCGTCGAATCGCTCACCAAATTTTAGCGAATGCTTTCCCTTTGTCCACGTAAGAACATCATCGTATTCCCAGACCATGTTGCTATTCGTGGAATCACCTTCAGGGAAAATGGTGCTGTAGCCACTGCTGAAGCCAAACTGGCTCTCCTGAGCCGGATTGCTGAGGTAAGTCCCCGGGACGGTGATCGTAGGGGTATTTGGATGGATGAACGCACCCTGTCCGAAATCCTCGCTGACAGCCCCATAACGGCTGAAGTTCGCCGATCCATGATTAAACAGATTTGGCGTAACTAGCCAGTCGTGCCAGAGGTTCACAAGGTACACGGTGGTGTCGAAATGATTATTCTGGAATATGCCGTCCGGCTGAAAACCTATAAACGAATCAGACCGATAGGTTCCATGGAGTGACTGCTTCTCGTTGAGGTTGTGATCTAGCCGAAGAAAATAATGCTCTTCCACCCTGCTGTTTGAATTTGTACCCTGAAGATTGCTGATAAAAGCTCCATTGGTCGGGGGCGGCAAGAGCGACAGGACCTGCTGCGCGATTTTACTGGTCGGCGTAATCTGATTATTAGGAAACGGCTGACGAACCCCGTTTACTTCAGTAGTGGGATCGTAGAGTATCTGCCCTTGCGCAAGCTGGTCCGAGAAGTCGCCTTTCCGCTCCGGAATGGTCGGCACCGTGTAGTATTCCGGGGTACTAATATTCGTCCAATAGCGGGTCCAATTGAAAAAGAAGAACGTGCGGCCCTTGCCATTGTAGACATGCGGGATCCAGACTGGTCCGCCAACGGATACAGGCCACTCATATTGCTCGTCTTTGCCGACATTAGGCTGGTTATACGCTCTGGCGTCTAAAGCGGTGTTCCTCAGGAATACGGCTGTGTTTCCATGGAATTGGTCTGTTCCAGATCGAGACAACTGGGTTACCACACCGCCAGAAGTGCGCCCAAATTCGGCCGCCGGTACACCGGGTTGGGTATAAACCTCAGCAATGACATCGAATGAGGGGTGCACTACCAGAACGGCAGAATTAGTAGTCGGGGAAAACAGTTGAGGGAAGCCGTCGATTAGCACTTCCTGAGCGAAGGCCCTGCCGCCAGCGATATTCACACCGTAGAAACTGCCGCTCGTCCCCGGCGTCAAATTAATGAGCATCGTGGAATCGCGGAATGATCCAGTAGCTGGAACTACAGGCCCGTTCTGTACCAACTCTTCTTCAAGAGTGGTCGAAAGCGCGATCTTCTCGGTCTCCAGTTGCGTCCCGTTTGCGTTTACCTCCACAGTGCTGGTGACCACACCGGGAATCAGACGCTCGTCAATTTTTACAATACTGGCAGCCTGGAGGTCGACGTTGGACTCCACAACCTTCTGGAAGCCAGGTGCCTCAATGGTCACTTGATAGGATCCCAAAATCAAGCTGCCGACCTGGTAGGCGCCGTCGGATTGCGTGACCGTCTTCGATTCAACATTCGTACGTGTGTTCTTGATAGTCACCGCCGCCCCTGCGACGGCATTGCCATTGGCATCGGTGACGATGCCATTAATAGTGCCTGTCGAAATCTGGCACAGAGCTACCTCGCCGACGAGGATATTAAGGAATAGGGTCGCCGCCACGGTCAAAATCAGCCGCGTGCAGATTGATCCAACTCCTGCGTTAAGCATCTTTCGCATCACTGCCTCCTAAAGAAATCCTTCGAATCTCTTGATGCCGCAAATTTCTCCTTGACATAATTTGTCAATTGGATAAATTTGGCTAGCGAGAAACCTACACCTGTCGTCATACTTTTGTAAAGTGCCGTGAGGTGCAGTTGGCGAGTTGTCTACTGCATACCTCGCCCTTGAGACGTGCAGTGCTCTTCGATTTCAGGGTGCATGATACTAGCTAAGATACTTTTTTTCATAATCTTAGAAGTTTATTCTTCCATTTGAGATTGTCCGAAGGAGCGATCGGGTGAAAGGCGAAGACTTGGCAGGAGAGAGCACGATCGAGAAGTCCGGAGATCAAATAAGAGAGCATTATCTATCTGCCAGCATCGTCGAATCATTGGACCTGGTTTTGGGAAGCTCGAGATTCCGGAACGCTGCCGTTTTGCAGAAGCTACTCAAATACATAGTAGAGAAGTCGATCCATGGTGAACACGATGCACTCAAAGAGCGCATCATCGGAATGGTAGTGTTTGGCAGAAAGCCAGACTTCGACACCTCCAGTGACCCGATCGTCCGTTCTAGAGTCGGTCTACTCAGAAAGCGGCTTGTCCAATTCTATGAATCTGAAGAGTCGCGGGATTGCGTGGTGGAGATCACGATTCCTTCAAGAGCCTATTCGGCCATTTTCTTGATGCTTCCGGAAAACACCAGGGAAACAGAAAGAAATCATGTTACGGTGGAGCCGGCTCGAAGTGCCCCTTTCATCGAAGCACTAGAGGATTCAAGCTCGATCCTTCCAATTACTAATCGTCGGATACAGGGAAAAGATCGCAGGCGGAACGTCGGACTTGTCGGCCTGTTATGCTGCGGAGTGTTTTTGGTTGCCTCAATGGTTGTCGCACATCTAAGAAAGAGCGAACTGGGCTCTTCTGGGAACCACTTCTGGACACCAAAAAAACGATAAGGATTTACCACGGCATTTTTACTGGCTTCATGCTCTCCGACGAATATTACAAGCAAAATCCGCGCCCACCTCAGCACGACGACGCCCCTGGACTTCCCGGATCACGGTTGGAAATGCCACAGTTCTCTGAAACACAAACATACACAGCAAACGACTTCAGGACAGTTCAAGACGGGTTCACTGCTCCCGGAGACCTTTCAGCCACGGTGAATGCGGCCAAACTGCTGGATAGCCAGCAGCGAAGCTATCAACTGCGCTCAGCCAGCAACCTGCCTTTCGCAGACTTACATGGCTCACCGACGGTCCTCATCGGCTCATACAATAACTACTGGACGATGGAACTGACCCGGAATCTAACCTTCTATTTTGACAACACGGGCAGAATCCGAGAGAGGGGCGGCCAAAGTCGTGACTGGTCCGATCCCCGGGAACAGACAGTTCAGCAACGATAGACTATGCAATCGTCGCTAGACTCTTGGATTCGAAGACAGAAGGCCCTGTCGTGGTGATTGCCGGAACGCGGACTTGTGGAACAGATGGTGCAGGTAAGTTCATCACCGACCCTGTGCAGCTTAGGCAACAGCTTGGGCAGATCCCCAGGAAAGTGCTGGAGCATGAGAATCTTGAATTCGTTCTCCGCATCCCCCTCGTCAACTGCAATCCGACTTCAATGGACGTCGTCGCCGAGCACTTCTGGTAGACGTGCTTCAGGCTGAAGCGCCCGGTGGGCTCATACCAACTCATCTCCTCTAAAGATTTCTGTCTGTGAACTGGCCTGACCCGACACCTCTCACTCGCATGACGGGGCGTTGCACCTTCATGTCATTTGGCATATTATTTCTGTTTACAAACTCATCCTCGACGTGCTAAAGTCTTCGTTTGTTTGGGAAATAGTAGTTTCTTGCGTCCCAAACGGTTTGTTGAGCAGTCCGGGAATGAAAGAATCCATCAAACTTAGCCTGTAGACAAGGCGTGATGCCGCGAGCGGTTCGGTTATCCGGGCATAGCGTATCTTTTGCGAGGAGAATAGCTTGACAGCAGATGCTGATCGTTTCGCAAGCAAAGTAAGCGACTTCAGCTTACGCGGATTGGAAGGTCTCGCAGAGGAGTACATTCCACCACCACTTGGCAGCTTTACTCCTGACGGCTCCTGGAAGCAGACTTACGCGATGTTTGTGCTGGTACCGAAGGGAGCACTTAAGGTTGGCGAGTTTTCTCTCGAACGCAAGGTCAAAGGGTCCACAGACTTCATGCTTGGAGTTGCTGTGCGTCGCCGCGGCAATTCGGGCTTCTCACTCTTTCAGCGGGCAGAGATTCAATGCAATCTCGACGAGCTGGCCACGCCTGTCTCGTGGTTGTTCGATACAAAGCTGGCGCGCGAAGCAAACGATCCTCCCTATCTTCAGAGCGGGCGTCGGCGTAGCGCCTCTGTGCGTAATAGCGTGATGATGGTTAGAGACAGGCTCCGCACCACTCGCATTGAGCTGGATGGAGCCTATAGCAATGAATGGTCACTGCTCGAAGCGATGCAGAGGCTGCCTGGCGAAAAGACTCGGAACATGCATTACACTCTCATCGATGAATTCGATACGCCACAGCCCGCGCATACCCTGACGTTCCGCGATAAGGTGAGTGTGCCGCTGAAAAACGGCCCGGCAACTCTGACCGGATACTACGATCTTGGTACAGCGGCTGTTCCGACTACCTACTGGGTGGATGAAAATCATAGGCTGACATTTGTATGCAGTGGCCTTACCGTCTATGCACTGAACATGACCAATGGACATCCAGGTCAATGCCCGGATCGTTTCTCCAGTTCAGAATCAGAAGGCCCACAGGACTCGGGCAAGGAGAATTGGTGATGCCAGAAGATAGCCTGAATGAGCCGCAGCACACTACGGTCGTCCCTCCCCCCGAGCAGGCCAACTCTGCCGTGTCGCGGCGTAACTTCTTAAAGGCCGGGGCGACTATCGGTGGCCTCTCCTTGTTGAACCATCCGTCCGTTGCGGCAGCCATGAATGCTGCTCCTGAGGCAGCCAAGGGAAAGAAGCCCAACATCGTTTTCATCATCTCCGATCAGCTGAACATTGATGCAATCGCCCACTTCAGCAGCCACTACAAAGACCCTGCCTATGGCTGTCATTGGGTCAAGACGCCACATATGGACCGACTGGCGCAGGAGGGATTCTCCTTCATAGAGTCCCACTCCGCCGACCCGGTGTGTTCGCCTTCACGCTCGTGCATGTTCACAGGTCGCATGGCGATTGAAACCGGAGTAGTAATGATTAATATTGGCATCGATGAGCATGTGCCCAACACAGGGCAGTGGTTCGAGCAGCATACAGACTACCGTCGCGTCTACTGCGGCAAGTGGCATATGGGTGGGCACTGGAACTATCCGGATGTTAGCGGGTCACGCAAAGCTCCCGGCTTCGACACGCTTCCGGTCGGCGGCTCAGACATGGGAATCTACACCGATCCACAGGTCTCCAACAGTGCCGCCTCTTTTATAGCTAACGATCATGGAGACACACCCTATTTCCTGGTAGCCAGCCTCATGAATCCACACGATATATGTTATTGGACTACGGAGTTGGTCGGCGAGCGGGTGACCCCAGGAGAGGATATTTATAAGCTCGGCGATGAACTGCCAATTCTCCCACCTAACTTCCACTATGAGTTCAAGGAACCATATGGTGAAGAACCCTATCGCGGCTTCCACGGAGATACCCAGTGGCGTAACTACACTTACGACTACTACCGTATGGTCGAAGATATCGACGAGCATATTGGTCGCATCATGGATGCAGTGCGCGAACGCAATGACGACACCATCGTGATCTTCACTTCCGATCATGGAGAGGGCCTCGGACGTCACCAGCGGGTCGAAAAGTGGCACCCTTATCAGTCATCTCTCAAGGTTCCCCTAATAATTTGGAGTCCTAAGCGTGTCAAGGCCGGTATCCTCGATACCGAACATATGAGTAGCGGCGTCGATATCACGCCTACGCTCTGCGACTATGCCGGCATCGAACCGCCTCCGTTGCAGCGGGGGTTGAGCCTGCGTCCGATTGTCGACATCGAAGGAGCGGGCAGCAAAAATTGGCGAACCAGCATTTACTCTGAGTGGCAGATCACCGGGCGTCTCGTCCGCACGCGAAAGTACAAGTACGCGATGCGCTACCAGTACTCTGGTAACTTCGAAAAGCCGTTTGTGCGAAAGTCAGATGGTAGCCACACGCAGTTTGTTTCCAGTCATGGCGAAGACTTTGCCGAATATCCCAATGCACTGCTCTTCGACTTGGAGAAGGACCCCTGGGAGTTAAATAATCTCGCTGAAAATATAGACTACGCATCGGTCGTCGCAGAGCATCGCCACATTTTGCGGCAGTGGGAAGCGACACTTATTCCTGGCCAGCACTTCGACCGTAATTAATATGCTTCGATCGAACTTCTCGCTGAGCTATCGCCCCGCAGCACCGGAGTCTTGGCTCAAACTCGTTATACAAGCGTTAGCACAAGTTTTGACCAGGCTTTAGTCTCCCTCACTCGGTCTGACCCCACAGTCTCTACGCGGTCGGCTTTAGCCTCGGTGCTGCATACAGCACCAATGGTGGACTGCCGGAAGAGTACTCACGCAATCTCTGACGTAAAGTGCCACGGGTTGTGTCCAGAAGGTTTCGGACTTTAGATCTCAGTCATGACTTTCGAAGATAGTTGGGGTTGATTTGCTCTGGCCTCAATAGTACTACTGTGTTATTAACTGGATACATGTTTACCGTTTTCGCTGGTGTTGCACTACTCGGTCAACGAACAACGTAGCCGAAAATCGACAGAGTGTATGATTATCAAGTCACATTTGCAATGCCCAGCACGGAGGATAGACAGTACTATGCCTATTTCCCGACGTGATTTCTTGGAACTCGCGGCGGCTACGGCGATCACTAGTTCGTCTTCACGTTCGCAGACTACTGCAGTTCCAAAGCGCCCCAATATCGTGTTGATCCTGGCGGACGATCATCGTTGGGATGCGCTTGGTTGCATGGGTAACCCCATCATCCAAACGCCGCAGATCGACCGCCTAGCCCGTGAAGGCGTGATCTTCGATAATCACTTCTGCACGACGCCAATCTGCTGCGCCAGTCGCGCGAGCATCATGTTGAGCCAGTATGCAGGAACAAACGGTATCTACGACTTTGTAACACCATTGAGCCATGAGCAGGTGGAACAAACATACTGGCACCAACTCAAGCAAGCCGGTTATTATGTCGGGTTCATTGGGAAGTTTGGCGTAGGAGAGCAGATGCCCTCTGAAGCATTTGATTATTGGAAGGGTTTTGCGGGGCAAGGGAATTACTTCCCTCAAGGAATAGCAGGACCACATCTCACAGACATCATGCGAGATCAGGCAAATGCCTTCTTTGAGGGAGTTCCTCGTGATCGCCCATTTTGCATATCGATCAGCTTTAAAGCCCCGCATGTCCAAGATGAATCTCCTGAACAATATCTTCCGTCCCCTGATACCTATTCGCTTTATAAAAATGTCACTATTCCACCACCCTCCGGGGCTGGCCCTGAGGACATCCGAAGGTTTCCACTAGCTCTTCAGCGATCCGAAAGCAGACGCCGGTGGGGTGTCCGCTTTGCTACTCCAGAACTTTACCAAGCCTCAGTCAAGGGCTACTACAGACTCATCAGTGGGATTGATATTGCCATCGGTTCGATGCGCGAGACGCTCAGCAAACTTGGACTTGCCGATAACACTATACTCATTTATTCAGCAGATCATGGCATCTTCAATGGGGAACATGGATTAGCCGGCAAGTGGTACGGACACGAAGAATCAATACGTATTCCACTGATCATTAACGATCCGCGCTTACGCCGAAATGCCACAGGCAAGCGGTGTAAAGCGATGACGCTGAACATCGATCTACACCCGACTATCCTTGAGCTTGCTGGATTGCAACCTCCCTCTACGGCACAAGGTAGAAGCCTTTCTCCTTTATTACTCAACAACGAACTAAATCGAAGACACATCTATTTTATTGAGCATTACTTTCCCGCCGGTGGCTGGATACCCTCCAGCGAAGGGATCCGAACAGAGCGGTGGAAGTACCTATGCTACACGGATTCAGCCTCACCCTTTGAGGAGTTGTACGATCTGGTAAACGATCCGCACGAGACTCAAAACCTAATCGATGACCCACAATATGCTCACGAACAGAGCATTTTGAAGGCCTACCGAACGATCTGGAGAGATAGTTTGCGCGATAAATCTCGGAATTGGGTCGAGCCTATCGACGATCAGCGACTCAAGCAGGATGGTATTAGCTAGAACCCATCGCATAAATGTCGGAGCAGCATGAGCAAGCATGTAAGTCCCCGACCTGACTTAAAGTAAGTGGACATTTTGGCAGTGTGGTTCTGTTCGGCACGTGTTCACTCCGAGCTGCGCTCCCTGCTCGGACCCATCGGAGAACTCAAAAGGCGAATCGACACCATCACAAAACGAGAACCGTGATTCTTTCTCCGCTCCTTTCAAGGCCCGCTTCGGCGGGCCTATTTCGTTTCCGGCGAAAGAATGCAGTCATGGTTTGCACCGACCAGGCGGATCGGTGGAAGGGTCCTGATTCCGGTTGTTGACTTGCGCAAGTATGCTCGTGGCGACATCCGGAGCCGATTGTGGCGCGGCTACCGTGAGTGGAATAAATAGTGCAATAGTTCAGGCTTAGTGCGTAAAACACGATATATTAGGTTTCATTTTGGAAAATAGGACTAATACCTTATATATTAGGTTTATGCTGCCGTTGACCGTCATAGGCGAACGCATTGCCCGCAAGCGCAAGGAGCTAGGGATGACCCAATCTAAGCTTGCCCAAAAAGCCAGAGTCGGGCTCTCGACGCTGGATGCCTTAGAGAACGCGCGTCTAGGCGAGCTCGGCTATTCGAAGATCACCAACATTTTGACCGCGCTCGGCCTGGAGTTGAGACTTCAGGAAAAAATAAGCGGGAGGCGACCGACACTCGAAGAACTCATGGAGGAGGGACGCGATGATCAAGGTCTGGACCGACGCCGCTGAAGCGGGCATGCTGGACCGCCACAACACGCGCGGCAGCACATTTGTCTATCCGCCGGGAGTGGCCAGCGAACGG
>DAIDKP010000017.1 GCA_027449965.1 Acidobacteriaceae bacterium
TGAAGGCATCTGTCGAGCACATCCGGCCGGGCAAACCCACGCAGAACGCCTACGTGGAGAGCTTCAACAGCAAACTGCGAGAGGAATGCCTTCGCGTCAGCTGGTTCCAGAACCTGTTCGAAGCAAGACGGATCATCGCCAACTGGCGCAACGACTACAACCAAAGGAGGCCACACAGCAGCCTGAACTACAGGACGCCGTCGGAGTTCGCCGCAAAAGCTGGCCGTGGAAAAGACCCAGGCCAAGCCTGCTTGAAAAACGATGAAACCGTTTTTCACTTTCCCACCGCTACGACTGCGGCTGGCTAAGTATTATCTGTGTGCGGAAATTGGGGGCAGGCCAATGCATTCTTGATTTGTGGAGTAAGCGATTCAGCGCACTTCTGAAATCGCAGAGGGAGACGAATCCACTATAGCGATTTTCTTTGACTGAACACATGCCCCCAACGCACACGCGCTCACCAGCCATGGGTAAAAATACGTGATCTGCGCTCCCAAAAGGTGCGCTAAGGGTTGAAAGATCGCGGCCAGCATAATCGCTGCGCCATATCTTCGACACCTAACAAAAGGAACACAGAACAAAACCAGCAGGAATAGTGTCGCTGGAACTCCGATCTCGCACGCCTCACCGAGAATACCCAGCGCTGGCAGATCCTCCTGATACAGAATGGCAGGAAGTTTGCCCAGATACTGTGGATCGTTTCGCATCAACGGATAGTTCCCAATCCCGATCCCGGTGATCGGATGCGCTTCAATCATCCGCGGAATGATATACGCCGAAGCTACTCGTCCGAGCACCAGATTTGCATCATTGCCCAATACACTCATCCGCTGTTCCAGATTTTCATACGCCGTGTAATAGGCCTCCAGTTGCGCAAGCAGGTTGATCTGGATCGCTACCCCCGTGATCAGGCAAGCAGAAACGAACAAATACACCATCCTGCTGCGAAATGAAGATACCGATGCTAGAAATGCGAGCAGCAACAACAATGCCAAAAGGAATGCCGACTTGGATTGCGCCATCACGAAGACAACAAGCAGAACGGTTCCGGTGATCCGCCCCAATCGAACTCCATACAATTTGCGTTGCAACATCCCGATCAGGGCAACACTTACCAGATAAATTCCATAGGGTCCGCCTTCATTGAAGAAGCCGCGTACGCGTATCGAACTCCCCGTAAGATCGGGATGGTACGCACCAAGTAAGGAAGTTGGACTTACCGTCAAGTGCAGTCTGTAGACCAACACCCAGCAGCAGATGCTATAGACAGCGCTAGCGATTCCTATCAGCCAATATGCCTTCAACGTCAACTGCAGCCATAGTGTCCGCTGCGCAGCACCATTTGCAAGCCATAAAAATCCGCATACACATGCCGCAAGCTGAACCAGTTTCGATAACGAAAACAGAAAAGGCTGCTTCAGCAGCGAAGCGTTATCTAAGGGAAAAAACTTTAGCCGCAGTGCCAGCGCTGCCATCACACCCAGCGCAACGATCAAAAGCAGATAGGCTTTTGACAGCCACGCGAGGGAAGGCTCGATCCGAAAATACCCGCCTCGCGCCAGAAAACGTCCCAGGCACACTGCCAATAGAACAATTAGCACAAAGTCTTCCGGCTGCAAACTCCCCAGCCGGATATTGGTAAATGCCGCCAGTCCGCTGACAAGCCAAACTGTGCCCGTTGCGCTCTTCTCGTGCCCGCTCTCACTCGTCGCCATCCTCTGCGAACTCAAGCTCGTTCTCCCGCAGGCTCTTGCAGCTCGCCCATCAGTTGCTTAGCCGCCGCCAGCACTTCCCGCACAGAAATCCGCTCCATCGTATCCGTTGGGTGGCCGTCGAACTCAAAGCCAAAATGCAGAAACCCACCACTTCCGTCCGCCGCATTCACATTGGCCACTGTCGTCCCCACCGGCCCCCAGCGATGCTCCGCCGTCGGTCCGTTAATGACCACCGTGGGCGTACCAAGAATCGCTCCCAGATGCATGATGCCTGTATTTACGCTCACCAGCAGCCGCGCCTGCCGTAGCAAATATGCCACGGACACTAGCCCATCCTTCCCGGTGAAAACCTCCGTAGGCAAGTCCATGGCCTGCATTGCTGCACACAGTTCCAGCGCCCGTGGTCGATCCTCTTTTGAAGCTGTCAGCACAAACGCACGACCTGGTGCTGCGAGCAACTGCGCCAGTTCCACCCAGCATTGTGTTGGCCACTCCCGTAGCCAGCTTTGAGCGCCAGACGGCCACGCGTGAAAGACAACAACTTCCTCTGCGTTTGTATTCATCTGGAACTCTGGTTTCACAGGCAGCACTAAGTCCGGCGCCAGACCCGTGCTCACACCTGCCGCACGCGCCAGCGTACGCAAATTGTCGATCTCATGCCGATCTCGCCGATGCTCCGCCACGCAATCATATCCGCGATGCCGGTGCTGCCCCTGCGCGCGGAAACCCACCGTATACCGCGCTCCGGACAGATATGTACACAGCGCCGTAATCCGCTGCCAACTCGTGAAGTCGAACAGGACGTCCAGTCGCGCGGCTCGGAGCTGCGCGACCACCTCATGCGGACGCGTAAATCGAACTACGATAATCTCATCGACGCCCGGCAGCAACTCCGCTGCAATCCGGTTACTCGGTACACAAAAAAAGATCAGTCGCTGGCTGGGAAATGCCTGGCGCAGATCTCGCACCGGTCCAGAGCTGAGAAGCGTATCACCCAGGGCCGGATTCACCATAATCCCCACCCGCTCTATGGACTCCGGATAGCGGCGTCGCCGATGGGCAGCTGTCAGCGCAGTCAGTACAGGAACACCCAGATACAAGTCCAAAAGCCGGTTTTTGCGGCTACCGCGTTTCACTTGGCTGGTCCTGTTTCAGCGGTCTTCAGATGCTTCTTTGATACCCCTTGCAAGGCTTCGCGAATGGCACGCAGTTTGCTTGAGCGCTCCTCGTCTGCGTACAGCCTCTCCATTCCGGCTCCCATCAGCGCTACACATGCCTGCAGCAACATCCCTAAAAAACCTGCGGCCAGAACAATCAGCAGCTTCTTCGGGCCGGATTTCACCTGTGGCGGCACAGCATGATCCACCACCTGGATCAGTGGAGCCGACTTCGCCTCATCAATGCGTGCCGCTTGATATTGCCGCGTCAGAAGTTCATACATCGTCTCGTGAAAGCGGAAGTTGCGCAGCTTGCGCGTGTATTCGAGTGCTGCCTGTGGCATGGTGGAAAAGGGCAGTAGCGGATCTCCCGGCTGCAGGGCCTGCTGCTTGTTTTCGAGCGTCCTCAGTTGCTCCTGCATCGCCGCAATCTGCTCCTCCAGTTGCACGCTGGCGGCGTTCTGGTCGGTTGCATAAGCGTGCAGCGCGCGCAGCGCCACTTCGCTGCTGGCAATCTCGGCCTGCAACTGCGCCACATTTCGGATGATGCTCTCAGCCTGTCCGCTCAACTGAATCACACCGGTTTTTTCTTCCGTGGCGCGCAACTCATCTTCGGCCCCTGCGAGGGATTTTTTTTCTGCTTCCACCTGCTGCTCAAAAAAGATCCGCCTCTGGCCGGCTTCGGTAATCGCAATTGTAGCGTTCAGGTGATACAGCTGGTCTACCACGGCGTTGGCGATTTCGCTTGCCAGCTTCGGACTTGGCGCATCCGCGTCAATGTGGATCAACCCATCCTTCGACGCTTCAATCTTCACCTTCTTGCCAAACTTCACCCGCGCCTCGTCCAGCGTCCGTTCCTTGTACAGAGACTGTAGATGAAACTGCTCAATCACGTTATCCGCCACGGTCCGGCTTTCCAGCATGCCGACGTACATATCGGCAGGGCTTTTCAATCCCAGGCCTGTCCCCATCCCCGAGAGGGCTCCCAACGACCCCAGCAACGCCGATGCGCTGGACTGAGCCTGCTGCGGTGGCAGGATGATTGCGGAAGCAGTATAGGTGGGTTTCAGAATCACAAATGCCAATAGCGCTCCGGCTCCCAATCCAATTACGCCTGCCCATGCGATGTGCTTTGCCGCCCTGGAAAGAGTAAACAACAGGTCCAGCACATCCACGGTCTCCTGGTGAAATGCGTGTGCTCCGGGCGTTATGTCGACATTTGCTTCTGTCATGATCTCCTGCACTTCTGAATGCAAATCAAACGATGTATCTTTCCGATGAAAAGGTGATGCCGGAGTAAGTTTGATCTCCCACGATAGGCAACCTGTGTGCACACGACATTCTCAATGAGCACGACCATTTCATTTGAGGATATCGGATGGTTGAATTCCTTTCATACATTGCATGTGAGAGCAGCCATTTTTTAAATGGCATGGGGAACATGGTACTGGATTACTCCAGACGGTGACCGATTCCCCCTCCGGACGCCACCGTCCTACTCCACCAATTCCGCTGTACACCGCTACGACAGGCGTACCAACCGCAGCAGCAGCATGAACTGCGGAAGAGTCAACGCCATAGACTGTCTGCGCACCACGAAGTGCCTCAACAAAACCCTGCCACGAAAGCATTCCACAGGCATTGATGCAACGATCTGCCCTCAGAACCCTTTGCAATATGGCGTTTACATTTGAAGTTTCTCTTGCACCGTAACCGGTAAATACCACGAATCCCTTTTCCGTAAGTGTATCCGCAAGAGAGACCCAGAAGTCATTCGGAAGCTCTTTAGCTGGCGCCCCTGTGCCAATATGTACCACGCAGTATCGAGCCGGACCTGCCACATCATGGAAGAGTTTTTGTATCTCCTGAGATACCTCCTGGTTGGTGCTGCTCCAGTCAGCTCGACGCAGCATCAAACTGCTCTGGCTGATCCCGCACACTTTCAGCAACTCAGCCAAACATTCCCCCTGCGTTTGAAAAGGCCTAACAGTATCATCCGGATAATGGGCCAATATGGTTGCCAAGGGTGCAGTCAGGCTGCGTTGAAAGCCCACGCGAACCGGGATTCCTGCCTGCCATGCCAGATCGAGAAAATCAGGATGCCATGGACGCAAGGCTATCGCCATGTCGTAGCCACGCTCGCGAATCTCTGCCAGTGCCACCCGGCGCATGCGCAAAAATCGCTTCACCCTCTCGGTAAGCGAGGCAGATGATCGATTCAATCGCCAGTGATCCACAAGATGCACCGCGACGATTGCCGGATGATTGCGGAATACCTCAGCCGCCCAACTTCCCGCCACGCAACCGATCTCCGCCCTGGGATATGCGCTCCTCAACACTGTTACCAGCGAAGTCGCAATGATGGCGTCCCCGATGTGCGCGCCGTCCATCAGAAGAATCCGCATGGGAGGAGCAGCCATCTCATGCTCGGAGGCACGCGGCTTCGCCAACAGCGCCAAAACAGACAATGCGCCCTGTAGGAGTCCACGAATCGCACGCTTCGATCCATTCAGGATTCGTCGCTTCATCCGGCACACTCTCGCTTGGGCGAGTGCAGAATCGCACGCACCTGCAGCGACTGCACAAACACCACAAAAATCAAATAGGAGAGAATACTGCCCAGAATCACTCCTGGCAGCCCCATCCTGCGCACCAGTTCAATTGACAGCCCCAGATTTGCTACTGCCGCCAGCACTGAAGACACGGCTTGCACACTTACCCGATTTGTCGCACCCATCAGGCACGCCTGGTTGATCGTGATTCCGTACAGAATCATCCAAACGCACATGAGCCCCAGCAGCAGCGTTGATGGCACCGCAGCCTGACCTGCCCACAGGTGAATGACCCATTTCCCGCCCAGGAACAATCCCACAGCGACGACCATCAGCAACGCAACTGTTCCTCGTTGCATTCGAAGATAGGTCGTACGTATCCATTTCATATCGGAACGCGCGTATGCCTCTGCATACGCCGGCCACAGCGCCGGACTGAGTAGAGCCTGCAGCGAAGAGCCGTAGCTGGCCAGTCGCCACGTCACGCTGTACGGCGTCACATGTGCGGGGTCCAGATAGTGTGAAATCACCAAATTATCGCTGTTGAAGACAATCACTCCTGCCAGTTGAATCAGAAAAAAGCGGCTACCGGAGTGAAAGATTGCTCCCAGATGCATCCTGCGCACGCGCGACGGCCATGGCATCATCCACGGCTTGTGGTGCAGGCATATCCACGCCAGGGATCCCAAATTTGCCAGCACCGGCCCAGCCGCAAAACCAGCCACCAGCCACGGCAATGTCTCCTTCATACTTACCCCGGCAGCTACCAGTCCCAGGCTTAGCACCGCTCCCACGCCCGAGATCACGTTCGCTGCATGAAGCTCCTGATAACCCGCGAATATCCGCTGCGCCAGCCCCATCGGCAATCCCAGCAAAAAGATGCCAAACGCCACTGCAAGCGACCTCGTAAGCGCCGGGCCAACCCCCGCTCCTGAAACATGAAACAACCCACCCCATTCGATCCGTCCACCTGCCAGAAATCCTGCCAGTGCCAGCGCCAAAGCCAAGCCGGAAACCATCCAGAATGCAGTTGCAAAATAATGCCCGGCCAGCTCGCGATCTTCCTTCGCATACGCCACGGAGATCAGGTTCGTCAGCGTATTCGCAATCCCCAGATCCAGCACCACCAGCATCGTCATCGTTGAGGTAATCGTGATCCACAGCCCGAACTGCTCGGCACCCAGATAGCGCACCGTCAGCGGGACAATCGCTGCATTCGAGAGCAGCATCATCCCCTTGCCGACCAGCGCTGTTCCGCCAGCGGCAAAAATTCTTCGTTTCCTGCGCTGTGCGTGAGCGGTAACCTGCTCTTCCGGCTCGGTGTGCGCAGCGCTGTCAATATCCAAATTCGGCATCTCGCTCGCTACAGATTCAGGCTTGATAAAGCCTGTTTTCTGGTTGACATCCATCCTCATTCCGATCTCATCATCTCACGCACAATCGCCAGCAAAACTCTGACCGAATCCTCTTCCCGCTCAGGCACCACCGTCGCTGTCTGGTCTGTGCGCAAGCGCGGCAGCCGACTGCTGACAATCCGGAGATCGGGCATCTGCAGATTCATATCGCGACACATCTGCTCGCCGGCAGCCTTGGCCATTGCATACTCCGTCAATCCTACCGGACGCTCCTCCACCGCGATCGAGGATGGATAGTAAGCGACCAGCCTCCCGGACGCTTCCCGCCTCTTTCGCAGTTCGCCACACAGCTCGTAAAACCCATACACATAGAACCGGAGAAACTCCTCCAGCACCCGCTTCGACATCACCTCGGCCCTCGGTTGAAAGATCGGGTTGGTGGCGAAATAATACAGTTGCGTTGGCATTCCGTTCAGCCCTTCAAGCTGCATACCGGCCGCCTGACGCACATCATATGCCAGCAGTTCCACTGGCGTTCCCGAGCCTCGCAACTCCTCGACCAGTTGCTCGGCATCTGCTTTTCCACTGCGATAGGTTATCCACAGCCGCTCCGCTCCGCCAGCCACCAGCAGCTTCGCCGTCAGCTCACCCAGTCCACGGGAACCGCCAACGATCAGCGCCCGCACTCCAGCAAATTCGCTCGGGTTCACCCGCTCGCTTATCTCTGTCAACGTCGGCTGCGCCACCGGCGGCTGCCGCACAAACGCCTCCAGGAGTCCCGCAATCGTGCGCCCCTCCACGGCAATTCTTCCCTTGCGAAAACGCGGATCGATCGACTGTACGGAAAAGGAAACTCCCGTCCGCCGATCATCCCCACGGCCACTGGCGCGCAACCTGACATCCAGCCGTGAAAACATCGAGTGTAGCCCCGGCGCTTCCATCCCTACAATATAGGAGCAGGCAGCCAGTTCCGCCACTAGTGCACCACCGTCCGCTCCTCCGCACCGCGCTAACGCAGCCAGCGCTGGAAACATCACCGCTGCGTGTTCTGCTGGTGCAGTGAAGGCAACGCCCGTCAGGTTTTCCAGCTCAGCAAAGGTTCGCTCTACAGCTTGCTTGCGAGGCTCCCTAGGAGATGGATGCCCAACACCCGATTCCGCCAGATCTCCGTAGCCCAGATCTGCCGTCAGCACCAGCATTCCCTGCATCTCCACGCGCACTCTCTGCGGATTCCCTGCCTCTTCCGACCAGTACACCTCCACCTCATCGCCCACATATGTCCATCGCGCAAATTTCACCTTGAGCCGCTCTGGCACAGACGCGAGTACCCCATGCTCAGCCAGCGTATCGAGTGACCATAGCAGCGTATGCATTCCATGGACCACGGGGGCGGCTGCTGCTGTCCTCCGACTCGCCACCTCATCCATGTGCATCGGGTTATAGTCGCCAGTCAGAGCCGCAAATCGTTCCTGCTCGGCCCACCCAAATCGCTTTTTCTTCGTCAACTTCGGTTCCTCCTCGCTCATAGTGCTGCTGTGTTACGCCAAACCCAGCCGTTTGCGCGCCACGCTGGGCAGAGTTGATCCAAGTCCGCTGAGCGTCACGCCTGTCACAGTCAGCCATACCGCCGCGCCCACGATCAGCTCCATCGCATCCACAATCCGCCCCGTACTGAATCCACTGCGCATGACCATCCGCGTGAGCGCGTGCGCCACAGCCCATGTTGTCGCTCCGCCAGCCACGCCCGCAGCCAAGCATCGAGCCAGTTCCCGACCATCCAGGCTGGCCAGGGAAACCATTCGTTTGCCGTGCAGCAGCAAAGCCAGCGCCACGGTCTGCGCGGCAATTCCCACATCGGAGGCGACCGCCAGCCCCATCGCTCCATATGCGTGAAACAGTCCCGCATACACGGGCAGCGACACCAGAGTCACCAGAGTGCCGGCCAGCATCGGCGTAAGCGTATTCCCCGCTGCATAAAATGCACGCGCGTAGATTGCCTGCGCTGACCACAGAAAAAGCGAAAGCGAAAAAACCGCAAAGTACCTGGCCGCGGTTGCCGCATCCGAAGTTTGCAGCCGCCCACCGACCAGAATCAGCTCTACCAGCACTGGCGCGAGCGCAATCATTCCCGAGGCCGCAAGGACACCGAGCGCAGCGACACGAGAAACCGAATCCGCAACCTCTACGGCAAACTCATACCGTTTTCCTGTTGCCCACAGCCTGGCAAAAAATGGCATGGAGGCCGCACCCGCCGCTTGAGCGACCACCGCCATCGGCGCGGTAAACAACTGTTTGGCATAGCTCATCAGCGAGACGGATCCGGCGCTGTGCGAGGCATAGTGGCTGATGATCCAGTTATCGGCGGTGACCAGCGAAACGCCCACCATCAGCGGAACCGACAGCCGCACCCACTCGCGAAATCCCGCATCGTTCAGGTCAATTTGCGGACGATAGCGCGCACCCACTCGCCACGCTCCCGCGGCATTGAGCAGAAACGGACCAAGCGCTGCGCCCACCAGAGTGCCCCATGCCAGTGACTCGACGCCAAAACGGCTGGCGAGCAGCAGTCCACCCACGATCGTTCCCATGCTGTAGATGAGCGGCGCGACCGCCTGCACGGCAAACTGCCGCCGCACCAACAGCACAGCTCCGTAAACCCCGCCCGAGAAAAAACACAACTGCGCCGGCAACAGAATCCGTGTCAGCTTGACGCAGAGCGCCGCCTTGACCGGGTCAAACCCTGGAAAAAGCCAGCGGACACACCATGGAGCCGCCCACTCCGCCAATAGGATTGCTCCGCCGAGCACCACCGCCATCGTCGTGAGGATGACGCTCAGCGAACGCATTCCCTCTGCCTCGCGGCCCGCATCCCGATATTGCGTCAGGATCGTCACAAAGGTGATTGACGCTGCGCCGCCCACAAGAAAATAGGCGATCATATCCGGCAACTGAAACGCGGCGATGAACGCATCAGCCTGCATTCCGCGACCAAACACCATGGCGATATACTTGACCCGCACTAATCCAATGAATCGCGAAACAATCGCTGCCGCCATCAGGAGGACGGTCGCTGAAAATGCCGTATGCCGATGTGAAGGGTGCAGGAGTCGAAGCGCGCGACGCCAGCGTCCTCTGCTGACCGCAGCTTCGTTATCCAACTTCTCTTCGCTATCTGAATTGAGTTCGCGGCGGTCCACGTACAAGTCCTCTTTCAGCGTTGGCTCTCTCGTCATGGAGCTAGCCAAGTTGGCCTGGCGGTCATGTTTGTCGGTCGCAATTTCCTCACGATTTTACCAATCGCTCGAGCTTTGCCGTGCGTTCATCGCCCGGGCAAACCGTCACAGGCTCATTGGCAGGAAGCCTGCAATCCAGCTCGACCTCCAGAAAATTCTCGGTAAGCGCGAGCGTCCAGCCCTTCACGCGCAGCTTCTCCGAAGTATGCAACGTCAGCGCTGACAGTCGCCGCCCGCGCATCTGCGCGCGAAATGCTGCACGTTTTTCACGGTCCACCGCCTGCATCTGCGCCATACGCTCTTTCACGACCGCGTCCCTCACTGGCTGCTCGCGATGCATCGCCCAGCCTGCCGTTCCAGGTCGCGGAGAAAACGGAAAAAGGTGCAGGTAGGCAAGCGGAAGCGATCTTACAAATTGCAGGCTTTCTTCAAACTCCACATCGGTTTCACCGGGAAATCCCACCATCACATCCGCCCCCAGCGCCAGCTCATCGCCGCAGGCTGTCTGCAGGGCATTGGCTTTTTCGGCGTAGTGCCACGGTCGATAGCGACGGCGCATACGCCGCAGTACCCCATCTGCGCCCGACTGAAGGGGCAGATGCGCATGAGGCGCCACACGTCTGCTGGCTGCCATGGTGGCGATCAGCTCCGAAGTCCAGTCCATCGGCTCGATGGAACTGAGCCGCAGCCGCTCCAGGCGCGTCTGATGCAGAATCTGTTGCACCAGCCAGGACAATCCCCCTCGTCGTGACTGCGCATCGTCCAGATCACAGCCCCATCGCCCCAGGTTGATGCCGGACAGCACCAGCTCACGGCCACCCGTCACAACAAACTCTTCCACGCGTTGCCACACTCGCTCGGCGGCCATGCTCCGAGAGGCTCCTCGGGTCATCGGGATCACACAAAACGAGCAGCGATTGCTGCAACCTTCCTGAATCTTGAGATTGGGTCTTGTCTGTGTGCTGGCTCCCGCCTCGAGCGGCGCGCCTTCGATCCAGGAATGAGCAAACGCATCGTCGGCCCAGACCTCTGCTGCACCCATCAGCCGTGCAGCGGAGATCAGCCCGTTTGTCTGCGCAAGATCCGACCCGGCGGCAATCGCCGCAAGCCACTCCTTGTGACTGTTACCCACCACGGCGCTCACGCCCTCCAGAGCCGCAACCTCTTCCGGTGCGCGCTGCGCATAGCACCCCGTGACAATCACTCGCGCTGCGGGATTCCGCCTCCTCACGCGGCGTACAAAAGCTCGCGCATCGCGATCCGCCTCCGCCGTGACGCTGCACGTATTCACCACCACTACCGCTGCCTCATCCGCTGATCGCTCCAGCAGCCCACGCGCGCGCAAATCCGCTGCCGCTGCTTCGCCATCCGATCGCGCTGCCCTGCAGCCAAAGTTTTCCACCGCAAACGAAGTCACTTTGCCTCACACCGCCTCTTTCCAGCATGGCACGTTTTCACTCGATTCGGCTGGGGCAACGGCTTGCCCGGCGCGCGAAAAATCTCCGCGCGGGAACGTATAATCGGCCCATGAACCAACGGCTTGTCCACGCGGCAACCTCTGCCGACGATCCCAACAGCACCCGACCCGCCAGCGCCAGTTCCGCCAGTGCTGGGTCCATCGATACTTGCAGCCCGCTCATCGGAGTGGTCATGGGCAGCCGCAGCGATTGGGAAACCATGTCGGCAGCCGTTGAAATCCTGCGCTCCCTCGACATTTCCCACGAAGCTCGCGTGGTCAGCGCGCATCGTACACCCGACTGGCTCTTTGAATACGCGGAAACCGCCTCGCAACGTGGTCTTCGCGCCATCATCGCCGGTGCCGGCGGTGCTGCACATCTGCCCGGTATGCTGGCCGCCAAAACGCTGGTCCCCATCCTCGGCGTTCCCGTGGTGGCGACCGTTCTCAACGGCATGGACGCGCTGCTGTCGATTGTCCAGATGCCCAGAGGCGTCCCTGTCGCCACCTTTGCCGTCGGCAAATCCGGTGCGGCCAATGCCGCCCTCTTTGCCGCGCAAATGCTTGCCTCGGGAGACCCGGCTCTTCAGCAACGTCTGACTGAATGGCGCGCCGCTCGACGCGACGAAGCGCTTGCCGGGGAGCTGCCGCTGTGACGCTTCCCTCGCACGCACAAATCGCTTCGACTTCGTCGGTTTTACCGGGTGGCTGGCTCGGTATCCTCGGTGGAGGGCAGCTCGGACGCATGACTGCCATGGCCGCACGTACACTCGGTATCCACGTGCGTGTGATGGACCCGGACCCGCGTTGCCCGGCCAGCTTTGTGGCCGATGAGGTCGTCGTCGGCACGTGGACCGACGCTGAAGCCGCTATGCGCCTGGCCACCGGTGCCGGAGCCGTCACGCTTGAGATCGAGCAGATCGGCGTGCCCGCTCTGAACTCCGTTGCTCGGCTTGCTCCGCTGCGCCCCGGCGTGGAACCGGTGCGCATCATTCAGGACAAGGCGCTCCAGAAAACATGGCTTGCCGAACACGGTTTCCCTGTCGGAGCTTTTCGCATTGCTCGCTCTGCCGGAGAGCTGGTGGATGCCGTTTACTCTCTCGGTGGACGTGTCTTCGCCAAGGTCGCGCGAGGTGGTTACGATGGCCGCGGACAGGCTCGGCTTGGTCTCGACAATCCAGCCAGCGAAGCCGAGATCCGAGATGCGTGGGAGGGTCTGGGCGCCGCAGCCGTTGTCGCCGAGGCTGCGCTTGATCTTGCTCTGGAAATCAGCGTCATGGCGGCGCGCAGTCCATCGGGCGAGGTTCGCAGCTACCCGGCCGCGCGCAACCATCATGAACGCCAGATTCTGGCGTGGAGCGTACTGCCAGCCGACATCGATCCTGCGCTTGAAGCCAAAGCTCAAAGCGTCGCTCGCAACATCGCTGAATCCCTCGATCTGGAAGGTCTGGTATGTGTCGAAATGTTCGTTACACGCGACGGGAAGCTCCTTGTGAACGAACTCGCACCACGCCCCCACAACAGCTATCATCAAAGCGAGCGCGCCTGCGCCACCAGTCAGTTTGAGCAGCTTGTGCGCGCGGCCTGCAACCTGCCACTCGGCGAAACCAGTCTGGAACGCCCGGCAGCCATTGCCAACCTGCTTGGCGACTTGTGGCTGGACTCACCCACCGGCTCGCCTGACTTCGTTCGCGCCCTTCGCGTTCCATCGGTACGACTGCACCTCTACGAAAAGCACGAGCCGCGTGCGGGTCGCAAGATGGGCCATCTCTCTGCGACCGGAGCCACCGGCGACGAAGCGCTGGAACGCGTGCTGTTGGCGTTTCAGCAGCTTCAGTCGTAGAGGAAAAGCAGGAAATTTCCTCACGAAAAAGCGGAGTGAGATGTTTCACTCACTCCGCCATTCGCTTGAGAGTATGCGGTTATCGAGCCGATGCCAGGGACCGCAGCACGTATTGCAGGATTCCACCATGCTGAAAGTAAGCAATCTCCTGCGGCGTGTCAATGCGCACCAGCGTCTCGATCTCCCGCTTCGATCCGTCGACTGCCGTCACGGTCACCCGCAGCTTTTTGCCGTTGGCAAACCCACTCTCCAGCATCGCCTTGACGCCGACAAAGCTGTATAACTCCTCGCCCGTCAGCCCGAGTGAATCCACCGACTCTCCCGACGCAAACTGCAACGGCAGAATCCCCATGCCCACCAGGTTGGAGCGATGAATTCGCTCAAAGCTCTCTGCGAGTACCACCCTCACACCCAGCAGTTTCGGACCCTTGGCTGCCCAGTCACGGCTGCTGCCGGAGCCATACTCCTTGCCTGCGAGGATCACCAGCGGCACGCCGCGCTCGGCATAGACCACGCTTGCGTCATAGATCGTCGTCTCCTTGCCCTCTGGCAGCAGACGGGTAAAGCCACCTTCGGTTCCCGGAGCCAGTCGGTTGCGCAGCCGCACGTTGGCAAATGTGCCGCGCACCATCACTTCATGGTTACCGCGCCGCGAGCCATAGCTGTTGAACTCCGCCTGCGCCACTCCATGCTCGGCCAGGTAGCGGCCTGCAGGACTGGAAGCCTTGATGTTGCCAGCCGGTGAGATGTGATCCGTCGTCACGCTGTCGCCCAGCACCGCCAGCACCCGCGCATTGACAATCTCCTCCACGGGAGGCGGCGTCAGCGTCATGCCGTCGAAGTAAGGAGCCTGTCGAATGTAGGTGGATTCCGGCTCCCAGGCATAGGTGTCGCCTGTCGGAAAGCGCAATCCCTGCCAGTTCGCATCGCCAGCCGTCACCGTCGCATACTCGCCTGTGAATCCTTCGCGCGTAACCGCGTGATCCATCGCCTCAAAGACTTCCATCTGGCTGGGCCAGATATCCCGCAGGTATACGGCTTTGCCGGAGCCATCGGCACCCAGAGGCTGCGACTCAAAGTCATGATCGATGCGCCCGGCAATGGCGTAGGCAATGACGAGCGGCGGCGACATCAGATAGTTCGCACGGACATCCACATTCACGCGTCCTTCAAAGTTGCGATTGCCGCTGAGCACACTCACTGCCACCAGTCCATGCTCATTGATCGACGCCGAAACATCGGTCGGCAACGGTCCTGAGTTGCCAATGCAGGTCGTGCATCCGTAACCCACGACGTTGAAGCGCAGCTTTTCCAGATATGACAGCAGTCCGGCGCGCTCATAGTAATCCGTAACCACGCGTGACCCTGGGGCCAGCGAAGTCTTCACCCACGGCGGCACCGTGAGGCCCTTTTCGACGGCCTTCTTTGCCAACAGGCCAGCGGCAATCATGACCGAAGGATTCGATGTATTGGTGCAGCTTGTGATGGCCGCAATCACGACCGAACCGTGATCCAGAAAGCGATCCGGTCGCACCCCGAATCGCTCTTCCACCGTTGTCGTTACGTGGACCGCGGTTGAGGTTTCCAGAGCATGGTCGGCGACAGCCGTCTGTTTGCTCCAGGTCTCTGCCGTGCGCTCACCCAGCGGCTTGGCCGTGGGGGCAAGCAGGCCAGGAAGCTGCTTCCGAAAGCTGGCTCCGGTCTCTGTCAGTCGAACACGATCCTGTGGACGCTTTGGCCCAGCCACGGAAGGCTCGACCGTTGCGAGGTCCAGTTCAAGTGTCTCGGTATATTCGGCCTCGGGCGAGTCGGCAGTATGAAAGAGACCCTGCTCCTTGTAATAGGCTTCCACCAGCGCAATCTGCTCTTCGCTTCGCCCGGTCAGGCGCAGATAGCGCAGCGTCTCGGCGTCCACCGGAAAGATTCCGCAGGTCGCCCCATACTCCGGAGCCATGTTGCTGATCGTTGCCCGGTCGGCCAGCGGCAGCTCGGCAATTCCCGGTCCGAAAAACTCTACAAACTTGCCCACGACGCCCAGCTTGCGCAGCGCCTCGGTCACCGTAAGCACCAGGTCGGTGGCCGTCGCGCCCTCGCGCAGATGGCCCTTGAGCCGGTAGCCAACCACCTGCGGAATGAGCATCGAAACCGGCTGACCCAACATCGCTGCTTCCGCTTCGATTCCGCCCACACCCCAACCCAGCACCCCCAGACCGTTAATCATCGTTGTGTGCGAGTCGGTGCCCACCAGTGTGTCGGGATAGGCAACCATCTCTCCGCCCTGCTCCGCTGTAAAAACCACACGCGCCAGATACTCCAGATTCACCTGGTGACAGATGCCCATCCCGGGCGGCACCGCTGAAAAATTCCGAAATGCCGTCTGACCCCACTTCAAAAACGCATAGCGCTCGCGGTTCCGCTGAAACTCCAGCATCGCGTTCGCGTCATAGGAACGCGGCGTACCAAACTCATCCACCTGGACACTGTGGTCAATGACAAGCTCCGCCGGTTGCAACGGATTGATGCGCTCAGGATCGCCCCCCAGACGCTTCATCGCATCCCGCATCGCAGCCAGATCAACCACCGCGGGCACACCCGTAAAATCCTGCATCAGCACGCGCGCCGGCATATACGCAATCTCTCGCGAAGGCTCTGCTTTAGCCTGCCACCGAGCCAGAAATGCAATCTCGTCTGCGCTGACATTTACGCCATCTTCGCGACGCAGCAGATTCTCCAGCAGAATGCGCAGACTGAACGGCAGGCGCCCCAGCACAAAACCCTGTGACTCCAGCGCCGGCAAGCGAAAATAGGTATACGATTTCCCGCCGACCTTCAGCGTCGCGCGGCTTTGAAATGAATTCATCGGGATGACCTTTCTGTGCGTCGGAGCATCAGCCAGGCAATGTCCAATCGCCCGGGCTCCGCGAAAACCTCTCCAGTGCAGCAAAACGGCACCACTCCGGACGTAGTCATTTTACGGCCTCACCTCCACCCTGCGAAAGCAGGCGGCCCTGATCTTCTTGCGCACACACGTCCAACGCTCATCCACTCCCTGCACACTTCAATTGCGGATGCATCGTTTCGTCTTGCATTCAGATTGCGCTCAGCGGGGAGATTATCTTTGCTCTTGTGTATTTGCTGGTGTATTTCTCCGCTATTCCCGTCTACGATCCCGCACTGGAGTCAGCTCCCATCCTGCCTGTTGAGCATATCCATCGACGCTCCATCCTTCGGGATCGCCTTGCTTGGCTCCCATGCAGCACAGATCATGCATAGATCCGTCAGGCTGACCTTGCCCCCACTTCTGCGCCTCTGGTAGTTCCTTTGTGGAGCCGCCCGGTGGCTCCGCAATGGTTCGGCCCAACTCAAGGTTGGCTAACTCGGAAAAACCTCAAGAGAGCATTTCTCAAAAAAGCCACCTGGTGACTTACCAGCTACGCGTAGCCGCTTTGATTCTGCGCTAACGGATTGAGCGTTATCGGCCGGAGCTTCCAAACCCTTGGTCGGCGCGCGTGGAATCGCTTAGCGTTTCCACAGCAATCACCGCGCCTGTCAACACTGGCAGCGGAATCATCTGAGCAATCTTGTCTCCCGCAGCAATGGCAAACGGCTCTGCGCCCAGATTCGTCAAAAGAATCAGAATCTCTCCACGATATCCCGCGTCGATCACCCCGCCGGTTACCGCGATGGAACGTGATGCCATCGAGGAGCGGTCGCGCACCAGCAATCCGAGAGCTTCGCCCGTCTTTGGGTGCCGCGCTTCCACAGCGATCCCGGTGCGCACACGCGCCGATCCGCCCGGATCAATGGTCTTTGGTTCCAGAGAAAAGATGTCATAGCCCAGGTCTTCGCCCGGATGGGCAACCTGTGGCAACCGCGCAGCGGGGTCAAGTCGAAGCACATGGAGCATATTGCGATTGTAGAGGCTGAGTCTGACTGGCAAGGAGGTGCCTGGGCTTATCGACTGATTACCCACACAACCACGCCAAAAATCGCCGCCACCAGCACAACCACTCCGACAATCATCAGCCCGATGACGCGTGTAGCATTGCTTTTCTCGGAGGCTTCAGGTCGCGTGATGCCAAACGTATCAATAAATCCGGCCACTAAAGAATCCAGCAGTTTCAAGGCGAACGCTCCTGTGTGAAGCTTACCGCAGTCAGACTTAATCCCGCGAACATTCTCAGATACGGAACAGCTCCCGCAGCCGTCGGGTCTGTGCTCGGCTCACGGGAATCTCAGTTCGGGCACGATCATTCATTCGGAGTTGATAGCTGGATTTGAACCACGGCACGACCTCACGTATATGGTTGATATTCACCACATACCCTCGATGTGCACGCCAGAATATCTGGCTGTCCAGCAACTCCAGCAGATCCTCCAGAGTACGGCACTTCGATTGCCCCTCGATCGTTGGGGTCACGACACGAATCGTGCCATCGTCGATCGAAGCGAAACAAATCTCCGCCTGATCGACAAGTAGCAGACGGCTTTGTACCTGCACAATCAGCTTGCTGGTCTTCGGCTGAGCTGAGGATCGATGCCGCTCAAGCATCTGCAGCAAGGCACTCATCTCAGCCTCGCGGGAGCGATCTGGACTGGAGCGATCTGAACCAGCTCGATCCTCGCCACGCTGCTCCGCCAGTCGCGAACGCGTCCTGTCAATGGCCTGCGCAATGCGCTGCGGATCAAACGGTTTCAGCAGGTAGTCCACCGCATTCACATCAAAGGCGCGCACAGCATAGTGGTCATAAGCCGTCGCGAAGATAATCTGCGGCAACTGTAGCGCCTGCTCGTGTTCCATCAGGTGTCGGATCAGCGCAAAGCCGTCCAGCCCGGGCATCTGAACGTCCAGAAAGATCACATCGGGCTTGTGTCGCTGAATCTTTTCGAGCGCTTCAATGCCGTTAGTCGCCTCATCCAGCACCTGGACGTTTCCGGCCGATTCCAGTAGATAGCGCAACTCCTCGCGCGCGAGCTGTTCATCGTCAATCACCAACGCACGGAGTGGCAGCAATGCTACCCTTGGGTCTGCTAACGAGTCGTTTTGAGCAGTAGCCATATCCATCAGATTCGCAGACCCGACTCCGGTTACAGGAAATTCATCCTCCAGCAACGACTCTGATCCTGTTACGCATGACGACCGAAGCGCGCGCTCGGACTCGGAAAGAGTCAGTCGCCCATCATGCGCAGGCGAGCGGGCATGTGATCCCTCGCCAGTTCGTGGCCGCAGCGCGTACAGAATTGATCCGTCGCCAGGACCGTCCGAAAACAGTTCCCGCAGCTTGCCGTAACCTGCCACGCGCACTGCGGGCAAAAATGAAAATCGCTTTGAATATGAGCGCTGCAAGCCGGGCATTTTGAAGTCAGCGGCAAGCGCAGCAGGAAGTAGATCACTGCACCAATCCCGCCAGGCAGCACCAGACACACCAACATCCAGAAGCGCGCACTCATCGATCGCCGTGGAGCATCTTCGCTGACATAGCCCACCATCAGGCAGTAGACCGCCGCCAGCAAGCCCCACGAAAGATTGAAATATGTGCGCAGGGCAATCGGAGGGCCGGGATGATGCCGATGTGCCGGCAAAACAAACCAGAAATAGTGCTCCACCAGCAGAAACGCCACGCCGGCCGCAACCATGGACCAAAGCGGAATCAGCTTCGCTTCATCTTCAAACGGCATGGACGGGGCATTACGCATTGCTTTCATCTCCAGCGACAGCCTTCTGTCGCCGATGCTGAAGGATACCGCGAAACGGGGCAACCTTCCATCCCTTCAGACGATTTTTTCTGGCGATAAGTTGCAGCGCAAACGATCTTTATCTCCGATTTCGCCACCACCCGGCAACCAGCATGGCGCCAAAGATCGTGGAACCCACCAGCAGGCCAAGCAGGCTCAGCTCGCTCGCCGTATCCGTCAGATGCTGGTCACCCGTCAGGCTGTCCACCGTTGACCAGATCAGCGGAGTAATCAGCAGCAGAACCAGGACGGCTCCGGCAATCGCCAGATTTCTGCTCCGTCCACTCACTTCACGCCGTTCTCTCAGATTTCCAGCCGAACCGGTCACCACACGTCGGGTTCGTTCCGCCGTATGCTGCGCGTGGCCAGCATCCAAGCCCGCCAGAGCCGACATCAGGTCGCCATCTTCCTGCGCAGCGCGCTGCGGAGAAACTCCCGATTGATCCTCGTCCTGGCGCATTGTGGTCACGACATTCGTCTCCCGAGGAATCTGCCCGACGCTTCTTGCCAATATGGTACGCCGCTTCGGCTTAGCACCCACATGCCTGCCACTCGCGGGAATACCGGCTCCAGCCGCGATCTCGCGCATCGGGTTGGTAGCTTGCCATACCCATTGAGCCTGCGACGGACTTCCCGCTGAAATGACCTGCGGCTTAAGCCCGTATGAAGGCTGGCTTCTGACTCGATTCCATTACCGGCTTCAACAGTCCCAGACCGCGATACAGACGCGATTTTATCGTGGAAAGCGGCGCTTGTGTCACTTTTGCAATCTCTTCCAGCGAAAGTTCTTCGTGGAAGCGCAACACCAGCACCTCGCGATAGATTGGCTCCAGCGTCATCAACGCTTCCGCCAGACGTCGGCGATCTTCCATGCCAACGCACTCCTCAAACGGCGACTGACCTTCGGCGACCAGCTCAAAATCAGCTGAATTCTCATCCTCATGCGCCTTGGCGATCATCTCGTCCAGACTCGCCACCGAGCGCTTACGCCGCTGGTCGATCACCAGATTGCGCGCAATCGTCAGCAGCCAGGTGTCAAAGCGGGCTTTTGCATCATACTGTCCGCCGCGCACCAACACCCGCATCCAGACTTCCTGAAACATGTCTTCCGACTCTTCGCGATTCCCTGTCAGATAAAGCAGGTATCGCATCAGACGATGCTGATAGCGAACAATCAGCTGGTCCAGCAAGCCCGGATCCTGCCGTCGCAATCCAGCCGCAATCGCCAGATTCTCCTGGCGAACCAACTCCCGCTCCGCTGCCTGAGCAGCATTTGCGGGACGCGCGGCGATCATCGAGGCAAACATACTCATATATAACGGTTAGACGCAGCTTCCGGTTCCCAGGACGTATTTTTTCGCGTCTTTCTCAGATTTCTCAGATTCCTGGCTCTCGGTCCGCGATTTCCACCGCGCCCGTGCTCGCACGTACGCTCCATTGCATGGTTAACCAGGGCATGGTTGCCCAGACAAGTTCGGGGGTGTCCGATTATTCGACCATTCTGTTGGCTCATGCGATTCCTTCACGTCTGATAAGCAACCCTTTACACTGGAACCTATGCAAATTCTCTACGGTATCCATCCCGTTGAAGAGGCTCTGAAAGCCGGACGCCGCCGCTTCGAACACGTCCTTGTGGCGCGTGAGCGCCGCGACGAACGGCTGGAGACCATCGTCAATCTCTGCCGCGCCCTCAAGATTCGTGTCCGCACCGAACCACGCGAATCCCTCAATGATATTGCGCGCACGCCCGCTCATCAGGGTGTCGTGGCCATCGTTCGCGCTCAGGAGTTTCTCGCCATTGAGGATATCGTCGCGCCCACTGGCGCGCCTCGGCTCGTGCTTGCGCTCGATGGCGTCGAGGATCCACAGAATCTGGGAGCCTTGCTTCGCTCTGCCGACGGGGCCGGTGCGGATGCCGTCGTCATGACGGAGCGTCGAGCCGCTCCGCTGAGCGCCGTTGCCGCCAAGGCTGCCGCCGGCGCTCAGGAGCATCTCCGAATCGCCCGCGTTGTCAATCTTGTCCGCGCTCTGGAAGAACTCAAGCGCAACAATCTCTGGGTCATTGGTCTCGATGAACGCGGCACCACGGACTATGACCACTTTGACTTCACCGGCGACTGCGTGCTGGTGATGGGCAGCGAAGGCGACGGCCTGCACGACCTGGTCCGGCGCACCTGCGACCATCTGCTGCGCATTCCCATGGCAGGCGGCGTCAGCTCGCTCAACGTTTCCGCAGCCGCTTCGGTGGTGCTGTTTGAAGCCGCCCGTCAACGTCGCGCTGCTCACACCGGCAGCCACACGCCGGCAAAAACTTCTGGCCCAGGCAAACCCAAAAAACAGAAGGGCCTGGGATCATGAAGCTCTGTCCGCTTTCTGTGGCCACGCTTGCCGTGGCTGCTGCGTGCTGGGTTGCTTTCACCTCCAGTGGTTTCGCTGCACCCATTCACCCGGCTTCGGCGCAGACTGCCCCTGCCCAATCTGCGCCTGCTCCATCTGCGCCCACTCAGCCTAGCGGTACAGTGCTCTTTTCCCGCACTCTGCGCGACGATGGCCAGACCGTGACCACCGGTTCTGGAGCCACACTGCCTGCGACGCGCTCAACCACGGCCCTGCCGCCTGTGGCCACGGATGCGGAGCGTCGCTCGGTTGCCTACACCGCCTTTGATCTTGACCTCCATCTCCGTCCTGCGCAGCATTATCTTGCCGTCCGAGCTCTGATTACCGTGCGCAACTCCGGCAGCTCCCCACTGGTTCATCTGCCGCTTCAGCTTTCCTCCACGCTCGCCTGGCAGCAGATGCGCATCGACGGTCATGACGTTGCCTTTACGCAGTCCCTGATCAACTCCGACACGGACCACACCGGTCAACTCAACGAAGCGACCGTCACGCTGGCTCACCCGCTCGCCCCGGGCGCTGAACTTCAACTTGACGTCACCTACGCCGGGCACATTGAGCAGTCTGCACGACGCCTGCTCGCTATCGGAACTCCAGACAACGTCGCGCTCTCCTCTGACTGGGACCGA
Source organism: Acidobacteriaceae bacterium (assembly GCA_027449965.1). Taxonomy (GTDB): domain Bacteria; phylum Acidobacteriota; class Terriglobia; order Terriglobales; family Acidobacteriaceae; genus Acidicapsa. Next base: position 22,071 of record DAIDKP010000017.1, read on the forward strand.
ATCGCCACCGGCTTCACGGGCCTGCGCGGGTTCGGCAACGTCGTCTGGTATCCGGTCACGTCGGTCCCTGCCATTCTTGGAGATGGTGCGCGCGTTTTTGAAGAGATTGGACGCCACAAACTCAGTCTCTCCGGCGCGCATCTGCGCCTGACCGTCACGATTGAGACGACTGCCGCAGAGGCCGCCGCCGGAGAGTCACCCAACATCGCCCTCGTCGATGGACAGCCCATCTCCCTATCCACCACACAGTCCACTGATCCCACCATTCCCAGCCTGGCCATCGGACGGCTTGACAACGCAACGCCTGGCTTTGAAGCGCTGAGCCTTTTCGTGGCCAACCGCACCGCTCACAAGCTGCCCGAGACCACGCTTTGGAGCCTGCCCACCTCTGAGTCGCACGTGGAAGCATGGTCGGAAGCTGCCGCAGCCGTACTGCCGTTTCTTCAGGGATGGCTCGGCAAGACCCCTCATGCGCAGCTCACCATCCTTGAACTGCCCGAAAGCACGGATATTCCCTTTGAAAGCGGCGCTCTTCTCGCTACGCCTGTCCGAGCCGCTTCCGCCGAGGTACTGAATAACGTCCTGGCACACGCCCTCACGCACGCATGGGTTATGTCACGCCGCGCCTGGCTCTCGGAGGGAGTCGCTCACTTTATGGGCACGCTATGGATGGAAAAACAGCACGGTCGGGAACAGGCACTGGCCATGCTCGCCGACTCCCGTCAGGCGCTTGCACTGGCCGAGCCAGCCAGCCCAGGCGAAGGCGACGGACAGCCGTTGCTCACCGCCACTTCGCCTGTCTATTACCGCACCAAAGCCGCTTACGTGCTCTGGATGCTGCGCTCACTGGTCACTGACGAAACGCTCTCTGCCGCCCTTCGCGCCTACAATCCAGACGCCGACACCACGCCCGAATATTTCGAACATCTGCTGGAAGCCGCCGGACAGCAACGCAACCTGCAATGGTTCTTCAACGACTGGGTTTACCGCGACCGCGGACTGCCTGACTTCGCCATCGACAACGTCTTCACCACACCCACCGCGCTCAGCGGCAGCTATCTGGTCGCTGTCAGCCTTTCCAACAACGGCTACGCCGGAGCAGAGGTGCCCGTGCAGGTCATCAGCGACCTTGCAACGGTGACGCAGCGTGTGATGGTGGCCGGGCGGGCGAAGGCGACGCTCCGGATTCTGCTGCAGGGACAGCCGACCGAGGTGCGCTTGAACGACGGGACGATTCCGGAAACGGATGCTTCGATTCACGTGAAGAAGCTGGATACAGCGCAGGTGCCGACGACGAAGTGAGTACGGGGTCGGTGGCGGTTAGTTCCAGGCGGGGTACACCGTATGAAGCGCATAGATGGCACGAATAGCACGATCCAGACTGGGCGAGCTTATTCTCGCCTGCTGCGGATTCCACTCGTTTTCGACGAACGGTCTGAGCGCACCGTTGTAATTTGGCCCTTGCGTGGCAGTCGATCCCTCTGCGGGGGCAATATCCATGCGGATTGAACGTGTTCGCGATCGCCTGGCAAGCTGCACCAGAGTGCGCTTTGGATCGGGAAGCTGGTCGGGTGCGGTAGGTATTCGAGAGGCGGAAACATTCAGGAAGTTCGCCAACGGTTGAGGATCAGCGAGCAGCCAGGCTTCTACCTCGCGGACGGCTACACGGAGCAACAACTTGTGATGCCTGCGGACATTCCCCATCCAGTCTGTGATCAGTGCAGACGCGCATGGGCATTGATCGAGATCAGTGAGCACGAGAAATGGTATTCCTTGTGCGCTTTGATTGAATGCGCAGATGTTTCGTTTGAGATAGCCGAATCCTCCTCAACGCAGCGAGTGACTGACAGTGATCTCCGGGAAGTCCCGCAGAATGCGCCGCAGGACGGCTTCGCTCAGTTCATCTTCTGTGGCAATGTATATCGGATTCATTCCTGAAGGCTCAATTGGAGCTGCATCGGCTTGCTGTCGCGACTTGCCATCACAGCGTCCGTGGCGCTCATACCGCTCTGGATAAGTCGGAGTTTCTGAACATCATGGGCAATTGACTGGACCTTTGTTCCTTCAATATCGGGAATGAGTTCGATCACTTCCTTTGGATCAATTCCTTTGTCCTCAAGCATCTCGCGGCTGTGAGTTGTAACAAAAATCTGTCGCCTGTTTTTACGCTGCAACTGATGGAACAGGGCTGGAAGCTGTTCCACGATCTTCGTATCAAGGGATATTTCCGGTTCTTCAAGCAGCAACGGCGCGTCGCCATCAAGAAGCGACCAGAAAAGACCGAGCAGACGCAGAGTGCCATCAGAGAATTGATCTTCCTGCTGTTTTGCTCCTTTAGGACGCCAGTGTTGGTAGATAGCTTGAAGATGAGGCACACCGCTTGCGTCTGTGGTGAATGTAAATTCTTTCAACTGCGGGACTGCTTCGCTGAGTGTTTTTCCAATTGCCCGGAGGCGTGCTTCGCGAGTTTTCTTTGTGGTGTGAGCCAGGGCATCCAGAAAACTGAGTCCATGCACATCTTCTGACTGATTGGATGCCTGCGCTGGTCCGCGATATGCCGTCGGGTTGCGCACCAATTGTGGAACCAGATGCAGGTAGCGAATGGACGCAAAGAAGCGTGCAATTTCGCGAAATGCGTAGTTCGCGTTGATCTGTTCGAGAAAGGTCTGCGTCCGGCGCAATTCATCCTGCGTATCGGATTCATCCGGGCGCTTGATGACATCGCTACCGTCGCGAATCACATTTTCATAGGCAAGGATTGGAAGGCGACGCCCAGCATTTTGTTGCGATATGCCAATGGAGTAAATCCACTCTTTGCCATCGTCAGCAGCCAATGTCACCTTGATTTCGACGACCGGGTTTCTGCGTGCTGCAAGTGAGCGGATTTTGCCCAGACCACCTCGTCGTCGAATTGCTTCTTGAAGGCCACCTCCGGAACGCGCTACATCACGAAAGAAAAAGGAGTGCGTCGAGGAGATTCGATTTTCCAATGGCATTTGGCCCGATCACGAACATTCGCTGCCCGACATCGACTTGTACCTCTCGGAAATTTTTCCAGTTGTGCAGTTCAATGCGGGTGATCTTCATGGAAAAGATTGTATTCCAGCTATGCTCAGTGCGCTATCAAGGAAAAACTCAGGCAAGGGCTGGTTGTTGCTCAGAACTCAATCGCCGGTGGCAGGCGCAAAGGAGCGAGCGCGCCAGCGCTGCGTGAGCCAGTAGAAAAACGGGCCGAGCAGCGCCACCACCAGAGCAAAACCCAGCGCGGAAAACCCGCCCAGTTGTTGGTCACGCGCTGCGTACAGAGCATAGCCAATCAGCACCGCAGGGCCTACTCCGAGCGCAGTTGCCATCGCCAGATTTCCAGCGCGAAACGGACGCTCCAGCTCCGGCTCGCGCAGTCGAAGCACGACCAACGCGACAAACTCCAGCAGCAGGCTCGCGCCATAGAGCACCAGATCAATCGAGATCAGCCGCTCAAACTTCAGATTCAGCGCCAGCGCCCACGCCAGCCCGCACAGACCCACAGAAACCACCGGCACCCCACGACGATTTCGCCGCGCCAGCACCCGCGGCAACATCCCATCCTCTGCCATCGCCAGCGGCAGGCGCGTGTAGCTCATCATCAGCGCGTTGAACATTCCAAATCCATTGATTGCCCCGCCCACTACCATCGCCAGCCCCAGCGCCGGTCCGCCCATCGTTCGCGCCGCATCGGCCCAGGAGCCAGTCGAAAAGTTTGCCACCGAGATGCCCATCAACGCCACCGCAGCCAACGGCAGAATATACGTAACTGCCACCAGCATCGCCGAAGCGACCATCGCCAGCGGATAGTTGCGCTGCGGATTTTCCACCTCCTGCGCAACAGTTGAGGCATTGTCCCATCCCATGTAATTCCACATCGCAACCAGGATCGCAGTGCTTAGCGAAGCCGCGTTCGCCGTGTGACCCCACTGAACCGTCCCACGCGCCGTCAGTCCATGCCAAAATCCAATGGCAACAAAGACGACAAAAGGCGCCAGCAGCAGCACAAACAACCCCACCGTGCCTTCGCCCACTGCCGGTGCACCGCGCAGGTTCCACGCGCAGCAGACCACGACCACCAGAAGCGACCACAAATACCCGCGGCCTTCGGCCGTCCACGTCGGAGCAAAGCGCCCCAGGTACTCCACAAAGATTGCCGGATAGATCGCCATGTCGAAGATGCTGGCAGCCAGCGAGAGCCATCCCTCCTGATAGCCCCAGAACGGCCCCAGTGCACGCCGCACCCACACATAAAATCCGCCCTCGGCAGGAATTGCGCTTGCCAGTTCGCCGATCATCAGCGTCGTTGGCAAACTCCACAGAAACGGCAACACCAGCAGAATCACAATTGCTTTGGCAAAACCCGCGCCCCCGAGGATGTCTTCAATTCCGTACGGACCGCCTGACACCATGAAATACGTTGCCGCCACCAGCGGAATGATCCGCAGCTTGCGTCGAGCAGGTTCCCGAAAGAGGCGCATGAACGTAACTCTACCAAGATTTCCTCCGCTTCTTTGGCTTTTTTCTGTCAATACGGACGTGCGTTTTGCATCAGCTCTGTCCAGTGGTCCGTGCGGAACGGAACCGCGTACCGCTCTGCAGCTGATCGGCAACGAAATCCATGCTCCAGGCCTGATTGAGCGCTGTAGCCTGGAACCTCTCTCCGCGCGGAGATGCAGCCTTGCGCTTGCTCGCAGGCTTCATCCTCTTTAGCGACAGGCCTTCTTCCGTGTACAACCGATACACCCGATGCTTGCCCACATCCCAGCCTTCGCGGTTCA
>DAIDKP010000018.1 GCA_027449965.1 Acidobacteriaceae bacterium
TCTTCCACTTCCCAAAACGTGGAGACGACACTCTGCGCTCCCGCCTCAATAAAGGCGTTGACAATATTTGCCACACCCTCCTCGCCTACGGGGCCAACGCCGGTATTGCAGGCGGAAAGCGTTACCAGGCTGGCGTTCAGAAGTAGCCGCCGAATCTCGCGCACCTGAAGAAGCCCGTCATCCACGGGTGGGTTCTCCGGCGCAAAGACAAGAGCGGAACGATCCGGGAATTCGGAATCGGCGTATCCGTGGAGAGCAAGGTGGATGACGTTGTACTGGCTGAGCGGCAGACGCTTGAAGTCCGTCTCGGTGGCGTGATCGCCCAGCAAGATCGTGCCGGGTTTGGGAAGGTCGGCGGCGATGGTCTCCACTTCATTCCGGCTTTCAGGCAGAGCGACCAGTTCCTGTTGCTCCGGCCCGGAGACCGCCCTGCGGATGGCAGCAATCAAAGTTGTTGGTGGTGGCTGGGATGTCCAGGCAGCCACTCCTAAATATGGCAGGTCGTCCCGTGCCGTCCGATCGGTGCGATGCCTGAGCATGTCGAGCACGGTTCCCGATGGCGCCGCTGAAACCAGATGGGTGGCGAGGATATACTGCCTGGTATCTGCCAGTGCAGAGAACGGCAGAAGGTGTAGTTTTCCATCAGGCACCACAATCAGAGCCTGCTTTTCTTTGAATTCCGGTATGCCGCCGAGTAATCCGTCAAAAAGGCGCTGCGCCAGAGGCAGGTCCGTCTTCTGCTGGATGAGTTCGGATCGATACAGCGTAGCCTCCTGCTCCAGTTCTGTCTTCGACGGCAGGGTGTAGCGATGAACGGCGTTATGCGTGATTGCGAGCGCATAGGAGTGTGGATCGGCCAGCACGTATTCAATGAACAACTCCGATGCTTGCAGGTCGCGCTGTAATTCGGCGAGCGGGACAGGCGTGGGCGGTACGTCCATCGCCGATGAGTCCGCGCTGAGTTGCTGTTCCGCAGTGTAGATTGAGGCCAGGATACTGCTTCTGGCCTTCGCATCGTCGGTGTTGAGTAGCTGGACGTTCAGACTTGTCAGCCGCGCCTGACCTGCATCCGGTTGACCCGGCTCAATCACCTCATGACGAGCAAGAGCCTGCACCTCCACGCGCCCTCGCGCGCGTTCGATGGCCCGGAACGCATCCGCCATCCGGCCTTGATCCGTGAGCGATGCAAAATATCCGGCATAGACCATGCTCAGGTCGCTGAGCAGTTGCCGCTCGGCCATCGGGGTTGGAACCTTACTCAATAGCGCATCCAGCAGGTCAGCGCTCTTCCCATAAAGATCGTTGGACGCCTTTACGTTCCCGAGCTTCTCCATGATCTCCGCTTTCACGGCAAGGTTCTTGGGCACAAAGTACAGCTCATCCGGGATTTTCCAGTTGGTGTCGATGGCTTCGTTGATTGCCGTCAACGCAGATTGCAAATCTCTTTGATGGAGGTAGGCTTGTGCCAAAAGCCCGTCCACTTGTGTCAATCCACGCCAGTAGGAAAGCTGCTTTGCGTAGACGGCTGATTGTTTAAGGTCGGAGATGGCCTGACTCCAGTCGTCCATTTGCTCATAAACGTCGGCCCTCGTCTGGTAAAGCTCATAAAGGTGTCCGGCAAGATGATAGGCGGATACCTTCTGCATTTCGTCCGCGGCAAGCGCCAGTGCATGCTTGTTCTCGCCGATTCCGCTCAGGGCATCGATCTTGGCGGTGATGGCGATGGTAGGATACGCCGCTCCGCTAGTCTTTGCAGCTATCTTAATCGCCTCATTG
>DAIDKP010000019.1 GCA_027449965.1 Acidobacteriaceae bacterium
CACCTGCGCCTGCTTCAACACCCCTACAATCTGCTCCACACTGAAACGCTTCTTCTTCCTCTGCCAATCCTCCGCCCTATAAGGCTCGGTTCTGGCCCAAGACGAACATCCAAACTGGATCAGAAATATCGAGGCCGATCAACAACGAAACGCTTATTGCGCGGGCTTGCCCCGAAAAATGCAGGTGCTAGCAAAGTCAGTGAGCGTTTTCTTTCTTGTATGTAGCCATACTGTGGCAGTGCAGAACTCCTCCTCCGGAGCAGGGGTAGGTATGGATGAGCAATCGCGGAGCCGCCTCTTCGATCGTATTGGCGAGCACCTGAGCATTGAGTAGATTTATATTCTTGTAGTCGGGAACAGTATCCTTGCTCCTGGGTTCGATTACATCTCCAAATGCCAGTGAGAGCGGTGGAACTGGATCATTTTTGTTGATGACCAATGTGACTGACTTGACCTGCCCGGAGCGAACAAGCTGATCCCACTCATGCAATGCAGATGGAGTAAGCTGTGGACCATAGAGAGTGACACGGGTAGCCTGAATGTCACGGTTGCGCAGAGCGGCAAGGCACAGCATGGCCCCATTGCTGTGGCAGGAGAGTTGGTCATAGCTGTGTCCGGCCATGGCTGCATATCCAGGCATATTGTCGATGGAATATTGGCCGTTCGTCGGCTCGTCCTGTGGAACGACGCGAGCGGCAAGATCCGCAAAGAAGCTGGTGTAAGCCGCGATGCCGAGGACGAAGTTATATTTGCTGAAATCGATGGCGTCCGAATAGGGATGTCCTGCGAGTTGCTCCTGCCGCGCGAGCATTTCATGGGCTGCAGCGATCGTCGCGGGGTCTGGCCTGGGTACCGAGTAGAGCATCATCCAGCCTGTTCCACCGATGAGGGCGTTGTGCGCGGGAATGTATGTGGGATGCGCGTCGAAGCGGGCGCTGGCATCGGCGACATCGGCGTTGAAGGCGGCAAGGCGGCTGAGGAGATCGTCGTGCCGTGCGCGTAGCAGACGATACTGTGTTGTGCAGCTTTGCACCAGGCCCAGGTTACGTGTGTCGATATTGCCGCACTGGGTGTTGAAGGAGTTGGCCTGCTGGTTGTACACGAAGAGATCCTGCAGAAGCTGCTGGCGTCGGGTGAAGAGCGATGCATCAACTTGGCGCAGGTGCATGGGAACATAGGCGGGCAACCGGGGCGCTTCGTCAGGATTGTAGTCCGGCAGATTCAGGGATTGGGCGAGGCAAGTGATTGGAGCAAGGAAAGCGCCGACGAGGAGGATGCTGATCCAACGTGGATAGAAATCGATCATGGGGTAGTTGTCTCCACGTGAACCGGATGACCAAAGACCATGGTTTCGAGCGTCGAGAGATCGGCCAATCCGGCATCGTAAGCCATTGCGGCATATCGGATCGCACGGTCCTGGCTGCCAGTGAGGTGATAAATCCGGACAAGTGCAAGGTAGTATTCACCAGTCCAGGGCGATAAGCGCAGTGCTCGTTCAAAGAGTCCGGCGACCGGGAGCAGATCACTGCGGGAGTGAGCTTTTGCATATGCGGAGGAAGCCTGCGCGGCAAGCGCGGCGGCGGCTGGAGTCGGTGGAAGCGCAAGACCGTGCGCCTCGATGGAAGCGATGAAGACGCGGAGTTCAATCGAGTCAGGATCCGCAGCGTAACGCTCAAGCGCATCCCGGAAGAGCAAGGTTTCATCCCTCTGACGGTTACGATTGAAGCTCACATCATCGGCCAGACGCACCCAGGCCGAAGCGATAAAGCCCTTGGTGATGCGGCGTTGCTGCATGGCATCGACAAGTATTTTCCGCGCACGCAGATAGTCATCGTTGGTCTTGTCATCGGCAAATTGCTTGTCCAGCACGTCGAGTGCGGAAGCTCCATCGTGCTCGTCTCCTGCACCGAGATCGAGTGGATCCACACCAAAGGCGAGCAAGGTTGTTATCGCACCAACTGGATCGTCGTTCTCTTCCGCGGCGTAGCGCAGGAGAGAACCGTCGGGCATCCTGGACGAAGTGAAAATCGATTCAGCCGAGGCCTCGTCGGCTCCAGCGTCAATCAGCGCTTGTATCTCGTCCTCAGATCCGTAAGCGGTCGCGTTTACCAGGCCCTGCTGAAGATTGACAGAAAGATCGACCAGCGCAGCGAGATTCGGTGGAGTCCAGCACTGATCAGCCCCGGAGACAGGATTACCGGGCACATTTTTGTCATCGGGAGGCATCCATGTGAAGTCTGCGCCGAGATTGACCAGTTCACGAATGCGCTGTGGGCCGACCTGACAAGCCTGCGCTAGCACAGATATTCGAACGCTGCCCCAGTTGATGCTCGTTTCGGTTTTTGCTCCGTGCAAAACCAGCATCTGGGCAATGGCCGGGTTAGGGTGCATCAGAGCAAAAAAAAGTGGAGGCACCTCGACCGATTTGTCATCCGTGCTGTCCAAAGGAAGTGGCTGATTGGGATGAGCATGGGCTGCAAGAAGCAACGCAAGCAAGGAAGCGCTTTGCGGTGTAGCCGTCTCCGGATTGACGGCAAAATTCATCGAGAAAACATTCGATGGTGAATAGGTCCTAGGATCAGGAGGCACTCCGCTGGCAAGCAGCAGGCGCACGGTATCCATCGGAATGGTTTTGTTGATATTCCACTGGGCGAGCAGCGCGTTGGCAAGCAGTGAATAGCCGGAATCGGAACCTTGTTTCAGATCGGCGTGGTGTGCAAGCAGAAGTTGAATGAGTGCTGTATGCGAGGGGGAAAATGACGCAATGGACAGCGGAGTCCAGCCATTTGGGGTTGGAGCATCCACAAAGGCTCCGTGATCGAGCAGTACGGAGATTAGGTCCAGCCACTCGCGATCGTCACTGGCGCTCGCTGCTGCATTCACGGCGAGGTCAAGAGCCGGCCATCCATTCTGATTGGTAACGTTGACCTGAGCGTTGCCATATGTGAGCAGTAACGCGGTGTGGACATGCTGTTTGGCAATCGCGTAGATGAGCGGCGCGATATGGCTCGAAGGATCCACTCTGTTGGGGTCGCATCCGGCCTTCAGAAGGCCTGCAATGGTGGTGTCGTCGCCGTTATTCGCAGAAATCGCGAATTGATTATCAAGCAGCGAACACGGATCGTTGGGATTCTGTGCCCGCAGCAACAAAGGAAGGCTGACGAGAACCAGAGCAAGCGACGAATGACGAACGAAACACAGGCGCATTTTGGCGATTCGCATGATGGCGATTATGGATGAGCGGCTGGCGCGGCTGCGCCACTTCGCTCGGTTGAGCCGGTGAGCGCGGCAGGAGCTGCGATGGTGGGGATATGCATGTGCAGGAAGTCGATGGTTTGTGCGCTGCTTTGCTGATCCTGCGCCGCCTGATGCTGGAGGTCGGCTTTATAGGCTTTCAGCACTGCTGTGTCAGCTCCGCCAGCCGCGATGGAGCGATTGACCTCGGCAATCTGTTGCTGCTTTTCCGCCAGGTGAGATTGGAAGTGATCGTATTCGCGCAGTCGCTGCTGGATAAGCGGGTCATTCCGCTGGGCAGTAGGAATCTGTGCTTCCAGCGCGGCTGCCGCTGGCGTTTGCACGGGGTGGGGATACGTGAGCGACTGTGCCGTCGCACACGGAGCACCATCGAAACCGCATCCGGAGACGGCTTTGGCGATCTCGATGGAGGCGTCGTTCAGGCTCGCCGCAGAGCCGCTGGCAATCGTGGCCGCCGCTGCGGAGGATGCGTTGATGCTGGAAAGCTGCTGAAGAACAGAGTTCACACTGTTCGCTGGAAGCGGCGTGGTGACGAGCGCTGGTAGCGGCGCACCGAAGCGGGACTTCGTGAGAAATAGATCCGACCCGCCGGTGGCCGCGATCGTGGTCATGTGGCGCATCACCTCATCGAGTTGCTGCAATTGCGTAGCGATGGCTGAGTTGGCAGAGATCAACTGCGCTGTATCGTTGGCCATCTCCCGCCCGATGCCTGCGTCTTCGGTTGCGAGTGCGCTGGAACCCTGCATCTGGATCACATGAAGGGTTGCAGTCTGGATGTTCCTGAAGGTTTCCTCAGTCGGGTTCAAGGCATACGACCGGCGAAGCAGAGTGAGTGCGGCAGACCAATCTCCTTTGTGAGAAGCGTCAACAGCTTTGGTCGTGAGTTTGTAGGCGTTCCGTTGCTGTTTATAGGCATTTTGCTGCTGCTTACGTTGGGCCGCGGCAACACGTGCCGCGTCATGTGCAGCCTGCCGAGCGGCAGCCTGAGCCTGCATGGCTGCAATACAGGATGGACAGTAGCGAGGCACAGGCTGTGCGCTGCCACACCATGAATTCCCGCAGACTGCGCGAGACGGAGGCGTAGGCGGTGCCTGGACACTGTAAGAGTGGCCCCAGACCGAGAAACTCATCTGCGCCAGAAGCTGGGTCGGTACGGCAGCAAAGCTGGCGAAGGTTACCACAGCAGCGATACCGCGTATTAGGCGCCGGAAGGTCACGAGCACACCCCCAACAGGAGAAACCAGCAGAAGAAAGTTGAAAGTACTATAGCACTGAGGAAGCGATCGCGTGGGAATATATTTTTGCTGCCGTGCGACGCCGATAGCACGGTTGTGCTATCTTGCTCTGCAGCAAGCCTATGACGACCTGGATCGAACGAACTGCGCGCCGCAAGTCCGTGGCAGGCATTGTCCTCTTTGTTGCAGTCACCGTGACCATAGCGCTACTCTACGTAGCCAACGGTGACTTCTGGAGAGAATGGCTGCATCCGGCCAGAATTGGTGCGGCAGAGCTGAAAGTCCGCAGCGCAAAGGCAAACAGCATTGATCGCATGGACTCCGCCGTGGTGACGGTGTCCGGGGAGTCTCTCGGCGATGCCGGCGTGCAGGAAGTAACAACATACGAGGGCATCCTGTCGCAGGTAACTGCGGGCTACTCGGTGTTACGTGTAGGTGATCGCCTGCTGATCGTCAAAAGTTCCCGCCCGATTCATTCAACCGTGACCGGGATACTCGATGTGATGCCCTATGACCTGACGACAAAGCTCTTCCCGGACGGCAGCGACCCTGCACTGAAGGCGAGCGTGTATCCGCTGCTTCTGGATACCGACACACATGATCCTGTCGCGATGAGTATCCTCTGGACGGTGCTGATCGAGGGAGCTTTCGGGTTTTTCGCCTGGCGCGGATGGCGTCGGCTCAGCGGCAAAGTGGATCACCCTTCCGTGAAACGAGCGCGAGGCTGGGGCGAACTCAGCACCACTTCCTCTCAGCTGGAGCACGAGTGTCAGAATGCGATCAAGCTGCGATCAAAAGGCTGGGTTCTCACAGATCACTATCTCGTGCGAAATACGATCTTGCAACTGGATGTATTTCGCCTGGAGGATCTGGTATGGGCATATCCGGAGATCGTACAACGTAAATTGGCGTATGTAATTCCCGTGAGCAAGCGACATCTCGCAGTAATGTACTTCCGCGAAGGCGTCGCGCGAGTCGATGGCAAACAGCCAGTGGTGAAGCAGGTGCTGGAGATCGTCAGCGCGTGTGCGCCCTGGGCTGTGATCGGTTACAGCGCGGAGATGGATCGACTTTGGAAAGCACATAAAGAGGATGTGATCGCCGAAGTGATGGGCAAAAAAAACTGAATTCTCCGTTTAAAGTTTGCCAGGCAATGTCTATGACCAAGCCGACGACAAAGCCATGAGACTTCCCATGCGGAGGTTTCCGGCGTGTGTCTTCATCGCTGCTGCCAGGTGTGTAAAGATGGTTTGACTTCCATTTCCCTGAAGGATACGCCATGTTTCGACGGGTATTGTTTCTGCTGATCGCTTGCATTGTCGCTACCTTCCCGCTCCTGCTGGCTCAAACGGAAGCCGCGCAGTCAGCCCAGAGAATGGACCCGGACTTTGCCGCGAGCGTCAAGCAATGGACGACCAGGCCGGAGTTCATCAGTCCGCTGGTGGATCATCTGCCTGCCAGCACGACTGTGCCATCGCCACGGGATGTTTTGGGCCACTGGATCGGCGCGCCGAAGAAATTGACTTACTACGCGGATATTCTTCGGTACTACGACACGCTGGCTGCGCACACAGGGCGTGTGAAGGTGATGCGCATCGGAAAAACGGAAGAGGGGCGCAACTCCGCAATCGTCTTTGTTGGCGCGGAGGACTCCATTGCGCACCTCGATGCCGAGCGAGCCAATCTGGCGAAGATTGCCGATCCACGCGGATTGACAGACGCTGAAGAGCAGGCGATTATCGCGCAGACCAAGCCGATCTACACGCTCACCGGCGGCTTGCACAGTGCCGAACTGGGGCCTCCGGAGATGCTGATGGAACTGGCCTACCGTCTAGCCACGGAAGATTCTCCGCTCATCCGAAAAATTCGCCAGAACGTGATCGTCGCGATTGTGCCCGTTGCTGATCCGGATGGGCGCGACCGCTCCATTGACTGGTACTACGATCACAACGTCGATGTGACGGAGTATTCGAAGATGTCTCCTTTGCCCTACTGGGGAAAATACATCATGCACGACAACAATCGGGACATCAATTACTCCGCAATGGCAAACCAGAATCTGCTCCGGTGGTATCTCCAGTGGCATCCGCCGATCATCCATGATCTGCATGAGTCTGTTCCGTTCCTGTACATCTACAGCGGGCAAGCGCCTCAGAATCCCCTTTGGAGTCCAATTTTGTATGGCGAGCTGCCCATGCTCTCGAACTGGGATATGAGCCAGCTCACTCGCTATGGAATGCCGGGTGTGTGGACGCATGCCTATGTAGACGCGTGGTCGCCTGGATATGTGGCTGAGATGGCAACCGACCACAACGGGATGATGCGCTTCTATGAAATCTTCGGCAACAACGGCGCGACCACGATGGAGCGAAAGGTGTACGAGCCAAACCCGGCTATTCAGGGCTACGGAGGGATGCTCGGCAACCTCACCAAGCGCCAGTGGTATCGGCCCGATCCGCCCTACCAGCAGGTGCTGTGGTCGATGCGCGACAACAACAACTACGCTGAGACTGGCGTGCTCACTTCGTTGGAGTGGGTCTCTGCGTTGCCGCAGGTCATCCTCAGCGACTTTTATGTGAAGAGCCGAAACGCCGTGGAGGCAGGAGCGAAGGAAAAGCCCTACGGATTCGTGATTCCTTCGGATCAGCAGGATAGGACGCGCGTGGCATTCGTCATCCACATTCTGCGGATGCAGGGCATTGAAGTCGGACGCGCAAAGGATGCGATCAAGCTCAGCGATGGAACCTATCCTGCGGGATCCTTTGTCGTGAAAGCGAACCAGCCCTACGGGCCGCTCGCCAGAACACTGCTCGGCAAGCAGGACGATCCCGATCCGGAGCTGACCACTTATGACGACAGCGCCTGGACGATGGGACTGATGACCCACACACAAATTAAGCCCACAGCCGACATCGCCGTGCAGGCTGTTGCAGTCGATCCGGTGAGCACGTACGATCCGCAGGGCAGTCTGACCGGCGCCGAGCCTGCCGCAGTGTATGCGGTGGACGATCACGGCTCGCCCAACATGGTCACACTTCGTTATGCGCTGAAGAATGCAACGATTCGGATTGCCGAGAAAGCATTCACCGCCGGGCACCACAGCTTTGCAGCAGGAACGTTCCTCATTCCCTCCACCGCAGCCGACACCCTGAAGCCGATGGCGCAGAAGCTCGGCCTCGATGTCGTCGGCCTCGCACAGCAGCCGGATGTAGCCACGCATCCAGCCGCGCTGCCGCGCGTGGCCATCTTTAGCACCTGGAGCGGAACGCAGAATGTTGGCTGGGTCCGATACGCCTTCGATCAATATCACGTTCCGTACGATCTCATCTTCAAGGAACGAGTTTTGAAAAGCGATTTGGCCAAAGACTACGACATGATCGTGATTCCCACCCAGGCGCGGAGCGCAACCGAGCTTGTGACCGATATTCCCAAAGAAGACAAGCCGCTCGCGTATGAAAAGACCGCACGCTTCCAATTCCTCGGCGACTACGGCTCGTCCCCGGATATCACAGGCGGCATGGGAGGTCTGGGCGTCGCCGCGTTCCAGAGTTTTGTCGCGGACGGCGGAACCCTTGTCACGCTAGGCGCTTCGAGCCTTTTTCCGCCCACCTTCGGCATCACCCCCAGCATCGACACCAGCACGCCGCAGGGCAAGTTCTACGCGCCCGGCCCTTTGGTGGAGGCAGATATCGTCCGTCCGGAAAATCCGATCTTCTACGGATACACAGACAAGACACTGGCAGTGCGCTACGCCAACGGACCCCTGTTTCAGCTCGCCGATTCCATGGACAGGAACAATGTGCTGATGCGCTTTCCCGGTGGCGAAAAATCAGTTCTGAGCGGGTTGTTCAACGGAGCAGACAACATCAAGGGTCGCGCGGCCATTGTGGTTACGCCAGAGGGCAAGGGCGAGGTGGTGCTGTTTGCCACCAATCCCATCTGGCGCTGGCAAAACCTCGGCGAGTATCGGATGCTGTTCAACGCGTTGATGAACTACCAGAACCTCCAACCCGCGCCCATGCCAGAGCCGACGCAAACAGAAAAAAAGACAGCACCGGCGGAATAGCCACTCCGTCTTCAGCGATCCGCCATGCACGCGAAGGGGGCGGCATCTTCATCCGAAATGCCGCTTCAACGCGACCGCTTCCATCCCAATCGAAGCAGTCATGTCCGCAGCGGCTTTTAGCCAATCGGGCCGCGCCTCACGTTCTACACTGATTCCATCCCCCGCAACCTTTCCGCGGGGCAGGGAATCCAAGCTATCATGCGCTCTTCGCTTCGCCTCTGCCGCTTCCGCGCTGTGTCTGCGCTCCTGTTCCTCGGCTTTCTCGTCGTCCGCACCGCCTGCGCCCAGTCTGCGCCGCAGTCCTTCCACTGGATCGACTTCCGCTCCGCCAAGGACGCGCCCACCGTGCGCTGGGTCACGGACTCGCTCGCTGGCCAGCCCTACAGCGCCATTCGCGAGATCGGCGTTCAGTGGGATTCCGCTCTCGTCGTCACAACGCTCCGCGCCACTCCGCAGTCTTCGCCCGCCGATGATCGATTTACCCTCTGGAGCGTTTCACTCAGCCACCGGCAGATTCTCCCCATCCTTACCGGCCTTCGCCTGCACTACCTGAACTGGCTCACTCTGGGCAGCCAGATACTGCCTGAACTCGGCCTCACCTGGCAAAGCTGCCTCCAGTGCGACGCCTCCGTTTACTTCACCGCCGTCTATTACAACCCTCCGGACCACGCCTGGCGCGCTCGCTGGATTCGCAGCACCATCCAGTCCAATTCTTCCCAAAGCTCCGTGGGAGCAGCCCTGCGCACCGCAGCACCCACCTCAGGCGTCACCGTCCAGGAAGTCTATGGTCTCCGCACCGACCTGCGCGGGAACTCCACCCTCGACACCTGGCTTCATCTTGACTTTGGCGCCGCCAAACCCGCTCAGGACTATCTCTACGAATACTCCGTCGATCCGGCCACCGGACTCGATCTCACACAGGCTCTCGGAGACGAACACGCCGCACCCATGCGTCAGCAGCTTTGCCAGCTCACCCCTGCGCAATCCTCACTGCTCGACGGACAGAACTCCACCCTCTGCCACTCGGATGACCAGACCGCCACCCACTCCCGTCCCCATCCTCGTCACCTGCGGGTCCCCGTCACCACCCCGCCAACTAACAATCAGGGACGCTCCAACGTCGCCCGGCCCCAGGCAACCCACTCCACCTCAGCCCATCCCCAGTAGTTTTCACCATTCCCCGGTTGCTTTGGACGCAGAGGCTCTCGTCGCCGCAGCGCGTCATCTTCCGTCCCCATCTCTGCCCCTTTCCAAAACATCTGTCAAGCCCTTCTGACCTGCCCCCATCTTCCGCACGTTTCTGAGGTAAGTTAACCAGTAGCAGTGATCGGCCTCGATATTTCTGATCCAGTTTGGATGTTCGTCTTGGGCCAGAACCGAGCCTTATAGGGCGGAGGATTGGCAGAGGAAGAAGAAGCGTTTCAGTGTGGAGCAGATTGTAGGGGTGTTGAAGCAGGCGCAGGTG
>DAIDKP010000020.1 GCA_027449965.1 Acidobacteriaceae bacterium
GCTGCGGAGGGTAAGGATGTGTTCACCGGAGGCGGAAGAGTACAGAATGGTCAGAACGCTGGAGGAGTTTCTGGTTTGCAGCAGGCGGTCGAGTTGCATGGGAGAGATGCGAAGGGACTCCTGGCGAACAAGACTTTGGACGATTGGGGTGACATCGCGAAGCGTGGATTCAAAGTGAAGAAAGACAAGGCCGCCCAGCGCGAGAGCCAGCGTGACACCGCTGGTTCCCACGATGAGGAGAAAACGCCGGCCTTTTCGGTCCACGAGCCAGACAGCGACCAGAGTCATCAGGCAGTTGAGCACCTTCACCGCGACATCGCCTTGAACTGCGTGATTTGCGGATAATCCAGCCTGGCGCAGGATGACGACAAGATAGGCGAGAATTGAGTTGATGCCGGTGGTCTGGTTGAGTGAGAGAACGGCACAGGCAAGCAGGAAAGGCACAACAAATTTGCGTTGCAGAAGTGATTCTGCGGGAGTTTCCGGAGTGCCGGATGCATGAGATGCGAGCATCTCATGCATCTCGATTTCCACCTCGTCAGGAGCAGTCGTTTTCAGCAAAGCAAGGCGGGCGGCATCAAGGAGGCCCTTGCGTGCGAGCCAGCGAGGAGACTCACTCAGATAGAGTGAGCCGATTGTGAAGAAGATGCCGGGATAAAGAATGGAAAAAAACATGCCGCGCCATGCATGATTCTGGGCGGCGCGGATGAGCGTTGCACTCCCGTGCGCGGCGGCGATGGCGGACTCAGCTCGGTGCGTGTAGAAGAGTCCGGTGAAAGCAGCGACGACGATGCCAAGCGTGAGCATGAACTGAAAGATAGCCGTGCCGCGCCCGCGATTAGCCGCGCTGAGACACTCGGCAAGATACAGCGGAATGACGACACCCATGATGCCACCGCTCATGCCTTGTAAAAGTCGCCCCAGCAGGAGCGGAAGAAAACTTTGTGACAGGACGATGATGGCGACGCTGCTGAGGAATGTGAGTCCGCTGAAGATCATCATGCGCTTTCGCCCGTATCGATCAGCGAGTACGCCTCCAGCCAGCGAGGAGATGACCCCTCCACCCAGGACTGCGGCAACGATGGCCGAGGTTTGGGCAACAGTGAGATCGATGGTCTTGCCAAGATAGAGCAAGGCCGCAGCGATGATACCGACGTCAATCCCGTAGAGCAGGCCGCCGAGGCCGGAGATGAGCAGCAGAAATCTGCCGTAGCGAATGCGGTTGTCAAGAAAAGCGACACTCATTGCGAGTCACCTCGCTCGATCACCGCCTTTTGCAGGTGGCGAGGGTGATCCATGTCTATGCCGCGCTGCAAGGCCATGTGGTAGGCGAAGAATTGCAAAGGGATCAACTCGGCTGCGGGCAGAAGAAATTCGCTAAGGGGGCTGACAAAGATGCAATCGGTGACAAGGCTGCGAACAGCGTTGTCACCGTGATTCGCGATAGCGATGACCCGGGCATTCTGCGCTCGCAGATTTTCCAGGGTCTGAATCGTCTTCCGATAGCGCAGTACCGAGTCTTCCATGGCGGGATCCACGGTTGCCAGGACAACCAGCGGCACTGCATCACTGACGAGCGCATTGGGGCCGTGACGAAGCTCGCCCGAAGGGTACGCTTCTGCGTGAAGATAAGCGGATTCCTTTAGCTTCAGTGCGCCTTCACGGGCAATGGCGTAGTGGATCCCGCGGCCAAGGTAAAGAAAGGTCTTTGCATCCTGATAACGCGCAGCGATGATGTCGATGCTTGTGTGCCAACCATTCAGTTGCGAGGCGAGCTGATCCGGCACTGCGTGAAGCTCATTGATTCGTGCTGCAATTTGAACCGAAGTGAGCCTTTGTTTCCGCTGTGCCAGGTGAAGTGAAAGCAGATAGAGAACGATCAATTGACAAAGCACGCTCTTGGTTGCGGGGATGGCGACTTCAGGTCCGGCCACAAGCGGGAGAGCTATCGATGCCTCCGTGGCCAATGTGGAATGGGCTTGATTGGTGATAGCCAGAGTGCGCAGTCCGCGTGAACGGGCGAGTCGCATGGCGGCGAGCGTGTCGGAGGTTTCCCCGGACTGCGAGAGCGTGATGAGTGAGCAGGCCGAGGATGAGATTTGCGTTCGAGTGGCATATTCGCTGGCGTACTCGACATCGACCGTTGCAGCGACGATCTCTTCGAGCATGACTTCAGCGGCGAGGCCACTATGACGGCTGGATCCGCTGGCGGCGAGAACGATGGGGGCGGAGACGGGAAAGTTTTCGCCGATGGGATACCATGTGTCTGCCCTGAGATTGTCAGCATCGCAATAGTGTGCGAGAACGCGTCGCACGGCATCGGGTTGCTCCAGAATCTCTTGCAGCATAGCGTGCGTGTGGTTGGGCATCCCTTCATTTTTCTCGCTCGAAGCGGCGCTGTCAAAGAAATCTTTGCATCCAAACGATTGCGATGAAGGTTTGTAGTCCTGGCCAATCTGCGCAGAAATCAAAGTGCAGTTGCGTGTTTCCTCTATCCACCTGCGCTTTCGACGGAATGGATCAGCCCCGCTTTCGAGGTTTCAAACGATATACCTGCGGTTTTCGGCTGAGGTTGAAGATACGCTCGTGGAGGTTTCTGTGAAAGTTCTCATCCGAAGCGCGCTGGTCTGGACGGTGTTCTTATTTGTGTTCCAGAGTGCATCTGCAGCGCCGCTGCGGTTGTTCTACATGGACGACAGCGTCGAAGCTGCACGGTCCTTTGCAGCGCATGCGGCCAAGATTGATTTGCTGGTGCCGACGTGGTATCAGGTGGATGCGGATGGATTGCTCTCAGGAGGTTCCGGCGCGGAGATCTTGCGAGTGGCGCAACAGAAAAATGTTGCGGTCATGCCGATCGTGTCGCTCTTTGACCAGGAGGTGTTCCATGAGCTGGCATCCAGCTCGAAGGCCCAGGCGCGAATGAACGATGCGATGATTCGCGAGTGCAAAGCGCATGGATACCGGGGCTTTCAGATCGATTTCGAGCATATTTACTGGACAGATCGAGCACTGCTGACAGAGTTGGTGGCCCGATCTGCGACCGCGCTCCACGCTGCGGGATTCCAACTCAGTGTTGCGGTGATACCGAACGCTCCCGGCTATGTGACGACGAAATACGGTTTCGAGGCATGGATGTTTCGACAGTGGCGCGGGGCGTATGATCTTGCGGCGCTGGGGCGGTCGGCGGATTGGATATCACTGATGACCTATGACCAACATACGCGCTGGACGATGCCCGGGCCAGTCGCTGGATGGGAGTGGACGATTGAGAATGTGGAGTATGCGCTGAAGCTGGTGCCCGCAGATAAGCTGCTGCTGGGGATTCCGTTGTACGGCTATCGATGGTACGCCGAAAGTCCGGAACAGAGCAGCGATGGCCAGTCGCCCGAGTTCACCGCGGATCAGGTGAGCGAATCAGAAGCTATGCGATTGGCTGCAAGCCATGGCGTCGGCAAGGTGGAATGGGATGCGGAGGATCATTCTCCGTATTTCTATTTCTATCGACAGCAGATGCGAGAGTGGGTGTACTTCACGGATGCAAGGGCGTTTGAAGATCGCGTGGAGCTGGTGGACCGGTATCATCTGAAAGGATATTGCGCTTGGGTGCTGGGGACCGAAGACCCGAAGATATGGAAATCGATGCCGGATCATGCGCAAATCCGGTGACAAAAGGGAGCGAAGCTGAGATGGCATATTTTCTTTTCAAGACAGAACCGGACGTGTATTCGTTTGCAGATTTTGAACGAGATGGTGAGACGATTTGGGATGGGGTCGCAAATCCGCAGGCGGTGAAGTATCTGCGCGAGATGCAGGCCGGGACACGTTGGATTTTTTACCATACCGGCGATGAACGCTGTGCGGTAGGAACGGGTTCTGTGGTCAGCGTGGACCCGACAGACCCAAAGGTGCCCGTGGTGCGGGTGAAGGTGGGTAACCGACTTCATAAACCCAAGAATCTTTCATTGATCAAGGCGAATCCACTGTTTGTTCAGTCGCCGCTGGTCATGATTGGACGCTTGTCCGTTGTGCCACTGACGCCGGAGCAGTGGGATTGGTTCCTGGCCTGACGGCGAAGCGGGCCGAGTTTCGTTCTACTAGCACGTTTCATCCCGATTCTGCGTTTCGTGACCATCCTGCGCTTCGTTACAATCAAAGATATGTTGCGAATGGAAACGGCCGGTGAATCACACGGTGAGGCACTGATTGCACTCGTCTCTGGAGTTCCTGCGGGAATTCCGGTTGATCTTGAATTTGTCAATCGCGAGCTTTGGCGTCGCCAGCAGGGATTTGGGCGAGGCGGGCGGATGAAGATTGAGACCGACAAGGCGCATGTACTCTCCGGTGTGCGTCATGGAAAGACAATCGGTTCACCGATTGCCATTGAGATTGAGAATCGAGACTGGAAGAACTGGCAGGAGAAACTGCCGGTTGAGGCGGGCGATTCATCGAAGCATCAGGCGGTGGAGTCGCCTCGTCCTGGCCATGCGGATTTGCCCGGAGCTTTGAAATATAACTTTGCAGATGCCCGGTATGTGCTGGAGCGCGCATCTGCTCGTGAGTCCACATCGCGCGTGGCTGCCGGAGCCATTGCCAAGTTGCTGCTGAGGCATTTGGGGATTGAAATTGCCAGTCATGTGATTCGCGTGGGCCGCGTGGAGTTGACCCGGCCTGCGACCTGGGATGAGATTCTCGCAGTTACGCGCAAGGATGAAGTGCTGTTGAGTTGTGTCGATGCCGAGACGGAAGCGAAGATGCGCGAAGAGGTTGCCGAGTGCGCGCGGACGGGCGATACCGTGGGTGGCGTTTTTGAAGTCGTGGTGCATGGTTTACCGGCAGGTGTGGGCACATACGCTAACTGGGACGAAAGACTGGACGGCTTGCTTGCCTGGTCGGTAATGAGCTTGCAGGCTGTAAAAGCCGTGGAGATTGGACGAGGCGTGACAGCGGCGGAGAGCTTTGGATCAGCGGTACATGATGCGATTCACTACGCTGCGGAGCCCGACGAGCGCCCCACGCGTTTTGTTCGTTACCAGAACAATGCAGGTGGAGTTGAAGGCGGCATCAGCAATGGAGAAGATGTGATCGTGCGCGGATATCTGAAGCCGATTTCGACGCTGCGCAGGCCGCTGGCTTCGGTTCGGTTTGATACGCGTGAGGCGACGGCGGCCAGCTATGAGCGCTCCGATATCTGTGTGGTGCCAGCGGCGGGAGTGGCCGCAGAGGCTATGGTTGCTTTTGTCATCGCGCAACAGGTGCTGGCTAAGTTTGGTGGCGATTCAGCGCTCGAGCTGAAGCGAAATTTTGACGGATATCTGGATCAGATTCGGAGATTCTGAAGATATTCCAGAAATGGATACGGACAGGCAGGATGATTCTACCGATCAGAAAATTTCCCGACCCCGTGTTGCAGCGACCCGGGGAACCAGTGACGGACTTTGACGATGCGTTGCAGAGTTTTGTGAGTGACATGTTTGAGACGATGTATGCGGCGCAGGGCATCGGCCTGGCAGCACCACAGGTGGGCATTTCCAGGCGAGTGACGGTGATTGACTTGAGCGGGGGCAAAGACCCTGAGCAGAAGTTGGTGCTTGTAAATCCGGAGATCATCGAACGTGTCGGCAAGCTGTATGAAGAAGAAGGCTGCCTGAGTTTTCCGGAGATTCGCGAAAAGGTGGTGCGAGCCGCCAGGGTGACCGTTCGGGCGCAGGATGAACATGGAAAGTGGTTTGAGGCCGAGGGTGAAGAACTGCTCTCTCGCTGTATGCAGCACGAGATCGACCATCTCGATGGAGTCCTTTTTATCTTTCGTATTAGTGGGCTGAAGCGCGACCTGGCGCTACGAAAAATCCGCAAGATGCAGCGCGCGGGGGAGTGGTGAGACCGTTGCGACTGGTGTACTGCGGAACGCCAGCATTTGCAGTGCCTGCGCTGGACGCTCTGCACGCTGCCGGACATGAGATTGCACTGGTGTTGACGCAGCCGGATCGACCCGTCGGACGCAAGCAGACGATGACGGCGCCGGCGGTGAAGGTGCGCGCGCAGCAGCTTGGCCTGAGCATCGCACAGCCGGAAAAAATTCGTAACAATCAAGCGCTGCGGCAGACGCTGGAGCAGGTAGCTCCGGATGCGATGGTGGTTGTCGCATATGGACGGATATTGCCGGAATGGATGTTGAAGCTTCCACCGCTTGGCTGCATCAATCTGCACGGCTCACTGCTGCCGCGACATCGCGGAGCCGCACCCATCCAGTGGGCCTTGGCAGCGGGAGATTTGGTCACCGGAAACACCACGATGCTGCTGGATGCGGGGCTGGATACTGGACCGATTTTGTTGCAACAGCGCATACCTATTCAGCCGGAACACACGGCGGTCGAGCTTTTTTCCTTGCTGGCAAGCGCAGGCGCTCCGCTGATGGTGGAGACGCTGTCCGGGCTTGCGGATGGAAGCATTCAGCCCCGGCCGCAGGATGAAAGCCAGGCGACGATTGCCCGGTTGCTCGAGCGTGAAGATGGTCGAATGGATTTTGCACGGCATACGGCCACGGAGTTGTGGAATCGCTGGCGAGGATTTCAGCCTTGGCCCGGGGCATTTACAACTTGGGAAGACAAAAAGCTGATCGTGCACCGGATGAGACGAGCGGAGATGGCCAAAGAGTCCTCGCCTGGACTTGTGTTAGTGGAAGGTGACCGATTGTTTGTGGCCTGTGCAGCGGCGACGTGGCTGGAGATGGAAGAGCTTCAGTTGGAGGGTCGTAATCGGGGAGCCGCGGCGGCGTTTGTGCGTGGATTTGCGCTCTCATCCGGGATGCGTTTCGGGGCTGTTGATTCCCGCTCGGAGGGTTAGTTGTCGAATCGTCAAAGCGAAGCACGAGGACGAACGATGCAGAGCGCTCCGTCGCGCTCGACTGCATTTCACATCCTGGTGCAGATGGAACAGTCACGCAATTATGCGGATGATCTGTTGCGCAGCGAGCGAGTGGCTCGGCTGAGCGCGCAGGATCGCGACCTTGCTACGGCGCTGGTGATGGGTACTCTGCGTTGGCAGATACTTCTGGATCAACTTGTCGGCGGCTATCTTGCACGACCCTCTGCGAAGCTCGATTTGCCGATCCGTATTGCGCTTCGATTAGGTGCGTATCAGTTGCTGTGGATGGATAGGATTCCTGCTCATGCGGCGATTGGCGAAAGTGTTGCGTTGTGCCGCGCAGCTGGCCATGAGCATGCGTCCAGAATGGTGAATGCTGTTCTGCGCAAGATTGCCACCAGTGGATGGGAACGAGTCGAGGCGGCAAGGGTGCATGATTCGGCGGAACTGGCCAGGGTGACTGCGCATCCGGAATGGATAGTGAAGCGGTGGGTCAGTCATTTTGGGTTAGAGCCGGTGAAGTGGATTTGTGAGCACGACCAGCAAGTGCCGGAGACTCATCTGCGCATGATGGATGCGAACGTGGTGGGTGAGATGGAAGCCGCCGGAATTGCGCTGGAAGCAGGAGGGCTGCTGACGTGTGCGCGACATCTGCGCAGCACAACAGTCCGGATCGCGGATTGGCTACGTGACGGCAGAGTGCGTGTGCAGGATGAAGGATCGCAACTGGTGGCCGAGTTGGCCGGAACAGGAAGGCGGATTCTGGATTGCTGCGCAGCGCCAGGGGGCAAGACAATGATCCTTGCTGAGAACAATCCGGATGCTGAGATTGATGCATGGGATGCGAGTGGACCACGGCTGGAGGCGATGCGACAGAGAATCGCGACAATGACGTCATTCACATGGGCAGAACGCATTCGGATGCAGCACACGGATGCCGTCGAGTGGATTGCGCATCCGCCAGCCCGACAATGGGATCTGGTTCTGGTGGATGCGCCATGCAGTGGAACTGGAACGCTTGGACGGAATCCGGAGATACGTCACAGACTTTCTGAAGAGGATGTATCCGTCTTTGCGGAGCGACAGAGCGCGCTGTTACAGGCTGCCATGGATGCGTCGTCCCGACGCATTGTGTATTCTACCTGCTCGCTGGAGCAGGAAGAAAATGAACAGATGATGGCCGCCGCACTGGCGGCTCGTCCGGAGTGGCAACTGCGCTCCCTTCGCGATGAAGTCGCTCGATTGCAAGAGGATGGGCGATTGACGGAGACGGGCGTGCAGTGGCTGATAAGCGGATTACGGCCTGACGGTACACTCTGGCTGCTGCCAAAGCAACTGGATACAGAGCGTGTGGTGCACACGGATGGGTTCTTCGTTGCTATGCTGGAGCGTCGGGACACGTCAGCTTAAGGCGAATTTCGTCCATAAGCAGTAGTCAGACACAAGAAGCCGACACGACCTGATTCAGCTCCGTCATCCCAACGGGGATGACGGATTCCGGGGAAATCGCAACCGCGAGTCCGTGACATGCTCCATTTGCGCTAGCGTGCGACGGTGAGAAAAACCTTATCTCCAACTGCAATGCGAGTCCCGGCAGCGGGTTCCTGATGGACGATGGATCCGGGTTGGATGAGCGGATGGACCGGAGCAGGAATGGCTCCCTGCGGAGGCACAGCGGCAACACTTTGCACGGGATTGTCAACTGTGCGAAGTGGAGCAAGCTCGATGCCGGCTTTGGCAAGTGATGCGCGCACATTGTTGATAGACATCCCAAGCAGGTCGGGCATGACGAATCCATTGACCTCGCTGGTGTCCGGGGTGGCAACCAGAAGATGAACAAAGGGCTGCTCAATCCCGAGGGCTTTGGCAGGTGGATCCTGAGCGATGACCGTTCCGGCAGCTTGCGAACCGTCAGGAAGATGAGCAGCGATGCCGGATTGCAGGCCGTTTCCGCGCAGGGTCAGCATGGCGGCCCGCTCCTGTTCGCCGCTTACTGCGGGCACAATCACGCGTTGTGGACCCAGGCTTTGCGAGACGCGCACCTGCCACTCCCGCCGCACCACAGTTCCAGCCGGGGGAGACTGGCTGACGATATGTCCGGAGGCCACATCGGTCGAGTAATAACTGTGATCGACAGCGAGATTCAGGTCGAGTCCGGCAGTTTGAGTTCGCGCTTCTTCCAGCGTCATACCGTGCAGAGAAGGCACACGCACCTCCGCTCCGTGAATGGCGAAGTGCATGGTGAGTACGGTGAAGAAAAGGCTCGTGGCCACGAGTGCCGCCAGCAGAAGCAGAGCCTGAAATACATTACGAAATGTGCCCATCGCCATGGCAGCTCCAATGTTGCTTCAATCGCGCTTGCTCTGCGTGTCAGTCACCATGCGAATCCGATGGATCCAATTCAATCTCCGCATGAATGGAAGCGGTTCCCGTCAACATCGCGGAGACGGAACAATATTTATTTTTGGACAGTGCCACGGCGTCCTCCACGGCCTTATGGTTGACGACGCCGGTAACCTTGTAGACCAGTCGGATGGATTGGAACGAACGCGGATGCTCGTCGCGCCTTGAAGCGTGAGCTGTGACGGTCAATCCTGTGAGCGGTTCGCGTTTTTTTTGCAGGATGCTGACAACATCGACCGAGGTGCAACTACAAAGCGCCATCAGCACAAGTTCGACCGGGCTTGGACCATCCGCGTGTTCGTCGCTGGTGTCCAGCGTGAGGCTGTGCCCTGATTCGGATCGCGCTAGAAATGATTGTGGGTTCGATTGATTCGGCTTCCACTCGCTGGATGCGATCATGATTTCTTCTCCGTTCAGCGCAGGTTATCGGTCAGTGGTTCAGGATGGATGAGAACTTTGTAAACTTCCGGGCAGGCGAGCTTGAATTGATCTTCAAGATCGGTGATGACCTGATGGACGCGAGACATGGGCAGAGCATCGGGCATGGTGCAGTGGAAGCTGACCTGAAGATGATCTCCGGTACGACCAATCAGGATGGCATGAATATCGAGAACCTCGTGGAATTGAGAGGCAGTCTGGCGCAATGATCTTTCCAGACGAAGTACTTCCAACTGTTCCTTTGTCTCGGCAGCTTCATCGAGGACAACGGGCTTTTCGATGGTGGAAGGTTCACTTTCGATATGCGTAAGGACTTCGGAAAGTTCCGGAATGTCCCGCAGAATTTCTGCCTCTATGCTGGTGACAAAGCAATGTGCTTCGGAAAGTGACAGATTTTCATTCAATTCGAGATGTAGCTCGACGCGAAGCTTCTCGGAAACGGACTGGACACTCACTTCATGGACGGCGACATTGTTGCGTGCGGCGACTGCTCGCACACGATCAAAGATACTTTCGGTAGCCGTTTCGCGGGGAATCGTGTGTATAACGACGTCGGCGTCAGGAACGACGCTATGCACAGCCTGTGTGGCGGCGCGAACCAGTTCCCCGGTGTGTTCGAAGGTGTAGGAGCGAGGCAGGGCAAGCGTGAGGTCGGCAAAGGTGATGGAGCCGGCGCTACGAACTCGTGCCTGCTCAACGGCAAGCACACCCGGAACGGACTCGACGGCACGCAGAACGCGAGTGCGCGTTTCCACCGGAGCTGCGTCAAGCAGAGCGCCGACAGTACCTCTCGTCAGCGTCCAGGTGAAATGCAGGATCATTACAGAGACTACGATCGCCGCGATGGGATCAGCAAAATGCAGCAAGGGGATATGATTTCTGGTGCCGAGCCAACTGAGGCTCAGTCCACAGAGGACTGCGAGCGTGGACCAGATGTCCGATGCAAAGTGAAAGGCGTCTGTGGCAAGAGCAGTGCTTTGAAACTGCGTTGCAGCTTGGCGCAACGCGCGGGAACGCCACCAATCGACAGCAATGGAAAGAAACAGGACAGCAACTGGCCAGATGGAGTGCTGCACAGCTGCATCGCCGGAGAGAATTCTGCGAACGGCTTCCACAAGGATCCAGACGCAGGAGATAACCATAAGTCCGGCTTCTACAAAAGCTGAGAGATTTTCAAACTTCGCATGACCGTATGGATGATCGTCATCAGCGGGCTTGTCAGAGACGCGCACCGAGAACAAAGTGATCGCAGAGCCAGCGAGATCGAGCGCAGAGTGGGCGGCGTCTGAGAGTACGCCAAGCGAACCGCTGAGCAAGCCGGCGGTCAGCTTGAGCGCAGTCATTGCAGCCGCAGCCAGCAGGGATCGCAGGGCCACCGCTCGCTTGGCCCTGACTGCTTCGGATGAAACGACTACATGCTGCGCGGCGAAGGTCATGGAGATTCAGGCTAAACTGCCCGGCTGAAATTTGCCAGTGTCGGTCGATTGCGGACAATCTGCAATGGGATCATCGCTTCGCGTGGCCGTGTACAGTCCGGCAATTCCCAGCGTGTACGGGGTCCACTGTACATTTACGAAACCCGCGGATTCGATTTGTGCGACAAGCTGATGAGGAGCAGGGAAGCGACGAACGGACTCAGGAAGATATTCATAGGGGCCGGATTGCCCATACACCAGCTTGCCAATGGTGGGAACAACGCGACGGAAATACCACTGGTATGCTTTGCCCAGTAAGCCTTCAGGTTCGCTGAAGTCGAGGATGCCGAGTTGACCGCCCGGACGCAGAACGCGTGCGAATTCGCGAAGACCCTGCGCGTAATTCGCGAGATTCCGAAAGCCGAATGCGGTTGTGATCAGGTCTGCTGATGCATCGCGCAAGGGCAGGTGAAGCGCATCCGCTTCGATGGCAAATGCTCCGTGCTGAGAGAACTTGGCTGAGCCGCGGCGTAACATTTCATGAGCAAAATCAGCTGCCAGAATGGGTTTGGATCCAGCGGGACGGCGGCGCAACAAAGCCATCGTCATATCGCCGGTGCCGCAACAGAGATCAACAATCAATGCATCCTGGCGCGCTAACACTGTACGAAACGTGCGGGCCGCCCGCCACCACCAGAGTCGATCAATATTGGCTGAAAGCAGATGGTTGAGCAGGTCGTATCGTGGCGCAATGGAGTTGAACATCTGACGCACGGAATGAGCTGCGCTTTGTTCGTCTCTGGCTCCTGCCGGCAGCGCACCAGCGGAGGGTTGCTGTGTGGTCATACTGGCATCTCCCGCGCATGGTTGGCAGCCAGGGAAAGCATGGCACGCGCAGCCTGAAGCAGTTCATCCGGGGCAACGTCCTCTGCGACCACAGCATTACCGATGCCAACCGGAAGAACAAATCGACGCAGATTGCCAAGGTGCTTCTTGTCCCGGGCTGTGAGCGCAACCAGGCGATCCGCGCGCAGGGCAAGTGTCGGGAAGGGACCGTAGAGCATAACCGCAGATAGCAGTGTGTCGAATTGAGCCGCGGAGATGGTCTTGCGTTCGCGCGCCACAAAGAAAGCGGCAATCATGCCCCATGCCACAGCTTCGCCGTGCAACAACTGGCGATAACGGGTCGCGGCTTCGATGGCATGTCCGAGAGTATGGCCAAGATTCAAAATCATGCGCAAGCCTCCCTCATGCTCGTCCGCACCGACAACATCAGCCTTCATTCGGATGGAAGCCACGATCACTTTCTGGATTGCTGCCGCATCGCGCTTAATCAGAGATTTGGAGTTGGCGATCATGTAGCGAAACAGTGCACGATCACGGATAATGCCAGCTTTGAGGCTTTCCATGAATCCGGCGCGAAGTTCTCGGTCAGGCAGTGTGGACAGAACTTCAATATCTGCGATGACGGCAAGCGGGTGATGAAAGGCTCCCACCAGATTCTTGCCTTCAGGTAGATTCACTCCTGTTTTGCCGCCGATCGAGGAGTCAACCTGAGCTAGAAATGTAGTGGGAATCTGAACAAAGGGTATGCCACGCATAAAGATGGCAGCCAGGAATCCGCCTACATCGCCGATGATGCCACCGCCAAAGGCAATCAGCAGTGAGCTGCGATCACCGCCTGCGGTGACCATCTGGCGGCTGAGTTTCTCGATGCTTGCAAGCGTTTTGAAGCGCTCTCCGGCAGGCAGAAACAGCACGATGGGTGGTGAGTCAAAACTATGAAGGAAGTGCGAAGACCAGAGCGCCCATATTTCAGGCGAGGTGAGCACGAAGATTCGTTGCGGGAGCGCAGAGGACTTGTTGGCCGTTGTCTTGCTGCTTTTGCGCAATGCGCTACGGATGAATCGTGTGATTTCTGTGAGCAATCCCATACCCACATGCACGGGATAATCCGCCGATTGGGTCCGCACCTGAATCGTCTGCATACTCTTCATCGTATCGCATGGGATGAAAGCGTGAATTCAACGAGTCAACTCTGAATGTGGTTGGGGTGGTAGCCTGAAACGTTATGAGAAAGAGTGAAAAAGAGTCCGCGCGAACGGTGGATTTTCTTGTGCTAGGCGCGGGAATTGCAGGACTTCGAGCGGCGATGACGCTGGCCGAGCATGGCCGCGTTCTGGTGGTGACCAAAGAAGCCAGATGGGAATCGAATACTCATTACGCACAGGGCGGGATTGCTGTGGCGATGGGTGGAGCAAGCGATGTGGCATCGCATCTGCAGGATACGTTGGATGCCGGTGACGGAATGGTGGATCGCACTGCAGCGGAGATTCTGGTGCGTGAAGGCCCGGAACGCGTAGGCGAACTGCTGAAGTGGGGAACCCATTTTGATCGTAATGGTGAGACTCTGTTGCGAACTCGGGAAGGTGCGCACAGTGTAGCGCGAATTCTGCATGCCAACGGAGATGCAACCGGAGCGGAGATTGGTCGTGCGTTGGCAGCCGTAGCCCAGTCGGAGAAAAACATTGAGTTTGCGGAGTGGATGACGGCGTGTTCATTGCTGATGGAGGATAAGCGCGTAGTGGGTGCGGAGTTGCGAGATGCCGAAGGAAGAAGTCAGCATGTGTTATCGCGGGCTACGCTTTTGGCGACGGGCGGCGCAGGCCAGGTCTACAGCGAAACAACCAATCCTGCTGTCGCAACAGGCGACGGTTTGCTGCTGGCACTCAAATCCGGGGCCATACTCGTCGATATGGAGATGTATCAATTTCATCCCACTGCGTTGAACATTCCGGGTGTGCCGCGATTCCTGCTCTCTGAGGCATTGCGCGGAGAGGGTGCGTATCTCGTGAATGCTGCGGGAAAGCGCTTTATGGAGCGAGTGCATCCACTGATGGAACTGGCTCCGAGAGATGTTGTTGCACGTGCCATGGTGAGGGAGAGTTTTGCCGAAGGAGCGAAACGGCCCGGACAGATCTTTCTGGACATGCGCTCGGTGCGAGGGACGCAGTTGGCGGAGCGGTTTCCAGGCATTAGCCGGTTTCTGGCAGAGCATGGTCTACGACTGGATCGAGACCGAATTCCGGTCAGTCCGGCAGCACATTACATGATGGGTGGGGTGAAGACTGATCTCTGTGGGAGGACGAATGTAGCGGGATTGTATGCTGCTGGCGAAGTGGCGGCGACCGGTGTGCATGGAGCGAATCGTCTGGCCTCCAACTCTTTGCTGGAAGGGTTGGTCTTTGGCGCTCGCGCTGCCAAGGCCATGGCTATTGATTGCGAACAACTCCCGATTCCCAAAACATGGGAAGATGCTTCTTCCACGCATCCGCGGTTGGAAATCTCGAATACGGAAGCATACGAGCGTCTGGAATCAGCTATCTATGCGCTGCGTGGGATGATGTGGAGATGTGCCGGTTTGCTGCGTGATGCAGAGCGAATGCAGGAAGGGCGCGAAGAGCTGGAAAGCATTGCAATGGAAGTTTGTGCCATTCAAGGCTGCGCATCTGTGTCTCGTCTTGCTACTGAGGCGCGGGCGCGGATTGAAGTCTCCAGAGCATTGCTGGAGTGTGCACTTGCGCGATGCGAGAGTCGTGGGGCACATTATCGAAACGATTTCCCGCAGAAGAATAGCGCGCTGGCAAGGATGCACACCCACTATCGAGCAGATGGAGCGGTAACGCTGGAGCGTTTGGATGCGCTCGCGGAAGTTCATCGTGACGAAGAATACGACGGCAAATCATCGAGCCAGCGCATGAGCGCCGGGACTGCTTGCGGATCAGTTTCGTAGGGCATCTTGAGCGGGAGAGATGTTTTCTCGCTGGCAACCTGGTCATAAGCCAGCAGCGCTGGCTTTGTCGCATCGAACAGCCACAGCGAAGGAATCTTCAATGCGCGCGCCGTCTGAGACAGATTGTAGTGATCCTGAAGCAGCCAATGAGCAGGAACCAGATGGCTGCGTGGATCGGTCAGAATCGCATCCAGCGGATGCTGCAAGGGTTGGTCCAGAACGACTCCACCAGCTTCGGGGTGTTCGACTGCCAACTCGGCTGCAAGGTCTGCTCCTAGACCCGTCCCCCAGAGTACGATGTGAGCTGGAGCAATATGCCGCGTGTCGGTAATCCAGGCCAATGCACGGCCAGCATCGTGCAGGGCCTGTTTTTCTGAAGGTTTGCCCGAACCGCTCTTGCCATAACCGCGATAGTCGAAGACGAAAACGCTTTGATGCGCCTGATGCAGCCACGCATCAAGCGGCAGAGTATCGCTGATGTTTCCGCTGGCTCCATGCAGCACCAGAATGGCCGTTTGTGAGGGCGCAGGATCGGCAGGAATCCACCAGCCAGTCAGTTGCGTCACGCCGGTCTCTGAAGCGTCGAAGCTTACGGCCTGGTAGTGTAGAGAAAAATCTGTGGGGGTCCGGGAAACTGCGTGGGTTGGATGGTAGAGAAGCTGCCAGCTACCCTGCCAGAAAAGCAGACACAAGAGAAGCCATGCACAGAATCCTGCGCTCAGAAGCGTGATGCCTATGGCCTGAAGTAGCCAGCGGAGAGAGATGTTTGGGAACTCCGGGTCTGCATTGCGAAGATCGAATGAGATATCCTGCCATCGGCCCGGAGTCGGCGCGTTGTGCTTCGATGCGCTTCGTGCTCTGCCTGGTTCATGTGGAGATGGTGCGCGCTTTCTGCGATTGTTCTTCATGGCAAAACGCAAGCAGACCTTCGGGCTGAACTGTGATCCGGAAGGCGGGAGATTGTGGAAACTCCCGCCCGGTAATCTTAATATTGAACGATGGCTGCAAATGAATCAGGCTTGAGGCTTGCACCTCCCACGAGTGCGCCATCAATCTCTTCCTCGTTGAGCAGCGACGACGCATTCTCCGGCTTGACCGAACCGCCATAAAGAATGCGGATGGCTGATGCAATCTCGCTGCCCAGAAGACGAGCAACTTCCGCGCGAACGATGCAATGAGCATCCACGGCCATCTGCGGCGTGGCTGTTTTTCCAGTGCCAATGGCCCAGACTGGCTCATAGGCAATCACGATCGGCGCTGCCTGCTCGGCTGCGATGCCAGCCAGCCCTCCTGTCAATTGTGTCTTCAACACATCGGCCGTTTCTCCGGCTTCCCGTTCGGCCAGGGACTCGCCGATGCAGACAACAGGAACAATGCCATGAGCAAGCGCGGCATGAAGCTTCTTGTTCACAATCGCGTCGGTTTCAGCAAAGTATTGCCGTCGCTCGGAGTGTCCAATCAAGGTGTGGGTTGCGCCCACCGCCTTCAGCATGATCGGGGAAGTCTCGCCCGTGAAAGCGCCCTCATTCTCATAGTGCATATTTTGCAGGCCGACCTGGATGTGTGATCCGGTCGCTGCATGAACAACCGATGCCAGTGAGGTGACGGAAGGAAACAGGGCAATTTCATCGCGTGAATGGTTGGCAACCAACGGCAAAAAAGCTTTTACGAAAGCGAGCGCTTCGTCCGGTGTTTTGTACATCTTCCAGTTGGCGGCAATCAAGGCTTTCCGTGCCATAGTGTGAGTACTCCTCCAGTCCTGATTGTAGCGGAGTGCAGCATCGGACGCATTTCGCGCGAGGCATCACGGTTGGGTGGCGGAAGATTCATCCAGTAGATACAGGAAGGACCGGAACGTGAAACCTGTGGCGCTGGTCATGGCCATTTCGCAAGTGCGGCTGCTGGAGTAGCAACGATCCGGTTTCTGCGCAAGGATGGATTTCGCCATTTCGCATGTCGCGGACGCTGTGAGTTCCGGTACCAGCAGCCCCCGGTCGCCTGCAAACGCGCAACAGCCACCGTGCTCGGGTACTACGACATGCTGGCTACATGCATTCGCAATGGACACAAATTTTGATTGAGACTTCATCTTCACAGCCGAGCAGACGGTATGCAGCGCAACCGAAGCGTCTGTTTGACGAAGCGTAAGACGCGGCATCATCGTGTCATGAACGAAATCAATGCTATCAAGAATCGTCAAGCGATCCCAGCGTATCTGGTTGGTCTTTGTCAGGTGAGATCGCGCAGTTCGCAGGCCAAGTGTGCATGGACTTGTATCCACCACGATCGGAATCTGCCCATGATTGGACCAGCGATCCATGCTTTCGATCATCTGATTCAGCGCGTGTTCATGCGCCACCGTGAATCCCTTGGAAGAAAAGGGAACGCCACAGCAGTTGCCTGCGATGTCAGGCGGGACTAGGAGACAAATGCCAGCGCGTTGCGCCAGGCGCAGGACCACCGTGGTGGGATCATCCGATTGAGGTTCATCGGGCAATTTTCCCATGACGCGGGTGATGCAGGCAGGAAACCACACGGCGTCGAAAGGCGCTGTCTGCTGCAGTGGAGGATGCACCTTTGCAGGGTGCGGCATATGGGCTGACCATTGCCAGAAAGGCTCATCGAGCCACCGTCTGGACAAGTGACTGATGGATTGTGTCCACTGCCCGATGCGTCGCACTCCCAGAAGCTTTTGCATCCCATGCCCAGCACGCAAAAGCAGTCTCGCCGCTACCTCCGCAGCGCTGAAGTGTTGCGCAATCTGAAGAGCGATGCTTTGGCTCAGATCAGAATGCCGATTCGCGCGAAACCGCTTCGTCAGTTGTCCTGTATCGATGCCTACTGGACACTCGGATGCACAGAGTCCATCGACGGCACAGGTGTCTAAAGCCATATAGGGGAAGTCGGCTTCGAGTGATGCAAGAGTCGAGGGACTTGCGCCCTCATCGCGAAGCCTTTGCATCTCGCGTCGAACGACGATTCTTTGCCGCGGAGTCAGCGACAGATCGCGACTGGGGCAGTGCGGCTCGCAGTAGCCGCATTCGATGCACTTATCGACCTCCGCTTCGACTTCGGGAAAACCTTTAAGATCCTTCAGGTGAGCCTGCGGATCGGCATTGAGGATGACGCCTGGGTTGAGCAGATGATCCGGATCGACCAGATCTTTAAGGTGACGCATGATCTGCATCGCTTCCGGTCCCCACTCCGTTTCCACAAACGGAGCCATGTTCCTGCCGGTTCCATGTTCCGCCTTCAATGCTCCGTCATATCGAGAAACGACAAGTGAAACCAACTCCTCCATGAACCTTCGATATCGATCAATCTCCTGCGCATGAAGGAACCCCTGAGTGAGCACGAAGTGGAGATTACCATCCTTTGCATGGCCAAACAGAATGGCATCGTGATAGCCATGTTGATCGAGCGCCCTTCGAAGGTCCAGAGCCGCATCTGCCAGCCGTTCAACCGGAAAAGCCACATCTTCAATGATGGCCGTCGTACCCGCTGCGCGAACGGCTCCAACAGACGGGAACATACCTTTCCGCATCTTCCAGAGCTGTGCCTGAATGACAGGATCGCGCGTAAGCGTGGTCGGCTCACATCCCTTCAGACTGGCGACACAGGCATGGGCAACAGGCTGATGCGCAAGGAATTCAGCTTCCCGCGCATACTGGAATTCAACCAGCAGAGCGGCTGCTTCAGGTGGTAGTTCTTTCAACTCCTGGGGCATGCCGGGCTGGTTCTCCACGGAACGCAAAGCCGCTCTGTCCATCAGTTCCAGTGCTGCCGCATCGGCTTCTTTTAGCGGTTGAATCGCAGAGCAGGCTGCGCGGAGCGAATCAAAAATCAGCAGCCCAGTCAATTTGATAGGCATATCGGGAACTGTATTTAAAACCGCCTCTGCAATCCAGCCCAGAGTGCCTTCAGCGCCAATCAAAAGATGACTGAAAATGTCTATGGGACGCTCAAAGTCGAGGAAAGCATTCAGGGCGTATCCGGTGGTGTTTTTCGTCTTGTATTTCTGGCGAATCCTTGTCGCCAGATTGCTTTGCATCAGGACGCTTCTGCGCAATTCCCGGAGACCGTTGCAGAGTTCAGATTCCTGCTCTTCCAGTTGATTTTCCGCTTGTGCAGAAGCGCTATCGATCAGAGTTCCAGAAGGAAGCATGAAGGTGATCGAGCGTAGCGTATGATACGCGTTCTGCACAACTCCACAGCACATTCCGCTCGCGTTGTTGGAGAGAATTCCCCCCATGCGACAACTGTTGATGGAGGCCGGATCAGGGCCGATTCTGGCACGATACAGTTGCAGCGCATCGTTGGCATGTTTGCCAATGACGCCGGGTTGCAGGCGAATGGCTTTGCCGTTGTCTTCGACACGCAGTGATCGCATGTAGCGGCCTACATCGACCAGAATTCCGTCCGAGATGCTTTGACCGGAAAGGCTTGTTCCACCTGCGCGAAAGACCAAAGGAATTGAGTGTTGGCGGCTGAAGCGAAACAGTGCGGCAATTTCTTCGTGATTTCGTGGTTGAACAACTGCAAGCGGAGTCAATCTATAGAAACTTGCATCGGAAGCAAAGGCTATGCGTTCGATTTCGCGAATAAGTATGCGGGCTGGATCGATGAACAACTCCAGGCCAGTGCGAATCTGCTCCGGTGAAAGCGACGACGAAGAGGCTGCATTGGACTGGATCATGGGTCACGCTTCCGAGGCAAGGCTGCGCAACATTTGCACGTTGCGCAGATCATCGTCGGGTTCATCCATCGGCGTTTCTGCGATGAAGGCACAATGTGCAAATCTTGGATCGCGCAGTAGTCGACGGAAGGGTTCGCTGCCAAGCGAACCCGCCCCGATGTGTTCATGGCGATCCAACTTTGATCCGAGCGCTGCCTTTGCGTCATTGCAGTGCCACACTTTTACGATTGCGGTGCCGATCGTCGATTCTACCTGTTGGATGGTTTTTTCGTAGTCGGACTCGCTGCGCAGATCGTAGCCCGCAACGAAGGTGTGGCAGGTATCGAGGCAGACGCCAACAGGAGCTTTAGCGCTCAGGCGGTTCACCAGTTCGGCGACCTGCTCAAACGAGCCTCCAAGAGAAAACTCGGCTCCAGCCGTGTTCTCAATCAGAATCTGAAAAGAGGTTTCCTGCCATGGCAAACCGTCGACAGCCGCTGCAATTGTTTCTGTTGCCAGGCGCAGACCTTCTTCACGCGTCAACCCCTTCCACGAGCCAGGATGAAGAACCAGATATTCCGCACCCCACGCAAGCGCTCGCTCCACTTCTCCTCGAAACGCCAAAGTGCTTTTCTGTCGCACATCCTGGTTCTGGCTGCACACGTTGACCAGATAGCTGGCGTGAATCACGAGCGGTGCCACGTCGAACTGGCTGCGCATTGCACGCATCTTCTCTGCCTGATCGGGCGCTACGCTTGGCGCGTGCCACATTCGAGGGCTGGAAGAGAATATCTGAAAGGTATTTGCGCCGATCTCCGTCGCTCGCTGAACGGCTTTCCAGGCTCCGCCTGCGGTGCCTAGATGAATTCCAATGCGCTGCTGCATATCATGAGTCTACAACTGTCGACAAAGGCATAGTCCGGTAAACCAGGAGGAGCCAGAAAGCGAAAATCGCATTCTCGGCACCTTGCTGGTGCTGGCTCCATCCTGCGATGATGCCTGCATGCAGAAGATCGTCGTTGCTTCGTGGCTGTGGACGGAGACGGGCATGTTGCCTGAGCCGATGATTCTCGTGGAAGAGGGTCGTATTCTGTCGATCGCCAGTCGTCAGGATGTTGAGATGCCGCCTGCTGTGGAGATTCTGGATTACACCGGTTCCGTGATTGCTCCGGCATTTCTGGATGTCCACATCCATGGTTGTGCCGGACACGATGTTATGGAAGGCAGCTCGGATGCCCTGCTGGCTATCAGCCGCTTTCTGGGGCAACGTGGTACGGGAAGTTTTCTTGCAACTACGGTAACGGCTCCTCTTAACGTCACCTTGAAGTCGCTTTCCAACCTTGCGCGGCAACTTCGCCAAATCCAGGAGTGGCCCGGCGCAATGCCCTTCGGAATTCATCTGGAGGGACCGTTTTTATCGCATGCCAAGCGCGGTGTACATCCGGTAGAGCATTTGCGAGAGCCTTCGATTGAGATATTCGATCAGCTTTTTGATGCAGCCGAGGGAATGGTTCGATTGATGACTCTCGCTCCGGAATTACCCGGTGCCGAGGCTTTGACTCGCCATGCGAAGCAACGTGGAGTCCGGGTTTCCATGGGGCACTCGAATGCAACGGCTGCTGAGGCGGAACGACTGATCCGTGCCGGGGCGACCTCAGCGACCCACACATTCAATGCGATGCGTGCCCTCGATCATCGTGAGCCGGGCATTGCCGGTGTTGTGCTGAGCGAGCCAGGTTTGTTTGCGGAACTGATCTGCGACGGCATTCACGTGGACCCAAGAATGGTGCGGCTATGGTGGCGGCTGAAAGGCTCGCAACATGGCATTCTGGTGACGGATGCCATGGCTGCCACAGGGATGCCGGATGGAGAGTATCGGCTCGGCGGAATGCCTGTGCAGGTGGCCAACGGAAAGGCGACAGCAGGCGGAGTTCTGGCCGGGAGCGTACTCACGCTTGATCAGGCGCTGAAGAACATGATCGCGTTTACGGGAGCAGGCCTGGCAGAGTCGCTGCCATTGTTGACGCGGAATCCGGCGCAGATGATTGGCCTCGAAGAGCGTGGGCGTCTCAGTCCAGGCAAGCGAGCGGATATCGTTGTGCTCGCTGACGATGGCAGGCTCATTGCGTCGCTGGTTGGGGGAGTTTCTGTAGCTCCTGGTTAGCCAGTTGCCGGGCGCGCCATAGCGCTCCTTCGATCGACACAGTTGCTTTGGTATCGATTTCAATTTCAGGTACAGCAGTGCGCAGGATCGAGGTAAACTTCTCCCGCACCATGTCGATTTTTTCCAGCACACTTCCGGTCCAGGCAATGGGAAGTGCAACAGGAAGCGCGGTTGCGGATGGCTCTTTCAGCCGCAGTTTTTTGTGCACGGTAAGCACAAAATCAGCAAGGTCCGCCGCCGCCTGTTCCAGCACGGAAAGAGCAACCGGATCACCCTCCAGCGCCAGCTGCGAGACCAGGGGAGCGAGTGCGGCAAAGTCCGGGCCTGGAGTCGCATTGCCAAAGAGTACGAGATCGGTCAGTGTGGGTGTCTTCCACAAAGCACTGACTTCATGCAGAACGCGTGTCGCCTCGTCGCGATCATACGCACGCAGTCCCCGACGAACTGCGTGAAGGCCAATCCAGTAGCCGGAGCCTTCATCGCCAAGTGTGGAACTATATCCACCTGCGGAGGCTAGTGTGCCGGAAGCCGAGCGCCCAATGCAGTTGGAACCTGTTCCTGCGATCTGTAAAATGCCTGCTCCTCCGCGAAAGGCGGCATCCAAAGCGATGACCTCATCGCCGACGACCTCAGAGCGCGCGATATCAAATTCGCGAAAGATTTGGGTGATCCACTCCGCGACGCCAGGAAGGGAAGCGCTGGCAATTCCTGCTGAAGCAGCATCGACACAGGTGACTTCGGCCTGCTGGTACAGCTCATGTATGAGCGAACGCAGATTGGTTGCAGCCTGCTCCACGCCCACGCGCAGGCGCTTGATCGATCCACCGCGCACTTGTGCCAGGGTTTCTCCGCCGCGCTGAATGATGCCGCGCGTGTTGGTGCCTCCACCGTCGATTCCGAGAATCGTCTTCAATGTTTTTGCTCCATTGTCATCGCGTCGCCCATGCTTCCATGATCACGCAATGTTCCAGAGAGAATATTGAGTTTGCCATCCAAAGGTGGCGCTCTGCGCGGCAGTTTCAGATCGAGAATATGAGCAATCCACGGATATAGATTTACATTCTCAAACGGTGCAACCGTCATGCCTTGAAAAATATCAGGTCCGGCAGCGAAAAAGCTTGCTTTCATCTCCGGCATACGGCGTGGATCGTACCCATGTGATCCTGCAACGGGTGGCAGATTTGCCCTATTGATGCCCGGCTTGTCTTTCGCTGGGCGACGAGCGCGGATGGCATACGGACCAGTCGGAATAACCACTGGGTCGCCGGCGCGCGCGTTGGTGTTGAAGTGCAGCGCAGCAGGAACATCGCGCAGCCGAAAGACAACAAATTTGTCTGACGCATGCTTGAGCTGATCATAGACACGTTGGCGGTCGGCTTCACTCTTCGCATAGAGCAGTGGCCCGTCAGTCTCAAACCCGGTCAGGTCCGCAAAATCGCTGAGCGTGATCCACGGTCCCTGAGTCTTTGCCATGCCATGATC
This sequence comes from Acidobacteriaceae bacterium, assembly GCA_027449965.1. Taxonomy (GTDB): domain Bacteria; phylum Acidobacteriota; class Terriglobia; order Terriglobales; family Acidobacteriaceae; genus Acidicapsa. Next base: position 23,235 of record DAIDKP010000020.1, read on the forward strand.
ACTGACAACGATCAGGTCAATGGGAAGCCTGGTCGCCTGAAGGGTGTCGTGCAAAAGACCGATCATGGTGTCGAGATGACGAATGGCCGCGTGGGTTTCCGGCGCGTCAGGACCATAAGCGTGTCCTGCATGGTCGGCATCAGAAAAATAGAGAGTGATGAAGTGTGGACGTTGTGAAGCAGGTTCACGAAGCCACGCCGCCACCTGGGCAATGCGGCGAGATTCATCGACATGATCGTCAAATTTCAGATATTCAGAAGGACGTTCCCCTGCGATCTCTGCTTCAGAGCCTGGCCAGAAGAGGCAGGCAGTGCGCATTCCCTGCGCCTCTGCCAAAGACCACAGCGGAACGCCGCTGTACCAGCTTCCGTCGGTCACAGCACTCGTATCGCGGATGGAATAGATGGCCGATTTCCCCTGAGCCTGTCGCTGCTCATCTCGAAAACTGTTGCCCACAATGCCGTGATCCTCCGGGTACAGTCCCGTGATGATGGAGAGATGATTGGGAAAGGTGAGCGAAGGATAGCTGGGCAACATGCCTTGCGGTGCCCACACGCCATTGCGACCAAGTTCCAGCAGGTGCTGCGCATGATCTCGTTGGGCATAGTCCCAGCGAAATCCGTCGAGAGAGACAAGCACGACGTAGTGTGCGCGTTGTGCTGCGGCTGAATTTGGCCCATGATCCGTGTGGATGACGGGAAGGCTGGTCGATGCAGAGGACTGTGCAAAACACGAAGAACAGGCGAGGAAGAACCAGCAAAATGCCGAAAGAAGGAAGTGACGCAACAGGGCGGCGCGGCTGTGTGTCATGCGTAAACGCTTCTTCATCCTTCGAGAGCCTCATGCAGAAGATTAGCAGACGGCAATTGCCTTTAAATGGTAGGATTCTCATTCGCAAGCAAAGCGATTTGGTGTAGGATGCCTGCATGCTTGCATACCGGCTTCGTATCGCACTCTGCCTGACTCTGCTTGCGCTCATCACGAGGGCAGCATCGGCGCAGTCGTCCCATCCTTCCATGCTTGCCGCCGCGCCTCCCATGGGCTGGAATAGTTGGGATGCTTATGGTTTCACCATTACGGAGTCACAGTTTCGCGACAATGTGGCTGTGCTGGCTTCCATGCGGTCTTTTGGCTGGCAATATGCTGTGATTGACGAAGGCTGGTACATGCAAAACCCGCTTGCTTCCAAAGCTGCGGAACAGCATTTTCAACTGGATGCGCATGGCCGCCTGATTCCTGCCGTGGAGCGATTTCCTTCCGCAGCAGGCGGAGCCGGATTGAAGACTATCGCCGATTGGGTTCACGCACAGGGATTACTCTTTGGGATCCACTTGATCCGAGGAATTCCACGAGAAAGCGTGCGGCGTAATTTACCGATCGCAGGTTCACGTTTCACGACTGCCGATGCTGGTGATCCGAGCGACGTTTGCCCCTGGGATGATGGCAACTATGGTGTGCGAGACAATGCCGCCGGACAGGCATGGTACGACTCTATGATCGGGTTGTATGCCTCGTGGGGCGTGGATTTCCTCAAGGTAGATTGCATCTCGGATCATCCTTACAAGCCGACTGAAATACGCCAGATCGCCACCGCTATTCACAAAACCGGGCGTCGCATTGTGCTGAGTCTGTCTCCGGGGCCAACCTCGCTTGTCCATGCCTCCGAAGTGGCGAAATATGCGCAGATGTGGCGTATCTCGGACGATCACTGGGATGTATGGTCGCACGTAGCTGAGCCGGGCAAATCGGAGTTTCCGCTGGGTACCCGACAGGCATTTGATCGCCTGGCGCAGTGGAATCGTTGGGCAGCGCCGGGTCACTGGCCGGATGAAGATATGCTGCCTTTCGGTGCTCTCGAGCCACATCCGGGATGGGGAGCAGCGCGAGTTTCGCGTCTGACTCAAACCGAAGAGCAGACGGAGTTCACGCTTTGGTCGGTGGCGCGCTCGCCGCTGATTCTGGGAGCCAATCTTACGCTGCTCGATCGTCCCACGCGTACCCTGATGCAAGACAAGCTGCTGATCGCGTTGAACCAGCAGGGAGACGGACATCCCCGCGCGGATCTTCAGGGTGGCAGCAGCCAGTTGCGCGTCTGGGAATCGACCATCCCCAATGGCGGGTTTGCTGGTCGTTATCTGGCTGTCTTTAACCTTGGCGATCAGCCGCAGATGGCCTCGCTGAACTGGAAGATGCTCAACACACCGGATGGTCATGCTACAACCCGGATCCAGGATCTGACCGATAAAAAGACATGGTCGGCTTCGGAACCAGTGAGTGTGCCATTGGCTGCACACGGAAGCGTCATCTTGCGTGTGACAAGTGAAGCGTCGTCCTCGCGGTGACATAATCCGCACATCAGAATCCGCAAAACCAGGGGGCATCTCCGAACAGGCGGCCCTCCTGGTTTTCAGTTTTGCGGTGTGCGAGCGGGTCAGGCAGTTACGGCTTCCGATGCCGTAACTTTGACCGGTGTCAACCATCCGAACCGATCCGGCTTCAGTCCGTTGGCGATGCCGAAGAATTCGTCGGCGATCTGCTGGCTCACAGGCCCGATGTTTCCATCTCCGATCACAATGCGATCTATGGACCGGATGGGAGAAACTTCCGCGGCTGTGCCGGTGAAGAAGACCTCATCGGCGATATAGAGCATCTCACGCGGGATCGACTGCTCCACAACAGGCAGGCCAAAGTGTCGAGCAATGGTTAGCACGGAGTCACGCGTGATACCGGAGAGCGCGGAGTTGGCCAGTGGAGGCGTGTAGAGCACACCGCTGCGTACCGCAAAGACATTTTCTCCCGATCCCTCAGAGACCAGCCCATTCACGTCGAGAGCAATACCCTCGGCATATCCGTTGACATCGGCTTCCATGCGAATCAACTGCGAGTTCATGTAGTTTGCGCCTGCTTTGGCCAGAGCTGGCATCGTGTTCGGTGCCAGCCTGTTCCAACTGCTGATGCAGACATCCGCGCCACCGTGCTCGGCAGCAACATATTTTCCCCAGGGGAAGTTTGCGATAAATATATCCACCGGGCATTTGGAAGGATTGATGCCAATTTCGCCGTAGCCACGCATGGCAATCGGTCGAATGTAGCAAGGAGCTACGCCATTGGCCTCCACCGTCTCGACGACGGCTGCGCATAGTTCGTCCAGCGAATAGGGCAGAGTCATGCGATAGATTTTGGCCGAATCAATAAGCCGCTGCATGTGCTCGGGAAGGCGGAAGATGGCAGCTCCGGACGGCTGTCCGTAGCACCGTATCCCCTCGAAAACGCTCGACCCGTAGTGAATCACGTGGCTCATCACGTGGATATTTGCCTGTTCCCAGGGAATCAGGCTGCCGTTGCGCCAGATATTCTCAGTTGGCTGTATGGGCATAATGTGTGCTCCTGGTACATCCTCGTTTCCGAATCAGTACGGCTTAGGGTATCGCGAACCGGGAGCCCTTGTCACGGATGCACGACCGGCCAAGGTGCGAATGGATTGCGCAGAACTTCCGTGCGAGAAGCTGCTGCCGCGTCTTACAATCAGATCTTGACGATTCCAGCACGGGTGCAGCCATTCTTATGGTCAGGTCTCGTCACAAGGAGTTCAGTTTGCGTCGGATATTAGGCATCGGAGAATTACTTTGGGACGTGCTTCCATCCGGGCAGCAGTTGGGAGGTGCGCCCGCCAATTACAGTGTGATGTCCGGTCGATTGGGCAATCATGCGACCATCCTGAGCCGCATCGGACGGGATGATCTGGCGCAACAAACGCTCGGCATTCTGCGCGGTTATCCCGTGGACGTGAGCCTGCTGCAAAGAGACGCACAGCATGAGACCGGGCGCGTCACCGTGGAGCTGACAGACGGGCAACCAAGTTACGTGATTCATGCTCCCGCAGCCTGGGATTTTATGGAGGAGACAGCAGCCTGGATGGAAGCTGTTCAACAGGCAGACGCACTCTGTTTCGGAAGTCTGGGGCAACGCCATGCCGTATCGCGTCAGACAATTAATTCACTCGTGCAATCCGCGCCAGCCCGGTGTGAACGAATCTTCGATGTCAACCTGCGCGACCCTTATTTTTCTGCAGAGATTTTGCGCACTTCCATCGAGCTTGCCAGCGTGGTCAAGATGAATGATCTGGAAGTTCCGCGCGTTCTTGGTCTGATCGGGCTGGTCGTGCAAAACTCAGCCGATGCCCTGCGTGCGGGGTCTGAGGCGATGCTGGAGCACTTCCCCGGCTTGCGTTTGGTGGCTGTAACGTGCGGTGGTGAAGGCAGCCTGCTGGTCAGCCGCAATGACTGGCATCGCCACCCGGGAGTGCCGACGCAGGTGGCAGACACCATTGGCGCAGGCGACGCCTTTACCGCAGCCATGACGCACTATTTGCTCCAGGCGGCGCCGTTGAAGACATTGAATGAGGCGGGCAACCGATGGGGTAGCTACATCGCCTCGCAGGCTGGTGCCATGCCCGCGATCAGCCAGGAGACAATTGCTCGATTGAGCAGCGAGATTGAAGGTTGAGGCTCTGGATCTGACTCCAGGTCATTGTGGCCGACGTCTGGTCGCCATCGCGGCAGATTTCAGCGGTTCACCATTCGCATGGTTGCCTCGGGATAGCGTTGTCCCTGTGCCGCATCACGACCCAGTACGCGATCCACCTCTGCCAATTCCTCCGCGCTGCATGGAATCTCCAAAGCGCCCAGATTTTGCTCCAGATAGGGAATTCTCTTGGTGCCTGGAATGGGAAAGATATCGTTCCCCTGAGCCAGCAGCCATGCCAAAGCGAACTGGGATGCGGTACAGCCTTTCTTTGCGGCCAGAGCCTCGATGAAGGCAACCAGCCTGAGATTGGCAGCAAAGTTTTCACCCTGAAATCGCGGGTGATTCCGTCGCGTGTCCGTGGAGTCCAGGTCTTCCGGCTTGCGGAAACGTCCGGTCAAAAATCCTCGTCCCAGCGGGCTGTAAGCAACAAAAGCGATTCCAAGCTCCCGGACGAGTGGAAGAATCTCCGGCTCTGGATCGCGTGTCCACAAAGAATATTCCGTTTGCAGCGCTGCAATGGGATGGGTGGCATGAGCGCGACGTAGCGTCTGTGGGGCAGCTTCTGACAGACCCAGATACCGAACCTTCCCGGCCTCAACCAACTCCGCCATCGCACCAACGGTTTCTTCAATCGGAGTTTCCGGGTCTACTCGATGCTGATAGTACAGATCAATCGTCTCCACGCCCAGACGCCGGAGACTGGCCTCGCATGCTTGCCGGACATAATCCGGCCTTCCGCTCACGCCCATCGGCGCTCCGGTCTCCGAGCGTCGAATGCCAAATTTCGTTGCCAGAAACACCTGTTCGCGACGCCCTCGAATCGCTCGTCCAACCAGCTCTTCATTGCGTCCCAGACCATACATATCCGCAGTGTCCAGAAAGGTTCCGCCCAGATCGAGAGAGCGATGAATGACGGAAATCGCCTCCTTTTCATCGCCGGGCACATAGAAGTCAGACATGCCCATACACCCCAGTCCGATACGAGCAACAGCTTCTCCGGTTTGAGCGAAATCAGCAAATTTCATGGGCATTTCTCCTTCACCAGTCAGTCTAACCTGCGATGCGACCTGTACGAAACCGCTCGACAACGGATACGCGGCCCAGAAATGCATTGACAAAATAGAAGACATTCATGGAGCATTTGAAAAGGGAAGTAACTCCATCGGATCCGTCGGAAAGAAGAGCGTGTATGGGAAGCCGTCAGAAGGATGTTCTGGAAATATATAGTCAGCATGCAGTTGGAAAGGCTGCTCCCAAGCATCAATTGATCTTTGATTCCTTGCACAGTCGCATCCTCAATGGCACCTTCAAACCCGGAGACAGGCTCCCGAGTGAAGCCGAACTCGGCAAGACATTTGACGCATCCAGAATCACGGTGGCCAAAGCGGTTCTTGAGCTGCAGCGAATGAATCTGGTGACGCGCCGGCCCGGTGCGGGAACCCACGTTACGCGCAAACCGCAGGCGGCGGGCTATACGCTCGGTCTTCTGATTCCAGAGTTGGGCAGGACAGAGATATTCGATCCGATTTGTCACGGCATGATGCGTTCGCCGTTTGCGCGTCCGGACTCACTTCTCTGGCCCAGTGTTTCGCGCGCGGGTGGTGTCTCCAGCTCGTCGGCAGTGTCCAGCGACAAAGAAGCCATTGAACAAGCCGAGCACATGGCGCAGCACTTTATCTCTCAGCAGGTTGCGGGCGTATTTTTTGCTCCATTGGAACTGGTCGCGGGCATGGATGCAGCCAATCGTCGCATCATGCGGATGCTCGAGCGTTCCCGAATGCCTGTCGTGCTTCTCGATCGGTGTTACCTGCCGTATCCGGAGCGCTCCGAGAATGATCTGGTTGGCATTGATAATCGTCGTACCGGATTTCAAATTACCCAGCGGCTGATTCGCAGTGGAGTCAGGCGGATACTATTCTTTGCCGAGCCTAACTCCGCTCCGACGGTCGCGGCACGCATCTCAGGATGCATGGAAGCCTCTCGGGAAGTTTCGGATGCTGTGACGGAGGTTCGCACGGCGCATGCGCTGGATATGTCAGCAGTGCGAAAGATTCTGGAACAGGTGCGTCCCGATGGCATTGTCTGCGCCAACGATGTGACGGCAGCGCGGTTGATGCAGACGGTGCTTGCCTTGGGTCGGCGGATTCCTGAGGAGATTCAGATGGTGGGCATCGACGATGTACGCTATGCAAGTCTGTTGCCCGTTCCGCTCACCACCATGCACCAGGACTGCAACGCCATTGGAGTGATCGCCATGGCGACGATGCTGGAGCGTCTGGAGCATCCAGACCTGCCGGTGCGAGAGATTCTCTTGTCGACGCGGTTGGTCGAGCGCAACTCCTGCCAGCCAATGATCTCCCGCGAATCAGCTTCGGCAACGGGAAGCACGGAACAGTAAGCAACCAGGAGCAAAGAGACCAGGCACGCAGACCAACCCCAAGGCTACGCGCTTCAGAGTCAGTTGTGAGACTTTGACCCAGGATGGCTCCGCAGCCACGTCACCAGCTCGCTCACCTCATCGCGGGTGAGGGAATCGCCAAAGGCAGGCATCTTCTGGCCGCCGTTGTTGATCTGTTTTGCCAGTCGGGAACCGCGCCAATGCCACCATCCCAAATGCGTCAACGACGGACCTTTCGCCGTGCCGGTAGCTGTCTTCCCGTGGCAATAGCCACACCCTTTTGTCTGGTAGAGCGCTGCTCCGACTTCGATTTTCTGCGCTCTGGTCATGGCACGGGCGGTCATGGCGTGGACTGGCAATGAAGCCAATGCAACAAACATTCCGCAGAGGAGCATGAACTGAGTAGTCGAAGACTTCAAAGTCATCATCTGATTCAGTGTAGCGAACGTGGCCTACAACCCGCCGCCGGTGATGTTGGCAGAAGCAGTGCGACCCGCTCTTGGTGGTGTTGCCACGGTCAGATCGTGCACATGCCAGGCGACACTTTCACTGGCGATCTCCGGATGTTTGCGTAGGAACTCCAGTGCATAAACCGATGCCGTGGGGTCTGTTTTTTCTGCGGTGAATCGGGAGGCTTCGTAGCTGGCTTTGCTGTGCTGGTGGAGTCGGCGATAGAGAATGGCCAGGTTGTAGTGGGCCGACAAATCATCCGGATCTACGGTTTGCAGCTTCTGGTAGTACTCTTCCGCTTTCTGATACTCGTGTTTCTGATAGTAGCTGAAACCCAGATCGCGAAGTGCATTGCGGGATCGCGGAAACCGTGTCAGGACCAGGTTGAGATCGTCGATCGCCTGACTCACCTGCCCTGCGTTTCGCTCTACCAGTGCACGATAGTAAAGCGCGCGGGAATCCCCCGGCATCAGCGCCAGCGCTTTCGCCAGATTGGGACGTGCATCATCGTACTTCTCCCAAAGAATCTCCACCACCGCCATATTCGTATACGCATCACCGTAATTTGGCCGCAGCGCCGCTACCCGTTCAAAGGCATGGACAGAAGCTGCATACTGCTGCGCATCCAGCAGCGCGATTCCATAGTTGTTCCAGCGCATCCACTCCGGATTTTCATCAGCCTGCGGCGGGACAGGAGCGTTCTTTCCAACGGCAAGCGTGCGAGTCTCTGAAGCCATATCGATCACCGGTTCCGGATAGTGCTTCTTGTTCATCGCAAAATCAATGAAGTGCTGATTGAAACGGCGATACCGGACAGTGGCAGTGATCTGGATCGGACCCTGCACATCGCCGGGCAGATGGAAGCGGTATCGCACAAGCTGGCTGCGGCCCGACTGGATCGTGTTGTTGTAAGCCAGCACGCGATTGTGCCAGATCTGATGGAGGTCGTTGAACTGCCCCTGCTTATTGATAATCCGATTGGTGAACGAGTGCGCCGATGTGTCCAGGTTGCCGTCGGGTTGCAGATATCCGCTCTCAGCAAGCGTTTTTCCGGAGCCATCCTTGACGGTAAAGTTCACCCATCCCTCGTAAAAATCCCTTTGCTCCGGCACAAAGGAATGTCCGATGCCCTTGTTCTGAATGACCACGTCGGCCACCAGAGTTTGCCCGCCCGTAATGGAAAAGCTGGTCAATCCAAGTGGCGCAACCACCACCGAATCGTCTTTTGTCGCCTCAACATTCTCAATCTCAAGCGCAAAAATATCGACATTGAAGACGCCCGTGCGCAGGAATGCAGCCACCTTTTCTGCTTGCTCAGAGTACTTGTAGTACTGCGGGATCAGCGTATTACCGCCAACCCAGCGATGGCTCGCCAACATGCCCTGAGTGCCGCCGTAATCAGAAGCGCCGGCAGGCAGTGGTTCACTTTTCATGTGGCAGGTTTGACATGTCGAGACAGTATCTTTGCGATAAAACGGTAGCGGGGATTCTTTGGCAAAGCTTGTATTTTGCCATTCGTCATACACAGTGAAAGCACGCAGCCATTTGTAGTCGTCCAGCGCCTTGGGGATTGCAGCTTTATGGCAGGCAGCACAGAACTCCGAGGTATGTAGCATCGGCCGCATCACCGCCTGACTATGCCGGTCCAGGTGTGCCAGAATCTCGCTGTCCGGAACTGGCGTGGTGATGGGCTGTCCGTGCTCGTCCACCAGCACGGCGGGAATGCCCATGACCCAGCTTCCAGTGCCCATGGTTGTGGTGGATGTCATCGCGTGACAGGTCATGCAGGTAATGCCTTCGTTGGCAAACGGACGCTTGCGCGGCATTCCCTGTGAGAGATCGCCGGAGAGCAGCGCGACGGGATTATGGCAGCCCTCGCAATGCCGTGAATACTGTACTCCCTTTTCGTCAATCAGCATATTCACGTTGCGCAGATACCAGGGAGCGCGAAAACTGTTTGCATGCGCCGATTGACGCCACTGGTGATAGCTCTCCTTATGGCAATGGCCGCAGTATTCCGCCGTGAGAAAACTCTTCGGGCTATAGAACTGCCCATTGATGCTGGTCGCGTTCGAGGGCAGGAACGGATGATCTTTTCCGAATGCATAGTTATAGCGACTGGTGATCTGCTGGTCATATTGCGTCGGCGGAACAACGGTCCAGGGAGCCACTGCAGGCTGGCCCGGCGCGTAGGAAGAACTGCCAAAGACGCCCTGCTCTTCGGTGTCCGGTGCGTTCGCGTCCGTTGCATTCTGCTGTGCTGGATTCTGCGTGGGACTCTGGGTCGTAGCGGCGGCTCTTTGTGACTTCTGGCTCGGCTTGGATGCCGCGCGAGTCGTGCTCGCACCTGGGACCGCCATCATCGCCGCCAGGATCAACAACGCCAGCGGTGAAGCCGCCGAGCAACGTATCCATGGGCAAGGGAACTGACTTGCAAATCGATGCGCAGAAAACATGGCCGACTGAACCTCCGGGGAAGAATCCGCGCGCGGGACGAGCGAGATCTGGAGATGATTACCAGCAAAGAGTAGCAGGAGTGCACCTGGCGCTGTCTTCCACCAAAGGTTGTAGACCGACAGGCATGATCGTCGCGCAGCAGAAGGGAAGACTTTTCGAGATGTGGGATGTTTAGAAGGATGACCCGATTTTGAGAGTAGCGCATCAATCGGTAGACCTTTTACGATGAGATGCGAAACGATGTGGTTGAAATGCGATTCCGCTCCCTTCGTGCCAGGACGGGCGAGTTGAAACTGGTAGGGTAAATGAGGCGGTCTTCCTTGACGCAGACTGCGACGGAATGAACGATGGCTGTGTATGCTCCACTCCTGATCCTGTTCCTGGCCGCGCTTGGCTTTGCCATTGCACCGCTCGCGCTGGCGCGTCTGTGGGCAGCATGGGTTTCTCCGCCAAAGCCGAACGCGATCAAGAACGCAATCTACGAGTGCGGGCTTGAATCCAAAGGGGATGCCTGGGTCCAGTTTCGATCCGGTTACTATCTCTACGCGATTATCTTTCTGGTTTTCGATGTCGAAGCGGTTTTCCTGTTGCCATTCGCTGTAGCTTTCACGGGGCTGGGCGTGGGAGCGTGCGTTGCAATGTTTGTCTTTGTGCTGTTGCTGGCCGAGGGGCTTGCCTGGGCATGGGCCAAGGGTATCCTGACCTGGGCCTAGCGGCTCCGCGTTGTTTCAGGCTTCAAGGAGTGTTGGATGGCAGTTGAGCCAGATCTGAAAATCGAGCTTGGCAAGCAGGGCGTGTTCGTTACCACGCTCAACGAACTGTACAACTGGGGCCGTCGCAACTCCGTCTGGCCCATGCAGTTCGGTCTGGCCTGCTGTGCCATTGAAATGATCGCTACTACGATGGCGCGCTATGATCTGGCGCGATTCGGGGCAGAAGTCTTTCGCCCCTCGCCTCGTCAGGCGGATTTAATGATTATCTCGGGAACTGTGACCAAGAAGATGGCGCCTCAGGTAGTGCGTCTTTACAATCAGATGGCTGAGCCGCGGTACGTCATTGCCATGGGGGCTTGTGCCATCTCCGGCGGCCCATTCAAGCAGGGCTATAACGTGCTCAAGGGCATTGATCGCTATATTCCCGTCGATGTCCATATTCCGGGATGTCCGCCTCGACCGGAGGCTTTGATCCACGCCTTCATGACCTTGCAGAAAAAGATTGAAGCACAGCCGCTGACCGGAGAGGCGCGTCCGCGCCATCTGAATGCGGAAGCGCAGGGCGAGTTTCCCGTCCCTGTGCCATCCGCGCATGACCTCAATCCGCCGGTGAATCGGCTGGTATGGCCGCTGCCTGCACCCAATCCGGGAGAATCAGCATGAAGACCTCCGAACAGGTGCTTTCGGAGTTGCTGGCTGCAATGCCTGAGGTCAAGGTGTCGCTCCTTGTCAACCCCTCTGCGTCTGCGCAGCATTCCCTGCTGGTGGCATCCGAGGATGCTTTGCGCGTGGCGGCATATCTGCGCGACCAACTCGGTTATGACTACTGCTCCAATGTGACAGGCGTCGACTGGCTGGACAAAGAGACAACGGAAAAGCGAAAGACCTCTCGAATCGTGTTGAAGCAGGTCGATGGCGTTGAGCAGAGTGTGGAAGAGACAGTCGAAGAGACGGTCAAGCGTGTTGACCCCGGCTACCTCGAAGCTGTCTATCACCTGTTTTCGATGAAGCACGGCCCAACCGATCCTCATCCGCCGCTGGTGATCCGGATGCGAACCGGAAATCGCAGTGACGCCGTCGAGCTGCCCTCGCTCACGCCCGTCTGGCGCTCAGCGGAGTTTCAGGAGCGGGAGATATTCGATCTCTACGGGATCGTATTCCGCGGGCATCGCGATTTGCGCCGACTGCTCATGTGGGACGAGTTTGAAGATCATCCCATGCGCAGAGATTATGTGGACCCGGACGACTACGAATACGAGCCGACTCCCCACGACGACGTGCTCAAGCGAGCAGAGCAGCAGCGCTTGCAGGCTGCACAGGGCGGTGCACTATGAGCGATCTCGCAATCCAATCCTATCTGCCGCCGGTCATCGAGGTCGAGTCGCAGGATGAGCTTCTCGAAGTGGCGATGGGTCCGCATCATCCATCCACGCACGGCGTCTTTCGCATGGATGTGGCGCTCGATGGCGAGCGCGTTGTGCGTCTCAAACCAGTCTTTGGCTACCTCCATCGCAATCACGAAAAGATCGCAGAGAAAACAACGTATCTGGCTTCGATGCCTTATACGGATCGGCTGGACTATTTCTGCTCCATGACGAATAACTGGGCCTACGCGCTGGCTGTCGAAAAGCTTGCCGGCATCGAGGTTCCAGAGCGCGCCGAGTACCTGCGAGTGATTACCGCCGAGCTGACGCGCATACAGAATCACGCAAGCGCCATCGGCTTTCTCCTGCAGGAGATGGGCGCCAGCGGAACGCCGCTCATGTATGCGTTTCGCGAGCGCGAAATAATCCTTGACCTCTTTGAATCGCTGAGCGGTTCGCGCATGATGTGCAACTACATGCGCTTCGGAGGATGCCGCGTGGATCTTCCTGCGGGCTGGCTCGATGCGGCCAGGCAGGTAGTTGCCGGGCTTCCGCGATTTATCGATGAAATCGAAGCGCTGCTGACTTCAAATGAGATTTTGATGGCTCGTTCGCAGGGCGTGGGTATTTTGAAGCCTGATCTTGCGATCAACGCCGGAGTTACCGGTGTCATGTTGCGGGCAACCGGTGTCAACTACGATGTGCGCAAGGTGGATCATTACGGCATCTATGACCGTTTCAGCTTTCGCGTTCCCTTGGGTGAGCACGGCGATATCTATGATCGATACATGCTTCGTGTACTGGAGATGAGGGAATCGGTGAAGATTCTTGAGCAGGCGATTCCCCAGCTTCCTGCCGGTCCGATCCTCGATCCAAAGTCCAAACCCCGTGGCTTTCGTCCCAAGCCGGGCGAAGCATACGGACGCATCGAAGCGCCCAAAGGCGAACTCGGTTTCTATCTGATCAGCGACGGAACCGGCAACCCCTATCGCTATCGTGTAAGGCCGCCTTCGCTCATCAATCTGACCATTCTTGAGGATATGTGTCTGGGGCAGAATGTGGCGGACGTCGTCCTGATCTTTGGCAGCGTCGACATTGTCCTTGGCGAGGTGGATCGATGAACAGACGCTCGCAGCAGGAGGCGCAATGTTAGGCGAAGGAATTCTGAAAGGGCTTGGAGAAACGGCCAGGAATTTTGTCGGCAGTTTTGTCTCAGAAGATCGTTTGACGACCGTGGAATATCCTGAGCAGCGCCTGCTGCCCATTGAGAATACGCGCGACTTTCCGTTCCTGGTGTACGACGGCGCGGACCCGGATGCAGGACTGCGCTGCGTCTCCTGTCAGATATGCGAGAAGGAATGTCCGCCGAAGTGCATCTATATCGTCAAAAGCACCGACAAGAAACCTGACTACGTGGGCAAGCCGCAGTTCTATCCGGCGCGTTTCGACATTGATATCTCGGTGTGCATGAGCTGCCAGATTTGCGTCGAAGTCTGTCCCTTTGAAGCCATCAAGATGGATACGGAGTTCGAGTTGAGCACCGACGATCGTTTTGGCGGTCTCATTCTCGACAAGCACAAACTGGCCAAGTCCAATGAGCATTTCCAGCGGATTCATCCCACAGAAGCCGCGGAAGTGGACGCGCGACTGGCTGAGGAAAAGGAAAAAGTCGAGGCCAAAGCAAAAGCCGCCGCGGAAGCTGCCGCTGCAAAAACTGCTGCGGAATCTGCCGCTGCAAAAACTGCTGCGGAATCTGCCGCGCGAAAGGCCGAAGACGGCTCTTCCGGATCGGACGCAGAGGGGGTGAAGCCGTGAACTCAGCTACCCTCGATCAGTTCTTCGTTCTCTTGCAGCATCATCTCTCAGCGCTATTCCCGACAGTTCTCCAGCCATGGGTTTCGATGATCCTGGGTGTCGTAGGAATCGTGGCCGTCTTCCCTGCAATTTTTGCATTGACAACTGTGCTGGAGCGCAAGGGATTGGGGCGGATGCAGAATCGGCTAGGCCCCAATCGTGTGGGGCCGTTTGGCATTCTGCAGCCGATTGCAGACGCGATCAAGTCGCTGACCAAAGAAGACATCGTTCCTCGAAGCGCCGACGATGTTGTGCATTTTCTGGCTCCGGTTGTACTCGTCGTCGCCATTTTCCTCGGATATGCCGTGCTGCCCGTCGGTCGCAATATGGTTCTGCTGAACATCGACGCGGGAATTCTGCTCTTCTTTGCAGTCGGCGCTTCGACCGAGCTTTCGATCTTCATGGCGGGCTGGTCCAGTCGCAACAAATACTCGCTGCTCGGTGCAATGCGCGCTGTTGCGCAGATGATCAGCTATGAAGTTCCGCTGCTGCTCGCGGCTGTGGTCGCCGTCATGATGGCAGGGTCGCTCGCTCCCACGGCCATTGTTCAGGCGCAAGGCGGGTTCACAGGCATCTTCCCTCACTGGTATGTCTTCACTCCCTGGGGCTTCGCCGGTTTTGCGCTCTTTGTCGTGGCCGCACTTGCGGAAACGAATCGTTCGCCGTTTGACCTGCCCGAGGGCGAGTCGGAGCTGGTGGCGGGCTACTTCACCGAATACTCCGGATTCAAGTTCGCTCTGTTTTTCCTGGGTGAATATCTTGGCATGATGTCGATTGCCGGCTACGGAATCACGCTGTTTCTCGGCGGCTGGGGTGCTCCGTTCTCATTCCTGACGTTTATTCCCTCCTGGGCATGGTTTTTTGCCAAGCTTTTTCTGGCTATCTTCTTTTTCATCTGGCTCCGGGGCACTCTGCCGCGGCTCCGTCAGGATCAGTTAATGAACTTCGCTTGGAAATTCATGCTGCCTCTGTCTCTGCTCAATCTCTGTGTCGCGGCAGCATGGAGATTTTTAGGAGAATGCTTGGGGAGTGGCACAGTTGCCGAGGTCATGCGCTGGCTGGTTTGCGCTGCTGTCCTGGTGCTGGCTTATATTCTTCTGGCGCGAACACTCCTGCGCCGTCAAAACATTCGTCCGAGGAGTTATCGCTATGCCGACTGAACGGATAGGCCGACGGAAAGGATATCGACCGCAATGATGGAGGGTTTTATCTTCGGGTTGCTGGCCATCCTGACGCTGGTCGGAGCTTTGGCAGCCGCTGTGCTGCGCAATCTCGTGCACTGCGCTTTGAGTCTCTCCGTCACATTTGTCGGACTGGCTCTGATGTATCTCAGTCTCGGTGCCCAGTTCGTTGGGCTTTCCCAGATTCTTGTCTATATCGGCGCCGTAGCCATCCTCGTTGTCTTTGCCATCCTGTTGACCCGCGGGGCTGGAGCGTTGACCCCACATCGACTGATTGCTGCTGCTGGCTGGCGTCTGGGGTGGATCGCTTCGGTTGCCGTCGGCTTTGTACTGATCTTTGCGCTGGTTCGCTCACCTTTGCCCGCTTCGGGCGATCAAGCTGCCAAAGTGACCGTGCTGCAGATCGGTCAGGCTTTGATGGGGCCGTACGTTCTTCCCTTGGAGGTTGTCGCGATCCTGCTGACAGTTGCCCTCATCGGTGCGGTCATCGTCGCGATGCCGGAAGATCAGAAGGAGATGCGATGACTCTGACGCCGTATCTCATCGTTGCCGCGCTTTTGTTTGCTATTGGACTGGGGATTGCGCTCACCCGGCGTAATGCCATTCTCGTGCTCATCGGGATTGAACTCATGCTGAACGCTGCCAATCTGAATCTCATCGCATTCTGGCGGTTCGGGCCACACCCGGAGCTGATGACCGGCATGCTTTTTGCTCTGTTTTCGATTGCTGTTGCAGCTGCGGAAGCTTCCGTTGGTCTTGGTCTCGTGATCGCCTGGTATCGGCACTCAAAGACAACCGATCTCGATGAGATGGCAAGGATGAAGGGATAATGACGTCGCCGATGATTCCTGTCTCTTCTTCGGATGCCGCTTCGATGGCGTGGATTGTTCGCAATCTCTGGCTCATCCCGATTCTCCCCATGGTCGCTTCCGGGTTGATTGCCCTCCTGCCGCAGCCTCGCCGCAAACCTGCTGCGACTCTGGCGATCGGCGCTCTTCTCATTTCATTCCTCCTTGCAGTCACAGCCTTTGCTCATGTGCTCATGAACTGGAGCAGCGGTGGCCCGACGCGTGAGATGGTCAGCTTTGACTGGCTCACCTTTGGCTCGGCCACGTTGCAGATGGGCTGGGTGCTCGATCCGCTGGCAGCCATCATGCTGGTCATGGTCACGTTTGTGGGTTCGCTCATCTTCATCTACTCCACCGGCTACATGAGCCACGACGAAAACTTCACCCGCTTCTTTTGCTTCCTTGCGCTCTTTGCCGGCGGAATGCTGGGGGTCCTGATCGCCAACAGCCTGTTGCTGCTCTTCATGTGCTGGGAGATTGTCGGTCTGACATCCTATCTGCTCATCGGTTTCTGGTATCACAAGCCAAGCGCCGCCGCAGCGGCAAAGAAGGCATTCCTCACCACTCGTGTCGGAGACATTTTCTTCCTGCTGGGCATGGTGTGGCTCTTTGCACAAACAGGCACGCTGCTTTTCTACAACCACGGTGCCGGAGCCATTGAGCCGACTGCGCTTGCCACATTGCTGGGCCACCATGCCGCCTGGGGACTGAGTGCTGCGGGCGCCATCGGTCTGCTCATCTTTGCCGGTGCAGCCGGCAAAAGCGGACAGCTTCCGCTGCACGTCTGGCTACCCGATGCCATGGAAGGACCGACGCCTGTCTCGGCGCTCATTCACGCGGCCACCATGGTGGCTGCCGGAGTCTATCTGGTGGCGAGGGTCTATCCGCTGATGAGCGCTGGCGCAGGGCCTGGGACCACCACAGCGTCGCTTACGGTTGTAGCCTGGGTGGGCGCGGCTACCGCGCTCTTCGGCGCTCTCGTCGCCGTGGCCCAGTTCGATATCAAGCGCATTCTTGCCTATTCCACCGTTTCGCAGCTTGGCTACATGATGGTTGGCCTGGCGACAGGCGGAGTTGCCGTTGGCATCTTTCATCTGATCACCCACGCATTCTTCAAGGCGCTGCTTTTCCTGGGTGCCGGTTCGGTGATCCACGGCTGCCACGAAGAGCAGGATATTCGCAGGATGGGCGGCTTGCGTGCGCAGATGCCGATCACCTTTGCGGCCTACACCGTCGGCATGCTTGCTCTCAGCGGCTTTCCAATCTTCTTTTCCGGTTTCTGGAGCAAAGATGCGATCGTCGGCGCGGCCCATCACTGGCCCGTCTCGCAAGGACCATTCTGGATGCTGCTCCTCGGCGCGTTGCTCACTGCGTTTTACATGATGCGTCAGGTGGGTTACGTCTTCCTCGGCTCCTGGAGAGGTCATGGTCACGCGCATGAATCACCGGCCGTGATGACCATTCCGCTCCTCGTTCTGGCGTTTTTTGCCATCGCGCTGGGAGTTCTGGGAACGCCAGCCTGGCCATGGTTCACGGCATTCCTTGACGGCCATTCTCTGGTCTTCGATCTCGCCGGATTCCGTGAGCCAGGTCTTGTCCCCATGATGTTGCTTGCCTCCACGCTCGTCTTTGTGGCTCTTGGCGTGGGCTGGCGTCTCTACGTCGCTCAAGCCAATCGCGCGGACACCGATCCAGATGTTCTGCAACGCGTATCGCCCCGAGTGTTCGGCTGGTTGGAATCCCGTCTTTACTTCGACGAGTTGTATCAGGCGACGATCCTGCGCGCATATGCACTGCTGGCTGCATTCGCAGCATGGCTTGATCGACAATTCTGGGGTGGCATCGTCGCTTCGATCTCCTCAGGCTTCCGCGCCTTGGGCCGGTGCAATCGTTCGATGGACAGCCAGTGGATCGACGGCGGATTCGATAAAGGCTGCGAAGAATTGACGACGGCTGGAGGGGTACTGGCGTGGTTGCAGGCCGGGCGTGCTCCCAGCTATCTGCGTACTCTGACCATCGGCCTGCTCATCCTTCTTGCAGTGATTTTGATGGCTGCATCCATTACCGGGCAGGTGAAGTTATGACCGGCACTCTTACCATGCTCACGGCCTTGCCCGCAGTTGGCGCCATCGTCGCCGGATTTTCCGGCAAGCGCGCTCGTTGGGTCGCTATGGCTGTTTCGCTCATCGCTCTGGTTGCCACGCTCTGGGTATGGTTTTCGGTCGGCGCCAGCGGCCAGATGGCTTTCGTTGAGCGCGCCATCTGGGTACCCGATCTTGGCATCGAATATCACCTCGGAGTCGATGGGCTTGGCGCTTTGATGCTGGTTCTTTCGGCACTCGTCACGCTTATCTCGGTGTCGGCTTCGCGTTCGGTCAAGCAACAGCCGGGTCTGTATTTTGGTCTGGTTTTGCTTCTGGAGTCCGGACTGTTCGGCACCTTCACAGCGCTCAATTTCTTTCACTGGTTCATCTATTGGGAACTCAGTCTCATTCCCGCATTCTTTCTCATCCGACTCTGGGGTGGACCCCGTCGCGGCCCGGCAGCAACCCAGTTTTTTGTTTACACCATGGTGGGTTCCGTAGCCATGCTGCTCGCATTCCTGGCGATCTTTGTCGCAACCGGTGGCATGGACTTCATCGCTCTGGCGCACTTCGCCGCGACCGGGGAACTGCACCGGCTGATCGAAGCACATCTTGGCCACGTGGAACTCCTGCTGGCCTGTGGAGTGCTGCTTGGATTTGCCGTAAAGGTTCCGCTGATGCCGTTTCACACCTGGCTGCCAGATGCCTACTCCGAGGCGCCCACTGCGATCACGATTCTGCTCACAGGGGCTATGTCGAAGATGGGCGTCTACGGACTGCTCCGGATCGCTCTGCCCATCTTTGGCAAAGAACTTTTTGCCATGAGGAGCGAACTGCTGGCGCTGGCAGTTTTGACCGTCGTAGCCGGTGCATGGGCTGCGGTTGTGCAAAAGGATCTCAAGCGAATCTTTGCCTACTCGTCGATCAACCATCTTGGTTACTGCCTGCTGGCTCTCTTCGCTGTACTCTTGCCGGCTGCGGGTGATCCTGCCCGAATGCTGAGCGTTTCCGCAGCTCTGGATGGAGCGATCCTGCAGATCTTCAACCACGGTCTGACCGCAGCGACCATCTTCTGGTTCCTCTGCATGTTGGAAGAGCGCAGCGGAGGCACACTTTCGCTCGATACCTTCGGAGGCTTGCGGAAGCGAGTCCCGATCCTCTGCGGTCTGATGGGAATTGCGCTGTTTTCGTCCCTCGGTCTTCCGGGTCTGAATGGATTCGTCGGCGAATTCCTGATCTTCCGCGGAGTCTTCCCACTCTCATGGCAGTCCGCAACAGTCTCTGTGCTCGGGTTGCTGATCACGGCAGCGGTCATTCTTACGGTGATCCAGCGCGTCTTCAGCGGCCCACTGTCCACTCACTGGAGCGCGATGCCTGACCTGACCCTGACCGAGCGGATTGCCGTCGCTCCGGCCCTTATACTCATGCTGCTCCTTGGCCTTGTGCCGCAGATTATTCTCGGCGTAATCAATCCGACCGTTTTGCATCTGATCGACGGGTGGAGATTCTGATGCTCGCGTGGACCATTTATCTCTCGTTTGGCGGTGCATTGCTGATCGCCTTTTTTGCCCAGGGCAGGCCTCAACTGGCGCGTTGGCTTGCACTGCTGACGGCCGTGGGTGGGCTTGGCCTTGCCGGCTGCGCTTTCTTTACTCAAACCGGTGTCACCCCTGTTGTGGATGCAGCGTGGATTCCGGCAATGGGCATTCGGTATACGCTTTCCGCCGATGGCATCAGTCGAGTGCTGGTTCTTCTTACGGGCTTTGCCTCGGTTGCAGGTGTCCTGTTCTCCTGGAACATCGATCGTCGTGTCAACGAATTCTTCGGATTCTATCTTGCGCTCATCGGTGGCGTTTACGGCGTATTCCTTTCCGCCGATCTCTTTCTCTTCTTTGTTTTTTATGAGATTGCCATCGTCCCCAAATACTTTCTCATCGCCATCTGGGGGTCCACGCGTCGCGAATATGGAGCGATGAAGTTAGCCCTGTACTCCTTCATCGGGTCGGCAATGGTGCTCGTGGGACTGCTCGCGGCCTACGCCGTTTCCGGCGGACATACTCTCAATCTCGCAACGCTCCAGCAGTATCCGTTTCCGGTTTCGTTTCAGATGTGGGCGTTTCCGCTTGTCTTTCTCGGCTTTGCCGTTCTGGCCGGCATGTGGCCTCTGCATACCTGGGCGCCCACGGGCCACGTTGCCGCACCCACAGCCGCATCCATGCTGCTCGCTGGCGTCGTCATGAAGCTCGGTGCGTATGGCTGTCTGCGTGTGGCCATGACCCTGTTCCCGCATGGTCTTGATCCCTGGGGCTGGAGCTTCCTGGGCATCGGTTCCTGGCGAACTCTTTTCGCGTTGCTCGCCGTCATTGGCATCCTCTACGGTGCCGCGGTTGCGCTCATTCAAAACGATTTCAAATTCGTCATCGGTTACTCCAGCGTCAGCCACATGGGACTGGTCCTGCTGGGCCTGATGACACTGAGCCAGATCGGTCTGGACGGAGCGGTTCTGCAAATGTTCTCGCACGGAATTCTCGCCGGTCTGCTCTTCGCCACTGTCGGTCGCATCGTCTATGAACGTACACACACGCGTGACCTGACCGCTCTCAGTCATTTGCATCTCAGCCGGACTCTTCCATTTGCTGCCTGGCTCTTCGTTCTCGCCGGCATGGCCTCCATGGGCCTGCCCGGCTTCAGCGGCTTCATCGCGGAGCTTCAGGTCTTGATCGGTGCCTGGACGGCGTTTCCTGTCTTCACCATCGTTGCGGGTGTGGGCATCGTAGTCGGTGTTGCCTACACCTGGCGCGCCATGCAAAAGGCATTTTTCAATGAAGCCCCAGCGCATCCATCTGCGGCAGCCGCTTCAATTCCCGCCCAACACGCCTTTGAGCCGATCACCTGGGCAGAGAAAACAGGGGTCATTCTTCTGCTTGCGGCCAGCCTGGCTGTTGGCCTCGCGCCTCGGCTCTTGCTTGATCAGATCACCCCGGCGGTCCTTGCGCTGCCTCATACCCTGCTCACGGGAGGCCGACCATGAGCACCTACGGCAACCTTCTCGCAATCCTGTGGCCTGAGTCGATTCTTGAAATCGCATCGCTGGCCATCCTGGTCGTCGATCTCGGCTTCATGCGTCGCGCCTCCAGTGCAGCCCGGATGAGCGTGGCAAGCACCCTGGGATCTTTCGGCGCATTGACCGCTCTTCTCTGGCTACTGATGCACGCGGGCAGCATGACCGTCATGGGCGGCGCGCTCGTCACGAATGCTTCGGTCGTCGCTGCTCAGGTCGGAATCCTGATTCTGACAGCCCTCGTGTTGCTCCTGGGTGTTTCCGCGCGATTTACTCGCAATCCCGGGGAGTACGTGGCCCTGGTTCTGCTCGCAACCACGGGCATGTTGCTTGTGGCGGCCTCACGCGATCTGCTCATCATCTTTGTGGCCCTCGAGCTTCTCAGCCTTTCTCTGTACGTACTCTCAGCTTTCTCCAAACACTCGGCGGCCTCATCCGAAGCTGCGCTCAAGTACTACCTCTTTGGCGGAATGTCTGCGGCGTTTATGCTCTTCGGCTTCAGCTATCTGTACGGCATCACCGGTACCACCCGTCTGACGGCGATTGCCGCCTCGCTTGCTTCCGCTTCTCTCACGCCCATCACCCTGGTGGCGCTCGTGCTGGTTGCGGTGGGCCTTGGATTCAAAGTCGCCGCTGTTCCGTTTCATATCTGGGCGCCTGATACCTATCTCGGAGCCCCCACTCCCGTCGCAGCGCTCATCGCCTCCGGTTCCAAGGTCGCAAGCTTTGCCGTGCTCATCGCCGTCACTGCCGCTCTGGCCCCCGCATGGGGTTGGACAGAAACGCTGCTCTGGATGGCAGGAACTTCCATCGTTCTCGGCAATCTGGCCGCGCTGGTTCAGTCCAGTGTGCGCCGCATCCTGGCCTACTCGGCCATCGCTCATGCTGGCTACATGCTGCTTGGCATCGCGGCCCACACCCTCGCGAGTGACCAGGCAGTGCTCCTTTATGCCTTGACCTACGCGCTCACCACTGTTGGAGCTTTCGCCGTGGTCGCCATCGTGGAGCGCGACGCGGGCAGTGACCGTCTGGACGCATTCGCTGGCCTCAGCGCACGCAGCCCCTTGCTCGCCGCCACGCTGATGGTCTTTCTGCTTTCGCTGGCTGGCATCCCGCCGCTTGTCGGCTTCTGGGTCAAGTTTCAGATGTTTGCTTCCGTCTTGCGCTCGCCGCTCGCCGCCTCCTGGGGAATTGGCATGGTGATCCTTGCCATCGCCGGCAGCGCTGTCTCGCTCTACTACTACCTTCAGGTTCTCAAGCGCGCCTGGGTCGCTCCGGCAGCGGTTTCCTCCAGGCTGGCGATTCAGCCCAGAGAGCTTCTTCTGCTGCTCCTGATCGCCATCACTGTCATTCTGCTGGGCATCTTTCCGGGCTGGCTGTTGCAATGGATTCCAATGGTTGGATGAGGCTGCGCGTCCTTGATTCTGATCGCTTCCACGGCCCCATCAAGCCGACGCCAGCGGTATCAGGCGCGTAATCCTTCGCTTGCGAAGATAGTCCTCATCGCGACTCCGGCTCTCCAGCACCATGGCTGCGTCCGTTCCCGCTGCCAGAAGCTTCATCCAGGCTGCGGCATACGTCCAATCTGCGGGCCAGGGTTTTCGGCTCAGTCCGCGATCCGGAATCACCAGCGCCGTTCTGGATCCCTCCGGCTGCGGTCGGTTCGCCCGGAACTCCCGAGCCAGTGAGGCAAATTGCTTTCCCAGAGGCTTGGGGTGATTGTTCAGGTCAAGCAGCCCAAGTGAATATTCATACGAACCGAAGCCGCCCATCGCCGGATTGAGATCGTGCGAGCACCACCATGTAATGCCCCACAGATTCCCGCGCCGAACCAGATTGCGAACTGTGTGCTGCATAAAGTCCGGTTTCGCAGCGGTGGGCATCTCGACATTGCCCACGCCAATCTCTTCCATCCACACGGGTCGCTCCGCATCGCGCTGATAAGCGGTTGCCAACTCCACTTCATAAGCGCCCAGGTGCCTGGCTTCCGCAGAATCATACGCAAAACGACTCAGTACACCGTCGAAATAGATATACGAGTGAATCGCGGTAGCAGCCCCTGTATTCGCCAACGTCGATCGCGAAAAACCAAAATCTGCAAACCAGTGGGAGTGGTCGGCTCCGTTCACATGAAAGCGTCCGGGTGCAATCCGGCTACAGGTCTGCAGCATCTCGGTGGCCCACCGATCGGCTAGGGATGGCTCGACCGCATTCGGACCCGTCATCAGCACGCCTAGCTCGTTTCCAATGTCAAAGCCCAGGAATCGCCGGTGGGTGCCCATGCCATCTGCGATCTTACGGAAAAGCAGTCTTTGTGCTTCAAGAACAGTAGCTGACGTGAAGATGTTCCGGTCGTCGTTCTTCTCCGGGCGAGCCAGCGGCGCGGTCCACGCAGGCAAAAACGACAATCCGCTCATCCATCCGTTGAGCACGGTGACTTCCACATCCAGTCCGCAACCATCCGCAGCTTCCAGCAGGCGATGGAGGTTTTCGATAGCCCGCTCGTTCACCGTATTGATTCCCGGCTGGAAGACCGGCCACAGGCACTGTGCCCGAATATGATCCATGCCCAGCGCCGCGATCCCTTCCAGATCGTCCACAATCGCCTGCTGATTCCAATCCTGCCAGCAGTACCACCAAAGACGGCGCGGCGTGTAGTTCACGCCAAATCGCAGTGCTCTGGCAGCAGCACCTCTGCCATCCGGGCCTGTTTCCTGCTGCTTCCGCGGAATGACCGCAGCCCCGGCTGAGGCGACCGCAACGGAGTGCAGAAAATCGCGGCGTGTTTCAATCATGGTTGACTCCGCGCATGAAGTCTTGAAGCTATGCGGGCCTGCGCAACACCGTCGCTACCGAGGCGCAGACAGGTCCGCCGATGTTGAATGTAGCCGCCGTGCGTGCATCGCGCACCTGCAATGCAGCAGGCACTTTGCCGAGTAACTGCCAGCTTGCCCAGCCCACCATGGCAATCCCCGTAGCTCCAACCGGATGTCCCTTGGCGATCAAACCGCCCGAGGTATTCAGCGCGCAACGTCCATGGACTTCGGCTTCACCTTCAGCCCAATAGGCGGCGCCGGAACCCGGCTTCACCAGACCCAGAATCTCCGCCGAAAGTGCGGCCATCACAGTGAAGCAGTCATGCACCTCTGCCGTCTGAATCTCCTCGGCTCCAACACCCGCCATCGCATACGCGGTTTGTACGGCGTAGTAGGCCGCCGCCGGCTTCAGCACGTTGCGGCGTCCCTTTTGCAGCGGATCAACCGCACTGCCCCAGCCGGCAATCTGAACACAATCCCCGGCTCGCAATCCAAGCCGCTCCAGGCCAGCTTCCGTCGCCAGCAACAGCGCGGCATAGCCATCTGTAATCTGTGAAGAGTCGTACGTTTTCAGCGGCAGTCCTTCCACCAGATAGCGATTCGCGCCGGCGATTGTCAGCGCCTGTTCGAGCGACAAATCCGTCTCACGCATCTGTGCAAAGGGATTCTGCCGCGCGTTCCTGTATTCCGTCACCGCCACCGATGCCAGCTCACGCTCGCTCACGTCCCATCTCTGCATATAGGTCTGCATGATTTCGGCGAATATATGCGGAAAGACAAAAGTTTTTCCGGGCCTCTCCGCAGGATCGGAGAAATACCCCAGCGCTTCGCCCACGCGCTTGCCATCGGCTTTGCCCACATCGTCGCGCATCTTCTCCAGTCCCACGGCCAGTGCCGTTTCACCCATTCCGGCCTGCAATCGCACGATGCAGTTCACAATGGCCTGACCGCCCGAAGCACAGGCATTTTCCACGCTTTCAATAGGTTTTGCTTCCATGCCCGGAACGCCCGCCAGCAAGCCGGAGAGCAGCCCCTGCTGGTGCAGGGAAAAGCTGCACGCAGAGGCGATCGATGCCGAATCAATTGCTTTTGGATCGGTGTGCGCTTCTGCGCAGACTCCAGCTATCGCCGCGGCCAGCATCTGCTCCTGCGTCATGGACATCAGCTTCCCAAAGGGTGACTGAAAATAGCCTGCAATATAGATCTCTTTCACTGTTCACTCCCGCTGCGCTGTCGGCTGTTATAGTCGCGAAGGATGCCCGCCTCACGTGCGCGATACGGCTTGCCATCCGGATAGAAAACATCGTGAAACCACACCGGAGGCTGCTCGATCACATAGGGGCGCTGCCAGGAGTCCCACGGAAGATTCGTCTGGCTTTTGCCCACCACAAGGCCCCAGTTGATTGCGCCCACCAGGTGCCTGCTCCACACAATGGGCAGAATCGTGTCAAACGTGCTGCCCACACTCCGCGCCATATATTCCGTGCACAGAATCGGCCGATGAAACTGTTGTAATTCATCGATGCGCTTTTCAAACTCCTCCGGCCATCCATAGTTATGAAAGCTGAGAATATCCGATTCCGACACTTGAATCTTCGCCACAGCGCTCATCGTTTGCTGGCTTGACCAGTCTCCCTGCCACACCCCGCTCGTCAGCGGCTGCGACGGATTCATTGAACGCGCCCAGGCAAAGACCTGTGGAAGCAGTTCGGCCACTCGCGCCACTTTGTTGGCCGGTTCCATCCAGTGATACTCGGGCCCGTTTGTATTGTCCGGCTCATTCCACAAGTCCCATGCCAGAATTCGATCATCCTGCGCAAAGGCTCCAATCACGCCTTTCACATAGGTTTCCAGCCGCGGCTGTTGCGCCGGGTCCATCAGCGCAATTTTTCCAGGGCTTTGCACCCAGCCCGAGTTGTGTACGCCAGGAATCGGTGGCCGTTGCGGACCCAATCTTGGGTACGGATCCCAGCACGAGTCGAAAAGCACAAACACCGGACGAATATGGTGCCTGGCTGCAATCGTCAAAAACGTGTTCATTCTCTGCGTCATTCCCGCCGCATCCTGCTCCCACAGCAGGTCATGCAGGAAGACCCGCATGGTCTTCATCCCCACTCCCTGGGCATACCCCAGTTCCCGATCGATCGTGACAGGATCAAACGTAGCCGCCTGCCACATCTCAAGCTGGTTGATGGCATTCGAAGGAAGAAAATTTCCGCCCGTCAGGATCGGCGATTGTCTGGTTTGCCATGCATTCGCTTCGGCTTCCGTCCATCGTGCTCGCGCATGGGTGACGGAGGAAGCACACACAAGCAGTATGGCCAGCAGGGAAGTGATTGTCTTCTGAAAAGACGCGGATCGTTGCACCATGATTTCCTCACAAAGAGTTGTCTCGCAGCAATCGCGCGACTGCCGAGAATATCATACGACCAGATGCTTCCACCCCATGAGGTTCGTTTTCCATGACCACCAGACCAGCCATCCGAATCGATGCTCACCAGCACTTCTGGCAATATCATGCGCCAGAATTTGATTGGATCGATGATGCCATGTCGATGATCCGTCGCGATTTTCTGCCCACGGATCTGGAGCCTCTGCTCCAGGCCAATGCCATCGACGCAAGCATCGTTGTGCAGGCCCGTCAGTCCATCGAAGAGACAGAGTGGCTGCTCGCTCAAGCCGTAATCCATCCCTGGATTGCGGGCGTCGTCGGATGGCTGCCGCTGACTTCACCCAGCCTTCCCGCACTCCTTGATCGTTATTCCCATCAGCCCAAACTGCGTGGACTGCGACACGTGCTTCAGGCAGAGGCGGATGCATACTTTGAAGACGCAGACTTCCATCGCGGCCTCAAGCTGCTGCACACGTACGGCCTTGTCTACGATCTGCTCATTGTCGAGCGGCAGATGCCGGCAGCGCTGCGCCTGGTTGATCGCCATCCCGAGCAGATCATCGTTCTCGATCACCTTGCCAAGCCTCGCATCGCTGCTCAGGAACTGCAACCCTGGGCAGCGCATCTGCATCAGCTTGCACGACGAGAGCACGTTGTCTGCAAGCTCTCTGGTCTGGTTACAGAAGCGGACTATCAGCAATGGACCGTGGCCCAGCTGAAGCCATTTGTAGAGGTTGCGCTCGATGCTTTTGGACCTTCAAGGTTGCTTTTCGGATCCGACTGGCCGGTTTGCACCGTTGCCTGCGGCTATTCGCACTGGTGCAAGATCGCCGAGGAGATGCTCTCTACATGCACCGCCACGGAGCGCGATGCAATCTTCGGACTTAATGCGCAAAGAGTCTACGGTGCATCGACAGCGAACTAGAATTTTCAAATCGAACCAGGATTTTCTTCCGTAATCACAGGATTGTTCAGCGTTCCCAGACCCTCGACCGTGACGCTCACTTGATCTCCGTCTCGCAGCCAGCGCTTCGGAACTCGTGCAAAGCCCACACCGCTCGGCGTACCCGTCGAAATCACGTCTCCAGGTAGAAGAGGCGTCAGCGACGAGATGTATTCGATCAGCTCCGGTACGCGAAAAATCAACTCACTGGTGTTCGAGTCCTGCAAGCTCTCCTGATTGATCTCCAGCCGGATGCGCAGCAAATGCGGATCAGCAATTTCATCCCTGGTCACAATCGAAGGCCCCATCGGACAAAAGGTGGGAAGGCTTTTCGACAGGGACCACTGCGACGTCGAGAACTGCACATCGCGCGCGCTCACATCATTGAGGATCGTATAGCCGTACACATGCTCCATCGCAGCTTCCGCCGATATCCGATATCCACCTTTGCCTATCACCACCGCCATCTCTGCCTCATAATCCGGCTCTGCCGTTTCTCGCGGCAGCACAATGGCTTCATCGGGTCCGATGATCGAGGGAGTCATCTTGAAAAAGACAACCGGAAACTTCGGAATCTCCAGCCGCGACTCAATCGCATGATCGCGATAGTTCAACCCGATACAAAATATCCGGGGCGGATTCCTGATCGGTGCATGCAACCGGACTTCATGCAGTGGAAATCGTGCTGCATCGGAAGGGGTCGCATCCGAACTTTGTATGACCTGCAATGTGCTTTTGTAGCAACCGGACAGGTCAAGCACTTCACCCGATTCTTCCAGCAGATAGCCTGGCTTTTCGATCCTCTCGCGTGTGGAAAATGTCACTAGTTTCATCGCATCCCCCCGAATGGCGTCCTCGCACCGTTGACTCAGTTTGTTCCGTAAAAACCTGTCTAAGCCGCCGTCCATCCACCATCGATGGTCATCAGAGATCCAGTCACAAAACTCGCCTCCGCAGAGGCAAGATAGCGGACCATCGATGCGACGTCGTTCGGAGTGCCCAGCCGTCCAATGGGTTGACGGGCACGCAACTCCTCCCGCACTTTTTCCTTTTCGTGTGCGTGATACTTGTCCAGATATCCTTCGACAAACGGCGTCTCCACGGTTCCAGGACAAATGGCATTCACGCGCAACTCACGCGGATACTCGACCGCCAACTGTCGTGTCATCGCGAGCACAGCACCCTTGCTGGTGCAATACGCAAAGCGCTGGCGAATGCCGATCATCCCGGCAACCGATCCAATATTCACAACACAGCCTTTGCGCTCGCTTGCCAGCAGCAACTTCAGCATCGCGCGCGTCACCAGATACACCGAGCGAACATTCACATCCATCAGGCGATCAAAATCTTCCTCGTCCGTCGTCGCAACCGAACCCACATGTCCAACCCCTGCGTTATTGACGAGCAGGTCCAACTGCGTCAGATCGTTCGCAACCGCAGCAATCGAACTCGCGTCTGTCACATCCATACAGACGGCCATCGCGCGCAATCCAGCGGCCACCAGATCTGCCGCCAATCGTTGCGCTGCCTCCAGTTGAATGTCGGCGATGTAGACATGCGCTCCCGCGCGCGCCAGTTCGATCGCAGTCGCCTTGCCAATGCCGCTTGCTCCGCCCGTGATCAGTGCAACACAGCCATCCAGTCGAAATGCACCGCTTCGCTCAATGTCCAATGGAATGTCCTCCCGGATCCGTGATCGCCTTGCAACAGTCAACCGAGAACGTTTTCATCACGAGCCTGAACAAAATGTCGGATGCCATTTCCCGCTGACGGAGTTGGCTCTCTCGCTCACTTCAGCGTCGCCTTTCTCCAGCTCAGTCTTCCGACTCAAACGCCTCCAGGCTCAGCTCTCCATCTCGCTGTGCAATCAGCTTCTGCACGCGTCCTTCGGCGGAGTCAAGTTCCTGTCGGCAGGCTGTGGAGAGCTGCACTCCTTGCTCAAACAATCGCACGGAATCTTCCAGCGTCAGTTCGCCCTTTTCCAGTTGCTGGACAATTGCTTCCAGCTTGCTCAGAGCCTCTTCAAACTTTGCCATCGTCGTTCTTCTTTCTCTGCTTTCTCGATCGCTACAGGGATGAAGCGTCCTTCGGCTTGGGCAGGACCATATCCAGTATCTCCGCCGCCAATGTATAGCGGCCAAAGGGCGCGCTCACCTGCACACCCTGCACCATGGGTCGTGCTTCGGCCAGCATCTCCTGCGCAATACGAATTCCCTCGGCTCGAGCCGCTTCCGGCGTCTCTGCCTGAGCCATGCGCAGCATCACCGCTTCCGGCATGGAAACGCGCAGATCATTTCGCATAAACTCCGCATTGCGCAGGCTGGTTAACGGCCAGATTCCGGCAATCACGGGAATCCGAAACGATTCGATCCGTTTCAGGAAGCGCTCCAGCAGACGCATGTCAAAGACCGGCTGCGTAATGGCATACTCCGCTCCTGCATCCACCTTCCAGGCAAAGCGCCGCAGTTCCTGGTCAAGATCGGGAACACCGGGATTGGCTGCCACGCCAATCGTGAAGTTGGTCGAATCGCCAATTGCGTTGGACCCAATGTCCAGGCCATGATTCAAGCGTCGAACAATATTCACCAGCCCGATCGCATCCACATCGAAGACCGCCGTTGCATCCGGATAGTTACCCAGCTTCGGCGGATCGCCGGTCAGGCAAAGAATATTCTTCAGTCCCAGCGATGAGGCACCCAACAGGTCCGATTGAATGCTCAGAATATTTCGATCGCGACACGTATAGTGCAGAACCGTTTCAATACCCGTCTGCTGTTGAATCTGGATGCACAGGCTCTGCGCGCTCATTCTTGCCGATGCGCGCGGCGAGTCCGGCACGTTGATTGCGTGTACGCCAAGCGAAGTGAGCAGCTTTGCTCCTTCCAGTTCCTTGGACGAGTTGATCCCGCGCGGAGGCACAATCTCCACCATCGTCACAAATTTTTCTTCTGCAATCAGCCTGCCGATCGTTGACCGTTGAGCCAACGGCAAAGGCGGTGTCTCCGCGCTGATCTCAGCCTGCGTCGGCTCCGTCAGCGTGATGTGTGTCTGCGCATCCAACGCGCGCAGCGCAGACTTCATCGCGCGTATATGGTTCGGCGTCGTGCCACAGCATCCGCCCACAAACTGTGTTCCCGCCTTCACCGCCTTGCGCGCAAAGCTCGCCATGTACTCCGGTGAGCACAAGTAGATATTGCGACCCTCCACGGCGCGCGGCATCCCCGCATTCGGCATGGCCATCAGTGGCAGATGTGTCGCACGGCGCATCGCCTCCACCGCGGTTAACACGGTCGCCGGACCGGTCGAGCAGTTGCATCCCACCGCATCGGCTCCAGCTTCCGTCAGGATCGCTGCGGCATGTTCGGGCGTCGTTCCGTCCAGGCAGCGTCCATCCTCATCCACCGTCATCATCACGGCAACAGGCAGTTCCGGCGCAATCGTCTTCGCGGCCTGCAAAGCCTCTCGCGCTTCATTCACCGCTGGCATCGTCTCCACAATCAGCAGATCAACG
Source organism: Acidobacteriaceae bacterium (assembly GCA_027449965.1). Taxonomy (GTDB): domain Bacteria; phylum Acidobacteriota; class Terriglobia; order Terriglobales; family Acidobacteriaceae; genus Acidicapsa. Next base: position 53,834 of record DAIDKP010000020.1, read on the forward strand.
CCTGCGTTCACCAGCGCCAGAATCTGTTCTTCAAAGGCCGCTCTCGCTTCCGAGAGTGAAATCTTCCCCAGCGGTTCCAGGCGCACTCCGAGCGGTCCAATCGCTCCAGCCACCCACGCCTCCCCGGCCTGCTTGTCCTTGAAATGCCCGACCGCTTCGCGCGCAATGCGAACACCTGCGGCATTGATCTCCGCAACCTTGTCATTCAGTCCGTGACGCTCCAGCCGAAAGCGATTGGCGCCAAACGTATTCGTCTCCAGAATCTCAGCGCCGCTTTGCAGATACTCTTCGTGAATCGCAAGAATCAGCGATGGATCGGATAGATTCAGCTCGTCGTAGCAGCGATGGATAAACACACCACGGCCATACAGCACGGTTCCCATCGCGCCGTCACACAGCACGGGGCGATCCTGAAACAACGTTGTCAAAAGAGAGTTCGGCTTCTTGTCGGGCACAATACTTACGATGCTATCGCGTTTTGCCGCTCCGTGTGCGTGTGCTTCATACACGCATCGCCCGCGAAGAGGAGGCCCCTACCCATCACCTCACATCCCGCCTTCGCGCTTCCGTCCGGAGCCGCGGTCATCGGGCCTGCCCATACATTTCCGTGCTTCCCATATCCCCGTGGTTGCGTCGAAACAGGGTATGCATACCCGGGGCGCAAACTCACTTTGTCTTGCTTCGAGTCTTGGATCAAGTTCCGGCTTGGGTCTTGGCTGGGGGCCCGGCTCGAATCCACCTGCATTTGGGTTGGCCCGCTCCAGCTTCCGTCCACAGAGTCAAGCTACCCGTTCACAAGGTCCGGATTCGGTCCCCCGGTTTGCTATACTTGCCCAGACAGCTCGTTTTGAATGAGGTAGAGGATTTTGAAGAAAAGGGGACTCGCTCTCTGCGCCCTAGCGGCATTGGTGACCGCCGGTGTGCTTTCGGGCTGTGGTAACAACTTCTATTTTGCTGGCCGTGTTCTCCCACCCAGCGGAATTGCAAATCGTGTTCTCATTGCTATCCAGAACCCGAGCGCCTTCAGCAAGGGCGCGCTGGAGATTGTCGATGCCTACTATGACATCCGACAAAGCTATAACGACCGTGTGCCCGGCTTCAGCATTGCCGGCTACTCCGGTTCAGAACCCAGCACAATTCAGAACATGCCGGAAGAGCAACTCGGCGCGGTCTACGGCTCCGGGGACGGCTCTTTCACGCTGGTGAACTATCAGAAGGAAAGCAATGGCGGAGCCATCGCCAGTCTTGGAACGCTTTCGTCCAGCATCTTCGTCACGCGCAGTCAGACATTTGTCTTTGCAGCGGATCAGCAGGCGCACTTCCTCAATGTCGTAGACAAAGTCGGCGGCAAGGCCTACAGTCTGGGTCTGCCCGGGGTATATCGAGTTTCCACCAACCCCGGCGGTTCGGTGGCTCTCGCCTTTGTGCAGAACTCCAACTACGCCTACTACCCCCGCAAGCTTCAGGGCTTTGAAACGACAGCGTACAGCGGAGGCCCATCCACCTGGCCACCCAATGCGGTCGATTGCGAACCCTTGAATGCTCCGGGAATGTGTCTCTTTCAGGTTGCCGACAGCAGTCATCATCCCATCCAGTTTGATCGCCCCATCAAAGCGCTTTGGAGCGCAGATGGCAGCACGGCCTATGTTTTGAACTGCGGTCCGGAGTGTGGCGGCAAGCAGTCTTCGGTTGTGCTGCTTCCCACGGCTCCGCTGATTCTTCAAAGCGGCCAGCAGTCGGGTTCGATTCCCACTTCGCCGACAACCATCCTGACGCCGGGCGGCGCCAGCAATGGCTTGGTCGACAGCAACACGCTCTACGTCTATGGCGAACAGCCGCAGCCAGATGGACTGTTTGCCGGCTTTCTGACTCCTGTCAATCTGACGAACAACACTGCGGGCAACGCGGTCTCTGTCAGTGACGCTGCACCGGGTCAACCCACAAAGATGGTGCTCGCCGACGACAACACGCTGTGGCTCGGAGGCGTTCGTTGCGAACAGGGTGAGCGTTACGCCAAGGGCGAACCCTATGGTTGCCTGACCATGTACAACACGTCCACCAACTCCGCCACTCTGCTCGAACCGTTTCAGGGCGACCTGACCGGAATCGCTGCCGTTTTGACGCTGCACAAGGTCTATGTCGCCGAGGGTGGCCAGGTCTACATCTTTTCGACCGTCGATGGTACAGCGATCAATAATTTCTATGTGACGGTTACCGGTACGGCCTACGACGTTGCCTACATGGATGCAACGACGGACGCTGACAACACGGATTACTGACCCGTTTTTCCCATTTGCTTCGAAGTTCCGTTCACGCGACTTGCTGACACGACTGGTTTATGGATCAACCCGGCACAGCGACGCCTTTCGATGTACTTGCCATCGCCGCACATCGGGATGACGTCGAGCAAACCTGTGGCGGAACCCTTCTGCGCATGGCTGACCGCGGTCTGCGCACCGGAATCCTCGATCTGACCCGTGGCGAATCCGGCACGCGCGGCACAGCCGCCGAGCGCGCCGCAGAAGCTCAGGAAGCTGCCTTAATCCTGCGTGTATCGCATCGTGAATCGCTCGATTTCCCCGATGGCGCCATCGTCAACTCTCTCGACAATCGCATCGCCATCGCTCGCATCCTCCGTCGTCTTCGGCCGCGCGTCGTCATCCTGCCGTACGGTCAGGCGCGTCATCCGGATCATGCAATCTGTGCATCCCTCGGCTATGACGCCTGCTTCCTTGCCGGTCTGGGCAACTTCTCCGGCGGCGATCTTGGGCCGGACGCTCCGCATCGACCGTTCAAGATTGTGTACGCCAGCCTTTACGCCGACGTGCGCCCCACTTTCATCGTCGATATCACCCCCTACATGGAGACACGAATTCAGTCGCTGCTGGCCTATCGTTCGCAGTACTCCAACCAGCAGCAGGGAAGTGGACTCTTCGTACCGGAGCAGGAGATTCGCGAGCGTATCCTTGCTGAAGCGCGTCACTATGGTTTGCTTGCCGGTGTCCGCTATGGCGAACCATTCGTGCAGCGGGAAGTGGGTCTGGTGGATGATCTGACGCTGATTCCGGTTCAGTCGATCTGATCTTCCCTCGATCGGATCTTCCCAGTCTGTCTGCGGCAGGAGCGCTTCCGATGCTCACCGATTCCATCTCGCAACCGCATCGCCATCCGGCAGTCACCTGGCTGCTGGTCATGACCGCGACCATACAGCCAGCCTCGAACGCCAATGTCCAGCGTCTCGATCCTGCCTTGCGTCTGGCCGACTACGAGCGCGCACTCCGCTTCTGGCTTGCGCAAACCCATCCTTCCACAAGCCGAATTCTCTTTCTCGAAAACTCCGGTTCCGATCTTTCTTCCCTGCGGGCCATTGCCACCCAGGAAAACTCCGCCGGCAAGCCTGTCGAATTCCTTTCGATTCCCGCCGGTCCCATTCCAGCAGGCTTGAACTACGGCTACTCCGAGATGGAGCTGCTCGACGCCGGCCTCGATCGTTCCGAGCTTCGCCGCCAGACTTCACACATGATTAAGACCACGGGAAGGCTCATCTTTCCTTCACTTCCCAACGCCATCGACCGCTTGCCGGCTCCGCCCGAACTCCTCATCGACTGTCGCCGATTTCCCTGGCCCCGTCATGGGGCCGATGCGCGGGTTCAGCTTTTTGCCTGCTCCCATGCCTATTACGACCAGCACCTGCGCGGTTCGCAGCACAGCATGAACCCCACCACCCTTCGTCTGCTGGAGCAGCTTCTTTATGCACGCGTCATCCGGACGCAGGGTCAGCCCGGTGTCTATCTGCGCTTCCCCTGCAATATTGATCCCGTCGGCTACTCCGGATTCAAAGGGCGAAGCTACCAGACCATCGGGCAAAGATTCGATCAGATCACTCGGGCATTCCTGCGCCGCGTCGCTCCCGCCTACTGGTATTGACCTTCGACACCTTTCGGCTTTTTCCCGCTTTTTTCGCAATGCGGCAAAGGAGTTTCGGGTTTCCTTGACGGCCCTGTTTGCGGGAACCAATAATGCAGTTGTAGCTTGAATGGAACTTTTGGGGTGTTTCTTCAAGCTTTCCATCCGATTTTTTTGCAGGAGCAACTCTCATGGCCACCGCAGCACGCCCTGATGCAAGTCAGACTTCCAGTCCCGTGGGTCGCGGTGTCGAACCGCTGCGCGCCGGAAAAGGCAACTCGTTTCTTTTTCGCAAGCTGCACTCGCTCTCCGGCATCGTGCCCATCGGCGCATTCCTGATCGAGCATCTGCTCTCCAACTTTGAAGCGCTCAAAGGTCCTCTGGCCTACGCCGAACAGGTCAAATTCCTCAACAGCCTGCCGCTTGTCCGCTTTCTTGAAGTCGGTCTCATCTTCATCCCGCTTGCCTATCACGCACTCTATGGCGTCTACATCGCCATGCGCGGCAAGGCCAACGTCATCTACTATCCCTGGTCCGGCAACTGGATGTACATGATGCAGCGCTGGACCGGCTACATCGCCTTCGTCTACATCATCCAGCATGTCATTCGCCAGCGCTTCATGGGTGTCAGCCTCCCAGAGCATCCCGGCGCGGCCTTCCACAAGGTGCAGATGGAGCTGTCCAACCCGTGGATGCTGGCCGTCTACGTCATCGCCATGATCGCCGTCTGCTGGCACTTCTCCTACGGCATCTGGCTCTTCGCGGCCAAGTGGGGCATCACTCCAGGAGCCAATGCTCGCCGCCGCTTCGGTTATCTCTGCGCCGTGCTCGGCGTCGTGCTAGCCGTCATGGGATTGGCCAGCATCTACGCTTTCGTTGGGCCAAATTACAAAAATGCTCCCGCCGATGTGATGCCGGCACAAACCCTGCTGTACGTAACGCCTTCACCGGGTGCATCCTTGTCGTAGGCATCGGTTGAGTGGAGTCAGAAGAACTCAGTCATCGTGGAAAACGCTCTCCCAAGGCATCCAGAGAGCAGGCAGGAAAGGACAGGAATCAATCTCATGGCGGCACCCAAAATCATCGTAGTAGGCGGTGGGCTGGCCGGTCTGGCCGCGGTCATCAAGATCGCTGAATCAGGCGGCAACGTCGATCTTTTCTCCATCGTTCCAGTCAAGCGCTCTCACTCGGTCTGCGCTCAGGGCGGTATCAACGCGGCCAAGAACCTCAAAGGCGAGGGCGACACCACCTGGAAGCACTTTGATGACACCATCTATGGCGGCGATTTCCTCGCCAACCAGACGCCGGTCAAGGCGATGTGCGAGGCCGCGCCGGGCATCATCGACCTGCTGGACCGCATGGGGGTTCCCTTCAATCGCACGCCCGAGGGACTGCTTGATTTCCGGCGCTTCGGCGGCACGCTCTATCACCGCACGGCCTTCGCCGGTGCGACGACCGGTCAGCAGTTGCTCTACGCGCTCGACGAACAGGTGCGCCGCTATGAATCCGAGGGCCGCGTGCGCAAGTTCGAAGGCTGGGAGTTCCTCTCCGCCGTCCTCGACTCCGAAGGCGTCGCGCGCGGCATCTGCGCCATGAATCTGCGCTCGATGGAACTGGTCACCTTTCCGGCGGACGCGATCATCATCGCTACCGGCGGCAACGGCGCTATCTTCGGCAAGAGCACGAACTCGGTTGTCTGCACGGGATCGGCGCAGGCGGCGCTCTATCAGCAGGGTGCGTATTACGCGAACGGCGAATTCATCCAGGTTCACCCCACGTCCATCCCCGGCGAAGACAAGCTGCGGCTGATGTCCGAGTCGGCGCGCGGCGAAGGTGGCCGCGTCTGGGTGCCGCGCACGCCCGGCGACAAGCGTGAAGCCAAATCCATCCCGGAGAATGAGCGCTGGTACTTCCTCGAAGAGTGGTATCCGAAGTATGGCAACCTCGTCCCGCGCGATGTGGCCACGCGCGCCATTCACAAGGTTGTCTACGAGCACGGACTCGGCATCGACGGTCAGCCGATGGTCTATCTCGATCTCACGCACATTGACCGCGCGACACTGGACCGCAAGCTCGAGGGCATCCTCGAAATCTACGAGAAGTTTGTCGGCGACGACCCGCGCGAAGTGCCGATGAAGATATTCCCCGGCATGCACTACACCATGGGCGGACTCTGGGTCGACTTCAATCAGATGACCAACATCCCCGGTGTCTTCGCCGCCGGCGAGGCCGAGTACCAGTATCACGGGGCCAATCGGCTCGGAGCCAACTCGCTCGTCAGTTGCATCTTCGGCGGTTTTCAGGCTGGTCCCAACGCCGTCGCCTACGCCAAGTCGCTCAAGCCAGCATCCGGCGACGGCGGCCACGCGCAGGAGTTGGCTCGCCAGCAGGCGCTTAACCAGCAGTTGCTCAGCTCCAGCGGCACGGAGAATCCCTTCCGCATCTGGCGTGAACTCGGCGAGACAATGACCCAAAACGTCACCGTCATCCGCTACAACAAGAACATTCTGGAGACGGAAAACAAGATCGCCGAGCTGATGGAGCGATACCGCAACATCAACCTGAGCGACCGCAGCCAGTGGGCCAACACCAGCTTCGCCTTCACGCGGCAGCTTTGGAACATGCTTCAGATCGGTCGTGTCGTGGCTCAGGGTGCGCGGCTGCGCGATGAGTCACGCGGCGCTCACTACAAGCCGGACTTTCCGGAGCGCAACGACGAGAAGTTCCTCAAGACCACCAAAGCCAGCTTCGATGCGACGGCCAACGAACCGCGCATTGAGTATGAGGAGGTGGACACACAGTTCATTCCGCCTCGTCCGCGCCGCTACGATGCCGCAAGCTGATCCGCAACGACCACTGGGAATGGCCGGAACCAGCCGGCATGGGAGAGAAATCATGGCAGAGAAAACCATTCAGATCGAAATCAAGCGCCAGAGTGGGCCGGAAGCGCCATCCACATGGGAAAAATTCGAGATTCCCTGGAAGCCGGGCATGAACGTGATCTCTGTCATGCGTGAGATTGCCGCCAATCCCGTCAACTCCAACGGTCAGGAGACAACGCCCATCGCCTACGACTCCAACTGTCTGGAGGAGATCTGCGGCTCCTGCGCGATGGTCATCAACGGCAAGGCTCGCATGGCCTGCTCGGCACTGGTCGACAAGCTGGAGCAGCCGATTCGCGTGCAGCCGCTCACCAAGTTCCCCGTCGTCCGCGATCTGGCCGTGGACCGCAGCGTACTGTTTGAGAACCTCAAGGCCGTCAAGGCCTGGGTGCCCGTCGACGGAACCTATGATCTCGGCTCCGGGCCGCGCATCTTCCCGCAGCAGCAGGAAGCTGCGTATCCACTGTCGAACTGCATCAGTTGCTGCTGCTGCATGGAGGTCTGTCCGCAGTTCAATGACGCTACGGGATTCGTCGGCGCGGCCACCATTGCTCAGGTCAAGCTCTTCAACTCCCACCCCTCCGGCAAGGTGCTCAAGGAGGAGCGTCTGCGCGCGCTGGCCGGTGACGGCGGTGTGCAGGAGTGCGGCTTCGCACAGAACTGCGTCCAGGCCTGCCCCAAACAGTTGCCGCTCACTGAGGCCATCTCCGATGTCACGCGCGATGTCACCCTTCAGGTGGCCAAGGATTTTCTGCGCGCCTGATTGCATCCCTGATCTCGTCATCCGAAGGGCCGCGCCACATGCGTGGCCTTTCGCGTTTCGAGGCTCGGCCTTGCACTTGCCAGCCTGCGAAAGCATATTCCGAATGGGTATAGATCGGAGCAACGATTGCCGGGTGCATTTTCCTCAAGAAAATCCACGTTCAGCATTGTCTGAAAGTTCGCAGTATTCCGGAAAATGCCTTAAAATCCAAGGCAACTCATGTTCGCTGCCACTTTTATCTCTCACAGGTTGGTGAATCCATGCTTCGCATCCCGTCCGCAGCGGCTCTTGCCCTTGCCCTCGTGTCTCCTGCCATGACGAGCGCGCAATCCACACCCTCGAAGCTCGCGCAGGCCAAGCCATCCCAGGCAAAAGCTGCGGCATCCGGCACGCATCGCGCTGTGAAGCTCACGCCGGAGCAGGTGCATCGCGCGGCCATCATCATCGACACGCACGAGGACACGCCGCAGCGGCTCGTCGACGACCACTACGATCTTGCCGATCCGCTCGGCTCCGGCCAGGTCAATCTCGACGCGATTCACAAGGGCAATCTCGGCGCGGCGTTTTTCTCCATCTGGGTCGAGCCGAAGCTCTATCAGGGCCAGTACGCGCACCGCACGCTGGAGCTGATCGACGCCACGCGCAACCAGGCCGCGCGCCACCCGGATCAGATTCGCTTCACCACCACCGCCGACGGCATCCTCGCCGCGCATCGTGAACACAAATTCGCGCTGCTCATGGGCATCGAAGGCGGCCACTCCATCGAACACTCCCTCGCGCTGCTCCGCATGTACTACGACCTCGGCGTCCGTTACATGACGCTAACCTGGTCCAACTCCAACGGCTGGGCAGATTCCTCCGGCGACGCCGACGATACAAGTGTGCCTCACACCGCCGATGGCCTCAGCGACTTCGGCAAGGATGTCGTCTACGAGATGAATCGCCTCGGGATGATCGTCGATGTCTCCCATGTTTCGGACAAGACGTTTTATCGCACGCTCATCGTCAGCCGCGCTCCGGTCATCGCTTCGCACTCCGGTGCGCGCGCGCTGTGCAATGCGCCACGCAACATGACCGACGACATGCTGCGCGCCATCGCTCGCTCCGGCGGGCCAGACTCAAAGGGCGGCGTGGTCATGGTCAACTTCTACTCAGGCTTCATTTCGCAGGCTTATCGCAACGCCCAGATCGCGCAGCGCCCCGAGGTGCTCAGGGCCGAGCAGGCGCTGCGCGAGCAGTTCAAGACCGAGGGCCGCACGCTCACCTACGGCGACCTGGACAAGGTGGATCGCCAGTACGCCAATCGCATTCCCCGCCCGCCGCTGTCGGACCTGATTGACCAGATCGACCACATCGCCCAAGTCGCCGGCATCGACCACGTCGGCATCGGCACCGACTTCGACGGTATCTCCGGCCAACTGCCCGAGGGCATTGACTCTGCCGCCGACCTGCCCAAGGTCACCGCGGCGCTGATGGCCCGCGGCTACTCCGCAGCCGACTGCGACAAGATTCTCGGCGGCAACTTCCTGCGTGTCTTCCACGAGATCGAACAGGTCAGCCACCAGCTTCAGGCGCAGGCGGGGCAATCGCGCCCACGCATCACCGTCATGCAGCCCCACACCGGCCAACCCGCTCGTTAAGGCATTGTTCCGGAACACTGGAACTTGTTGGCCGGGGTGAAAGTGGATTTTCCTGAGGAAAATCCACTCGGCTATCACGGCTTCGGTCTACACCCATCCGGAAAATGCGATGGCGCCAACGCAAAGCGGCCACACCCTGCAGAAACGATGCCAGCCACATCGCGGCTCCAGAAAATACAGCCTCGTCGTCTCTTCATCGAGACGGTCGATGGAACGGAGAATCGCCGGAATCGAAGTACACCGGAATCTGCCGCCTCGATACTGCGCAAACTCCGGGGAGGCAAAATCCGGGCACGCAATCGCCGCGCAGACTCCGCGCGCAGGCAATTATGCATGGATATGGCATCATCTCTCAACGGGTTCTGTCTGCGCCTCATTCACTCCGGAAGGCCCCTGGCTTTTCGCCTCCGAGGGAAAGACTCGCGGCAGATCGCGGCGAGAATTCAAGATGTTTTTGAAATTCCCGTAAAGCTATTTTTTTCAATAGTATACAAAAATCGAAATTTCGCGAAATTCGTGCATGTCATGATTTTTCATGAACTTACGGAAAAATACCCCACCCCCCCGGGGGGGGCAGACGACCGCATTTGTATCACCGCAGTTACATTGATCAGGAGAAGAAGCAAGGGGCCTGTTCAAACTGTCGGCACCACCGTCCGGGTAGTAGGAACAGGCCCAAAGCTAGACGAACAGGGGGGCAAGCACCAGAGTGACCGTTGCCAGAAGCTTGATGAGCACATGCAGACTGGGGCCGGCCGTGTCTTTGAATGGGTCACCTACGGTGTCACCGACGACCGCGGCTTTGTGTGCCTCCGATCCTTTGCCGCCATACAACCCGGTTTCAATCAGCTTCTTCGCATTATCCCAGGCTCCGCCGCCGTTGTTCATCAGCATGGCGAGCAGAATGCCGCTGATGGTGCCCACCATGAGAAACGCCGCCACCGACTCAGCGCCAGAGAGATTGACAACGTGAGCCATGGATACGGGAAGGTCGCTGCTGCTCACCAGATGAAAACGTGAACTGAGATGTCGGAAAGAGATTCCAATCGCGACGGGCATCAGCACGGCCAGTGCTCCCGGGCGAATCATCTCCTTGAGCGCGGCGCCCGTCACAATATGCACACAGCGGCCATAGTCCGGGCGAGTGGTTCCGTTCATGATTCCCGGGTTTTCCTTGAACTGCGCGCGAACGTCCTGAATGACCATCTCCGCTGCGCGTCCCACGGCGCGAATGGCCATCGACGAGAACAGATAGGTCAGCATGGCCCCCAGCAGCGCTCCAACAAAGACAGGTACGTTGGCCAGGTTGACGCTGGAGAAACTCCAGCTCGCTGGCAGGGTAAACCCTGCTGCTTCCACGCGGTGACGTACGATGTCGTGCACCGTCTCCAGATAGGCAGAGAAGAGCAGAAACGCCGCCAGAGAGGCAGATCCAATGGCATATCCCTTGGTCAGAGCCTTGGTGGTGTTTCCGGCTGCATCCAGGCTGTCTGTGCGGTCACGAACTTCATGCGGCTGATTGCTCATCTCGGCAATGCCGCCAGCATTGTCGGTGATCGGGCCAAAGGTGTCCATGGCCAGAATATAGGCCGCGCTGGACAACATGCCCATGGTGGCAATGGCTGTTCCGAAGATGCCTCGTGCGTATTGCGTGATGCCCTCGGCATCCTGCAACCCCAGCACACCGAAGTAGTAGCTCAGCAGCAGAGCACCGCTGATTACGATCACCGGCAGTGCGGGCGTCTCCATCCCTACAGCCAGCCCGGTGATGATATTGGTCGCCGGTCCGGTTACACAGGCCTCGGCAATGGAGCGGACCGGACGGAATCGCGTTTCGGTGTAGTACTCGGTGATGGATACGAAGAGGAACGAGGTGGCAATGCCCACGGCACCGGCAGCCAGCAGCCACCAGCGATCCTGCAGGAGGAAATGCACACCCAGCGCAAAGCCCGCCAGAGCCAGAAAGCTTGTCGCGTAGAAGCCGCGATTCAGTGCGTGCATCGGGTCTTCACCCTCTTTGCTGCGCACCAGGCCAATGCCGATCATGGAGGAAACGATATTGATGGCGTGGACGATCAGTGGAAACAGGATGCCTTTCACGCCGAGCACCGGATAGAGAGTGGCGCCCAGAATCATCGCTCCAACGCTCTCCGCCGCGCTGGACTCAAAGATGTCTGCGCCACGACCGGCACAATCGCCGACGTTGTCACCCACCAGGTCAGCGATGACGGCCGGGTTGCGAGGATCATCCTCGGGAATTCCCGCTTCCACCTTGCCCACCAGGTCAGCGCCCACATCGGCTGCCTTGGTATAGATGCCGCCGCCAAGCTGGGCAAAGAGCGCCACCAGGGAAGCGCCAAATCCAAAACCCACAAGCTGGTACGGCACCGCCTGCGGATGCTGCAATCCGCCGAAGAGCAGGAAAAGTGAACTGATGCCCAGTAATGCCAGGCCCACCACAATCAATCCGGTGACTGCGCCGCCATGGAGCGCCAGCCGCAACGCTGCGGAGAGGCTTGTCCGAGCCGCAGCCGCTGTCCGCAGATTCGCGCGAATGGAGACAAACATCCCCGTAAAGCCAGAAATTCCAGAGCACGTCGCACCCACAAGAAAGCTGAAAACCACCTTGAGCGCCAGCGTCGATGTCGGCGGATAGGCTCGATAGCCGACATACAAAACAATTGCCAGCAGCAAAGCCATCCAGGCAATTGCTTTGTATTGCCGCGCGAGAAATGCCTCCGCGCCCTCGCGGATGGCCGAGGCAATCTCCTGCATGGCGTGTGTGCCGGTGTCGGAACCGATCACCGAACGTGCAAACAGAAGCGCGCCAATCAAGGCAACAACTCCAATCGCGAACGCAATCCACAGCCACATAGCGTCTGCGCTGGAAACAGCCGCCCCGGTAATCTCCGCTGCTGCCAGCAGATGTTTCGGGGAAAAAGTCGACGCTGCGCCATGGGCAAACAGCAAAAGTTCAGCTTGCATTCTGTCCTACCTCCATCGATTCTCCGCACGCGGGGCTGTCTTCAACTCCCGCAATGCACCGCTCTCGCCACGTTTTCCTGCGTATGGAGCAGGCAATTCTCCACCCGTCAGGAAATTCTTGTGAGCATGACGAATAAAACACGTCAGCAATTGAATCGTCAATACTGCATTGGAGTCAGGGGTCTTTTCCGGTTGAGGCAGAGAGTTGATACAATCTTCTGGGTTTACGAATGTTTGGACTCGATCAGGGGGTGGTGGCGATGGAAAAATCAAGTACGCAGCGGCGGCAGGAAAGTTCGTCTGCGACTATGACCGCGTCACAGTCTGATCCCTCCGGCGACACTGTGCTGAGCGCCGAGCAACTTGTCGATTTCTATCGGCTGATGTACACATCGCGACGGATCGATGATCGTGAGATCATGCTCAAGCGGCAACAGAAAATATTTTTCCAAATCTCCGGCGCCGGGCATGAAGCGCTTCAGGTTGCGGCCGCCAAGGCCTTGCGTCCGGGGTATGACTGGTGCGTGCCGTACTATCGTGACCGTGCGCTTTGTCTTGCACTGGGTGTGAGTGCGGAACAGATGTTTCTGCAGGCCGTCGGCGCTGAGGCTGATATTGCCAGCGGTGGACGTCAGATGCCTTCGCATTGGGGTTCGCCGGAACTGAATATCGTCAACACTTCGTCGTCCACGGCCACGCAGGTTCTGCATGGAGTCGGCTGCGCGGAAGCGGGAATCTTCTTCACGCGTTTCCCGCAAGCGGCGGCTTCTTCGGTCACCGACTATCGTGCATTCCATCCAGTCCGCTTTCATCAGGATGAGGTGGTACTCACGTGCATCGGAGAAGGCTCGACTTCGCAGGGTGAGTTCTGGGAAGCGGTGAACAGCGCGTCGAATCTGAAGCTGCCTGTCATCTTTCTGGTGGAGGATAACGGGTACGCAATCTCCGTGCCGGTGGAAGTGAATACACCCGGAGGCAGCATCTCCAGGCTGGTGCAGAATTTTCCTGATCTGCTGGTGCAGGAAGTGGATGGTACAGAACCCGACGCTGCTTTTGCCGCGCTCACACGCGCGGTCGAGCATTGTCGTGCGCGTCGCGGTCCGGCGCTCGTTCACGGACACTGCGTGCGCGTCTACTCCCACTCCCTTTCGGATGACGACAAACTCTATCGCACCCGGGAAGAGCGGGATGCGGATGCGCTTCGCGATCCGGTACACAAGCTCCAGATGCGCCTGCTGCGCGAGGGTATTCTGTCGGAATCCGAACTGAATAGCCTGGAGCAGAAGATCGACGCGGAGATTGCCGCAGCAGCGCAAAGAGCAGTCGAGTCACCCATTCCGTCGGTTCGCTCGATTCCACGACACGTTTACTCAGAAGACTTTGACCCCACATCACCGGCTCTTGCCACACAGCCCCGAGCGGCTGAGTCGGGCTCCGGCGACAAGACCATGGCGGATCTGATCAATGTGTGTCTTCGCGATGAGATGCGCCGCGATCCGCGCATCCTTGTCTATGGCGAAGACATTGCCGACGCCAGTCGCGAGGCCGCGTTGAAGGAGACCAAAGGCAAAGGCGGGGTCTTCAAGCTTACGGCGGGATTGCAAACGGAGTTTGGCTCCGAGCGCGTCTTTAACTCTCCGCTCGCCGAGGCCAATATTGTCGGTCGCGCCGTTGGCTACGCGGTACGCGGCATCAAGCCGATTGTCGAAATCCAGTTCTTCGACTACATCTGGCCTGCCGTACACCAGATTCGCAATGAACTCGCGCTAATGCGCTGGCGCTCGAATGGAACCTTTCGTGCGCCGGTGGTGATTCGCGTTCCCATCGGTGGCTATCTCACGGGTGGCTCCATCTACCACTCGCAAAGTGGTGAGTCCATCTTTACGCATATTCCGGGCCTGCGCGTTGTTTTTCCGTCCAACGCGCTGGACGCCAATGGCTTGCTGCGTACGGCCATTCGGTGTGACGATCCGGTGCTTTTTCTGGAGCACAAGCGGCTCTATCGAGAAACCTACGGACGCGCACCGTATCCAGGCCCTGATTACATGATTCCCTTTGGCAAGGCCGCCACGGTCCGGAACGGCTCTGACCTCACCATCGTCACCTATGGCGCACTGGTGCCGCGCGCGCTCCAGGCTGCGCAACGGGCCGAACGCGAGCATGGCATCGAAGCTGAGATTCTGGATCTGCGCACGCTCAGCCCCTATGACTGGGAGGCTATCGCAACCAGCGTGAAGAAGACCAATCGCGTTCTGGTTGCCTATGAGGATATGAAGAGCTGGGGCTATGGAGCGGAGATTGCAGCTCGTATTGCCGATGAGCTTTTCGATCACCTCGACGCGCCCGTCAAGCGCGTGGCTGCAATGGATACCTTTGTCGCCTATCAGCCTGCGCTGGAGGATGTGATTCTTCCGCAGCCGGACGATTTGCTGCAGGCGATGGTTGCGTTGAAAGAGTTCTGAAACATTCTCGCGTCGCACTGTGTCACCATAAAAGGGAGCGCTTTCCGCGCTCCCTTTTGTCAGGAGAACAGCTTGCTCCCCGACTCTTCCGTTTCCCGCGTTCTCATTTATCGCCTGGGCAGCCTGGGAGACACGACGGTTGCTCTCCCCGGTTTTCACCTGATTGAGCGTAGCTTTCCCAATGCGCAGCGCATCCTGCTTACAAACTTTCCTGTCCACGCCAAGGCGCCTGCCTCCGCAGCCGTGCTCGGAGCGAGCGGACTGGTTCATGGCTACATGCGCTACTCGGCGGGTACACGGAACCCACTGGAGTTGATGCGACTGGCTTTCGAAATTCGTCGTTTCCGCCCGCAGGTTCTCATCTACCTGATGCCAGTGCGTTCTGCAAAGCAGGTTCAGCGCGATCTGACGTTCTTTCGCGTGGGGTGTGGAATTCGTCGCGTCGTTGGCGCCTCGGCTGCTTCAGAGTCCAAGCGTCGCATCGACCCAGTTACAGGTCGTTTCCAGTCCGAGTCGCATCGACTGGCCGAACTTCTGTTACCGCTTGGCGATGCGGATCCTGACGATCTTCGCAACTGGGATCTCCGCCTCACTCCAGCCGAACATGCCCGCGCCGCCGCAGCGCTGGGCCCGCTGGGAAACAAGCCAATGATTGCGTGCGGGCCGGGAACCAAGATGCAGGCAAAGGACTGGGGCGTCGAGAACTGGCGCACTTTGCTCGAATCCCTGCAAAGCCGATATCCCACGCATGGCCTCGTGTTGATTGGAGCTGCGGAGGATCGTTCCGAAGCTGTTGAAGCAGCCAGCAGCTGGCGCGGTCCTCAGGTAAATCTCTGCGGAGAGCTTACGCCTCGCGAGACAGCCGCGGTGCTGGCGCGTGCGCTGCTTTTTCTGGGTCCGGACTCAGGTCCGATGCATCTGGCCGCTGCCGTTGGTACGCCGGCAGTGATTGCATTTTCCGCACGCGGACTGCCTGGAGTCTGGTTTCCTGTCGGAACGCGCCATCAGGTCGTCTATCATCAGACCAGTTGCTATGGCTGCAATCTTGAAACCTGCATCGAGCAGCAGCGGCGCTGTCTGCTGAGCATTACGCCGCAGGAGATGTTCACGGCCTGCGAGCGAGCGTTGGGCACGCATACGCCCGGCATCGAGACACCGCTTCACTTGTCCTCATCGAACTCTACACAGGAGCACTGAAATGCACATCGTCACCGGCGGCGCGGGATTTATAGGCAGCAACCTTGTCCATGAATTGAACGCACAGGGCATCACTGACATTCTTGTGGTCGATCATCTGGCCAACGCCGCCAAATTCCGCAATCTGCATGGAGCGCGCTTCACCGATTACATGGATAAGGCCGAGTTTCGCCGCGCCATCGCCGCCAGCTCACTTGGAGCAGACAGGATCGAATCGATCCTCCATCAGGGCGCCTGCTCCAACACACTTGAAGACGATGGCGTCTACATGATGGACAACAACTTTCGCTATACCTGCGAGGTACTGAATTTTGCCATTGCGCATGGTGCGCCGCTGGTCTATGCTTCGACTGCTGCCGTCTATGGACTCAGTGGGCCAGGCCGCTTCACGCCCACGCTTGAGAACGAACGTCCGCTCAATGTCTACGGGTTCTCCAAGCTGGTTTTCGATCATTATCTTCGTCATCAGCTGGCGTTGGGCAATGTGCCCATTCCGGTGGTTGGCCTGCGATACTTCAACGTTTATGGTCCGCGCGAACAGCACAAGGGGCGCATGGCGTCCGTGCTGCATCACTTTACGCGCCAGATGCGAGAAACGGGCAAGGTGCGTCTGTTCGCGGGTAGCGGCGGCTACGCGGACGGCGAGCAGAGAAGAGATTTTGTCTATGTTCGCGACCTGGCACGGCTGAATATGTTTTTCGCCGAGATTGGCCCCTATGCTCCAGCGCGCGGCTCAGCTCCGCATCGCTATCAGGGAGTGGTGAACGCAGGCTCCGGCACGGCGCGTACCTTCAACGAAGTTGCGCGAATTTTGATGGAGATTCATGGACATGTTCCCCTCGAATACATTCCGTTCCCGCAGGATCTGGAGGGCCGCTATCAACACTTTACCGAAGCCGATCTCACCGGATTACGCGCTTTGGGCTGCCAGCTTCCCATGACCTCGATTGAAGACGGAATTCGCGAGACGTATGCCACATTGGCTCTTATTGGCGAATAGCGCGGTGCCTGGCTCGGTAAGCTTCAACTCAGAAGCTGCCGCACCGCATCCGGAAGGTCTGCAGCGACAAAGTCAGCAAGCTCTGCGCCACGTTCCCAGCCCGGTTTACGGTGTTCCGAATCGCCCTGAATGAAAACCGTGGGCATGCCCACGCCCAGACCAAATTCAATATCGGAAAGTGAATCGCCCACCATCACGCTGCTGTTGGCAGTGATGAGAGGAAACTCAGCGCGTGCCTGTTCAAACATGCCCGGTAGCGGCTTTCTGCACTGACACTGTTTCTTGTCGTGCGGGCAAAAGTAAAACGCATCCACCTGCGCGCCGTGTGTGGCCAGCAACTGCTGCAATTGCTTGTGAATCGCCAGGACATCCTCGGCGGTATAGCGCCCAAGCGCCACGCCGCGCTGATTGGTCACCACGATTACGCGCTTGCCGGCTTGTTTCAGCGCCACGATTGCCTCTGCGACACCCGGCAACAGGATAAATTGTTTCCACGAGGAGACGTATTCGCCCTCTGGCTGTTTCTGATTGATGACTCCATCGCGGTCCAAGAATATGGTTTTGAAGTTCATAACCGAATGCGTTTTCGCACCGTAGAGTTCCGCATCTTTCTCTGTCATCGTCACCCGATTATGATAGCAACAGCGACACAATTTACCGGCAACAGCAACTCCACAGAGACACTCGCCACTGCAACGGATTTTTGCCACTCGACTTTGCCACTGAATTTTCTGGAGATTCCGATGTCTGAGCACCCCAACGTCCAGTCCGTTTTCTTTCGCGCCATAACCGATCATCTGGATATCGTGAAGGCGATTACCGCTCAGCAGGAGTTGCTGGAGCACATCGCGCGCGCCATGGCTGACACGCTTTCCAGAGGCAATAAAATTCTGTGGTGCGGCAACGGCGGCAGCGCCGGTGATTCGCAACACCTGGCCGCGGAGATAGTCGGGCGCTTTCGCCGCGAGCGCAGAGGGTTGGCCTCAATCGCGCTGACCACGGACACCTCCATCCTGACCGCTGTGGCCAACGACTACGGCTACGACGCTGTTTTTTCCCGGCAGGTGGAGGCGCTCGGACAGCCCGGCGACCTGCTTGTGGGGATATCGACCAGCGGCAATAGCCGAAACGTGGTGGCAGCGCTGGAAGCTGCTCGCGCGCAAGGCTTGAAGACCGTGGGATTCACCGGGGAGGGTGGCGGCAAGATGGCCTCGCTTTCGGATTATCTCTTTGCTGTTCCTTCGCGCGACACCGCTCGCATTCAGGAGGCGCATATTCTGGCCGGACACATGCTCTGCGACTGGATTGAACTGGACTGGCTGCAATCCAACGTCCAGCAGAGCACAGGAGCTGCGCGATGATTGAACAGATTCACGCCGCACTGGATCGCATCGAACATTCCTGGCCGCAGCTGCGTGTCCTTGTCCTGGGTGATGTGATGCTCGATCGCTACATTCGTGGCGAAGTTGCGCGGATTTCACCGGAGGCGCCTGTTCCGGTGGTGCGCGCCACGCACCAGAGCGAACAGCCTGGCGGAGCGGCAAATGTCGCTATGAATCTGACCCGCCTGGGCGCGCAGGTTACGCTGATCGGCTTTACGGGTGGAGACGAGAACGAGCGCGCGCTGGCCGCCCTGCTTGACCGGGAGGGCGTTCAAAGCGACTTCATCGCCAACCCGGACTATCCCACGATTACCAAGCTGCGCATCCTGGGTGGAAGCCAGCAGATGCTGCGGCTGGATAGCGAGCGCCTGGGCCAGCGTCCTGCTGACCATGGTGTGCGCCTGCTGGAGACTGTGGAGCGGCACCTCAATCATTGCCACGCTGTAATCCTGTCTGACTATGCCAAGGGTGTGCTGACGCCGCAGACGTGTCAGCCGGTCATCCTGGCTGCGCGTCGTAGGGGTATCCCCGTTCTGGTGGATCCAAAAAGTTCGGACTTCTCACGCTATCGTGGAGCGACCACGATCTGCCCCAATCTGGGAGAACTCTCGGCCGCCACGGGCCAAACACCTCTCGATCTCTCCGCCATGCTGAAGTCAGGCCAGCGCCTGGTGGCGGAGCTGGATCTGAAATTCCTGACGGCAACGCTGAGCGAAAAAGGGATCGCGCTGGTCACGCGTGACAATGTTCAAATCGATCCTGCGAAGGCGCGTCAGGTTTTTGACGTCTCCGGCGCCGGAGATACGGTGATCGCTGTGATGGCGCTGAGCCTTACCAGCGGGCTGGATCCAAGCACTTCAATCCAGCTTGCCAATCTTGCCGCAGGCATTGTCGTCGGCAAGGTCGGCACGGTTCCGATTGAGCGCTTTGAGCTGCTGTCGGCGCTCAGCCCATCCATCCAATTGCACGCAGCGGAAAAAGTGGTGACGCGGAGCGAACTGCAAACGCGAGTGGCCGCATGGCGCGCCAACGGCGAGCGGGTTGCCTTCACCAATGGCTGTTTCGATCTGTTACACGTTGGCCACATCACGGTTCTGGAGCAGTCCCGGCTGACCGCCGACCGGCTCATCGTCGCCATCAACAGCGATGATTCGGTACGTCGACTGAAGGGTCCGTCGCGGCCAATTGTCGGTGAGCGAGAACGGGCACGCGTCCTCTCGGCACTGGGCTGTGTGGATGCGGTCGCGGTCTTTGACGAGGATACGCCGCTGGAACTGATTTTGGCCGCGCGCCCTGATGTGCTCATCAAAGGCGGCGACTATTCTGTCGAAACCGTGGTTGGAGCTGCGGAGATCGCCTCCTGGGGCGGTCAGGTTCGCATCATTCCAACGGTCGAGGGCCACTCGACAACGCGCCTGATCGAGCGTGGAGCTGGCCGCGGATAAGTCATCCTGAGCGGGCGAAGGGGCATCCTGCTGCGGGTGTGTGCCGGTTTTCATCGGATGCAAACTGTGGCTTGACTTGCTTCCAATCCGGCGCTACCTTCGGAATACACGGGAAAGGAGGATGATCCAGTCTATGAATTCTGATTGTTCGAGTTGTTGCTGTTCACAACGTGAGGTGACTGCGGCTGCTTAGGGCGTCGTGCCCGGCTTCAGCGGTTTACCGGCCAGATGCGGTCGGTCCTCCGGCTTTCGCGGCAGCGCGACAGCCCAGTCCACAAGCCAATCTCCACAGTTCACCCATCCGCGGCCCGTTCCGGTTTTCCGGCGGGCCGCTGGTGCTTTTGCGCGAAAAACTGTGGCGTTTTTTTGCTTGGATTACAAGTCATACGATTTTCTAGTACACTTTCGCGGTAGCTTCGTCCGCAGGTCTTTCCTTCGTGGACGATTCAAACCCGAGAGGCTCAAGATGAAAATCGATCGAACCATGTACCTTTGCAGCATTGCGGCTTTGGCCGTTGCTGCCGTCGCGGCTCAGGCGCAGCGTCGTCCGCAGCCTGAACCCGCCTGGGCGCACGCCGCCTGGATGAACCAGTCGCTGAGCGCGGATGAACGCGCCGACCTGGTGCTGAAGCAGATGACGCTGGAGGAGAAGATCGGCATGATCCACGGCGAAGGCATGGCCGGCTGGGGCAAGCCAAACCAGTATGCGCTGCTGGGCAACGGCGGCGCCGGATTTACGCTGGGCGTGGATCGGCTGGGGATTCCAATCATCCAGATGAGCGACGCAGCCTATGGCGTGCGATCAAGCGCGATGAACGGACGCTACTCGACGGCGCTGCCCTCGAATCTGGGCGCGGCAGCAAGCTGGGACACGGATGCTGCCTGCCAGTATGGTGCGCTGATTGGTCGTGAGTTACGCGCGCAGGGCTACAATATGACGCTGGGCGGCGGCGTGAACCTGACTCGCGAGCCGCGTAATGGACGCACCTTTGAGTATCAAGGCGAAGATCCGATCCTTGCCGGAACACTGGTCGGCAATCGGATTCGCTGTGAGCAGGCCGAGCATGTGATTGGTGACATCAAGCACTATGCCGTCAACGATCAGGAGAGCGGACGCAACGAGGTCAATGCCATCATCAGCAAGCGTGCCTTGCAGGAGACGGATTTGCTGGCCTTCCACATTGGCATCGAGATTGGCAACCCTCAGGCGGTGATGTGCAGTTACAACGCGATCAACGGCGACTTTGCCTGCGAGAACAAATACACGCTCACCGATGTATTGCGGAATCAATGGGGATTCAAAGGATTTGTGCTTTCTGACTGGGGCGGTACGCATTCGACGGAAAAAGCCTCGGCGGCGGGTCTGGACAACGAAGAGCCGGGCGAGGTTTTCTATGGCGCGGCGTACAAACAGGCGGTGCAGGATGGAAAGATTCCGATGTCGGAACTGGACGAACATGTCCATCGCATCCTGCGCGCTGAGTTTGCCGCCGGTCTTGTCGACCATCCTGTTCACAAAAGCGTTGTGGATGTCTTTGGCGATCTTGCCATCGCCCGTCACATCGAGGAGCAGAGCATTGTGCTCCTGCGCAACCAGAACCACCAGCTTCCACTCAGCATGAGCGTGCCCAGCATCGCCGTGATTGGCGACCATGCTGATATGGGTATGCTCTCTGGTGGTGGTTCGGCTCAGGTCGATCCTCCCGGCCAGCCCAGCGCGCGCTGGGGCCAGCATGTCTGGTTTCCCACTTCGCCGCTCAAGTCCATCCAGGCCATGGCGCCGCAGGCAAAGGTCAGCTTCGCCTCCGGGGCAGACCCGGCTGCTGCGGCTGCGTTGGCGTCGCAGTCTGATGTGGCCATCGTCTTTGTCAACCAGTGGTCGAGTGAAGGCATGGACCTGCACGACTTGACTCTGCCGGATCATCAGGACGATCTCGTCGCTGCCGTTGCCAAAGCCAATCCGCACACCGTTGTTGTGCTGGAGAATGCCACGGCCGTGACGATGCCCTGGGTCAACCAGGTTGCAGGCATTGTTGTTGCCTGGTTCCCCGGCTCCGATGGCGCGTCGGCCGTCGCCAATGTGCTTTTTGGCAAGGTCAACCCCTCGGCCAAGCTGCCCATCACCTTCCCGCTTAGCATCGCGGATCTGCCTCATCCGACTCTGGTGATGCCGCCGCCACACTCCGAAGCAGCAGCCCCGGTCCAGCGACACGTGCTCACCAGCCCAACGTTCAGCGTCAACTATGATGAGGGCGTCAAGATCGGCTACAAATGGTATGACGCGGAAAAGAAACCCGTGCTCTTTCCCTTTGGCTTTGGCCTCTCCTACACCACCTACAGCTACTCCGGGTTGAAAGTGACGCCGGGCGAAAAACCCTCCGTTACCTTCACGGTGAAAAACACCGGAAGCCGCGCCGGAGTGGAGATTGCCGAGGTCTATGCCGCGCTGCCAGCCAGCGCCAACGAGCCGCCCAAGCGCCTGGTCGGCTGGAGCCGAGTGGCACTGAACCCCGGGGAAAGCAAAGAGGTTACGCTCAGCATCGATCCGATGTATCTGTCGATCTTTGACGAGGCTGCGAACCAGTTCAAGATGGTTCCCGGCAACTACACCTTCATGGCTGGCGACTCGTCGCAGTCTCTTGCCCTGCATCGCTCCGTCAAGCTTCAGTAGCTTTGGATGGCCCATCGGCAACCACGGCGCGAACCGCAGTTCAGTTCGCGCCGTTTCTTTTGGCGGCATCCCGATCCACGCCGCCGCCGCAACCATCGCTCGGTTACAATCAAAGCAGGGTAAGGCCCGCAGATTCGCCGTGTTCGGCCCTCCGGTTTATCCATCCCAGACATTGACCCTAATGTGGGTCCACACAGCAAGGAGTTTTCCCTTATGGCGATTCCCGCCACACAGATGCGCCCTGGCATGATCATCAAGCACAACGACCAGCTTCACCTTGTTTTTGCCGTCGAGCATCGCACGCCCGGCAACCTGCGCGCCTTCATCCAGGCCAAGCTTCGCAATCTCAAGTCCGGCGGCATGTTTGAGCATCGCTTCCGCTCCGGTGATGCGATTGAGCGCGTCATTGTGGATGAGGTCTCGATGGAGTTCCTCTACAACGACGGCGACGACTATTACTTCATGAATCCGGAAGACTACGAGCAGACGGTGCTCAAGAAGAGCACGCTGGGGGATGCGGTGGAGTATCTGACGCCCAATCTTCAGATCAAAGTCAGTTACTTCGATGGCGTTGCTGTCGGCATTGACCTGCCCACGACCGTCGAGCTGACCGTTGTCGAAACCGAGCCGGGCATCAAGTCTGCAACCGCGTCCAGCGTGACCAAACCGGCACGCACGGAGACGGGGTTGGTCGTACAGGTTCCACCCTTTATCAACGAGGGCGAAAAAATTCGCGTTGACACGAGCGAAGGCACCTATCTCAGCCGCGCCTGAGCGGCATTAGGCTATTCGCAGGGAAAAACCTCGCAGCGATGCGAGGTTTTCCTATCTTGGATGGTTGTTTGTGCCGGCATGATAACGGTGAGGAAACGGATCGGGGCCGATCCGAGCATCCCGGCAATCCGCCATTTTCCGGGTCACGGTGCTTCGCAGTGAATCATCTGGCTCCGAGCCTTTACACTTGGGTGTGTGATGGCAAGTAAAGACGCAATTCTTCCGGGTCGCAAAGAGTTTCTGGCGCTGGCGAAAAAGCACACACTGGTTCCGGTCTATCGCAGGCTGACGGCGGACCTGGAGACACCTGTTTCCGCATTTCTGCGCGTCGCATGGGACGAGCCGGAGTGTTTTCTGCTGGAGTCCGTGGAGAACGGTCAGCAGGTAGGGCGATATACATTCATCGGCCTCCATCCATATAAGCGCATTGTGGCGCGCGGGGAATCGATCACGGTCACGGAAGGACGTCGCACCGTGCGTCTCCAGGGAGATGTCTTCGCCGTTCTTCGCGAAGCACTCAGCGGCCACAATCCCGCGCGTATCGCCGAACTGCCTCCGTTTACCGCTGGCGCAGTGGGATTTCTGAGTTACGACGCCGTCCGGCGGATTGAAAAACTGCCCGAGATCGCCTCGGACGAACTGCAAGTCCCGGATGCCTGCCTGTTGTTCTTTGATGAAGTGCTGGCCTTTGATCATGTGCGTCGTGAGATTCTGCTCATTGTCACTGCCGATGTATCGCTCAAGCCTGCGGCTCAGGCGTTTGAGGAAGCCGTCACGCGGTTGAATCGCATGGAGCGGCGATTGGCTCGTCCATTGCCCAAGCTGCCGCGCGCAACCCGGACGAAAGGCAGGCTCAGAATTACTTCACGAACCAGAAAGCAGCAGTATCTGGACGGCGTGGAAAAGATTCGCGAGTATATCCGCGCGGGAGATGTCTTTCAGACGGTCTATGCGCAGCGATTCGATCTGGAGCCCGAGGTAGATAGCTTTGCCATCTATCGCGCCCTCCGGATGGTGAATCCGTCGCCTTACCTTTATTTCCTGAGAGTACAGGGCGAAGCCGCAACGGAATTAACGCACAAGGCAGGCAAAAAAGGCCGCACCCGGCGCACGACGGAAACACGAGGACCGCTGGAGATTGCAGGCTCTTCTCCTGAAATGCTGGTGCGGGTTCAGGAGGGTCGTGTGGAGTACAGGCCCATCGCCGGAACGCGTCGAAGAGCCAGCGACGAAGCTGAAGATGCCGCTCTGGAAGCCGAGATGCTGGCCGATGCGAAGGAGCGAAGCGAACATGTGATGCTGGTGGACCTGGGGCGCAACGATGTGGGGCGCGTCAGCGAGTTTGGCAGTGTTACGGTGGATCGGCTGATGTTCGTGGAGCGATATAGCCACGTGATGCATATGGTCAGCACGCTGAGTGGGCGGCTGCGGCAGGATTTGACCGCGATCGATGCGTTGCGGGCGTGTTTTCCAGCCGGAACGCTCTCCGGAGCGCCCAAGGTGCGGGCGATGGAGATCATCGAGGAACTGGAGCCGACGCGGCGCGGGGTGTATGGCGGGGCGGTGCTGTATGCGGACTTCCGGGGCAATCTGGAAAGCTGCATCACGATCCGAACCCTGGTGTCACAGGATGGCCAGGCGCATGTGCAGGCAGGAGCCGGAATCGTTGCCGACTCCGTGCCTGAGGCCGAATACGAAGAGTGCCGGAATAAGGCGCAGGCGGTGATCCGCGCAGTGGAGCGGGCGCGTGAAGGCTGCTGAAGTATGTCCAAGCTCCGGGATTCCACATCTGTAGCTGCGCATCTGGAATCCGATGCGCGGAGTCAGAGCCTGGCGGCTGTCTGCTCCGTTTTGAAACACGTTTGATTGACTGACTCAATTTGAAACGCCGGCGTGAACAAAGAGTAGAGTTTGCTCTTGTGGAAATCTGTGTTCAGGAGGAATCTGGCAATATCCGGCATCAGTCCTGATTGGATTTTGAGCCGAGGAGGACTTCGGGCCATAGAGAAAGCGGTGCGAAGTCGAGGAGGTGGACAATGGGCATCACGGTGACGACGAATCTGGGAGCCGGAAATCTGGCAGCGGATGCCACGGTCTGGAGTACTTTGCAGGCGAATGCCGCCAACGGGAACCAGGCGGCGCAGACGACGGCGGCGCTGCTGGGAAACTTGAGCGGCGCGACGACGGCATCGGGAACCAACGGTACATTGAGTTCGGTTCTCACGCCAGTGATTGCAAGCGCACAGGCGACACTGGACAGCATTGTGACAAATCCTGCGCTGAACCTGAGCCGCGTGCTGACCTCGCCGAGCTTTGCGGCGCTGGTGAGTGCGCTGGAAGGCAACTCTGGCAGTGTAAGTGGAGCCGGTGATGCGAGTTCCAGCAACAGTTCCTCCACAGCGTACTCCAACCCTATCGGCGGGAATGGAGAGAACTCCAGTGCGAGTAGTTCAGGCGCGCAGACGCAGTATTATGCACATCTGCTGGGCGAGTTGGAGAGTGTGATGCAGACTTCGACGGACGGCAGCACTGCGCAGACTCTGCTGAGCGGCTTGTCGGGCGTGAGGCTGGCTGTAGCCTGAGCGCGATCATGGAAGCAGCAGTCAGAGAGCATCCTCGCTCAGGATCCTCCGACGCTCAGGTTCCTCCGACGCTCAGGATCCGCCGAACAGATGATGAAAAAAGTGGCCGATACGGTGGAAGACCCCCGGTTTGCGCGGAGATTTCGGGGCTTGCACAGTGGCAGTTCTGGGCAAAGCGATCCTCGCTGCGGCAGAACGGGTCGGCAGATGGCTCACGGCAACTGAGGCGGGAGTGTTGGCACCGTTGTAGCTGAGGGCGGCGGTGGCCTGGGCGTGGACGATGCCGGGCTGGGTGGCGTTGGGCGGCGGTGTGGGCAGCGGTGCAAGGCCGGCGGATTGGGCCACAGGGAATGCATTGTCTCCGAGCGTACGCGTTGGAGCGGCGGGGCAGCCGCAGGATTCTGCCTCATTGTCAACGACCTCCGTGAGCGAACCATGCTGAAAAAGTACACGCTGGCGCGGCTGCACGCGATAGGCTCCGCCGCTGAAGAGGCTGCTGACCGTGACGTAAGGAGGATCTTTGCCGGGATTGTCGACGCAGGTGTCGCCGTGGTCGCCCAGTCGAACCTGTACAGAGGATTTTCCAGGACCGCTGATGAGGATGCGGAAGTCGGGAGTAAGGATCACGTCCGAGTCGACGCCCGTCTGGAAGCTGGTCTCCAGCGCACCCCGGTCGAGCGAGATCATCAGGCCCGAGTGGTCGGCGGCGGCGTGCGATGGGTCCATGGTGAAGGTAGCGCGGGTCGTCGAGCACAGACGGATCTGGCCGCGGTTGGGGAGGGTGAGCCGGGCCGTGCGCGTGCCAGCGGTAACTGAGCCGCTGGAGCCGATCGTCGCGCGATCGCCGGATACGGTCAGTGACCCGGCAACGGTTGCGCCGGAGTCGAGCCGGACCTGGGCGATGGGGAATGGTGTGGCGGGAGGAACGCCTGCTGCTTGTGCCATAACCCGGATGCCGGGCGCGGCGACAACCATCAGCGAAACAGTCAACAGCAGCCGGATACGCATGGCCGCTACATTGCCAGAAAGTTGTGGATCATCTGCCGACCGCCCTCGGTGAGCACACTCTCCGGATGAAACTGGACGCCTTCGATGGGCAGAGTGCTGTGACGCAGGCCCATGAGGACGGGTGAGCCGGTGGAGTCCGGCGTGTGTGCGGTGGCAATGAGCGCGTCGGGCAGGGTGGATTCATCAACGACCAGAGAATGGTAGCGGGTGCAGGTGAGCGGAGTCGGCAATCCGGTAAACACGCCTTTGCCGTCATGGACGATGGGGCTGGTCTTGCCGTGCATCAGTTCTGCCGCGCGAACAACCGAAGCGCCAAAAGCGGCTCCAATCGCCTGATGGCCCAGGCAGACGCCGAGGATGGGCGCGCGGCCAGCCATACGCTGAATCAGAGGGATCAGGATTCCGGCCTCTTGCGGTGTGCAGGGACCGGGCGAGAGCAGGATACGGTCCGGAGCAAGCGATTCCACCTCATCGACTGTGACCTCATCGTTGCGGCGGATGGTCATCTTTGCGCCTGTTTCACCGAGGTACTGGACGAGGTTGTACGTGAAGGAATCGTAGTTATCGAGGACGAAGACCATACTGAATTGAGTGTAGCGCAACCACTGGGTGGTGTAGCCGAGAGAGGCGGTGGCGCTCTGGCAGTGTCAACAGGTCTTTGAAAGACGCCAGAGCGTGGCAGGAGAAGAGACCCTGCGTGAGCGACGACAGGAAGAACGTAGGCGTGGCTAGAGGAGCGGTGTGGAGACGGTGGCCAGCGGTTGGGTGCGGTCGGTGGTCATGCTGGGCGCGGCACGGAGCAGTTGCTGCGTGTACGGGTGCCGCGGATGGTCAAAGACCTCGGCAACCGGGCCAATTTCGAGAATCTGGCCGTGGCGCATGACGGCGACGCGCGTGGCGACCTGGCGGATGACGGCCAGATCGTGGCTGGTGAACAACATGGTCAGGCGATGCGTGTGCTGGAGTTCAGCCAGAAGCGCGAGAATCTGAGCCTGAACGGTGACGTCGAGGGCAGTGGTGGGTTCATCGGCAAGCAGCAGAGCGGGCTGGTGAACAAGGGCCATGGCGATGAGGATGCGCTGGCGCTGGCCGCCGGAGAACTGGTGTGGGAAATCTCTGAGGCGCGAGGCCGGGTCGGGGATGGCGACGGAAGCAAGCGACTCGAGCACGCGCTGCTTCCGATCGTGGCGGCCAAGTCGTGGCGAGTGAGCGCGAATGGCTTCAGCAATCTGCGCGCCGATGTTCATTACCGGGTTGAGGGCAGTCATCGGCTCTTGAAAGATCATGGCCATCTGACTGCCGCGCAGCGAGCGGAGTTCGGCGTGGGGCAGCCCGACCAGTTCGCGGCCTCGAAAACGGATGGAACCGGTGACCTGAGTGGCCGGTGCGTGCAGGCCCATGATGGCGAGCGCGGTAGCACTTTTGCCGGAGCCGGATTCGCCGACCAGTCCCAGGACTTCGCCGCATTGCAGATCAAAAGAGATGCCGCGCACTGCCTCAAACGAGCCGAAACGGATGTGCAGATCGCGAATCGCGAGCAGCGGTCCTGGGCTGGGATCGTGGGTGAGGTCGTCGCTGGGCAGGGAAGTCATGCGTGGAAGCGGATGCGGCGCAAGATTCAGGAAGTCTGCCTGCGCCGCGAGTCCGGAATCACGGATGCAGCACAAGTGTACGCTGCAACTGGAAGTTGAGGACGCTTTCGGCAGGCACCTTGACGGTCTTGCCGTGGGTCAGAATCTGTGTTCCTAGCCCGCCGAGTCCGCCTGCGAGCGCGCCAATCGCTGCTCCCTTGCCGCCGCCGAAGGCCGCGCCCAGCAGCGAGCCAAGCGCAAGTCCACCGCCGCCAAAGAGCGCGGTACGCTTGTTCATGCCGACACCTTCCTGCCCGCCAATGGAGCTGGAGTCCACACGATACGTGGTACCGTTGACGCGAATCGAGTACAAGTCGAGCGCATACGCCTGTCCGTGGATGCCGCCTTGCGAGGCATCGACAACCTGAAGCTCGGCACGCGTCCCGGCTGGAATGCTGATCATGCCCATGCTGTCGCGGACATTATTCTGGATCGTAGCCGCGTACTGCATGCCCGCCGTATCTTTGGTTGTGTCAATCGGCGAGTTGGTACGCACGTCAATCTGCGTGCCCGACGGGATGATGATCGAGTTGCGTGTGGTTGCTGCCGGTTGTGCGCCATAGCCAGCATTCGCTCCCTGGCTGCCCGCCATATTGGCCCCATTCATGGCAGCGGAACCCATGCCTGCTGCCATCATCGGCGAAGACGGCGAAGCCTGCTCGGCAAAGATGATGGTTGTCACGTCTGCCAGCGGGAAGACATAGGAGATGCCGTTCTGACCGCTAAACTTCAACGTGGTTAGTCCGACAAGCTGCCCCTTGTATGCGTGGCCGCTGCGAAGCGTGATGTGATCGGCAAGGTTGGAAAAGACGATGGACTGTACCTGAGCCATCGGGAAGGTGTATTGGATCCCTTGCATATCCTTGAAGACCAGTTTGCCATTGGGAGCACCCGTGAAGGTGCCGGAGTAGCTACGTCCATCGTGGAGAACCACGATGTCGGCAAAGGATGCAGTGGTGAAGGCGAAGAGCAGAGCGACGGCAGCAACGAGCTTTTTCATGCTTTGAATATTCATGGTTCCGATCAACTCCTGAATGAGTGGCGCGATCAAGACGCAAAGTCTTCGAGCCATCTTGATTATCGCTCAGACGCAGCGGAAACGGCGAAGGTTGTTTCCCGGATTGGTTCCAAAGCAACCCCGCGGCACTCAGCGCCGCACCAGCGTAGCCACTGCATCCAGCACAGCAGATGGCTCCGGGCGGACGCGAAAGTCTGCGTGTGCCTCGGCAAAGCGAATTATTCCTTTGGGATCGATCAGAAATGTGGCAGGGATGGGTAAGGTCCACGATGATTCGCCGTTCAGGAAGGACAGATTGACCAAAATCGAGCGAAGATAACGCTGGTGATACTCCGGGACGGTGTAAACCAGACCAAAGCGCGCCGCCAGCGCCGAGCCTTCATCGCGAAGCAGCGGAAATGGCAGTCCGTGTTGCTGCGCTGTGAAGTCGGATTGTCGCTGGGTCTGCGGGCTGACCGCGACGAGAAACGCGCCGGAGGAGCGAATTTGCCCATAGAGGCCGCGCCATGCCTCCAACTCGGTCATGCAGTAAGGGCACCAGCGGCCACGAAAAAAAGTCACGATGAGCGGTCCGAGCGCAAGCAGATCTCTGCTTTTCTGAATGCGTCCGGCGGCGTCGGGCAAAGCAAATTCCGGTGCCAGCGTACCTACGGGCAGAATGCGCTCCTCGATGCCGGTCGAGAAGAGTTCCGCGATGGCCTGTTCGCCGATGGCCAGCCGCTCCGCTGGCACCAGAGTGCGCGTGTTTGCAGTGATTGAGTCAAGCTGGTCCTGAAGCGGGGGCAGTTCTGAATGCATGGAGTGGAATCTCTCGCCTTCGATGGAAGCCTTCCGTTTTTCGATGCAGGAAGAAGGCTGGATGGAAGATGCCGGACAGGATCATTTTAGAGGGAAATTCCCAAAAATAGGACGAAGCGAAGAGGCGAAGCCGGACGAGCATACAACTGCTGTCGATGGTGCGCATCCGGCGTATTCCGTGCGAGGTCGTTTGCCGAAGAATCGAATTGTTAGGCCTATGCCTAGAGCAGGCTGGGCAGAGCGGACGACCAGCCAAAGAGGAAGATCGCGCCAATTCCGCAGCTATACGCAGCGCCCGTCCAGGCCAGAATTCTGCCAGCCTGCGGATGTTGCAGCCGTGTGCCAAAGACACCGCTGAGCGATGCCGTCATCATGCCGTTCATCATGATCAGACCTGCGGCAAAGGCTGTGAGTCCCAGCATTCCCTGACTTGGGCCGCCGAGCTTTGACGCCAGCAGAAAGAGCATGAGCTGGCTTGGAGTCTCCGCACCCACGCCGTGCAGCATTCCAATCAGGAAGACACTTCTTCCGCTGTAGTTCCAGGCAAAGAGCGCCGGGCGTTCGCGTTCTGGTTCAAAGAGTCGCTGCACACGCCAGGCGAGCGTGCGAATCAGGTTCACCCCTGCGGCGATGCGGGTTTGTGCCCGGTCTGTATGTGCATGGGGATGCATGAGGCCGGCAACTACGGCAACGCCCAGCACAATCAGCGTTGCGCCGATCAACCGCTCGGTCACGTTGTCGAGCCAGACCGGCAATGGAAGGTGCATTTCGATGACTGCCACTCCCAGCGCAAATACGGTCATTGCATGTCCCACAGCGTATAAAAGCCCCAAAAGCAGCGCGCGCCATCGGCTCGCCTGCACTGCGGCAATATCCGTGATCGCAGCCAGATGGTCATAATCGAATCCATGTCGCAGACCCAGCACAGCGCAAGCTGCCAGTGCCGCCTCGAACTTCCAGTGCATCGTATCTCTCCCGTTGTCCAGAATACGGCACACCGCGGTTCAAAGACACCCGTTTACACTGGTTGTTGGTGCCTTTCGACGATCCATCCTCGCAGCTTCCGCTTCGGTTTGAAGCAGTTCGCCCGGTCCGTTCCACGCGGACCACGCTGCGCGTTAGCCAGCTTCTGGCTCAAGCGCGTTCGCTCGTCGAGGAGTCATTGGGCACGGTCTGGGTCGAGGGCGAAATCTCCAACTTTCGTCCGTCCTCTGCGGGCCATCTCTACTTCACGCTCAAGGAAGAGTCAGCACAGCTTTCTGTCGTGCTCTTTCGACGCCAGGCGTTGCTGTTGCGCTTCCGTCCGGAGGATGGTCAGGCTGTTCGCGTCCGAGGCGCGCTCAGCGTCTATGAGCAGCGCGGCCAGTTGCAGCTTGTCGCGGAGGCGATGGAGCCGGTGGGTGTTGGCAGCCTTCAGCTTGCCTTTGAGCAATTGCGAGAGCGTCTTCGCGCTGAGGGGTTGTTTGACATTGAGCGTAAGCGGCCATTGCCGCAATTTCCGCGTACGGTTGCCGTCATCACCTCGCCGACAGGGGCCGTCATTCGCGACTTTCTTCAGATCGTTCGTCGCCGCTACGGCGCGCTTCATGTTCTGGTCGTGCCTGTCGCGGTTCAGGGAGATTCCGCAGCCACAGAGATTGAAACTGCGTTGCGTCGTCTGGCGGAACCTGCACTGCCCGCTCCAGTCGATCTGATTGTGCTTGCGCGTGGTGGCGGCTCGCTGGAAGATTTGGCTGCGTTCAATTCGGAGCGCGTTGCCCGCGCCATCGTCGCTTCACCCGTCCCGGTTGTCTCAGCCATCGGCCATGAGACCGACTTCACCATAGCCGATTTTGTCGCCGATCTGCGCGCACCCACTCCATCGGCGGCAGCGGAGCTGGTCACGGCTTCGCTGGCAAACATAGTCGAAAGCATCTTTGAACTTCGCCATCGTCTGGAGCGCGCGGCTCGCTTTCAACTGCTTCAGGCTCGTCAACAGTATGCGTCCTTGCGTGATGACCGCATCGGTCAGAGTCTGACGGTTGCGCTTCGAGTCCGCCAGCAGCGCCTGGATGATCTGTCGAACGCGCTGGACGCGGCGATTGCGCTGCGGCTGCGCCAGGCTCGTCGTCCACTGGATGCGCTTGCCACCCGTACCCTGCGTCGTGATCCGCAGTGGAGGCTGGGTGTTGCCCGAGAGCATCTTGCCGGACTTCACGAGCGGCTGCGCGCCGCAGCAACGCGAGGCTTGCAAGCGACTGCCCTTGCCCACCGCGCTTCCCGTGAGCGCTTGCATCGCGCCATGACCTCGCTTGTCGACGCACGCAGACGCAATCATACCCAGCTTCATCTTCAGCTCGCTGCGCTTTCGCCGCTGGCTGTGCTGGAGCGTGGCTATGCGCTGGTGCACACAGAGGATGGAACAATCCTTCGCGACGCTGCCCAGCTTCTGCCCGGCCAGCTTGTCCTCACTCGATTGGGCCAGGGCAGCTTCACCAGTCAGGTCGAGCGCATTCAACCTGCGCCTGCCACCTCCAGTGGAGCCAACGCGGAGCCATCCACGAAGACCAGGAAATCCACCACCAAAGCACAAGGGAAACGATGAGAAAGCTATTTGGAACCGATGGAATCCGCGGCGTTGCCGGTCAGCCGCCACTCGATGCACAAACCGTCTACGCTGTAGGCCTGGCGCTGGCTCACTCCCTGCGCCCGCTTGCGCTTGCGCCGCGTGTGCTGGTTGGGCGAGACACGCGCGAGTCCAGCGGATGGATGCTCTCCATCTTTGCTGCGGGTCTGCGTGCAGGCGGGGCCGAGATCATCAGCGCGGGCGTAGTTCCCACTCCGGCCATCGCTTATCTCACGCGTCGCGACGGCTTCCATGCCGGGGTGGTCCTCTCAGCCTCACACAATCCCTGGCAGGACAACGGCATCAAGCTCTTTGGTGGTGACGGATTCAAGCTGCCGGATGAAGTCGAGTTGGCGATTGAAGAGATTCTCTTCCGCCATGCCTCTGGCTCGTCCGCACCCGCGCTGGAGACGCTGCCGGCGGTCGCTGATGAACCACATTATGCATCGGAGTACATTGAGTTTCTGCTGTCACTGGTTCCCGGTCTTCGCCTCGACGGCCGACGGATTGTGGTGGACTGCGCCAACGGAGCCGCGGCTTCTGTCGCGCCAACGCTCTTCCGCGCTCTCGGCGGAGAAGTCACACTGCTCCACATCGCCCCCAACGGACGCAATATCAACGACCACTGTGGCGCGCTTCATCCTCAGGTGGTTGCTGCGGCTGTGGTTGAGCATGGTGCACAGCTTGGGATCACGCTCGATGGCGATGCGGATCGTTGTCTGCTGGCTGGCGCCGCAAACAATGTGATGAACGGTGACGCCATCCTGCTGCTGTGCGCGCGCGATATGCAGGCGCGCGGGCTGCTGACGGGCAATGTTGTGGTCGCAACAACAATGTCCAATATGGGTCTGGAAGCAGCGCTGCGCCGCTCCGGCATTCAGATGCTGCGCTCGGCTGTGGGCGACCGTTATGTGCTGGAGCTGATGCGCCGTCATGACGCCGCATTAGGTGGCGAACAGTCCGGCCACATTCTGTTTCCACATCTCGCCACCACTGGCGACGGCCTGCTCACCGCTCTTGTTGTCCTGGACATACTCGCGCGCAGGGGGCAATCCGCGGAGGATCTGACGGCGGATCTGGAGATTTATCCGCAGGTGATCGTCAACGTCAAAGTCCGCGAAAAGCTTCCATTGGAGAGCTTTCCGAAGATTCAGTCGGCAATTGCCGAAGCCGAAGCCGCGTTGCACCCGACGGGCCGTGTCGTCATCCGCTACTCCGGCACCGAGGCACTGGCCCGCGTCATGATTGAAGCAGCCGACGAAGCGTCGATGCGGCATCATGCGGAGGCGATCGCCGGTGCCATTCGCACCGAACTCGGCATCTAATTCATGCAGCAGGTTTGCAACAAAACGTATGCTGAAACGTCAAGGAAGTAACCACAGACAAGCAAGAGCAGGGAAGTGCAGGAGCCAACAATCATGACCATCATTCGCCAGGAAGACCTGATTGCAAGCGTCGCCGGAGCCTTGCAGTACATCAGCTACTATCATCCGGTGGATTACATCCGCTCGCTGGCCTCGGCCTATGAACGCGAGGAGTCACCCGCCGCCAAAGATGCCATCGCGCAGATTCTCATTAACAGTCGGATGTGTGCTGAGGGTCATCGCCCTATCTGTCAGGACACGGGCATCGTCAATGCCTTTGTCAAAGTTGGCATGGACGTTCGTTTTGACGCCGAGATGGATTTGCAGCAGATGATCGACGAGGGTGTGCGCCGCGCCTATCTCGATCCGGACAACAAGCTGCGCAGCTCCGTGCTGGCCGACCCGGCCGGAGCGCGCAAAAACACCCGCGACAACACGCCCAGCGTCGTCAATGTCGAACTGGTGCGCGGCAACACGGTCGAGATCACGGTTGCAGCAAAGGGAGGCGGTTCTGAAGCCAAGAGTAAGTTTGCGATGCTCAATCCCTCCGACTCCATTGTGGAGTGGGTGCTGAAGACGGTGCCGACGATGGGTGCCGGGTGGTGTCCGCCGGGGATGCTCGGCATCGGAATTGGGGGCACGAGCGAAAAGGCGATGCTGCTGGCCAAGGAATCGTTGATGGATTCGATCGATATTCAGGACCTGATCGCGCGCGGCCCAAAGACGCGTGCCGAAGAGTTGCGGATTGAGCTGTATGACAAGGTCAATCGCCTGGGTATTGGCGCACAGGGACTGGGCGGGTTGACGACGGTGCTCGACGTGAAGGTGCTGGACTATCCCTGCCATGCGGCCAATCTGCCCATTGCCATGATTCCCAACTGCGCCGCTACGCGCCACGCGCACATTGTGCTGGATGGCTCTGGCCCGGTGTATCTCGATCCACCTTCGCTGTCTGACTGGCCAAAGCTGACCTATGATGTCTCCGGCGCGCGCCGCGTGAATCTGGATACAGTGACGCGAGCGGAGGTGGCGACGTGGAAGCCTGGCGAGGTGCTGCTGCTGAGGGGCAAACTGCTCACTGGCCGCGACGCCGCGCACAAGCGCATGACCGACATCCTGAGCCGCGGCGAAAAGCTTCCGGTCAACTTCCAGGATCGATTCATCTATTACGTCGGCCCTGTGGATCCAGTGCGTGAAGAGGTGGTGGGACCGGCAGGCCCGACCACTGCTACGCGCATGGATAAATTCACACGACAGATGCTGGCCGAAACCGGATTGCTGGGCATGGTCGGCAAGGCCGAGCGTGGCCCAACGGCGATTGAGGCGATTCGAGAGTTTGGTGCGGTGTATCTGATGGCGGTTGGCGGCGCAGCTTATCTGGTCTCCAAGGCGATCCACGGCGCGCGCGTGTTGGCCTTTGAAGACCTGGGCATGGAGGCGATCTATGAGTTTGATGTCGTCGATATGCCGGTGACCGTTGCGGTTGATTCCAAGGGGACCAGCGTCCACCAGACAGGTCCTGCGGAGTGGCAACAGCGTATCGCTGGGATTCCCATCCTGCAGTAGTTTCGTTTGCGGCTAAGTGACGAAATAAGCAAGCCCACGCTGAGCGTGGGCTTGCTTGTATGCACAGTGAGGGAGAGATTCGTTACAGCTTGCCCCAGCGATACACCACGGAGCCGCCGAAACCGAGGCCGTTCTGGATGCTGGAACCGAAACTGCTCATGAAGTATTCCGGAGAGCAGCGAAATCCGATATTGCTGGTGAAGTTGTATTCGATGGGCAAACTGACATCCAGCACGCCGGCGGCGCTGTCAGGGTAAAGACCAAGCTCCGGAGCGGTAAATCCGTTGGCGTCCGCAAAGTAGTTGTTGAAGACCGCGCCCACCATCACGCGCCCGCTCACCGAGTAGCGCGGGTGCAGCATGAATCGATAACTGGGTCCGGCGAGCGCAGCGTATTCGCTGATTGCCGGCTTCACAATGTTGTACTGGTTTGGGCCGAGAAACTGGGTGCCATAGTAGCCGCGTCCATCCAGCGTAACCGCCCAGCGTTCACTGTAATAGCGCGAAAAGCCCACATTCCAGGCGTAGAAATTCACCTTTTGCAGGCCGCCGCCATACCCGGTCACGGAACCGGGACCGGCGACGGTACGGTTGAATCCCATGCCGATATAGACCTCGTACAGATGGTCATACATGGCGTGAATCTCCGCTTTGCGGCGCTGCTCACGACGCGCGCGCAGACGCTGCTGCACGGTCATTCCCTGCTGATAGATGTTGCTGCCCAAAGTGCCGGGCGCGCTGGGCGCTTGCGCTGAAGTGCTTGACGAAGAGTCAGAAGGCTGTTGCGTGGGTTGCTGTGCCTGTCCTGCGGCAAAAGCCAGCGCGGAAGAAGTCACGAGAGAAGCAATAAGAAGAGTCGAACGGCGAAGCAAAGACATCGGGTTAGGAGTTCCTCCGGGGCGGTCGCACAATCGGATGCCAGCGACAGCGGCCCTTTTGTTATTAAAGCATTCCAGGCACCACCGGAGTCTCGCAGGAGCCCGGCATAGCAGATAGACTGCTCAGCTCGGGAAGTGTCACGCCCGCGTACTCGACAGGTCAGAAAGGAATGTCTTCGTCGGTGATCTGCGTGGATTGCGCATAGTCGTCCGCGGCAGGTGGACGCTGGTCGTAACTGCCAGCGCTGCGGCCACCGGAGTAGCCGCCCGAAGCGCCACCCTCTTCGCCACGCCCAGAGAGCAGCGTCATATCCGTCAGCACAATCTCCGTGCGATAGACCTTCTTGTTGGTCTCGCGGTCATCCCAGCTTCGCGTGGTCAGGCGACCCTCCACGTAAAGCTTGTTGCCCTTCTTCACGTAGTCACGCACGATCTCCGCCAGTTTGGCGTAGGCCACCAGATTGTGCCACTCGGTGCGCTCCTGCTGGTTGCCCTGCTGATCCTTGTAGCGCTCGCTGGTCGCCAGGCTGAAGTTGACCACAGGCTGCCCGCTGGGCAGAACCTTGAATTCCGGGTCTTTGCCGATGTTGCCCAGCAGAATGACTTTATTGACGCTTCTTGCCATAGACATCTTCTCCAAAAGGCTAACCCAAAGGATAGCAGAGAGAGGCAACCTTCGCCTGCCCTCATCGCCAGATCAGTTGCGTCGGTTACGCATCCACTTGGCCGCGCCCAGCAGTGTCAGCATCAGGCCAAAAGGAACGCACATTGCACCGATAATCAGCGCCAGCCAGCCAGAGTTGGAGTGTGCTCCATCACGGTTGATGCCGCCCAGTACGGTTGCCGTCAGGATGAGGCCGAGTAGCCCGGCAGCCAGAATCGACGCGCCGCCAATCAGTAGCTCGCGTGTGCCGTCACTGGCATTCAAGGTGGGCTTGTGTGAATCGTTCATCGAGGTATCTCAGAAAGACAGGTTAAAGTTCTCAGACGCGGGCCGCGGCCAGCATGGCATAGACGACCACGCCGGTGACAGAAACGTAAAGCCAGAGTGGGAATGTCCACCGCGCAATCCTGCGATGATAGGGGATGCGTCCGGTGAGCGAAAAGAAAAAGGTGATCAGAATTGTGGGCAGCGCTACGATACTGAGCAGGATGTGGCTAACGAGCAGGATCAGGTAAAAGGTGCGCAGCGGCGTGTGCGGATAGTGGCTTTCGCCGTGCAGCGCGTAATTGACGATGTAGCAGACTAGAAAAAGCGCCGAAAAGACAAACGCCGTCATCATGGCAGTGCGATGCGCTGGAATGCGTCGAGCGCGAATGAAGACAAAGCCGATGAGCAGCGCACAGGCACTCAGCCCGTTCAACAGAGCATTGAGCGCAGGCAGAAATGTCAGCCGCAGACTCGCGGGGTCTGCCGCCGGATGAACATAAATCAGCCAGAAGAGAAACAGTGTCGCCGCCAGGCTGATGCCTAGAATTGCGATAATTGCGGTGCGGACGGGGATGATTGGACTCGTACTCATCTGTACTTTCCTTGGGATGGAGTGAAGGGCTATCGGATGGTCGCAGCGAGCATGAGTCCGGTGAGCAGCAGTGGAAGGTAAAGCACACTCACCTTGAGCAGATCGCGAGCCACCATGCGGCTTTCGGTTTCATCGGTGGTGCGCAGAATGCGGCTGAAACGCACCGTGTAGGCAAGGTAAAAAACACCCAGCAACGCAGCGAGCACGGCATAAGCGATGCCGGCCATGTGCAGCCACCATGGTGCCAGGCTGACTGGGATCATCAAAACGGCATAGACCAGAGCTTCGATGACCGTGGAAACTCCGTCCGGCTGCACAACAGGCAACATGCGGATGCCGGCGCGCGCGTAGTCATGACGATACAGCCAGGAGATGGCCATGAAATGAGGGAACTGCCAGACAAACAGAATGGCAAAAAGCGCCACGCCTTGCCACTCGATCTGGCCCCGCGCCGCAGTCCAGCCCAACAGTGGCCCGGCTGCTCCTGGAAACGCACCCAGGAACGTGGCCAGCGAGGTAAGTCTTTTGAGCGGGGTATAGATGGCGACATAAGTAAAGACGGTCAGCAATGCCAGAGCTACGGTCAGCAGATTGGTCGTCTCAAGCAGTGTCCAGCCGCCAAGCAGCACAGATCCCAGCCCAAGCGCTAACCCCGCCGGCAACGAGATGCGGCCGGAGGCAATTGGCCGGTGCGCGGTACGCAGCATCAGCGCGTCGGATTTACGCTCCATCGCCTCATTCAGCGCACTGGCTCCAGCGGAGACCAGCGCGACGCCAATCAGTGTCTCTAAGAGCCCACGCTGCACACTGGTGATGCCAGAGCGAATGGAGCCTAGGTAAAAACCGGCCCACGTCGTGATAAGCACCATCGTGGTGACTTTGAACTTGAATAACTCGCGAAGATCGCCTATCAGCGTCGCCGTTGCCCCGGCAGCGGGATGACCAACATGCGACCGCTGCGCAACCGAGAGCGCTGGCGGTTGCGCCGAGGAATCGGTCGAGACAGAGTGGGTGGAGACAGGTGAAGTCATCATGATGTCGGTCGATGTGGGAAGCTCATGCGGTGGAAGTTTCCGATAACTCAAAACCGTTGAAGCAAAAAGATGTACAGAGTAGAGGCCTAGAGACGGGAATCCCCCGGATGAATCCCGATGCGGATCTCACACCCTGCATGATACCTGCTTGAGGCGGTCAGGATTTCAGAGAGTGGGCCAATTTCGATGGACGAGCGTGGAAACGAGGTCAAGTTTTACTCCGATTCAATGAAACAAGCGATAAAGCCTCGACGATGTTTTGGACGATCTGCTCAGGTGCAAGGTCATCCACGACGAACGTCACGGGTGCCTGACGATACAGCGCAAGTCGTGTTGCGTAGCGCTGTGCCAGTCGTTCCTGATTGGCCAGAACCGGACGCACCGCCTGCGCTTCGGTCTTGCAGCGACGGATCGCCTCGCTTAGCGACACCTCCAGGTGAATCAGGCTAATATCAGGGGTTTCCAGTAAAAGTCTGCGAGTGCGCGCGTCCTCGATGGCTCCGCCGCCCAAAGCAAGTACACAGGACTGCGTTACAGGGGATTCCTCAGAGTCATTTTGCGAATTCAAGGTTGTCTTTGCGCCTGGCTTGCCCATGGCGAGATGGCGAATGGTGTCATGTTCCAACTCGCGAAACCAGGCCTCACCGTGTTGCTCAAAAAGGGCGGCAATGCTTTGGCCGGTTTTGGATTCAATCAAAGCGTCAACATCGACAAACGGCCACCGGATGCTCGCGGCAAGGAGTTTGCCGACGGTTGTCTTTCCCGCACCCATAAATCCCGTGAGTACCAGCAGGCGTTTTCGAGGGGCTATGTGGCGCAGTGCTGGCGCACATTTTGACGCGGTGAAATCAGAGGCGTTCATTGGAGATGGCCTGCTCGATTTTTTGCCAGAGTGCATCGTCGGGTTCTTCTTCGGTGGGCAGCAGCATCCGTGCGGCCTGTGCGATGGTTTCCAGTTCCGCCAGCAGGGTCTGGCACCTTGGACAGCCTGCCAGGTGTGGGTCGGTCTGAAGGTCATCGCCGGAGGCAATCCGTTCGGCCATGCGCGATTGAAAGGCTACGCATGCCTGCTCCTCAGCCTGTGTGGATGATGGTGTCGGTGCGTTCACGGGGTTGAGTCTCTCGGGTGGGTTCACGGAAGCACCTCCGGGGAATGACGGGCGCTGAGCGCCTCTCTAAGCTTCATACGTGCCTTGTGAAGCTGAGACTTGGAGTTGCCAATCGAGCAGTCCAGCATCGTTGCAATTTCGTTGTGTTCGTAGCCATCAATATCGTGCAGCATAAAAATCAATCGATAGCCGGCAGGAAGATCAGCGATGGCCTTTTCCAGTGCCATGCGATCGATGGAGCCGGTCAGCTGCAGATCCTGCGCACCAAAGCTGCGCATCGGGCCAGACTCCGGCGAGGGGTCCATTGCTTCGTCCAGCGAAACCAGATTCAGCCCCTTGCGACGCAGGTTCATCAGAACCACATTGACCGTGAGCCGGTGCAGCCAGGTGGAGAAAGCAGAATCACCGCGAAAGGTGGAGATTTTACGATGAAGCTGCAGGAATGCCTCCTGCGTCAGGTCTTCAGCCTCTGCCACATTGCCCACCATGCGCAGGCAAAGGGAGTAAACGCGGCGCTTGTGCATGGCATAGAGCTGAGCAAAGGCAGCGCCATCTCCTGCCTGAGCGCGGGCCAATGTCTCGTCTGCCAACGGCACGGTCGAAACTTCGACTGGGGCGGGGTCCGTCTCGATCAAGGATGGATTCGTGTGCCTGGGTGTCAATGGAACTCCTGCCCGCTGCGGGGAAACCAAACTCATGTTGCATTGTCGACGTAGACTTCGATGTGCGAATGCAACGGGAAGGTTGCAGCAAATCGCTGCAAACTTTGCCTGCACTTATTAGTATAGTGAGCGGAAGCAAAGAATCATTCTGCAGGCATGTGTGCAGGGTATCGAATGCCGCCAGAGCGGGAGGTCGCTGATTATTCCGATTGTGAGGGAGCATCCGCGGGCGTTCGCGTGGCCCTGTCTCGGGCAGCGCGGATTCCTCGTCGCTGTAGCCTGCTTCCTGCTTGGCGCCGCGTGTTCGGCTATCGGCCAGAGTATTTCTCAAACCGTTCAGAATTCGGAAAAATCCTCGCCACTCAAGGTCGCCGTTGGACCCGATGCAACGCGTAAGACCGCAGATCCAGCCAACATCCTGAGCGGAGACCGAAGGCTCCGGCGCTGGCAAGGGCTGCCCGTTGTCCGCATCGATTTTACAGGTGTTGATCGGGATCGAATTGCACCACTGCCACTTACGCTGGAGCAGCAGCCCGGCAAGCCGCTGAGTATTCAGGCGATCGACGACAGCTTGCGACGTTTGTTTGCAACAGGATTGTATGATGCGCTTGCAGTGTATGGGCGTCGCGAGCAAAGCGGGATAGCGCTGGAATTTCGCGGACGCCCACGGCCTTTCATCGGAACGCTTAGCGTAATTGGCGCTCGCGGAGCCAATAGTAATTCCCTTTTGTTGCGTGCCAGTCGATTGACGCCGGGCACTCCGTTTTCAGAACAGCGACTGGAGCATGGCGAAGCCGATATGAAGCAGGAGTTGGTCCGGCTTGGCTTTCAGCGGGCCACGATTCACCACGTTGTCACGGCAGACCCGCAGCAACAATTGGTCGATATCGCCTTCACTGTCGTGCCGGGCAATCAGGCCCGTACAGGCACAATTTCACTGCTTGGCGACAGCGGAATCGACTCGGCAGATCTGGAGCGCTATACCCATCTGCATGGCGGAATGCGCGTAGGCCCGGAGACCAGCAGCAAGGCGATGAATGGCCTGCTGCGGGAGTATCGCAAACAGGATCGTCTGGAAGCGGATGTCAAGCTGGAGTCACAGAGTTATGATGCTGCCAGAAATCTGGTCAACTACAAGTTTGTAGCGAATCGCGGTCCGGTGGTGCAGGTGGTTCTGGAGGGCGCGCACCTGAGCGCAGAACGCATTCGTGCCCTGGTGCCGGTCTATCAAGAGGCAGCCGTGGATGAAGATCTGCTCAACGAAGGAAATCTGCGTATTGAAAACTACTTCCAGAAGCGAGGCTATTTTGATGTGAAAGTTAGTCATGACCGGCTCTCTGAAGTGGAGCAGAATGCGCGCTCTGGCAAAGTAAGAATCGTCTATCATGTCACGCTTGGAGCCAAACATAAGGTTACGCGCGTCTTGATTGAAGGTGCTCATTACTTTGATCGCCGCACACTGAGCGACCTTCTGAGCGTGACGGCTGCCAATCCATTTGACAAGCAGGGTTTATATAACCAGCAGCTTGTGCTGAGTGATATTGCTGCGCTGAAGGCGATCTACCTCAACAACGGCTTCTCCGCCGTCCAGATCAAACCGGAGATCACCGATCAGGATCAGCAGGGGAAGCTCTCAATGTCGCATGGTAGCAAGAAGCAGGTTGCACTTCAGGTGACGTATGTGATCGACGAAGGCCCGCAGCAGCGTGTTCGATCTGTGCAGATCGCCGGCAATGAGAAAATTTCTGGAAATGAGCTGAAGCCGCTGTTGAATACCACTCCTGAGCAGCCGCTTTCGCCACACAGTTTATCCTCGGATCGCGATACTCTGCGCACGTATTACCTGAGCAAAGGCTTTGATCAGTCGGATGTGCAGGTTACCGAATCGCTGGCCAAGTCCCAGAACGACGAG
Organism: Acidobacteriaceae bacterium; assembly: GCA_027449965.1. GTDB lineage: Bacteria > Acidobacteriota > Terriglobia > Terriglobales > Acidobacteriaceae > Acidicapsa. The sequence continues at coordinate 96,630 of DAIDKP010000020.1, forward strand.
GTGGATGTAGTTTTTCGCATTCATGAAGGGGAACAGGTTTTTGTTCGCAACGTGATCACCACCGGATTGCACTTCACTCGTCCAGCCACCATTGTGCACTCGGTCACGATTCATGCTGGTGATCCGCTGAACCAGTCTGCGCTGCTCGATACACAGCGCAATCTCTACGATCTTGCCCTGTTCAGTGAGGTCAATCCGGTGGTACTCGATCCGCAAGGCGAGTTACCGCGCAAAACAGTTCTTTTACAAACAATTGAAGCTCGGCGTTGGGATCTGAGTTATGGCGCAGGTTTTGAGCTACAAACAGGAACAGTCAACGGATCACCGACCAGCAATCCCAATGGAACAGTAGGAGCCAGCCCGCGCGTGCTGGTGGAGTTGAGTCGAACCAATCTTTTCGGGCGTGATCAGACGGCTTCCATTCGCGGCCATTATGGCTTGCTCGAGCAGCAGGTTGATCTTCTCTTTCAATCGCCGCGATTCCGCAATAATCGGAACCTGGAACTACTGATCTCTGGTGGTTATAACAATAGTCAGGACGTTGTAACATACAGCGCATCCACACTGGAAGCTACTTTTGCCATGACCCAGCATTTCTTTGGCGAGCATGAGCTGCTCAGCCGGGCAAATACCCTCGAATATCAGTTAGTCTTTCGCCGGGTCAAGGTTAATGCAAACAGCGTTCAGGTTCCTATCACGGATATTCCGCTGCTGGCGCAGGCGGTTCGCGTGGGCGGACCCGGAGTTACATGGATTCGCGATACACGAGACGCTCCTCTGGATGCGCATCGCGGCACATACACCAGCTTCCAGGAGTTTCTTTCCACCTCGACTTTTTCTTCGCAGGCAAACTTTAATCAGGTAGACTCATCCAACTCAAGCTACTATGAATTGGGTCGCTCAGGCATCGTTTTTGCTCGCAACACGCGCTATGGACAGGAGCGCGCGTATGGTAACCCTGCCGATGAGTTGATTCCGTTACCGGAGAGACTCTACGCGGGTGGTGCAAACTCTCATCGTGGATTTGGCATCAACGCTGCCGGTCCACGTGATCCGCAAACGGGATTTCCGATCGGCGGGGCAGGTGTTTTCGTCAACAGTCTGGAGCTTCGACTGCCTCCTCCTACGTTGCCTTATTTTGGAACATCTCTGAGCTTTGTCCCTTTTCACGACATGGGCAACGTCTTTACCAATGCTTCCGATATCTGGCCCAGCATCCTCCGCTTTCGACAGCAGAATCGGGCGGGGTGCCGCAATCTTGCGCCCATCACGGCTCAGAATCCATTGACCGGACCGGTGACATCAACGGGACAACTGGGAAGCTGTACATTCAATTACTTTTCCCATGCTGTCGGGTTGGGCTTGCGCTATCGAACTCCTGTAGGGCCGATACGCGTGGATTTCAGCTACAACCTGAACCCTCCGATCTATCCTGTAACGTATGACGCCATTAACAAGGTGGAGCTGGCGAATCCGTATGTAGGTGAAGGCTCGCACTTTAATTTCTTTTTCAGTCTGGGGCAAAGCTTCTGATGCAAAGGATGACCAATTCGGCAATGAGAAGTACTAAACTCGCACTTTGTGCGTTCTCGTTGCTTGCTGCTTCAAAGATATTTGCGCAACAAGCTTCGATTGCTTCGCAGCGTGACGATAATGCAACGATGCATCTTTTGAATGCAGTTGTGGCTGTTGTAAATCAACAGGTGGTCCTGAACAGTGATGTGGACGAAGAGATGCGACTCGTACATCTGTTACCTGGTGGCAACCAGCAGGATAACTCCGCATCGGCTGCGCTGGAGCGGTTGATTACACGCCTGCTCATCGAACAGCAGATTCGCATTGAAGATCCATCCCAACTCAATCCTGACCCCAAAGATGTGGAAGAAAGCCTGATTGGACTAAGACAGGACCTGCCTGGCTGTAGGTTGACAGATTGCATGGGCCGTGTGGGGTGGACTACGTTTCTGGCGGGTTTGGACCTGACTCCGGAGCAGGTGGCAGCCTATTGGAAAAGTCGCTACGCGGTGCTGGGCTTCATTGAGCAACGCTTCCGCAGTGGGATTCGCATCTCACCGGATGAGATTGACGAGTACTATCGAAAGACGCTGCTGCCACAGTATCACAACCCATCCCATGCGCCTCCGCTCAAAGCAGTCTCGGACCGCATTCAGGAGGTTTTGTTGCAGCAACACGTCAATGGCTTGCTGGAGGATTGGGTCAAGTCACTGCGCGATCAGGGGCAGGTCGAAATCCTTGATCCTGCTCTCCGGGTTGGAGTAGAGCAGTCCAAGGCCGTTGCATCGAAACCAGCAAAGACCAGACGAAGTGAAAAGTTAGTAGATGGGATATCCGCGCCATGACGGAGGAACCAAAGCTACCTCAGGAACCAGTTGAGGATTCTTCTTCTGAACACCGAGACGACACGGTGGTTCAGCAACGAACCGCGTCGCGTCGCTGGTTGCGTCATGCGGCGATTGTGATGGCTTCCTGCACAACGTTGACGATGATGGCGATGCTTGTGCTTTATCAGATAGCAAACTCATCTCAAACACAGATGCTGGCTCGGCACTGGCTGATTCACTCGCTGAATGAAGCTACTGGCGGTAGAACGGAAATTGGTAGTCTGCACTGGAATTTGCTGCATTTGGGCGTGGAACTGAACAATGTGACCATTCATGGTCTGGAGCATAAAGGCGAAGCGCCGTGGATTCACGTTGACCACATTGCTGCGAATCTGGGTGTGGAAGGGTTGTTGCATTTCGGCAGCGCCACACGTGTTGTTCTTCATTCAGCGCAAGTTGACGGACCAGCCTGGCACCTGGAAGTCTATGCTGACGGCACCACAAACCAGCCTCATCCGAAGCATCCTGCAAAACCCGGAAAGCCCTTTCTGGACACATTGTTTGATTTGAAGATCGGCGATCTTCAGGTCAGACGCGGGGTGATGCAAATTGCCGATCGCACCGTACCGGTTGACTTCCGTTCCCGTGATGCTGCGTTGTATCTGGGCTGGTTGCCCACGATGATTTCCAACAGCAGGAATACGCGAGACATAGCACTGAATCATGCTTTTGGGACCTATCGACTGATCGTCGATCTGAAGCAGATTACTCTTTGGCAGGGCCCGCTGACTGGCAAGATTCCACCCATACAAGCGGGACTTTCACTACGCGCATTGCTGGGTCGCAATCGGCTGGACCTGGAGCAGATGCAGTTCAGTTCTCAGGGTCGAACGCTTACATTTGACGGGGTTGTTGAGAACTTTGCTCGTCCAGTCTGGCATATTCGCTCTAGTGGCAGTTTTGATCTCCGAATGCTTGCTGCCGTGACGGGATTTCCAGCGCTACCCGAGGGCATCGCATCGCTGAACTTTCATGTCGACGGCACAGGTGCGGAGTATCTTGCCGAAGGAAAGGTGAGCGGTATCAACGTTCACTACAAAGATGCGATTGCTGATGCACATGCAAATACTATTACGGGAGAATTTCGCGCGACGTCACGACTGCTGGTGGTCTCTCACATTGTGACGCGCTTATCCGAGGGAGGCGAAATCGACGGGGACTTTACCTATGACAACTGGCTCTTCCCCACACCGCATCCGGGCAGCGCTGAAGAGCGGCGCTATCTGAATGCGCATCAGAAAGTGCCTACTTCAACTGCCGTGGTGCATGCTTCGCTGCATCGTGTTTCGCTGGACACGGTACTGCTCGATCTGGCTTCGCCACAGTTTCAGCATCTCGGCTTTGACGCGCAGATAGATGGTGATACGACAACGACGTGGACAGGGCTTGCTTTTGATCTTGCCATTGAAAATCATCTAAAATTAATGCCCACTGGACTCACGCGCCCGGGATTGGCTGCGGTGAACGGCTTGCTGGATGGCACGTACTATGCTGGGCGCGGAAATATTGCTGTGAGTCGGATGATGATTCATTTGCCGCACAGCACAGTCATTGGCCAGGGAACGCTGGGCGTTTTTCCTATCGACCGCCCGTCGAACATGACTCTCGATTTCACTTCAAGCGATCTGACCGAATTTGATGCGTCACTGCGTGCTCTTCAGTTGAAAGCAGGCAACCGCGTCGGTTCTGCGGCTTTGCCGGCAGTCTTCGATCAACCCAGCTTAAGCGGCAGTGGAAGATTTCAAGGAACTTTTACAGACTCGTGGCTGACTCCGGTGGTAGAGGGTCATCTTCAGGCTTCTCATCTGGGCATTGAGATTCCCGATGGTAATCCACTTTCGCCTCCGAAATTCGTGGACTGGGACACTGTAGAAGCGGATGGCCGATATTCGCCAGCCAGTATTATGGTTCGTCATGCGGTGCTTCGGCGCGGCGCGGCGCAACTCATCCTTTCCGGCCACATCGATACTGCTGATCCCAAATACAATCTTGCTGACCCGCAGGTGGAATTTGACGAAAACTCCAGTGTGCAGGTAGTTGCGGATCTGCAAAAGTATCCAATACGCGATCTGCTTGCGCTTTCGGGAATGCATGCTCCAGTCAACGGAGCCTTGAGCGCGAAGATTCATCTCTCAGGAAAGTTCACGGCGCTTCAGGGCGGAGCGCAGTTTCACGTCGATGAGCCGGTGATTCGCGGCATTCGTTTGGATCGCATGGATGGATCGGGATCGATTCATGCGCAGAAGATCCATCTGGTTCAGCTTCGCGCAACGCAGGGCAAGGGAAGCATGGAAGCTTCGGGCGACTTCGATCTGACGCAACAGAGCTTTCAGATGATCGCGAATGGCTCATCAATTGCTGTGGCGCCTTTGCTGGCCAGCGACGAGGAGAACAAGCTCAATCTCGCTGGGGAATTACGGTTTCATGCTGCGGGCGATGGCTCCGTGAAAGATCCACACATACATCTGACCGCTGCGGTCAGCGCGATCCGACTTGCAGATCAGCCTTTTTCCGATCTTGATCTGGATGCACAAACCAGCAACCATCAGGTTATGTACACGTTGCACTCGCAGCAAAGCGCGGGTGATCTGGAAGTGAATGGAACCACTCATCTGGATGCGCCAATGCAGACAGTGGCGACAATGACGCTGAAGCGCTTTGATCTGGGTGCGGCGTTAAAGCTGATGCACGTTACTGGCATCACTGGTCAGTCCGATTGGGAGGGCACGGCCAATGTTTCCGGCCCGTTGGCGCATCCAAAAGAGATGAGCGGAGAGGCTCGTCTAAGACAACTGACGGCGGTGCTCGAAGGAGTGCATCTGAGCAGTCAGGGTGCGGTTCACGCGTTGCTCGCCCATGGCATCGCGCATCTTGATCCTGTCGAGATTACCGGCGAAGATACCGACGTGCATATCAAGGCGGATGTGCAGATTGTTGATTCGCAGCAGGTGGACATTGCAGCCAACGGAGTCATCAATCTGCGGCTGGCAGAATCGCTCGACAGCGACTTGGTTTCTTCCGGCAACACCACTTTTCACCTGAACGTGAATGGAACCCTGCTCAAGCCTATGCTTGCCGGCGATGTCGTCTTTCATCGCGGAGCGATGGCACTGCGCGATTTCCCGAACGGCCTAAGTCAAATTGAAGGAAGGCTGGAGTTTAGCCAAAACAGGTTACAGGTTCGTTCGCTCACGGCGATGAGTGGCGGCGGCGAGCTCAACGTGGGTGGCTATCTCGGCTTCCAAAACACACTTTACGCAGACCTTACCGCGACTGGTGATGGCATCCGCATCCGTTATCCGCAGGGTGTTAGTTCACTGGCGGATGCCAAACTTCGGCTGCAGGGACCAGAGAACAATCTGCTTCTGAGTGGCAATGTCATCATCACACGTTTTGCCATTGGATCAGACCTAGATTTAAGTGCATTAAGCGCACCGTCCGTAGGTGCACCCACGATCTCGAACACTGATTCGCCGTCCAATCACCTGCGACTCGATGTGCATCTAACTACTTCGCCACAGCTTACATTCCAGAATGCATACAACGCGAAACTTGCGGGAGACGCTGACTTACATCTGCGCGGAACGCTTGCGTCTCCATCGGTGCTGGGAAAGATTTCATTGACTGAAGGGAGCGCATCGATCGGCGGCACACACTATGAGTTGCAGCGCGGCGATATCACTTTCAATAATCCTGTTCGCATTGCACCCAACATCGATCTGGACGCGAGCGCGCGAGTGGAAGATTACGACATTATTCTGGGCCTTCATGGCACGCCTGGACAGTTGAAGGTGACCTATCGATCAGAGCCGCCGTTGCCGGAAACCGATGTGATTTCGTTGTTGACGCAGGGACAAACCACGGAAGAGCAGTCCGTTTATGTTCAGCAGCAACAGCAGCAGGTCGGCGACAATCCCACCACGGAGCTACTGCTGGGCGGAGCACTCAACGCAACTGTCTCCAATCGTGTGCAGCGTCTGTTTGGCTCAGGAGCTGTACGAGTTGACCCAAACTTTATAGGGTCTGTGGGCAATTCCTCAGCGCGTGTCACGGTGGTGGAACAGCTTGGCCCGAACTTGACATTTACTTTTGCCAGTAACGTCAACACGACCGCTCAGCAACTTATTCAAGCTGAATATGCAGTAAATCGCCATGTCTCACTGCTGATTACCCAGGATGAGAATGGCATCTTTTCTGTAGTCATCAAGAACCGCCGACGCTATCGCTGAGCCTCACGGCAGCAAGGCGGTTCTTCACTGTGGGCGGACAATCTGCTGGAGTGCAATGACCCGTGAGCGAAGTTCTGTAATGTTGCGCATTGCGATCGACGAAGCAAATGCTTCTTCCAGCGCAAGAGCATCCTGACTGCCTTGTGGGTGTCCAAAGGTTCCGAGCGTGCCTGCCAGCTTATGTGCCGCCTCATGCGCTTCCATCCGCAACTGTGAAGTCAGCGCGCTGGCTTCAAGGTGACTTACAGCCTGGTCCAGAACGCTGATGCGACGGGATATTTCGGGCAAGTATTTTTCCCACAGTCGCTGGAGTGCTGCGGGTAATGCAGGATTGGGTAGTTCAGATCGTTTATCAGTCGGACTATCTCCAGCCAAGGATTTTCTCCATCTGGCTGGCGAGTGTGAGTGGGTCAAATGGTTTGGTTAGCACAGCACGTACGCCCAGATCAGCAAATCGTCGCTGATCTGCACTTTGTACTTTTGCTGTCAACAGAATGACTGGGATTGCCGATGTAGCAGGCACTTTCTGCAGCTCGCGAAAGGTGGTTGGCCCGTCCATTCCCGGCATCATCACATCCAGCAAAATAGCGTCTGGCTTCTCGATGCGCGCGCGTTCCAAGCCAACAGCGCCACTGTTCGCCACCAGGACTTCCCATCCCGCAACCGTCTCGAGGCTCAGCGCCGCCACTTCACGAATGTCGTCTTCGTCGTCAATGATTAAAATTTTCCGAGACACCGAAATACTGCCTTTCTTTCAGATGCTGAAAGATCAAGATCAATCGCTGCGACTTGATTGATAATCTCATTCCATACATACTCTAGTTTGGGCACAGACTTATCTTCAAGTTTTCACCGACGCATCGAGAATTGCCGATTCACGACGCTGGCGGGACCGACGCAGCATGGTGACCACGAGAGACTCTAACTGTTCCGGCTGCACTCGTGCCTTGGTCAAAAACTGTGTGTGGCCAAGTTGAAGCAGGGAGCGCTCATGCACCGGAATCTCGCGCGCCGAGTAGACTACCAGCGGAAGATGCGCCAGATCATCATTCTGCCGCAGCCAATCCACCACATTAAATCCATCGCCGTCGGGCAAGGAGAGATCAAGAACTAGCAAATGCGGGCGAAACGTCAAGCATTGCTGAAGCGCATTCTGTCTTGTGTGTGCCTGCTCGACAAGCATGCCACTGCGCGCGAAGACATCGGCGATAATGCGGGCAAGATCGATATCGTCCTCCACCACAAGAATGCGAGCCGGTTCACCGGAAACAGATAATACTCGAGCAAGTTCGTGCAGCAATTGCTCCTCTGAGCGAGTCTTTTGAATCCATCCGGAAGCGCCTGTGGGCAGGTTCACGGCAGTATCCGGAGATTCCATGCTGAGCAGCACGATGGGGACCTGTTGAGATGCCAGTTGCTGACGCAGTTGAGGCAAAAGCTTCCAGCCGTTGGATGGGTCCATAGAGGTATCCAGCAGAATTGCATCCAGATCTCTGTGCCTTCCTGGACTTTCCCATAGCGCGTTGAGAGTCTCCTGCGCGGAAGCGGTTTCCACTACCTGATATCCCTGACGCCGCAGTTGCGCAGCCATGTAGGAGCGTGAACGCGCATGAGCATCCGCAATGAGGATAGTGCCAAAATCGGGGAGATGATCTGGCGACGGAGCGGAAAGCTCCGCAAGCTCCGGGTGAAAAGGAAGCAGCACTCGGAAGGTCGATCCACAGACAGAGTTACGCTCCGCCCATATCTTGCCGCCATGCTGTTGCACAATTGTCCGGCAGATAGCCAGGCCCAGCCCGCTGCCACCTTTTTGACGCGAATCTGAGGCGTCTACTTGTTGGAAGCGGTCGAAAATCTTGTCCAGCTTGTCGGCGGGGATGCCGCGTCCCTGATCGATGACGGAAATCATTACGGCATTCGATGTGGTCCGCAGAGCAACAGAAACTGTGGCACCGGCAGGAGAGAATTTGACAGCGTTCGAAAGCAGATTGGTGAGTACCTGTAACAGCCGATCCGGGTCGGCCTTCAATTGCACCGCGTTGGCGTCGTGAATCAGTTGTACTTCCGCAGCTTCGGCAACCGGTTGCATGCCATCGATGGCCTGCTGCACAATTTCGTTTAGCGCTACTGAGCGGAAGCTGAGCGGCTCACGACCGCTTTGAATGCGTTCCAGGTCGAGGATATCGTTGATGAGTCGCACCAGCCTATCGGAGTTTGACAGCGCGATGCGCAGCAGATTTGCTGCCTTTTCGTTGACATCACCCAAAATGCCTGATGAGAGCAGACCCAAAGCGCCGCGAATCGAGGTCAACGGTGTTCTCAGTTCATGGCTCACCGTGGATACAAACTCATCTTTCAGCTTGTCCATGGCAAAGCGCTGAGTGATGTCACGAAAGCTGACGACTGCGCCAGAGTATCGTCCGTTATCCGTGATGGGCGTTAGAGAAAACTCGGCGGGAAACGAGCTGTGATCTATGCGCCCGACAACCAGCTCACCACTGAAAGGCTTGTGCTGTTTCAGTGCTGTTAGCAGGCTACAGTCGTCCTTGCAAACTGGGCTGCCAGCCTGGGATGCATGCATGAGCTTATGCAGATCGGTGCCCACCATCTCAGCAGCTTCTTGTCGCAACATGCGAGCGGCTGCTGGATTCATGAGTGTAATAAGACCCGACGGATCAGTAGCGCAGATGCCATCCGCTATGGTATCCAGCAAAATCTGTTGCGTGGAGTGCAACTCATCGGCGCGGTCCTGTTCCCGCGTTCGAGCCATCATCTGCCCCAGTGATGTAAGGGTTGTCTCGATGGTCGCAACCGTCTCCTGATCTTCGCGGATTCGGCTGCGTCGAAACAGCTCCAGCACAGCGATCTGATGATTAGCCACGCGCACCGGAATGGCCAAGCCGCTTGTCTGACCAAAATGCAAAGCCGAATGGCTGTCCCACTGCGATCCTTTGGCGGCGAAATCTTCCACCCACAGAGCATGGTTCTGTCGTCGCGCTGCGCTGGCTAAGGGCGCAGACTGACCGGAGAGCATCGTCTGCTGAAGAAATGCTTCGCTCTGCGACTCTGGCGATGCCCATCCTGCGTGAAACTGCAATTCTGCGTCAAGTTTCGGAGAATGCCACAGAAAAGCCGCATCCCACCCCAGCGCCAGGCAAAGCGCTTCCAGAATGCGGATGGAAGCAATTTGCGATGAGGTGCTTTGGTTGACAATTTGCGCTGCGGTAAGTTGCAGCGCCAGGCGGCGCTCACGCTGCTTCTGCGCAGTCACATCGCGTAGCGTACAGCGCACCGTGTTGATTTCTCCGCTTTTCTGTCGCGGACTGAGCGAAATTTCCAGTTCGAGGACTCGTCCATCCTTTCGATGCGTTCGCACAGAGTGGCTCTCGATGGTTTCGCCGCCCAATGCGCGCCGGAAAAGATGGCGAATGAGTTCCTGAACATCCGCATCAAAGAGTTGCTCCAGCCGCGGAATCTTCTGAAACGAGGTTTCATCCATCCCAAAGCAGGATTGCCACGGACGATTGGCATAGAGGAACTTTCCCTCGGCATCCAGCACGGCAATTTGATCGATAGCATGGTCAAACAGGTCGCGATATCGCTCGCTGGACTCACGCAGAGCATACTGTTTTTCCTCGCGGTGACTCTGGTCGACGGCTACCGCCATCAGGCCATCGGCTTCTCCGGATTCTTTGCGCAGGACGGAGAGATAAAGCGTCGCCGGAATGTTCACCCCGTCAGCGGATACGATTAGGAAATTCACCGCCCGGACCTTGCTGGGTGGTTGTGACATCAAGGACTGAATGCAAAACGCAAAAGGAGAGATTGCGCCCGTATTGGTGGCGAGTTCCGGTTGCCGCCTCGCTAATGCCTGAGCCACCCGTTCCAGTTCTCCGGCTGCAAAGAAATCATGGATTTTCCGTTTGCCGATTAGCGCGTCTGCGTGCTGTGCAAAAACTCGCTCTGCCGCATGATTCAAATACGTGAAGACGCCGTCGACCGTCGTCGAAAAGATCATCGAATGAGCGCTTGACAGAAGCGTTTCCGGAGCAGGCACATTCACTCCACTCTGGATCATTCGTCGGTTTCCTCTGGATCGCATGCAAGATGTGAGCAACAAAGCGATAGCAGCGACTGCCAGTGCGCTTGCAAGGAATTCAATCGGAGCGCTGTGCCAAATCCACCCCAGCGTCGCGCACAGAATGAAGCCGCCCAGCAGACAGGTCAGCGTAATGCGGGTTGACATTTTCTTCGTGCTCATCATGCGTTCGTCTGGTGTCTGTTTCTTCAACTTCGAATGGCCGATGTTTGTTCTTGAAACAACTCTACAACTTTTGTGTTACGCATGGACAAGTCGATTGGATCATCGATTAGGATGCTGATGCAAAAAAATCGCTTGCGTTGAATCAGGCTTGGCAATAACACGCGGTTCGTTACGATTGGGACTACTCATATCATCCTGATGTTTGCGCGTTCAAGCAGCTTGCACTTACCCATGCAAAATTCCAGGCGTGGTCACAGCTTCACGGGTACTGGTTCTCCACTGAGACCAAATTCCACGGTCTTTTCGCGCCTTACAGGTTTACTGCACCCGCTATACTGCATTCGATGAGAACTCATTCCTTCTTTCGTTCGGCTGCCTGGGTTGGGATTGCCTCGCTGCTGGTCAATCCGCTTGCTTATGGATGGGGAAGCGTGGGGCATCGCATGATCAATCGGCTGGCGGAGTCAGCTCTGCCGCCGAGCGTGCCTGCGTTTTTACGCTCGCCTTCTGCACTGGACGAAGTGGAGTATCTGGGGCCGGAGCCTGACCGATGGCGCTCGCCGGCGGAGCCCGAACTAAGCCACGTACAAGCTCCAGAGCACTTTCTGGATATGGAGTACCTGGACCAGATCGGCCCACTGCCGCATCAGCGATTGGATTTTGAAAAGGACGCGTTGGCACATGGACTTGATCCAGCTCATGTCGGCCTGCAGCCATGGCAGACCGATGAGGTTTGGGAGCGATTGAAGGCAAGTTTTCGTGCGTATCGCGAACTGAGTGCGAAACACCAGGATACTGCCGCCGTGCAGCAGGTCATTCTTTTCTACATCGGCTGGCTTGGTCACTACGTCGGCGATGGCTCGCAGCCGTTGCACACCACGGTCAACTACGATGGGTGGGAACTGGCCGCCAATCCGAATCACTTCAGCCGCGAACGCGGCATTCATAGTTTATTTGAGAGTCAGTTTGTCGGTTCTCAGGGAGCCAATCTTCAACCTTCCGATGTAGCGAATAAGATGACCTCGCCACGGTTGTTGCAAGGGGATATCTTCACCGCCTACATGGACTATCTTCACGCAACTTCCGGCTTCATTCAGCCCCTGTATCTACTAAACAATACCGGCGCTTTTGAGGGGAAGGGAACTCCGGAATCACGAAGTTTTGTCGAGCAGCGCCTTGCTGCGGGTGCGTCCATGCTGCGGGATATGATCTACACGGCATGGGTGCGCAGCGCTGACCCGGTCCCACAGCGTAGCTAGCATGCCAACGAATAAACAACGTTGTACCGATGCTGTAAGGTCGAACTGCTTCTCACCAGAGTCACTGCGCTGGCGCTGCTCAGTTCCGCTTCCAGTTTCATCGAAGGCGGAAACATGGCCAAAAGTCACGATCGTTTCTGCTGCGGCTCAACTTCGTCCTCTCAGCGTCGCCAAGCCGCCATCCACTCCGATCACCTGTCCCGTGATCCAGCTTTGTTCCGGTGACAGCAGAAAGGCAATCGCGGAGGCAACTTCATCGGCTTCGCCGATCCTGCCCAATGGATGCATCGCCGTCGAGGCTTTCATCGCAGCCTCGTTACCGGTAATTCGCGCTGTCAAAGGAGTACGGGTCAAGCCTGGAGCCACACAGTTCACGCGCAACCCTCGCGGAGCGTAGGTCGCCGCTGCCGCCAGCGCCAGTCCTTCTACGGCGGATTTCGCCGCGCTAATCACTTCGTGGTTGGCAAGCCCCACACGTGCCGCAGCACTGGAGATCAGCACGAGACTACCGCCTTTGGGCATCGCCCGCACCGATCCACGCATCGCAGCAAAGCTGCTGCGAACATGAACAGTGAATGCCTCCATCAACTCCTCATCGGTCGTCAGATGACCTGGCTTCAACAGCAGGGATCCAATGCAGTTCACCACGCCATCCAGCCGTCCGTGCTGCTTCGCAGCGCTGGCAATCGCGGATTCAATCGTGGAGGGTTCCCCGGCGTCCACCCGCACCGCAGATGCTCCGGATTCCCCTGCCAGCGCTAGCAATCTGGCTTCGTCGCGACCTGCAAGTGTGAGTGTTGCGCCCAGCCTGGCCAGGCGTCGGGTAAGCGCAGAGCCGATGCCACCCGTGGCTCCCAGAATGAGATATGCGCAATCCTTCATAGCTTCACTTTATGCTTGCTGCCAAAGCAAGGGAGGTTTGATTTCATCTGAAATCGAAATAGTTTTTTCCCAATGGAAAATCGCTGCCAGCAGGACCCCAGCGGACAACGTTCGGCACATTTCAGGTGAAATCGTAGATTAGCCAGAGGAGAAAAATTGTCCGTGGTACGCCCGAAACGCCACTGTCGGCTTCAATGCATGAGTGACGATTGCAGCCGACGAAACAATGCCGTGAGCAATATGCGCAGGATCAGTGCGGCAGGCAAGGCCAGCAACGTCCAACCCGCCAGAGCATGCACCAGCAGGATACCCACTTCAGAAAAAATATGTGCGTAGCTGGAATACGTAAAAGAGTGAAGCGCGAAAGCATGTGTGGATGCATGACTTCGCAGCATCCATTCGCCAAATCGCAGGAATGGGAACAGAAGCAGAATCTGTAAGGGCAGCGCCAGCCAGTTGGCGGTCTGCGTTGCAATCAGGTTTAATCGCAGAGTCGCTGCCACGCCCAGGCAAAGCATACTGGAGATTCCCCACAACGGCAGGCACCCAAGTACGAATCCCACAGCAATGGCTAACGCCAGATCCTCAGGACTGAGGCCTGTGCGAAGCAGCGTTTGCGGATCGGCCACACGCATCCCTGGCATCTCACCTTCTCGATGACCAGCCTATCGGCAGCCGATGCCTGGGAAATAGTCAGAGTGTCAATTCTTTTTCAATATTCTTGTTTGGAACCAGACGCATCAATGGAGTGCCATACCCGGATCAGCGCCTCTCTGCGCGGTGGCGCCTGCTCGACGAGTCGCCTCGGCCAGCACCTTGCGATAGTCCTGATGCAGCAGTTGGCCATGCTCCACCAGCAGCTCTCCACCCACATACACGCGTTCAATGTCCCGCTGCTCGGCTGCCAGCACCAGACTTGCATACGGATCGAAGATCGCGCCAAAGCTTGTCGGACCAATCACCAGAAAGTCGGCAAACTTGCCAACTTCCAGGCTGCCCAGCTTGTCCTCGACGCCCATCACGTCTGCCGATCCCATCGTCTGCAGGAACAGAACCTGGTACGGGCTGAGCACTGTCGCATCCTGATATTTGTCGCGGATAGCATAGAGGCCCGTACGCATATTCTCGAGCGGATCAGCAAGGTCGGCGCTCGCCTCGCCATCCACTCCCATGCCGACGCGCAAACCCATCTTCAGATACAGCGGAATATCGGGAACACCAGAAGCCAGACGCCCGTTGGAAAGCGGATTCCAGCTCATGCCGGAGTGTGCGCGCACAGCCGCTCTCAAGATGGTTTGATCCGGATGGATAAAATGTCCAAAATAAAGCGTTGGACCCAGCAGTCCACTCTGCTCAAACCAGGGAAACTTGGCCCGCTCCGCAGCAACGGTATCGGGTGGCTCTAGATAGTGGCTCTGGTTGCCAATGTTCCATGTCGTCATCATGGATTTTTCCGTTGTCGCCTGCTGCAGAGTTGTGTTGAAGGCGGTCGCACCGTTAATCATTACCCCAAGCATTCGATCGGATTTGGGTTGCGTTGCCAGCCAATCCATGAAGCGCTTCAGTCGCGCCATCGCCATCGCGGGCGTGTCTTCTGCGCCGATGTGGTCTGGCTGATAGCCGTGCAGAAAGCGGATGCCGCTGTCCATCTCCGCTCGATAGCTTTGCTGGTCACAGTCAATCTCGCCGCAGTGTCCGGACGCTCCATAGCTGAAGTCGTAGGCGGCTGTAATTCCATGTTGCAGGTGATCGAGAGCACCGTTCAGCGTGAACCAGTAGAAATCCTCTGCCTGAGCGTACGCAGCATGCTCGCGATATAAGCCGTCAATCCAGCCTGGCAGCGTCTTGTTTGCTGCAATGCCTCGAAACGCCGCCTGCCACAGGTGGCTATGAGCGGAGATGAAACCGGGAATCACCCATTCCCCATGCCCGTTCCAAACCGCTGTGGCCGTGGTGCCAGCTGGTGGTTGCCCGGCATGAACGGCGGCTATGCGCCCATCGGATCCAACCAGCAGATAGCCGGTAAAAGAATCCTGCTGGCCCGTGGCCATCGTGAAAAGACGGACATTACGCACGAGCAAACGCGACGGTGCTCGCGCCTGCAAGGTCGGAGATGCCACCCATGCGCAGAGAGTCAGCAGAAAAGCGATGGCTATGGAAAATACGCGGTTCTTGTGGCTTGGCATGTCCTTTGATATCGCGGAATCGCGCATGTTGCAAAGACAATTCTGCCGTCTTCTTTTTGACAAGCGCAAACAATCACCCAGATCTTGTCCAGTCCATGCCATCCAAAATCCCCTTTTATCCGTTCTTTATTCAGGAAATATATCCACAGGTAACCCAAAAGTATTACTTGAATCCGAGATTAAAGAGTTACCATGGTGTTGTATTGAGGTGACTAAAGAGCGGAACTCGGTGCTTTGGAACTCCTTATCCGAGCCGACTCGATCCGTTGCCGGATGGCCGCATTATGGCGAAGACTGCATTCCGATTAGAGATTTTCAAGAATCAGCCGAAGAAGAGAGTGAGCTACTCTTCCATGACCATTCGAGCCAATTCAAGCAATATCTTAGGGTTGCAAGCGTTGGGTGCTGCGGTTTCGATTCTGTTGTTCCTGCTTGCCGGGGTTTCCGCTCAGGCTGCCGTGCGCAGTGCCAGTTTTGTGGTTTCCGCAATGGTTGAGGACTCCTGTACTGTGCAGTCAAGCCCATATATATCAATAGTTTATATGGATAAGGCAACATCGGATGTGAGCGTTCAGTGCGCCCGTGGATCTTCCTACCGACTTACCATGCAATCTGCTTCTTCCGCAGAATTTGCATCCTTTGCAAATGGGCACTCTGCCTCTGTGCCGCAGCCGCTGCAAACGGCTCCTCGCCCAATCCGCGAAACTGGATATTCCCCTGCGGCCACTACCTCCGAGGCGCAATCTACTGAGAGCCTGCTGCTCACCGTGGAGTACTGAAGCCCAATTCTGTCAAGATAAAAGGTAACTAAGCCCCTAAGTTTATCCTCAGACGAAGTTTCCAAACAAAGCTTCACCAGGAGTCTCCACTCCTCGTTTGGGTAACCTTTTCGCGGGCATTTTCGACCACAATTTGGGTACCAATGAGTACTGGAATCAATGCGTAAGTTGTATTGATTCCCGCTAGGATGAAACGTAGATTGCAAGTGTGTTCTAGTCAGGCAGCAAGCGGTTGACTCCTGCCTGGTAGCGCAGTGGATACCGGCCTACCCGGATGTGGTGCCGCTAAATCAACCAACCGCGAAGCAATTCGCAGAAGACTGAGGAGCTACGAATGTTGAAACTAAACTCAATCCGAAGGACCATCGGAACAAAAATCTGGATCAAATCCGGGATCGCCGCGGCAGCACTTACTGTGGTTGGAATCGCCAGTACGCCAGCCTTTGCCACAACCAGTGTAACTACAACTTTCACTGTCACCGCTACCGTTGCTTCGGTATGCACAATTGCAGCGAACGCGCTGCCTTTCGGAACCTATACCGGAGCGGCATCCTCCGTGAATACCACCATCAGCGTCACCTGCAACCAGACGACTCCCTTTAATGTGGGCCTCAATGCTGGTACGGCAACAGGGGCCACCGTGACGGCTCGCAAAATGACTGGACCTGGAGGCGCAACGCTGAACTATGCCCTGTATCAAAACTCCTCGCTGACCACCAACTGGGGCAACACGGTTGGCACGGACACATTTGCGGGATCGACAACAGGAACCACTGCGGATTCGCTTACTGTCTATGGCACGATTCCCGCCGGGCAGTCCGTCACACCGGGCGCCTATACAGACACCATTACTGCGACTGTCACCTACTAGTTTGAATCATACCCTCCACCAATGATCCTTCCGGCGCTGCAATGCGCCGGGTGGCATTGTGCGGGTGAATCATTGCCCTGGTTGCTGCAGGCGTCCAACCGGCGATTGGGGATGGATCCAGACTCGCGCGGTACCTGCTTCCTGTTGCCTTTGGTGGTCGGTGCAAACTCGTTTTCTTCTGGACTGAAAAATCGGGGATGGATGATGCAAATCGCTCGGAGACAACTTTTCTTTCATGCAGCGGTAGCCTTGTTGTTGGTGTTTGCTGGCCTGATTGCCTCAGCACAGACCATCTCCGTCATGCCCGTCAACATCTTCCTTCAAAATGGCGAAAAGACAGCAATTCTGTCGGTCGTCAACAAAGCCACAGCCGATACGGCTGTCCAGATTCGTGCTTATGACTGGTCAATCCAGGATGGCAAGGATCAACTCACCCCAACCTCCGGATTGCTGGTCAGCCCGCCGCTGGTCACCATTGCTCCAGGAGCTACCCAGATCATCCGCATGGTTCTTCGCCAGGCGCCCACGATGCAGGAGTCCACATACCGCATTCTGGTCGATCAGATTCCTGCAGCTTCCACGGCGGGCACGATTCGCATTGTGCTACGACTTTCCCTTCCGGTTTTCGCTGAGCCTGCGTCTCGCGTTCGGTCACAGATTGCCTTTCATTTGGAACAAAGCGGCGACAAGCTGGTTTTGGTCGGCATCAACAGCGGTCCGGCCCACGATGTGCTCCGCAATATCGAGCTGATTACCAAGGATGGACGCAAACTCCATCCGATCCGCGGAGCTTCCCCTTACATTCTCGCCAATTCTACCCAGCGCTGGCCAATTGATCTTACTGGTTCGCTGCCGCCATCTGGCGATTCGCTTGTGCTGACCGCGCAGAGCATCAGTTCATCGATTCATGAGCAGGTTTCCGTTGCAATGGCGCATTGAGTGCTCGACCGCAAGAGTAAACCTCCCGGTGCATACTGCGGCCATGGTCTTCCTTCTCACTTCGGCGCTCGCTCTTGCTCCGTCAGCTCGTGCTTTGGCTCGTGTCAGCCTCAACACAACCGCCTGGACGGATGCTACGGGCAAGACCAGCTCCGTGGCCGGGGACAATTCCAATGCTGATAATTCCTCTGCTTTCACTTCACTCGATCCAGCATCCGCAGCCAGCAGCGATCAGTCGTTGCTGCTTGAGGTCTATATCAACGGCCATTCCACCCAGAAGATCGGCGAGTTCATCATGCGTCACGGACTCCTGTTCACGCGCCCTCAGGAACTGATCGACCTGGGTATTCGCATTCCCGATTCGCTCATCCACAGCTCGCTCGTCGATGTCTCGACTGTGCCGGGTGTCATCTGGAACCTCGACGAGAAAGATCAGATTCTTCGCGTGTCTGCTGAGAACAGTGCACTGGTTCCCACGGTTATCGACTTCGGTGGAAAGCCCAATTCTATCGGCCATCGTGTCATTGAAAGCGGGACCGGCGTCACCCTCAACTATGACCAGATCGGCAATCTCATCAGCAGTCAGTTGAGCGGGGCAGGATCGCTTCAATTGCAGGCATTTTCAAAGTTCGGCGTCCTCAGCTCCAGTTGGCTCACCTTCACTGGGGCTGCCGCCAACGGTCCCGGAGCGTTTTCCGATATCCGTCTTAACACGGATTTCACCTACTCGGATGCCGATCATCTTCGGCAGTTCATCGCCGGCGACTACATCACCGACTCTCTGGCCTGGACGCAGCCCGTCTACATGGAAGGTTTCAAGTTCCACTCGGATTTCGCGCTCCGGCCCGATCTCATCACCTTCCCGCTACCCTCCATCTCTGGCTCTGCCGCAGTGCCTGGCACTATCAATGTCCTGGCCAACGGCAACCTCATGCTCTCGTCCGAGGTTGGTTCTGGCCCGTTCCAAACGCCGCAGCTTCCCGTTATCGCCGGAGCAGGAAATATTACCCTCACCGTCACCAACGCCATGGGCCAGCAGGTGACTGTGAACCAGCCGTTCTATGCCAGTCCGACTCTGCTCAAGCCCGGCCTGCAAGATTATGCCGGTCAGTTTGGCCTGGTCCGCAGAAACTGGGGTTCAGTCGGAGAATCCTATGGCAAGCTTGCAGGAGCGGCTCTCTATCGCCGAGGAATCACCGAAAAGCTCACCCTCGAAGGCAGCAGCGAAGGAACCTTTGGCGCGTTCAACGGTGGCGGCGGAGCGGTCTATCAGGTGGGCACACTGGGCACGTTCAACTTCGATGCCTCCGTCAGCGAGGGCGGCGGACAGACCGGTGAACTCTACTCCGTCGGCGCTCAGCATATCGGAACCATTCTCAGCGTGGGAGGGTCACTCATTGAGGCGACAAAAAACTATCGCAACATCGCCACGATGAACGGAGAAGGAGTCACCAGCAAGCAACTGAGCGGATTTTTCACGCTTGCTTCAAAGCGTCTCGGCTCTGCTGGTGTTGCCTACAGCGATATCGTTCAGGGCGTGCCTGTGGTTAACTTTGCGCTCAATGCCATCACTGCGCAGTCCACCAAACTGCTCTCCATCAACTTCTCTCGCAGCCTCCACAAGATCAATCTCTACGCCACAGACTTCATCACCTACAGCGGCGAAGGTAACTACAACGGACTCGAAGCGGGCATCAACATTCCTTTCGGTCATCGCAGTTCGGTCGACGTGAGCGGCACTTCGGATGGCATCGCCGAGGTGCAGGTGCAGCAATCGGCCCCCGACATCGGCGACTGGGGCTACAACACATATTTCTCCGCGGGCAGCAGCTACCACGAGTTCGGCCAGCTCCAGTACAAGTCGCCGATCGGCTTGTTCTACGCCGGTGTCGATACCGGCGACGGTGCGACGACGTACCAGGTGGAAGCGCAAGGTGCTCTGTCCTATGTGGATCACGCAATCTTCCCCTCGAACACGATCTATGACAGCTTCGCCATCGTCGATACTAATCCGATGAAGAACGTCCGCGTCTATCAGGAAAATCGTGACGTTGGTACCACAGGAAAATCAGGCCGTTTGCTCGTGCCCGACATGCGCTCCTACGATGAAAATCGCATCTCGATCAGCCCCACCGATATTCCGCTTGACATTACACTCGACAATGACAAGAAAGTTGTTCGGCCGCAGTTCCGATCTGGCGTGATCGTGAAGTTTTCCATGGAGTTCAGTCGCGGCGCGCTCATTCGCCTGGCAGATGAAAAAGGCGTCGCCATTCCCGTCGGCAGCACGGCAACCTTGTTGTCTACTGGAATCATGTTCCCTGTTGGTTATGACGGTGAAGCCTACGTGAAGAACCTTGGCGCCAGCAACGAAATCTCAGTACAGATGGACGACGGCAGTCGGTGCTCCGTCCGATTCACTTACAAGCCAACGCCCGGTCAGGTGCCTGTCATCGGTCCCCTGCGTTGCGTGGAGCAGAAAAAATGAATCGTATCCCACACAAGTTTCGCCGGTCTGCGCTCCTTCTGCTGTGTTTGCCTAGCGCCGCACTTCCTGCGTTTGCGGCCAACACGTGTACGGTGAAGGCCACGGGTATCAGTTTTGCCAACTACGTCGCCAGTCTAAAAAACATCACCGGCACGCTCACTGTCACCTGCACCAAAGGACTTGCGTACGGCATCGCGCTCAACTCCGGCCTCAGCGCCGGAGCCACCATCACCAATCGTGCCATGACCGGGCCGTCCGGAGCCTTGCTGCGCTACGGCATCTACACGAATGCCTCTCACTCCATCAACTGGGGCGATAGCTCGGGTACCAACTGGGTCACGGCAACCGGTACGGGAATAGCGCAGAAGTTCAACTTATATGGCCAGCTTCCCGCTAATCAGTATGTCACGGTCGGAACCTACACCGACCGGATCACCGCCTCTGTGGAAGGCGCAGGTTTTGCAACTGTAACCGCCAGCTTTCTGGTGAACGCCAATGCGCTGGCTCATTGCACTGTGTCTTCCACCGCAATGGCCTTTGGCACCTACTCTGGCGCAGTGAACAACTCCACCTCGACGATTTCGGCGACCTGCTCGGATGCCACCAGCTACACCATTGGCCTCAACGCGGGGAAAAGTGCCGGAGCCACCATCACCAAGCGCGCCATGACTGGCCCGCGTGGTGCGCTGCTTAACTACGGCATCTACTCCGATGCAGCGCGCACTGTGAACTGGGGTAACACCGCTGCAACTCACTGGATGACAGGATCTGGCAACGGCACTACGCAATCCGTCACCGTCTACGGACAGATTCCAGCAGGCCAATCCATTGCGCCCGGCAGCTACTCTGACACTATCGTCGCGACCTTGACCTACTAGGATTTGTTTACACAACCCGGCCGGTGGCGCCGGGAGCCGATTTTCCTGTCGAGGGGTGCGGAATACCGGGTGTATTCAAGCGACGAGGGACGAAGAGTGGATAAAATCGGCCCCGGCCCTTCGGGTAGCGGAGAAAATAGGGCGATCCTTCGTTGTCGCCATCGGATTTGGAACCACCAAACCCTTCGGACTCCGCCTCGTCTCACACGATTTTCACTCGCAACGCCATTTGCCCCGGTAGTGTGAACAGACCCTGAGCAGGATCCGAGCAAGGAGCGCAGCAAAACCAGCATTTCCCGTGGAAAAATCCAGCCTGGCATCAGCCTGTTCAGCTTCCGGGGCCGATGGGATTTTGGCGAATGGTAGGCGAGACAGGGATCGAACCTGTAACCTACGGCTTAGAAGGCCGTTGCTCTAAGATTCTCCAGCCAGCCAAGAATACGGTGCTGACGACTGAATTGCAAGAAAAAAATGAAGAGAATCTTATTCGACACTCCCCA